>NZ_CP080412.1:1200000-2400000 GCF_019457635.1 Shewanella mangrovisoli
ATCGCTGGCCAGTTTCCACAGACGTTTGATAAAGCGGTGCGCGCCTTCAACGCCAGACTCTTGCCATTCCAAGGTTAATTCTGGTGGTGAGGCGAACATCATGAATAGACGCACAGTGTCGGCGCCGTATTTCTCTACCATCACCTGTGGGTCGATACCGTTGTTTTTCGACTTCGACATCTTGCTCATACCGGTGTAAACCAGTTCGTTACCGTCTTTGTCGATAGCCTTAGTAATACGGCCCTTGTCGTCTTTTTCTGTGGTGACAACGTCTAACGGTGACACCCATACTCGGGCACCTTTGTCGTTGGTGTAGTAGAAGGCATCGGCCAGAACCATACCTTGAGTCAGCAGTTGTTTTGCTGGCTCATTGGTGTTGACTAGACCCGCGTCACGCAGCAACTTGTGGAAGAAACGGAAATACAACAAGTGCATACAGGCGTGTTCGATACCACCAATGTACTGATCTACCGGTAACCAGTAGTTGGCCTTGGTTGGATCTAACATTTGGTCAGCCTGTGGGCTGCAGTAACGGGCGTAATACCAAGATGATTCCATAAAGGTATCGAAGGTATCGGTTTCGCGCAGCGCGTCTTGACCGTTAACTTGGGTTTTCGCCCATTCTTTATCGGCCTTGATTGGGCTTTGAATACCGTCCATCACTACATCTTCTGGCAGGATCACTGGCAGTTGATCTTCTGGTGTTGGGATAACGGTACCGTCGGCTAAGGTCACCATAGGAATAGGTGCGCCCCAGTAACGTTGACGTGAAACACCCCAGTCGCGTAGACGGTAGTTTACTTGACGTTTGCCTTTACCTTCGGCAACGAGCTTGTCGGCGATAGCATTGAAGGCGCCGTCAAAGTCTAAGCCGTCAAACTCGCCAGAGTTAAACAGTACGCCTTTTTCGGTGTAAGCCGCTTCGCTGATGTCTAAGTCGCCGTCAACAGGTTTGATAACCGCTTCGATGGGCAGATTGTACTTTTTGGCAAATTCGTAATCGCGTTGGTCGTGACCTGGAACAGACATCACAGCACCTGTGCCGTAGTTCATCAGGACGAAGTTAGCCGCCCAAATGGGCACTTGTTTGCCAGTGATCGGGTGAATTGCGTATAGACCTGTCGCGACACCACGTTTTTCCATGGTGGCTAAATCGGCTTCTGACGTGGTGCTGTTTTTGCACTCTTCAACGAACTGGGCAAGCTCAGGGTTAGTTTGAGCTGCTAATTCGGCTAATGGGTGACCCGCGGCAATCGCCACATAGGTTACGCCCATCAGGGTATCTGGACGGGTTGTGTAGATGTCGAATGACTTGTCGCTACCTGCCACACCAAAGGTCATTTCCACGCCTTCGCTGCGACCAATCCAGTTGCGCTGCATGGTCTTAACTTGCTCAGGCCAGCCGTCTAAGGTGTCGATGTCGTTTAACAGTTCTTCGGCGTAGGCGGTGATCTTAATGAACCACTGTGGAATTTCTTTTTGTTCTACAGGGGTATCACAACGCCAGCAGCAACCGTCTTGTACTTGCTCGTTAGCCAGTACGGTTTCATCGTTAGGGCACCAGTTAACAGAAGCGGTCTTCTTGTAAACTAAGCCTTTTTCGTACAGTTTAGTGAAGAACCATTGTTCCCAGCGGTAATATTCTGGGGTACAAGTGGCGATTTCACGGCTCCAGTCGTAGCCAAAACCCAGCAGTTTTAGCTGGTTTTTCATGTACTCAATGTTTTGATAAGTCCATGGTGCTGGAGCGGTTTTGTTGTTGATTGCGGCGTTTTCTGCAGGCAAACCGAAAGAGTCCCAACCGATAGGTTGTAGCACGTTTTTGCCTTGAAGACGCTGGAAGCGGGCAACCACATCGCCTATGGTATAGTTGCGAACGTGTCCCATGTGGAGTCGACCTGAAGGATAGGGGAACATCGAAAGGCAATAAAACTTTTCTTTGTTCGCATCTTCAGTAACTTCAAAGGTTTTGTTGTCGTGCCAGTGCTTTTGCACTAAGGCTTCAATTTCTGAGGGATTATATTGCTCTTGCATCACGCTATTTCCGGCAGTGCCGCCTATTTATTTGATCTAACGCCATATCGACGCGAATAAGATCTGCATAGAATAAACTAGAAGCGATGCATTAAAAAGGTTCTATGAAGGAGTATTGGTTATGAATGATAGAAGTAGTGCACTACTAGGACTGTATCAAGCCTTAATTAACGAAGTGAAAGCGCAATTTGCGGAAGATAACTCGCTGACTGCAAAGAATTTATTTAAGTCTGTCACTCAAGGGAAGGAGTTTTTACGCCTCAAAGAACAAGCGGGGGAAGATGAGCTCGCCTTAGTGGAGCAATTCTTAAAGCGTGATATCGCCAGCTTCTTGCGTGAGCAAAATGCCGACAGTTTAAGCCACAGCCCAACGGTGATCACCCTCGAAAATACCCTATGGCATTGGTTAAGTGAAATCACTGATCGTAGCCAAGTGGAGTGGCACGAGTTGACGCAAGACTTCAAACACCACGGCTATTACCAGAGTGGTGATATCGTCAGCCAAGGGGTGATGGTGTGCACTAACTGCGGTCATGAAATGAGTATCGAGTTCCCGGGAGTGATCCCAGATTGCCCCGAGTGTGACCATGAAGAGTTTACCCGCGAGGCGTTAACGCCTTAGTCCTGGGGTGTGCCAGAAATAAAAAACGACGCTTAGCGTCGTTTTTTATGCGTCATCAACAGCCTTGGACATTGATATCGTAAAGCGGTGGTGTGCTGGCATCGGCGGCTTGGGTGTAGCGGAAATAACACTGATCGTCGTCGGCTAAGGTATTGTCATTCAAGTCATAGCCGATGTAAGTAATATCGATGCCTTGATATTGAATGACGAGTTTATCGTCTTTCACAATCCATTTTTCGATATCGGTATTATCCAGATAACCCCACTTGAGGCGAGTTTCGGCCACGCCATCACCATCGAGGTCGATGTCGATAATATCGTCACGGCCCACAACGGCTTGACTCTGCAAGCTCGGCATTTGGGTCTTGGAATAGGCTAAGGTATTGGCGGTTTTTACGCTGGCTTGGAGTTGCAGCAGGCTTTTTTCCCGCGCCTCTTTGCTCATGCCGATAAATTTCGGTGCCGCGATAACCGCTAAAATTCCCAGCACGATAATAACGATCACGAGTTCGATTAAGGTAAAGCCTTGAGTGTGTTTTTGATTAATCATTTCTAATTCTATTGCTGTTTTTTACGACGAATAAAACCGAATAACAGGAGCGCACCACAGAGCAGTAGCAGCGGCGTTTGGCCGATTTTAGCAAACCAGGTTTGGCCTGTGACTAGTGGAATCGTCGCGCTCAGCACGCCCGTTTCAAATTGCGGCAGTGCGGCTGTGATATTGCCTTGCTCATCGACAACCGCGGTCACGCCATTATTGGTGGCGCGCACTAGAGGACGGCCCAATTCGATGGCGCGCATTTGGGCAATCTCCATATGCTGCAACGGACCATTTGAGCTGCCAAACCACGCATCATTCGATACGGTTAGCAGTAGATCGGTACCGAGGTTAACACTGTCACGCAGCTGCTCTGGGAAGGCGATTTCATAACAAATTGCCGGAGCAATTTTATGGCCTACGGCGCTCAAATTCGGCTGTTGATAATCACCCCGCGCAAAGGAGGACATCGGCAGATTAAAGAAAGGGGCAATCGGGCGGAGTAAGGCTTCAAAGGGCACAAACTCACCAATAGGCAGTAGATGATGTTTCTTAAATTGGTTGCTGCCATCGCTCTCATAATCCGGCGTGTCTTGCTGCTTCTGATTGTGGTTACCCAGCACAATCAAAGAGTTATAAAACTCGTCATGTTGACGGCTAATAATCCCCGTAATGATTGAAGTGTGGTTAAGGTTGGCGACCTTGTTGGCATTATCCAAAAAGTCTTGCACCATGGACTCTGGCGCCGGGATCGCAGCTTCTGGCCAGACGATAATATCAGCATCAAAGTGCTCACGGGATAAATCCATGTATTTCAATAGGGTTGGCCAGAGCGCCTCGGGTTCCCATTTCATACTTTGGGGGATATTCCCCTGCACTAGGGCAACTTTAACCGACTCGCCTGTTGGCTTAATTTGCGTTTGCTTTGGGGTAACCCAGGCAGCTGCTGCGATGATCGGCAGTAAAATTAACAGGCTTTTGTAGCGTTTGCTAAAACACAGAGCCAAGGCGCCCGCGAGCATCGCAATTAAGAAACTGAGTCCCAAGGCGCCAATGATACTCGCGAGTTCCTTTAGTGGACCTTGGGTTTGGGAGTAGCCGGCCCAGATCCAGGGAAACCCTGTCATCACCCAGCCTCTGGCCCATTCGGTTAAGACCCAAAGCGCGGGGAAGAGTAATAGATTACGCCATAACGAGGGCGTATTAGTGCGAGTCAACCACGCTAAACCGAGGCCCGTTAAGGCCGGATAGAGGGCTAGATAGAGGGCTAACAGCGCCATTAGCCCCACTGACGCGGCTAAGGGTAGGCCACCAAAGGTGTCCATGCTGACATGCACCCAACTGATCCCAACGGCAAAACAGCCAAAACCAAAGCTTAACCAATGGAAGAAGCTGGCTTTAGGACTCAAGGAACCACTCAGCCACAGAGCTAAGGCCATGGCGATGGGATAGATAATCCACAAGGAATAGGGGGCAAAGGAAAGCGCCGTACTGGCGCCTAAAATAAACGCCAGCACGAGCCGTAACGCGCTCAGTCGGGACTTTTGTTGGGCAAAAGCCCGAATCTTAGTTAGCACGGATAATTCTTCTTACACTGAGCGTTATTCTTACGCAGAGGGTTACTCTACGTCTTCACCGACATTGGGATCGGGGAGTTTAACTCTGAGCTGGATTAAGCGTCTGGTATCGGCATTGATGACTTTAAATTCAATACCTTCGATCATAATGCTCTCATTACGCTCCGGCAGATGACCAAAGGCATGGGACACTAAACCACCGACGGTATCAAACTCTTCATCGCTGAAGTGAGTGTTGAATTCTTCGTTAAAATCCTCGATAGGCGTCAACGCTTTTACCATGTAGACAGTGTTGCCGACTTTGCGGATCTCAGTGTCTTCAGGGCTATCGTGGTCGAATTCGTCTTCAATCTCACCGACGATTTCTTCGAGAATATCTTCAATGGTCACTAGACCCGATACTCCGCCGTATTCGTCGACGACAATCGCCATATGGTAACGCTGGGAGCGGAATTCTTTGAGTAACACGTCGACGCGTTTGCTCTCAGGCACAACGACGGCGGGGCGGATCACGCGCTCAAGGGAGAAAGGTTCTTCACTGTTCGAGAAACCATAAGGGATCAAATCTTTAGCCAGTAAAATGCCTTCGATATGGTCCTTATCTTCGTTCACCACAGGGAAGCGAGAATGGCCTGAACCGATAACAGTTGCGAGCAATTCTTCGACGGTATTGTCGATTTGAATCGCGACAATTTGAGCTCGTGGGATCATAATATCCCGAACACGCATATCAGAAACTTCTAATACACCTTTGATCATTTCGCGGGTGTCTTCGGTGATTAACTCGCGCTGCTCTGCGCCATCAATCACATCGACTAAGTCTTCGCGATTTTGAGGTTCGCCCTGAAATAACTGACTGACTCTGTCAAACCAGCCTTTCTTTTGGGCGCTCGTACTCGGGGGGATATCGTCACTCATAGTTTTCTCATTAACCTTGATGCTTGGCACCGCGGTTAATTATTGTTCCTTATATGGGTCAGTAAAACCTAAGCTTTCAATGAGTTGAGTCTCCAACGACTCCATCTCTTCGGCTTCTTCGTCTTCAATGTGATCATAACCTAGCAGATGCAGGCAACCATGTACAACCATGTGTGCCCAATGGGCTTCTAGGGTTTTATCTTGTTCACGCGCTTCATTTTCAACGACTGCGGCACAAATGACAAGATCTCCAAGCAGTGGAAGTTCAATTTCTGGCGGTGCTTCAAAGGGAAACGACAACACATTGGTGGGTTTGTCTTTGCCTCTGTAGGTGCTGTTCAGCATTTGGCTTTCACGGGCATCGACGATGCGAATCGTCAGCTCCGCCTGTTCCATGCTGTTACCAATGGCGGTTTTTACCCAGAGGGCAAACTGCTCTTCGCTCGGCAGATAGTCACTCGCCGTGGCGTATTGCACATCTAAGGCTAAATCAAGACTCATGCTTTAAAACTTCCGGTTGCGTTTGTGGGTGCGCTTGTTGATAGTCGCGGCGCTCTTTTTCGGCCTTTAATGCCTGCTCTTTACGATCGTAAGCATCATAGGCTTCGACAATCCGAGCAACCACTGGGTGACGCACTACGTCTTGGGACACGAAGAAGTTAAAGCTGATTTCCTCAACTTGGCTCAGGACTTCAATAGCGTGGCGCAGACCCGACTTAACATGTTTGGGTAAGTCTGTCTGGGTGATGTCGCCCGTGATCACCGCGCGTGAGTTAAAGCCAATACGGGTTAAGAACATCTTCATCTGTTCGACCGTGGTGTTTTGGCTCTCATCGAGAATAATAAAGGCATCGTTTAGGGTGCGACCACGCATATAGGCGAGTGGCGCCACTTCGATGACGTTTTTCTCTATTAAGCGTTCCACCTTTTCAAAGCCGAGCATTTCGAACAAGGCATCATAAAGTGGGCGCAGGTAAGGGTCGACTTTCTGACTTAAATCGCCGGGTAAGAAGCCGAGTTTTTCCCCTGCTTCAACCGCGGGGCGGGTGAGCAGAATCCGGCGCACTTCTTGACGCTCTAATGCATCAACGGCGGCGGCCACCGCTAAATAGGTTTTACCCGTTCCCGCTGGGCCAATACCAAAGGTAATATCATGGCGCACAATGTTGGCCACATAGGTGCTTTGGTTGGGGTTACGCGGTTTAATGACTCCACGGCGGGTTTTGATAAATAAGGCTTTATCATCACCGCTATCGTCCTGCTCTAAGGCGATGGCTTCTTGGATTGCCAAATGCACTTGTTCAGGATCGAGATCGGGCGTGCTGCCCTTGACCGTTTGGGTCTCGATATAGAGCTGTTTAAGTAAGTTATTGGCACTTAAACAGTTACGTGGCAGTCCGGTAATTTGAAAATGGTTGTTTTTACGGACTATCTCAACGCCAACGCGACGCTCAATCTGTTTGATATTGTCATCGAAGGGACCGCACAGTGAGGCCAAACGGCGGGTTTCTGCGGGTTCGAGATACAGATTCATTGTGGTTAATTTACTGGACAAATAGTACTCCTATTGTCAAATACCAAGCAAAGTGCTGAGTGAAAAGCCAAGTGCGATGCCTGTTTGCGATCGCAACTTCTAATCAGTAGATGACCTCAGTTTACGAGCCATAGCGGATAATTGCTAACGGAAAATCGTTAAGCCCAAGGGTTTTGAATTGCTGCTCTATAGAAGGCAAAAGGACACAAAACAAAAAGGGCGACACTGAGGTTAACTCACCATGTCGCCCTGATATAGGTGCTACTCGCTAAATTTTAAACCCTTAAGGGTTAAATTGTGTCACACCGAGATCGTCATCCTGTTTGTGTTTGGCCAGAATATCCGATGGGCGCAGGTTGCGGCGCAGATCCATTTCATCTTCACCGCGGATAAATTTACCGCGCAGTGAGTTAGTGTAAACGTCGACAATTTCGACATCCACGAAGCTACCGATGTGCTTTGGCAGGCCTTCGAAGTTGACGACACGGTTGTTTTCGGTACGGCCGCGCAGCTCCATAGGGTTTTTCACCGATGGGCCTTCAACCAGAATACGTTGTACTGTGCCCATCATATGGCGGCTGTAACGCATGGCTTGTTGAGTGATGCGGTCCTGCAGAATCGCCAGACGTTGTTTTTTCTCTTCCATATCAACGTCATCGGGCAAATCTGCCGCAGGTGTACCAGGGCGCGCACTGTAGATAAAGCTAAAGCTGTGGTCGAACGCCACATCTTCAATCAGCTTCATAGTATCGGCGAAGTCTTCTTTGGTTTCGCCAGGGAAGCCAATGATAAAGTCAGAGCTGATTTGGATATCAGGACGGGCTTTGCGCAGACGGCGGATGATTGACTTGTATTCAATCGCCATATGGCCACGCTTCATTGCGGTCAGAATGCGGTCAGAACCGGATTGTACTGGTAAGTGCAGGAAGCTGACTAATTCAGGGGTATCTTCGTAAACGTCGATAATGTCCTGCGTAAATTCAATCGGGTGACTGGTGGTGAAGCGAATACGGTCGATACCATCGATAGCGGCAACATAGCGTAATAGCTCGGCAAAGGTACAAATGCCGCCGTCGTGGGTTGCACCACGGTAAGCGTTAACGTTTTGACCGAGCAGGTTGACTTCGCGCACACCTTGTTCTGCCAGTTGGGCAATCTCGAGGATGATGTCGTCCGATGGACGGCTGACTTCTTCACCACGGGTATAAGGTACCACGCAGAATGAACAGTACTTGCTGCAACCTTCCATGATAGACACAAACGCCGTTGGGCCTTCGGCGCGCGGTTCTGGTAGACGGTCAAATTTCTCGATTTCAGGGAAGCTCACGTCGATCACGGCCTTTTCGCCACGACGTACTTGGTCAATCATATCCGGCAGACGGTGCAGTGTCTGTGGTCCAAAGATGATGTCGACGCATTGAGCACGGTCTTTGATCGCCTTACCTTCCTGCGATGCAACACAACCACCCACACCAATGATCAGATCGGGATTTTTATCTTTAAGGGTTTTCCAACGACCTAACTGATGGAACACTTTTTCCTGCGCTTTTTCGCGGATAGAACAAGTGTTTAGCAGTAGAATGTCCGCCTCTTCTGCTTCTTCAGTCAAGGTGTAACCTTGGTATTCGCCTAAAAGATCCGCCATCTTGGATGAGTCATACTCATTCATTTGACAGCCCCAAGTTTTAATATGGAGTTTTTTGCTCATCAGTTGTGTTGCCCTACGCTGCCCAGTAAATATGTGCCCAAGCTGCCTTTGCCCTGTTAGAGACAAATCCGGCCGCCCAGTAAAAATAGCGCGACATTTTACCCGCAGTTATGGCTGCTGACCAGCTTTGTCCACATTTTTACTCGCTAATCCCCTGAGATTGTGATACCCACAAAGAAGCTAGGTTTATCTCGGCTGACGGGTTTTGTGCGAGGGATGGCTGGCTAAATTGAGCCGTATTTGCCATTTCTAACAAGCTATTACGGGCTTGAATGCTAATGTCTTCACGGATTTCGAGTCGAAATACGCTCAACATTTCCGTGGTATGTAGATATAGGGCATAATCGAGCGGTTCGCGGTAATTGACTGTGATGGTTTCCATCACGGGGGGTGCTGCCAAGGCATGACTAAATGGGATCGCGCTGCAAATCAGTAGACTACTGGCTATCTGCAAGTGGATGAGTGTTTTCATGACATCCTCACTAACTTTATTAAGTGGATTCACTGGTAACTCGTCCCGAACGGCTAGGGCTCGCTAAGTGAGAAGCTAATCGGTTTATCCCGCAGATCGCCTGAGATTGCTGCGGGATTGCCTTAGAGTGTAGTGGCTTTGCCAAGGCTGAAAACTTGCCTTTGTAAGCAACTGTGAGCAAATGCGCCCCTAGCAACATTTGCTCACCTTTGAGCTGAAATTGACATGCTTTTGATACAATGCCTGCGATCAGAGTGATGCGCTTTAAGCTTGAGCCTCAAGTTCGAGCTCTCGTTAAGAGTAAGGTGCGTCAGATAAATGGAAAGAATTCTAAAGAGTGGTAACTAAGATGAGCCAAGCGATAAGCCAAACACAGCAACCAAGCCAGACAACCACAGCTACTCAGCTATTTGATGTGATCCTTGTCGGTGGCGGTATGGTGGGCGCTGCAACGGCTATCGGGCTGGCGAAGCAAGGCTTGCAGGTGGCGGTGATTGAATCATTTGCCCCCGAGGCTTATTCCCCCGAGCAGGCATTAGATGTGCGCGTGTCGGCGATAAGCGTGGCCTCCGAACAGCTACTCGAGCAGTTAGGCGCACTCGAGAGTCTGCTTAACATGCGTAATGTGCCTTATCTGGGCTTAGAAACCTGGGAGCTTGATGGCTGCATTACTCAATTCCATAGCTCACAAATTGGCGCGAGCCATTTAGGGCATATTGTTGAAAACCGTTTGGTGCAACTCGCCCTGTGGGAGCAAATGCAGCAATGGGATGCGATTAAATTGTTTTGCCCCGAGCGTGTGGCGACATTTTCGCGCCTCGCAGACGGTGTGAGTGTGCACTTACAATCCGGTATTCAGCTTGAGGCAAAGCTGCTCATCGGGGCCGATGGCGCCAACTCGCAGGTGCGCCAATGGGCGGGGATTGGCATTTCGGGTTGGGACTATGCCCAATCGGCGATGCTGATTAATATCCAAACCGCCCAAGGCCAGCAAGATGTCACTTGGCAACAATTTACCCCTAACGGCCCGCGCTCGTTATTACCTCTCCCCGGCAATCATGCGTCGTTAGTCTGGTATGACGATGCCAATCGCATTAAACAGTTAATGCAGCTGAATCATAAGCAGCTTGCCGACCAAATTCGCCAGCATTTTCCTGCTCGCTTAGACAGTGACTTTACTGTCGAAGCCAAAGGCAGCTTTGCCCTCACGCGCCGCCACGCGAATGCCTATTATAAGCCGAATGTGGTGATTTTAGGGGATGCGGCGCACACCATTAACCCGTTGGCAGGCCAAGGGGTTAACCTCGGCTTTAAAGATGTCGAGGCCTTACTGGCGGTCATCAAGTCTGCATTAACCGAGGATAAACCTTGGTGGTCCACCGAGGTATTAAAAGTTTATCAAGCCAAACGTTATCGCGATAATCAGCTGATGATGACCACCATGGATGTGTTTTACGCCGGCTTTAGTAATGACATTCTGCCACTAAAATTACTGCGTAACGGCGCATTAAAACTGGCCAATATTAACTCACCCATCAAGCGAACCGTGCTGAAGTATGCGATGGGGCTCAATTAGGCCACATCGTGAGTGCTGGCTCACTCGGCATTTGTTGACTTACGCATTGAGTGCTAAAATGCCGCGTTTTTAACGAGCATAAGCGGCATCATTAACTCAAAATGGTCGGCCCTGTGCGCTTTGCCAGCGACCAATTAACGCAGTATTGAGTGCCATTAGTGGGTGTCATGAGCGAAATTAAATTAATCGTAGGTCTTGCCAATCCGGGCGCCGAATATGCGCAGACTCGCCATAATGCGGGCGCTTGGTATGTGGAAGAATTGGCCCGCATCTGTGGCGTCAGCTTAGTGCCGGATAGCAAGTATTTTGGCCTCACCGCCAGAGCCGTATTGCATGGCAAAGATGTGCGTTTGTTGATCCCAACGACTTATATGAACTTAAGCGGCAAAGCCGTGGGGGCCTTAGCGAACTTCTTCCGTATTACGCCTGAAGAAATTCTAGTGGCCCACGATGAGTTGGATATGCCGCCAGGTGTGGCTAAATTTAAACTCGGTGGCGGTCATGGTGGCCATAACGGTTTAAAAGACATTATTGCTAAACTGGCTAATGATAAAAACTTCTACCGTTTACGGATTGGGATTGGCCATCCCGGCGATAAGAATAAAGTAAGTGGTTACGTACTGGGTAAGGCGCCAGCCAAAGAACAAGAGCTGATCAACGCCGCCGTAGATGAAGCCGTACGTTCCACTGAAGTGCTATTTAAAGAGGGCATGGTGAAAGCCATGACTCGCCTACACTCCTTTAAAGCGGAGTAAGCCCTGTGCTCGTGGCCTGCGAAAGGACGACGAACACAAGACAATAGAATTAATCAATGTACTGCCTAAGGGCAGGCTGACTATAAACTTGCTGGTGAGTGTGACTCGCCAGCCTATCATCGAGAGAAAGGTAAGAATATGGGTTTTAAATGCGGCATTGTTGGTCTTCCTAACGTAGGTAAATCAACGCTTTTTAATGCGTTAACTAAGGCTGGCATCGAAGCGGCAAACTTCCCGTTTTGTACCATCGAGCCAAACACCGGCGTTGTACCTGTGCCGGATCCACGCTTAGACGCGCTGGCGGCAATTGTAAATCCGCAACGTGTACTGCCAACCACCATGGAATTCGTGGATATTGCTGGTCTAGTCGCGGGCGCGTCGAAAGGTGAAGGTTTAGGCAACAAGTTCCTTGCTAACATCCGTGAAACCGATGCTATCGGTCACGTTGTGCGTTGCTTTGAAGATGACAACATTGTCCACGTGGCTAACCGTGTTGACCCTGCGCGCGATATCGAAGTCATCAACACTGAATTGGCATTAGCCGACTTAGACAGCTTAGAGCGTGCGGTGATCCGCCAACAAAAACGCGCTAAGGGCGGCGATAAAGACGCTAAATTTGAAGTGGATGTACTCGAGAAGATGCGCCCCATCCTCGATGAAGGCCATATGCTGCGTTCTATGGAGCTGTCTAAGGAAGAATTAGAAGCGGTTGCTTACTTAAACTTCTTAACCTTAAAGCCAACCATGTATATCGCTAACGTGGCTGAAGATGGTTTCGAAAACAACCCACATTTAGATGCAGTGCGTGCCATTGCTGAAAAAGAAAACGCCATTGTTGTGTCTGTGTGTGCCGCCATTGAGTCAGAACTGGCTGAAATGGAGGCGGAAGAGCGTGATGAGTTTATGGCGGACCTCGGGTTAGAAGAGCCAGGGTTAGACCGCGTGATCCGCGCAGGTTACCAATTGCTGAGCCTGCAAACTTACTTCACCGCAGGTGTGAAAGAAGTGCGCGCTTGGACCGTTTCTGTAGGCGCGACTGCACCACAAGCGGCGGGTGTTATCCACACCGACTTTGAACGTGGCTTTATTCGTGCTCAAGTGATGGCATTTGACGACTTTATTACCTATAAAGGTGAAGCGGGCGCCAAAGAAGCGGGTAAGTTACGTGTAGAAGGCAAGACATACATTGTTCAAGACGGCGATGTTATGCACTTCCTGTTTAACGTCTAACAGCTTTCATAAAGGGCTAAGCTTTAGAAAGTAAGGCAAAATACGGGCAACAGAGGTCGATTTAGCGCATCTGTTGCTCAGTTTGGTGAAGTAATAGCCGAACGGTTTGTCTCGAGGGAAATAGCGAAAAAAAGCTGTTGACCTCGATACCTCGAATAAGCATAATACGCCCCGTTCCTCGCTACGAGGGGCGCGCAATAACGAAGTGGCAATGTAGCTCAGCTGGTTAGAGCACAGCACTCATAATGCTGGGGTCGCAGGTTCAAGTCCCGCCATTGCTACCATTTCGTTATCCTAGCGTTTGCTAGCATCAATTCAGGATGTCAACTTGAAACAGTGCGGGAATGGTGAAATTGGTAGACACGCCAGATTTAGGTTCTGGTGCCGAAAGGTGTGAGAGTTCAAGTCTCTCTTCCCGTACCATTATTTTTAAACATCGGCGTTAGCGGATGTATGAAACAAGTTAGTGATGGGGTATCGCCAAGCGGTAAGGCACCGGGTTTTGATCCCGGCATACCTAGGTTCGAATCCTAGTACCCCAGCCATCATTTCATGTTTCTCAGTTTTTGGGGTATCGCCAAGCGGTAAGGCACCGGGTTTTGATCCCGGCATACCTAGGTTCGAATCCTAGTACCCCAGCCATGGCAATGTAGCTCAGCTGGTTAGAGCACAGCACTCATAATGCTGGGGTCGCAGGTTCAAGTCCCGCCATTGCTACCATATTTAAATCCACGTTAAATCAATTTGATTTATCTGGTAAAAATCCAGAGACGCCTTTGTTTGCCAATCTGGTACATTTTGATGCGGGAATGGTGAAATTGGTAGACACGCCAGATTTAGGTTCTGGTGCCGCGAGGTGTGAGAGTTCAAGTCTCTCTTCCCGTACCATCAAAGTGAAACAAGTTAATTGGGGTATCGCCAAGCGGTAAGGCACCGGGTTTTGATCCCGGCATACCTAGGTTCGAATCCTAGTACCCCAGCCATAGTTAAAAAGCCCGTCCTACGACGGGCTTTTTGCTTTCTGCCTTTTATATGTGCTTATCGAGTCACTCTCTATTCCTTCGTTATTTTTCAATCTTCTTTTCCGATATCGTTAGCGTGCTATGGCATCACTCGCGCAAGCCTTGAATTTTGGCTAAGTGCTAATGGCTAAGATGTGCTTAATTGGCTTAGGTTGTTGTTTTTAGATATAAAAAAGCCACAGTACTGAATAAACACTGTGGCCGATACCGACAAACGTGAAGTGCGACTAAAACGCTCGCCGAGCGTTGATTAGTTATTATTGTACGGGTTTAACTTCTTTTACTGGCGTGGGGGCTACGACTTCGCTCACCGCCTTTTCAAGCACTGCTTCCTGTGTCGCTTTTATATCGCCCGTGGCAACCGCTTTCAGGGGCGCTGCCGCTGGGACTTGTTCTTGCAGTTTCTCGGTACCTGCATCTATCGCCTTTTGCTGTAGTTTTTGCGGATCTGTGTAGTCAGCCAGTTCTTTAGGCCAGCTTGGTACCAGTTTCTCAGCCTGATCGGTAAATTGCTCAGAGATAATTTTTGGCGAGCCACCCGTAAGCAACATCACCGCCATTTGGTTGGTTTCTGAGTTCCACACAAAGCCTGCTTTTTCGGCCATTTCCGGCACTGGCGTATAGGTCGACACCATATAAAACAGCGGACCTTCCTGTTGGATTTTATCGGCGGTTTTCAGCAGCGATACCGTGGTCTCGTAATTGTCACCGAGCAGGGCCTTCATCCGATCTTTAATCAGTGGCTGTTCGAATAGCCCCACGTCGTTTGGATTTAATCCGACAAGGGGTTTTAGCAGTGCCCACATGAGTTGGCCTTGGGGTGACATCAATAGCAGTGGGGCAACACAGGCATTAAGTATTAGTGCGAGCCAGATAATGTGTAGGCAACGCATTTTTTTGAGCAGAGTTGTACTCAAGATGATATTTCCTTTGGAAGTACCAGCAAGTCGCCGGCGGCGGATTGTAGCCGATTGCGATTCTGTAAACGAGAGGGGTAAATAAGTAAATTTTTACTGTGATTAGAGGGTAAAAGGTTAAGTTTTATCTAATTGAATTTGTATCGGTTTTACAATTATTTCTATTTTCTCCACTGCTTTTCTCGCTCTACGAGTTTACGATATTTCCCATCAACGTTGCCGTTATACCGTACTTGCGATGTAAAGAATGTAAAGTCGGGTTTTGTTGATAATAAATATCATTTACTCTCTAACCCATTAACTTTCGTTAATACAGGCTATTAGCTAAAGGTTGGTGGCGATTTAGGCGCTCGCCTAATATCCCTTCTTGAGAGTCAGTCATTGAAATTAAAAGTCAGTAAATCATCGCTTTCCTTCGCTCGGACTATTCATGTTTATGTCTCTATGGCACTGCTGCTGTTAATGCTGTTTTTTGCCGTAACCGGGATCACCTTAAACCATCCCAATTGGTTTTCTTCAGCGGATCAAGAACCACGACGTGAACAGTTTGATATTCCTAATTATTTAATACCAGCTGCGCCGCAGGAGCCTGAATGGCGTTTAGCGGCGGGGCATTGGTTAAAAAGCCTGTGGAATATGGATATTGGCACTGCCGATATCGATGAAGATGAGATAAGCCTAGTAAATAAAGGCCCTGGTACCTATCGCACCGTTACCTTAGATCTGCTCGACGGCAAAGCCTATGTTGAGACTTTAGATTATGGCGTTATTGCGGTGCTGAACGATCTGCACAAGGGGCGCAATACCGGGATTGTCTGGGCTTGGGTGTTAGATATCTGTGCCTTGCTGATTATTCTCTTTTCGCTCACCGGCGCTTATTTGCTGCTGCCTCAAACGAAACGACTTAAAAAATCCTTGTTTTATATGGTGCTTGTCAGTTCAGGCTGTGCACTTGTGTATGTCTATTTTGTTCCATAGGGAGAACCGATTAATGATGCGTCAGCTTATTCGCACCAGCGCCATCGGTGCGTTGTTTGTGAGTTCAGCGGTATTTGCCGCGCCGAAAATGACCGTTGATTTGACCTTGCCAGAAATTACTGAGGGTCAGTATCACAGACCCTATGTGGCGGTGTGGGTTGAGGATGCTAAGGGCCAAACCGTTAAAACCATAAGCCTATGGGTATGGGATGAGGGCCATAAATGGCTCAAGGACATTCGTCGTTGGTGGCGTAAAGCCGGGCGTGAAGACATGAGCTTTGTCGACGGCATCGCCTCGGCGACCAAGCCTGCAGGCCATTACAAAATTGATTGGGACTTAACGGATGATGCGGGTAAACCGCTGACGCCTGCCTCCTACACAGTGTTTATCGAAGTGGTTCGCGAGCACGGCGGGCGCGACCTCGTGAGGCAAAACCTGGATTTAACGGCGGGGGATTTTACCGCCCAGCTACCAGCAACCACTGAAACTGGCGTGATTGATATTCGCTTAAGCGGTATGACTCGCTAAGCCCTGCACTTTACTGAAAGGATATGAAGATGAAACTACGTTTACTTGCTTTAGTTAGCGCGCTCTGCATCAGCCCATTGGCGAGCAGTCATGATCGCTGGATTTTACCTAGCCACTATAACGTCTCGGCCGAAAGCCTAGAGGCGGTGTGGATCACATCCGACGTGTCCGCCAGTAACCAAGTGTTTATGTTTGATAAACCGGTAACCGCCAGCGATGTGCGTGTGTACTTACCCGATGGCAAGCCAAGCTCCCCAAGCTCAAGCTACACAGGTGGTCGTAAATCGGTGTTCGACGTGCAATTACTGCAAGATGGTACCTATAAGTTTGAAAAGGAAGTCACGCCGAGATACTTTTCTGTTTACAAAATCAAAGGTAAAGAAGGCATGGTTCGTAGTCGACTCGATAAAAAAGCGACAGCAGCCGTGATGCCAAAGGATGCCTATGAGCTTAAAGGCTCATTAAATGTGGCGCGGGTTGAAACCTATGTGACCCGTAACAAACCCACCGATAAGGTATTAGCGCCTAAGGGTGAATACTTGGAATTGGTGCCTATTACCCATCCCGCTGATATCGTTGAAAATGAACCCGCAACACTGCAGTTTGTTTACGATGGTAAGCCTGTCGAAGGCGTGAGTGTGGCGATCATGAAGGATGGTAGCCTGTACCGTAACAAGCCGGAAGAAATCAGTTTAACTTCGGATAAAGAAGGTAAAGTGGCGATGACGCTGCCCGCAGCTGGTCGTTATCTGCTGCATGCTTCAATCGAACGTCCAAGCCCAGATAAATCGCTTGCCGATAAAACAGTTAGCGAAATCTTTTTGACCTTCGAAGCTGGGCTTGAATAAGCGCAGGCTTTAATGCTCCTTCTTAGCAATGCCCACAAGTTCGTTTGTGGGCATTTTGTTTTATCCTACTTAAGTTCGCACTATTATACTTTGGCACTAGCATCTGAGCCTGAGCTTCAGTAAGCTGCACTGGTGCATAGTTCTTGATGCATCCCAAGCGCATAACGATTAGAATAGCGCAATTCCACTCTGATTTTACTGTGTTGACCTTTAGCGTCGGCACGGGTTGCTTTTGTTTTAAAGGAGACGAAAGAAGTTATGACTAAGGTTCCTATGACAGTTGTCGGTGCAGAACAGCTGCGTAAAGAGTTAGATATGCTCAAGTTTGAACGTCGCCCGAAAATCACTGAAGCGATTGCCTCAGCGAGAGAGTTAGGCGATCTAAAGGAAAACGCGGAATATCATGCAGCCCGTGAAGAGCAAGGGATCTGTGAAGCGCGTATTCGTGACATTGAAGGCAAACTTTCTAACGCGCAGATCATCGACGTGACTAAGATGGCGAACAATGGTCGTATCATTTTTGGTACCACTGTGACTATCCTTAATCTGGATACCGATGCGGAAGTGACTTACCGTATCGTGGGCGACGATGAAGCTAACATCAAAGAAAACCTGATTTCAGTTAACTCTCCGATTGCCCGTGGTTTAGTGGGCAAGAATGAAGGTGATGAAGTGTCGATCGCAACCCCTGGTGGTTTGACCGATTACGAAATTATTTCGGTGCAATACATCTAAGTCTTGATATCGCCATACTCGATTGTTTACCGATAAAAAGCCGCCTAGTGCGGCTTTTTTATGGCCTTTTATACCTAAAATACTGCAAAATCAGAATCTTCAGCGCACAAATTCGCAAGATGGATAAAGTTTAACTTGCCTCTAAAGCGGCCGTTACCTAAGCTGCATGCTTGGAGCTTTCTATGTATTCATCAAGGTTCTTTACGAAAGCTATCCAAGAAAGTGTGGTTTCTTCTGCAAATATTTCATCACGTAAATGGTTGCGTGTACCTTTTAGGAACTGAGTTTGATTAAGCACTGGCGCCAAGGATTAATGTTACTCTGTGTGTCAATCATCTTGATCGCCCATGCGGGTGGCTATGCGCCGCGCGGCTTAACCGCCCAGCAACTGCACTTGGCGCCTAAAACGGTAGTTACAACTGCGCCTACCGCGGATACGCCGTCACTCACTGCGCAACAGAGCAAAACATCACATCACTCAACGGTACAATCGACGGCGAGCGATAGCAAAGCTGTCTGTGCTGCTGATAAGGTACTGGCCACCGATTGCTCCGAGTCAGAATTAGTCAGTCACTCGGATGATTTTAATTTTGCTCCGGCTAACTCCCAGCGTTTTATCAATCTTGTTCAGCATGATATGCGTGAAGTGAAGCCTAATTACCTGTTGGCTTTTGAGTTCGAACCTGAGCCTGCGCCCGCATTAGGGGAAAATATTCGCCTCGATGCTCGCCCGGATTGGACCCTCTTAGCCGAATCTTCACCAGCGCGGATCTCCGGCTGGAAAGTCTCCAACCTCCAATATCGCTTTAGTCAGCAAGCCGCTTAACTAACCGCTCCCTGTAGCAAGTTAGCAAGGCTTATCCATAACGATACCGTTTGAGTTCATCATCTGAACCAGAGGTCGTTAGGGATGTCTTTGATTAAATTTGCATTTTGTCATCCGAAACCTGTACTCGATAACCTAGCATCAAAGCCTGCGGTGTGGTCGCCGAAGGTGCGACTAAATCGCATGGGATTTAAATCCATTCGGTTTAGACGGATTTTAATCGGTTATCACCACTGAGTTTGCTCGCATTTAGCGTTCTCCTTGTGGGATCCGTGTTTACAGGTTTCACCGTAATACAGTGATTGTTCGCTCATGTTTATTAGCACTATTTGCGCTGCAAATAGCTATTGGAGCGGGCAATATCATGCGAGTGATATCTATGGATAAAATTCAGAGTAAAAAGCTGCTAAATCATTATTCAGCTTGGAAATACGTTGTGCTTATCGTCACGATTATCGTGATGTTATTTAGCGCCTTACCGACTTGGTATGGAGAAGATGCCGCCGTGCAGGTGGGCGCTAAAGCGGGGCTTAATTTAACCCCCATCGAACTGCGGGATAAATTAAAGGCGCAGGGCGTTGATGTTAAGCGTATCGAAGTTAAGCATGCCCAACATGGCAACGCCAACAGCTCAGAAGACGGGCAAACCCTTATTGTACTCAATGATGACAGCGAGCAAACCTTAGTGAAGACCTTAGTGTCATCCATGGTCAGTGAGCCGAAAGAACTCACGCTGGCACTGGTGAGTGCTGCGCCAAGTTGGCTGCAAAATATGGGCTTTGAACCGATTAAACTCGGGCTCGATTTACGCGGCGGGGTGCAATTTTTGCTGGATGTGGATGTGCAGCCCGTCTATCAAGCCCAGGCCGATGCATTAGTCGAGTCCCTTAGGCAGTTTTTGCGTGACCAGCAAATTCGCGGCGCCAGTGTGCGTATTGATAGCACGCGCGATGACGCAGGGTTGCAAATTGCAATTGCATTAAATGAAGCGGCTGAATCCACTAATAATGCTCGCTCAGCCATTCGCCAGTTTATGCAACAAAGTTATCCGACTTGGCAATTAACCAATGCGGATAATGGCTTAGTCGTAAAGCTCGCTCAAGAAGAGCAAATCAAGTTACGTAATTTAACCGTGCAGCAAAACCTGCAAATTATGCGTAGCCGGATTGAGGAGTTAGGGATTACAGAAGCCTTAGTACAGCGTCAGGGCGAACACCGTATCCGCATCGAGCTGCCCGGTGTCCAAGACCCCGCCGCTGCGAAAAACGTGATTGGTGCGACCGCAAGCTTGGCCTTTTTTGAAGTTAAAGAATCGGGTTCAGTGAATGCGCAGGTACTGAAGGATAAATCTGGCAATCCTGTTTATGTGGCCCGCACGCCGGTATTAGGCGGCGATCATATTGTCGATGCCCGCGCCAATATTGGCGAAATGGGCATGGCCGAAGTGAACATTCACCTCGACCGAATCGGTGGCCAAAAAATGTCGGAGTTTTCCCGTGCCAATATCGGTAAGCCGATGGCAACATCCTACAGCGAATACAGCCGGGATGAGCAGGGCAAAGCCAAGCAGACCCAAGAGATCATTAGTGTCGCGACCATTAAATCACAGCTGGGAGATCGTTTCAGGATCACTGGCGCAGGTACTTATCAAGAGGCGCAGCAATTAGCCTTGTTGCTACGCGCTGGCTCCATGACGGCGCCTGTGACTATTGTTGAAGAACGCACCATTGGCCCAACCCTTGGCGCCGAAAACATTCAAAACGGCTTTGCAGCGCTCGGCCTTGGTATGGGAATTACCTTGCTGTTTATGGCGCTCTGGTATCGCCGTCTCGGTTGGGTGGCCAACGTGGCCTTGATTGCCAACATGGTGATCCTCTTTGGTTTGCTGGCGCTGATCCCCGGTGCAGTATTGACCTTACCCGGCATTGCCGGTCTGGTGTTGACGGTTGGTATGGCGGTCGATACCAACGTGCTGATTTTCGAGCGGATTAAAGACAAGTTAAAAGAGGGGCGCAGCTTCGCCCTAGCGATTGACACTGGCTTTGACAGTGCGTTCTCAACCATTTTCGACGCTAACTTCACCACTATGATCACCGCGGTAGTGCTCTACTCCATCGGTAATGGCCCCATCCAAGGCTTCGCCTTGACCTTAGGTTTAGGTCTGTTGACCAGTATGTTTACCGGTATTTTTGCCTCAAGAGCCTTAATCAACCTAGTGTATGGGCGTGATGCGCGCCGCCATGTGAGGGTATAACTATGAAGAATCTCAATCTAACTAAATGGCGTTATGTGTCGAGCGCTATCTCTATCTTTTTAATGTTGGCCTCTCTCACCATCATCGGGATGAAAGGCTTTAACTGGGGCTTAGACTTTACAGGCGGTGTGGTAACTGAGGTTCAGCTCGACAGAAGGATCACCAGCAGCGAGCTGCAACCGCTATTGAACTCGGCTTATCAGCAAGAGGTGACGGTGATTTCGGCCAGTGAGCCCGGACGTTGGGTATTACGCTATGCCGATACGGCGCAAAGTAATGTCGATATTGCGCAAGCCTTAGCGCCTGTGGGTGAAGTGCAAGTACTGAACACCAGTATTGTCGGCCCGCAAGTGGGTAAAGAGTTAGCCGAGCAGGGCGGCCTTGCTTTGTTGGTGGCCATGCTGTGTATCTTAGGCTATTTGAGTTATCGCTTCGAATGGCGTCTCGCCTCCGGTGCGTTGTTTGCACTGGTACACGACGTGATTTTCGTGCTCGCCTTTTTCTCATTAACCCAAATGGAATTTAATTTAACCGTGCTCGCCGCCGTGCTGGCGATTTTAGGCTATTCGCTCAACGATTCGATCATTATTGCCGACCGGATCCGGGAGTTATTGATTGCTAAGCCAAAGCTTGCGGTTCAGGAGATTAACAACCAAGCGATTGTCGCGACATTTTCCCGTACCATGGTAACCTCGGGAACCACCTTAATGACGGTGGGAGCGTTATGGATTATGGGTGGCGGGCCGTTGGAAGGATTCTCGATTGCCATGTTTATCGGCATTTTAACTGGCACATTCTCATCAATATCGGTCGGGACTTCATTGCCCGAATTTTTGGGATTAACGCCAGAGCATTATAAAGTGCAAGTCATCACAGATACGCCATAAGTGCTAAAAACAAAACGGCCACTCGCTTGAGTGGCCGTTTTGTTTAAGGCTGGAAAATTACTTAGCTCTTGGCAGGGCAATTTTCATTTCAGGCGATTGACGATAAATCACCAGAATATGACCAATAAGTTGCACTTTTGCAGATTGAGTTTCACGTACTATGGCATCAACGATGGCATTTTTTAGCTCTCTATCGGTAGAGGCTACTTTCACTTTAATCAGTTCATGATAAGCGAGTGCGCTTTCAATTTCAGCGAGTACACCTTCAGTCAATCCATTGGCACCAAGCAGCACCACTGGCTTTAAATTGTGCGCCAGACCTTTTAAATGCTGTTTTTGTTTGGTTGTTAAGTTCATTTCTACCAACTTTTGCTGAGTTACTGTTGAAAAACCGCTATTCTACCCTTATATAGCCCTTGTGTAACTCTCAATTGTTGCGGATTTTAAATGTCAGGTAAAAAACGTACGGCCAGTTCCACCCGTTGGATGCAGGAACACTTTGATGATCATTATGTCAAACTAGCACAGAAACGGGGATTGCGTTCTCGCGCTGCGTTCAAGCTTGAGGAACTCCAGGAGAAGGACCAATTGATCCGCCCAGGTATGACCGTGGTGGACTTAGGTGCGGCTCCAGGTGGTTGGTCTCAAATAGCCGTCAAGCTGACGGGAGATAAAGGTAAAGTTATCGCCTGTGATATTTTGCCAATGGATCCCATCGTCGGCGTGGATTTCTTGCAAGGGGACTTTCGTGAAGAGAAAGTACTCGAAGCATTGCTAACTCGCGTCGGTGCGGATAAGGTTGACGTTGTATTGTCTGATATGGCGCCTAACATGAGTGGTTCCGATGGTGTCGATCAACCGCGCGCCATGTATTTAGTCGAACTGGCGTTAGATATGTGTCATCAAGTATTGGCACCTAACGGCAGTTTTGCGGTCAAAGTCTTTCAGGGGGAGGGGTTTGACGAATATATGAAGGCGGTAAAAGACGCATTCAAAGTAGTAAAAACACGTAAACCGGACTCGTCGCGGGCACGCTCCCGTGAAGTCTATCTTGTGGCGACAGGGTACAAGTTGTAGTACCCTAGCGTTAATCATCGCAAGACTTTATGAGGTCTAGTAATTTGAGTGACATGGCAAAAAATCTAATACTCTGGGTTGTCATCGCCGTTGTGCTGATGTCAGTGTTTCAGGGTTACTCCCCCTCTTCTTCGTCATCGCAGAAGATGGATTATTCTACGTTCCTAGACAATGTTCGTGATGGACAAGTCGCCAGTGTTGAAGTGAAAAGTGACCAACGTACTATCGAAGGTTCTAAGCGCACGGGCGAAAAATTCACGACCATTATGCCACTGTATGACCAAGATTTAATTAATGATCTTGACCGTAAAGGCATCACCATGAAAGGCCAAGAAGCCGAAGAATCGGGTTTCTTAACCCAGATCTTTATTTCTTGGTTCCCGATGTTGCTGCTGATTGGGGTATGGATTTTCTTTATGCGCCAGATGCAGGGCGGCGGTGGCAAAGGCGCTATGTCCTTTGGCAAGAGCAAAGCCAAGCTGATGAGCGAAGATCAAATCAAGACCACTTTTGCTGACGTTGCAGGCTGTGATGAAGCCAAAGAAGAAGTGAAAGAGCTGGTCGATTATCTGCGTGATCCAACCAAATTCCAAAAACTGGGTGGCCGTATTCCAACGGGCGTGCTCATGGTTGGCCCACCAGGTACAGGTAAAACCTTACTTGCTAAAGCGATTGCTGGCGAGTCAAAGGTACCTTTCTTTACCATTTCAGGTTCTGACTTCGTAGAAATGTTCGTCGGTGTCGGTGCATCCCGTGTACGTGACATGTTCGAACAGGCGAAAAAATCAGCCCCTTGTATTATCTTCATCGACGAAATCGATGCTGTAGGTCGCCAACGTGGCGCTGGTTTGGGTGGCGGTCACGATGAGCGTGAGCAAACCCTTAACCAAATGCTGGTTGAGATGGACGGCTTCGAAGGTAATGAAGGGATTATTGTGATTGCGGCGACCAACCGCCCAGACGTATTGGACTCTGCGCTGCTGCGTCCAGGTCGTTTCGACCGTCAAGTGGTTGTGGGTCTACCGGACGTTCGCGGTCGTGAGCAAATCCTTAAAGTGCATATGCGTAAAGTGCCACTTTCTGAAGATGTGAAAGCAAGCGTAATTGCCCGCGGTACCCCAGGTTTCTCTGGTGCTGATTTAGCTAACTTAGTTAACGAAGCGGCTCTGTTTGCGGCGCGTGGTAACCGCCGTGTTGTCGGTATGGAAGAATTCGAGCGTGCAAAAGACAAGATCATGATGGGTGCTGAGCGCCGCTCTATGGTGATGTCAGAAGCCGAGAAAGAAATGACGGCATACCACGAAGCGGGCCACGCGATTGTGGGCTGTTTAGTGCCAGAGCATGACCCTGTGCACAAGGTAACCATTATCCCGCGTGGTCGTGCGTTGGGTGTGACCTTCTTCTTACCTGAGGCCGATGCGATTAGCCAAAGCCGTCGTAAGTTAGAAAGCCAAATTTCGGTTGCCTACGGTGGTCGTTTAGCCGAAGAGCTGATCTACGGTAGCGACAAAGTGTCTACAGGCGCTTCGCAAGACATTAAATATGCAACATCGATTGCCCGTAACATGGTGACCCAGTGGGGCTTCTCCGACAAACTCGGTCCATTACTCTATGCCGAGGAAGAAGGTGAAGTGTTCTTAGGTCGTAGCATGGGTAAAGCCAAGGCGATGTCCGATGAAACCGCGACGGTTATCGATGCCGAGGTGAAAGCCTTTATCGATAAGAACTATGGCCGTGCTAAGCAAATTCTGCTGGATAACATCGATATTCTGCATTCGATGAAAGACGCGCTGATGAAGTATGAAACCATTGACTCACTGCAAATTGACGATTTGATGAACCGTCGTGAAGTGCGTCAGCCTGCCGATTGGCAAGCGGATGACAATGGTTCAAACGACAAAGGCAATGGCAAAGGTGAACCTACCGTTAAAGTCGACGAAGTGGTAAAGACCGCTCCCGTTGAGGCAGAGCTGAAAGATGCCGATGAGTCACCTGTTAAGTAGCGGTTGTTAATTGAAAGAGAACCCCGTTAAGGGGTTTTCTTGTTTTATCTTGCTAGAAAATTGACTGCGCTGTCATTCAATATAAATCAGTCACATGAGTGAACAGCGCAGAAAACGGATGAAACGCGCTAGCAAGCTGTCCCAAATGGAGTCAATGCGTGTTTGAATTAATTGCTGGAACCAAACGCTTATCCTTAGCTTCGCCCGTCGTAATGGGCATTCTGAATGTTACTCCCGATTCTTTTTCCGACGGTGGAAAGTTCTCTTCCTTTGAATTAGCTTGCCAACATGCTGATGAGATGGTCGCACAAGGGGCGCTTATCATCGATATCGGCGGCGAGTCGACAAGGCCGGGGGCGGCCGATGTGACGGTTGAGGATGAACTCGCACGGGTGATCCCTTTGGTAGAATATGTCGCGAAACACCATGATGTGTGGATTTCGGTCGATACCAGTAAACCAGAAGTGATGAGACAAGCGGTGAATGCTGGCGCGCATCTAATCAACGATGTGCGTGCCTTGTTGGAGCCTGGGGCTTTAGAGACTGCGGCTCAGCTAAATGTACCCATTTGTTTGATGCACATGCAGGGCGCGCCGCGCAGTATGCAAACGGCGCCCGAATATCAAGACCTTGTTACTGATGTTTCAGAGTTTTTGCGCGAGCGTATTCAGGCCTGTATCGATGCGGGGATCCCGCGGGAGCGATTGCTAATCGACCCTGGTTTTGGCTTTGGTAAAACCTTAGAACATAACTATGAACTGCTGGCGAAGTTAGAGCGTTTTGAGCAGTTTGAGCTGCCGATATTGATAGGTTTATCCCGTAAGAGCATGATAGGAAACCTCCTTGCTAGACCGACCTCCGAGCGTCTAGCGGGGAGCCTTGCTGGTGCCATGATAGCGGCCCAGAAAGGGGCACATATCATTCGTGTCCATAATGTCCCTGAAACTGTCGATGTGCTGAAAGTGTTACAAGCGACACAGGTATATCTATAAAGGCTATTTTTGTTAAGTATTTCATTAATATTATGATCCCAACCGAAGGGACACATTGAAGTTTGTGGGGCAATATGAGCGAACGTAAATTTTTTGGAACCGATGGTATTCGTGGCAAGGTAGGTTCAGGCCAGATGACTCCCGAGCTGGCATTAAAGTTGGGTTGGGCAGCAGGGCGGGTGTTATCCCGCAGCGGCACGAAAAAAGTGATTATTGGTAAAGATACCCGTATTTCGGGTTATATGTTTGAGTCTGCTTTAGAGGCGGGTTTATCGGCTGCGGGTCTCAATGTGATGTTGATGGGGCCAATGCCAACACCCGCTGTGGCTTATCTCACTCGCACTTTCCGCGCCGAAGCGGGGGTGGTAATCAGTGCATCCCATAATCCTTATTACGATAACGGCATTAAGTTTTTCTCAACCGATGGCAGCAAGCTCGACGATAACCTAGAGCTGGAAATTGAAGCCGAATTAGAAAAGCCCTTAGAGTGTGTTGAGTCACATCTATTGGGCAAAGTGTCACGTATTGAAGATGCGCGTGGACGTTATATCGAATATTGCAAGGGCAACTTCCCAGCGGATCAAACCCTCACAGGGTTAAAAATTGTGGTGGACTGTGCTCACGGTGCGACCTATCACATTGCACCTGCGGTATTTCGTGAGTTAGGCGCAGAGGTAATTACCATTGGTGATAAGCCCAATGGCGTCAACATCAATGACAAAGTGGGCGCCACGTCCATGGCGAAAATCTGTGAAACCGTATTGACCGAAGGCGCCGATTTAGGGATTGCGCTGGATGGTGACGGCGACCGTATCATGATGGTCAACAGCCGCGGTGAAGTTATCGATGGCGACCAAATCCTCTATATTCTGGCCTGTGATGCTAAAGCCCGTGGCGTGCTGCGTGGTGGCGTTGTCGGCACGCTTATGTCTAACTTAGGTCTCGATTTAGCCTTGCAAGCCTTAGATATTCCTTTTGCCCGCTCTAAAGTGGGTGACCGTTATGTAATGGAGTTACTGAAAGAACTCGATTGGCGCATTGGCGGTGAAAACTCGGGCCATATCCTTAACCTCGACCATGGTACGACGGGTGATGGTATCGTGGCGGGTATCTTAGTGCTTGCGGCAATGCGTCGACAAAATGCCACACTAGAGCAACTTACTGCCCCGATGGAGATGTTACCACAGGTGTTAGTGAATGTGCGTTTTGAGGGCGAACACGACCCATTAAGCTCTGATAAAGTTAAAGCCGCTCAGGCTCAGGTTGAGTCACAACTGGGTGCCCGTGGTCGCGTATTGCTACGTAAATCTGGTACTGAACCGTTAATTCGTGTGATGGTTGAAGGTGATGATCACAATACTGTGTTAGCGCACGCCAATTTGATTGCAGATGCGGTAAAATCGGCGAGCTAATCAAACTAATCTTTAGTCGAGTGCAGCTGATACCGATTAAAAATGAAGGTGTTAGCTGCATTAATGAGCAAGAATAGGGTTTGGCGTGTAAAAAGTAAGCATTCCAACCTAATATCTGAAAAATTTCGAATTTAGCTATTGTAACTTAATAAGTGGTTCGCTATTATTCACGCCGCTTTCAGAGGAGACAGTGATGGCACTCAGACGTCCTATGGTAGCTGGCAATTGGAAGATGAACGGCAGTGCGGCATTAGCCCAAGAGTTGTTCAAGAAATTTGCCTCAAAGCTCCAAAATGATTCAGCTGAAGTGGTTTTATGCCCGCCTTCTATCTATCTAGAAAGCGTCAGGCAACTGCTAGAAGCAAACAAGGAAGCGTTAGACGGTTCACTTGTTAGGATGGGCGCTCAGAATTTAAGTCAACATGACTTTGGCGCTTATACCGGAGAAGTTTCGGGCCAGATGCTTAAAGATTGCGGATGTCGATATGTCATTATCGGGCATTCAGAACGTCGCCGTATGTACGGAGAGACGAGTAATATCGTAGCGGAGAAATTCGCTGCAGCACAAAAGCACGGTTTAACCCCAATTTTATGTGTGGGTGAATCGGGTCCAGCACGTGAAGCAAGACGTACCTTCGAGGTGATTGCGGAAGAGTTGGATATAGTGATCCAGAAAAATGGCACTATGGCTTTTGATAACGCCATTATCGCTTACGAGCCGTTATGGGCTGTAGGGACTGGTAAGAGCGCGACACCAGAGCAGGCACAAGAAGTACATGCGTTTATACGCAAACGTCTCTCTGAAGTGTCTCCGTTTATCGGAGAAAATATCAGGATTTTGTACGGTGGCAGTGTGACACCAAGTAATGCGGCAGATTTATTTGCCCAACCTGATGTTGATGGTGGACTGATTGGCGGTGCCAGTTTAAACTCTACCGAGTTTTTAAGTCTGTGTACCATAGCGATGAGCGCATAATATGTATGAAGTTTTAGTGGTTGTTTACTTGTTGGTTGCATTAGGTTTAATTGGCCTGATCTTAATCCAGCAAGGCAAAGGAGCTGACATGGGGGCCTCGTTTGGCGCCGGTGCATCAGGTACCTTATTCGGTTCAAGCGGTTCAGGTAACTTCCTGACACGTACAACGGCGATTCTGGCCATTGCGTTTTTCACGTTAAGTCTGCTGATTGGCAACTTAAGTGCAAACCACGCAAAAAATGAAGATGCATGGAAAAATTTAGGTTCTGATGAACAGGTAACTCAACCAGTTGATCAAGCAACCGAAAAGTCAGAAACCAAAATTCCTGACTAGTAAAAGGTGTCGCCGAGGTGGTGAAATTGGTAGACGCGCAGCCTTGAGGTGGCTGTGTCCTAACGGACGTGCGGGTTCAAGTCCCGCTCTCGGCACCATAATATAGCTAAGTGAGACGAAGTAAGCGCTGACTTAGTTATTGCAAGCAAAGACGATAGTCAATATACTTGCACACAGTTGACGCGGGGTGGAGCAGCTTGGTAGCTCGTCGGGCTCATAACCCGAAGGTCGTCGGTTCAAATCCGGCCCCCGCAACCAGCTCCTAGTAACGAATAGTGTTTGAATTCGTTATGGTTTACAGGTTCTTGAAGCTAATAACCTCGTCATTACGGGGTTTTTTGTTATCTGGGACTTTTAAATTTGTCGTATCCGATACGACGCTTTACTAGGGCTATTAAGCCCTTTTTTGTTTTTTCCGGGGGTCAATTTTGGCAACATTAGAATCCAGACTGGCAGACATGCTCAAAGTGCCTGTGGAGGCGTTAGGCTTCCAACTTTGGGGCATTGAATATGTACAAGCGGGTAAACATTCAATCCTGCGCGTGTTCATTGATGGTGAGAATGGTATCAATATCGAAGATTGTGCCAACGTAAGTCGCCAAGTCAGCGCTGTACTCGATGTTGAAGACCCTATTTCGACCGAATATACCTTAGAGGTTTCTTCACCCGGTGTAGATAGACCGCTGTTCACTGCTGAACAATATGCGGCCTACGTCGGTGAGGATGTCAAGCTTCAACTGACTATGCCTGTCGCGGGCAGTCGTAATTTAAAAGGCGCCATTACACAGGTTGACGGCCAAATGCTGTCACTCAATGTGAATGGTAAAGAGCTGGTTGTCGCCTTGGATAATATCCGTAAAGGCAACATCATCGCTAAGTTTTGATGGTTTCAAGGTGAACGAGGCAAGACGAAATGAATAAAGAGATTCTGCTAGTCGCTGAGGCGGTTTCAAATGAAAAGGCCGTTCCACGCGAGAAAATTTTTGAAGCGCTAGAAACTGCGCTGGCAACTGCAACCAAGAAAAAATACGAAGGCGATATCGACGTTCGTGTTTCTATCGACCGTAAAACTGGCGCCTATGAAACTTTCCGCCGCTGGATGGTTATCGACGATAACGGTGTTGCGTTAGAAAACCCATACCGCGAAATCACCTTGGAAGCTGCGCGTTACGAAAACCCAGAAATCCAACCTGGCGATTACATCGAAGATCAGATCGAATCTGTTGCGTTCGACCGTATTACGACCCAAACCGCTAAGCAAGTCATCGTACAAAAAGTACGTGAAGCAGAGCGTGCTCAAGTCGTTGAACAGTTCCAAGATAAAGAAGGCGAGCTGATCACTGGTGTGGTGAAAAAAGCGACCCGTGAAAGCGTGGTAGTTGACTTAGGTAACAACGCTGATGGCGTATTGTTCCGTGAAGATTTAATTTCACGTGAATCTTTCCGTCCTGGTGACCGCGTACGTGCTCTGCTGTACTCAGTACGTCCAGAGGCTCGTGGCGCACAGTTATTCTTAACTCGCACTAAGCCAGACATGCTGATTGAGCTGTTCCGTGTTGAAGTACCGGAAATTGCCGATGAGCTTATTGAAGTGATGGGCGCTGCGCGCGACCCAGGTGCACGCGCTAAGATTGCTGTGAAATCAAACGACCGTCGTATCGACCCAATCGGTGCTTGCGTCGGTATGCGTGGCGCACGCGTACAAGCGGTTTCGAATGAACTGGGTGGCGAGCGTGTCGATATCGTGTTGTGGGATGATAATCCAGCACAATATGTGATCAACGCAATGGCGCCTGCCGATGTGGCTTCTATCATCGTTGATGAAGACAACCACTCAATGGATATCGCCGTTGAAGCGGAAAGTCTGGCACAAGCCATTGGCCGTAATGGTCAAAACGTGCGTTTAGCGACTCAACTGACTGGTTGGGAACTGAACGTGATGACAGTGGAAGACATGAACAAGAAGCACCAAGCCGAGAGCGCTAAGGTGAAGAGCCTATTCATGGAAGCACTGGATGTAGATGAAGATTTTGCTCAAGTACTGGCTGACGAAGGCTTTACTTCTCTCGAAGAAGTGGCTTACGTACCTGTATCTGAATTATTGGCAATTGATGGCTTCGATGAAGATATCGTTGAAGCATTACGTGAGCGTGCAAAAGCGGCGATCTCAACTCGAGCTCTCGCCTCTGAAGAAGCACTAGATGGTGTGGAGCCAAGTGAAGAGTTATTAGCACTTGAAGGTGTTGAAAGACACTTAGCCTATGTTTTAGCAAGCAAAGGTATCGTGACTCTAGAAGACTTGGCTGAACAAGGCATTGATGATTTGATCGAAATTGAAGAATTGACAGAAGAAAAAGCAGGTGCGCTGATCATGGCTGCCCGCAACATCTGTTGGTTTGGCGAAGAAGCATAAGTCGATCAACAGGGGGATTTAACTGATGGCAGATACTACCGTAGAGAAATTGGCCACGGAAGTGGGTAAAAGTGTTGAACGTCTGATTGAGCAATTCTCTCAGGCCGGAATTAAGAAAGGCCAAACTGATAACGTGTCTGAAGCTGAGAAGCAACAGTTACTGGATTATCTGAAGAAGCAGCATGGCGGCGAAAGCGCACCGACCAAAATGACACTGCAACGTAAAACCGTATCGACCCTGAGTGTGGCCGGTAATGGTGGTCAATCTAAAGACGTTAAAGTGGAAGTGCGTAAAACCCGTACTTTCGTTAAACGCGATGTTAGCGAAGCGGCTCTGAAAGCGGAAGAAGAAGCGAAGGCCAAAGCGGAAGCAGAAGCTAAGGCGAAAGCCGAAGCGGAAGCCAAGGCTAAAGCGGAAGCAGAAGCTAAGGCGAAAGCTGATGCTGAAGCAAAAGCGGAAGCCAAGGCGAAAGCGGATGCCGAAGCAAAAGCTAAGGCCAAAGCGGCAACGGATGCGAAACCTGCAAAAGACACTTCGCCAGAAGCGGAAGCGGCACGCGTTGAAGCTGAGCGTTTAAAAGCGGTTCAAGCAGAAGCGACTAAGCGTAAGCAAGACGAAGAAGCGGCTAAAGCGGCTGAAAAAGCGCGTCTGTTAGCGGAAGAGAACTCTAAGCGTTGGGACGAAGAAGAGCGTCAACGTAAAGAGGCTGAACGTTACAGCGATCACCATATCACAACCTCTAAAGTGGCCCGTGCTGCTGAAGATTCATCGGATATGGATGAAGAAAAACGTGGACGTCGTGCACGTAACAAAAATACCGCCAAGACTAAACGTGGTGGTAAAGATGCCCGTGACGGCCGCGAAAAACACATGCGTAACCGCAGCACAGCGCCAGAATCAATGGCCCACGGCTTTAACAAGCCTGTAGCTGCAGTGACCCGTGATGTGCGTATCGGTGAAACCGTTACTGTGGCAGAACTTGCCCACTTAATGGCGGTTAAAGCGACTGAAATCATCAAACAAATGATGAAGATGGGCTCAATGGTGACGATCAACCAAGTGTTAGATCAAGAAACCGCCCAGTTAGTTGCCGAAGAAATGGGCCATAAAGTGGTGCTGATCCGTGAAAACGAATTAGAGCAACAAGTACTGTCTGAGCGTGACGAAGAGGGCGGCGTTAAGCTTGAGCCTCGTGCGCCAGTTGTGACCATCATGGGTCACGTTGACCACGGTAAAACGTCTCTGCTCGACTATATCCGCCGCGCGAAAGTGGCAGCGGGTGAGGCTGGTGGTATTACTCAACATATCGGTGCATACCATGTTGAGACCGAAAACGGCATGATCACTTTCTTAGACACCCCTGGTCACGCCGCGTTTACCGCAATGCGTGCCCGTGGTGCTAAAGCGACTGACATCGTTGTACTGGTTGTTGCAGCCGATGACGGCGTAATGCCACAAACCATCGAAGCGATTCAACACGCTAAAGCCGGTAACGTGCCATTGATTGTTGCTGTCAACAAGATGGACAAACCAGAAGCCGATATCGACCGCGTGAAGAGCGAATTAGCGCAACACGGCGTCATGTCTGAAGATTGGGGCGGTGACAACATGTTCGCCTTCGTATCTGCTAAGACTGGTGCTGGCGTTGACGACCTACTCGAAGGCATTCTGCTGCAAGCTGAAGTATTAGAGCTTAAAGCGGTACGTGACGGTATGGCAGCGGGTGTGGTTATCGAATCACAACTGGACAAAGGTCGCGGCCCTGTGGCAACGATTCTGGTTCAAGAAGGGACACTGCGCCAAGGCGACATCGTTCTGTGTGGTTTAGAGTACGGTAAAATCCGTGCGATGAAAGACGAGAATGGTCGTTCAATCACTGAAGCGGGCCCATCTATCCCTGTTGAGATCTTAGGTCTTTCGGGTGTGCCATCAGCCGGTGATGAAGCAACTGTAGTTCGCGACGAGCGTAAAGCCCGTGAAGTAGCTCTGTACCGTCAAGGCAAGTTCCGTGACGTGAAATTAGCGCGTCAGCAGAAGTCTAAGCTGGAAAACATGTTCGCGAACATGACCGAAGGCGAAGTGAAGGAACTGAACATCGTTCTGAAGGCAGACGTTCAAGGTTCACTCGAAGCGATTACCGACTCCTTAATGGGTCTGTCTACCGACGAAGTGAAAGTGAACATCATCGCTCGCGGTGTGGGTGCGCTGACCGAAACCGACGCGACCTTAGCTGCGGCTTCTAACGCTATCATGGTTGGCTTTAACGTCCGTGCCGATGCACAGGCACGTAAGACTATCGAAAGCGAAAGTGTTGACCTGCGTTACTACAGCGTTATCTATAATCTGATTGATGAAGTGAAAGCGGCGATGACGGGTATGTTGTCACCAGAATTCAAGCAACAGATTATCGGTCTGGCTGAAGTACGTGACGTGTTCAAGTCACCAAAACTGGGCGCAATCGCCGGTTGTATGGTGACTGAAGGTACCATCAAACGTAGCGCACCAATCCGTGTACTGCGTGATAACGTGGTGATCTTCGAAGGTGAACTCGAATCGCTACGTCGCTTTAAAGACGACGTTAACGAAGTTCGCAACGGCATGGAATGTGGTATCGGTGTTAAGAACTACAACGATGTCCGCGTGGGTGACCAAATCGAAGTATTCGAAACCGTCGAAGTGGCACGTACACTGTAACGATAAAGAGGGCGGCATTAGCCGCCCTTTCAATTTAATACATTAGCTATGGTAACTCTATTATGGCAAAAGAATTCAGTCGTACACGTCGCATAGCCCAGCAGTTGCAGCAAGAGCTGGCTGTTGTGTTACAACGCGACATGAAAGATCCCCGTATTGGTTTTGTAACCGTTAATGATGTCGATGTGTCCCGCGATTTAAGTTACGCCAAAGTGTTTGTGACTTTCTTCGAAGAAGACAAAGAGCTGGTGCAAGAAAAGCTTAATGCCTTGATTACAGCCGCACCTTATATCCGTACTTTAGTTGCGGGCCGCATGAAGCTGAGAGTCATGCCTGAAATCCGTTTCGTGTATGACAGTTCATTGGTTGAAGGTATGCGTATGTCTAACCTCGTCAGCCAAGTGATCAACAGCGATAAAGCCAAGCAGCAACAGTTTGGTAGCGCCGACGATGTGACTGATAATGACATCGACGAAGCCGATGACACCGAAGGTAAAGCGTAATGGCGAGACGTTCGAAGGGCCGCTTTATCGACGGTATTGTGTTGTTGGACAAAGCCACTGGCATGAGCTCCAACTTCGCATTACAACGGGTAAAGCGCTTTTTTAATGCCAACAAAGCAGGGCACACGGGAGCACTCGATCCCTTGGCTACGGGTATGCTACCTGTGTGTTTAGGCGAGGCGACTAAGTTTTCGCAGCATTTACTGGATTCGGATAAGCGTTATCTGGTTACCGCAAAACTGGGACAACGCACAGATACTAGCGACTCTGACGGTGAAGTGGTGCAGACTCGCCCGCTCGAGTTCACTGAGGCGCAGTTAATGTCCGCCTTAGAACATTTCCGTGGCGATACCCAGCAAGTGCCCTCCATGTATTCGGCGCTGAAATACCAAGGCCAGCCTTTGTATAAGTATGCCCGCGAGGGGATTGAAGTACCGCGCGAGGCGCGTCCAATCACAGTATTTGAGCTGAACTTCATCGCTCTAGAAGGCGATGAGCTGACCTTAGACATTCATTGCTCTAAGGGCACGTATATTCGCACTATCATCGATGATTTAGGCGAAATTCTTGGTTGTGGTGCCCATGTGATTATGTTGCGTCGTACTCAAGTTGCCCATTATCCCTACGACAAAATGGTCACTCTTGAGCAGCTCGAAGCCTTAGTCGCTAAGGCGCAGGAGGAGCAGCTTGACCCAAGCAGCTTGCTGGATTCGCTGTTGCTGCCTATGGATACGGCGGTTGCCGACTTTCCCGAGGTCAATGTGCCAGATGCGAGCGCTGCTTACTTAATGCAAGGTCAGGCGGTACGAGTCCCTGGGCTCGTTGCAGATACACTGGTGCGCATTACGTTGGGCACTGAGCGTCGTTTCGTCGGCATTGGCGAGATGAACGAAGATGGTTTACTGGCGCCTAAGCGCTTAGTCGTGAACCACGACCAAGCTAAAGCATCTTAATTGATTATCTTGGGTTATTAATCCATCGCATTTATTGCGCGCGCCAAGGATTATGGGTAGAATAGCGCGCCCTCTGGCTGAGTTAGTGATCGGCTAGAGATTCACATTTTATATTTGGAGAGACACATGTCACTAAGTACTGAAGCGAAAGCAAAGATCCTGGCTGAATTTGGCCGTGGCGCAAACGATACTGGTTCAACTGAAGTTCAAGTTGCGCTGTTAACTGCTCAAATCAACCATTTGCAAGATCACTTCAAAGAGCACATCCACGATCACCACTCACGTCGTGGTCTGTTACGCATGGTTAGCGCTCGTCGTAAGTTATTAGCTTACCTGAAGCGTACTGAAGCAGCGCGTTACAATGAGCTGATCCAAAAGTTAGGTTTACGTCGTTAATCACGCGTTTACTGACGTAAAAAAGGAGGCTAAGCCTCCTTTTTTATTGTCTCAAATTCAGTGTTTACACTATCTTATTCGACGTATTAAGCGCCACGTAATCCATCAATATTGCTAATGGTTGCGGTTTGATTGGCAATATACAACGCCTCAAATTCTGCCTGTGGTAACGGTTGGCTAAAGTAGAAGCCTTGACCAATTTGACATTGATTTTGTTTGAGCCAATCGAGTTGCATTTCGTTTTCAATCCCTTCGGCCACAATCGTCAGATTTAACTGTTTGCCTAGCATTAAAATGGTCGAGGCAATCGCGCTGTCTCCCGGTAAGTCCGACACGAAGCAGCGGTCGATTTTCATGGTGGTGATTGGCAAATGGCGCAGGTAAGACAGGGAAGAGTAACCAGTACCAAAGTCATCGACGGCAATACCAAAACCTGCCGATTTGAGCTGCTCTAACTTGCTGATCGCAAGCTCAATGTCATTCATTAACGAGGTTTCGGTGATTTCAATTTCGAGTAATTCCGGTTGTATTTGATAACGTAGCGCCATCTGTTTGATGTCCGACACTAAGCTGGCATCGGCAAATTGCTGTGAGGCAACGTTAATGGCAATCGGTATCGCAAAGTTATATTTCTTCTGCCAGTCACGCAGCACACGGCAGCTTTGCTCGATAACCCAACGTCCAATCGGAATAATAATACCGGTTTCTTCCGCCACTGGAATAAAAGAGATCGGGCTGATTAAGCGGCCATCTTTTTGCCAACGGATCAGGGCTTCACAAGCGGTGATTTTGCCGGTTTGTAAATCCAACTTGGGTTGAAAGTAGAGCAAAAATTCATTGTTTTTCAAGGCATCATGCAGTGATGCTTCGGTGCGGAGTCGCACGGCCGCGCGTTCGGTCATTTGTTGCTTAAAGAAGGCCCATTGATTCGATCCTGCGGCCTTTGCGCTGTACATGGCGATATCGGCATGGCGGATAAGATCTTCGGCGCTGTTGCCATCTTCTGGATAGATGGAAATCCCAATCGATGCCGCCGGGTGAATCGCATGTTCATTCAGTTGAATCGGCACATTGAGCTGCACTAACAGCTTATCGACAAAGTCGGCGGCTTGATCGGGGGAGTGGACCGAGTCGGCAAGAATCACGAATTCGTCGCCACCTAGGCGTGATACGGAACCTTTATCACCGACGACGCGCTCTAGAATACGAGCTATACGGGCGAGGAATTGATCGCCCAACGCGTGGCCAAGGGAGTCATTGATATTTTTGAAACGGTCTAAGTCAATAAACATCAAAGCAAAACTGCTTTTATGAACCCGTGAGCGCTGGATTGTCACGGCAATGGTTTCGAGTAACAGGGTGCGATTGGGCAGGCCTGTTAATGGGTCACGGGTAGCCATCTTACGCAGTTTGGATTGGGTTTGACTGAATTGAATAAGGATCTGGTTAAACTTCGATGTCACTAGGCCTAATTCGTCATCCTTATGGGCATTGGACATGGGCAGCAGGTTTTCATCGGGTGAATCGGGTGAAATCTTATCTATGGCTTCACTGATCCTGGCAATCGGCTGGGTTAAGAAGCGGTGGAATACCACGGATAGCACTAAGGTAAGTAGCAACGCGCGGGCTAAGGTGGCAAAAAAACTAAAGCGTAACTGGCTAAAGAGGGTGTTGGTGAGTTCTTGCGTGTCGTAAAAAATGGTTAACGTGCCGATAAGCTGCTGTTTTTGTGTGCCTTCAAAGTAAAAGGGTCGATACAAGGGCCGCGAAATTTCTTTTAAGTCATCAAAGAGTTTGTTGCTAAGGCTGATAAAGGTTTGTGAGTTGTTTTTCTTATTATTGCTCACGGAAACAAACATCGAGCCGTCATCGAGTTCGATTACCGCAGAGCCGACATGCTCTACTTTAATTGCCCCCTCAAGGGTTTGCCTTGCAAGGTTATCGTCTAATGCCCAGACGGCGTTGGCGGCGGGTTGTTCTACAGAATCCAGCAATTCCTGTTGCGTGGTAGTGAGTTGCTGCTTGGTGGAGACGACGACGAGGGCAATTTCAACAATGAAGATGGCGATAGCGAAAAAAAGCGCTGTAAAAACGACGAGATTCGTTTGTTTCCAAGTTAGGGATTTAAAGCGACCCGTCATTCAGCTCATCCTTTATTATTGTTTTCGCTATAGGGGATATTGCTACATTAAGTTACAACATAACTCTTTGTTCGTTTACCCACTTTAGTGAAAAGATAGACCTTTGTCATCATTATCTGCTCTTTATCTATTGTTCCTAATTGCAGTATACTTACGCGCGTAATTCAAGGTCATTAATTAAGGAATGGGTCACGTGAATCCAATTGTAAAGAGTTTTGAGTATGGTCAACATACAGTCACCCTGGAAACAGGTGTTATTGCACGTCAAGCAGACGCTGCCGTTTTAGCTAGCATGGGTGACACGACAGTGTTAGTCACTGTTGTTGGTAAAAAAGAAGCTGAAGCAGGCCGTGACTTCTTTCCTCTGACTGTTAACTATCAAGAAAAGACCTACGCAGCAGGTAAAATTCCTGGTGGTTTCTTTAAGCGTGAAGGTCGTCCTTCAGAAGATGAGACATTAATCGCTCGCCTGATCGACCGTCCAATTCGTCCTCTTTTCCCTAATGGCTTCACAAACGAAGTTCAAGTGATCATTACTGTTGTATCTGTCGATCCACAAATCGAGCCGGATATTATTTCAATGATCGGTACTTCGGCTGCGCTTGCTATTTCGGGTATCCCATTCAGCGGCCCATTAGGTGCAGCGCGCGTGGGTTATATCAATGGCGAATACGTACTGAACCCAACGGTTGAACAGTTAGCGACTAGCCAATTAAACCTGGTTGTTGCTGGTACTGAAAGCGCAGTACTGATGGTTGAGTCAGAAGCTCAAGCCTTACCGGAAGAAGTGATGTTAGGCTCTGTGGTTTACGGTCATGACCAACAACAAGTTGTGGTCAAAGCCATTAACGAATTCAAAGCGGAAGCAGGCAAACCAGCGTGGAACTGGACTGCACCTGTGGCGAACGAAGCCTTAGTTGCTCAAGTTAAAGAATTAGCTGAAGCAGGTTTTGTTGAAGCGTATCAAATTCAAGTTAAACAAGAGCGTTATGCTCAAGTTGCTGTGGTTAAAGCCGCTGCTAAAGAAGCGCTGCTGGCTGCAAACCCAGAAGTGGATTTACGTGAAGTTGACGGTCTGCTCGGTAGCTTAGAGAAGAAAGTAGTTCGTGGTCGCATCATCCGTGGTGAGCCGCGCATCGACGGTCGTGAGCCAGACATGGTTCGCGCATTAAGCGTATTAGCTGGCGTATTACCACGTACTCACGGTAGTGCACTGTTTACCCGTGGCGAAACTCAAGCACTGGTGACTTGTACTTTAGGTACTGAGCGTGATGCACAGAAGATTGATAGCATCATGGGCGAGCGTACTAACCGCTTTATGCTGCACTACAACTTCCCTCCTTACTCTGTGGGTGAAACAGGTATGGTGGGTTCACCTAAGCGCCGCGAAATTGGCCACGGCAAGTTAGCATGGCGCGGTATCAACGCGGTTATGCCAACGGCTGAAGAATTCCCATACAGCGTTCGCGTGGTTTCTGAAATCACTGAATCTAACGGTTCAAGCTCTATGGCTTCAGTATGTGGTACTTCTCTGGCGCTGATGGATGCGGGTGTACCCATCAAGACTTCTGTAGCGGGTATCGCTATGGGTCTAGTTAAAGAAGGCGATGACTTCGTTGTTCTGTCTGACATCTTAGGTGACGAAGACCACTTAGGTGACATGGACTTCAAAGTAGCCGGTACTCGTGATGGTGTGACTGCACTGCAGATGGACATCAAGATCGAAGGTATCACCAAAGAAATCATGGAAATTGCACTGCAACAAGCCTACGGCGCACGTGTACATATCCTGAACGTGATGGACCAAGCAATTGGTTCACACCGTGATGATATCTCTGACCACGCTCCACGTATCACAACTATCAAGATCAACCCAGAGAAGATCCGTGATGTTATCGGTAAAGGCGGCGCGGTAATTCGTGCTCTGACCGAAGAAACTGGCACCACTATCGAACTGGAAGATGACGGTACTGTGAAGATTGCTTCGTCAAATGGCGATGCAACCCGTGAAGCGATTCGTCGTATCGAAGAAATCACTTCAGAAGTTGAAGTGGGTCGCATCTACAACGGTAAAGTTATCCGTATCGTTGACTTTGGTGCCTTCGTTAACATTCTGCCAGGTAAAGATGGTTTAGTGCACATTTCGCAAATCAGCGATGAGCGTGTTGCTAACGTCTCTGACCACCTTGAACTGAACCAAGAGGTGACTGTTAAGGTCATGGAAGTGGATCGTCAAGGCCGTGTACGTCTGTCAATCAAAGAAGCACAGACTAAAGAACCTGCTGCTGAATAATCGTCTTTACTGACATTATCGGCGTCAGTTTCGACATGACGTGACCAAAAGGAGATCAATTGATCTCCTTTTTGTTTGTTTAGGTTTAATAAAATTGAGTTTAATGCTATTCCTCAATAGCAGTCCTGAAGTGGGATTGCTATCATGAACATTCTTCTGCGTTAGTTGGGAACCTAAAAAGGTAGAAATGGATGAGTCTTAAAATTAGAACCGCTGTTGTTGCTGTGCTGGCGGGTGCCAGCTTGATGTTGGCTGGATGTGCGACCACTAAGTCTCCCTTAGACAACCAAAATGACGTTGAAGGCAAGTTAGTCATCGCCCCCGTGATGCCAGACTATAAAGTCGAAGTCACCCTTGCCAAGCTGAATGAGATTTTATCGGCGGTTGAGCTAACCAACGAACAGCGCGCACGTTTTCATTACGATCGCGGCGTGATTTATGACAGTGTCGGTTTACGCTTAATGGCGCGCATCGATTTTATGCAGGCACTTAAACTGCAACCCGATTTAGCCGATGCCTATAATTTCCTTGGTATTTATTACACCCAAGAAGGTGAATACGATAGCGCCTATGAGGCGTTTGATGGTGTATTAGAGCTGTCGCCAAATTATGATTATGCCTACTTAAATCGAGGTATCGCGCTTTATTATGGCGATAGGAACGATCTCGCCTTAAAAGATATGCAGGCATTTTATGCTGGCGATAATAAAGATGGTTACCGCGCCCTGTGGTTATATCTTATCCAGTCGAAAGATAATGCTGAAGAGGCCAAACGTCAGTTACTAGAGCACCGTAAGGGGTTGGAAGCCGATGCTTGGTCAACCGTGATTGTTGATTATTACCTTGGCGTTAAGAGTCGTGAGCAGGTTTTTGCCGATGCCAAGTTAGGCCTGACTCATCCGAAAGAATATGCTGAGCGTTTATGTGAAGCGTATTTCTACCTCGCCAAAATCGAAATCGCCAAGAATCAATACCAAGAGGCGGCGAATTATTTCCGTCTTGCCCTCGCGACCAATATCTATGACTTTGTTGAGCACAGATACGCGCGAATTGAGCTAGCAAAAGTTAAAGGTTTGCTCGAAGGCACAAAATAAGCCATATCGCCCGAGGCTCATCTCGGGCTTTACCTAGCCAAGTACGCACTGAGGCGCTATAATTTGCGCCTTTTTTAGCGATACGAGTGCATAGGTTAAATGTCAGACAATAAAGTAGAGGTCGATAAACGTCGCACCTTCGCGATTATATCGCACCCCGACGCGGGTAAAACCACCATTACCGAAAAAGTGCTGTTATTCGGAAACGCGCTGCAGAAAGCGGGTACCGTTAAGGGCAAAAAATCGGGTCAGCACGCTAAGTCTGACTGGATGGAAATGGAAAAAGACCGTGGTATTTCGATTACTACGTCTGTCATGCAGTTCCCCTATGGTGGTGCGCTCGTTAACCTACTCGATACTCCCGGCCACGAAGACTTCTCGGAAGATACTTACCGCACCTTGACGGCGGTTGACTCTTGCCTGATGGTTATCGACTCGGCCAAGGGTGTAGAAGATCGTACCATCAAATTGATGGAAGTGACGCGTCTGCGCGATACACCTATTGTCACCTTTATGAACAAACTCGACCGCGATATTCGCGATCCCATCGAACTGATGGATGAGGTTGAGGATGTTCTCAATATCGCCTGTGCGCCTATCACTTGGCCTATTGGTAGCGGTAAAGAGTTTAAAGGTGTTTACCATATTCTGCGTGATGAAGTGGTGCTGTACCAGAGCGGTATGGGGCACACGATTCAAGAACGCCGCGTGATTGAAGGCATCGATAACCCTGAGCTGGATAAAGCGATTGGTAGTTATGCTGCTGATTTACGTGATGAAATGGAACTGGTTCGCGGTGCATCCAACGAATTTGATCACCAAGCCTTCTTGAAGGGCGAGCTTACGCCAGTTTTCTTCGGTACTGCTTTGGGTAACTTCGGTGTTGACCATATCCTCGATGGTATTGTGGAGTGGGCACCAAAGCCGTTACCTCGTGAAAGCGATGCGCGGATGATCATGCCTGACGAAGAAAAATTCACCGGCTTTGTGTTCAAAATCCAAGCTAACATGGATCCAAAACACCGTGACCGCGTTGCCTTTATGCGTGTTTGCTCGGGTCGCTATGAGCAAGGCATGAAGATGCACCACGTGCGTATCGGAAAAGATGTTAACGTCAGCGATGCCTTGACCTTTATGGCGGGTGACCGTGAGCGCGCCGAAGTGGCGTATCCTGGTGATATTATTGGTTTACATAACCATGGGACCATTCGTATCGGCGATACTTTCACCCAAGGTGAAAAGTTCCGCTTCACCGGTGTACCAAACTTTGCACCCGAAATGTTCCGCCGTATTCGTCTGCGCGATCCGCTCAAGCAAAAACAATTGCTTAAGGGCTTAGTTCAGTTGTCTGAAGAAGGCGCTGTGCAGGTGTTTCGTCCATTAGACTCGAACGATTTAATCGTTGGTGCTGTGGGTGTGCTGCAGTTTGAAGTGGTTGTCGGCCGCTTAAAGAGCGAGTACAACGTTGAAGCGATTTACGAAGGTATTAGCGTTTCAACCGCACGCTGGGTTTATTGTAAAGATGAGCGTAAGCTAGAAGAGTTCCGCCGCAAATGTAGCCAAAACTTGGCGCTCGATGGTGGTGATAACTTAACTTATATTGCGCCAACTATGGTTAACTTAAATCTTTCGATGGAAAGATACCCTGATATCGAGTTCGCTAAGACACGCGAACACTAACAGGTCAGTGACTCTAGGGTAAAAGGCGGTGATTCACCGCCTTTTTTGTATCTACAATTTAGGATGACACATGATTCATTGGATAACTCAGGCGTGGCGTGCCTATATTCGTTGGTGTGACAAGATGGGGCTGACGCCAGAGAATCGCCGCTGTTGTATGCCTCGATTGGAGGACCCGCCATTAGCCCGCAATAAGCCGAATTGCCAAGAAAAGGCTGCTGCATCCCATGGAGAGACAAAATCGGAGTAATGGATTGATGATGTTAGATACCCATGCGCACCTCGATTTCGCAGAGTTTGATAGTGACCGTGAACAGGTTGTGCAGCGTATGCGACAAGCGGGCATCGATAATCTGATCATCCCAGGTGTTTCCCCTCTGCATTGGGCAAAACAATTGGCAATTGCTGAGCAATATCAGTGTTATTTTGCTTTAGGGATCCACCCTTGGTTTTGCCCCGAAGATGTTGATAAGGCAATCTCTGAATTAACATTTCACGTTTCTCAGTTACGAGAATGTCCCCGTTTTGTTGCGATTGGTGAATGCGGTTTAGACAAACTTTATGCTGATAATTGGAGCAAACAGTTAGCGTTTTTCGATGCGCAGCTAACACTCGCCAATGAGCTTAACTTGCCCGTTATCGTCCATGCCGTCAAAGCTCACCAAGAGGTATTGTTCCATTTAAAGCGTCATAAACTTCCAAGAGGTGGCGTAATCCACGCTTTTTCTGGTAGCCCCGATATCGCCGTTGAATACACTAAGCTAGGTTTTAAACTCGGCATTGGCGGTTTAGTGATGAATCCCAATGCGAAAAAACTGCTTAAAACCGTCAGTGAACTGCCGCCAGAAAGCTTCCTACTTGAGACTGATTCTCCTGCCATGACCCCGTTAAATGTTACAGAAAAACGGAACCAACCCGCTAACGCTGTACTTTTTATAGACAAAATTGCAACTTTGCAAAAAAAATCTAGTGTTCTAATATCAGAACACTTGGTGTCGAATGCAATGCAACTGTTTGACCTTTAGTTGTTTTTGGTTAAACAGGTGTAGGTCGCAATAGCATTTTGCTCTAAGCGGTTGAAATTAAACTCCAAAATTTTGATCAAAACGACGATTTTCGACTTTCTCTCGGGTATAATCTGACTCGGAAATAGGTTGATTAACAACATAATTAAAAAGTGTTAACAATAGGGTGATGGTTAATGAATATATTGATGAGTTTAGTAGGGGTGGTCGTCCTACTTGCGATAGGTTTCCTCCTATCGAATAACAAAAAAGCAATTAACTTGCGTACTGTGGGTGGTGCATTAGCCATCCAGGCCGCCTTCGGTGGTTTTGTACTGTACGTTCCTGTCGGTAAAGATATCCTGAAAAGTGTGTCTGACGCGGTTTCTAGCGTTATCGGTTACGCACAAAACGGTATCGGCTTCCTGTTCGGTGATTTAGCTAACTTCAAACTTGGCTTTATCTTCGCGGTAAACGTGTTGCCAGTTATCGTGTTCTTCTCTTCTCTGATCGCCGTTCTGTACTACTTAGGCATCATGCAATGGATCATCCGTATCATCGGTGGTGGTCTGCAAAAAGCATTAGGCACAAGCCGTACTGAATCTATGTCTGCGACTGCTAACATCTTCGTTGGTCAAACCGAAGCGCCGTTAGTGGTTCGTCCATTCATTCCAACTATGACTCAATCAGAACTGTTTGCGATCATGGTGGGTGGTTTAGCTTCTATCGCAGGTTCGGTACTTGCTGGTTACGCGCAAATGGGCGTGCCTATTGAGTACTTAGTTGCTGCGTCATTCATGGCGGCACCAGGTGGTCTATTAATGGCTAAACTGATGCACCCAGAGACTGAAGTTGCTAAAAACGACATGGATGAATTACCAGAAGATCCTGATAAGCCAGCTAACGTATTAGACGCTGCTGCTGCGGGTGCTTCATCTGGTATGCACTTAGCGTTAAACGTAGGTGCAATGCTGTTAGCCTTCGTTGGTTTGATCGCTATGATCAACGGCATCATCGGTGGTGTAGGCGGTTGGTTCGGTGTTGAAGGTTTAACACTGGAACTGATCCTTGGTTACATCTTCATGCCTTTAGCTTTCTTAATCGGTGTACCTTGGAACGAAGCACTGGTTGCTGGTTCTTTCATCGGTCAGAAGATCGTTGTTAACGAATTCGTTGCTTACCTGAATTTTGCGCCATACCTAAAAGACATCGCTGATGGCGGTATGATCGTTGCTGACACTGGTTTAGCAATGACTGACAGAACCAAAGCGATTATTTCGTTTGCACTGTGTGGTTTCGCTAACTTGTCTTCTATCGCGATTCTGCTGGGTGGTTTAGGTGCTATGGCTCCTAACCGTCGTCATGATTTAGCTAAGTTAGGTATCCGTGCTGTTATCGCCGGTTCTTTAGCTAACTTAATGAGTGCAACAATTGCAGGTCTGTTCTTAGCTATCTAAGCATAGACATGTAGGGGAGATGCTCCCCACTAACTGGGTCCTGACCATGCAGGGCGGGACCTAAGTTAATTCAACCATTTTCCAATAGTGATTCCTGTAGTGAATAGTTTCTCCGATTGTATAGGCCAGATTACAACTAAACGTAAGCTGTGATGCTGTCTTAACAGTCGTGACGTACGGTTAAGTTAATTAGTCGTAAACAATAAGTCGCGACTTTGTTCACAATTAAGAATTTTGTGTTCGTGATTTTACGCCAGATTATTGAGATTTTTTTTAATCGAGGTAGAATGCGAGCGCCACAAAAAGAACGCTACCCTTGACGGTAGCAAACAAAATAATGGGGTTGATGATGAAAAACGTTAAAACTTTAGCTTTAGCTGCTACAGCAGTAGCTGCAATGTCTGGTAACGCATTTGCTGCTGACCGTTCTGACCTTCACGGTTCTGACTACAAGTGGATGCAGTTCAACGCTATGTACTCTATTGGCGAAAAGCCAGAGAACCCAGCATCTGGTGACCAGCACGACTACTTAGAAATGGAGTTCGGCGGCCGTTCAGGTATTTTCGATCTGTATGGTTATGTTGACGTATTCAATTTAGCAAACCAATCAAGCAGCAACGGTGACAAGAACCCAGGAAGCGGCAAAAGCAAACTGTTCATGAAGTTTGCTCCACGTGTTTCTATCGATGCATTAACCGGTAAAGATTTATCTTTCGGTCCAATCCAAGAAGTTTACTTCTCTACTCTGTTCAACTGGGATGGTTTAGTTAACGATGGTGATGGTACTGGTGTGAACTCCACATTCTGGGGTATTGGTGCTGACGTAAACGTGCCTTGGTTAGGCAAAACAGGTATGAACCTGTACGGTTACTACGACATGAACGCGAAAGAGTGGAACGGTTACCAATTCTCTGCTAACTGGTTCAAGCCTTTCTACTTCTTCGATAACAAGAGCTTCCTGTCATTCCAAGGTTATATCGATTACCAATTTGGTGCTGATAAGGTAAATGCTTACGATGAGAATGGCGTTTATCAAAATACAACTTTCACTTCCAACGGTGGTAACATTTTCTTCGGTCTATACTGGCACTCAGATCGTTACGCTCTGGGCTATGGTCTGAAAGGCTTCAAAGATGTTTACCTACTTAAAGATGGTGGTACTTTTGGCCTAGAATCAACAGGTTGGTCTCACTACCTGTCAGCTACTTACAAGTTCTAATTTCTTATAAGAGTCGTTGGAGCCGCGATGGCGGCTCCATTTTTTATGTGTCATGAATCTTTATCTAAACCCATTTATAATTTGAGCAGTGCGTTTATATAAAGGTTTGTGTTTTTCTCGCGCTAAAACGGATTTTTCGCGGAAAAGTAGGAACAAGACATTATTCGTATCCTCTCTTCCGGTCTTCAAGGATTCAAGTCGTGATCACTTATAGTTCATTTAAGTGTCAGGATGCGTATGTGTTATGCATAGGCAAGATTGAATACCTAATAAAAATGTAATTTGCCCTACACAAATTACTCGGCATCGCCTGAAGGCCCGGCCATATAAAAATAATCAAAATAATGCCAGCTCTGAGCGTTGCATATAAGCGACTGATTTCTATTTATTTGTTTTTTCTTTTGGAGAGCTATTATGACTGATTTAAAAAAAGCAGCACAACGCGCCATCGAACTTATGGATTTAACCACCTTAAACGATGACGATACCGATCAGAAGGTGATCGACCTGTGTCACAAAGCCGTGACGCCAGCGGGTAATACTGCTGCCATCTGTATCTATCCTCGTTTCATTCCTATCGCACGTAAGACCCTCGATGAGCTGGGCGCCGAAGACATTCAAATCGCGACAGTAACTAACTTCCCACACGGTAACGATGATATTGCGATTGCGGTATTAGAAACCCGTGCCGCGGTTGCCTATGGCGCCGATGAAGTCGACGTGGTATTCCCTTACCGCGCGCTGATGGAAGGCAACGAAAGTGTCGGTTACGAGTTAGTCAAAGCCTGTAAAGAAGCCTGTGGCGATGTATTACTAAAAGTGATCATCGAATCGGGTGTATTAGCCGATCCTGCGCTTATCCGCCGTGCCTCTGAACTGTCTATCGATGCGGGTGCTGATTTCATCAAGACTTCTACCGGTAAAGTGCCAGTTAACGCGACACTTGAAGCGGCTGAAATCATGCTGACTGTGATCAGTGAAAAGAACACCAAAGTGGGCTTTAAGCCTGCTGGTGGCGTACGTGATGCTGCTCAAGCCGCTGAGTTTTTAGGTGTGGCTGAGCGTATTCTCGGTGCAGATTGGGTCACTCCACGTACCTTTAGATTTGGTGCTTCAAGCTTACTCAACAGCTTGTTACACACATTAGAATTAGCCGATGCGCCTAAGCCGACTCAAGGCTATTAATCGAACATTGCATCTCGATTAATACCAAAATCGTATATCGAAACTAATTAAGTGTGAACTAAATCTAGTTGGAAACATCAAAACTTCGATAGCATGTAATTGTAATATTGCTACAGTTTTGATGTTTCATTGCAAAGCTAAATAACGGATATGTTGTATTAGTATTTAGCTTGGAGGCAGTATCATGTTTCTAGCTCAAGAAATTATACGTAAGAAGCGCAATGGTTTAGCCTTGAGTACCGAAGAGATCCAGTTCTTCGTTAAGGGTATAACCACCAATGCAGTGTCGGAAGGTCAGATCGCCGCATTGGGCATGGCAGTGTACTTTAATGACATGAATATGGATGAAAGAATCGCTTTGACCACGGCAATGCGCGATTCTGGCACTGTGCTCAATTGGGACGCGTTAAACCTCAATGGTCCCATCGTCGATAAGCACAGCACAGGTGGTGTCGGTGATGTGATTAGTCTGATGCTCGGCCCCATGGCCGCTGCTTGCGGTGGTTATGTGCCGATGATTTCGGGTCGCGGACTCGGACACACAGGCGGTACGCTCGATAAGTTCGACGCTATTCCCGGTTATCAAACCGAACCTTCGAGTGAATTGTTCCGCAAAGTGGTTAAAGACGTTGGTGTGGCGATTATCGGCCAAACTGGCGATCTGGTCCCCGCCGACAAGCGTTTCTACTCTATCCGTGACAACACCGCGACCGTCGAATCCATCTCCCTCATTACCGCCTCAATTCTCTCTAAGAAATTAGCTTGTAGTCTCGATGCATTGGCGATGGACGTCAAAGTCGGTAGCGGCGCATTTATGCCAACCTATGAAGCTTCTGAAGAGCTTGCTCGCAGCATCGCGGCTGTAGCCAATGGCGCAGGCACTAAAACGACAGCCTTACTCACTGACATGAACCAAGTATTAGCCTCATGTGCGGGTAATGCGGTTGAAGTGAAAGAAGCCATCGACTTCTTAACCGGTGCTTACCGTAATCCTCGTTTGTACGCTGTGACTATGGGTCTTTGCGCCGAGATGTTACTCCTTGGTGGCCTAGCGACTGATGAAGCGGATGCGCGTGCTAAGTTAAACCGCGTATTAGATAACGGCCGCGCTGCCGAGATTTTTGGCAAGATGGTTTCAGGCCTTGGTGGTCCAGTCGATTTTGTCGAAAACTACAGTAAGTACTTACCGCAATCACAAATTATTCGCCCAGTCTTTGCTGATACCCAAGGTTATGCCCACAGCATGGACACCCGCGAACTCGGTTTAGCCGTGGTTACCTTAGGTGGTGGTCGTCGCAAACCTGGTGATGCACTCGACTACAGTGTTGGTCTGACGCAAGTCTGTGCCCTTGGCGATAAGATTGATGCTTCTACGCCGATTGCCGTTATCCACGCGCAATCCGAAGATGCCTTTGCTCAGGCGGAAGAAGCCGTGAAAAAAGCGATTCGTATTGATGAAGTCGCTCCAGAAAAAACACCTGAGATCTATGCTTATATCCGAGCAGCGGATCTTTAAGGAAGAATTATGAAACGTACAGTTATTATGATGTTGGATTCCTTTGGCGTGGGCGCAGCTGGCGATGCCGCCAAGTTTGGGGATCTAGGTTCTGATACTTTTGGCCATATCGCTAAAGCGTGTGCCGAAGGTAAAGCCGATATCGGCCGTGAAGGTCCATTAACGCTGCCAAACTTGGCGCGTTTAGGTTTGGCTCATGCGGCGATGGAAAGCACGGGGGCGTTTGCGCCTGGCTTTGCGGACAATGTAGAGCTGATTGGTGCCTATGGCCACGCTCAGGAATTAAGTTCGGGCAAAGATACTCCGAGCGGTCACTGGGAAATGGCGGGTGTGCCCGTATTGTTCGACTGGGGCTATTTCAGCGAGCACCAAAACTCGTTTCCTAAAGAGCTGACAGATAAGATTCTCGCCCGTGCGGGACTCGATGGCTTTTTAGGTAACTGCCATGCTTCTGGTACTACGATTCTGGAAGAGTTAGGCGAAGAGCATATGCGCTCTGGCAAGCCGATTTTTTACACCTCGGCGGATTCGGTATTCCAGATTGCCTGCCATGAAGGCACATTTGGTTTAGAAAATTTATATCGTCTTTGCGAAATCGCCCGTGAAGAGTTAGAGCCTTACAACATTGGCCGCGTGATTGCGCGTCCATTCGATGGCACTGGCCCAAGCGACTTTGCTCGTACAGGTAACCGTAAGGATTACTCCCTCGAGCCGCCAGCAAAGACAGTATTAGATAAGTTAAAAGCTGCCGGTGGTGAAGTCGTGAGTGTGGGCAAGATTGCCGATATTTACGCTTACTGTGGCATCACCAAAAAGGTGAAGGCAAACGGTTTAGAAGCGCTATTTGATGCGACGTTAGCCGAAGTGAAATCAGCGGGTGAAAATACTATTGTATTCACTAACTTTGTTGATTTTGACTCCCACTATGGTCACCGCCGTGATGTAGCAGGTTATGCGAAAGGGCTAGAGTATTTCGACTCGCGTTTACCTGAAATGCTCGCGCTGCTGGATGAGGACGATCTGTTAATCCTCACCGCTGACCATGGTTGCGACCCAACATGGCAAGGTACTGACCATACTCGTGAATATGTGCCTGTATTGGCCTATGGCGCAGGGCTAAAAGCCGGTTCACTCGGTCGCCGTAACAGCTTCGCCGATATCGGCCAATCTATCGCGAGCTACTTCAAGCTTGAGCCGATGGAATACGGTGAGTCGTTTATTTAAGTAAACGCGCAAGATCTCGATTTGGCGGCCAGCATTGGGCCGCCAGTAAACAAAGACTTAAGTCTTAATAAAATAAACAGGGGTTATTTCGATGGCAACACCACACATTAATGCTGTAGAGGGCGCATTCGCTGAGACAGTTCTGTTTCCAGGCGATCCATTACGTGCAAAATATATTGCTGAAACATTCTTAGAAAATGTTGAGCAAGTGACTGACGTTCGAAACATGCTAGGTTTTACTGGTACTTACAAAGGTAAACGTATTTCTGTTATGGGTTCAGGCATGGGTATTCCTTCATGCTCAATCTATGCGACTGAATTAATTAAAGATTACGGCGTTAAGAACCTGATCCGCGTGGGTACTTGTGGCGCGATCAGCACTGACGTTAAAGTGCGCGATGTGATCATCGGCATGGGTGCTTGTACCGATTCTCAAGTTAACCGTTTACGTTTCAAAGGCCAAGATTTCGCAGCTATCGCGAACTACGAGCTGATGAATGCCGTGATCGAATCTGCCAAAGTGAAAGGCACTAAGATCCGTGTTGGTAACGTTTTCTCTGCCGATCTGTTCTACACTCCTGATCCACAAATGTTTGACGTGATGGAAAAAATGGGCGTGTTAGGCGTAGAAATGGAAGCTGCTGGTTTATACGGTGTTGCCCATGAATTCGGTGCCCGTGCACTGTGTGTGGTAACTGTATCTGACCATATCCGTACTGGCGAAAAAACCACTTCTGATGAGCGTCAAACCACGTTCAACGATATGATCGTGATGACATTAGACGCAGCAATTACGCTGTAATCTGTCACTAATCTCGTCATAAAAAAAGGGTTCGCATTGCGAACCCTTTTTTATTGCCTCGTATCTGCAAGTTCAATCGGTTTAACTGTGCTGCTGAATTTTAGATGGATAACTCTGTGCAATGCGGTGCTAAACCCAAGACGCTTCAGTTTGGGCAGATACGCCTCTATTAACCCGTAGAATCGGTATCTAAATCGCTCGGTTGTGCTGGGGCTTTCTCCGCGGTGGATTTGGCCGCATTGGTTTTGACTCGGCGCACCGATTTAACCTTAGGTTTATTCGGCGCGGGCGTTGAGCTTTGCGCCTCAGTTGTTGAAGCTGTAACTTGAGTCGCCTGTTCTTTGGTATCCGTTTTAGACTGAGACAGAGACGTAGACTCAGATGATGGCTCATCCTTTGTCTCTTTCTTTGATTTAAGCTCAGGTTTTATCTCTGGCTTAAGCTCCTGTTTCACATCAAGCGCTTTCTCTGATGTTTTCTCTGATGCTAGCTCTGGCGCAAGCACAGCTTTTGTCTCTGTGGTTGCTTTGGTTTTCTTCGCTTTAGGTTCGGCAATCGCTTGATTGCTGCCTTCATCTGGCGTTTTACCTGCAGCCGATTTATCCAAGGGCTGAGTGTCGAGATCCTGTGCTTCTTTGCTTTCTGTTTGCTTTTGCTGAGCGTCAGTGTCACTTGCGATAACTGCATCTTGCTGCGTATCTTGATTATCCGCGGCTGTAGGTTCCTCGGGTGCTTTTATAGCTTTATTTTTCTTAGGGTTTTTACGCAATTTGGCGCGGGTACGACGGCGGTCAAAATCGGCGCGTTTAAAGGATAAGGCGCGGGATAACAACATGCCGATAAGGCCGGCAATCAGCAGCATCATTTGCTGCTGCTCCATATTCAGGTTATGTGCCTCTTTGATTTCATTAAAAAATAGTTTGGTATCGAGTCTAACCTCGACATAGCCTAAATTTTTTCCATCTTGGATCACGGGTTCAACATAGGGCGGATATTTGCTCAGGAGCAAACTCATGTCTTCCGATTCGGGATCTAAGGCTTCATTGGTCAGGCTTTGGGCGAAGGCTAAGCGTATACCTTGGTCGCTGAAAATGGCCGCCGACATCACCTTAGGATCTTCGACTAAGGCACTGGCCAGCCATTGGAGCTGTTCATCGTTTTGCAATTGCAGGGCGGGCGCAGCGCTGTAGGCCGTTTGTTGCACCAGTAATCTGGCCATCTTTTGCGTTTGGGACTTTAGAAGCAGCTGACCTTGTAGTAGGCTTGTCTGCCACAATTGCACTAAGCCGACCATCAAGGTCAAGGCGATGGCGATTTGGAGCAGTCTACTGATTTTATGGCTTTTCTTTAGCCCTTTAAGATATAACACTTTGACCCTTAATAGTTAGAGCGCTTGCCTAATCATAATTGATTCTGAGTAAGCCCGATAGTTGGAGAACACGAGTCCTATGGAAAGCTTGAACCAAAATGCGCTGTTTGTATGGTTAGCTGCTAGCCCTTCACCTCGCTTTGAATATCAGGGGCTCAGTTTCGAGGCTTATCAGGAATCGTCTACGCGGCCATCCCAGAGTGGATTTGCTATGCGTCTGATTTACGAAGATTTAAGCATTGAAGACTCATTAGCGGCTTGGATTGTTTCTCTGGCTAAAAGCCTTAAATTAACTTCGCTCTCCATCGCACCGATTCGCCGTCAAGTCGCGCTGCATTGTGTTGAATTAGCACTTCCCGTGGAGCCGAGTGCCGAGCTGTTAGCCACTTGTCCATCACAGGTGGAGTTACACCTTATTCGCGGCCCATTACCTAAACTGAGCGCCCCCGGTTTACTGGTGATGGACATGGATTCTACCGCGATCCAAATTGAATGTATTGATGAACTTGCCGCGATGGCTGGGGTTGGCAAGCAAGTGGCAGCTATCACTGAGCGTGCCATGCAGGGCGAGCTCGATTTCGAGCAGAGTTTGCGCCAAAGGGTGGCCCAGCTTGAGGGCGCCGATGCCAAGATTATTCAAACCTTGTGTGACACTCTGCCACTGATGCCAGGCCTTGAGGCCATGCTGACTGAGCTTAAGTCGCACCATTGGCGTTTGGTTGTCGCGTCAGGCGGTTTTACGCCGTTTGTTGGCCACTTAAAACAGCTGTTGAATTTAGACGCGGCCTTTGCCAATGAATTAGTGATTGCGGATGGCAAGCTGGCGGGAACCGTCACGGGAAAAGTCGTCGATGCCCAGTTTAAGGCCGATGTAGTTAATCGTTGTAGCCAAGACTGGCAGATCTCTGCTGGGCAACGTGTCGCCATCGGTGATGGTGCCAACGATATCCCTATGGTTCAGGCGGCGGACTTTGGGATTGCCTTCCATGCCAAGCCTAAACTTGCGGCAGCGGCGGATGCGCGGATCCGCAGTTTAGACTTGCGCGTATTGCCTTATCTGCTGCAGTTTTAATTCATCCTCTGTATCCGAGTCGTTAACATTAGAGTAATGACTCTTGTTTTTTGATGTTTAGCTGGTAGTTTAGTGTTCATTAATGGACTACCAGCGACTGACTTTGACTTCCCCAGCATTCCAACATTCGGCTCCTACGCCCGCACAAACTTCCTTCTATATTCCGTACCGAGATGGACAGCTGCATCTGCGCCAGTTATTGCCTACTAATCCGGATTTTTCGAAGCCTCCGATCTTGATGTTACATGGTGCCATGTCCAATGGCCGGGTATTTTACAGCCAAAGTGGCCGAGGCTTAGGATGTTTTCTCGCTCAGGCGGGCTTTGTGGTGTATGTGCTGGATACGGCGGGCAGAGGTTTGAGTCTACCCAAAATTGCGCGTGGCTTTACTCTGGGGCAAGGGGAGGTGATCCGTGAGCAACTGCCATTAGTGCAGCAGCATATTTTGAATATGCATCAACAGCTTTGTCAGGAGCAGGGGAAACCAGCACCATCGCAGCTGCATTGGTGTGCGCATTCTTGGGGCGGCGTCTTAATGGCAAGTGCCTTAGCGCGTTACCCCGAATTACAGCAGAGTGTGCGGTCGCTGCTGACCTTTGGTAGTAAACGCACGATTCGAGTGAAGTCCTTTAAAAAATGGTTGATGGTCGATGTGTTTTGGAATCGTCTCGCCCCAAGTTTAGCCGTGGGGCAGGGGTATCTCGCCGCCGATAAGCTGCGTGTCGGTATGGATAACGAGAGCCGCGCCTCGTTAACTCAAAGCATAGATTGGGTGCGTGGAGAGTGGCTCGACCATGATGATGGCTTCGATTATGGCAAGGCGGCGAAGGCGGCTAACTGGCCCATCGCGTGGTTTATTGCCGGGCAAAACGATACTGTGCTTGGGCATCCCGAAGATGTCGCCGATATGATCTCTGAGTGTGGTTTTCGCCAAGTAAAATACACTCTGCTCTCAAAGGCTAACGGCTTTAAACACGATTATGGCCATGGGGATATGCTGACCCATCTGGATGCAATGGGTGACCATTTTCCCATGATCCGCGATTGGTATCTCGGGTTTGAATTGGCAGTGTTAAAAGACTAGGGCGATGCGCCCTCGCTTATTTTTGCAGCGCAGGGTAGCGCAGCTCCACCTCTTGGGTGATATCGAGTAGCTCCCCTACGCCGATAATCCGCCAGAGTTGTTCCTCGAGTTGTTTCGCCCTGTGGTTGGCGTGGATATTGATGTATTCCAATTCGCGGCGCAGATAACCCATATCCGGTTTCTCGGTAGCGCCACGGTAAATCCGCAGCGCCATAAAGCGTCCCGCCAATTTACTTTGGTTGATAAAGGCGATTTTGGCCTGCGCATCCCCAAGCTCGGTGGCGGGAACACATTTTAAATGGAATTGACCGCGGGACTGGCGAGTCAATTGGATAAATACCTCAATAAAATCCATATCCTGTTGCGGCTTCATTTGGCGGATAGGATCGAGAATATCCCGTTTGAAGAATCCATCTTTTAGCAGCGGTGCGAGATTATATTGCAAGGTATCCGAGGAGCCAGCGGCAAAAATATCGCTGATCTCATCATGCTCAGTGCTGACCCCTAAACAGGCGACCTGTGCCGATTTTGTTGTTTTTTCAACAAAGTAGGGCACCGAATGCAGCTCGCGCAACAGAATGTTTTTCAATCCATCGGCCAGCTCTTTTATCTCGCTATTGTTCTCGGTTAGCTGTTCGAGTTTTTCACGGTTATGGGCGATCAGTTTATTTAAAAACTCCACGCCAACGTGGGGCGTGTGACCCATCACTGCGGCTAAATGCAGTGTCACGCCATTTTTACGGGTACGCACTAGGCGATAGGGTAAATTATCCAGTTGGGTTTTACCGGCAATGGTCTGCAACTTAGGCAAACTGATCATTATCGGCTTGTTGGTCGCAAACTCAGTCGGATTATCCAGAGTCAGCTGCATCCCTCGACCAGAAATATCTAAGCTTATCCCCGTCGCTTTTAAGGCTCCCTGCGACACATTAACTAAGGTTTTGAAGGCAAAACGCGCTTCCTGTCGACGCTCACTAAATTGCATCGAAACCGGCTTGATTTGGTGTGCTGTTAGGCGCTGTTGGCCAAAGGCTTTGAGCGCATTGGCATTGCTATCGTCCTGCCAGGCCTTGTAGCTAGCCCTTTCATCCTCATTGGTAAGGTCTATTAGTTGCAGCATATGGCTGAACTGGGACAATTGCTGCTCCACCAGCGGGCTGTACTTGGCATCATCCCCCGGCAAGGTCGCACGGCGATAGCCTTTAGCATGGTAAATCTTATCTGGGATGAGCTTGAAAATACGCCAGCTCGGTTTCGTTGAGGCAAAACCGAGGAATAAAGACGTCATGTCCTTGGCTTTTAATTCGGCTAAAGTGGCCGAGTAAAAATACAGGGAGCCTTGGGCGTTGTAGGTAAAGCTAAAAAACAATCCGTAGTCGGGGTTTTCGGGATGATTGACCAGCGCCGAGAGCCTTGCTGGCGTCAGCATGGCGGGCAACTGGCTGATATCATTCTCATCCTGAAAATAATGCACTATCTGCTGATTGTCGCGGCTCAGCAACATATGGCTGATGGATTGGGACTGCTGATTGAGAAACAAAGGCAAATGTGGCAGGTGCGGTAGGTAATGACGCTCGAACCCCAGACCCGACGCCGTCACTAAGACATCATTCACATCCAGCTTATAACGGAGCTTGTAGCCTCGGATTAAGTTGCCCAGCATTTCACCTAGGGCATCCGTGCCACCAATCCGGCGCAAGCGTAACCAAATGAATTCACCATTGGTTTGGCTATCGACAATCTGATAATCGACCCCGAGTTGTAAATCGGGGTAGTAATATTCTTCACTAAGCTCGAGCAGCTTGACCTTGAGGGGCTTGTCGAGGTCGAAGGGATGATTCGCCGCTAAGCGAATACGTGCCCCGCCCACCGATAAATCGACGGTGATCCCCGGCATTTCGGTTCGCCCGGGTTGCGACACCGCAATGCGGATACTGTAATTCATCCGCTCTTCTGCGCGGTTAAAATAACTGCCGAGCACTACACCGGGCACCATAAAAGGTTCGGGTTCGACACCATCCGGTTGTTGTGTCACCTGACGCAGTTTTTGTCGCCGCTGTTGATGGGCATTGATGACGTATTCATACACCCCTAAGGTGTACTTATTGCGGTATAAAGACATAGCCGCTTGCAGACTATGCTTGGCGGGCTCATCGAGAAAATGGCGCTGCTGGCCGAGCATGACTTCGGTGCAGGGCAATTCAGACTTGTCCCTAAGATCGATAATCCGAGTGCAGGGCGAAGCCAAACGATTCAACTCCATTTTCAACAGAAAACGGGTCGAATTGTTTTCATCGGCAGTCAGCTGCTGAAAAATCTCTTGGAAATTCGGTTCCATGAGTAGCGGCTTGAGCTGTTCTATGAGTGCATTATGGTTATCTAAACTCATGTAGGGTCTTTTCTAATGCTGATTTTATGCCGTGCTGTGATAGTCTAATGTCGGCAGTATTCACAGTTACTTAAATTGATTTTATACAGATTTTAATAAGTTATGGCAAAGAATAAAACCGCGTACGTGTGCAATGAGTGTGGACAGGATTTTCCTCGCTGGCAAGGGCAATGCAGTGCTTGTCAGGAGTGGAATACGATAACTGAAGTGCGTTTAGGCGCTGCCTCGCCCGGACGGGGAACTAAGTTTGCGGGTTATGCCGGTGCGGGCAGTAGCGAAGTCAAAACCTTAGACCAAATTGACCTCAATGCCTTGCCACGGATTGTGAGCCATTTTGGCGAGCTCGACCGCGTGCTCGGGGGCGGCATAGTGCCAGGCTCTGCGATTCTGATTGGCGGTCATCCCGGTGCCGGTAAGAGTACGCTGTTACTTCAAACCCTGTGCCATTTAGCCGAGCAAATGCCTGCGCTCTATGTGACGGGCGAAGAGTCCCTGCAGCAAGTCGCTATGCGCGCCCATCGCTTAGGGTTGCCAACCAATAAACTGCGGATGTTATCCGAGACCAGTGTGGAGCAGATCTGCGAAGTCGCCCTGCAAGAGTCGCCAAAAGTCATCGTCGTCGACTCTATTCAAGTTATGCATATGAGCGATGTGGCGTCGAGCCCCGGTAGTGTGTCGCAGGTGCGTGAATCGGCCTCCTATTTAACTCGCTTTGCCAAGCAAAACGGCATTGCCGTGATCATGGTCGGCCATGTGACCAAAGACGGCAGCCTCGCCGGGCCTAAAGTGCTCGAGCACTGTATCGATTGTTCCGTGATGTTTGAAGGGGATAGCGACAGCCGTTATCGCACCTTGCGTTCCCACAAGAACCGTTTCGGGGCGATTAACGAGTTAGGCGTGTTCGCCATGACCGAGCGTGGCCTGAAGGAAGTGGCTAACCCTTCGGCAATTTTCCTCTCCCGTGGCGAGGAGGAATCCTCAGGCTCCTTAGTGATGGTGGTGTGGGAAGGCACGCGTCCGCTGCTGGTTGAATTGCAGGTGCTGGTGGACAATTCGGCCATGTCGAACCCGCGCCGCGTGGCGGTGGGGATGGATGCGAACCGTTTAGCCATGTTACTGGCGGTGATGCATCGCCATGGTGGGTTACAAATGTCGGATCAAGACGTGTTTGTGAACGTCGTTGGCGGGGTTAAAGTGACGGAAACCAGTGCCGACTTAACCTTGTTGCTGGCGATGGTGTCGAGTTTCCGTGGCGATATTTTACCGAGCGATTTAGTGGTGTTTGGTGAAGTGGGTTTATCTGGGGAAATTCGTCCCGTGCCCAATGGTCAAGAACGCCTCGTCGAAGCCGCCAAACATGGCTTTAAGCGGGCGATTGTGCCCCGTGCCAATGTGCCGAAAAAGCCGCCTGCGGGCATGGAAGTGGTGGGCGTGGCAAAATTATCCGAAGCCCTCGAAGCGATATAATCATCAAAACAAAAAACAGCGCCCAATGGCGCTGTTTTTTTATGGGTTCTTAGGCGGTGCAGCCAGTTTCACACTCAACTTTTCCACTTAATCGGCGCTGTTGTGTTTCTCGATAAATAGCGCTAATTCACGATTCAGTATCGACGCATCACCTAAGTTCAGCTCAACGATGCGTTTGAGGTGGCTGATGCTGTCAACATCGATAAATTTACACTTGAGCCCCAGTTGTTGGTTGCGTTGATGCACTAACTCGGTTTCCATTTGCAGCTCAATATCCGAGCCCGGTAGGGTAAAACTGAGGGTGATAGGCGCATCCGTATGGCTAAATCCGGCAGGTTCGTCCACCAGTGCGCCATTTAGGCTGAGGTCGAGTATGGTGGTTTGCCACTGTTTATCACCTTGGTGTACCGATGCGCTAGCGGCAAAGAGGATCCGCGAGAACTTTCGTCTTTCATCAATCACGACTTCTTTATTGTTCATAGTTTGTTAGTGCTCACCCCAATCAATATGCCTAAGCATATGTCATATTGATGTTACTGTAAAAGTTCGGCAGTTTTTTGTGCCAGAAAGTAACGGAGATCGCATATTTTACCTTTTCCTCATATGCAAATATGAAAAAGTATGAATAATTCAGTTAAGCAAAATAAGAGATGTAGAACATGGCCTATAGTGTGCTCGTTGTCGATGATGAAGCGGTGATTCGTGCTCGATTGAAAGGGTATTTTGAAAAAGAAGGTTACCGCGTTGTCGAGGCGGCCGATGGCGAGCAGATGTGGCATGAGTTTAATCGTCAACATATTGATTTAATTATGTTGGACATTAATCTGCCTGGGGTGGATGGCTTAAGTTTAACCCGTGAGTTACGTAGCCGCTCCCATGTGGGGATTATCTTGGTCTCTGGCCGTGATGAATCAATTGATAAAATCGTTGGTCTCGAGATGGGCGCCGATGATTATGTGACTAAGCCCTTCGAGCTGCGGGAGCTATTGGTTAGGGTTAAAAATCTACTGTGGCGGATTTCTCTGGTAAAACAAGCCGAACAAGCGCTGGTGCAGGAATTATCCGAGCCCGACGATGTGATGAGTTTTGAAGGTTATCGGCTTGAATTAAACAGCCGTAAGTTGCGCCAAGGGGAGGAGATAATCAAGCTCACTAAGGCCGAGTTTGAGTTGTTAACCGCCTTTGCTTTGCATCCCCAGCAGGTACTTTCCCGCGAGCGCTTAATGCAGCAAACCAGTCATCGCAATCAGGATGTGAATGACAGAACCATAGATGTGATCATCCGCCGCCTACGTAATAAGCTTAATCCCGAACTCTTTGTCACTGTCCATGGTGAGGGTTATTTATTTGCCGCTAAGGTGGAGGACTAGGGTAAAGATTAAGGCCGTACTTGATATAAAGGATAAAAATCCGCTTCGGCGAGGCTAACGCTAAGATCCGATAGGGTATTTGGTGAGGTCGTGCGCTCAACGATAGCAGGACCTATATCGCCAAAAGGCGCAGCGCCTTCGAGCTGTTTTACCGTGACATCGATGGCGAGTTTGCCCTGTAACACGACCAAGTCATCATTGCTGTATACCACTTTTTGGCGTTTCAAGCCGCGTAGAATCGCAGGAGATAAGTAACTGCTCACCAGCTTAATGTCTTGCGTCAGCTGTTTTTGTTTGAGGGTGCTGACGGCGGCTTCTATCGCCACGGCACTGCCGAGAATATAGTTGGGGCGCTGGGCTTTAAGCAGTATCTGTAATTGGTCGCGGTAGAGATTGCGATTGTTATCGGCATGCTGAATCGCACTGATACTGACATTGCTGCCCTCGAGGGCATGGCGAATGCCTTGTTCGACTAAATCTGTGCCGCCTAGGTTTTCAGGGCCCGCTAAGAGGGCCAAGGTAGTTGGCTGGGTGGGCGAATGCGCCTTGGCATCTGCCTTAATAAAATTGCCCGCGCTCAGTCCCATTTGATACCAGTTAACACCGATATGGGTCTGCACTTGCTCTGCATTGAGTTTATTGACTAGGGCGAGCACGGGTTTGGTTAACGGCTCAGAAAACTGTTCGAGCAGATTGGGACTCACGGCGCCGAGCAAAATCGCGTCGTAATCACCCTTCATACAGGCGCTTAATTGCTCGAGCTGTTTATCTTGATGGTAGTAGCTGCCTGCTTCGAACAGATCCAGCGACACGCCGAGGTGTTTCGCCTGTTGGATCAGGCCGTAGTTGATGCCAATCCAATAGGCGTCCTTAAGATGAGGCACTAAGGCACAAATGCGCCAAGCCTGTTGTGCTTTAGTCAGGGGATGATAATCAAGTGCCTGTGCCTGTTGAATTTTGGCATTAAAGGGATGGCGTTGCTCCAATGGCCAAGTTTGGCTGTTGGCGTCAGCAGTCGGTAAACATAACAGCCCAAAAGTGGTGAGTGTGAGCAAAGCTTGCCAAAATTTTCCCATTGTCTCGTATCATCCACAGTGATTATCTCGAAGGCATTGTAACAGAAGGAACAAGTGTGGCGCCTTTATCTTTATCGCGAAGTAGTTTAACCGGCAGACTCATGCTCGCCTTCGGCGTGCTTGGGGTATTGCTGTTGCTACTGGTTAGCTTAGGTAGTCTGAGTTTGCATTGGCTCAAACAGGCCGACAGTTACCTGTATGAGGAGTCCTTACCCGCCTCTCAAGCCGCGCGCCAATTAGTGCAGGCCTCAAATGCTTTATCCGATGGCGTGACCCAGTTAGGCCAAGTGGAGGATGAGCGGCAGCGGGAATTTATCGGCCGTAAGCTCAGCCTCGAAAGCGCCACAATGTTAAATAGCATCAAAGTGTTACTAACACTGGATGTGAACGAAGATAATCATTTATCCGTATTAGCTGGGCAAATCATCGAGCAATTAACCTTACTGGGTAAGAGTGTAGGCCAACGTATTACCTTAGGCGATGAGTTGCAGCTCAGGGCCCGCGAATTATCGGTTGCCGCAGGCCGAGCCTCTGAGCTATTGCAATCTGAATTGGCGGTTGTCGACTCGGCGATTTTGGCAAAACTCAGCCAAGCCTATCCAGATATGGCGGGGGATAAGCGCAGTGGCCAATTGCTCGATGATGTGATTGAGCGAGAGTTAGATGTGCAGGAGCAGCTCAACCGTGCGCTCAAGTTAGTGCATCAAATTGCGCTACTCAGTCAGTTATTTGAGGCATCCGAACTACAGTCTGAGCTGAAATTGAGTGTTCCCCGTTTATTGGCCACCTTTGCCAGCACGGCACCATCACACCCCATGGCGCAGCATCATCCAGATCATCCAAAGCAAGGGACGGCTATCGAGCTGGCGACCACTGAGGCGCCAGTGGAAGAGATGGGTATCGATTTAATGGCGCTCACCACAGTGGCTGAGCTTATCCGCGACCCTGGCAGGCTCAATGCGCTAAAGGCGGAGCTGGCTATTCTTCTCCATACCCCAAAAATCATTAAATTACAGCGAGAACTGAGCCAAAGCCTGCAGCGCCAACAGCGTCAGCAGCAGGAGTTAGCGGAAAAACTCTATAGCCTCAATACGCGGGTGGACAGTGCGCTTAATCAACAGCAGCAGCGGGCTGAGCTGGCGCGAAGTGATTACTTAATGCAGTTGTCTTACGCCCGCTTGGGGCTGTGGGGCACGGGCATATTAATGTTGGTTATCATAGCTGTTGTGGTTTATCGGGTGATCTATCGCGGCATTGCCTTGAGGTTAAATCAGGCAACCGAAGCCATGTCGCGCTTAAGTTTAGGAGACACCAATGTGAGCCTCGATGCCCACGGCGACGATGAGTTGACTGCCATGGCCAATGCCATCGAGGCATTTAAGCGAAAAACCGCCCATAACCTGAAATTACAGACGGATTTACGTCAGGTCGCCGATGAGCTGACCGAGCATAAAAAAGCCCTCGAACAAACCGTGGCTACGCGCACACAGGAATTGGCCGAAGCCAACCTGCGCCTCGATGCGGAGGCCAAAGGCCACGCTAAGGCAAGAATCGTTGCCGAGGAGGCGAGTCAGGCAAAATCCCAATTCTTGGCGACCATGAGCCATGAGATTCGCACCCCGCTCAACGGCTTACTCGGGACACTTACCTTACTCGGCCATAGTCAGCTGCCGCCAGCGCAGCAACAGATGCTCGCATTGTCACAATACAGCGGCACGCTGCTGCAAACCGTGCTCAACGATATTCTCGATTTCTCTCGCCTCGAGCAGGGTAATTTAACCAATGAACCGCGGCCAACGGATATCAATGCCCTGCTCGATGAAGTGCTGGCGATTATGGTGGCGGGCGCCAATTTGGCGGGATTGAGCTTAAGGCTGAATCGTCCCCAGTTACCCGCGTGTATTCAGATCGATGGCCCTAAGCTGAGGCAAGTGCTGTTTAACTTGATTGGTAACGGCATTAAATTCACCCCAGAAGGCGGCGTGAGTCTCAATGTCAGCGTGCAAGGCGATAAGTTGGCCTTTGTGGTGGCCGATACTGGCGTGGGGATTGCGCCCGAGGTGCGTGAGCAATTATTTATGCCTTACTGCGTATTGCCTAATCAGGGGCGCAGCCGTGGGACAGGTTTGGGGCTTGCCATCTGCAAACAGTTAGTTGAACTGATGGATGCCGAGGGGCAGGGCATTTGGGTCAAGAGCGAGCCAGGCAAGGGCAGTGAGTTTGGTTTTGAGCTGAGCTTTACCCAATGTGATAAGGCATTAGATACGCAAACTCAGGTGCAAAAACAGGTTAATCCCCAACGGGTGTTAGTGATTGAAGACAACAAGGTCAATGCCATGGTCGCGCAGGGGTTTTTGGCGCATTTAGGCCACAGTTCCAGCTTGGTCGTCAGTTGTCAGCAGGCGCTGGCGCATGTGAGTGGTGATAAGGCATTCGATGCCGTGATGCTCGATATTCAGCTGAGTGATGGCTCAGGGCTCACCCTATTACCCCAGTTAAAGGCGTTATTCGCCAATGGCAAGGTGAAATTTGCCGCCTTTACCGCGCAGATGCAGACGGAGGATCTTAGCCTCTATCGGGAGGCGGGGTTTGATACTGTGTTAGCTAAACCCTTGAGCCTGCAAACCCTGACAGAATGGCTAGGTGTTGCGCGTGTGCCTGCTTCAATGCCTGCTTCACTAGGTGAGTCATCGTCGCAATCGGCACAATCGCTTCTATCGGCGAATAAGGCTGAACTGGCCAGTCAGAGTCATCAAGTAGAAACCTTGTTAGATCTTAACCAGTTACAGCAAGATCTCGAGGTGTTAGGCGTGAAAGCCGTGAGTGATATGTTGACGCTCTATCGAACCTCCAGTGCCGAGCAAATGGAGCGACTCTCGGCGCTAAGCTCTGTGGCGCATTTCAGCGAGGGCGCAAAACTATTGCACTCGCTTAAGGGCAGCAGTGCCAGCATGGGGCTAAAAGCATTGACTCAGAGTTGTCAGCAGTGGGAGAAAGCACTCAACACCACAGGGGAAAATGCATTGGATAGCAAGGCGGTGACTGAATTAACCGCCTGCTGGCAGGCGTCGATAACAGCGATTGAGCAATGGTTGGCAACAAAGGGCTAGCAGCAAAGGCTTATCGATAAGAGGTTAGCGCTAGGAGTGAGTCGTCCTGAGTAGTACATAAGCAGCACGTATTTCTGCCTAATCAATGCAAATCGAGTGATAAAAAAGCGGCTCTAATGAGCCGCTTTTTGTTAACTTATTTCAGGACGAGACATGAGCCATTACCTTGAGCCTTAATGCTACTCTGGTTTAACGCTACTCTGGTTTAACGCTACTTAGGTTTAGCGCTACACGGGCTTTAGGCTGGTGGCGATTATTGCATTGACTGTTCTAACTGCTGTTTATCTTGCTGCACCCAAGCTAGGGTGAGTGTGGCGAGGGCGCTGTAAAAGCCATTGCTGTGCTTGCTATCGCACTCAACGACCTTAGCGACAAACTTGGCTAACCATGAGTCTATACAAGCGTTTAGAAAGCTTAATTGGGCTGCATCTTCACTGTGGCAAGCTAAGTGTCCCATATAGGCGAGGATCACGGCTAAGTGATCGGCAGGTTCTGGGAAATGACTCTGCACTTGTAGTTTGCTCTGGTGTAAAAACTCGCTCATTTGTTGATGCTGCTGCCCAAATAGCAAGGGTTCATCCTCGCGGCTCAAGTACAGGCTGGCATAGGGTGAGGCGCTGTGCTTTGTGCCTACGAGGAATAAACCACAATAATCGGCGGCAAGTTCGAGCAAGGCTTCATCGCTCGTTAAGCCATTCAGCACCTTCTGTATGCTGGCGACTGGCGCACTAAACTCGGGTGCATAACCCAGTTGTGTCCAGAATTGCTGCGCTTGCTCACTGGTGAGTTGCTTAAGGCGCTGCTCATCAATTTCACGGGCAAACAGAGAAGACAGCAGCTGATACACTAAGGCTCTGGCATGATTGATATCGACGTTGCTCATCGCATGTTCCTCAAGATTAACAGTGGTATGCGCCTAGTTGACTAGACGCATCGCCTTGTGGGCTCGGTTAGATTTCGACTTCGATAGGACCATCGAAGGAGCTGACCTTAGGGACTTTGCCTTGGTATTTCTCAAACTCGACCAGACAAGTATAGGCTGAGCAGGCTTGAGCCAACTTAGAGGTGCCAATGTCTAAGGTCAGAGTATTCGGGTCGCCATAGCTGCACAGGGCACCGATTTCGGCGCCACCTTCGACGCTGCCATCTTTACCCACTGGGCCATACCATGCGCCTTCATGAATTCGCACTACGCCTTTAGGGAAGCGATCCGATACCACGGCGCCCGCTAACAGTTGGCCACGGTCGTTAAAGACGCGCACTATATCGCCATCTTTAATGCCGCGCGCTTTGGCATCCACTGGACTGATATAGATGGGTTCGCGGCCGTTGACTGTGTAAGTTTCGCGGTATTCCTTCGACTCACACATCTGTGAGTGCAGACGTTTATCCGGATGGCAAGATTGTAGCCACACAGGATATTTGTCTGAACCCGGGCCGCCATGGCTACGCTCGGCTTTTTCCATCCAAATTGGATGGCCTTGGCAGTCGTCATAACCGAACTGTTCAATCTTACGGCTGAAGATTTCAATCAAGCCAGAAGGCGTACCTAATGGATTGATTTCAGGATCGTTTCTAAAGTCGGCGTGGCGTGTCCACAGCTCGCCATCACCAAAGTGCACATATCCTTGCTTCCAGAAGGTGGCAAAATCTGGCATCTCATACTTACCCGCGTTCGCGGCTTTACACTCGTTATAGAGGGTTTCTATCCACTCTATCTCGCTCATATTGCGGGTGTATTCTTTCTCTTTACCCATCAGCGCGGCAAAGCGAGTGAAGATTTCAAAGTCTGACAAACTCTCAAACAAAGGCTCTACCATCTTCTGCATCGCCAAAATACCGCGGTTAGCATAGGCGCCATATACGTCGATATCGTTGCGCTCATAGGTGGTGCAGGCGGGCAGCACTATGTCGGAGAAGCGGCAAGTCGCCGTCCAGTTCACATCGATAGTGACCACGCATTCCAACTTATGGAAGGCTTGCTTCATGCGGTTACGGTCTTGATGGTGATTCCATGGGTTATTACCCGAGAAAATCATCATCTTAATATCGGGATACACCACTTTCGAACCGTTGGCATCAATGGTTTTGCCGGGTTCGAGGATCGCATCAATCCAACGGGCGACGGGAATGGTGCTGCTCGCGCCTTTAAAGTCGGTGCTATCGAACAGGGGTTTTTGGTTCTCGTCTAAGTTACGCGGGAAGGCGCCGGGCGCCGCCGCATTTGTCGCAGGCACACCAATACTGGAGTAGTGGTGACCATAGCTGATGCCGCCGCCGGGCAAACCGATTTGGCCTATCATGGTCGCGAGGACTGCGGCCATCCAGTAAGGTTGCTCACCATGTTGTTGGCGCTGAATACACCAACCCATCATGATTTGGGTGCGGCCCTTAACTAAGGTTTTCGCCAGATCGCGGATGATGTGTGGTTCAACCCCACAGATTGGCGCCGCCCACTCTGGGGTTTTGGCGATACCATCTTTAGTGCCCATCACGTAAGGCACAAACTCTTCGAAACCTAAGCTGTAACCTTGGATGAATTTTTCATCGTAAAGCTTTTGGGTAATCATCTCATGGGCGATGGCCAGCATCAGTGTCACGTCAGTCTGTGGGTTCACATATAACTGTTCACAGCCAAGGTAGGCCTGAGTTTTGGTGACCACAGGGTCGATACTGATCACGCGGATCTTGCCCTGTTTGACCTTCTCTTTTAGCTGCGCGAGGTAAGCGAAGGCCTCATGGGTTTCGGCGTTCCAACCCACTTGCAGGTTTTTGTAAGGATCGTTTGACCAGAGCACGATAGTGTTGCTGTTTTCTAAGATCAGCGGCCAAGAGGTACCTTGGGCATACACTTCGGTCGAACCTAACACATAGGGCAGAATGGTTTGGCCTGCACCGGTGGAGTAGTCACCGATTTTCTTCACATAGTTGCCGTGCATTCCCACCGCACGCTGCATATGGCTGGTGCTGGAATGCAGTTGCCCCGTTGCGCGCCAACCGGTTTGCCCAGCGTGTAAGCCCGATGGACCGTACTTGGTTTGGATTTCATCGAGTGAGTGTTTAAACAGTTTTAATGCTTTATCCCAGGTCACGCGAACGAAGCGGAAATCTCCCCGTTGCTGGGTATTGCTCTTATGGCCTTTCAGTAAAAAGTCTAAGCGAACCATAGGGTAACGCACGCGAGATGGGTTATAGACCATGCCGCGGATACCGTTAATCATATCCGTTGGATATTTATCTAAATCGAAGGCTTTAACCTCGGCAATCACACCGTTTTTACGTTTGATTTTAAAGGCGCCGAAGTGTGAGCCCGTGGTCAGCCATTCGTCTTCATTTAGCCCTGTGCTGGCCAGTGCATTTAAGGGCGCTAACACTGAGCTGCCACCTAAAGCAACGAAAGAGGTTGAGGCTAAGCCTTTTAAAAAGTCTCTTCTGTTCATGGTATTACTCCCGAATTAGTGCTCTTTTTTCACGAAGGTTGACGAATGTTCCTGCAGGTATTTTTGCACCAGCGCTTGGGTGTCTTGGTCCATGTTCACGAAGGCCAACATGCCTTGGAACATGCCTGGCCAGGTATTGGCATCGAAATGCGCTTCATCTGGCTGGGTGTGGCACACACTACAGCTTGAGCGGAACGTATCGCGGGCATAGCCCCAGAGTGGTTGCAGCTCGGTGAGCAGGTAATCCTTATCGGTCCAGATTTGGGCTTCAACCCGTTGCCATTTCAGGCCTGTCATTGGGTCTTCTTTCTCTTCAAAGGTTTGGATAACACCTTCGGTTTCGGCTGCATCTTTGCTTAACTGCGCCGACAGAATGTTCACGCCAAAGTCCATGTAGATCACGCGGCCTGCGCCGATTTTCTTACGCCAGCCATCGATACCAATTTTGATGCGCTTACCTTGGGTTTCGAGCACTTTGACCTTAGTGGCCACGTTTAAGGTACCAGCTTCAACATCACCTTTTTCACTAAAGAACAGTGGCTTAGTCAGGGCGCTGTAGTAGGTTTGGTTGGTTTCGACTGAGCTGACGCCAGCGCCCACTTCGGCGATGAGTTCGGGTGCGCGAGCCGTGCCCATTTCAGGTAAATGGTGGGCAATGCCTTTGTGGCAATCGATACAGCTTTGGTCGATTTCGGCGGCGCGTTTCATCTGTTTTTGCGCCAGTGGTGACATGCTTTCCCACTTCATCGAGTTGTAGTTGTGGCAGTTTTTACAGGCCAGAGAATTGTCGCGATCGAAACGTTTCCATTCGCGGCTCGCCATTTCGAGGCGTTTAGCTTCAAATTTTTCAGGGGTGTTGACCGTGTTAAATAACCAGCCCCAGACATCGTGGGAAGCCTCCATCTTACGGGCAATCTTACGGCTCCAGTTGTGGGGCACGTGGCAGTCGGGGCAGGTGGCGCGCACGCCTGAGTGATTCGACCAATGCACAGTCTCCTGTAACTCTTGGTAAGGCTTGCTCTCCATACTGTGGCAGCTGATACAGAAGGCTTCGGTGTTGGTAGCTTCCAGTGCGGTGTTAAATCCGCCCCAGAAGATGATGCCCATGATAAAAGCACTGATGCTGACAGCGCCTAAGGTGAGAGCTTTTGTGGGTTTGTTTAGTGTGCGCCAGAGGTTGATTAACCACTTCATAATAGCGTCCTCAAAGTATCAGTGAATTAGTGGCCGACAACGCCGCCGAAGGCTTGGATCATCCAAATGATGAAACCGTAGAGACTGATCCCCGCGACCGTCAGTGCGGGAAAGAGTATGAAAATGATGAATCCCAGCGCCTTTAATTCATTGCTGCGTGTGGACTTATCCGATGTTTGCATGGTGGGCTTTGTCATTGGGAAGAGCTCCGTTCGAAAGCGATTTTTGATGGGAGCACTATAAAGGGGAGATGTGAATGGACTTGCCTGCTGGGATGAATGGGCTTTGACAATATATGAAAAATTATGAAAATTTTAAAAAGTCGATGACTTTTTGTTTTAATGACAGAGAGTTAATTGTATTTCTGTGATCGAACTCGGCAGTTTGTTGTGCGGTTTAGGCGTTTTTTTAAACACTGATTTTGAATTTTTTCGCTAATTATTTACTGAAGTGCAGGCGAGGTCTTAGCTATCTGGCGGCGTTTACAGTATTATCCGCGCCCAACAAAGGCTGCGTTTGTGTCGTTGAAGCCATTTTAACGATGCAAAGCGTCACTGCTTGCAGATCATGGATTTTTCCCGATGTAGGAGAATGATGTGGATCTCTCACCCAAGTCATTGGATTTGGGGCTCTAATCTGCCGCAGCCAGCGTCGCCAATGGTTAAGCCAATTGGTATCGACCCTATTTTAAGAGATCACAAGGTATAACAAGATATGTCTGAGCAATTGAGTTCAACAGCCGTACCCTCTGGTTCGTTTCTGGACCGTTTTTTTTCAATTCAACAACGTGGTAGCACAGTTCGCCAAGAAGTGATTGCAGGGTTAACCACCTTCCTCGCTATGGTGTACTCAGTGATTGTGGTACCCAATATGTTAGGCAAGGCGGGATTCGACCCCGGTGCCGTGTTCGTCGCTACCTGTTTAATTGCCTCCTTTGGCTCGCTGCTGATGGGACTCTGGGCGAATCTACCCATGGCCATTGGTTGTGCGATTTCACTCACCGCCTTTACCGCCTTCGGCTTAGTGTTAGGTCAGGGCATGAGTATCCCTGTGACCTTAGGCGCCATCTTTTGGATGGGGGTGATTTTTACCGTCGTGAGCGTCACGGGCGTGCGTCAATGGGTGCTGGCTAACCTACCTAAGGGGATTGCCCACGGTACAGGTATAGGTATTGGCTTGTTTTTACTCTTAATTGCCACTAACAGTGTGCAGTTGATTGTGGCCAATGACGCGGGTCTGCCAGTGAAGTTAGGCGACATTAACAGTCTGCCCGTTATAGCAACCGTGCTGGGCTTAGCGGCCACTATCGGTTTAGAGCGTCGCGGCGTACCCGGCGGGATTTTACTGGTGATTATTGGCCTATCCCTGTTCGGTTTAGTGTTTGATCCAAGCGTTAAATTCCAAGGTTTCTTCGCCGTGCCTGATTTTACCTCTGAGCACTCGCTGATTGGTCAAATGGATATTATGGGCGCCTTGAATCCTGTGGTATTACCGATTGTGCTGGCGCTGGTGATGACGGCGATTTTTGATGCCACGGGCACCATCCGCGCGGTCGCGGGGCAAGCCAATCTGCTGGATAAAGACGATAATATCGTCGGCGGTGGCAAGGCATTAACGTCAGATTCGGTCAGCAGCATGTTTGCGGGTATCGTTGGCGGCGCACCTGCGGCCGTGTATATCGAATCGGCGGCGGGTACGGCGGCGGGCGGTAAGACAGGTTTAACCGCGACCATAGTGGGCGGTTTATTCCTGCTGATGGTGTTTTTAGCGCCGCTCAGCTATTTAGTGCCTGCCTATGCGACGGCGCCTGCGCTGATGTATGTGGGGCTATTGATGCTCAGCAATGTGACTAAGCTGGACTTTAACGATAAGGTCGATGCGATGGCGGGCTTAACCTGCGCCGTGTTCATCATCCTCAGCTGTAACATTGTGACCGGTATTATGCTTGGCTTTGTGACCTTAGTGGTTGGCCGCATTTTTAGCGGTGAAATCCGTCAGCTTAAGTTAGGCGTGCTCGCCATTACGCTGGGCCTTGTGGCCTTCTATATGGGCGGCTGGGCGATCTAGTTTATAAAGTTGAAAGCGAGTGCCGTTAGCACTCGCTTTCATTGACCTCATTGTGTTCACAATAGGCTCGCAGCAAATCCTTCCAAGTCACAATCCCGACCAAATCGCCATTATCGAGCACAGGCAAACAGCCAATATTGTGTTCTAGCAGGGTGTGCGTCGCAGCATCGAGCGACACATGCGGCGCAACGGTAACGGGATTACGGGTCATCACCTGATGAACGCGTTTTTGTAGGGTTTCGAGATCCTTAGCGGTTTCGGCGCTGCTGCCTAGATTCGGGCTGATGGCACGCAGTAAGTCGCGCTCCGACAATACGCCTTCGAGTTTATATTCATCCACCACCAGCAGATGGTGGAAATTTGCCTGCTCGAAAATCTCCTTCGCCACGGTTAAACGATCGTCCATTTCGACCGTGACGACTCGGGTACGCATAATATCGGCGATAATGATCGGCATGATAAACCCCTTCCTAGGACGTGTATCGTTAATGCACTGTATTACAGATACTTATAACAGACCGATGTTTATTTAGCCAATATCTTAGACATGAACAGGCCTAATCCTGCTCGTCGGTTTCATCCTCTGCCATCAAGGGGTTGCGTAAGTCTTCGGGTAAATGGGCGCCGATATAACGCTGGTACTTTTTCCCCTTGAGTTTATGGGTATCGACCAAGACTAAGCCATCGACACAGTCGCCGAAATCGGCATCGATCCCGAAGGCGAGAAACTTCACTCCATCCTGCTTGCACAGCTCGCCATACTGCTTGTATAGGGTTGGCACAGCGGCGCCCATACTCGCCAGCATTTGTTTGAGTTGCTTAAAGTGGCTTGGGTAATCCTCACCCGAATAGAGTTCATCCAACTGCAACTTGCGCTGCTTTGACAGCCCAAAGGGCGACATGGACACCGCCAGCTGCTCCGTGGGCGCAAACTCCTTAGAGTAGAAATGCACTAACATCTCCCGCGCGCTGCCAGGCAGTTGATTACTGATGGAAACAGGGCCAAACAGGTAGCGGTATTCGGGATGTTTGGCGAGGAAGGCACCAATGCCAAACCAGAGGTAGTCGAGACTGCGTTTGCCCCAATATTTGGGCTGCACAAAGCTGCGGCCAAGTTCTAAGCCTTGTTTGACGAAGGGCATAAAGCCGTCGGCATATTGGAACAGGGATTGGCTGTAGAGGGCGTTGTCGCCGTAGCGATTTAGCACTTGCTCGCCGCTGGCGAAACGATAGGCGCCGACAATTTCAAACTGCTCTTTATCCCACAACACCAGATGTTGGTAGTAGGAATCGTATTTATCGATATCGCGGCGCTTGCCCGTGCCTTCACCGACGGCGCGAAAGGCGATTTCCCGCAGGCGACCAATTTCGCGCATGATGGGGTTGCTGTCTTGATGCTGATACAAATAAATCAGCTTGTTATCTTGGGTTTCGCCGAGGAGTTCACATTGTTGCAGCGCGGCTTGCAGGTCTCGGCGCGACTCAGGGTGAGCGATGGCGCTTTGGGTGATAAACAGCGGGTCTTTATCTTTACCGATGCGATACAGATGATTCTTCAGCAGTTTTATCTTGGTCTTTAGCGGAAAATCCATCGAGCGCACGGCTTCATTCGGGATAAGCTCGCCGATGCGAATAGGCATATTGCGCTTAGCCTGTTTAAACATCTCCTTGACCAGTAGCAATGTGGCTAAGGGTTTGTAAATCATCGAGGCGCCGTAAAAGGTAGCCGAGTTTTTGGCATCCAAAAAGATTGGTAGCAGCGGCGCATTACAGGAAATCGCCATCTTTAAAAATCCTGAGTGCCACTGGGTATCGCGCACGCCATTGGGACGCAGGCGAGAGACTTCCCCCGATGGGAAAATCAGCACCGCGCCTTCATTGCGCAGATGCTGGTGGATTTTTTCGAGGTGCTGTTTCGGCGTGCCGCCCGTCATATTGCGCACTGGCAGCAGGATAGAATGCAAAGGCTCAAGCGCCATCAGGAGCTCATTGGCCACAACCTTGATATCGGGGCGAATTTCGCTGACCAGTTTAATCAGGGCGAGGGCATCGAGGGAGCCAATCGGATGATTGGCGAAGATCACCACGCGGCCTTCACAGGGAATATTTTCGACCTCGTTGGCGGGCACGGTAAAACTAAAATCGAAGCTGGCGAGCACTTGCTCGACAAAATCGACCCCTTGCAGATAGGCAAACTGATTGGCGATGTCGTTACATTGTTTTTCATTCAACAGGTAACGCAGCATGGCCTTAGTCGGCTTGGCTAACCAAGGTTTGTCCTTGAGGGCGGGCAGGTTTTGCTCCACCACATTATCGACGGTAAAGATCATCGAACAGGCTCTTAAGGCGGGCAGTGGCATGGCTGCGTCCTGCGTTAATGCGTTGGCGCTTAATGACTCGGTATTTGGGGTATGAGGAGTTAATTGATTCATAATTAGGCGACATCCCTTGGTTGGGTTTCTGCTTGTTTGGGGCTGTGTGTGGCCGTTTGTGGAATAGGTTTTGGGGCGTTAACAGGCGCTTTAGGCGGCGTTTGCGCCAGCACAATACTGCTCAGAATATCGAGGTTTAAGCTTTGCTCGTTCCAGCGGCAGAGCTGTAGTTCGCCGTTTAAGGTTTCGGTGATCAGGCTGCAGTTTTCGACCCAGTCGCCATCATTGGCATAGATTATCTGGCGCTTATCCGGCGTGCTGTATTGGTTATCTCGAGGGTGAATCGATAGCTCTGGCTGGTGGATATGGCCGCAGATGACGCCATCCACATCATAGTGCTGGGCATAATTCACCACGGCTTGGCGGAAACGGGCGATAGCCGTCTGCGCCTTGCCAACGCGGGATTTGATATAGCTGGCGAGAGACCAGTACGGGTAGCCTAAACGCTCACGCAGGCGATGGAGATTGCGGTTGAGGAACAGCAATAAGTCGTAGAGATGATCGCCCAAGATGGCGTAGAAGCGCCCAACGCAAACATCGGCATCGAACTGATCGCCATGCAGCATTAACAGTTTGTGGCCGCCAATACCTTGATGAATATGTTGGCGGGCAATTTTGATATTCAGCAGCGTCAGTTCGGCATAGGGCTTGATTAACTCATCGTGGTTACCCGGCAGATACATCACCTGAGTGCCGTTTTGTGCCAGTTCAATCAGCTTTTGCAATACCTTATTGTGGCTCTCGGGCCAGTGCAGGCGGCGTTTGAGCGCCCATAAATCCACAATATCGCCGACCAAATACAAGTGCTGGCAACGCACGGTATTTAACAGGTTTAACAGGTAGTCGGCTTTGCAATCCTTACAACCTAGATGTATATCCGATAACCAGAGGGCGTTGACTGTGATGGTTTGGTTATTTGCTGCGTTGGCAATATGTGGGGTTGAGAAGGAAGTAGTGTTAACACTGGATGGAGCATTGTCGGAGGAGTTGGAAGGAGTGTTACGGGAAGAGTTGCGGGGAGTCTTGAGTGCGTCGATAAGCGTGCGATCAAGTCCCCTGTAATTAGCTCCAGTCATCTCATATTCACCCTATGCGGCTGTTGACTGCCTTAGAGATTAGTGACGGGCTTTGACTGAATGATGAAGCTTAAGTGACATGCAGATGACAACAAGGTGGATTAGTCGGGTGTTAACCCGTCACCTCTCTATTTAACTAGAAGTATCCCTATAGGTTCGACGGCGGCATCTGCTGCCAGCTGTCACAGTTGCAACAATGGCAATCTTAACGACCATTGAACTGTTCATTGGCTAAAAGCTTTTTGCCCCAATACGAGATAAGTTTGTCGTCAGGTGTGCAGGATAAATTGTCATTGTTTCCCCAGTGACACGCCGTGAATATGTCCCTATAGGCTCGATGGCGGCATCCATGCCGCCAACGGTCACAGTTGCAACAATGACAATCTTTACGACCATTGAACTGTTCATCTGGCTAAAAGATATTGCCCCAAAGCGTGTTTCGGTGTTGTTCAATGACAGGTATCGAACAATGCTTGTTGACCAAGTTTTTGTAATGCCAAAATGGGGAGTTACGTCACTTAATTGGAGTGTGGGATTAGTAGCAACTATTTTTCAGGAGCGCTTGTTACCCCCGAATAAAATTTCGTCAAAACTTTTCAAATTTTCAAAATATCAATGATCGCTCGTAACGCTGGTGAGACATTACGATGAGGATAATAAAGGAATGAACCATCCATCCGTAGGCTGTAACGTTGTAATGTTCGTATAAGCGACCCCTGTTCTATGTCTTCGGTTACCAATTCCACAGGGACATATGCCAATCCTAACCCCAGCCTCGCTGCTTTTGCTTCCATGTAGCTGTCAGCAAAAACCCATTGACCTTGGGGCTTGTGGGTCACCGCATTACCATTTTCATTAAGTTCCCAAGCATAGATGTTTCCACCACCAAGTTGATAAGCGATGCAGGGGTGCATGGCCAAATCCGCAGGGGTTTGTGGAAAACCGTAACGGCGAAAATGCTCAGGCGTGCCGACTACAGCCATTTCCATGTCGGGAGTGATCCGCACTGCAACCATACCACTTCCCACTTCAGGGCCTAAACGCACCCCCGCGTCAAATCTTTCGGCAATAATATCAACAAACCGATTTTCACTGATTAGTTCAATCCTGATATCAGGATAACGTTGTTTAATTATTGCTAACTTCGGGAGCAGAACTTTATCAATTGCGTGCTGACTGGCATTGATACGTACTGTTCCGAACGGAGTATTACGATAGTCGGCTAGTGTTGCGAGTCCAGTATCTAAAGCCTTAAATCCGGACTGCACTGTTTGATAGAGTTGTTCACCTGCTTGCGTGAGAGATAATTTTCGCGTGGTGCGAACCAAGAGTTGCAAACCTAGTCGTTGTTCAAGCTCTCTGAGTGAACGGCTGATACCAGATTGAGCCATCCCAAGCCTTTTCGCTGCTGCGGTAAAGCTACCTTCCTGTACCACTGCCATAAACAGAAATAGCTCATTGTAGTTTTCCCTTTTAGCCATCGTTTTCGCCTTTTACTCCACCGATAGGTAAATCATATTCATAACAAAATAACATTAATCATAGCAAAAAATACCCTCTAATCATCGCGTTTTTTGCTAAGTATAATGGTCCCACTTGTTTAAAAGTTCAGCAATCTTGTCCATATGCAAGCTGCTCCAATGACGTTTTAAGGAAGATATTTATGGAAACTTTCACCAAAAAACTGACTACTGCTATACCAGCCATTCTGCTAACCGCAACATTAAGTGGAGTATCTATTATGAGTAATGCTGCAACAATCAATCCGAATGTACCTGTTTCGATGGTCGAAAACTGGGATAAAACATTTGCCCAGAACGATAAAGTCGAACACAGAAAGGTGAGTTTCACGAATCGCTATGGGATCACTTTAGTAGGCGATCTCTACATGCCAAAAGGGCGTAATGTTCAAAAACTCGCGGCGATTGCTATTAGTGGTCCATTTGGCGCAGTTAAGGAACAGTCCAGTGGGCTATATGCACAAACGTTGGCTGAAGCAGGATTCGTGACATTAGCGTTTGATCCATCATACACGGGTGAAAGTGGTGGAGCACCACGTAATCTTGCTTCGCCAGATATCAACACCGAGGATTTCAGTGCCGCTGTAGATTTTTTAGGGGTGCAAAATGAAGTGGACCGCCAACGTATTGGCTTGCTAGGTATTTGTGGCTGGGGCGGTATGGCACTAAACGACGCAGCGATGGATACTCGTGTTAAGGCCGTGGCTACCAGTGTGATGTATGACATGAGCCGAGCAATGGGCCATGGTGTGGGTGATGGCAAAGACCGCTATACAACTGCCGACCGCAGAGCAGTATTACAGTATTTGAACGCGCAACGCTGGAGAGATGTAGAGAACGGTACTTTCGCGCCGGGTGGACATGATCTCTATGTCGACGAAAACGCTAATGTATTTGCGTCAGATCGCATATTGCCAGAAACCTTGCCAGCAGATCCACATCCAGTATTGAAAGAGTTTTTTGATTATTATCGAGTGCCACGTGGTTTTCATGAGCGTTCAGTGAACTCCACTGGCGCTTGGAATGCGACGATGCCGCTTTCATTTATGAACATGCCTTTGCTGAGTTATGCAAACGAAATCACCATTCCTACGCTAATTGTGACTGGTGAAAATGCCCACTCTCGCTATTTCGCAGAGGATGCTTTCGACGCTGTCGGTAGCAAAGAAAAAGAACTCGTCGTTGTGCCAGGGGCTAACCATGTCGATTTATACGATAACGTTGCAGGCAAAATTCCATTTATAAAGTTCGAACAGTTTTTCAAAAACAACTTGAAATAAGTTTCAGCTTCAACATTTAGATAAAAGTCACCTCTCATAAGGAGGTGATTTTTATATCTGTCTTATTCGGCGTGATGTGACTCGAAGCGTGCCTGAGAAGTTTACATCATATCAACTTTACTGCTCGCTAAACCATGAGTTGCGTCCTCGTACGGTCCGGCGCACATTCAGAGAAAATAAACATGTCTGCACTGAGTTTTAATAAGTCTCGCCATATGACCGATGCACACTGGAGTGGCGTGTTTTCTATGACACTCTGCATTTTTGTGCTTATTGCATCAGAGTTTTTGCCCGTCAGTCTGCTTACGCCGATTGCCGCAGATTTGAACGTCACCGAAGGATTGGCTGGCCAAGGGATCACTATTTCTGGTGTTTTTGCTGTTTTGACCAGTCTGACCATATCCAATATTGCAGGAGAACTTAATCGAAAATATCTTTTGCTTGGTTTGACCATTCTGATGGCCATTTCAGGAATCGTTGTGGCGATGTCTTCGAGTTATCCCGTTTATATGTTAGGTCGCGCCATGATTGGAATAGTGATTGGTGGATTTTGGTCAATGTCGGCGGCAACCGCGATTAGGCTAGTGCCTCCAAGTATGGTTCCACGTGCACTGGCAATATTTAATGGTGGTAATGCACTGGCAACGGTTATCGCCGCACCAATTGGTAGTTATTTAGGGACAACTATTGGCTGGCGTGGTGCCTTTTGGAGTCTGGTGCCAATTGCGATTGTCGTTTTTATCTGGCAACACTTTAGTCTGCCGGATATGAAAAACGAGATTAACCGGAATGAGCGAGTCTCTGTTTTTGCTCTGTTCAAGTTTTCTGTAGTATCAACAGGTATGCTGGCCTGCGGGTTATTCTTTATGGGACAGTTTGCGTTATTTACGTATATACGCCCATTTCTGGAGAACGTCACAAGGGTAAATACTACTGAGCTCTCTTTAATCTTGTTTGCAATTGGTGCAGCTGGATTTACCGGAACGGTGATAGTTTCTAAATTTCTGAATGCGAGATTTTATCAGACTTTGGTACTGCTACCATTACTTATGGCAGCTATTGCTAGTGCATTGCTTTTGTTTAGCGGTAGCATTTTGACTGTTGCCGCTCTTTTAAGTTTGTGGGGGCTACTCGCAACAGCAGCACCAACAGGATGGTGGACATGGATTTCACGGACGTTGCCGGATGATGCGGAGGCTGGCGGAGGGCTTATGGTGGCAGTAATTCAGCTTTCGATAGCCATTGGTTCTACAATAGGTGGGATCATGTTTGATAGTCTTGGATGGCAAAGTGCTTTCGTCATGAGTGCAATATTGCTTTTAGGTGCGGTAACAATGACGGTGGTCACTTCTCGGCAATCTCGACGAGCAAGCTAGACTTAAAGTTATATTGGAATCAGTTGCCCCATTCCGCGCCACAGCGCTAAGACAGGTTACTTGTTATCATGAGCCAATTGGCCAAGTTTTAGTAATGATACAAAGTGTCCACTATTGCTGGATCAGATCAAGTTACATATCTGCTTTAAAACAAACAGGCTATACCGATGTTAAACGGGTGAGTCATGGCGATTAGCGAGACGACCGTCCGCCCCACGGACGGGGCGGTCGAGCATCCAAGGATGGACTTGCTGCGTGTCGGTGAGAGAATGCCATGGCTCACCCAAAGCCAGCACTTAAAGAATTAAACGGCCAAGCTTTATCCTTCAGCAGTAGTATTCAGAAATTCTAAATGACTTTCTGTAAAACTGAGTTATATGGTAACGAGTGGAGTTTGTACGACTAACCCACACTCAACGAAGTAATCAAAACTGCTTGTTTGTGTATGAGTTCGTTAATGAATGCATATATAAGTGATACAAAAAAGGGGAGTCAGTGAATCTGACTCCCCTTGATATTTAAGGTGATGTTGCGCTTAGAACAGCAGGTGAGCCACGCCGGCAATCACTGGCAGAGTTACTAAGGTACGCAGTACGAACACGACGAATAGCTCAACAAAATTCACTGGGATCTTACTGCCAATCAGCAGTGCGCCCACTTCGCTCATGTAAATCAGCTGGGTTACGGATAAGGCGGTAATCACAAAGCGGGTCATATCCGATTCGATAGAGCTGGCTAAAATCGACGGAATGAACATATCGGCAAAGCCCACAACTATGGTTTTAGAGGCTTCGGTGGCTTCTGGGATATGCAGCAGTTCCAGTAACGGAATAAACGGCATACCTAAGTAATTGAAGATAGGCGTATGCTCAGCGATGATAAGCGCCGTGGTACCAATGGCCATTACCACTGGGATAATGCCAAATACCATATCGATAACGTTTTTAACGCCTTCATTTAAAACGGCTTTCACACCACCAGCACTGGCAGCTTTCTCGAGTGCTTTATCAAAGCCCCAAGAGAGTGCGCCGTGTCCAGCGGGGATCATCTCATCATCGGGTTGACGTGGCGTATCGTCGATATAGTTATCTTTTTTCCACGAGAGTGGTGGTAGCTTAGGCACAATTACGGCCGCCGCAAAACCCGCTAAACATACGGTCAGGTAGAAGGGGACAAACATTTGTTCCAACTTCACCTGAGAGATCACTACTAAGCTGAAGGTAATTGACACCGCTGAGAAGGTGGTACCGATAACCGCGGCTTCCCTTTGGGTGTAAAAACGCGCTTCGTATTGCTTACTGGTCAGCAAAATCCCAACACTACCATCACCTAACCAAGAGGCCATACAGTCGATGGCGCTGCGACCTGGCAGGTTAAACACGGGGCGCATTACCTTGGTCAGCAGGGTGCCAAATAGCTCTAATAGACCGAAGTTTAACAGCAGTGGCAGTAACATACCGGCGAAGATAAACACCGAGAAGAGTACGGGTAACAGGTCGTTCAGTACTAAGGCGCCAGTGCTTGAAGAGTTAATGGCTTCGGGGCCAATGCCAAAGTAGGTCAGCACGATAAAGACGGCGCCGACGACGCGCGTCGCAAGCCAGAGCGGGCTGATGTTGAGTAAACCATTGAGAAAGTGATTGTTCAGCACAAACTTAGGTTTGAGTAACTTAGTCAACACAGAGGCCAAGGCCATGGCGACAACAATCACAGTCACGATTAAGGTTAATACATCGCTTAACACGCTTTGCAGTGCTTTAGAGATGATTGCGATGGGAATAGTAATCGCATCGTTGTAGCTGATAGGGGTCATAAACAGCAGCAGACCGATCAGCGAAGGGACGATAAAGGTGAGTATCGTCTTAATGTTGCGGTTTTTATGTTCAGTAGCCAATGGTGTACACCTTAAAAGTACGAGTCGCACAAATAAACTTGAACAAATTGCCCCTCAAAGCCGCATGTTAGGCGGATGTTAGGTGCATTTTCATTCAACTCAAAATCGAGAAGGGGGAAGATTACTCGCTTAGCGGCGCTATGTAAAACGATTCGGAAATTTGTTTGAGATAAGCAGCAAAATAGCATAGTTATTTGGGCCGTTTCTGCATGCTTATCTTGGCGGGCGCTTAACGTAATCTAGATGTTTTTATAACTAAATCATGCAATTAAACATTGTTGTTGCAGCGGATTTATCGAGTTGTTTTATTCTTGGTGTTGTTAGCGGCGATGGGGGGATTTTGTACAAAATTTTCCCTTAGATTCTTCGAATATTCCGCTTTTGCGGTTTATTTATCCGTTAATGGCAATGGTGTTCTGGTCGCTCACCATACAATGTGAAGCAGTTAACGCGAATTGTAACCGCGACGTTATCGCCGATAATAATCTCAGTGTTGCTGAATGTGTTGTGCATTTTTATGCGGTTTTGAGTCGGTATTTGCATATTTTAAATTGAATATTGACTAATGGCGGGCGCTGCGCGCGAGTGACTAAATAAGCGTAAATAGTGGTGAAATAAAATATTTCTCCTAAAGAGGATGAACGCCGCTTTAATTCTTTTCAATTCCATGTAAGTTAGTACTACTTTTGTTTAGCTAAATTATCCATGACTGTTACAAAAATGAATGTCGCGACAAGAGGTTTTTCGCTCGCCACTAAGTTTGGTTTTATTGGTATTTTTGGATTATTGCTCGGGATAGGCGTGGCGGTGTTAGGCTTCGATCAGACCGAGACTCGAGCCTTCAACTTTTTGAATCATACCTTGAGTGAATTGGGGACCTATGGGCATTCCGCTCTTGCTGTGGTGCTCAATGGCGGCTTGTTTTTTGGCAGTTTAAGCATTGTGTTTTATTGCCTTTCATCCTTGCAAACCGTAAGTGGTTTTTGGGGCTATCCTTTTTACTGCGCGCTGGCGCTGACGTTTTTAGCCTTGGCCTGCGTGGGATTGTTTCCGGTCAATGTGTATCACCTGCATATCCTCGCCCTGAAATGGTTTTTCTACTTCGGCAGTTCGAGTGCCATCTGTTATCTGCTGTGGGCTGGCCTTAATTCACAAAGGCGACAACCTTGGACGCTATTGTTAGCGCTGGTGGTATTGCTGAGCATGATGACCTTTCTCTACGCCCCCCTATTAGAGCTGGGCTTAACCGAGGGGGACAGGCCTTTCTATCAAGAAATGGTGTTGCAATTGCCTAGGCCCGATTTATGGTGGCCAGCATTGCTGGAGTGGATTGCGCTTGGGAGTTTATTCAGTTGGACGGCGGCGCTACTGCTCACCACACAATCACTCACTCAGGAGCCAGCTCCCGAGTGAGTGATTAAGCTGATAGCCCATAAAGATATCAGCTTAAGGATTTCAGTCCCGCCTCGCCAAACCAATAACCGTTACAGTGCTCATCGCTGCGAGGAAACTGAGCATCCGTTGCCCCAGTCTTTAACGCCTCGACCAGCGCATCGGCCTTACTGATACAGGCTAAGCTGCTGGGTGAAACCCGAAATACATCGACGCCCATCTCTATCATTTCATTGAGTTCGCTGCGCAAATCGACACAGTTGGCCGACTGGGTTTGGATGCCGTTCAACCTGAGCAAGGGCTGCGCCTCTTGCGTCTGCGCCAGTAAGCCCTTGCTGTATTGGCGGCAAACGGTTTCGCAGCTGTCCTTCGACAAGTGTTGATGCCTAGCGGTAAAGCATCGCGCCGAGTGGGCGAGTGGCAAGTAGCCATGACCGAGCACTTCGACTTCGAATGCGGGCTTGTTCTCTATCACTTGGCTAAGCCAAGTCTTCGACAGTTCTACTGGCATCACAAAGCGCTGCATGCCGAAACGCTGCAAAATATCTAAACTGGCTCGGTTGTAGTTGTTGATGCTGGCGCCGCAGACAAAGGGCAGCTTGTGCTCCTTGGCGAGATACACGGCCGCCATGTCGTTGGCCTCAATGCTAAATTCGCCATTGTCGACTTGACGTTTCAGCTCTGTGTATTCAGAGGGCGCTTCGATAAGGGCGAGCGTTGACAGCATCACCTCTTTACCCGCAGATTTAAGCATTTTCGCCAGTTCGAGATAGTCGCCAAACTTGAGTTCGCGTCGACGGCTACAAACGGCTTCACCCACATAAACTAACGGGATCTGACTAGTGGCCACCTGCTGGTAAAAGTCGATGACCTGCTGTTTTTCCCAGCAATAGAGCAGTGGGCCGAGGGAAATTTTCATAATCGTTTCTTCTTCGTGGTTATCGCTAGGGCTATTGCCAGTCACGCTCGTAGGCGCCTAAGGTGGTAATTTGTCCTTCGGAGACTTTCGCGAGGGCTTGCTCCCAATGGGCCTGCGTCTGGAATTTATCTGGATGATTAAGATAAGTATCAATCGCTTGACGCCAAACTTTAGTCACTTGCTCTACATAGGCAGGGCTGCGCTGCCGCCCCTCAATCTTAAGTGACACTATGCCCGCCTTGGCAAGCTCTGGCAGCAAACTAAGGGTATTTAAGCTGGTGGGGGACTCGAGCAGATATTGCGGTTTATCATCGTCTTGGGTGAGATAACGGCCCTTACAGACGACTGGGTAGCCCATTTGCTCATCGAGCCCTGACTTATCAATTAAGACCTCGTTGAGGCGGGTCAGCCTGTCTTGGCCCTGTTCCTGCCAGCGCACATGTTTCGCCGGAGAGCAAGAGCCGCCCGTGTTTGGCGATTGGCCAGTAACATAGGAGGATAAGTGGCAGCGGCCTTCGGCCATGATGCACAGACTACCAAAGGCAAAGACCTCTAAATCGACTGGGCTGACCTTAGCTAAATCGCGCACTTGTTTCATCGACAGCACTCTGGGTAACACCACCCGCGCGATATTAAAAGCCTCTTTATAAAAGCTCAGTGCGCCCAAGTTGGTGGCGCTGGCCTGTACCGATAAATGCAGCGGAATATGTGGATATTGTCTGTGGGCATAGTCGAGCAGTGACAGATCGGCGACGATTAAGGCATCGACGCCAATGCTGGCCGCCAAGTCGATAGCTTGATACCAGCGGTGTTCCTCATTCGGCTTAGGAAAGGTATTTAAGGTGAGGAAGATTTTCTTGCCCCGCTGATGGGTCAGCTCGGCGGCTTCCTGTAATTTTGTGGGGGTGAAGTTTAAGCCCGCGAATGAACGTGCATTGGTATCATCCTTTAACCCAAGGTAGACAGCATCGGCTCCGGCCTGCAGCGCTGACTTTAGCGAGGCTAGGTTTCCTGCTGGACACAACAACTCCATAATGGTGCTCCCGATAAAATAACAGGGGCAGAGTGTAGGGAAGATTGATTGGCGGTGAATTGATTTAAAACAGGTTTAAGATCATAAAATCTCGGTAAACTGGGAGATATAGTGTTTTTTATCCTTAGGTAACTGATTATGTCCGCTGTTTTTTCAGCAAACCTCGCAAAACAACTGCTTGAACTCACCCCAAAGCTGATCCGCTTGCCACTCTCCAAAGTGCCCTTTAGCCTCAAGGCCAAGGTGCTTAGCCAACTCCTAACGCAGCTGCTGGCGCCGCAGGCCGAAGACGGCGAGTTAGCATTCTTGGCGGGTAAGTGGGTTGCGATTCGAGTCGAAGATTTAAATCTGTTTTTTGAAGTGAGTTTCGATGGTCGCTGGCAGGTGCGTGAGCTGACCGATGCCCAGGTCAGCTTTAGTGCCAATTCCGCCGAGCTATTATTGGTCGCTGCGGCAAAAGAAGACCCTGATACGCTGTTTTTCCAACGTAAACTGAGCATCGAAGGCGATACCGAGCTAGGGCTTGAAGTGAAAAATCTGCTGCTGAGTATCGAATTTGCCAGCCTGCCGACACCCATTCGATTAAGCATTGAAAAGCTGGCCGACGCCATTGTGCGTTTGCAGCTTGAGGCAAAACCGACGGTGATTTTGGCTAAATCCCCAAGTTTGAGTTAATGCGAACTTGGCTGTAACCAACCGATAAATAAAAGCCCCGCTGACATTGTGGGGCTTTTATTTAGCTTGGACGGGCGATGCTCACTCAAATTTTTTGCGTGAGTATGGCGAATTTTACCAACAGCTCGTCGTGGGACTCGACGCGGTTTGGGTCGGGGTCAATACAGTCAATCGGACAGACGGAGACGCAGGTCGGCTTATCGTAATGGCCTACGCATTCGGTGCAGCGGTCTGGGTCGATTTCATAGATTTCTTCCCCCATGGTGATGGCCTGATTCGGACATTCAGGTTCACACATGTCGCAATTGATGCAGCTGTCGTCGATCAGTAATGCCATGCCTTAGCCTGCTTCGTGTGGGTTGCGGGTATCCTGACCTTGGGGCAGGTTACGCAGTAAAATGCCGTGGTTCAGATCAACCTCTTTCGGCACGGGCAAGTAAACGGTATGGCCCGAACCTAATCCCGCCTCAACCGATTCGGCTTTGCGGTTCTCGAGTTGTTCGATGGTGAGGCTGATATTGCCCTGTGGCGTCATTAATTCAACGCTATCGCCGACAGAGAATTTGTTCTTCACTTCGATTTCGGCAAGGCCAGCCAGATTACGTTTACCGGTTAATTCACCCACAAATTGTTGGGTGTCGCTGACCGAGTAGCCATAGTCGTAGTTTTGATATTCATCATGTACGTGGCGACGTAAGAAACCTTCGGTGTAGCCGCGGTGCGCTAAGCCTTCGAGTTGGTTCATCAAGCTGCGATCGAAGCTCTTGCCTGAGGCGGCATCGTCGATGGCCTGACGGTATAGCTGGGCGGTACGGGCCACATAGTAGAACGACTTAGTACGGCCTTCGATCTTCAGCGAGTCGATGCCCATTTTTGCCAAACGCTCAACGTGTTGGATTGCGCGCAGATCCTTAGAGTTCATGATATAAGTGCCATGCTCATCTTCAAACGCTGGCATATATTCGCCGGGACGATTGGCTTCTTGCAGCAGGAAGATTTGGTCGGTCGCAGGACCCGCGCCTAAGGTCGGCGTTTCGATTTGCACCGCATTGGGGGTGGCAATGATATCGCCCGAGTCAGTTTGCTGCGCTTCGTGCACATCGTATTTCCAGCGGCAGGCGTTAGTGCAAGTACCTTGGTTTGGATCGCGCTTATTGATATAACCCGACAGCAAACAACGACCCGAGTAGGCCATACACAGGGCGCCGTGAACAAATACTTCTAACTCGATATCGGGGCAACGCTGACGGATTTCTTCGATTTCATCTAAGGACAATTCACGGGATAAAATCACCCGTTTAATGCCTTGGGTCTGCCAGAATTTGACCGATGCCCAGTTAATGGCGTTGGCTTGCACCGATAAATGCACCACCTGTTCAGGGAAGGCCTCACGCACCATCATGATAAGGCCTGGGTCTGACATGATCAGCGCATCGGGCTTCATCGCCACCACAGGCTCCATATCTTTGATATAGGTTTTGAGCTTAGCGTTGTGGGGAGCAATGTTACTCACCACATAAAGCTTTTTACCCAGCGCATGGGCTTCTTCGATACCTGTGGCGAGGTTTTCCATTTTAAAGTCGTTATTACGAACCCTTAGGCTGTATCTCGGCTGGCCGGCATACACGGCATCTGCACCATAGGCAAAAGCGTAACGCATGTTTTTCAGCGTCCCAGCGGGAGATAACAACTCAGGTTTAAACATAATGACTCTCGAATTGGTTGGTAGATAGAGGCGCAGTGCGCGGGGGCGGCATTTTACACAATCAAAGTAGGGTTATGCAAATCACCTCGTCTAAGATTAGGTATAGTTCGCATTTTACGAATATACCTAGAAGCCTTATGATGGCGCAGGTTCTTACCTCGGGGTTTATAGTTTGTTTATGCTATCTAACCGGATTTATTTTGATGGTTTTTAGTCGACTATGGCTTAAGCGTTAAAGCAATAAGTTGGCGCGCTTTAGATGAAATTGATAACAGTGTCATACAAATAATTAACGTCTGTTGCTTTTTTCTGCCCATCAAATGATAGCCAACTGATATACTCCAACTATTGAAGATTTATGTTTGCAGATTGATGGGAGCGAAGATGTCTACTGAACATCTACTGTTAGTCGGATTACTCAAAAAATTAAAAGATGATGCCTTAGTGTTGCCAACCCTGCCCGAAGTGGCCATGCGAGTGCAGGAAGTGGTGAGTCGCTCCGATGCGAGCCTAAAGCAAGTGGGTGAAGTGATAGGTCAAGACGCCGCAATCTCGGCGCGTATCATTAAAGTGGCCAACAGTGCCTTATATAGTCGTGGTATTCCCGCCGAGAGTATTAGTAGTGCCGTGTCTCGAATTGGCCTCATCCAAATAAAGAGTATTGCGACCTCTGTTGCCATGGAGCAGCTATTTATTTCCACCAATGAAATGGTGTGGGAAGTGATGGATGAAGTGTGGCGCACTTCTATCGATGTGACAGCCGCGGCCTGCGCTATGTTGCAGATGTACAATAAGCGTCGTCCCGGTCAGCTCAATTTAGATACGCTGACATTGGCGGGATTAGTCCATAATATCGGTGCGTTACCAGTTTTGACCGAAGCCGAAGCCCATCCTGAGTTATTCACCAGTATTGATCAATTGCGCTCCTTAGTTCGTAAAATGCAGGGCCCACTGGGGCGCGCGGTATTGAAGAGTTGGGATTTTGCGCCAGAGGTGATGGAAGTGGTTGAGCGTTGGGCGGATTTACCTTATCTGCCAGACCATGTGACCTACTTAGACTTTATCCGTGCCGCTGCTTTCTACACTGGTGAGCTCCGTGCCGGTGCCGATTTCGAGCAACGGATGGACGTCTTTGTTGGTCGTGGATTACCCGTCTCGGCAAATGATTTAGCTAGTGATGAATTTATGGATAAATTCCATTCAATCAAAGAAAGTTACCAGTAGTCGTCAGGCCTAGAGGGAACCCCTGCAGCCCGATTTAGGGGCGGTGGGTTAATAAGCTTACGTGGTAAGATTGAGGCCTGAATATGATTATTTTGGGGTTTATCGGTTTAGCACTGGTTATCGTCTTGATAGCCGTGCTGTATATATTACTCGCTAGATACCAAGCGCTGCGATTACAGCAGCGATTTTTGGCGCAATTATGCCCGCAGCTCGATCAACAAAAGATTGAACGCCGTCCCCTCAATATTCCCATTGTGCCGCAGGAGTTTGCGCCGCTTTACCATTCCTTAAACGAGATGCTCGCGGCGCTGCCCGCTGGCATGGGCAAGGACAAACTCACAGGGCTAAATAATCGTGTTGGGCTTAAACGTTCACTCACCGCATTAATGCCCATCACCCAAGGCACGTTAGTGCTTATCGATATTTATCGCTTTCGCTATGTGAATGATCTCTTTGGCTTTGTGTTTGGCGATATTCTGCTTAAACAATTTGCCGACCGCCTAACTAGCTTAAGCCTTAAACCTAAGTTGATAGCGCGCTTAAACGGTGATGAGTTTTTCCTCTATTACGAGCAAAGTCTGTCCGAGGAGCAACTGCTGCATTTACGCGGCCGATTACAGGTGCCCTTTAAGATTAAAGATACCCCCGTCAGTGTGCGGATGCAGATTGGTTGCCTGCAACTTGCTAAGCACCATGCCGATGTTAGCAATATGCTCAGAAGGCTAGATCTTGCCCTTAAAAAAGCCCATGCGACTCGCAGTGCCATCGCCTGTTATAGCGAGAATGATGATATCCGCCAATTGAGGGAGCTTAAGATTATCGACAGTCTCCCAAGTGGCTTACAGCGGAATCATCTGTATATGGTGTATCAGCCTAAGCAGGATATTCACACGGGCGCTTGTACTCAGGTAGAGGCTTTGATCCGTTGGGAGCATGAAGAATTAGGCTTTATTTCACCGGGTGAGTTTATCCCGCTGGCAGAATATGCGGGGATGATCGATTTAGTCAGCCATTGGGCGCTAGAGCAAGTGTTGCAGCAGCAAGTTAAATGGCGCACGGCGGGCGTATCTGTGTGCGTGGCGCTTAATCTTTCGACCCGAGATCTCGACAGTGAAACCTTGCCTCAGGATATTGCCGCTCGCCTCGAGCATTATAAATTACCGCCAGAATGTTTGATGATTGAAATCACCGAAAGTACTCTGATGGCCGATTTAAATAAGGCCGTGGATACCCTAGAGAAAATCCGCCATTTAGGGATTAAATTGGCAATCGATGATTTTGGTACTGGCCATTCATCGCTGGCGTATTTAAAGCATTTACCCGCCAATGAAGTCAAAATCGATAAAGCCTTTCTTCGGGATCTTGAGCCGAATAAACCTTCGGAATATATTCTTGAGGCCAGTATTAATATCGCCAAAAAACTCGGCTATGAAGTGACGGTCGAAGGCGTAGAAACTCTCGACGTCCATGATATGTTGGTGAACATGGGCGTCGATCGTATTCAAGGGATGGTTTATGCCAAGCCCATGCGGGCGGCAGAGCTTGAAATGAACTGGAATCATCTGCGGCCAACGCCAGAGATGCTCTGCGTTAATGGCTCACATCCCTAGACTTATCTTTACATCCCTTGGCTTAATTGGGCAATTAGGTCGGCGGGCATGGGCGCGAGTTGCCGCGCCTGATTCATACACACCATTTCAATGGTGGCGGTGACCGCAGGTTTTTTACCATTTTGGCGCCAAATTTCCTGATGCCAGACGGTACGATATTTACTCTCAAAGTAGAACTTAGTGCGGATATCGATGATATCGGCAAACTCCACTCCTTCGTGGCACAACATGTCGCTGCGATATACCGCAAAACCCAATTGCAGCTGTTGCCAGAGGTCGCGTAAGCGCTCGGCGCCAATCACATGTTCACGGGCGCGCTCGAAGTATTTCAAAAAGTTCGGGTGATACACCACGCCAGAAAAATCCGTATCTTCATAATAAATTTGCACAGGGAAAGAATAACTTGGGCTAAATTGTGGCATGGCGTTTTCGAGATGAAGTATTTGGATTGAGCGCAGTCTAGCGGTTTATCGGGCTAAACAAAACCCAAGATGTGGGTAAATCCGCTGGTTAGGGTTGAGATGTTCAAGGTGACACAAGTAAAAAGCCATATCCGCCGAAACGGATATGGCTTTTTTGTAGGGTAATCGGTGGCTTAAGCGAGTATCGCTTAGCGAATGATCATCTGATCGCGTTCAGGTCCTACAGACACCATGCTCACGCGCACGCCCATCAGAGCTTCGATGCGCTCAACATAATGTTGTGCTGCCTTTGGCAGGCTTTCGAAGGTGCGACAGCCAGTGATGTCTTCGCTCCAGCTTTCCATTTGCTCATACACTGGGCTTAATGCCGCAGTCTGTGGCCAAATAGGGTTTTCAGTATGCTCGCCTTCGTAAGCTACACAAATCTTAAGATCTTTCATGCCAGTCAGGCAGTCAATCTTGGTCAGGGCGATTTCAGTCGCGGCTTGCAGTTCAACACCGTTACGCGTTGCAACCGCATCGAAGTAACCCATATCACGTGGACGACCTGTGGTTGCGCCGAACTCGTTGGCGTTTTTACGGAAATCATCCTGCTCTTCCATCGCAGTGACTAAGGTGCCAGTACCGACAGATGAGCTGAAGGCTTTAGCTACGGCAATCACACGCTCTGGACGCAGAGCCGGTAAACCACTACCGAGACCTGCGAAAGCCGCCGTCACGTTAGAAGAGGTAGTGTAAGGATACTCGCCGTAAATCAAGTCACGACCCGCACCTAATTGCGCTTCAAATAACAAGTTAGCATCTTGTTTTTGTAAGGCTTTTAATGGCTCAGTGACGTTGCAAATAAATGGACGCCATGGCGCAGTCACATCCAATAACCATTGGGTCATTTCGGCGGCCGTTTGGCTAAAGTCACAGCTTGGGTACAGTGCTTTTAACTGGGGCAGTTTCCAGTCGAGCATAAATTGAATGCGTTCTTGTAGCACTTCGGGTTGGTTTAACCAGCCAACCAGAATACCTTTCTTCATCACGCGGTCGCCGTAGGCTGGGGCAATCCCTTGACGGGTTGAACCATAGGCCAGATCGCCTAAACGTTGTTCTTCTAAGGTATCTTCCAGTGCATGGATAGGTAAGCACAGGGTCGCACGGTCAGAAATGCACAGTTTAACTTCAATGCCTGCCGCTTCGACTTCGGCGATTTCAACACTGAGTTTTTCAGGGCTGATCACCATGCCTGGGCCAAGTACTGCGACGCAGTTTGGATTGAAAATACCGCTAGGTAATTGGTGTAATTTAAAGGTGCCAAAGTCGTTGACGACCGTATGGCCCGCGTTGTTACCGCCTTGAAAGCGGACACTCGCTGCAGCATCAGCGGCTAAATAATCTACGATGCGGCCTTTGCCTTCATCACCCCAATTTGCACCAACAACTACGATAGACGGCATAACATCATCTCCACAGGAATTAAGCGGTTATGCTAGACCTGCTTAATGAATAAGAGAAATTAATTATAGTTATCGTCGTGATAAGGAAATCATATATCATAGTATGAGCTGAATTGATGGATGGAGATGAATGCGATGCTTGAACTTCATTGGTTAAAGACCTTCGTGACCTTGGCCGAGTGTAAGCACTTCGGTAAGGCGGCTGCTGCGCTGCATATGACCCAGCCCAATGTCAGTTTGCATATCAAGCAATTGGAGCAGAACACTCGAGTTAAGCTGATTGAGCGCAATCCGTTTAGGCTAACTCAGGCGGGGTTTCGTTTGCTCGAGAGCAGCCAGAAGACCTTGATGGAACTGCAAGTGTGTCAGGCGGATCTCAATGCCATCAACGATCTCAGTCAAGGCACCTTGACTATTGCGGCCAGCGATATTATTTCGCGTTTGCTGCTCATTCAGCCATTTCAGCTATTTAAAGCGGAATTTCCTGGGATTGATTTTTCCCTGCTGAATACGACGTCGTCTCAAGCTTCGGAATTGGTCACTAATGCCGAGGCGGATTTAGGCTTTGTGATCGCGCAAAAGGAGAGTCAGCCGCTGCATTTTACCGAGTTACAGCAAATCAAATGGTGTGCCCTTGGGGATAATTTAGAGTTGTGGCAGCAGAGTAAAGGAAGTGACGATATGCCACTGGCGGAGCGGCCGACGTTGATCCTGCTCGGCCATGATACCCGTACCCGTGAGTTGCTCGATCCCGCATTGCCCTCATTAAATCTACCAAGGTATAGGATCATGGAAGTCGGCAGTGTGGACGCACAAATCGACTGGGCCGAGGCGGGTTTTGGGGTGGCGATAGTGCCTGAGTTTTCGATTTACACTAAGAAGCACTTAAAGAGTAAAGTCACGCCATTGCCACAGTTTCCGAGCACCAGTTTGGGTTATATCGTGCGGCAGAATCAGATCCTATCGAAAGCAATTAAGCAGCTGCTGCATTGGGTGAATCAAGAGATTATCCGTACCCAAGGCAGCTAATAGCAGGTTGAAAGGTTACTTAGCGCTAACGAGCTGTTGGTACTGGCCATTGGCTTTTAATTGGGTTAAGCCCTGATCTAGCTCTTTAGCGAGTTGCGCAGCTTTGGGGTTTTCCTTCGAAAAAGCCAGATAAATCTCGCTGCTGTGGTTATTAAAGGCGGAGATAACATCATCACTGACGCCCATCTTTTGCAGGTTTTCTTGAGCGACTAAGTCGAACATCACCGCCGCATCGATTCGGCCAATCATCAGTAAATTAATCAGTTGCTGTTGGTTGGCGACGGTGACAACATTTAACTGGCGCTTTTTCACTAGCTCGGGAAACTCATCGCCGTATTCATAGCTTTTTATCACGCCTATCACAGTACCTTTCGGCAGTTCCCATTTATTAGCGGCGATGAGCGGGCGTTGTTTACGTTGATAAAAAGACGCTTTCGCCACAAACAGCGGGGTGTTGCCAAACACAAAACGTTGCTCGGTACTCGCCTCGCGGGTGACGTTAAAGACCCCATCAACGGCGCCTTTCTCGGCCATCATCAAGGCGCGGCTATAGGGCACGACTAGGCTGTTGACTTCCACTTGAGATTGCTTGAATGCTGCCGCGATCAGGCGATGGGAAATCCCTTGGCCAAACTGATTAGCAAAGGGCGGCCAGCTGTCTTCTGCGGCTAAAGTAATGCTTTGGGATGAGGACTGTACTGGCAGGTTTTGGCTTTCTTGGGCGAACGATAGGTTATTACCGACAGAGGCGATTTGCAGAAATGTGGCGAATAATAACGTCAGCGGGAGCTTCACGACTCGCTGAAATTCATTCCTTGTTGGGCTGCAAACACGCATCATATTTCCGTATCATCCTATTCCTAATGGAAATTTATACCACAAGAGCGAATTACGAACCTAATCATTTTGCGATTTGTGATACGGCTTGTGTTGTCTATGACGAAACTCTTTGTGCCATAAAACTGTGATCTTAGGTTGTGACTTTCGGTTTTTTAATTATTAGAATAATCTGATTGAAAAAAAACTAATGGAGTTCGTCATGGCTGAAAAAGTAGTAGAAGTCACCACACATATGGGAAGCGGTTGGAAGGTTACGGCGCAGGTGCGAGAGCATTTGCTGGTCATCGACCAACCCAGTGCCAGTAATGAGGGAGCTAACCCTTTAGAAACGTTCTTATTTTCGCTTGGTGGCTGTATTTCGGCGATTGCCAAGATGGTTGCGCGTGAACGTAATATCACGATTCGCCAGTTTGATGTGCATGTGAGGGCCGTGATGAATTCGGCGGGATTATTAGGTCAGCCCTCGGACGACCCTGTAGGCTTTAAGGAAATAGCCATCAACGCCAGCATAGACGCTGACTTAACAGACGCAGAAAAGAACGAGTTTTTAGATACAGTGTGTAACCGTTGCCCCGTCCACGACAATCTGCTGCGTCCAAGTTTAGTCACCCACCAAGTTCAGCATTAATCGTAATATTCATCTCGATTCTCATCTGAATTTTAGGGCGGCTTAAAAGCATAAACCCCAGTGTTTGCTGGGGTTTATGTTAATGGTCATATGCTAATTGCCTATCAGGCGTTATTTTTCGGGAAGTTGGCCAGCACTAGCTCGGCGACTTTGCGAAGCTCTCCCGGACAAATGCCATTAGTGGCTTGTACTGCCATGCCTTGCAGCACTGTGCCTATGTATCGAGACAGCAGCAGCGGATCGGCATCAGCGGGAAGATCGCCTTCATCCTTTGCCCTTTGTAGACGTTCGCATAAAGCCTGTTCACCATCACGACGGCGGGTAATCAGGGTATCTTTAATCGCTTGTCCGGCTTCGCTACAGGCGAGGGCGCCTTGTACTATCAAGCAACCTTGGGGGTGACTCTCATCCACTAAGGAGGATGCAGCACCATAGAGCATGGCCTCAACCACTTGATAGGCGGTTTCTTTTTCAAGCGAAGGATAGAAAAACGCACAGGGGCGCTGCTCGTATAACTCGATCGCTTTCAGAAACAGCTGCTCTTTGTTACCAAAGGCGGCATAAAGGCTGGGTTTGTTGATGCCCATTGCCTGAGTTAGATCGGTTAACGATGTACCTTCAAAACCTTTTTGCCAGAAGACTTCCAAGGCTTTGGCCAATGCATCGTCGGCGTCGAAGGCTCGTGGGCGACCTACGCAGGGCGTCTGGGTGACGGTTGACATCATTAGGCTCCTCAATTCTCAATTGCCCCTAGGATAGACATGGGTTTAGTTCATGTCCAGCCACTCTTGCCTGCTGTCTGCGGGTTAGGTGAGTAACTCACCAAAATATATCGTCCATTCAAGCCCACATAGCACGTTCGCCGTGGCTAATAACCTCAAAGGCTTAACTACATGTTTATCAAGCTGTCACAAAAAATTAAATACTCATCGGTACAAAAATCTGTTGACAGGGTCATTTTACACTATATATTACCGCTCAGTACATAATATTTTTTACCAGTCGGTATTTATTGGTTTTGACCGAGTGATCATCACTGATGCCTGTCTTAAACGAGATAAATGCCTGCCACATGAGGATTGTAAGATGAAAAGTAACCAACCTTTACGGATATTGATGTTGACTGCCGTGGCGGCTTTTGTCCTTTCGGCCTGTGGTGAACCCGAGGCCCAGCAGGGGCAAGCACCGGGTGCACCTAAGGTCGATGTTGCGCAGGTATTGCATGAGCGCGTTACCGAGTGGGATGAATTTACCGGCCGTTTGCAGGCGCCAGAAAGTGTGACCTTAGTGCCACGGGTGTCTGGCTATATCGCATCGGTAAACTTTAAAGAAGGCGCCTTAGTGAAAAAAGGCGATGTGCTATTCCATATCGATGCGAGTGTGTTCGAAGCGGAAGTGGCCCGGTTAAGAGCAGATCTTGCTAGCGCGCTCTCTGCTGAGCAACTGGCCACTAACGACTTAGAACGTGCCCGCAAACTCTTTGCCCAAAAGGCGGTATCGGCAGAATTACTCGATACCCGCGAGTCTAACAAACGCCAAACCACGGCGGCCGTGGCTTCTGTGAAAGCGGCGCTGCTGCGCGCCGAGCTGGACTTAGATTACACCCAAGTGCGTGCGCCGATTGATGGCCGTGCCTCCTACGCCAATGTTACCGCGGGTAACTATGTGTCTGCGGGGCAGAGTGTGCTAACCAGCTTAGTGTCGACCGCCAGCATGTATGCCTACTTCGATGTGGATGAGCAAACCTATCTGAAATACGTCAAGTTAACCGCCGAGAAAAAGCGTAAAGACCCTCGTGCAGGCGACAATCCCGTGTATATGGCGCTGGCTAACGAACGCGAATATCAACACATAGGTCTAGTGGACTTTGTCGATAACTCGATGGACAGACAGACGGGCACTATTCGAGTACGCGCCACGTTTAGCAATGAAGACAACAGTTTGCTCCCAGGTCTATTCGCCAGATTACGCACCGCTGGTAGCGGCGCCTACGACGGCATCTTAATCGACGATAAAGCCGTGGGCACGGATCTGAACAATAAGTTCGTCTTAGTGGTGGCAAACGATGGCACTGTGGAGTATCGCGGCGTCACCCTAGGTGAAAAAGTTCAAGGTTTACGCATTGTTAAGCAAGGTTTAGCGGCAAACGACAAAATCGTCGTCAATGGTATGCAAAGGGTTCGTCCTAAGATGCAAATTGAGCCACATATAGTCGATATGGCCGATAGCGAGCAGCTAGATGCGCTTCGTCAAGCTCAATTACTGCTTGATAAAAATCAAGAAAATATCACCACCCCAGACGTTGAAGTAGCGAGCCGCGGTTAAGGAATCCAACAGAATGTTGTCGCAGTTTTTTATTAAAAGACCGATATTTGCAGCCGTACTCTCGCTGCTATTTTTTATCACAGGGGCGATTGCCGTCTGGCAATTACCTATTACCGAATACCCTGAAGTGGTGCCACCGACAGTCGTGGTGACCACCAACTACCCTGGCGCGAACCCTAAAGTCATTGCCGAAACGGTTGCCTCGCCCTTAGAGCAGGAAATCAACGGCGTCGAAGACATGCTGTATATGTCATCGCAGGCGACATCCGATGGACGCATGACCTTGACCATCACCTTTGCCATTGGCACCGATGTGGACAGGGCGCAAACTCAAGTGCAGAGCCGGGTTGACCGTGCTATGCCTCGTTTGCCGCAGGAGGTTCAACGCCTAGGGATTGTGACCGAAAAGTCATCGCCAGACTTAACCATGGTGGTGCATTTACTGTCGCCGGATAACCGTTATGACATGCTGTATTTGTCTAACTACGCGGCGCTCAACGTAAAAGATGAGTTAGCACGCATCAAAGGCGTGGGCGCGGTGCGTTTATTCGGTGCGGGCGAATATAGTCTGCGGATCTGGCTTGACCCGAATAAGGTCTCGGCGCTTGGCATGTCGCCAGCTGAAATTATTGCCGCCGTACGTGAGCAAAACCAACAAGCGGCAGCGGGCAGTTTAGGGGCGCAGCCTAGTGGTAATGCCGACTTCCAACTCTTGATTAACGTTAAGGGTCGTCTGACTGAGCTGTCAGAATTCGAAGACATTATTATCAAGGTCGGCCAAAACGGTGAGGTGATCCGTCTTAAGGATGTCGCTCGTGTCGAACTCGGTGCAACTAGCTATGCGCTGCGGTCATTGCTGGATAACAAGGATGCGGTCGCGATTCCTGTGTTCCAAGCATCGGGCTCGAATGCGATTCAAATCTCCGACGATGTGCGCGCCGAAATGGCAAGACTGGCGAAGTCTTTCCCCGAAGGACTGCAATACGAGATTGTGTACGATCCGACCGTGTTTGTGCGTGGTTCTATCCATGCGGTAGTGAAGACCCTGCTCGAAGCCGTGCTCTTAGTGGTACTCGTGGTGGTGCTGTTCCTCCAAACTTGGCGAGCCTCGATTATTCCGCTGGTGGCCGTGCCTGTGTCTTTGGTGGGTACCTTCGCCTTTATGCACTTGATGGGCTTCTCGCTTAATGCGCTGTCGCTGTTTGGTCTGGTTCTGGCCATCGGGATTGTGGTCGACGATGCCATCGTGGTGGTAGAAAACGTGGAGCGAAATATCGCTTCGGGTTTAAGCCCTATTGCCGCAACACAAAAAGCCATGAAGGAAGTGACTGGGCCGATTGTGGCAACCACCTTAGTGTTGGCCGCGGTGTTTATTCCTACCGCCTTTATGAGCGGATTAACGGGGCAGTTTTATAAACAGTTTGCACTGACTATCACGATTTCGACCTTTATTTCGGCCATTAACTCGCTCACCTTGAGCCCGGCGTTATCGGCGTTGTTACTCAAGGGCCATGATGCGCCTAAGGATGCGCTCACTCGGTTAATGGATAAGCTGTTTGGTGGCTGGTTATTTACACCCTTTAACCGCTTATTCAACCATGCCTCAGAAGGTTATGGCTATTTAGTACGTAAGGTGATCCGTTTTGGCGGCATTATCGGACTAGTGTATCTGGGCATGGTTGCGCTCACGGGCGTGCAATTTGTGAATACCCCAACGGGTTATGTGCCTGGTCAGGATAAGCAGTATTTAGTGGCATTTGCCCAATTACCGGATGCAGCCTCACTCGAGCGTACCGATGCGGTGATCAAGAAAATGTCCGACATCGCCTTGAATCATCCCGGTGTGGCGCACTCTATTGCCTTCCCCGGTCTGAGTATCAACGGTTTTACCAATAGTCCTAACTCGGGCGTGGTGTTTGTTGCCTTAGATGATTTTGAGTTACGTAAGAGTCCTGAACTGTCGGCGAATGCGATTGCCGGCCAATTAAATCAGCAGTTTGCTGGTATTCAGGATGCGTTTATTGCCATCTTCCCGCCGCCACCTGTGCAAGGCCTCGGCACTATTGGAGGGTTCCGTCTGCAAATTCAAGACAGAGCCAACCTTGGTTATGAGGCCTTGTATCAGGTGACCCAACAAGTAATGTACAAGGCGTGGGCCGATCCACAATTAGCGGGGATTTTCTCCAGCTATCAAGTGAACGTGCCACAACTTGAACTGGATATCGATCGAACTAAAGCGAAACAGCAGGCAGTGTCGCTCGATCAAATTTTCCAGACATTACAAACCTATATGGGCTCGACCTATGTCAACGACTTCAATCGTTTCGGTCGAACCTATCAGGTGAATATGCAGGCCGACGAAGCATTCCGTCAAAGCCCGCAGCAGATCAGTCAGTTAAAAGTGCCTAATGTGAATGGCGATATGATCCCGCTTGGCTCCTTTATCAATGTGAGCCAGAGCGCGGGGCCCGATCGCGTGATGCACTATAACGGTTTCACCACGGCTGAGATTAACGGTGGCCCAGCACCCGGTGTGAGTTCGGGCCAAGCTCAGGCAGCGATTGAGAAAATCCTCGCCGAGACTTTGCCAATAGGCATGACCTACGAGTGGACCGAGCTGACCTATCAGCAGATCCTCGCCGGTAACACAGGCTTGTTAGTGTTCCCTCTGGTGATCCTGCTGGTGTTTATGGTGCTGGCGGCGCAGTACGAGAGTTTGAGTTTGCCATTGGCGATTATCTTAATCATTCCAATGACCTTACTCTCGGCGCTCAGTGGTGTGCTTATTTATGGCGGTGATAATAATATTTTCACCCAGATTGGTCTTATCGTCCTCGTGGGCTTAGCGACGAAGAACGCGATTCTGATTGTCGAATTTGCCAAGGAAAAACAAGACCATGGTATGGAAGTCATGGAGTCGATTCTCGAGGCGGCGCGCTTACGTTTACGCCCCATCTTGATGACCTCTATCGCCTTTATCATGGGGGTGGTGCCCATGGTATTCTCAACGGGAGCGGGCGCTGAAATGCGTCAAGCCATGGGCGTCGCGGTATTTGCCGGTATGATAGGGGTGACACTGTTTGGCTTAATCCTAACGCCGCTATTTTACTATGCCCTCGCTAAACGCGGTCGTCGCAAAGTGGAAGCATTAACGGCGCAATAGTTCATTTTGTTCAATCAGTTATCTCTTAAAAGACCTGCAAATGCAGGTCTTTTTTTATTTTCGCGGCTAAATATCGACGGAGTAACTATAGTTAGATCAGTGTATTAAATTAGGAAAATGCGATGAACGCTTTTCAGCCCCAGGAAATCAGCATCAAAATTGATGTTCGGCATGCGCTGTTAGCCGTGGCGACGGCATTGGATTTTGTTGGTGTGGATGATTTACACCATGGACATAGAGTGGCCTATATGGCCTACGAATGCGCTAATGTGCTGGGCTGGTCAGATGAAAAGAAGCAGTTTGCCTATTTTGCTGGGCTTATCCATGACTGCGGCGTGTCTTCCTCAGAGGAACATCTGCGCCTACTCAAATTAATGCAGCCAGAAGATGCCACTTCCCACAGCCGCCGTGGGTATGAGGCATTAATGAAGTGTCCTATCTTAGATGTCTTTGCCCTCACAGTGCTTTATCACCATACCCCTTGGCTAGAGTTGCAAACCACGGCAATCTCAGAGTTTGATCGTGACCTTGCTGCATTGGTGTTTCTGGCCGATCGGACCGATTTTCTGCGGGCACGCTATACCCATGGTTGTCATCAAGAGCTAATCACCCTCCATGAGGGGTTAGTTGCGGATAATTTGCTAGCCCACAGTGGCGTGCTGTTTGAGCCTAATATGGTGGCGGCCATGTGCCAATTAGTCAGCAAAGACGGTTTTTGGTACAACATGGAGGCTGCCCATATTGAGCAAATGGCCCTCGAGTTTGAAGCGAATCAACTATACGACAAACAGCTGGATCTCGAAGGCGTTAAGCAGATATCAAGATTTCTGGCGCGGATTGTCGATGCCAAAAGTCCCTTTACTTTTCATCATTCGGACAAGGTCGCACTGCTGGCAAAACTGGTCGCTAAGGATTGTGGCATATCGGATACCGATGCCGAGTTATTGTATGTGGCCGGGCTATTACACGATGTTGGTAAGCTCAAAACCCCCGATTTATTACTCCATAAGGAAGGCAAGCTGACTAGGGAGGAATACTCGATTATGAAGCGCCACACCGTCGATACCGACCACACCTTAAAGAGCTTTTTTCCAAAGTCTGTGATTGGTGAGTGGGCGTCAAACCACCATGAGCGTCTCGATGGGTCGGGTTACCCCTTTAGAAAAGGACCAGAACAATTAGATTTACCTTCGCGGATCCTTGCACTCGTCGATGTGTTTCAAGCCTTAACCCAAAAGCGGCCTTATCGAGGTTCAATGTCCTTAAGTGAGGTGCTGGAGATTATGTTGCCTATGGTTCAACAAGGTAAGTTGGACTCGAATGTTTATGATGTGTTGCTAGCCGATGCCGATAATTTTTACCAACTCTCGACACAAGAGTATGAGGACATCAAGTTATAAAGCTGAGCAAATGGTGACTCTAGATTAGTCACTGTCGGTGCTGCAGCAGTATTTTAGTGTGGTGTTTTCATCTTTCTGCTGCCCGTTAGCACAAAGGCCGTTGGGCGATAAACCTTACTCCTGTTTTAATTCTGCTAGATTGGGGCGGATTTTCGGTAAATGAATGATTTTCAACACCACGCAGATCCAAATCCTATACTGATATCGTATGACTAGATATGCCTATGTCTTGCTGCACTCTTGCCGTCACCTTTCGTTTGGGGTAACCAATGATATTAAATCGCGCTGTATTTACCATGTTAGTCTGTATGGTGGTGCCCCAGAGTATGGCCGCAGACCTCCAGATTCAGGTGGTAGACTCGCAACAAGTGGCGCTGGCCGATGCGGTTGTGGAACTTATCCCTGATGTGATGCCCGATAAAACGACCATTACTGATCATTATGAAATGTCACAAAAAAACCGTACCTTTATCCCCTTTGTGCTGGCAGTTCCTAGAGGATCAAAAGTAGATTTTCCTAATCTGGATCGTACCCGCCACCATGTGTATTCCTTTTCCGAGGCCAAGCCGTTCGAGTTGAAACTCTATGTGGGTAAAGCCGAAGCGCCTATTCTGTTTGATAAACCTGGCCTAGTGGCGCTTGGCTGCAATATTCACGATTATATGCAAGCCTTTATTTATGTTGCAGATAGCCCCATTGTGGCGGTGGCGAACGAAAAAGGAGAGATCCAATTCAAGGCACTTACGGCCGGTCATTATAAAGTCAAACTTTGGCATCCATGGCAAAAGGCCATGTCTGAGCCTAAGGACATCAATTTGGCTGTAGAGACTCAAACACTCACGCTGGCATTGGATGTCGAGCGTCAGGCAAAACCTTCGGCTCCGCCATCGGGGTTTGGGTCCTTCGATGCTAAATAGTTTCCGTGCTCGACTGATTTTAGTTTTCTTTACTGTGCTGACCCTAGTGCAGTTAGCCACGGCATTTTCAGTGTTGACGGCGACACAGAGAGATAACTTTTTACAGCAACAAAAGAGCCTTGAAATCGGCGCGAATGTGTTTCTCGAAGTGTTGTCAAATCGCGGTGCTCAACTCAGTCAAAGCTTATCTGTGCTCAGCGCCGATTTTGGTTTTAAGCGCGCGATTGCGACAAGAGAGCAAGAAACGATAGAGTCGGTATTATCCAATCATGGTGCCCGTATCGGTGCAGATGCAGCCATATTATTGTCACCCAAGGGGGAACTGTTAACCTCAAGCCTGCCAGGGCTTACACAGGATGATATTCAATCCCTATTTGAACTGGCCACCAGCAATACCAATGCCTTGGCGATTCTCGATTTTGACCATGCGAGTTATCAGTTTGTCCTTCAACCAGTCAAGGCGCCAACTCTGATAGCCTGGGTTGGTATGGGCTTTTTGTTAGATGAAAAAGTGGCTAGCCAAGCCAAAGCCATCACAGGGATTGATGTTAGCTTTGTTAATCAGACCAATGGCCGGACTGAAATCGCCTCCACCTTATCCAGCGCCGAACAACAGAGTGTGCTTGCGCAGAAAAACCGATTCCCCAGCCTGTTAACTATGCCCAGCGAGTATATTCCTGCGGACTACTTATCCATGGCAATCAAGCTGTATGAGCATAATGGTCGCCAGTTGGCGCTGCTGCACCAGTCAAACCTCAAGTGGCAGCAAAGTTATCTGCATTTACGCAATAACATGCTGCTGATCTTTGCGTTGACGCTGGCATTGGCGATTGCCATTGCCATTTGGTTGTCGGGCAGTTTGACCGAGCCCGTTCATCGATTGGTGCAATATGCCCGTAAAATTGGTCAGGGGCTGCAGCCTGAGAGCATTCAGGGGGCGCCTGCGGAATTGCGGGTATTGGCCAACAGTTTGTCTTTGATGCGGGAGGATATTGAGGCGCGCGAAAAGGATTTACTATATCAGTCGCGCCACGACAGTTTGACAGGCTTGCTGAATCGTTTCGCGGCAAAACAGCATTTAACCGATCTTAACCAAGATCTCTCCGGCACTATCGTATTGCTGGATATCAAGCATTTTCGCCATATCAACGACATTATCGGTTTTGCTAACGCCGATAGCTTATTGCTGCTGTTTGCCCGCCGTTTGGAACAGCTGGCGCCCACAGCGGATATGCTGGCGCGATTGGATGGCGATTCGTTTTTGCTCTTGTATCGCCAAGGGATTGGGGGCGATCAATTACTGAAATCCTTGGATATGCTAGAAGCTCCCTTTCCTATCCAAGGTTCCAATATTTCGCTGACGGTGCGAGCAGGGCTGCTCGAAATTGATGGCAATGGTGCCGACATTGATGTGTTGCTGCGCCGCGCCGAAATTGCCCTCAACCAAGCCTGCCTTCAGGAACTGCGAATCGTTAGTTATCGTGAGGGCGACGATGAAAAGTACCAGCGAGAACTCACACTTATCCGTGATTTGCCTATCGGTTTGGCGCAGGACCAGCTCTATTTGGTGTTTCAGCCCAAGGTTAATTTGCCGCTCAATCAATGTACTGGCGCCGAGGCGCTTATCCGCTGGCAACATCCTACTCTGGGTTTTATCCCGCCGGATGAATTTATTCAACTCGCTGAAAACTCAGGCAACATTGATATTGTCAGCCAATGGGTATTGAAGCAGGCCATCAAGCAGTTGGTGACATGGCAGCAGCAGGGCCTAGCGCTGAAGTTGGCGATTAACCTGTCTGCCCACGATTTACTGGATACACGTTTACCAAATCAAATTGCCAACCTGTTAAAGGACAATCATCTGCAACCCGGAGCACTCTGCATCGAGGTCACCGAAGGCGCCGTAATGAAAGATGCGCAAACCGTTGTGGGGGTCTTGCAACGATTCCGAGATATGGGCGTCTCGGTTGCGATTGATGATTTTGGCACCGGACATTCATCACTGGCGTATTTGAAACTATTACCCGTTGATGAAGTGAAGATTGATCGTAGCTTTATCCAGAATATGCACTTGAACAGTCAGGATGCCATGATAGTCAATACCAGCATTCAATTGATCCATGGCCTCGGCTTTAGCGTTGTGGCTGAAGGTGTTGAAGAGCGAGAAGGTGTTGATATTCTTCGTCATCTCAACTGCGATCTGATCCAGGGCTATGTGTATTCCAAGCCGTTAAAAGCGGCTGAGTTTGACCAGTGGTTTGAAGCATTTAACAGTAGCAGCAAATAAGAAAACGCCGAATGGCGTCAGGCGTCATCATCGCCCTCTAATGCAACCAATCGCGTATTGAGTGAGTATGTCCATGAACACAATGAAGTTGAGCTTATCGACTCGGCGCTATGCTAGGGCGCTGCTTTGTCTGTTTTGTCCGCTTTGGTTAGGGGGCATTGCGCCAGTTATGGCTGAGGGTAGCCGCGTGATCGCCACTGGCGGCGCGTCAATGATCGAGGGCAGTGCCGGCGGTGGCATAGTGCCTTGGGCCGTGATCAACGGTTATGGCAGCAGTGATGAGTGGTCGGCAACGGCCATGGCCACGGGTGTTTATGTCGATGATTTTACGCTAAAAGTGATGGGCGCCTCGTTAAGTTATGACAATCGGTTTGAGCTCAGTTTGGCAAGGCAAACCTTTGATTTGGATACTCTGGGCGGCGAGCTTGGTCAGGATATTGTGGGGTTCAAATACAAGCTTGCCGGCGAGTTGTTATATACCGCCATGCCACAAATCACCTTGGGCGCACAGTATAAAAAAGTGGATGACTTTAGCCTTCCTCAGGCGGTTGGCGCGCGGGATGATTGGGGGTTAGATATATATGTCGCTGCCAGTAAAGTGTTTTTTGATACGGTAGCGGGTCGTAATTTGTTACTCAATGCCACAGTGCGCGTGACCAAAGCCAATCAAACTGGCTTATTAGGGTTTGGTACTGAGGCCAGTAACGATTACCACTTTATGTTGGAAGCCTCGGCGGCGTTACTGCTCACCGATAATCTGGCACTGGGTATTGAATATCGTCAAAAACCGAACGAACTGGGATTTGCTCGAGAGGATTATTGGCAGGACATATTTTTAGCTTGGTTTATCAATAGGCATCTGTCAGTGGTCACGGCCTATGCCGATTTAGGCAGCATTGCGGGTTTTGATCATCAGCAGGGCTGGTATCTGTCGCTGGAGGGCACTCTATGAGCTGTTTACGCAAGTTTCTCCCTTTCGCCACGGTACGCTTAATCACAGTACTTTCAATCTCGACAGCTTTACTTGCTGGCTGCGCCCAATCTGATCCTAACACCCCAGTATCTAGTGCGAACGCCAGTCCTACAACCCTGTATCAGGCCCTCGGTGGTGATTCGGGCGTTTCGGATATCGTTGATGGCTTGCTTGCGCGTATCGCGCGGGATCCCCGCATTGTGCACCACTTCGATGAAACGGATATTGCTATCTTTCGCGAGCGTCTTATCGAACATTTGTGTGCTGTCACGGATGGTGGCTGCGCCTATCAAGGCGAAAACATGGCAGACAGCCATAAAGGTTTGAATATCACTCAGGCCGATTTTGATGTTTTAGTCGGGCATTTGATTGAATCGATGAAGGAACAGCATATTTCAACATCGACCCGCAATGCGCTGCTGAAGCGCCTTGCGCCCATGTATTCCGAGGTGACGTATCAGTAACGGCTTGCTAACTCGTTCGTGTGGGTGATGCTGTTAATGCTGGGGATATACTGGCATTAACGTAACAATGACTCTTCTATCGGATTAAAGCAGCTAGCCGCCTCCATCAGAGATTTTGCGGTGAGGGAGGGCACGCCATAGATCTCTGCCTCGACGGCGTATTTTTGCCTTATCTTATCGAGCAAGAGGGCAAAGTCCCCATCGCCAGACAGCAAGATCACAGTATCCACCTCGGGCGCCATTTCCAGCACATCTATGGTGATGCCCACATCCCAATCACCCTTTGCCGAACCATCACTGCGCTGAATAAAGGGCTTAAGTTTTAGCTCAAAACCTATATGTCTGAGCGCATCTTGAAACTTTAACTGGCCATCGTCCCCGCGATGAATGGCGTAGGCAATGGCGCTGACAATCTCACCCTGCGCGCTTAACTGTTGCCAGAGTTTGCGATAGTTAAACTGGCGCTGATAGGCCTCACGGCAGGTGTAGTAGATGTTTTGCACGTCGACAAAGAGGGCGATTTTTTTCAAAGGATAAGTTATGGCTATCAGCTGGAAGACTGTTCGCACTATAGCACAGCAAGGCGGCTAATGGCGCGAGCAGACAAAACGGCAATGGTCTAATCGGGAATTACCGTGTGTCGCTGCGCTTAACGAATTTAGTTAGGTTAAAGGATTGATTATCTAAAATATTGCGCCGGAGTGGTGCCGGTATATTGTTTAAAAAAGCTGATAAAGGCGCTGTCGCTGGAAAACTGTAAGTTAAATCCCACCTGTGCCACCGAGGTGCCCGCAGCTAATTGCTCAATAGCTGATAGTAAGCGCCATTGCTGTCGCCACGCCTGATAAGCCATGCCCGTTTCGTTGCTAAAAATACGGCTGATGGTGCGTTCGCTGGCGCCAATTTCAGTGGCCATATCCTGCAAGCTGGCGGGGATTTTTTGCTGTTGCTGCAATTGCTTAAGCCAGCTCTGCAGCCGTTTGTCTTTGGGCAGGGGTAAGCTTAAATTCTCTGCATCCGCATTGACTAACTCTTCAATCAGCAGGGCAAAGGCATTGTGCTGGCTGTGTCTGGGTTTGTCCCAAGGCCAAAAGGACATAGTGTCGATTAACGCTTTGAGTAACGGATTCACATGGAAAATCGTGACGTTATCCGGCAAAGACGCCACGGTCTCAGGCTCAAAGTAGAGTGAGCGATAGGCCACAACATTGCGCATTGTGACTTGGTGGACCACGCCTGCGGGCAGCCAAGCCGCACGGGTTGGCGGCAACACGACTTGAGTGTCGGCTAAGTTAAACCGCATACATCCCGCCGATGAGTAGAGCAACTGAGCCTTGCGATGCTGATGTACGCCTGAGTCATGCTCGCCCATTTCGGCGGCAATGCCGATCACTAGGTTGTCTAAGGCATCGGGATTAAATTGCTGCTCGGGTTGAATAAAGGCCATGTTGTCTTATTTTTGATGTTTTTTGTCTAAGTGTCGTTAATTGTCACTTAGGGATCCTATCTATACTGCGCCCTCTTTGACAAGTATGGAGCGCCGTTTTGGTTTATCGGTTAACCCTGAAAGCTAAAACGCAGATAAAATCATGAAAATAAAACCACCACTCTGGCTGTGCGTACTCTTGATGATGTTTCCGCAAATTATGGAAACCATCTATAGCCCGGCGTTGCCTTATATTGCAGAAAACTTTGCGGTGTCTGTTGCCAGCGCCTCGCAAACCTTATCTGTGTACTTTATCGCCTTTGCTGTAGGCGTATTTTGTTGGGGTCGTTTAGCCGACATCATTGGTCGCCGCAACGCCATGCTTGCGGGCTTACTCTGTTATGCCATTGGCTCTGCCTTCGCATTGATGATTAGCGACTTTACCCTGTTGTTGCTCGCTCGGGTATTATCGGCCTTTGGTGCAGCAGTGGGTTCTGTCATCACTCAAACCATGATGCGTGACAGTTACAACGGGGACGAACTCGCGAAAGTCTTTTCTGTGATGGGCATGTCTCTTGGGATCAGCCCGATTATCGGATTGCTATTGGGGAGCGTCCTCAGTGCTTATTGGGGATATCAAGGGGTGTTTGTCGCCCTGATGGCTTCGGCGATTGTGTTGTTGTTTTTGTCGGTAAAATCTTTGCCCGAAACCAAGCCTGAACACACCCAAAAAATCGCGATAGTTGAGTTAGCTATTAAGATGCTTACCGACAGCGGGATAATTAAAAACACCTTGCTGGTGGCCTCATTTAACTTGATGTGGTTTAGCTACTTTTCACTGGCGCCATTTATGTTTGAGGCGCGAGGGTTGTCGACGCTTGCCTTCGGTGCCAGTGGGTTGTTATTAGGCTTTGGCGCATTCCTTGGCAGTTACTTTAATAAACAATTGCTGGGTAGAGGCTATTCCAGTGTGCGATTGGTGCGGTTAGCAAGCCTTATGGCACTATTCGGAGGACTCGGTATTTGGCTGTTCCAATCGACTGATATTGGTTTGAATAATGTTTACTTCTTACTATCCATGCTGTGGATTGTAATTGCTTATGGGATTGCGATTCCTAATATCTTGAGCTCGGCGCTGGCAAATTACCGCGCTTATGCAGGTTCCGCGGGTGCGCTGTTTGGACTGTTTTATTACATTCTGTTGGGGCTAGGTTTAGGCGGTGCGGGCATGGTAAGCCATCTTGGGGGCGTTATTACCTTCGCGGCGCTGCTATGTGTTGGGCTTGGATATGCGGGTTTGGCAGGCAGGACAGTGCGAAGAGGGAAGTCGTCTCGAGCGTAAATAAAAAGCCAAGGGTGATTCCCTTGGCTTTATGGTTTTAACAAACCTTATGCCGTTTCGCTTTACTGTCTCGTGCTAGGCTTTGGCAGTGTGTTCCTGTTGTTTGGCCGCCTCTTGCGCTGCTAATTCTTGAGCCGCTAATTCTTGAGCTTTGATGGCCGCTTCGAGTTTCGCCTCAACATAACCCGGTGAATGGGTTGCGGCCGAGATTAAACGGTACATAGCCGGGATCACGAACAGGGTCACAAAGGTGGCGAAGGCCATGCCGAAGAACACCACAGTACCCACGGCAATCCGACTCTCAGAGCCCGCTCCCGATGAGAAGATCAGCGGCACAGCACCCACTAAGGTAGTGAAGGCTGTCATCAGAATTGGGCGTAAGCGACGAGTCGAGGCGTCGATAATGGCTTTGTCTAGGGCTAAACCTCGGTCACGCAATTGGTTGGCAAACTCGACGATTAAGATACCGTTTTTAGTCACCATACCAATCAACATGATCATCCCAATCTGGCTATAGATGTTAATGCCTTGACTGGTGACCAACAGGCCGAGGAAGCCACCGAATACCCCCATAGGCACGGTAAACATCACCACTAAGGGATTGATAAAACTTTCAAATTGCGCCGCCAGTACCAGATAAGCCACTAGGAGTGCTAAACCGAACACGATTAAGATGCTGCTCTGGTTTTCTTTAAAGTCCTTAGATTCGCCGGTATAACCGATGGAAATATCCTTAGGTAATAACTCAATGGCCTTATTATCCAAAAACTTTAAGGCTTCGCCCAAGGTGTAGCCTTTACTGATGTTGGCCTTAAGGGTGATCGATTTTTGTTTATTGGTATGGCTAAGTTTTTGTGCCGATGCGACTTCTTCGATATGGGTTAGGGTATCGAGCGTCACTAATTCACCCTTGGCCGAGCGCATATAGATTTGGCTCAAATCGCCGACGTTGTTAAAGCTGTTTTCATCGCCGCGCAGATACACATCGTACTCTTCGCCTCGGTCGACATAGGTGGTTTCTTTACGACCGCCGAGCATCACTTCTAAGGTTTGTGAGACTTCATCTACGCTGATCCCAAGCTCTGCCGCCCGTTCTTTATCGACGGTAACGATAAGCTCCGGCGTGGTTTCGGCATAGTCTAAATCCGCGCCTTCCATCATAGGGCTGGCGTTGGCTTCTTCTTTTAATAGCTGCGCCCATTTAAACAGCTCGGCATAATCTGAGCCGCCGAGAACGAATTGTACTGGCTCACTCGATTGACCCCTAAAGCCTGGCATCATAGGGCGAACCATCACGTCGGGAATGTCTTTTAAGGCGTTGCTGATAATGCCAAGGGCTTGCTGCGCCGTGACATGACGATGTTCCCAGTCCTCTAACTGCATGATCACAAAGCCGGTTTGATCGCCAGCGCGACCACCGAAGGCGGGGGCTTGCACGCTAAAAGAACGTAATACACCTTGTCCGAGCAGGGGCATCAGTCGGTCTTCGACTATGTCCATGTTCGCCGTCATACGGTTATAGCTGGTGCCTTCGGCACCTTTTACGAAGGCGAACAGTACGCCGCGGTCTTCCTGCGGTGCTAACTGTGAGGGCACTTGCTGCATCAACCAAGCACTGCCGCCAACGCAGGCGAGGATCACCAGTGGCGCCAACCATTTAAAACGGATCGCCTGAGTCACCCCAACACGGTAAACCTTTTCCATGCGGGCAAAACCACTGTCGACGAAACGATTGAAACGGTTCGGTTTAACATTGGCCTTGAGCAGTTTGCTACTCAGTACTGGCGTGAGTGTCAGGGCGATAAGTGAGGAAAACAGCACTGAGACTGCCAGCATCACAGAGAACTCGGTAAAGAGTAAACCGACCATGCCCTCCATAAAGGAAATCGGCAGGAACACCATGACTAACACGGCGGTGGTGGCCACAACCGCAAAGCCCACTTCCCGCGTGCCTTTGTAAGCGGCGAGTAGCGGTTCTTCACCACGCTCAATATGATGGAAGATGTTCTCTACCACTACGATGGCATCGTCGACGACAAGACCGATAGCGAGAATTAATGCCATCAGAGTCAAGAGGTTAATCGAGTAGCCAAACATATTGGCGGCAATAAAGGCCGAGATCAGCGACACAGGTACTGTCACCGCTGGGATGAGGGTCGCTCTGGCTTGGCCGATAAAGATATACAGCACTAATACCACAAGGGCGCCGGTGACATAGAGGGTGTTGTATACCTCGTTAATTGAGCGGTCGATAAAGACGGTCGAGTCAAAGTCCACCACTAGGCTTGTGCCTTCGGGGAGAAAGTCTTGAATTCTATCGACTTCTTTATGGACTTCCTGCGCCACAATTAAAGGGTTCGCATCGGACTGAGTGATGACACCCAAGCTTAAGTTAACGATACCATCGCTCTTAAAGGTGGAGTTTTCGTTCTGGGCACCAACGGCCACATCCGCCACATCCTTAAGATAGATAGGTGTGCCATCGCTGGCGGTGCGTACCACTAAATAGTCAAAATCCTTCGGGGTGTAATAGAGTCTCTTGGTGCGCACCGACATCACAGTGGTATCGTTACGTACTTGACCGCCCGGGGTTTCGACGTTTTCTTTACGCAGGGCGTTAATAATGTCGGTGACTGTGACATTGCGTCCCGCCATTTGCTCGGGTCTGAGCTTGACGTACATCACCTTGTACAGACCGCCCGAGATGCTGATGGAACTCACGCCACTGATCAGGCTGAATCTGTCTTCTAATACGCGCTGGGCGTAATCGGTCAGCTGAGTTCTGTCCATTACACTGGAGCTTAAGTTGACATAGACGGACGGCTCGCCGGAGCCATTGTCCTTAGAGACTACAGGATCATTGGCATCTTCGGGCAGGCGGCGCTGGGCGCGGGCCACGGCGTCACGCACATCACTCACGCCTTCGGTTAAGTTCCAACCGAGCAGGAATTTCACTGTGATCCGCGAGCTGCCATTACGGGTGGTAGAGGTGATTTCATCGATGCCGCTGATCCCCGTGAGTTCATCTTCGAGGGTCTTAGTGATTTGGCTTTCCATAATCGCGGCCGAAGCGCCGGAGTAGCTGGTACTGACGGTCACTACTGGGCTTTCGACATCGGGCATTTCCCGCACCGACAGTTTAGTGAAGGACACTAAGCCAAAGACGCACAGCAATAAGCTTAATACGATCGCGACGACGGGGCGCTTAACGGATACATCGGACAGCCACATTATTTCGTCTCCGAGGTGTTGACGTCTGACTTGGCTGCTGGACGGTTAGCATCGTTTTTGGCTTCGAGCACCACTTCATTGATTTTTAAGCCATCGCGCATATTCACTAGCCCTTGCACCACCACTTTGTCGCCAATCTTAAGGCCCGAATCGATAAGCACTTGGTCACCCACGCGGGCACCTAAAATCACTTCGGTGCGATGGGCGATATGGTCCTCACCCACCACATACACGTAGCGCTTAGTGCCTGAATATTCTAAGGCTTGCACAGGTACAATCGGGGCGGAAATTGGCGGGAAGGTGATGGTCGATGACATCATCATGCCGGGCTTTAAACGGTTTTTCGCGTTTTCAAATTGCACGCGGATCTTCAGGTTTAAGGTTTCTTCATTGACGCGGGGATCGATGGCGACCACTTTGCCGATAAAGGTTTCTCCCGGCCAGGCGCGGCTGGTCGCCGAGACGGGCATGCCAATGCTGAGCTGTGACAGAAAATGTTCGGGCACTTGTAGGTCGAGTCGCATGCTGGATAAGTCATCTAGGGTCATCAGCTCTGTGCCAATGCTCACCATTTTACCTTCACTGAAGTTAATCAGGCCGGTTTTGCCAGCAAAGGGAGCGATTAGTGAATGGTAATGTAAATCCGCCTGCGCCGAGGCGAGTCGGGCTCTAGCGATATCGACGCTGGCCTTTTGCGCATCGATTTCGGTTTGGGTGATGGCGTTGCGGCTGATGAGTTTTTCAAATTCCCTGAGTTTACGGGTTTCATCATTTAAAAAGGCATTGGCCTCGGCTACTGCGGCCTGGGCTTTCATATCATCGAGTTCGATAAGTAGCTGACCCTTCTTGACCGCCTGATTCGAGGTAACGGCGATTTGTTTAATTTTACCAGTGACTTGCGGCGCGATAACCACGGCACGATCGGCGGCGAGTTTACCTATGAGTGAAATCGATTGTGCCAGTGGATGTTCAACCACTTCTCCTGTGACCACAGGTACAGTGCGCATTAAATGGGGCGCACTTTCGGGTTTGGCCGCCTGCAGTACATCACTAAAACTCACAGCGGTGGCAACCGCAGCAATTAAGGCAATGGCTATTATGGTTTTTTTCATTGGAATAATTATCTCGCACAAAGACGGTTAAGAGGCGATCGCACTAATGGCGCTATTCTAGTGAATAACCGTCATCAGGTGAGTAAAACTTTGTAAAGTTAAGCGCACGAAAGTGAAAGAAATTGTGTTTTTGTCGAAAAGACGGCCAACAATTTTTTCAGGCTGTGTGGGCGTGGCTAAAATAGCCTAGTTATCGGGCTAAGGACGTGCTTGTGTTCGTATTTTTTCTATCGGATCTGAAGTGGATAGAAGTTGGGGGAATCGGCTTAAAATAGTGGCTAAACGGCCATCTTTCTTCATCGATTCAAGGCCTTTGTTAAACTCTGCCACTAAGGTTGTTTGATCGCTAACGGCCAAGGAAACCCCTAAATGAAATACTTCAGTCGCGATAGGATCGCCAACCTGCTCGAAGGCGTCGGTATATTCATCGCCATGTTGTTTGATTAAATACTCAGCAAGGTTGTGACCTATTAAGACTAAGTCGATGCGTTTTAGAAATAATTTCTTAAGATTCATCTCATCTGAATTACCTTCCTCTGTTGTGAGTCCCGCACCAGCTATCTCGGGCGGATTGGCATAGCCGCGGCCAATGCCTATGGTAAAGGGCTTTAGTTCAGTTAATTGACTAAAACTTAACGGATTATCCTTGCGTTTATAGAACACAATTTGGACTGCTTGGATGGGATCGGAATAGTGCGCCCATTGCTCACGTTCTTTGCGATACCAAAGGCCAATAATGCCATCGACTTGGCCGGTTTTAACAAGCAAGGCTGCCCGAGCGAAGGGATAGAATTTGACACTGGCATTGTAGCCGCGACGTTTAAAGGCTTCTTTGACCACAAGCGCGACGCCGCCTTGGTCGGGTAACTCACTGGTATAAAAGGGAGGATAGTTAGTCGCCACGAGCGTTAACTCTCGCCCCGCTAAACTGGGTGCGGATAATCCTAAGAGCTGCAATACAAGGCTAATCTTGATTAGCGACTTGAGGTTCATACTCGTCCCTTAAAATAAAGCGTCACTTTGCTGAGTATAGGGGCTGTTTGAACCTTGAGTGGGAATTTTGTGTGGTTGTTATTATGGTGAGAGCTATGACAACGGCAGTGGCGATAAGTATGGCAATAACTATGGTAATCACTACCCATAACTACAGCGAGAAATGGATATTTTGTCGAATCATCGCCTCGAAAAAATAGGGCTTATGGGGAAATGCCATAAGCCCTTAATCCTTTAATTTTCTTCTAATGGCTTAAAGTTGTACTTGCTCACCCTGATAGAGGCCGCGGGTAAGTTTATCTTTGTCTATCAGCAATAGCTCGCCAGATTGACCATTCTTTATGCTGCTATCTATCGCAATGATTTTATTATGGTAAAGCCCTAGAACCCGATCCTGCGAGGTGTGGCCGACTATGATGTGGTCAACCTTAAAATAGTTAAGGATCTGGTCAATCTCTTGCTCGCTAAGTGCGTCTTTAAAGTAGCCTCGGTACCAAGTCGGGCCGTTGGTGAAAAACAGGAAGTTCAACAGATCGTTTTGTTTTAGCTCTTCTTTTTTATCGTCTAAATGTTGGCGAAATAACTGGTTGGCATCGCTGATATTGAGTTTACGCTCGACCCACTCAGGGCTTATTCCACCGTGCATAAATAGCAGATTGTTGATCTTCACCAGAGTGTTTTTACTGCGAAGCCAACGGCCGATTTCGGTGTCTTTATTGTAGAGCGCATCATAGCTGCGATTAAGCAATTTGGCTGAGGTTTTGTAACGCTCATTGATATAGCGTAAGTCGCCGCGAAACACCATTTGCTCGTGGTTACCCATAAGTAAATGTAAACGACCGCCGGCGGCTTGCGCCTCCTTATCTAACTCATATAAAAACCACAGAACTTCGTTGACTTGATGACCGCGATCGAACATATCGCCTGTCATCACCATATGGCCATCACCAAAGGCCCAATGATTATTTTCATCAATAATCTTGTGGGCTTTAAGTAAATTAATCATCACGTCAAATTGGCCATGCACATCGCTTAAGGCCACAATTTTACCCGCATGGGTGTAAGTATCGGCTTCAACTTGAGGCGCTGCGTTATGGCGTACAGGCTGTGGCAAGTTGCCGCAATCGTTTGGGCGAGCCAATTGATTGTTTGCGATAGGTGTCTGTTTTAACTCACTCTGGCAGATCCAGTAGGCAGTGTTTTCTTTTCCTTGGTCGAGAAACACATAGGGGCCATCGGTGACGGACGATTCCGTAAGGATTGGTTGTGCACTGTAACTGGCAAAGGAAAATAAACTGAGCAGTGAGAATAAAACTCCCTGAGCGGCGAGCGTGCGGCGCTTTGGGGTTAATACGGACGAACACACATCCCGCGATGGGCTGTTGGCATGGGGTAGGCCTGATTCGGAGAGTATGCGCATTCGAAGTTCCTTATTATTGTTTTACGCCACCAATTTAGGGCTGGTTAGCATAATGTTAATAATTGAATGCGGCAAGAGTCATCAAGAGGGGATCTGTTCATGGGTAAGCGATTGAAAGTCATGCTTATCTCAAAGAGAACTTGAGAGTTTATATTGAATACTGCGTTTTAAATGAGAGTGAATTTATTTTTATCAAAACCATTTAAATAAATATTCTATTTAAATTTACATCGTTATTTTAATCGTGCTGTATACGGTTATTTTTAAACCTGTTCATATCGATTTATTCCACTTAGTTGATTGGGTGACAATGTTTGATTAACGCTGATATGTGGATATTTGTGTTGAGGTTTAAATATTTTTGTTTATTTATTGCCAAATAAGTGTTGATAGTGGTAAAAGTCACGAGTATCGCCTAATGGTATGATTTTACTGTGCTTCATTCGGTAATTTTTGCTTTTCTATTTTAAATCGTGCGATTTAAAATATTAAATCCTAGGTGAAAGTGTTTTTATTTTTATCTAAATAACAGATATGCATACCGTATGATTCCGTTTTTATTTAAATGCCAGCCACATAATCGGTTGGTATTCTCTATTGCTCGTGCTTCTTCACTGATATCCCTTAACTCTCGACCACAAAACGTTTGCCATACGTTAACGTCAGTCATTTCTCTTATTCTGTCGAGTGTAATTGTGAGTGCGGCCAGTTTATTTATGGCGCCGACTCACGCCGATGATACTGAGCTTTATGTTTTCGAAGCGTCCGCCCGTAATGGCTCGCGTCCGCAGGTGCTGATTATTTTCGACAACTCGGGCAGCATGAGCAGTCTCGCCTATGATGTCGAGGCGCCCTACGAGAATAAGCGCGATGTAAATTATGCCCAATCGGGTAATTTATTCTATAGCCGAGGCTCATCGGAAAACGCGGCTGCGCCCAACCCTAATTCAGGGCGGGAAAAACGTAAGTTCAAAGGGGCTCTCAATGGCTGCGAAAGCTCATGGGAATATCTGAATCGTTACGGCACCTTTACGGGGTTCTTTAGGGAATATGGTTTTTCGGGAAGCTCGGGGTCTTGGAGAGAGTTTTCAGAGCTTAACGGCAGTTCCATTTCCGCCGTCGACTGTTTTGAGGATATTCAGGAAAACAAGTTCGGTAACGCGGCAGGTGAAGCCCAAGGTTTACCCGTGGATAGCTTAGGGACGGCGAGCAAACCGGTTCGTTACACTAAGGCAAGTACTAGCTCGTCAGACAGTGTAAAGTCCGCGGCCAAGGCGAAGGCGGAAAAGACCGCGTTTGGTACTGGTAAAGTGGTTACCGTCTATACCGAAGATTACTTAAACTGGCTGCATGGTCCTAAAACTAGGGTCAATAAAACGCGACTGGCCTTGGCTAAAGATGCCATTGAAAGTGTGATTTTAACCACGCCGGGTGTGGATTTTGGTCTAGCGATTTTCAATATGAATGGCCCCTATGATGGGCAGCGTGACGGTGGGCGGATTATCTCTGGGATTAAGCCGATGTCCGCTGCAGCTAAAATTGATCTGCTTAAAGGGATTAATGATATTAACTACGCCCAAAATACCCCCTTATGCGAAACCCTCTATGAGGCGTACCGCTATTTCGGCGGGCAGAGTCAGTATTTTGGTGACGACGACAGCGATTACCATTATTACGACCGCTGGGGGCGCTATCAGGGAACTTACGAAGCGAAAAGAAACCCTTTTACCGATCCAGAAGCATTAGCCGTGGGGACTAATAACTATAATTCGCCCTTCAAACGTTGCCAAAATGAAGCCTATATCATCTATATCACCGACGGTGAACCCACGTTGGATAACGCGGCCGATGGTTTGGTGGAGCAGTTAACCAAAGGAGTGGGGAAACATACCTCAAGCCCCGTCAGCTACCTCAGTGCGCTTTCGGGCTGGATGAGAAACGAAGACGTCAATCCTAATTCTGAGGGTAAACAAACCGTTAGAACCTTTACCATCGGCTTTAGTGAAGGTGCCGCCAGTGCCGAACATTTGCTGAAGCAGACCGCCGAAAATGGCGGAGGTAAGTATTTCGATGCGACCGATGCCAGTAAATTACGCTCTTCATTACAAACTGCCCTGAACAATATCCTCGAAAAAAATGCCAGCTTTACCTCTCCCTCGGTGGCAAGTAATAACTTTAACCGAACACAAACCTTTGATTCCGCTTATTACTCTATGTTTTTGCCGAACAAAGGGCCGAGATGGTTAGGCAATATCAAGAAATTTAAGGTGACCAGTAGTGGTGATGTTGTCGATAGCAAAGGCAACAATGCGATAGGTGAAGATGGCAACATCAAAGCCGAGGCCTGCTCCTATTGGACCTCGGCCGAAGAGTGTGGTGCGAGTGGCGATGGTAACGATGTGAAGCGGGGTGGCGTGCTAGGTGCAATGCAGCAGGCGAGTAGTCGCACCTTGTACAGTAATTTAGGCACGGGATTAAGCCCATTTACCCTGTCGAATGCCTCTCGCAAAGCGGGGGGCGATGCCCGTTTGGCCTTGTATATGGGGGTCGATGAAACTGAGCTTAGCGAGCATTTTGATTGGGCCAAGGGCATCGATGTCGATAATGACAAGAATCAGGACCTCAGTGCCGCGAGTGGCGCAACCCCCAATTGGCGCGCCGATATTATGGGGGATGCTTTACATTCCAAACCCTTAGCACTCAATTTTGGCTCTGAAGACCAGCCCGATATTCGGATTATCGTGGGGACTAACCATGGGTTCCTGCATATGTTCAAGGATGAAGGCGATAGCGTGTCTGAGACTTGGGGGGTTATCCCCTATGAGTTGCTGCCGAATTTTCGCGATCTGAAGGCGAACGCGCCAACGGGCGTACACTCGGTATACGGTATTGATGGCTCGCCAGTCGCTTACACCAAAATGCAGGGCAAACGTATTGAAAAAGCGTGGGTGTTTGTGGGGATGCGCCGTGGGGGAAATGCTTATTATGCCCTCGATATCACCTCTCCCGATAATCCTAGTTTTATGTGGAGGATTGATGCCAGCTCACCGGGAATGGGCGAGTTAGGTCAATCCTGGTCGACACCTGTCGTCACCACGATTCCGAGTGCCACTGGGGATAAACCTGTGCTTATCTTCGGGGCGGGATATACCCCCGCGACCAAGGATGGCGCCGAGATTGGCAGCGACGATAGCCAAGGCCGAGGCGTGTTTATTGTCGATGCCGAAACGGGGGCATTAATTCATCAATTTGGTGGCAATGGCGCCAATACCCAATTGCCGGGGATTGCGAACAGTATTCCGAGCAGTGTTGCCGTGTTAGACGGTAATGGCGATGGTAGAACGGATAGGATTTATGCCACAGACACCCAAGGGAATGTGTGGCGAATGGACATGCCTTCGGCAAATACTTCGACTTGGTCGGGATTTAAATTTGCCGCATTAGGGGATAGGAGTTCGGTGGCTGGGGATAGGCGATTCTTCTCTGGAGCGACGGTTGCGCAGACCATGGTCACCAATACCTTTGAGTTGACTCAGGTGGTGAATGGGAAATCGACCAAGACAGTGACGAAGCAGAATATTCCCTACGATGCCGTAGTTGTAGGCAGCGGTCATAGGGCGAAACCTAGCGATGCATCCCGTTCGGATATGTTTTTTGCCTTGCAAGATAGGAACATAGTGACTCAATCATTCCAAGGTAAACCTAATCAAAAGCCAGTGCCGAGCGCCTTAACCTTAAGTGACTTATACGATGTAACTACGGCGGCGCCAAATGATAAAGCCAGCGAAATCGCTTTTGGTCAAAAGCGGGGCTGGTACTATAACTTCTCCCGCAAAGGTGAAAAGAGTCTATCTTCTGCGACCATAGTTCAGGGCGAGGTGTATTTCACCAGTTTTGTGCCAGGCAGTGATGCTTCGGTGAACCAATGTTTGAGTTCGGGTAAGGGCTACCTCTATAAAAAGAACTTACACAAAGGCACAAATGGCTACAGAACCGATTTCTTGTATGCCGGTGAACTGGTTTTGGATACGCCGCAATTGGTCATCCCCCCGGCTGCGCAGCCCGATGACCCCAATGCTAAGGCTCCCACTCCTGATATGTTTTTGATTGGGATTGGTAAGGCGGTGCCTGAGGAGGCGACTTGCGAGAGCGGTAATCCTAAGTGTATCGGCAGTGGGCCTAAGGCAAACAAGATTTACTACTACGTAGATCAATAATGCAAAGCCTTAATAAATCAATATGAGTGATAGCTTGATGATGAAATATGGTGCCGTTTGTCTGTTGCTGTTGTGGGGGCTTCAATGGCCTGCGATGGCGGCAGAAAAAGAGAAACGACAGGATTACAAATGCTATTTAGAAACGAATCAAGGATTTAAGCTGATGCGTTTCTCCTGGTTTGAATCTAAAGTCGAGCAGTATCAACTGTCTTTACCCGGAACAAAATTACCCCGTTTACCACAGGATAAACCGATAGCACTCTATGTTAAGACGGTGCTGGAATGCGTAAAAAAGACGGAGAGTTTTACCCTAGAAGAGGCCAAGCAAGCCGAGCTTGCTCCCGAAAACCAAGGTTAACCGATTGTCTAAGTTTTTAAAAAGACTTAGCTCATTGCTTTGTGCTCAGGACTAAAATATTACGCCTTAGGTAGTAAACTTCCTAAGGCGTATGCTTTTAAACACCAACTTGATAAGAACGCTGCCGATCAGGATAGCTGCTCTTTCAGATATTCAAGCCACTTCGAAGGTTGACCGTAAAAGCGGCTGTGATTGATAAGCTTTAAGTGGCCTTCACTGGTCTCTAGCGCCACGGAGGGAAACCCTTGGGCGCCGAGCTGATTCATTAATGCCCGCGAAGCGACGATATGTTGATAAAGGGCTTCTTCATTTTCGGCGTATTCCCGGGCGAAGGCGGCGCCATCTATCCCCAATTTTTCCGCTAAAAGATGCAGGTTATTTTCATCGCTCGCGCACTTGCCATCGCGATAATGGGCGAGCTGCACCGCATGTAAGTAGGCTAAATCATCGCCACCTAAGGCGGCCACAGCGAGTAACGCCCTGATGGGCGGCGCCGAATCCAATAGGATACTCGTATCACGCAATAGGCCTTCGTAGTAGTTCTCACCAAAGGCTTGTCCGGTTAGCGCGGCAATACGTTGGTCATGGGGCATCACATAGTCGCGCCATTGATTATCAATCTGTTTACGTCTTGGGCCTGTGAGCATGCCGCCCGCGTGGAGTTTGATAGTAAATCCGGCAGCGGCTGCGGCATCAAACAGCGGTGCGGCCGCATAACACCAACCGCACAGAGGATCTATAATGGCATGTAAAACGGCTTGTGGATTTTCAGTGGTATTCATGGGGACTTCCTATAAAACGAGCTGAACTGAACTTTGGTTTTTGCTTGAGTGCTAACCGAGGCTTACATCAGAGTGAATGGGGTAAGGAATACCATGCCCCGATGCGCTTACATGGGCCAGCGCATTTCACCCATAATCACTTTGGCGCTGATCTCAAGGCCCACATCGCTGGGGATTTGTGGGTAGAGTGCGAGCATCTTGGCGATTAAGTCCGCAGAATTTTTTGCTGTTTTAGCCGCATTTTCAAAGGCATGAATATAGTCGCGGGTAAAGCTAATCGCGCGCTGATCAAATCTCGCTTTGCCAAGATAATGGCCAGGGATCACTGTTTCGGGGGAGAGGGCGCTCATTTTATCTAAATGGGCTAACCAAGCCTGGCGAGACTCGATACTTTGGGTATCAGCTATCCAAACATGGGTATTATCAAATACTTCAACTCCGCCAGTGATGGTCTTAGCCGAAGGTACCCACAGGAAAGTATGCTTAGGATGAGCATCCTCTAGACCTTCAATCAGCACTTGTTCGCCGTCGATACTAAAGCTATTGGTTGTCACCACCTTTGGCAACACTAATTGGCTCGGCGCATTGTCCTTTAAAATCGGTCCCCAGTAGGCGAGTTTGCCCTCCATCGAGGCTTTAATATCATCGACCGTGGTTTGGATGGCGACGATTTCTACCTCGGGAAAGTTTTGCTTAATCACATCCAACCCAAAGTAAAAGTCAGGATCGCTGTGGCTGATATAAACCAAGGTGAGTTTTTTACCGCTGGCCTTAATGGTATTCACTAAGGTCTGGGCATCATTTTTTTGGAACTGAGCATCGACCAACATCATTTCATGCTCGCCACTGATAAAGCTGGAGGACACGGCAAAGATGCTGTTTTCACCCGGATTAAAATGGCTCACTTGCAAAGGTGCGGCCTGCGCCGTAGCCATTCCTGCCACCAACATTGCAGCGGCGAATTGGGGTTTGAAGCTGGCTAAGCTTAGGTTATTCAATAGTGTCATTTCAGTTCTCACTTATTCATTCAAATAGGCATTCGGTGATTTGCACTGCTGCAAAAGTGAGCTTAGTTTAGGTTGCAAAAAACGTTAGATAAACACGGAAAGTTGCGCTTATTTGTTGCATAATTCGGACGAATTAGCGTTGAAAGCCGAGAATCTAGTGCAAACTAATCCACAAGGGGAATAAACCATGGATAGACTCGAAGCGGCAAAGGTGTTTGTGACTATTGTCGAACGGGGGAGCATGATTGGCGCTGCCGAGGCGTTAGATATGTCGCGCTCCATGGTGACCCGTTACTTGGCAGAGATGGAAGAATGGTCGGGCGCCCGTTTATTGCACCGCTCGACGAGACGTTTGAGCTTGACCAGTGCGGGCGAGCAAGTGCTCGATTACTGCCAGCGTTTGCTTGAGTTGGCGCAGGAAGTCCCCGCCGTCAGTCATGCTCAGAGTGCCCAGCCCCGAGGGCTACTGCGGATCAGCTGCTCGCAATTTATGGCGCATTTACTCCTCCCCAGCGTTGTGCGCCCTTATTTAGCCCAATACCCGCAGGCGAGTGTGAATTTTCATGTGACGAGTCAAACCGTTGATTTAGTGGCTGAACGAATCGATCTTGCCATTCGTATCACCAACGAACTCGACCCTACGCTTATCGCCAGACGTTTAGGCGAGTGTGAGTCTGTGGTGTGCGCGGCACCGAGTTATCTTGCCAGCCATTCGGCCATCACGCATCCCGAGGATTTAACTCGGCATAACTGCCTAACCTATTCCTACTTTGGCGATGTGATGTGGCGATTCACTCAAACGCCTATCGCTGCGAAGGCAACGCCAACGCAGGAAGTCGGGCAGATATTCAATATTCCGGTGAAGGGCAACCTAAGTGCCAATGACTCTATGGTGGTGTTAAACGCCACTTTGGCGGGGGAGGGAATTGCCATGCAGCCCCTGTGGGCGGCAAAACCACACCTCGATTCGGGAGCATTAGTGCCATTGCTGCGGGAATATAAACCTCAATCCCTAGGCGTGTATGGGGTGTATCAATCCCGCAAACATATGCAGCCCGCATTAAGGGTGATGATGGATATGCTAGTGCAGCATTTTAACGGGACAATTTAAGGGCGTGATCTTGCACGACTCAGCTCCAAGATAAAGTCGCTTCGAAACGGCTATTCAGCCTCAACTCCTTCCTTCGATTTATATTTTGCGCCAGACGCTTAAACCCCATTGCGGCTATTTTCTGTTCAGCTATATTGATTGGGATATTTTTGTTTTAAATGTGCAACTTAGGTCCCATCCTCCCTTGCTGAGCAGACGATATGAGCGAAGATATTAAAGATCACAAAGAAATTACCCGCGCGAATATTCGCGTCAATGCCCAGCTCGATGTGCCCTTTTTGGCGATGAATACCCTAGCGGCCATCATCGCCAGCTACGGACTCTTGGCCAACAGCGCCGCCGTGGTCATTGGCGCCATGATTGTTGCTATGCTGTTTTCCCCCATTTTAGGCTTGGCATTAGGGCTGGTCGAAGGAGAAAAACTCTTAGTTCGCCATGCCATTAAGAGTTTAATCGTGGGGAGTATTCTGGTTTATTTCACCGCCTTTTTAATTGGCTTTTTGCATTCCGATATTCCTATCACGCCGGAGATCATGGCGAGAACGGCGCCAAACTTTCTCGATTTAATGGTCGCGTTTGCGGGCGGTGCGGCGGGCGCCTATGCGACTATTTCGCCGCGGTTAAGTACTTCCTTTGTGGGAGTGGCGATTGCCACCGCATTAGTGCCGCCCCTGTGTGCCTCGGCGATATTGCTCGGTCATGGTAATTTTGAACTCGCCCGAGGAGCCTTCTTACTGACGTTTACCAACATAGTCGCCATCCAATTTGTGTCCTCCGTGGTGCTGTGGTTGAACGGTTTTCATGGATTTTATTTTTGGCAAAAAAGCTCACTGTGGGAGTTGCTGAAACGTAACTTCATTACATTGATCCTGCTGGTTATTTTAGTCATTGCCCTCAGCGTGAATCTGCATAATGTGGTGGCAAGGCAATTGTATGAGAGCAAAGTGACTCGCATTGTGAGTGAGCAGTTACTCAAGTTCCCCAATATGCGGTTGATTAAAGTTGGGATTGAGGAAGAGGCCAGTCAATGGATAGTGCGGGTCACCGTTGGCGGAATTAAAAAACCAGATGCCAGCTTTGTGCGACTACTGGAGAGTGAGTTGACGCAGACGGGCCAAGTAAAACCGGCGACCGTGCGCGTGCGTTACTTTCAGGTCGATGTGATTGACCGCGATGGTGATGTTAAAGCGATTCAGGAGCAGGATTAGTAGGCTTAACTTTTGTGCATTAAAAGAAAGCCCCGCAATTGCGGGGCTTTTTATGTACCTATAAACGATTGCGCTTACTTGGTCATACGCTTGTATTTTAAGCGGTGTGGCTCAACCACATCGGCACCATAGGTGTTCTTCAACCATGCCGAGTATTCGGTGTAGTTACCTTCGTAGAAGTTCACTTGGCCTTCGTCGCGGTAGTCTAGAATATGGGTCGCGATACGGTCTAAGAACCAACGGTCGTGCGAAATTACCATGGCACAACCTGGGAACTCGAGGATCGCTTCTTCCAGTGCGCGCAGGGTTTCAACGTCTAAGTCGTTGGTGGGTTCGTCGAGGAGCAGTACGTTACCGCCAGCTTGCAGCAGCTTAGCTAAGTGAACACGGTTGCGCTCACCACCCGACAATGTGCCGATAACTTTCTGTTGATCCGCACCACGGAAGTTGAAGCGGCCCACATAGGCGCGGCTTGGGATTTCCATGTTGTTGATGCGCATGATGTCTTGACCACCGGAAATTTCTTGCCAAATGGTGTTCTTGTCATTCATTGAGTCGCGGAACTGTTCAACCGACGCCAGTTGCACGGTTTCACCTAACTCGATGGTACCGCTATCTGGCTGCTCGCTGCCAGACAGCATACGGAACAGGGTCGATTTACCCGCGCCGTTAGCACCGATAATACCGACGATCGCGCCCTTAGGAATCGAGAACGACAGGTTGTCGATCAGCACGCGGTCACCGTAGGATTTGGTTAAGTTGTTAACCTCAATCACTTTGTCACCTAAACGTGGTCCTGGCGGAATAAACAGCTCGTTGGTTTCGTTACGTTTTTGGTAATCAGAGGTGTTCAGCTCTTCAAAGCGCGCCATACGGGCTTTACCCTTAGACTGACGGCCTTTCGCGCCTTGGCGAACCCATTCTAATTCTTTCGCGATGGTCTTTTGGCGGGCGCTTTCAGCGGCAGATTCCTGCTTCAAGCGAGCATCTTTTTGCTCAAGCCATGAAGAGTAGTTGCCTTCCCATGGGATACCCTCACCACGGTCAAGTTCTAAAATCCAGCCCGCGGCATTGTCGAGGAAGTAACGGTCGTGGGTAATCGCCACAACGGTGCCCGAGTATTCCTGCAGGAAGTGTTCGAGCCAAGCGACTGATTCGGCGTCCAAGTGGTTGGTGGGTTCGTCGAGCAGCAGCATCTCTGGCTTTTCCAGCAGCAGACGACAAATCGCCACACGGCGGCGCTCACCACCCGATAAGACTTCAATCTTCTCGTCCCAATCTGGAAGACGCAGGGCGTTCGCCGCACGCTCGAGGATGTTGTCCAGATTGTGGGCGTCCTGCGCCTGAATGATGGCTTCAAGTTCGCCTTGCTCTTTGGCAAGCGCGTCAAAGTCCGCATCAGGATCGGCGTAAGCCGCATAGACTTCGTCTAAGCGTTTGAGGGCATTTTTGGCTTCAGAAACCGCTTCTTCAATCGCCTCACGTACGGTTTGCGTTGGGTCGAGTTTCGGTTCTTGCGGCAGGTAACCAATCTTCAACCCTGGCATTGGGCGCGCTTCACCCTCAATTTCGGTATCGATACCGGCCATGATGCGCAGTAGGGTGGATTTACCTGAACCGTTAAGACCTAACACACCGATCTTAGCGCCGGGGAAAAAGCTTAAGGAAATGTCTTTAAGGATCTGCTTCTTAGGAGGAACAACCTTGCCCACCCGCAGCATGCTGTAAACAAACTGAGCCATTTTTCTGCATCTATAAGTGACTAATGATGCGGCTAATTCTACTCGATTGTGCGCCGAACTCAACTCGGCATTGAGGCGAGTTCAAGGTAAAACTGTAGGATTTTCATGTTTCAGAGACTGGGATTGTCGGCTAGTTACGAGTAGAATACCGCGCAACCCTACCTACAAGAATTGGCAGCTGGAGTAAGCAATGCTGAAAAAAGATATGAATATCGCAGATTATGATCCGGAACTGTTCAACGCAATTCAGAACGAAACTCTGCGTCAAGAAGAGCATATTGAGCTGATTGCTTCTGAAAACTACACCAGTCCACGCGTGATGCAAGCGCAAGGTTCACAATTAACCAACAAGTACGCCGAAGGTTATCCTGGCAAGCGCTACTACGGTGGTTGTGAGTATGTGGACGTAGTTGAAACCTTAGCGATTGAGCGTGCAAAACAACTGTTTGGCGCGACTTACGCAAACGTACAACCTCACTCAGGTTCTCAAGCAAACAGCGCCGTTTACATGGCATTGTTAAAACCAGGCGATACCGTTTTAGGTATGAACCTTGCTCACGGTGGTCACTTGACCCACGGTTCACCTGTAAACTTCTCCGGTAGACTGTACAACATCATTCCTTACGGCATCGATGAATCAGGCAAAATCGACTACGACGAAATGGAACGTCTGGCGGTTGAACATAAGCCTAAGATGATGATCGGTGGTTTCTCTGCTTACTCAGGCATCGTTGACTGGGCAAGAATGCGCGAAATCGCAGACAAAATAGGTGCTTACCTGTTTGTCGACATGGCGCACGTTGCGGGTCTTATCGCCGCTGGTGTGTATCCAAACCCAGTGCCACACGCGCACGTTGTGACGTCAACCACTCACAAGACCTTAGCCGGTCCTCGTGGCGGTATCATTCTGTCTGCTGCCGATGATGAAGAGCTATACAAAAAGCTGAACTCTGCGGTATTCCCAGGCGGTCAAGGTGGTCCTTTGATGCACGTTATCGCGGGTAAAGCGGTAGCCTTCAAAGAAGCTTTAGAGCCAGAGTTCAAAGCTTACCAACAACAAGTGGTTAAGAATGCTAAAGCCATGGTTGAAGTGTTCTTAGAGCGTGGTTACAAGATCGTTTCTGGCGGTACTGACAACCACTTAATGCTGGTGGACTTAATTGGTCGCGACCTGACGGGTAAAGAAGCCGATGCCGCTTTAGGTAGCGCGAACATCACAGTAAACAAAAACTCTGTGCCAAACGATCCACGTTCTCCATTCGTGACCTCTGGTGTGCGTATCGGTACGCCTGCGATCACTCGCCGTGGCTTTAAAGAAGCTGAAGCGAAAGAGTTAACCGGTTGGATCTGTGACATCCTCGACGATGCCCACAACCCAGCAGTCATCGAGCGCGTAAAAGGCCAAGTATTGGCTCTGTGCGCCCGTTTCCCTGTTTACGGTTAATTCGTTAATTTATCTGAATATGGCGGCTGAGTTCACAACTGCTTAGGGTGTCACTCTTAGGTGGTTAACCTCAGCCGATAAATAGGATAAAATCCCATGGCCGCATTAAGCGGCCATTTTTATTGCTAAAATCTTAGACTTAAACCCGCTCGGTTTAAGCAAGCTACAGCGAAAGCCATAGGCTTTATTCCATTCACGGCAGGAGGCTCAATGCATTGTCCATTTTGCAGCGCGACAGATACTAAAGTGATCGATTCCCGATTAGTGGCGGAAGGCCATCAAGTGCGTCGTCGCCGAGAATGCACCGAATGCCACGAAAGATTTACCACCTTCGAAGGGGCTGAATTAGTCATGCCACGGGTGATTAAACGTGATGGCACGCGCCAACCCTTCGATGAAGAAAAGCTGCAAGCAGGCATGTTACGCGCGGTCGAAAAGCGCCCCGTGTCTATGGATGAAATCGAGCAGGCCTTAAGTAAAATCAAGTCAACGCTGCGGGCTACTGGTGAGCGCGAAGTGCCATCCGAGATGATAGGTAACTTGATGATGGAACAGTTAATGAGCCTAGATAAGGTTGCCTATATTCGTTTTGCCTCGGTTTACCGCGCCTTTGAAGACGTCTCCGAATTTGGCGAGGCGATTGCGAAACTGCAAAAGTAACGTGGGTTATCTTAGGTTAGCGCTTAGGTTAGCGCCTCGTTATGCGCCGCATTCGGGCACGCTTCCTCAGGATTTCATAGGGTTTATATGAATTGGTCAGAACTCGATAACCAGATGATGAGCCGAGCCATACAATTGGCTCGCAAAGGATTTTATACCACTCGCCCCAATCCTAGTGTGGGCTGCGTTATCGTAAAAGATAATCACATTGTCGGCGAAGGTTATCATCAAAAAGCCGGCGAGCCCCACGCCGAGGTGCATGCACTGCGCATGGCAGGCGAACTTGCCCGCGGCGGGACCGCCTATGTCACCTTAGAACCTTGTAGCCATTATGGCCGCACACCGCCGTGCGCCTTGGCGCTGATCAATATTGGTGTAAAACGTGTGGTGGTCGCAGTTGAAGACCCTAATCCGCAGGTCGGTGGTCGCGGAATTCAAATGCTGCGCGATGCGGGCATTCAAGTGGATGTCGGTTTACATCGCGACGAAGCTTACGCTTTAAATCTTGGTTTTATGAAGCGCATGGAGTCGGGCCTGCCTTGGGTAACGGTAAAGCTTGCCGCGAGTCTCGATGGTAAAACCGCGCTATCCAACGGTGTCTCTAAGTGGATTACAGGCCCCGAAGCTCGCCGCGATGTGCAGCGCTTACGTTTGCGCGCCTGCGCACTGGTCACTGGGATTGAAACCGTACTGGCCGATGACCCTTCGCTCAATGTGCGCTACTCAGAGCTTAGCAGTCTTAGCTCGCAATTGAGTGAAGCGCAGATTTTACAACCGCTGCGGGTGATTTTAGACAGTCGTTGCCGCATGCCGATTACGGCGGCCTTGCTTACGATTGAATCGCCGATTTTATTAGTCTCAACTGAGCCTTACTCGCCAGCCTTTATAGCGCAGTTGCCGGCCCATGTGACTTGTCTTCAATTACCGGCGATTGATGGTCGCATCTCGCTGCCCGCACTCTTAAGCTATTTAGGCAAAAGCTGTAATCAGGTGCTTATCGAAGCGGGCGCGACCTTAGCGGGTGCCTTTATCGGCGCGGGATTAGCCGATGAGTTAGTGCTGTATCAAGCGATGAAAATCCTTGGCGCACAAGGACGTAATCTACTCGAATTACCCGATTATCAAATGATGGCCGATATTCCGACCCTCAAACTGGTCGATGAGCGTAAAGTGGGCGCGGATATGCGTTTCACCTTGCGGCTCACGTCCAATCCATCTTTAGCGAATAAGTGAGTTAACCATGTTTACTGGGATTATTGAGGCCGTAGGCACGCTGCGAAAGCTTGAACGTAAAGGCGATGATATTCGTTTGACGGTCGCCAGTGGCAAACTGGATTTAAGCGATGTGCGTTTAGGCGACAGTATCGCCACCAATGGTGTGTGTTTGACTGTGGTTCAGCAATTAGCCGATGGCTATGTGGCGGATGTGTCGGCTGAAACTGTCAGTCTCACAGGCTTTGCTAACTATAAAGTGGGCACTAAGGTTAATCTTGAAAAAGCCGTTACCCCGACAACTCGCCTCGGCGGGCATATGGTCAGCGGCCATGTGGATGGCATTGCCACCGTAGAGCAGCGTTTGGCGCGGGGTCAAGCGATTGAGTTTTGGTTAGCGGCGCCAACTGAACTGGCGCGCTATATCGCCCATAAAGGTTCTATCACCATCGATGGCGTGAGCCTCACGGTAAACGAAGTCGATGGACACCGTTTTCGTTTAACCATAGTGCCTCATACGGCGGGTGAAACCACACTGGTGGATTTGAAAGCTGGTGATAAGGTTAATATTGAAGTGGATTTAATCGCCCGCTATTTAGAGCGTTTAATGCGCTTTGACTCTAAAGAAACCCAAGGCGGTGGGGTAACCATGGAAATGTTAGCCCGTGCTGGCTTTGTGCGTTAGGGCACTGGCACTTAGCTCACTTAGGTATAGAATTTCATAACAACAGTAAAATCATAAAGGTCCTACAATGGCGCTGCACAGTATAGAAGAGATCATCGAGGATATTCGTCAAGGCAAAATGGTTATTTTGATGGATGACGAAGACAGAGAAAACGAAGGCGACCTGATTATGGCGGCCGAGCTGGTGACGCCTGAAGCGATTAACTTTATGGCGAAATACGGTCGTGGACTTATCTGCCAAACGATGACTAAGGCCCGTTGCCAGCAGTTAAACCTGCCCTTGATGGTGACTAACAACAATGCGCAGTTCTCGACTAACTTTACGGTATCGATTGAAGCGGCTGAAGGCGTAACCACCGGGATTTCGGCCCACGATCGCGCTGTGACTGTTAAAGCTGCCGTGGCTAAAGATGCCAAGGCATCGGATTTAGTACAACCTGGTCATATCTTCCCATTAATGGCGCAGGACGGCGGCGTGTTAACCCGCGCAGGTCACACTGAGGCGGGTTGTGATTTAGCCCGTTTAGCGGGGCTTGAGCCATCGGGCGTGATTGTTGAGATCCTCAATGAAGACGGCACTATGGCCCGTCGCCCTGATTTAGAGATTTTCTCTGAATTGCATGGGATTAAAATCGGCACTATTGCGGCGCTTATCGAATACCGCAACACCAAAGAAACCACTGTCGTGCGTGAAGCCAAATGTAAACTGCCAACCCGCTTTGGCGAGTTCGACATGGTGACCTTTAGGGATACTATCGACAATCAACTGCACTTTGCCTTAGTGAAGGGCGAGGTGAAGCCAGATTGTTTAGTGCGCGTACACTTACAAAATACTTTCAACGATTTACTCCACTCGGAGCGCGATCAGCAGCGTAGTTGGCCGCTTGAAAAAGCCATGGAGCGTATTTCTGCCGAAGGTGGAGTGTTGGTGCTGCTGGGCAATCAAGAGCATACCTGTGAAATTCTCTCTAAAGTCAAAGCCTTTGAAGCAGAAGATCAAGGTCAAGCGCCAGCGTCTGCAAAATGGCAAGGCACTTCGCGCCGCGTGGGTGTAGGTTCGCAAATCCTTGCCAGCCTTGGGGTAACCAAAATGCGTCTCTTAAGTTCGCCTAAGCGTTATCACTCGCTCTCTGGCTTTGGTCTTGAAGTGACTGAATACGTAGCGGAGTAACAGGCCGAGCTTGTTAGACGTTGCACTAAGGTAAAATTAATCATTTGTATAATTTGCATAGGGCTGTGGGCGATTGACTGTGGTATCATGTCGCCACTTTTCGCCCAAGCCGGGTGCTTTAGCTAAATTAGGTAAGAAAATGAACGTAGTTCAAGGTAATATCGAAGCGAAGAATGCCAAAGTTGCGATTGTAATTTCGCGTTTTAACAGCTTTTTAGTTGAGAGCCTGCTTGAAGGTGCACTTGACACGCTGAAACGTTTTGGCCAAGTCAGTGATGAAAACATCACTGTCGTCCGTGTACCTGGTGCGGTTGAGTTACCGCTGGCTGCACGTCGTGTTGCCGCAAGTGGTAAGTTTGACGGTATCATCGCACTTGGTGCTGTGATCCGTGGTGGTACCCCTCATTTTGATTTTGTTGCAGGTGAATGTAACAAAGGTCTAGCTCAAATCGCATTAGAGTTCGATCTGCCCGTTGCCTTCGGTGTATTGACGACAGATACCATTGAACAAGCCATTGAGCGTTCAGGTACTAAAGCAGGTAACAAGGGCGGCGAAGCTGCACTAAGCTTGCTTGAAATGGTCAATGTTCTGCAACAGCTAGAACAACAGTTGTAATAGTAGGAAAAATAATGAAGCCTTCTGAGCGCCGCAAGGCCCGCCGTTTAGCCGTACAAGCCATTTATTCATGGCAACTAAGCGGGAATAATATTGCCGATGTCGAGCACGAGTTTTTAACTGAACAGAGCCTCGACGGTGTTGATGTAGCTTATTTTCGTGAGCTATTTGCAGGCGTAGCAACTAAGAAAACCCAACTGGATGAGTTGTTCATTCCACACTTAGACCGCCCGATTGATGAGGTGTCGCCAGTGGAGAAGGCCATAGTTCGCTTAGCGGCCTATGAGCTGACTTTCCGTAAAGATGTGCCGTTCAAAGTCGCGATTAACGAGGCGATTGAACTGGCTAAAGCTTTCGGTGCGGATGAAAGCCATAAGTTTGTTAATGGATTACTCGACAAACTGGTTGCACGTAAGTAATAAGGACAAACGGTATCTTAGGATACCGTTTTTCATTGCTAACAAAGGTGGCCGATGTGAGTCGCGCCAAACTGTACAGTGAAAGAATTCCAACTTATTGAATGTTATTTCAATCACCGCGGCCCCACGCGCCGTGATGTCAAACTGAGTATTGGCGACGATTGCGCCCTAGTGCAGCCCGCCGAAAACAAGTCGATCGCCATCTCCTGCGATACCTTAGTCGAAAACGTTCACTTCTTCCCCGATATTCCCCCTCAAGCCTTAGGTTACAAAGCCTTAGCTGTGAATCTTTCGGATTTAGCCGCCATGGGGGCTGAACCTGCTTGGATGACGCTTGCGCTTACCTTGCCAGAGGTTAACGAAGCCTGGCTGAGTGGGTTTAGTGAGGGACTCTTCGAAGCTGCGGAATACTATGGTATTGCCCTTATTGGCGGTGATACTACCCGCGGCCCTAGAGCCATTAACATTACCGTGCATGGACAAGTACCGCAGGGTAAGGCGCTGACTCGCCACGGTGCAAAAGCGGGTGACTGGATTTATGTGACAGGTACGCTAGGCGATTCGGCATTAGGGCTGGATTTGATCCGTGGCGTGCAGCATGCGCGTGCGGAGCATAAAGAGTTCTTAATCAATCGCCATTATCGTCCGACGCCTCGAGTGTTAGCGGGTCAATCGTTACGGTCTTTGGCATCCAGTGCCATCGACTTATCCGACGGTTTTATCTCCGACATTGGCCATATCCTCAAAGCATCGCAGGTGGGTGCTGTTGTGGATGTGGGCACGATTCCGTTGTCCCGCGCGATGCAAGATACCGTGAGTGAAGAGCATGCTTTAGGTTATGCGCTAACGGGGGGCGAGGATTATGAGCTGCTCTTTACCGTGCCAGAGGCACAAAAAGGTGCTTTAGAAACGGCACTGAGCCACGCTGGGACTAAGTTTGTGCGGGTTGGGCAAATTTGCGCGGGCAGTAAACTTAAATTGCAACTCAATGGTGAGCCGTTTACGCCGCCATATCATGGTTTTGAGCATTTTTAATGAAGTTGTTATCCCAAGATCAGGCGCTGTCGCGCCTGTCTCTTAAAAATCCGATCCATTTTTTAGCTTTAGGCTTTGGCAGTGGTTTAGCGGCTAAGGCGCCCGGCACCTTTGGTACCTTAGCGGCAGTTCCGCTCTATTTGTTATTGGCGCAATTGCCCTTGAGTTGGTATTTAGCCGTGACCTTAGTATGCGTACTCGCGGGGATTTATATCTGCGATAAGGCGGCTAAGGACATGGGCGTACATGACCATGGCGCAATTGTTTGGGATGAAGTAGCAGGCCTATTAATCACTATGATTGCGGCGCCAGCCGGAGTGCTCTGGTTAGTCGTTGGTTTTGTGCTGTTTCGTCTCTTTGACATCATCAAACCTTGGCCAATCCGTTGGCTCGATGCCAAGGTCGAAGGCGGCTTTGGCATTATGATCGACGATGTATTAGCAGGCATTTTTGCGCTTATTGGTGTGCAGGCCCTGGCTGCTTTTATCCATTAACGAAAGCAGTTTTGTGTTAATTAAGCCGCCGTTAGTGAATGCTAAAGGCGGCTTTTGTTTGTGTCGGTGTTTTAATGCGGATGCCTCGGTTTGACAATAAAGAGATCGGTGCGCAGCTTGTTAATGATATTTCGCGCCGCATTACCTTTAAATGCACTCAACATGCCTTTGCGTTCGGCGCTGCCCATCACCAGCATATTGACGTTGAGCCTGCGGGCCTCATTGGCAATCGTATCTTCGGGCAAGCCTTCTTCAATGTGTAAGTTGCGAGTGCTGAGATTATGCTGCCGTGCCACCGTTGTGAGTCTTGCCTTATATTTGTCCCGTTCACAGAGTTGCTCTTGTTGCTGATGATTAAAGCTCATATAGAAGGGATCGGGCAAGTAACTGTTAATTAAGTGCAGATCATTAGATAGCAAGGTTGCAATCCGTTTACTTTCTTCTATCAGCGTTTCATTAAACTCAAGGTGACTGGTATTTTCATTGTCTAGTTCAAGGGCGGTGAGTACGTGACCATTTTCGTGCCAATCTTCAAGATCGACAAACATCACCGGAATATTAGGCAATCTCAGTAATTGCCATTCATCTGCAATTAAAAATTCACTGAAGAAAGGTGGATAGAATTTATGACTGACGATGATGAGGTCGTAATCTAACTGGCTACATTCATTGACGATAGCATTATGAATTGAATGGGAAAGGCATTCCTTTATACGGATTGGATATTGTTTGTCGGGATAGGCCAAGATAGGCTTTCGCCTGTCATCAGGCATTAACTTTGACTTATCTCTATGAAATAACAGATTAAGATTAAAATTGTGGGTTCGTTTCACTTTTAGGATAGTTAACGATGCGTGGCATTTCCTGGCCAATACGACGGACTTTTTTAGAACCGCGTTGGGGGGAACTGATTCATCCACCGCCGCGAGAATATGCTGGAAAGGCATGCTAAAACTCCTATTGACCTGAGAGGTAATTAAGTCTAGGAAAATAGGGCTCATACGGTAATATTAATTATCGCTATTAAATTTGCAATCTAGCCGATAATAATCTAACTAAAGTTAATAATTAAATTTCATGTAGTTACCTTAATCTACGATAGTGCTTTCGAATATTTTTTTATAATCATGCCTATTTATATAAAAATTTATTCATTCACCCTTCACAAAGGTGATTTTTATTATCATAGGGTATTTGGTATCGAGTATTTAGATATTGGGTTGTTTGAATATTCTAACGTATTCTAAAATTTAATATTATTTATGCTTTAGCTTGGATAATTATTCTGCACAATAAAAATGAAGGCTCTCTCAGAACCTTCATTATGTGTACATCTTTATTTACAAGATTAAGCGAATGACTACTGTAATAACTCCCGTGCATTGGCTAAGGTGTTGGTGGTAATCGTATCGCCACCGAGTAATCTGGCGAGCTCTTGGATACGTTGTTCCTTATCTAAAGGCGTCATAGTGGTTTCAGTACTTCCTGCCTTGTTGAATTTATTCACAAACATATGTTGATGACCATTACCTGCAACTTGCGGCAAGTGGGTTACACACAGTACTTGGGTCGATTCGCCAAGGCTACGCAGCATACGTCCAACCACGGCTGCAGTGGGGCCCGAGATCCCAACATCCACCTCATCGAAAATGAGTGTTGGTGTGGCAACCTTTTTCGCGGTAATGACTTGAATACCTAAGCCAATACGTGACAATTCGCCGCCTGAGGCAACCCTAGATATAGGTTGTAATGGCTGGCCAGGGTTGGTGGTGACCATAAACTCTATATTATCGCTGCCATTCATCGACATGATTTCTGGGTTGAAATTCACTTCAATGGTGAACTTACCCTTAGGCATATTGAGTTCGTGGATGGATTGAGTCACCAACTTATCCAACTCTTTCGCATAACGGGCGCGGCTCTGACTCAGCTTTTGCGCGTTAGCGAGGTAGGCCACTTTACTGGCCTCCAGTTGGCGTTGGATATCTTCTAGCTTATTTTCATCATCATCGAGTGTGGTGAGTTCGGCCCTGAGGGCGAGATGATGCTCGGCTAATTTGTCTGGGTTAACATGGTGCTTACGGGCCAGTTGCATGGCTTTAGAGAGCCTTTCCTCTAAATAGGCAAAATGCGCGGGGTCGAGTTCAAGTTTACTTAGGTAGTGCTGCAATTCGCCTGCGCTCTCTTGCACTTGAATTAGCGCTTCGTTCAGCATAGTGCTGACATTGGTTAATGCGGGATCATAGCTTTGCAAATTCTCTGCAAGGCCAACGGCTTTATTCAGTAGTGACTCGATATTGCTCTCTTCACCATCCGTGAGCAAAAACAGGCTGGCTTGGCAGCTATCGACCAATTCGGTGCCGTTTGCGAGACGTTTGTGTTCCTGTTCAATCTCTTCAAATTCACCGACCTTGAGATCAAACTCATCTAACTCTTCAACTTGATATTGCACCAGTTGTTTACGGGCGATACGTTCCTGCTGTGAGGCTTCTAATTGTTTGAGTTCGGCTTCAATTTGTTTACAGCGCTGATAGCTTGCCGCTACTGTGTCTATCAGTAGTCTGTGATTGGCGTAGCTATCGAGTAAGGTGAGCTGGTGTTCACTCTTTAACATTGCATGGTGGGCGTGCTGGCCATGAATCCCCACAAGCAATTGTCCCAGTAATTTCAGTTGAGTTAACGGCACAGGATTGCCATTGATATAGGCGCGTGAGCGGCCATCACTGCCAATGGTTCGACGCAGAATACACTCATCATCGAGTTCGAGATCGTTATCTTCGAGCCAGCGTTTTGCCAGAGGCACATCCTCGAGTGAAAATCGGGCACTGACTTCGGTTTTGCTCGCGCCAGGGCGAACACTGCTGGCATCGGCACGGTTGCCTAGGCACAAACCTAGCGCGTCGATGGCAATGGATTTCCCCGCGCCAGTCTCACCGGTAATGCTGGTCATACCGGGGCGAAAGTCCAGTTCAAGGAAACGTACGATAGCGAAATTGTTGATGCTGAGTTGGCAAAGCATAGTGAGTTCCTGTCGAAAAACTTACCAAATCACTGTATTGATAAACAGTATATACTGAATTTATATACAGTAAAGTGGCTTTGGGTGAATATTCGACATGTCGCTATATTGTAAAATCTAATTATTTGTTTATGAATAGGTTTTAACGAGTTGCTCCAGAATGGGTAAGCTGAAAAAGGTCACTATAGTGCCAAAGAGTATCCCTTGAGCACTGCTGGAGGCTTGAGTGTTATAGCGTTGAGCCAACAGATAGACACTTGCCGCAGTGGGTAAGGCGCTGAGGATGACGCCCATAACGAGATAGTCGCCCGTGACACCCACGCCTTTTAACATGAAGTAAACCAAGGCGGGTTGCAGGATAAGTTTAAACAGGTTGATCAGGCTCAGTTCGATAAAGTTTGTCAGGCTAAAGACCTTGCTATCTTTTTGATAGCGCATAGCTTTAGCCAACACCATGCCGACGGCAAAGAGGGCACAGGGACTGGAGGTATTGCCTATCTGCTGGATCATCATTGCCAAGCCTGAGGGGAGAGTTATCCCTAATGCCGAGATGGCCACGCCAATAAAACAACCAATCACAATTGGGTTTTTCACCACGGCTAACAGCATGATCACTGCGGCGTGATGTTGTCGCTGTTTATTGGTGGCGAGCTCCAGCGAAACCAAGGCTACGGCAAACATGAGTACGGACAATAAACTGGCAATCGCAGCGGCAACTAAGGCGCTTTGTTGCTGGGGAAATAAGATGATAAGGAGTGGAATACCAATAAATGCGGTATTACCAAAAGTGGCATTTAAGGCGCGCACGGCGGCAATTGCATGTTGTTTAGGATTAACCAGCAGGGAGATGCCGATACAAACGAGGTAAATCAGCAGCATGGCTGCGCTGTACCCAGCGATAAATCCCCACTGTAGGATCTCTTCAATGGGCTGCTGCGCCAGTGCTATCAACAGGATGGCAGGGAACGCAATATAGTAAACATATTGATTGAGTACTTGGTCTGTTTCTACTGGGAGAAAGCGCAGTTTTTGCACCAATGTGCCCAGTAGCATGATCCCGAAGACGGCAAACAGAGGGGTTAAAATGTTCATGACCCTCACTCATCCTTTTGTGTTGCTTATCCCGCGAGATAGCCTTAGTGATGCTTGATTTCATTCAAGCCGCCAAGGTGAGGTCGGTTGGGATGTTATTTCAGCGAATTGACGATAATCGGCGCTAGCGCAGTAAATCTGTTAGCAAAATAGCATAGCATTCCCCCTAGAGGCTATTGCGCTATGGTCGTAGAAGTGAATAATTCTACGTTTAAAACACAATGAGTTAGTGCATAGTCTGAACAGAAGCACTCACATAAACGATTGGGATAGAAAATGGCTGATGATATAGGCGCCGAGCTGCAGTTAATTTATCTGTTTGTGCATTTAGTGAATGCGGGGAGTTTTTCCCAAGCGGCTAAAGAGCTCGATATGCCCATCGCCACTGTGAGCCGTAAGCTGGCCAAACTTGAGGAGAAGCTCGATAAGCAATTGTTTATGCGTAGCACTCGTAAGCTGCGGTTAACCGAAGAAGGCCTAGCATTATTCCAACGCTACCAGAGCGTCATTGCCCAATTTGATGAACTCAGCGGTGTCGGCAGTGATAAACCCGAAGGGACATTGCGAATAGCGGCGCCGATTTCGATTATTTCTATCATCTTTATCCGTGCATTGAACGAGTTTGGGCGTTTATATCCCGATATTCGCCTGCATATTTCCCAAAGCAATGAGTTGGTGGATTTAATTGATAAAGGAATCGATGTGGCGATTGTGGGCGGTGCCCAGCCCGATTCCTCTTGGGTGTCGAGCACCTTAGGCGAGCTTGATTACCGCCTATTTGCGACGCCGGAATATTTAGCCTCGGCGCCTAAGTTAACCCATCCCGATGATCTTGAAGCCCATCAGTTAATTAAAGTGTGGCCACTGTTTAACTGGCACTTAAAACACCCGAATGGCGAGTCGTTTTATTTTAATGGCCCGACAAAGCTCACGCTCACGGATCTGCACGGTGCGATTCAGGCGACTCTCGATCATGGCGGCATTCTCTATGGCCCTGAATTATTTGTTAAACAGCAGATTAAAGAGGGACAGTTAAAAGTACTCTTGCCCGAATGGATAGGTGAGCAGCGCAGAATATCGATTCTGTATCACCAGCGGAGTCAGCAGCCGCTAAAGGTAAAAGTATTTATAGAGTTTATGCAGTCTAAGGCGCCCGAGCTGTTTTCGATGATTTAAGCTCGTTAGCGTTTGCGGGGTTTTAGCGGATTTTTACTCATGGAGTTTTGGGTCTGCTTCGCCTCTTGCAGGCTAGCGCGGGTGGCGGGCACTATCCCCAGTTCAAGGTAGTAATTGACTAAACGGCGCAGTTCAAACAGAGAACCAATACGGCTTTGCTGGCCTATGGTGAGTTTCCAGGTATCGGTGCGACCTTCGCTATTGGTTAAGATAAATCCTTGGTAAACGAGTTTTTTCATATTGAATGGATGCTTGGCTTAATCCTATCCCTCGCAGTGTTATCCGTTGGCTAATACCAATCACATTAAATATCTAATCAGTTCAGAGCCTCACAAGCATCTCAATCCAAGGCGCATTGACGAAGAAATGGTTATTCCCTTTTAAGTCAATGTAACACGGGAGTGGGATGCCTGTGAGGCTCCCGAAGGGCGGGGTTGAACGGGCTTTATACTGCGTTTAAGGCTTTCGACAGAGCGCCACTATGCCTTCAAGCCTTCGCCTTTTCTAAAGCCCGTTTAACTCCCGCTGAATGAACAGATATTTAATACGATTGGTATAAGATGCTACCTAATAGTGAACCACTCTTAGGTAGCAGGTCTCACTTACGCGACGCTAATACCGATATTCGAGACACCCGCTTCGATAATCTCTTTGCGTAAACCTTTCACTAACTCGGCGGTGATCTTAGGATTTTCTTCGATGATTTCCAGCAGCGTATTTTGCAGTTCGCGCTCTTCTTCCATCACTTCATGGGCGAAGACATAGTCATCTAAGGCATCATCGGTTAAATCCACATCGCTGATGGTCTCAATGTAGTTCGCTACAGTGCTTGAGGATAACTTGCTGATATTGGTGATATCTTCTTCAAGATCGGTTTGAATCGCACCGAGTAACGTAGACAGAGCAACTACGGCATCCATCGCTGGGTATACGCCATAGTTATCAAAATCGGCGGGTTCAGGGGTGTTATCTTCTAAGCGCTGTAGATGCACATCAATGTTGAATTTCAGCTTGTTGTCGTACTGGGATTGCCAAAGAAGATCGAGCACAGTGCTTAATACCGCAGGATCGCCAAACTCGCAAACCTCTGAAAACAATTGATAGTTAGGTAACATTCGTTGGCAAAGGGCAATGGCAAAGAGTTTTTTCTGTGGTAGTTCTAGCGCCTTTAAACGCTTAAAGAAGCCCGTTTTTTTGGTCATCTGTTATTTCCGCTGATAGCTGTGATAGCACTTGTTTTGCCGCCGATTCTACCTTAGTTAGCTCATCAAGTAACTCTAGTATTTCCGGTTCGAGATCTTCGACACGAGCATCCCGTTTCAATGCCGATTCAATCTCTTGGCATAATCGCTGTGTGGTTGGCACCCCACAATAGCAACTGGCACCATGGAGTTTATGGATAGTGGTGAGCATAGTCGCTTGATCGTTCTGATTCAGCGCCGTCTCAATTGCTGAGACCGTTTGTGGCAAGGAATCCAATAACATGCGCAACATATCTAAGGCTAAATCCGACTTATGGTTGGCTTGGGTTAAGCAGAGATCCCAGTTGAGGGTGTGTAAATCGAAGTGGGTGAACTTGGGCCGAGTGATCCAGCGGTTTATCTCCGCTTTGAGGGCGGCTTCGTCGATAGGTTTAGGCAAGTAACCATCCATGCCGCTGCCTAAAATCAGCTCTCGTTCCTCGGCAATCGCGTGGGCGGTCACGGCAATAATGGGCGTGTTGCGGTTCATCGACCCTTGGCGGATTTGCTTAGTGGCGCTGATGCCGTCGGTGCCCGGCATCTGGATATCCATAAAGATAAGGTCAAAGGTGCGGCTCTTAGCCTGCTTCACGGCTTCTTCACCACTGTTAACGGCGATGACGGTCGTCACTAACTCGTTAAGCAGGGTATCAATCAATTTTAAATTGGCAAAGTTATCATCCACCGCCAACACAGTAAGGGACTGGCGCGCGGCGGGGACGGTAATCGCCACGGGAGGTAAAATATCGTATTCCATTGGTGGATAGAGCATATTACGCGCCAATTGGTGTTCACTTACTGGCTGTGACAACACCACATCGGCATTGGGGCGAATAAATTGGCTTAGTACTTCCTGCTCTTGGCAATCGAACAGCACGATCAAGCAATCTGTTTTACTCTTAGCTTGATTTAGGGTACTGACCAATTGATTCGGATTGCTAAATCCATGGCAACTCAACAGCACATAATCGAACTGATGCTCAGTGGTCGAGAGCGTCGTCAGCAAGCTTGGTATGTGTTGATGGTGAGTGACCTTAGTATCCCACTGTTTTAGCTGACGACTAATCACCGAATGGGTGAGTACTCTGGGCTCATAAAACAGCACGGTTTTATCTTTAAGTTTTTCAAAGGGCAGCGAATCTCCAATCTGGAATTGACCTAGGCCTAATGGCAGGGTGAACCAGAAGTTAGAGCCCTTATCCACCGAAGAGGTGAAGCCAATTTGGCCGCCCATTTGGTTGACGAGGCGCTTAGTGATGACCAGCCCCAGCCCTGTGCCGCCAAAGCGGCGAGAAATCGAGGAGTCTGCTTGGCCAAAGGCTTGGAACAGGAAGTCCTGTTGGTTTTCATCAATCCCAATGCCGGTATCAATCACATCACAGCGCAGCACCACTTGATCATCGGTCTGGTTTTGTAACTCTAACTTGACCAACACGCTGCCCGAATCGGTAAACTTGATGGCATTGCCCACTAAGTTATTGATAATTTGGCAAACACGCATCGCATCGCCGTTAACATTGTCGGGGACATTGGGTGCAATATCGACCACTAACTCCAGCCCTTTGGCCTGCGCGCTACCGGAGATTAAAGTGATTGTCTCACCTAAGGTTTCCCTTAGGCCGAATGGCATGTTTTCTAACACCATTTTGCCGGCTTCGAGTTTAGAGAAGTCGAGAATATCGTTGATAATCGCCAGCAGGTTAGTCGCGCTGCGCTCGATGGTATTAATGTAATCGACTTGGCTTGAGTGCAGCGGGGTTTTAACGAGCTGACGGGCAAAGCCTATCACGCCGTTTAATGGTGTGCGCAGCTCGTGGGACATGTTCGCCAAGAATTCTGACTTAATGCGGCTGGCCTCCAGCGCGCGTTTTTTGGCTAAGTCGAGCTCGACGTTTTGGATCTCAATCTGCTCTAAGGTTTCCCGTAGATCCGAAGTTGCCTGATCGATATTTTGCTGCATTTCATCGTGATATTCCGATAGCGAGCCCGCCATGGCGTTAATACCGCGTTTAAGCAAATCCAGCTCACCGATAAGATTGCCCTCGAGTCTTGCATCGAGTTTACCCTCACGGATTTTGGCGACCACTCGCACCATTTCGGTAATCGGCTGGGTGACGTTTTTAACCAGACGAAAGGTAAACAACAGGTTTAATTGCACCCCAATCAAGACGATAATAAAGGCGGCCACGGCGGCCCTGTGTTGTTCGAGCAGCGCGCGTTCTTTATTGATAATCACCGAAATATAGCCAAGCAGCTCGCCATTATCGGTTTGGATATCAAAATTGACGGGTGCCCCCGCCGCAGGTGGTGCGGTGGCAAAAATCGGTGTGCGTAGGATAAGGCTGTCGCCCACGTGTTCAATTTCGGTTTTGTGCAGATTGGTCAGCGCCTCTTTATAGCGCATGATTTCGAAATCTTTGTGGTAATGCGATGTGACAAACAGTTGATTTTGAATGTCAAAAATAGCGATAGATTTAACGAGCGTGGATTTATTCAGTTGGGCTGCGGCAAGGAGCCGTTTCGTCGCTTCCCTGTCATTGCCCACGAGTCCCACTTCACTGGCAATCGCTAAAGGTTCGATAATATTGCTGCCCTGTTCAATCAGCGTCTCTTCGAGTTCATAGAAGCGATTTATGGTAAAGTAGCTGCCCAGCAGAATACCGACTAAGATCGTCGGCGCAAGCGCAAGCACCAGAACCCAGGAACGTAAGCTGTATTTGGTCATGTTGTTGACAGGGTTCATAGCCGCAGCGCAGTTTCCTAAGTTCTAGGGACGATATAATTTTATAAGACTGCCAGAAAAAGGGCGGTCTTTACCAGTTTTTTATTGATTTAGAGGCCGAAATGGCACAATTTTTTAAAGCAAAACCAAATAGTTCCAAGCAATTGTCTGCGAAGCAATCCTTTAGCGTGCACCAGCTGGATCATCTAGGGGCAGGTATAGCACAACATCAGGGAAAAGTCGTATTTATCCCCGGGGCCTTGCCCAGTGAAACCGTGCAGGCGCAGCTGACCGAACAAAAGAAAAACTATGCCCGAGCCAAGCTAATTAAAGTCGAGACACCGAGCACTGAGCGAGTCACGCCGCTATGCCCACATTACCAAAGCTGTGGCGGCTGCGATTTACAGCATATGTCATTAGCTGGGCAGCGCGAGCATAAGTCAGCGGCCTTGGTTGATATTATGGCCAAATTTGCTGGCGCCGAAGGTAACTCAGTGCCAGCATTGACGGGTGAGGGGTGGCACTATCGTCGCCGTGCCCGCCTTGCGACCCTATTTGATAAAAATACCAAGCAGTTGAGCCTAGGGTTTCGCGCCTCAAGCAGCAACCAAGTGGTGCCTATTGAGACCTGTTTAGTCTTGGCGAAACCCTTAGCGGATTTAATTGCCCCATTTGCTAAGTTGCTTAATCAACTGACGGCCAAATCGAGCCTTGGGCATGTAGAATTGATTGATGCCGACAACGGCCATTTTGCGGTAATTCGGATCACTAAATCCTTAAACGATAAGGATATGGCAAAGCTTGCGCAGTTTGCTGAGCTGCATCAAATCCATATTTGTTTGCAAGACAACAACGGCGAGTTCCATGGGGTGAATGGCACGTTGTTATTGCCCGTTTACCAGTTGCTCGATGATAACGCCGATGCAAAGCCTGTAAGCCTCACCTTTACTCCTGGTAACTTTGTGCAAGTGAATGCGCAAATTAACAAGGCCATGGTGGCGCAGGCGTTAGACTGGTTAGCACCACAGCCGGGTGAGCGAATTCTCGATCTCTTCTGCGGTATGGGAAACTTCAGTTTGCCTTTAGCTAAACTGGGCGCTGAAGTGATTGGGGTTGAAGGGGTGCCAGAAATGGTCAGCCAAGCCCGTGAAAACGCCGCGGCAAATGGCTTAAGCAATTTAACCTTTTACCATGGCGACTTAAGCGCCGATTTATCCTGCGAGCCTTGGATGGGCAAGATTGATAAGTTGCTACTCGATCCTGCCCGCGCGGGGGCGTTCGAGAGTTTGCAATGGCTTAAGAAGATGAAACCCCGCCAAGTGGTGTATGTCTCTTGTAATCCGGCGAGCTTGGCCCGCGACAGTGCTGTGTTGCTCGAGCGTGGTTACAAGTTACAAAAGTTAGGTTTAATCGATATGTTCCCGCAGACACATCATATCGAAGCCATGGCCTTGTTTGAGCTTGCAAAATAAGGCTTATCGATTGGGCAAGGTTTCCTCACTTGCCCGCGTTATTCGAGTGTAAAGTAAGCAAAGCGTTTGAATAACGTAAAAAATGTGAAGTTTCGTCTCGTTGGGTTTGACAAGTCCGTGCCAATGCTGAAGATAGGAGTGCCGAGGTGGTGCCACTTTTCTTTGAGCACGAATAAGGAAATAAATTAGATGGTCTCTGTTCGCGAAGCGCACTTTAATGATCCCGATTTTCATCTTGAAGATTGGGTGGCTCGCTATGTCAGTCATGTCGAGGAGGCGCAAACCTTACTCACCCTGATTGCACAGGTGGAAGCCTTACCCGCTAAGAGTCCTGCCGCGAAAAGAGAACTGCTCGAACGTGCCCGCGAGATGATTGAAATCCTCGCGCCATTGAACATGGATATCGAGACGCTGCAAGCGGCTATCCTGTTTGTGGTGTTTGATGCGGGCCTATTAAACGAAGAGGCGATCAAAGAAAAGTTTGGCGAGTCTCTCGCGCGGTTAGTCGCCAGCGTTGTCACCATGGATGCCATTGGTGCGTTAAAAATCAACCCCAATAGCCGCTCAACCGAGCCGCAAATCGATAATATCCGCCGCATGTTGCTGGCGATGGTCGAAGACGTACGCGCCGTGGTGATCAAACTGGCCGAGCGTGTTTGTTTGCTGCGCGCCGTGAAAAATGCCGACGAAGAAACCCGCGTCTTGCTGGCCCGCGAAATTGCCGACATCTATGCGCCGCTCGCTAACCGTTTGGGGATTGGTCAGTTAAAGTGGGAATTAGAAGATATTTCCTTCCGTTATCTGCATCCAGATACCTACAAGGACATTGCGAAACAGTTAGACGGTAAGCGGTTAGACCGCGAAGTCTATATCGAAAAATTTGTCGAGCAGTTGCAGCAGCGCCTCGATGAGGATCATATCCGCGCTAAGGTGTATGGTCGTCCAAAACATATCTACAGCATCTGGCGCAAGATGAAGGGCAAACACCTCAAGTTTGATGAGTTGTTTGACGTGCGCGCCGTACGGATTGTCACCGAACGTTTGCAGGACTGCTACGGCGCCTTAGGGGTCGTGCACACTCTTTGGCACCATATCCCGCGCGAGTTCGACGACTACGTGGCCAACCCTAAACCTAACGGTTATCAATCGATTCATACCGTAGTGGTGGGGCCTGAAGGTAAAACCGTTGAAATTCAAATTCGTACCCAAGATATGCATGAAGATGCAGAGCTGGGGGTTGCTGCACACTGGAAATATAAAGAAGGTAATCACTCCGGCAAACAGAGCGGCTACGAAGAAAAAATCAATTGGCTGCGTAAAATTCTGCAATGGCAGGAAGACGTGGTCGAAAGCGGCAACTTGGTCGAAGAAGTCCGCAGCCAAGTATTTGAAGACAGAGTCTATGTCTTTACCCCGAGCGGTGAAGTCGTTGACTTGCCACTGGGTTCAACTGTGCTCGACTTTGCCTACTATATTCACTCGCAGGTTGGCCATAAGTGTATCGGCGCTAAGGTCGATGGCCGCATTGTGCCGTTTACTTATCAGGTTGAAACGGGCGAGCGCATTGAAATTATCACCTCGAAGCATCCTAATCCTAAACGCGATTGGCTTAATCCAAACTTAGGCTATATCCGCACATCGCGGGCGCGCTCGAAAATTCAGCATTGGTTTAAGCAGCAGGACCGCGATAAAAACATTATCGCCGGTAAAGAAATGCTCGAAGCCGAGCTGGCGCGAGTCAGCCTTAAAATCAAAGATGCCGCCATCGCCGTTGAGCGCTTTAATATGGCGAGTATGGACGACTTGCTTGCCGCTATCGGCGGCGGTGATGTGCGTTTACATCAGGTCGTAAACCATATCCAAAGTAAGTTGCGCCTCGATGAGGCGAGCGAAGAAGATGCGGTTGAAGAATTAGTTAAGAAGAGCCAACCCAAATCTGGCACCAATAGCCGTGGTCAGGTTGAGGTGAATGGCGTGGGTAACTTACTCAGCCATATCGCCCGTTGCTGCCAGCCCGTGCCTGGGGATGAAATTTTAGGCTTTATCACCAAAGGGCGCGGTATTTCGGTGCATCGCTCCGACTGTGAACAGGTAAAAGAGTTAATGCGCGTTCACCCAGAGCGTGGCGTCGATGTGGTTTGGGGCGAGAACTATTCAGGTGGTTATCGCATGCGCCTGCGCGTCTTAGCCCATGATCGCAGCGGATTATTGCGGGATCTCACCTCGGTACTCGCCGCCGAAAAGTCCAATGTACTCGCCATGAGCTCCTCATCGGATATTAAGAATCAAACGGCAGCCATAGAGCTGGAATTAGAGCTTTATAATCTTGATGGCTTATCGCGGGTGTTATCTAAGCTCTCCCAAGTCGATAGCGTGATAGAAGCACGCAGATTGTAACTTTCGGCTCTGTGATTATGCGTTGTAAAAAGCGGTAGGGCATAAAGCGCTACCGCTTTTTTGTTTTCAGCCCTAAACCATCTTCTTCAGAAGGTGATTTCTTTACTTAATAAATAATACATCCATGTATTCGCTCATGGTTTCGCCACGTGAGTTTATCTCCATCATACAAAAAAGTACTTCTGACGTAGCGATTAATTAGATGATAAATGTGCGTTTATTGGCACCTACTATAAGTATTCTTCTATCAGAGATCATCACCCGCTCTAAAATAGAAAAAGTGAAGGAAATCTGAAGACTAGTATGAACAGGGCTCGAACCACAAAAGATATGGCCGCACCTAATAATCACTGAACTGTAATCAGAATTATTCTCGTGCGTCTTTTAAATATGAACTATGCTTTTTTTGATTGGTTAAAAGGCGAACTAATTCCTTATTATTCGTCAATACCTATCAATTGTTTTCTATCTCATACCTCTCGTGTATACCCAATAGCTCGTTAAGGAGTGACGATGAAATTTAAAAATTTCAAACAGTTGTCTGTGAGTTTTTTGGCTTTTGTCATACTGGCAGCCTGCGGCTCTGATGACTCCGATGAAATGCCAACGGTAACCGTTGCGAGTTCTGTTGCGCTTAAAGAAAACCGAAGCGTCGATATTATTTCGGTCGGCCAGGACGATGGCAGCTCGCTCAGCTATCTATGGACTCAAGAATCTGGCCCCACGTTAACGCTGGCCAACATCACCAGCGCCATCGTTGGTGTGACCGCACCGATCGTTGATGCTGATGGGACCGCAGTGCTTCGGGTCACTGTTACTGACAGCGCCAATCAAACTGCCAGTGCCACGGTTTCGGTGCTGGTGGCCAACAATAAGTTACCCACGGTTACAGCCGTCTTTGAAGGTGTTGTTGAAAAGTCGGCCGTGACCTTAACAGCCTCAGCGACTGATCCGGATGGTAGTATCAGCTCATATCTTTGGACCCAAACCTCTGGCTCCCCGGTAACTCTGGCCGGTGAAACCACGGCTTCCTTAAGTTTTACGGCGCCAAGTGTTTCGGTTGATACTGACCTAGGCTTCAGTCTGATGGTTACTGACGATGATGATGAATCCGCCTCAGTAGTCGGAACTGTCATCGTTACCCCAGTCATGGTGACTTATACCGTCACAGGGAATGTTACTGACGCAGCCTTTGCTAGCTCCGAGGTCAGCGGCACCGTGGCTGGTACCAGTTTTAGCACCACAACTGACAGCAATGGTGCTTTTAGCCTGCCACTTAAAGCTGACGATGATGAAACCAATCTGTTTACCAATCTCATTGTTAAATCAGCCAGCACTGCCGGTTTGGAGTATTACAAGTTTGTCCCCCAGCTGACAGCGGATCCGGTACAGGCGGCTGCGGTAGGCAAAGTGACCTCCAGAATTCAGGTTTCGCCAACTGATACCAAGGCAGAAACTCTGGCCGATGAGGTCGCCAATACTGTGTCTATCAATGCAGTTTCAACCGCTTTGTATTCGCTGATAGTCTCAGCTAACAATGGTGAGGTTCCAGCTGATTTAGACCAATTCACTCTGGTTGAAAAATCAGTCAGTCCGGATGAGTTGATAGAGGCCGCCGCTGTGGTGAAACTGATTACACAGGGGGGCTCGTTTGCCTTGCCGGAAGGGGTCAGTAATGTGCTGGAGTTGCTGACCAATACCGAAGCATACAACAGCTACGTGACAGCGGCCGAAACCGCCACGCCAGGTATTATTAGTGCGACCGTCGACGATATCATCGCTGATCCTGAACTGACCCCCCCGATTGCGCCAGACAGTCTCGCCAGCACCTACTATGAAGTGTATCCAGCGGCGGCAGGCTTTTTGTCCCGCGGCGGTGGCCGATTTGAATTCCACCAGAACGGCAGCGGGATTGAAACAACTGGTCGTGTAGAGAAGTTCAGCTGGGCACTCACCGATGGCACCTTAACCCTCACCTATTCCGATCCTATTGGCTCCTACAGTTATCCCGCCGTTGAGGAGGGCGTTGCCGGATTAACCATGGCGCAGGTTAACCAGCTGCATAATGCAGGAGTCAACCAGGTGGAGGTGCTGCGTAAACCGCAAAGCACCACTATGAAACGGGTAATCGAAGGCGAGAAAACTGACACCTTCCGTATTGTCGCATCGGTAAAAGAAACCATGACGCCGGTGACGTTGGATGGCGGTGTGGTGATTTCGACCAGTGGAAAGTTGAATGAGTCCACCACCGATCAGCTGATGCGCAATGGCGATAAACTGAGTGAACTTAAACTCACCGCCGACGAGGTAGTCAGCGACTGGATTATCGAACATTATTACTACTTTGGTGAGCCAGGACTCGGTTACTCTGATATGTTTGCCGACTTGTTTGAGGTTAGTGCTGATGGCACAGGTATAGCTAGGGTACTGGAGCGGCCTTTCACCTGGAGCATTAATGAGCATGGCACCTTTATTGCCCGATTTGAAGATGGCAGTAGCGTGCATATCAGCAAGCTCGACCAGTCAGGCAGCGATATACAGGTATTCAGTGAGTCCTACGATGCAGAGGGTAACTTACTTGCCGCAGATACAGACTATGCATTGGAGCTTGAAAACGGTGTGATTGGGACCTTTGACTTGACCAACGCAGAGGGCAAGTACTGGAATACCACTATCAATCAATGGCATAAATCGGCCTGGGATAACGGTAATTTGTTATGGGATAACGGTTTCGCCTATTTTGGTTGGCAGTTCAATGCCAATGGTGAAGGATATCAGTTGGGCAGTTTCCAATCCTCACCACCTGATTTTGCGCCCATATTTAACACTCCCATTAATTGGATAGTAGATACCGAATCGGATGATGTGGCATTCCAGTCAATTTACCGCTGGAAGTGTGGTGATGTGACCACCGAGGCATGCGCTCGCCGTGATTGGTATGTGCTTAAAGAATTGGAGTTTGGCGTTTTGGGCCCACGTATTTATGTATTTGAATTTGAAGAACGCAGAAATGACAGCCAGTCGCCTTGGTATGTTGCCCGCGGTTTGGGCCCCAGACTCAATATCTATGAAGAAATAGCCTTTGATTACTGGAACCAAGCAGCACCAGCTGCATCCAGTCGAGGTATACAGGCCAGCAGGCCTTATGGTGCAGGCGTCACTGGTGTTGCCCGTTTGGTGTTGGAACCAAGCCAAACCCCGGCACTTGGATTTTAGTATTTGGTGCCCAGGTGACTTGTGTAAAGTTGCCATATAGCTATTTGGGGTGTGTTCGGTTACTGAGTGTTTGGCGACTGAAGGTGAATAGTTGTAAAGAGAAGGTCAGCAATCCAGCTGGCCTTCTCTTTTGGGGATTGCAGCCCAGAAGAACACTGAACCTCAAGAATCGTGTTGATGATGTAACTGAAAATTCTGTCTTAACACATGCTATCGTATTTCCTGCCCATGGGCAGTCTCGCTCTAGTAACGAGCTTCGAAAACAAGGGATATTTGTCTCCGCCAGTGGCGTGAGCTCCATTTGGTTACTGCATGGCTTAGAGAACTTCAAAAGCGATTAGAAGCCCTCGAAGCCAAAGTCGAGCCAGAAGGGATAATCCTTTCGGATGAACAAGTTGCCGCCCTTTAGTGTAAACGGCAAGAGGATGAAGCCTATGATGGGCATATCCTCTTCGTTAAAACCTAATACCAGACTCTAAATAGCAATTTGAGCTTGGCTACTTTATCATTAGCGCTTTATTGCCCTTATTACAGCCTTAGTTGCGACTCAGCTTGAGTGTATTCCTGTTTACGCATCCTGCACCTGTGTCGACTCTCTTGAAAGGATATCAGCATGACTTCCCATATCACGCCTTCTATTACTGAGCTTTCAGCAACATCACTTTCTGCAACCGATGTTGCGCCGCTATTGAAGATTATGGAGAAGCTTCGCGATCCTAAAACGGGTTGTCCTTGGGATAAGGCGCAGACCTTTCAAACCATAGTGCCTTTTACCCTTGAAGAGGCCTATGAGGTGGCCGACACGATTGAACGTTTAGCCCTAGACGAGCTGCCAGATGAGCTGGGGGATTTATTATTCCAAGTGGTGTTTTATTGCCAGTTAGGCAAAGAGCAGGGCAGGTTTGATTTCAGCACTGTCGTCAATAAAATCACCGATAAACTGACCCGCCGTCATCCCCATGTGTTTGGTGAAGCTACGTTTGAGGCGGATGCCAGTAGTCAGCAGATGAAGGCCAATTGGGAAGCGATCAAAGCTAGCGAGCGTGAAGAAAAGGCATTGGCGGCTGGGGTGACTTCATCAAGCGAGGTTTCTGTGCTTGATGATATTCCGCGCGCGCAGCCGGCGTTATCGCGTTCAATCAAAATTCAGCAGCGGGTCGCGTGTGTCGGGTTCGATTGGCCTGAGCTTGAGCCCGTTGTCGCAAAAATCCATGAAGAAATTGATGAAGTACTGGCGGAGGTGAATCAGTCAACGCTCGACCAAGCCAAAGTGCAGGCCGAAATGGGCGACTTATTATTTGCAGTGGTGAATTTGGCGCGTCATTTAAAGGTGGACCCAGAACAAGCGCTGCGACAAGCCAATGTTAAATTTGAACGCCGTTTTAGAGGTGTAGAGGCATTTGCGAGACAAAATAATAAAGCATTAGAAGAACATAGCTTAGAAGAGTTAGATGCCTACTGGGATAAGGTTAAACAGGGCGAGCCAAGATAAAGGGCAAATTATCCGGATTGGTGTTTGTCGAACGGCAACACCTTTGGTATACTACTGCCCCGTCCTAGTGCTTTCTTACAAGCACGTATTTTCAAACTCATTTTCTCAGGTTCAGCATGACTACAAGGTATATCTTCGTTACTGGTGGTGTGGTTTCATCACTAGGTAAAGGCATTGCAGCCGCTTCATTAGCCGCAATTTTAGAGGCCCGTGGTCTCAATGTAACCATCATGAAACTGGACCCATACATTAACGTTGATCCAGGTACCATGAGCCCAACGCAACATGGTGAAGTGTTTGTGACTGAGGACGGCGCAGAAACAGACCTTGACCTTGGCCACTATGAGCGTTTCATCCGCACTAAGATGAACCGTCGCAACAACTTCACTACGGGTCGTATTTACGAGGAAGTACTGCGTAAAGAGCGTCGCGGTGACTATTTAGGCGCGACGATTCAGGTGATCCCACACATCACTAACGCGATCAAAGAAAAAGTGATTGCAGGCGGTGAAGGTCACGATGTGGCTATCGTTGAAATCGGCGGTACTGTTGGTGATATCGAATCACTGCCATTCCTTGAGTCTATCCGCCAATTAGGCGTTGAACTGGGCCGCGATCGTACCCTGTTTATGCATTTAACCTTAGTGCCATTCCTTGGCGCCGCGGGTGAAGTGAAAACGAAACCGACTCAACATTCAGTGAAAGAATTGCGTTCTATCGGTATTGCACCGGATGTGCTGATCTGCCGTGGCGACCGCGCGATTCCTGCCAACGAACGTGCGAAGATTTCGTTATTCTGTAACGTTGAAGAACGTGCGGTTATTTCATTAAAAGACGTCGACAGCATCTACAAGATCCCTGCGCTGCTGCGCTCACAGGGTTTAGATGACTTAGTGGTTAAGCGTTTTGGCTTAGAATGCCGCGAAGCCGACTTGTCTGAGTGGGAAAACGTCATTTATCAAGAAGCCAATCCAAACGGCGAAGTCGTGATTGGTATGGTCGGTAAATACATCGAATTGCCAGACGCCTATAAGTCAGTCAACGAAGCATTAAAACACGCAGGTCTGAAGAACCGTGTATCTGTGAGCATCAAGTACATTGACTCACAAACTGTTGAAGCGAAAGGTGATGAAGTTCTGCAAGGGTTAGACGGTATCTTAGTTCCAGGTGGCTTCGGTGAGCGCGGTGTGGAAGGTAAGATCCTAGCGGCTAAATATGCCCGTGAAAACGAGCTGCCTTACTTTGGTATCTGTTTAGGTATGCAAGTGGCACTGATTGAATTTGCCCGTAACGTTGCCGGTATGACCGATGCACACTCAACTGAATTCAATAAAGCAACGCCATTCCCAGTGGTTGGCTTAATCACTGAATGGGTTGACGAAGAAGGTAACGTTGAACAACGCCATGAAGCCTCTGATTTAGGTGGCACTATGCGTTTAGGTGCGCAGTTATGTCACCTGCTTGATGGTTCAAAAGCGGCGCAAGCGTATAAAGGTAACACTTGTGTTGAGCGTCACCGTCACCGTTACGAAGTGAACAACAAGTACAGAGAACGTTTAGAGCAAGCGGGTCTGGTATTTAGTGGTTTATCTTCTGACCGTAAACTGGTTGAGATGATTGAGCTTAAAGACCATCCTTGGTTTGTAGCGGGTCAATTCCACCCAGAATTCACTTCGACCCCACGCGATGGTCATCCATTGTTCGAAGGTTTCGTTGCTGCCGCAAGTGCACATCAAAAACGTGATCTGAAGAAATAAATTTTAAGGCCGGACCCGCGACAGTGGGCCCGGCCTTTTGTTACACTCAGGCCGCGTAATCATGAGTCAAAACTCATACCCATGTGTATAAACGACATGCGTATAGACGGAAATAGTAAACGGAATTTAAAGATTTTGGTCGTACTCTACATCTGTTAATTCCCATTGGTATTGGTTTTTTCTTTTCTCTTTTAAACTTAAATCGAGGGTAATATGGCTAAGATTATTAACGTGATTGGTCGCGAGATTATGGATTCTCGTGGTAACCCAACAGTTGAAGCCGAAGTGCATTTAGAAGGTGGTTTTATCGGTATGGCGGCTGCGCCATCTGGTGCTTCTACCGGTAGCCGCGAAGCGCTGGAACTGCGTGATGGCGACAAGAGCCGTTACTTAGGTAAAGGCGTATTAACGGCTGTGGCTAACGTAAACGGTCCTATCCGTGCAGCGTTAATCGGTAAAGATGCGACTGCCCAGGCTGAGCTTGATCAAATCATGATCGACTTAGACGGCACTGAAAACAAAGACAAGTTAGGCGCTAACGCGATTCTGGCTGTGTCTTTAGCGGCGGCTAAAGCGGCTGCAGCATTCAAAGGCATGCCTTTATACGCTCACATTGCGGAATTAAACGGTACTCCTGGCCAATACGCTATGCCAGTGCCTATGATGAACATCCTTAACGGTGGCGAGCACGCTGATAACAACGTTGATATCCAAGAATTCATGGTTCAACCTGTTGGTGCAAAAAACTTCCGCGAAGCTTTACGTATGGGCGCTGAGATTTTCCACACCCTGAAAAAAGTACTGCACGGTAAAGGTTTAAGCACTTCTGTGGGTGATGAAGGTGGTTTTGCACCTAACCTGTCTTCTAACGCTGATGCATTAGCGGTAATCAAAGAAGCCGTTGAATTAGCAGGTTACAAGCTGGGTACCGACGTGACTCTGGCATTAGACTGCGCTGCTTCTGAGTTCTACAAAGACGGTAAATATGATCTGTCTGGCGAAGGTAAAGTATTCGATTCAAACGGTTTCTCTGACTTCCTGAAGTCATTGACTGAACAATATCCAATCGTCTCTATTGAAGACGGTCTGGACGAGTCAGATTGGGACGGTTGGGCATACCAAACTAAGATCATGGGTGACAAGATCCAATTAGTGGGCGACGATTTATTCGTAACTAACACTAAGATCTTAACCCGTGGTATCGAGAACGGCATCGCTAACTCAATCCTGATCAAGTTCAACCAAATCGGTTCATTAACTGAAACCTTAGCGGCTATTCGTATGGCAAAAGCGGCGGGTTACACTGCGGTGATTTCACACCGTAGCGGTGAAACTGAAGACGCGACTATCGCTGATTTAGCGGTAGGTACTGCGGCTGGCCAAATCAAGACGGGTTCACTGTGCCGTTCTGACCGTGTTGCTAAATACAACCAATTGCTGCGTATCGAAGAGCAATTAGGTGAAAAAGCGCCATACCGTGGTTTGAAAGAAATCAAAGGTCAGGCGTAATTTAGTCGTCTGATGTAAAAAGGCCACCACTTGGTGGCCTTTTTTGTTGTACTATCTGCAGTATATTTTTTTAATTCAAGATACTGACGCTAATTCCTCCATGAAATTCTTTGTCATTGCACTCATAGTGCTTCTCGGTTTGCTGCAATATCGGCTGTGGTCGGGCGATAACAGCCTGCCCGAATACTTTGTTCTGCAAAAACAGATCGCGGCTCAGCAAGAAGGTAATGCAAAACTCAATGAGCGTAATCAAGTGCTTAAAGAGGAAATTATCGACCTTAAGAGTGGTACCGAAGCGATTGAAGAACGGGCGCGTAACGAGCTAGGCATGGTGAAAGAAGGCGAGACCTTCTATCGCGTGGTGGGCGGTGACCGTTCAGTATCGAGTCCCTCGCAGTAACGGAGCGCCTATGGATACCGTATTAGAGGCCGCGCCGCAGGTCGAAACCCAAGTTGCAGTTCAAATTGATCCTTTCTCGCACCATGTGGTGGCGATTGTCCCCGCCGCGGGGATTGGTAGCCGTATGGGCGCGGGCAAACCAAAGCAATATTTAACCTTGCTGGGGCAAAGCATTCTGGCCCATACCTTAGACAAGTTATTGTCCCATCCGCAAATTAACCAAGTGATTGTGGCGCTGCATCCTGAGGATACTGAGTTTGCCGCGTTGCCGCAGGCTAAGCATCCCAAGCTGGTGACTGTCATTGGCGGCTCTGAGCGCGCCGACTCGGTACTGGCGGCACTTGATAAGGCGCCAGACAATGGTTGGGCTTTAGTTCACGATGCGGCCAGACCCTGCCTGACGGCGCAAGACATAGATAAATTGCTAGCATCGCGGGTGCACTTTCCCCAAGGGGCGATTTTAGCCATGCCTGTGCGGGATACCATGAAGCGCGCCAATAGCTTAGGTGAAATCAGTTCGACCGTTTGCCGCGATAATCTCTGGCATGCGTTGACGCCGCAGTTATTCCCAACCTCCTTGTTGCGATTACATTTAAAAGCCGCGCTTGCCGCGGGGGCTGTCGTGACCGATGAGGCCTCGGCGATGGAGTGGGCGGGTATTTCCCCTGGTTTGGTCGCCGGGCGGGCGGATAACATTAAAGTCACCCATCCCGATGATTTGGAGTTGGCAGAGCTTTTTTTACTGCGCGCGAATGCTTGAAGCCAAGCAGAGTGAATTGCGTAATCTATTAAATACGTTAGGAAATAAGTAATGAAAATCCGAATCGGCCATGGTTTTGATGTCCATAAATTTGGTGAAGCGCGCCCGTTAATTTTATGTGGGGTCGAAGTCCCTTACGAAACTGGGTTGGTGGCTCATTCCGACGGTGATGTGGTGTTGCATGCCATCTCCGATGCCATTCTAGGGGCGATGGCCCTTGGGGATATTGGTAAACATTTCCCCGATACCGATGCCGCCTATAAGGGCGCCGATAGTCGCGTCTTGTTGCGCCACTGCTATGCATTAGCGCGGGCGAAGGGATTTGAGCTGGGTAATCTGGATGTCACTATCATTGCCCAGGCGCCTAAGATGGCGCCGCATATCGAGGATATGCGCCTAGTGCTGGCGGCCGATCTTAATGCTGACATTGCCGATATCAACGTTAAGGCCACCACCACCGAAAAACTCGGGTTTACCGGCCGCAAAGAAGGCATTGCGGTCGAAGCCGTTGTATTACTCAGCCGCCAATAGCCTGAAACTTTAAGAGATAAGAAAGACCCATGAGCGAACTACATTACCTGTACGGCAAACCGACGGCCACCGCCGATTTAAGAACCGTTAACAGCGACTTTATCGTGAAAGAGATTTTGCCTTTTAGCCCGTCGGGCGAGGGCGAGCATCATTTAGTCCACATTCGTAAGGATGGGCTGAATACGGTGCAAGTGGCTGAAATGCTGGCCAAGTTCGCTAAGGTTCATCCCAAAGAAGTGACCTATGCAGGACAAAAAGATAAAAATGCCATCACAGAACAGTGGTTTGGCATTCGTATCCCAGGTAAAGAAACCCCGGCGTGGAGCGAGCTTAACAGCGAGCGCTTAACCATTTTATCCAGCAATCGCCACAGCAAAAAACTGCGTATTGGCGCGCTCTTGGGCAACCGTTTTATTCTTACCCTGCGCAATGTCACAAACGTGGAAGACATTATCAGCCGCATCGAAAAAGTTAGCCAAATTGGTGTGCCTAACTATTTTGGTGAGCAGCGTTTCGGCCACGATGGTAAAAACCTGGTGATGGGACGGCAAATGCTGGCGGGTAAAAAGGTGAAAGACCGTAATAAGCGCAGCATGTATCTGTCTGCGGTGCGCTCCAATCTGTTCAATACCGTCGTCTCCTATCGTTTGGCGAATCATGGCACTAAACCCTTAGCGGGGGATTGCGTGATGCTGGCGGGCAGTAAGAGCTTTTTCGTCACGCCAGAATGGGACTTAGTGGTATTAAAACGCTTGATTGAGAAGGATATTCAGCTTTCTGCGCCACTCTGGGGCCGCGGGAAAATGCTGCCGCAGGGCGAAGCCGCCGAGATTGAAACCCTCGCCATGGCAGAGCTGAGCGAAGATTGCTACGGCCTTGAGCACGCGGGGCTTGAGCAGGAGCGCCGTCCATTGCTGCTTGAACCTCAAGGCCTTAAATACGAGCAAACCGTGGATGGATTAGTGCTCGAATTTATCTTACCAGCGGGTAGCTTTGCGACATCGCTGTTAAGAGAGCTGGTTGATTATCAAGATGTGAAAGAGCTGCAATGGCAAGCGACAGTCTCATCTGATGCGAATGCTCCTGAAGCTAATACTGTAACAGGGAGTCAGACGGAAGCGCTCGATACACCAGAGACCAGTGCGCCAGAGCATGATGAGTCCGCTTTATGATCCGCATCCTAGTCAGTAATGATGATGGTGTGAATGCGCCGGGGATCAAAGCCTTAACCGAGGCGCTCGCCGAAATCGCCACTGTGATGACGGTCGCGCCCGATCGTAATTGTTCCGGCGCAAGTAACTCTTTAACCTTGACTAACCCATTAAGAATTAATAGGTTAGATAATGGTTATATTTCGGTTCACGGTACACCTACGGATTGCGTTCACTTAGCCATACGTGAGCTGTGTGATGGTGAGCCGGATATGGTGGTATCGGGTATCAATGCTGGCGCGAATATGGGGGATGACACTTTATATTCGGGTACAGTAGCGGCGGCGATGGAGGGGCGTTTTTTAGGTTTCCCCGCCGTTGCGATTTCGCTTAATGGTAAGGCATTAAAGCATTATCACACCGCGGCAGTGTATGCGCGGCGAATTGTGCAGGGGCTGTTAGCGCATCCGATTGCGAGCGATCAGATCCTCAATATCAATGTGCCCGATTTACCGCTCGATGAGATTAAAGGGATCAGGGTGACGCGCTTGGGTGCACGGCATAAGGCCGAAGGCATAGTGCGAACGCAGGATCCTGCGGGAAAAGAGATTTTTTGGCTTGGCCCACCGGGTGTAGAACAAGATGCGAGTGAAGGAACGGACTTCCATGCGGTAGCCCATGGTTATGTGTCGATCACTCCCTTAACCGTGGACTTGACCGCGTATAGACAATTATCGGTATTGCAAGATTGGGTAGATAAAATATGACTCGAGTTGCCTTAACATCGGCGGTGAATTTAGCTAAAAAGCTTCAGGAGGCGGGGATCCGCCATCCAGCCGTTCTTAAGGCAATATCCCATACCCCGCGCGAGTTGTTTCTTGATAATGCGCTGGCCCATAAAGCCTACGAAAATACCGCCTTGCCCATAGGCCAAGGACAAACCATTTCTCAGCCTTATATCGTCGCGCGTATGACAGAGTTACTGCTCCAACATCAGCCGCAAAAGGTACTTGAGGTGGGAACGGGCTCAGGCTACCAAGCGGCAATCCTCGCGCAATTAGTGCCAGAACTGTGCACCATTGAGCGTATCAAAGGGTTACAGATCCAAGCGAGGCAAAGATTAAAACGACTCGATCTGCATAATGTGTCATTCAAATATGGCGATGGCTGGCAGGGCTGGCCGAATCGCAGCCCCTTTGATGGCATTATGGTCACGGCGGCAGCGGCCAAGGTTCCCGAAGCCTTATTGTCCCAGCTAGCCGAAGGCGGCGTATTAATTATCCCCGTTGGTGAAGAGACGCAGCAATTGATGCGCTTTACCCGCCGCTCGGACCGTTTTAGTTCCGAAGTGATAGAAACTGTCAAATTTGTTCCCTTGGTCAATGGCGAGCTCGCTTAAGTTATGCGCTTAAGTTTTTGGCTTTAGGTCACTTCGTTAAATACTTGACCTTTATAATTAGGTAAAACAGTAAGATAGCCCTAAAGAGGAGTTTTTATTGTTGAATGCGGGTTTACTCTTAAACCTCAGTTTAGTGTTGTTGCTTGCGGGCTGTAGCTTTCAGGCGAGTCGCCCCGCACCTGTCGAAAGTCTCTCCCACAGTTATTCCAAACATAACAAAGGCCACATTAAATCTAATTCATATAAAGTTAAGAAAGGTGACACCCTTTATTCGATATCTTGGGCTGCGGGTAAAGATTTCGCCGAAATTGCCAAAATTAATCAATTAGATAAATCGTATACCATCTACCCTGGACAGATTTTATATTTAACGAATGATCGCGGGCAAAATGGCAAAGGCTCTACAACTTTAGGTGGAAGTAATTCAGCGTCTAAAGGGCAAAATAAAGCTAATTCTGTTGATAAACAATCAGCTAGTAACAATTCTTCCGCTAAAAACTTGTCAAGTGAACAGCAGAAAAAAACACTTGATCAGAAAGCCAAGCCTGCGTATTCTGCAACAAGCTCTCAACAAAATGTTAACCCTTCGATCGTCGCCCCTACATCAACACTGCCAGACAGTGTGAGTCAGTGGCAATGGCCAGTAAGAGGTAAATTGATTGGGACATACTCTGCCAATGAGCAGGGAAATAAAGGAATTAAGATCGCAGGAAAACGCGGAGATATCATCAAAGCCGCTGCAGATGGGCGGGTGGTATACGCAGGTAGTGCTCTTAGGGGTTACGGTAATTTAGTGATTATTAAACATAGTGACGATTACCTTAGTGCCTATGCTCATGCAGATCAGATCTTAGTCGAAGAAAAGCAACATGTCCTCGCTGGACAGACAGTTGCAAAAATGGGCAGTACAGGTACCAATCAGGTAATGCTTCGCTTCGAGATCCGTTACCACGGTCAGTCTGTTAACCCACTTAACTATTTACCTAAGCAATGATTGTTTAGGGCCTTGTTGGCATGGAGGATAAAAAATTGCAGTAATTCAAGCAGTTTACATTAGGTTTGGGAGATTTGATCATGAGCCGCATAAATAGCACTGCCGCAGAAGAACTAGTAGATTTTTCCGTAGATACCGCAGAGTTTGATCTCGATAAAGAGGATATTGCCGCTGATTTAGTTCAAGAACTAGGACTCGAACAACAGGTTCAAGATGACCTGCAAAAAAATCTTGATGCCACCCAGCTCTATTTAGGTGAAATAGGGTTTTCCCCACTGCTTAGCGCAGAAGAAGAAGTTTACTTTTCCCGTAAGGCCTTAAAAGGCTGCGAAAAATCCCGTAATCGCATGATTGAGAGTAACCTGCGACTCGTGGTTAAAATTGCCCGTCGTTACAATAATCGTGGCCTAGCGCTGCTGGATTTAATCGAAGAGGGTAATCTTGGCTTGATCCGTGCGGTGGAAAAATTCGACCCAGAAAGAGGCTTCCGTTTCTCAACCTATGCGACTTGGTGGATCAGACAAACGATTGAACGTGCCATCATGAATCAAACCCGCACGATTCGCTTGCCAATCCATGTTGTAAAAGAACTCAACGTGTATTTACGTACGGCTCGGGAATTAGCGCAAAAACTTGACCACGAACCTACGGCAGAAGAAATTGCCGAGAAACTGCAAGTATCCAGTGTTGACGTCAGCCGCATGCTGAAGCTCAACGAGAAGATCACCTCTGTCGATATCCCCTTAGGTGGCGATAACGACAAGGCGTTACTCGATGTGCTCGCCGATGACGACAACGTAGGCCCGGACTACAAAGTACAAGATGAAGACATTTCAAACTCAGTGGTGAAATGGCTTAACGAACTGAATACCAAGCAAAGAGAAGTGTTAGCGCGCCGCTTTGGTTTGTTAGGTTATGAACCCTCAACCCTTGAAGACGTCGGTGCTGAAATTGGCCTCACCCGTGAACGTGTTCGCCAAATTCAAGTGGAAGCCCTAAAACGCCTACGTGATTTGCTGGGTGCTCAAGGTCTCTCCGTAGAGGCACTTTTTAGAAACTAAGGTTTAGAAACTAAGGTTTAGAGACTAAAGTTTAGAAACTAGGCTTAGAAATTAAGGTTCAGAGACTAAAGTTAAGAGACTAAGGTTTAGAAATTTAGCCTTAAACCAGTTCAATAAGTCATAAAAAAACGCCCAATTTTCAGGGCGTTTTTTTATGCTTTGCGTTTATGCTATCGCGAGTTTTCACTCTATGTGTTAACTCAAGCGTTTTAGCTCATAGAGTAAATCCAGCGCCTGTTTGGGGGTCAGGTTATCGGGATTGATGGCTTTTAATTTGCTGACAGCGGGATTCTCCACTGGCTCAGGCAGAGCTAGCAGGGTTTGGATCGGTGCCCTAGTGCCGTTAACATTAGCACCTTCCACTTGATGATCACGGCTCTCAAGCTGATGTAACTTGTGTTTTGCCGCCTTAATCACCCGAGCTGGCACCCCGGCAAGGGCCGCAACTTGTAGGCCATAACTCTTACTGGCCGCACCTTCTTGCACCGCGTGCATAAAGGCGATGGTGTCTTCGTGCTCAATCGCATCGAGGTGCACGTTATAGACGCCAGCCATGAGTTCCGGTAATTGTGTTAACTCGAAATAATGGGTCGCAAACAGCGTCATTGCGCCGACTTGCTGCGCTAGATATTCCGCTGCAGACCAAGCTAATGACAGACCGTCGTAGGTTGAGGTGCCACGGCCAATTTCATCCATCAAGACTAAACTTTGCGCAGTCGCATTATGGAGAATATTTGCTGTTTCTGTCATTTCCACCATAAAAGTTGAGCGACCAGAGGCGAGATCGTCTGAGGCGCCAATCCGAGTAAAAATTCGATCGATAGGGCCAATGATGGCGCGTTCTGCTGGCACAAAGCAGCCAATATGGGCCATTAGGGTGATAAGCGCCACTTGGCGCATGTAGGTTGATTTACCGCCCATGTTTGGACCGGTAACAATTAACATCCGGCGTTGATTGTGCAGGGTGACAGGGTTGGCGATAAAAGGCGTTTGACTCACACGCTCAACTACAGGGTGGCGACCTGCTTCGATTTTTACTCCGATTTCGCTGCTCAGTTCTGGGCAGGTATAGCCTAAGGTTTCGGCACGTTCGGCGAAGTTACTCAGCACATCGAGTTCGGCTGCGGCTCTGGCGAAGGCTTGTAGCTCATGCAACTTGGGGAGGATTAAATCAAATAATTCGTCCCAAAGTTGTTTTTCAAGGGCAAGCGCCTTACCTTGGCTCGACAGCACTTTTTCTTCGTATTCCTTAAGCTCGGGCGTGATGTAACGCTCCATATTCTTAAGGGTTTGACGGCGCTGGTAATTTAATGGCACTTGCTGTGATTGCAGGCGACTGACTTCGATGTAGTAGCCATGCACTCGGTTGTAGCCAACCTTCAGCGTAGCAATGCCAGTACGCTCTTTTTCCCGCGCTTCGAGCTGAACCAGATAATCTGTGGCTCCTTCACTTAAGCCTCGCCATTCATCTAACTCGGCATTGTAGCCTTCGCGGATCACGCCGCCATCACGGATAAGCATGGGCGGGTTATCGACAATGGCGTGCTCAAGCAGCTGTTGCTCTTCGGGAAACTCACCTAAGAGTTGGCCTAGTTTCACCGTATGGGGCGCACTTAACTGCGCGAGTGACTGCTGCAACTGAGGCAATAGGTTTAATGCTTGGCGTAGGCGGGCAAAATCCCTTGGACGAGCGGTACGCAGTGCCAGTCTTGCCATGATACGTTCGATATCGCCTAGGGCTTTAAGTTGCTCATGTAATGATTCATGGGCTGTAGTCTCGAGTAATTCATTCACGGCCGTTTGGCGAGCAAAAATCTGCGCATGGTCCCTCAGCGGCTGATGGATCCAGCGTTGCAACATCCGGCTGCCCATCGCTGTTGCGGTATTGTCTAGCACGGCTGCTAGGGTGTTATCTCGACCACCACTCAAATTTTGTGTCAGCTCGAGGTTACGGCGCGTTGCCGCATCCAAGACAATCGTATCGGTTTGATTGAAACGGGTAATGGCATTGATATGGGGCAGGGCGGTGCGCTGGGTGTCTTTCACATATTGCATTAAGCAGCCAGCTGCTTGCAGCGAAAGCCTCGCATCGGTAATCCCAAAGCCGTGCAAATCCTTAGTGCCAAATTGAGCCAGTAGCAATTTGATGCTGGTATCGTAATCAAATTCCCACTCGGGGCGGCGACGCTTGCCTTTAAAATGATGCAATAACTCCATAGCGCCAAAATCTTCGCTATAGAGAATTTCGACCGGATTGGTACGTTGCAGCTCGGCTTCGAGGGATTCCTTCGTTTCTAATTCGGCAATCACGAAACGGCCGGAAGACACATCGAGGGTTGCGTAGCCAAAACCAACTTTACCTTGGTAAACCGCGGCTAACAGATTGTCTTGTCTCTCCTGCAATAGGGCTTCGTCGGTCAAAGTACCTGGGGTGACGATGCGCACCACTTTTCGCTCAACAGGGCCTTTTGAGGTAGCAGGGTCGCCAATCTGCTCACAGATCGCGACCGATTGGCCAATTTGAACCAATTTGGCCAGATAGCCTTCAACCGCATGGTAAGGGATACCCGCCATCGGGATCGGGTCACCGCCACTTTTGCCGCGGGCCGTAAGGGAAATGCCCAATAATTCAGAGGCGCGTTTTGCGTCATCATAGAAGAGTTCATAGAAGTCACCCATACGATAAAACAGCAGCATGTCGTGATGCTCTGCTTTCATGGTCAAATATTGACGCATCATGGGGGTATGTTTTTCTAAATCATCGGTATCTATAGGATTCATTAAATCGTTTTCGTCCGTTATGCCGGCCCAAAGCGGGAAAATAAGTCGTACAGTAATGGGATAAAAATCAGTGGATGTGTACTATTACTGTCTAAAATAAATTGACGCCAATCTTAGCAATAATTTTCTGAAAATTGACCCTTAAACCATGGATATTCACTGATATCCTGACAAATCTGCAGCACGAGTCGGTAAAAGCTTGTCTCAACGGGAAAATTTTCTGACTGAAAAATAAATCATTCACAGGTCTTGATACTGTATGATTGTACAGTATACTAGTCAGCAGATTATGACAAAGAGCCTCGCTTTTTGTATTACCCGCTTTATTAAATTGAATATCACTTTTGACAGTACTGATACTGTCTTGATGAGGGAACAGGAATGAAGGTCGATCCAAACAAAGAGAAAGCACTTGCTGCGGTATTGAGCCAAATTGAAAAGCAATTTGGTAAAGGCTCCATCATGAAGCTGGGCGAAGACCGCTCTATGGATGTTGAGACTATTTCTACTGGTTCACTTTCCCTTGACGTCGCCTTAGGGGCTGGCGGTTTACCAATGGGACGTATCGTTGAGATCTATGGTCCCGAATCATCAGGTAAAACGACGCTGACATTAGAAGTGATTGCCGCTGCTCAGCGCGAAGGTAAAACCTGTGCCTTTATCGACGCCGAGCACGCGCTAGACCCTATTTATGCTAAAAAGTTAGGCGTAGATATCGATAACTTACTGTGTTCACAACCCGATACCGGCGAACAAGCCCTTGAGATCTGTGATGCGTTAACCCGTTCTGGCGCGGTAGATGTGATCATCGTTGACTCGGTTGCGGCATTAACACCCAAAGCGGAAATTGAAGGTGAAATTGGTGACTCACACATGGGCCTAGCGGCGCGTATGATGAGCCAAGCGATGCGTAAGCTCGCGGGTAACCTCAAGCAATCGAATACACTGTTAATCTTCATCAACCAAATTCGTATGAAGATTGGTGTGATGTTTGGTAACCCAGAAACCACAACGGGCGGTAACGCGCTGAAGTTCTACGCTTCTGTTCGTCTCGATATTCGCCGTACTGGTGCTATCAAAGAAGGCGATGAAGTGGTAGGTAACGAGACGCGCGTTAAAGTGGTTAAAAACAAGGTTGCTGCACCATTTAAGCAAGCTGAGTTCCAAATTCTTTACGGTCAAGGTATCAACCGTACCGGTGAATTAGTCGATTTAGGTGTGGCCCATAAACTGATCGAAAAAGCCGGTGCATGGTACAGCTACAAGGGTGACAAGATTGGTCAGGGTCGTGCAAATGCCGGTAAATATCTGACTGAAAACCCAGCAATTGCCGCTGAAATCGATAAAACACTGCGTGAGTTACTGCTGAGTAACCCAAGCGCTATGTCTTCATCTTCATCTGATGATGAAAACAGCGAAGGCAATGTTGATTTCGAAACAGGCGAAGTATTCTGAGCCAGTCAGTCCGTCAAATCGCGGTCGCGCTGTTAGCGCGCCGCGACTATTCCCGCCAAGAAATCCGCTCCAAACTGCTCGAAAAAGGCTTTGAGGTTGTTGATATCGATCCCGTGCTCGATGATTGTGAAGCATCGGGTTTTATCAATGATAAGCGCTATGCCGAGCTTCTTGTTCGCAGCCATATTGCCCGTGGCCATGGGCCTATTCGTATCCGTCAAGCCATTGCTCAAAAAGGGCTTTCAAAGGATTGTATCGAAGCCGCCTTATCTGCAAATGAGCATGATTGGTTTGAGCTAGCAAAAGCCAAAGCCGTCAAAAAATATGTAACCCCTAGAGTCACCGAGGTAAAAGGCTCGAAATCCCGGGAGTTAGTGGCGAAAGAAAAAGCCAAACGGGTGCGGTTTTTACTGAGCCAAGGCTTTAATTACGAACAAGTCTCCTACGCCTTAGATTACGACCCTTTGGCTGATAATGATGACTAACGTCATGGTATAAACTCGTAGCCCTTGGCTTGTCTGGTCATTGTCTTTTTCGTTCGGCCGACGTGCTGATCCGGCTCATCGACTCCTCTTTAGCGCTTGGCTTTTGTGATAAGCCATGTCTTAGCGGCAAACTCACCGAAAATATGAGATTCCTAAGCCTATATCGCTATTCAAGGCTGGTCGTCTTTCCTCAGTCTGCTTATAATGCTGGGCAAATAGAAATACGGCTACCTTATGGTGTAGCTGGTCATGCTTACCCAATTCAGGACGATTTCATGTATCAAACGACAGCAGCGCTTAGAAGTGCTTTCCTCGAATTTTTCCGCAGCAATGGTCACCAAGTTGTGGACAGTAGTTCTCTTGTACCAGGCAACGATCCAACGCTTTTATTCACCAACGCCGGTATGAACCAGTTCAAGGACGTGTTTCTTGGCATGGACAAACGTAGCTATACACGTGCGACCACTGCCCAACGCTGCGTCCGTGCGGGTGGTAAACACAACGATTTAGATAACGTTGGTTACACCGCGCGTCACCATACTTTCTTCGAAATGCTGGGTAACTTCAGCTTTGGTGATTACTTCAAAGAAGATGCGATTCACTTTGGTTGGACCTTCCTGACCGAAGTCTTGAAGCTGCCAAAGGAGCGTCTGTGTGTGACTGTTTACCAAACAGACGATGAAGCCTTTGAAATTTGGAATAAAAAAATTGGTGTTGCCGCTGAAAACATCATTCGCATCGGCGATAACAAGGGCGCACCATACGCTTCAGATAACTTCTGGCAAATGGGTGATACGGGTCCTTGTGGCCCTTGTACCGAAATTTTCTACGATCACGGCGATCATATCTGGGGCGGACGTCCTGGTAGCCCAGAAGAAGATGGCGATCGTTTCATTGAAATCTGGAACATCGTATTCATGCAATACAATCGCCAAGCCTCTGGTGAAATGTTGCCACTGCCAAAACCTTCAGTCGATACCGGTATGGGTATCGAGCGTATTGCTGCAATTATGCAAGGCGTGCATTCAAACTATGAAATCGATATTTTCCGCGCCTTGATTGCCAAAGCGGCCGAAATCATCGGTATGACTGATTTATCTAACAAGTCGCTGCGCGTTATTGCCGACCATATCCGTTCATGCGCCTTCTTAGTTGCCGATGGTGTGATGCCATCGAATGAAGGTCGTGGTTATGTGCTGCGCCGTATTATTCGCCGCGCAGTACGTCATGGTAACAAGTTAGGGGCCACCGAAGCCTTCTTCTACAAGTTAGTTCCGACGCTAATTGAAGTGATGGGCGATGCAGCTAAAGGTCTTGCCGATACTCAAGTAATTGTTGAAAAAGCCCTTAAAGCGGAAGAAGAGCAGTTTGCCCGTACGCTTGAGCGTGGTTTAGGTATTCTGGATAGCGCGTTAAACGAATTGCAGGGCGATACCTTAGACGGTGAAACTGTGTTCAAACTGTACGATACCTATGGCTTCCCTGTGGATTTAACCGCAGACGTATGCCGTGAGCGCAACATTATCGTCGATGAAGCGGGCTTCGAAGTCGCGATGGCTGAACAACGTAGCCGCGCTCAAGCTGCGGGTAACTTTGGCGCTGATTACAACGCAGCTCTCAAGATTGATGAAGAAACGTCCTTCTGCGGTTACACCGAATTAGCGGGCGAAGGCAAGGTAACTGCACTGTATGTTAACGGTGAATCAGTAGATTCAATCTCTGCCGGCACTGAAGCTGTTGTAGTGTTAGATGTGACGCCATTCTACGCAGAATCAGGTGGTCAGGTTGGCGATAAAGGTGTTCTGGTAGCCGAAGGTGTTGAGTTCGTTGTAAACGACACCCAAAAATTCGGTCAAGCCTCTGGTCATAAGGGCACATTAACAGCTGGCACTATCAGTGTTGGTCAAGCCATTGAAGCCAAAGTGGATAAGAAACTGCGTCACCGCACTCAGTTAAACCACTCTGTGACTCACTTACTGCACGCGGCATTGCGTCAAGTGTTGGGCACTCACGTTACTCAAAAAGGTTCGTTAGTTGACCCTGAGCGTTTACGTTTCGACTTCTCTCATTTCGAAGCGGTCAAGCCTGCTGAGTTGAAACAGGTTGAAGAGTTAGTCAACACCCAAATTCGCCGTAACCATGAGCTGAAAGTCGCTGAAATGGCGATTGATGAAGCCAAAGAAAAAGGCGCGATGGCGCTCTTCGGTGAGAAGTACAATGCCGAGGTGCGTGTTGTCACTATGGGCGATTTCTCTATCGAGCTGTGTGGTGGTACTCACGTTGGCCGTACCGGTGACATTGGTCTATTCAAAATTACCTCTGAGGGCGGTATCGCTGCGGGCGTTCGCCGTATCGAAGCGGTAACCGGCGCTGCGGCGATGGCCTATGTGGCACAGCAACAAGCGCAACTTGAAGAAGCAGCAGCTCTGCTTAAAGGCGATACTCAATCGGTTGTGGCCAAGCTGAAGGCACAACTGGATAAAATGAAGCAACTTGAAAAAGACATGCAGCAACTGAAGGATAAGTTAGCAGCAGCAGCGAGTGCGGATTTAGCCGGTGATGCCGTTGTGGTTAATGGCGTAAATGTGCTGATTAAGAAGCTTGAAGGCGTTGAAGCAGGTGCACTGCGTGGCCTGCAAGATGAGTTAAAGCAAAAGCTGAAATCCGCCGTTATTCTGCTTGGTGTGGCTCAAGAAGGTAAAGTGAATCTGATTGCGGGCGTGAGCAACGACTTAGTCGGTAAAGTGAAGGCCGGTGAACTGGTTGCTATGGTTGCTGCGCAGGTGGGTGGTAAAGGCGGTGGTCGCCCTGATATGGCCCAAGCGGGTGGTAGCCAACCAGAAAATCTGGATGCGGCACTGTCTCAAGTATTACCTTGGATTACTGAGCGTTTAGCTTAAGAGGTTGCTGTGCTCGAAAAACGAAAGCTTAGTGGTAGCAAGCTTTTTGTGAAGAAGTTTGGTGGCACTTCGGTGGGTTCGATTGAACGCATCGAAGTGGTTGCCGAGCAAATTGCAAAGTCCGCTCACAATGGTGAGCTGCAGGTCTTGGTGCTTTCTGCTATGGCAGGGGAGACCAACAGACTATTTGCGCTTGCGGCGCAAATCGATCCCCGCGCGAGTGCGCGGGAACTCGATATGCTGGTCTCTACGGGAGAGCAAATCAGTATTGCGTTAATGGCGATGGCGTTACAACGTCGTGGCATTAAGGCGAGATCCCTGACTGGCGATCAAGTCCAAATTCATACAAACAGTCAGTTTGGTCGGGCGAGTATTGAGCGTGTCGATACGACATACTTAACCTCCTTACTAAACGACGGCATTGTGCCGATTGTGGCTGGCTTTCAAGGTATCGATCCCAATGGTGATGTCACAACCTTAGGGCGCGGTGGCTCAGATACTACAGCTGTGGCACTCGCTGCGGCGTTAAAAGCCGATGAATGTCAAATCTTTACCGATGTGCCCGGTGTCTTTACTACCGATCCGAATATCGACAGCAGTGCCAGACGCCTCGATGTGATTGGTTTTGATGTGATGCTAGAAATGGCAAAACTCGGCGCTAAGGTGTTGCATCCCGATTCGGTTGAATACGCACAACGTTTTAAAGTGCCACTGCGTGTATTGTCGAGCTTTGAGGCGGGCCATGGGACATTGATCCAATTTGGTGACGAATCAGAGCTGGCGATGGCTGCATCCGTGCAAGGTATTGCGATTAATAAGGCGCTCGCGACCTTAACCATAAAAGGGTTGTTTACCAGCAGTGAGCATTATCAAGCACTGTTAGCCTGTTTGGCACGGCTTGAGATCGATGTTGAATTTATTACCCCGCTCAAACTCAATGAAACCTCAGCAGCCGAATGTGTCAGTTTTATGCTGGCCGAAGCCAAGGTCGATATTTTATTGCACGAGCTAGAGCTTTTAAGCGAAAGTCTTGATCTAGGCCAATTGATTGTTGAGCGCCAACGTGCAAAAGTGTCTTTAGTTGGCAAAGGTTTACAGGCAAAAGTTGGATTATTGACTAAGATGTTAGATGTATTGGGTAATGAAACAATCCATGCTAAGTTACTTTCGACATCGGAGAGTAAATTGTCAACTGTGATCGATGAAAGGGACTTGCACAAGGCGGTTCGGGCGTTACATCACGCCTTTGAGCTAAATAAGGTGTAATTAAATAACTGTTTGAGTATTGAATACTATTAATTTGTACTCAGCTGACCCTATAATATGCCCATCTACCGGATGAGTGCCGTGTGTAAGCTGAATTAAGACATAAAGGAGCTATCGAATGCTGATTTTGACTCGTCGTGTTGGCGAAACACTGATGATTGGTGATGAAGTCACAGTTACAGTGCTAGGGGTAAAAGGCAATCAAGTGCGTATTGGTGTGAATGCACCGAAAGAGGTTTCTGTCCACCGTGAAGAGATCTACCAACGCATTCAATCTGAAAAATCAGGTACACCTTCAGAAGGTGGTAACTTTTAATACGGCGTTTAGGCGAGTATTAACGACATAGAAGAGTCAGTTTTTTAACTGGCTTTTTTATTTTTGGAACCGAAAGATTGGCGCAAATCAACACATTGGATTGATATAACAGCAATGTGATTAAAAACGCTTCAAACAGAAGTTGTTTCAGAAAAAGGGTTTGACTTATTTTCGTCAAACAGTAATATGTGCGCCAAGAAAACGGAGAGGTGGCCGAGTGGCCGAAGGCGCTCCCCTGCTAAGGGAGTATGGGCTTTATCTCCCATCGAGGGTTCGAATCCCTCCTTCTCCGCCATTTCTTACAGATAAAAGTGCGCGTGTAGCTCAGCTGGATAGAGTACCTGGCTACGAACCAGGCGGTCGGAGGTTCGAATCCTTCCACGCGCACCATTTTATTGAAGCAAGATAGATACAAGTCGCGCATGTAGCTCAGCTGGATAGAGTACCTGGCTACGAACCAGGCGGTCGGAGGTTCGACTCCTTCCATGCGCACCATCTCTGCATTAGTTATGTTTAACTCATCAGGTTTGAATTTCAGTAGAAATTTTGTAATTAGTGCTTCAAGTAAGTGTTTTAAGCGCGTGTAGCTCAGCTGGATAGAGTACCTGGCTACGAACCAGGCGGTCGGAGGTTCGAATCCTTCCACGCGCACCATATTCAATCTTAATGCGAATGTGTTGAGATAACAGTTAAAAATGCGCATGTAGCTCAGCTGGATAGAGTACCTGGCTACGAACCAGGCGGTCGGAGGTTCGACTCCTTCCATGCGCACCAATTCGCAGGCAAAGCCTTAGCTTTGTTAGCAAAACGCAAAAATCGCGCGTGTAGCTCAGCTGGATAGAGTACCTGGCTACGAACCAGGCGGTCGGAGGTTCGAATCCTTCCACGCGCACCATTTTAGTAAGCATTAGCTTACAAATGCAGATTTTGCGGAGAGGTGGCCGAGTGGCCGAAGGCGCTCCCCTGCTAAGGGAGTATGGGCTTTATCTCCCATCGAGGGTTCGAATCCCTCCTTCTCCGCCATTCTATTCCTAGTGAATAGATTTAATTTGCGAGACTTAAGGGCTTCTTCTAGACTCTAGTCTGTCGGTAAGGTAGCAACTTACCCAGTATTTAAGCGCGTGTAGCTCAGCTGGATAGAGTACCTGGCTACGAACCAGGCGGTCGGAGGTTCGAATCCTTCCACGCGCACCATCTACTTAGTTAGATTTAGATAAGCCCTGCAAGCAATTGCAGGGCTTTTTTAATCGCATTTTTCCGTATAATCTCGCTTCAATCCTATCTCTTCCCATGCTTTAGCACCTTGATAATACGCCTCTTACGCCACGTTATGCTTGTTTGAATACCAGTGCCTTAAGCGATGATGTTCTCGCGCTGGCTTGCTGTTTAGCGCCTGATAAAGAGATAGCTGTAAGGGTGATTTTGACTCGCAAGCTGAGCTGTAAAGGAGTGACGGAGAGATAAACATGGAACAAGGGATTGATGAATGACTTTGCGTCTTAGGGACGAGTCCTGAGAGAGGTTTGAAGAGTGTTAGCGCGATTTAGGATGGAGCAATTTAGGATGGGTCAGGGGAAATAAAAAGGGCTGTAAAATACAGCCCTTTTTAGTGTAGATGCCGTGATTAGGCTTCTAGCTTAGCAAACTCAGCTTTTTGCTCTTTTAGTTTGTCCATATCGCGGCTCAGATCGGCCATCTTAGCGCGCTCTTTATCGATAACTGCTGGCGGTGCTTTCGCCACGAAGCCTTCATTCGATAATTTACCTTCGATACGACCGATCTCTTGAGTCAGCTTCTCAAGCTGCTTGTCGATGCGAGCCATTTCGGCCGCGACATCCACCAGACCTGCCATCGGAATTAATAATTCCATTTCGCCAATCAGACCCGTGGTCGACATAGGCGCCGTTTCACCTTCGCCAAGAATCGTCATGCTCTCTAAGCGCGCGAGCGTTGTGAAGAAGGCTTGGTTAGCTTCAACACGGGCTTGATCTTGTGCGCTCACACCACGCAGTAGGGCGTTTAATGGCTTAGAAGGCGCGATATTGAGCTCTGCACGGATATTACGTACTGCAACAATCACTTGCTTAACCCATTCGAGATCGGCCATCGCGGTCGCATCTACTTTGGCTGCATCATAGCTTGGGAATGGTGCCAGCATGATGGTGTCGCCTTGGGCGCTAGTCAGTGGTTTAACGCGTTGCCAGATGGTTTCAGTGATGTATGGCATCATTGGGTGCATCAGACGTTGCATCGCTTCTAACACATTGACCAACGTATTGCGGGTGCCACGCATTTGCGCTTCATTGCCGTTTTGCAGTACTGGCTTAGTTAACTCTAAGTACCAATCACAGAACTGGTTCCAAGTGAACTCGTAGAGCGTGTTCGCTGCAAGGTCGAAGCGGTAGTTTGCCATGTGGTCGTCGTAGGTTTTTACGGTTTGGTTGAATAAACCGATAATCCAGCGATCCGCCAGTGACAGTTCCATCTCGCCGCCTTGATAATCCGGTGAGTTAGGGCCGCAATCTTGGCCTTCGGTATTCATCAGCACGTAGCGTGACGCGTTCCAAAGTTTGTTACAGAAGCTGCGGTAACCGTCTAAACGCTTCATATCCCAGTTGATATCACGGCCAGTTGATGCCATTGCCGCTAGAGTAAAGCGCAGGGCATCAGTACCGTGGGCTTCGATACCATTTTCAAACTCTTTACGGGTGCTCTTTTCAATCTTGGCGGCCAGTTGTGGCTGCATCATGTTGCCAGTACGTTTTTCAACGAGGGCTTCTAGATCGATACCGTCAATCATATCCAATGGGTCAAGTACGTTGCCCTTAGATTTTGACATCTTGTTACCCGCTTCATCGCGGATAAGGCCGGTCACATAAACGGTTTTAAATGGCACCTGTGGCTTACCGTCTTCATCTTTGATGAAGTGCATGGTCATCATGATCATACGGGCAACCCAGAAGAAGATGATGTCAAAACCCGTTACCAACACGTCGGTTGGATGGAAGGTTTTTAAATCTTCAACACTGTCAGGCCAGCCTAAGGTCGAGAATGTCCACAGGGCAGAGCTGAACCAAGTATCCAGTACGTCTTCATCTTGGCGCAGGGCGATAGCATCATCGATATTGTGCTTAGCACGTACTTCAGCTTCGGTGCGGCCGACATAGACCTTACCGTTGGCATCGTACCAAGCAGGGATGCGGTGACCCCACCATAATTGGCGAGAGATACACCAATCTTGAATGTCGCGCATCCAAGAGAAGTACATGTTTTCGTATTGCTGTGGCACGAACTTAATATCGCCATTTTCAACGGCTTCGATTGCGGTTTTGGCCATAGGCGCAACGGCAACGTACCATTGGTCGGTCAGCATTGGTTCGATAACCACGCCTGAGCGGTCACCGTAGGGCACTTTTAGGCCGTGTGGCGCGATTTTTTCGAGCAGACCTAAAGTTTCAAACTCTGCCACAATGGCATCACGGGCTTTGAAACGATCTAAACCTGCATAACGCTCTGGCAGGCTGCCATCTAAGCTAGTATTGATGGTGCCATCAGTATTGACGACTTCGGCGGATGCACGAATGGCTGCATCTAAGGTCAACACGTTGAACATAGGAAGTTTGTGACGTTTACCGACTTCATAGTCGTTAAAGTCGTGGGCAGGGGTGATCTTCACACAGCCTGTACCAAACTCCATGTCTACATAGTCATCGGCAACGATAGGGATGCGACGATTAACGATAGGTAGCAGAATAAATTTGCCGATCAGTGCTTGATAACGCTCATCGTCTGGATGAACCGCTACCGCGCTATCGCCTAACATAGTCTCTGGACGTGTGGTGGCAACTTCGAGATAATCTTTACCGTCTGCGGTCAGCTCGCCGTCGGCTAATGGATAACGCAGATGCCACATGTGGCCTTGCTTTTCTTTGTTTTCCACTTCGAGATCTGAAATCGCGGTGTGCAGTTTGGGATCCCAGTTCACTAAGCGTTTACCACGGTAAATCAAATCATCTTCATAGAGACGGACAAACACTTCTTGAACGGCTTTAGACAAGCCTTCGTCCATAGTGAAACGCTCACGGTCCCAATCCACAGAGGCGCCCATACGACGTAGCTGCTTAGTGATGGTGCCGCCAGATTGCGCTTTCCATTCCCATACTTTTTCCATGAAAGCATCGCGGCCAAGGTCATGGCGGCTCTTGCCTTCTTCGGCTTCAAGCTTACGCTCAACCAGCATTTGAGTCGCAATACCCGCATGGTCAGTACCGACTTGCCACAGGGTGTTTTTACCCTTCATACGTTGGTAGCGGATCAGAGTATCCATGATGGTATCTTGGAAAGCGTGACCCATGTGCAGGCTGCCCGTCACGTTAGGTGGCGGGATCATGATGCAATAGTTGCCCTGTGAGGCATCGCCGTGGGGCTTAAAGTAACCTTGCTCTTCCCAGTTTTGGTAAAGAGTCTGCTCAATGGACTGAGGATCGTATGTTTTTTCCATGGGAAAGTATCTGTCTCAAGCTAAATTAAGTGGATGTGTTGCTAAATTTTGGGTTGTTAATTCAATCCCTAAGCCACGATATTGGCGGTAGCGTTCACGTGCTATCGCCTTATGTTGGTCGTCATTAGCCACAAAATCGAAGATTTGACCAAAGTTTACCGCAAACGGAGGCACTTGGTCTGCAAGATTAATCAGAAGTTGGCGACTTTTGTTTGGCCCGAGTCTGTCAAAACCGATTTCAACGGGTGAGCCTGTGGTGGGGCCTTCACCTTTAAGGTTATGGGGGACAAATGCACTGGGTTCAAACTGCCATAGTAACTCGTCGATTTCGAAGGCGATGTTCTTGTCCTGACAGTGAATATAGACCTGCAGCTGGCTTATAAATCCCTGTTGGGCTAGGCGGCAAGCCAACTGATACATGTCACTAAGGGCCGTGTTCTCGCCCACCGGCGGTAGTAAATAAAACAGCGCTTGAGTCATGATTTCAATGCCTTGCTTTAAGTTATAGACGAATGGGTTAGTCTACACTAAAACTCGTGCTGGGTTAACGCTTAGCTCTGGGGTTTTTCGCGGCAGATTGAGGAACCGGGAGGGGGAGTTGGCTTAAACCATTACTGTGGCAACTGCGTACAGCTTAAGTACAAGCTTAAGTACAAGCTTAAGGCTAAGATCTTATATATGAATGGTTAAACGACTAGGGAAGGATATAGGGATATAAAAGCAAAGCGCACCCGAAGGTGCGCTGGTTGAAAGACTGGTCAAACAAACTATTCCTCCTAGGTTATTGAGCATTGTTATTAAAGGATTTATTGACGCTTTGCGAATAAACAAACCGATATCGCAGTAGATTTTGTTTATTTAGCAGTTAACTCACTATTTCAACTTACATTCTCACTTACGATTACACTTTAGAATATAAATAAAGGAATCTGGCAGATATTAGTACTCAAAAAGGTACTGGGTATTTTGCTGTTAAGCAGCTCGCCTTGTTCCGTGTTATCTAAATTCTTTTTTACTCACTGTTTGTAATATGCCTACTTGCTCATATTACCGATAACGCTATTAACCTCCTCATATTGTTTGACTGTTAAGAAGCTAATTCACCTAAAATGGTCTTTCATGGTACCTATGTGGCTCTATTGCTAACGTCCTCCTCTTGATTGTTACATTTGGGCTCGAAGAGTGTGTAAGACTAAAACTGGCAATACGATGTAGTAGGTTACTCCTTAATGATCGACTCGTGTGTTAACACCCATTAGTGCGTTTATCGTTAGTTGTTGGTTATCGGTCTCTACTTTTTAGTAACCTCGCATCTCATTTGATAATCAGAGGGGAAACGCATAAATATTACAGCTTGGCGTTACCGAATTTATGTGGCCGTCTTAATATGACTGCCGTAATGTGCCTGTCTTAATGTAACTGCTTGTGTCACTGTTTTTGAGTGTGAGTTTTGTGTGGCGGCGTACTCCTTCTTGTGGTGGTATGTAACGGTTTTAAGTTGAAATTCACATCACTTCGATTCTGCTGTCACTTAGTAAAGTGTAGTAGTTATTTAAAGGTTCACACTCTTTTTACTGACCATTAGGATGGTCTATCAAACTTTTGCTAAAAAATGTGACCTATTAAACCTTATCTACTTTATGCTCTCGAAGTGATGTGGTCTCGCACTAACATCGAGTAACTTAAGCTGCATCTTCCTCCTCGTAATCATCCTCGACATTAACAGCGTCTTCGGGATGAGCAATGGATGCGAAACGTTGTGCTTCAGGTTTATGGGTTAATCGATTGAGTTGTTTCTCTAATTTTTGACCCATGGCCGTAATGGCTGCATAAAGATTGTCGTGTTTTGCTTGAGCAAAAAGTTCTCCATTTGGGATGCCAACCGATGCTTCAATTTTGAAACCAGGTTTCTCCTCTGTGATGATGACATGGGGATTAATCAACTGCACATCGTGCCTAGAAAGTTTGTCAAAACGGCTTTCAATGCGTTCACGGATTGGGGCAGTGACTTCTAGTTGTTTGCTCGTAATCTTTAGCATATGTTGCACCTTCTATTTGTTTCCTTCGATTTCAGATTACCAATCTACACCCTTAAAAACGAGATCTAAATCACATTTTTCACCCTGTTTAGTTCTGTTCGTTGGTTATTTGATCGCTTAGACAAATCTCGCGGATTCTTGGTCGAAAAGGCTTGTATTGGCTATCGGAACAGGCCATATTTGATGGGATAACTACGCAGTCTTTCCCATCATTTACCTATCTTTACTTTAAGTTTTTCATTAGATCCCGATAAAATACCTTCACTTATTTCATTGCTCAGTCTAGTGGCAAGTATTATGGAAACCGAACATATCAAAGTTAAAGTCTGGGATTTACCCACACGCTTTTTTCATTGGGGCATGGTAGCCCTCATGGCCTTACTCTGGTGGAGCGCCGAAGTGGGCGAAATGCAATGGCATCAGATCTTTGCCTATAGTCTGTTGATCTTGATTGGCTTTCGGCTTTTATGGGGCTTAATTGGCAGTGATACCGCGAGGTTTAGTCACTTCGTGCATCATCCCAAGGTGGTGTTTGAGTATTTAAAAGACATTCGCGCAAAGGGCGTGTCAGTGGTCTTAGGGCATAATCCGATGGGCGGTTATATGGTGATTGTGTTGATTGCCATTATCAGCTTACAGCTAATCACTGGGCTGTTTGCTACCGATGATGTGTTTACTGAAGGTCCACTGTACAGCTATGTGAGTTCTGATACTGCTTCGTTTCTCACTTGGTTACATAAGATGAATTTCAACCTGATCTTAGCCTTGAGTGCCGTGCATGTGTTGGCGGTCGTTGCACACGCGCTTAAAGGTGACAAATTAGTGGGAGCCATGCTCAGTGGTTACAAACGTGTGCCTAAGGTTGAGCACGCTAAAGCAGAATCTGAATTGGCCTTTAAATCACATTGGCTGGCTTTAATCGTGCTGTTAATCATCGCCGGTGTGGTGTTTACCTATTTGATGTGGCCCATAGTGCAAGTGCTCTAGCCAATGCTCAACATTAAAAAGCCTGCATGTAGCAGGCTTTTTAATTAGACATGACAACTCGTCATTAGTCTTTTTTGTAAACGTCGTGACAACCTTTACAGCTCTTGCCAGTGTTCATAAAGGCTTGCTTGATTTCAGCTTGGTCACCTTTTTGAGCCACAGTCGCTAAAATAGCTGCATTTTCTTGGAAGGTTTTCATCTTAGCGTCGAAGTCAGCCTTGTCTTGCCATACTTTGGCTAGCGCTTCGGTATCACCTTTATCTGAACCTTCAATAAAGCCTTCGAAAGGAATGTGCGAAAGTGCAGCGACATTGTTGGCGCGCATCGCAAAGGTTTCAGCTTCGAAAGGTTTCTTACCTTTCATCATTGCGCCCATATCGCCAAAGTTATAAGCAATCAGGCCAAATGCAGATTGGCGATATTCAATCGCGTCCTTTGCATCTTCAAAATTGTGTGCTTGTGCAGTTGAAGCCAATAAGGTACCGGCAACGAGAGTCAGGAGTAATTTTTTCATCGTATTCTCACAAATTAGCGTCGAAGTGTGACATTGCGCTCCTATTGTACACAAATTAACTCAATGTACTAGAAGCATTTTTGTCAGTTTTTGTCTAGGCAGGAGGGATAAACGTAACAAGTTATTTGTTGGTAGAGTAAATCTGCTAAACTGCCGTTGTAATGCTTAAACAATACTTATGGGGCGATTATGCGAGCCAATTGGGACTTAGTTTTAGAGAAAATTTTGAGCCATGGGAACTATGAAGAACTCTCAGTGTTGTTCCATTTATTGCTGACAGAAGAAGAGCGCAGTGCGATCGCGGGGCGATTAAAGGTATTTCAATTATTGCTCGATGGTGAGATGAGCCAGCGGCAGATCGCGGCGGAATACGAGGTCAGTATCGCCACGATTACACGCTGTTCAAACTATTTAAAGAATATGGCACCAAGCCATAGGGAAAAAATTCAACAACTGATCAAATAACGACACAGTGGTGCCTTTGTCCGTAATAGCCTAAAACATGGGGGGGGCAGGCAACTTATGACGACGATAAAGCGTGCGCCTTACCAGAATGTAGAAGCTATAGCTTAAGAGTAATATGGCTAATAATGGGTAAAACTTTTCGGGTAAAAACTTAAAGATCGACAATGCACCGAGCAAGTATAAGAAAGGTAATAGATCGTAAATCATCTTAGGGACCCCGCCTGATTTTCTGCGTTTTACGGGGTCGGTACGACGGTTTTGGGAGCGCATAGTGTAAATTCTTGCGCCAAGCACAAAGATGACTGCAGAAGCAATCAAGGCATAATTGGGTTCGAGCAGCATAAAACTTGCGATGCCTAACGCCATATAACCATAAGGTAAAGCTTCATATACAGGTTTTGTTAACATATGCACTCCGTCGCGTGATATCGGAATAGGTTTAAAACCCTAATATTCCAGTTAAAAATGCTAAATCTCTCTAAAACTTCCGTGTTTACGGTTAGATTATAAACATTTGTTGATAAAAAAAGCACCTCCTTATGTAAGGAAGTGCCTCATTATCTTGCTCGGGTTAGTGAGCTTTAGGCGTTACGGCCTAGATTAGCCACGGCAGCCGCAACCGCCATTGCCATCACAACCTGTTTTGGGTGTGTCGCACGCTTCATGATCGTGGTCATGGTGGTGATGACCATGGTCGTCAGAACCGCCACAACAGCCACCTTCATCTTTGCTTGAACCACCACAGCATCCGCCGCCGTGGTCATGATCATGGCTATGTCCATGGCTGCCACATCCGCCGTGGGCATGGATATGACCATGGGCAACTTCTTCTGCCGTCGCAGCGCGAACATCGATAATTTCAATGTTGAAGCTCAGTGCTTGGCCCGCTAAAGGATGGTTGCCATCAACGATGACCACATCATCTTTGACTTCGACAACTTGTACTGGGCGTTGGCCCATTTCTGTCTCGGCAATAAAGCGCATACCAGGAACGATATCTTCGATATCACCGAATGCTTCTAATGGCACAGCTTGACGCAGACCATCGTGGTAAGGACCGTAGGCTTCTTCGGCACTAATAGTCACATCCAGTGTTTCGCCCTTGGTTTTACCTTCTAATGCAGCTTCTAATCCTGGGATCAGGTTTTCTGCACCGTGCAGATAGAGCATAGGTTCGGCATCAAAAGAGTCTTCTAAAAGTCTGCCGTCTTGATCTGATAAACGGTAATGAATGGTTACCGCGCTGTGTTGGGTGATCTTCATATCGCCTCCGGTTCGGAATGTGCGCGCATAATAACGTGCTTTTTGGACGCTGGCGATAATTTGAAGTTGCTTATGTTAGATATCGCACAGCTTTTTGTTGGCGTGATGAACGGCCATTTGGAGAGGAATTAACACTAAATTGTTGATGGTTATCGCTTGCGGTTTGTTGGCCTCGAAAGTGGGTTTACATCGCTTAATCTAAAGGTATTACGACATGCTTGATATAATTGATTGAATTTAAATGTTTAAAAACGGATGTACTTGTGCGGAATTACGTTTACGTCAACAGTTTTCTATTGATGAAATCGCATTTTTACCCTAGGAAAACTTGATAATAATGAATGTTAAGAGGCGAATTTGAGGCTGTGAAAGATTTGTTTATAAATAATCCAGTTAGGGGGTTGACAAGGCTAGGTGAAAAAGGCAATTCTGTTTTACATCACATTGACATGGATTAGCCCAAACGTATGCATAGCCTAGGTTTTGTAGTAATTACCATTATTACAACCACCACTACAACCAGAGTGGGGGCGGGCTGATACACCCTAAAGAATTTTAACGACGAGCCCGCTTCCCACAAAGAAGCGGGCTTTTTTGTTTCTAGCTTATGTTTCTTAGTCGGGCGCGGTACAGGAGATCAAGATGAAAGTTATGAAATTTGGTGGTACCTCGCTTGCAAATTGGCAGCGATTTTCAATGGCGGCGGATATCGTGGCCAAGGCGGCAAAAGCTGAATCTGTGGCTACAGTGCTATCTGCGCCCGCGACAGTGACAAACGCCTTGCTAGAAATGGTCGATGTAGCGGTGAAAGGGGAAGATTATTCGCCAGTCATTCAACACGTTGAACGGGTGTTTACCTCGCTCTATCAGGATGCGGTCGGTTCTGGACTCTCGAGCAGTCAAAGCGAAGTGTTGTTTGCCGGACTGAGTGCGCAGCTTGCGCGTTGGCAGGACAGATTACGCGGTATTACGCTGCTGCAGGAATGCCCTGACGGGGTGCGCGCCGAGATCGTGGTTGCCGGTGAGCGTTTGTCTGCTGCGTTGATGGAGCAAGTTATGCTGGCCAAAGGCATCACTTCGGCGCAGCTGGACCCACGTGAGCTGTTTTTAGGCCGTGGTCGTCCGCTCGAGTCCGTGGTGGATATTGCCGTCAGTAAACCGCGATTCAAAAACCTTGCCCTCGATGAGAAGCGGGTTTGGGTGATGCCTGGCTTTACTGCCGCCGATGAAGACGGCAAGGTTGTGACCTTAGGCCGTAATGGTTCTGACTATTCCGCTGCCGTGCTGGCCGCTTGTTTAGATGCTTCAAGCTGCGAGATCTGGACCGACGTTGACGGCGTATACAACACAGATCCTCGGGTTGTCACCGATGCTAAGTTGTTGTCGCAACTCAGTTATCAAGAGGCGATGGAGCTGTCTTACTTTGGGGCTAAGGTGCTGCACCCTAAAACCATTGCGCCCATCGCGCAGTTTCATATTCCTTGTTATATCAAGAACAGCTTTAACCCCGATGCGCCCGGCACTCTGGTATCGAATCAGGCCGATGAAAGCGGTTTGCAGGTGAAAGCCATTTCTAATCTGGATAATCAAACCATGTTTGATGTATCAGGCCCTGGCATGAAGGGGATGGTCGGCATGGCTAGCCGCACGCTGGCGGCAATTTCCCGTAGTGGCGTTTCCGTGTCACTCATCACCCAGAGTTCTTGCGAATACAGCATCAGCTTTTGTGTGGCGACTAGTGATGCGGCCAAGGTGAAATCGGCGCTGGAGCAAGAGTTTGAACTAGAAATCAAAAGTGACTTACTCGAGCCGATTGAAATGCGCCATGACTTAGCAATCGTCTCCTTGATCGGTGATGGAATGCGTACCCATAAAGGTGTGGCGGCGCGGTTCTTCCAAGCGTTAGCGCAGGCTAGTGTGAATATTATCGCGATTGCGCAAGGCTCTTCTGAACGTTCTATTTCAACGGTAATCGAGCAGCGAAAGACCAAACATGCCGTAGCCGCCTGTCATCAGGGCTTTTTCGATGTGCAGCAATATTTGGATGTGTTTTTAGTGGGTTGCGGCAATGTTGGTGCAGGCTTACTCGAGCAAATCAAACATCAGGCGAGCGTGTTAAAAGAGCAGCACATTAGCATTCGTGTCTGCGGCATAGTGAATTCAAGCAAGATGTTACTCGATAGTGCGGGTATCGATTTAAACAATTGGCAAAACCTGCTTGCCGACAGTCAGCAGTCAAGCGACCTTCCCGCGCTATTGGCTTGGGTGAAAGAGCAACAGTTATTAAACCCTGTACTGGTGGATTGTACTTCAAGCGATCAAGTGTCAAACCAGTATTTAGAGGTAATGAATGCGGGCATGCACGTGGTGACGCCCAATAAGAAGGCCAATACTCGAGACTACGCTTACTACCAAGCACTGCGTCAAACAGCTTTGAAACAACGTCGTCAGTTCTTGTATGAGACTAACGTTGGCGCCGGATTACCCGTTATCGACAACTTGAAAAAACTGTTATTTGCTGGCGATAAGTTGCACAAGTTTAACGGTATTTTATCAGGCTCCTTATCCTTTATCTTCGGTAAACTCGATGAGGGCATGACACTGTCAGAAGCGACTAAACTGGCGCGGGAAAAATGCTTTACCGAGCCCGATCCCCGTGATGATTTAAGTGGTATGGATGTGGCGCGTAAAGTGCTGATCTTGGCCCGTGAAGTGGGTTTGAAACTTGAGCTAAGCGATATCGTTGTCGACTCAGTTCTGCCTGACGATTTTGATGATTCAGGCGATGTGGAAAGTTTTATGGCGCGTTTACCCGAGGCAGATGCCGCGATTGCGGCGCGAGTGGCAGAGGCGAAAGCACAGGGCAAAGTGCTGCGTTATGTGGGGCAGATTGAAGAAGGTGCGTGTTATGTGCGTATCACCGAAGTCGATGCCACCGATCCGCTCTACAGCGTAAAAGGCGGTGAAAATGCCCTAGCATTCTACAGCCGTTATTATCAGCCGATTCCTTTTGTGCTACGTGGTTATGGTGCGGGTACAGAAGTGACAGCGGCCGGCGCTTTTGCCGATGTATTAAGAACCTTAAATTGGACTCGTGAGGTGAGTGTATGAGTTTGACCGTTTACGCTCCCGCCTCTATGGGTAATGTGGGTGTGGGCTTTGATTTATTGGGTGCAGCACTCGCGCCCATCGATGGCAGTTTACTGGGCGATAGAGTCACTATTGCGGCGGCGGATGTGGGGGTGAGCCTCACTCAAATGGGAGCCTGGGCGCATAAGTTACCCAGCAATCCCGAGGAAAATATCGTCCATCAATGTGCGGTGTTTTTCTTAAAAGCCCTTGGAAAAGAAAACCAAGGCGTGGCATTAACCCTAGAGAAAAACTTGCCCGTAGGCAGTGGCTTAGGCTCGAGCGCCAGTTCTGTGGTTGCAGCGCTTTACGCGCTTAACGAACATTTTGAGCGTCCATACGATAAACAAGCGCTACTCGAACTCATGGGCGAGTTTGAGGGCAAGATCAGCGGAAGCGTGCATTACGACAACGTCGCGCCCTGTTATTTGGGCGGCATGCAGTTGATGCTCAATGTACCCGGCGCTATCTGCGAGGCGATCCCTAGTTTTAAAGAATGGTATTGGGTGGTGGCGTATCCTGGGATTTCACTCTCAACGGCCATGATGCGTAAACTCATGCCAGAACAATACGATAAGTCCGTGGTCATCGATTTTGGGCGTTATTTGAGTGCCTTTGTACACGCCTCTTATCAGCAAAACGCCAAGCTTGCGATTCAAGTCTTGAAGGATGTGTTGGCCGAACCTTACCGCGCGGCGGCGATATCGGGTTATGACCACGCCAGAGCGGCGCTCGCCGAATTAGGCATGTTGACCACAGGCATTTCTGGCAGTGGGCCAACGCTGTTTTCGGTGACTGACGATCTCGCGATCGCTAACGCCGCTAAGGCGTGGTTAGAGGCTCATTATTTGACCGAAGCGGGGGGCTTTGCCCATGTGTGCCGCCTCGATGAGCAAGGTACGCGTCGAGTCGATTAATTTTCTTACTTTTAAAAGCATTAAGCCAAGTCTAAAGGCTTGGCACTGATAAGGTCGAGTGAGCATGGAACTATATAATTTAAAACACCCTTCGCAGAAAGTAAGCTTTAAAGAAGCGGTGCAATTGGGACTCGGTAAAGACAGAGGGCTGTTTTTTCCTACTCAAATCCCTGTGTTGCATGATATTGAGGCGCTGCTGGCGATGCCTTTTGTCGAGCGCAGTAAAAAAGTGCTCGGTGCTTGGCTCGCCTCTGAACTTGGGCAAGACGCGGTAGATAAACTGGTCGAGCGCGCCTTTAATTTCGATTTGCCCTTGGTGGCGGTCGATGAGCAGCGCTCATGCCTCGAGCTTTTCCACGGACCAACCTTAGCATTCAAGGATTTTGGCGCGCGCTTTATGGCGCAATGCATCAATGCCTTTGCTCAAGACTCGCGCTTAACCATTCTAACCGCGACCTCGGGTGATACAGGGGCGGCGGTGGCCGATGCCTTTTACGGCCTAGATAAAGTCAATGTCGTGGTGCTCTATCCTAAGGGCAAAATCAGTGAGCTACAGGAGAAGATGTTCACCACCTTAGGTAACAACATTCACACAGTGGCGGTGGCGTCCGATTTCGATGCTTGCCAGCACTTAGTCAAACAGGCTTTTGAAGATAGCGATGTACGTGATGGATTGCATTTAAACTCGGCCAACTCAATCAACATCAGTCGCTTACTGGCACAGATTTGTTATTACTTCGAAGCGGTCGCCCAATCGAAACAGCGCCATGAGGCCGATCCTGTGATTGCTGTGCCCAGTGGTAATTTTGGTAATCTCACCGCGGGATTATTTGCCAAAGCCATGGGCTTACCAGTTAAACGTTTTATTGCCGCCACCAACGCGAATGACACTGTGCCACGTTATTTAGAGACTGGCGATTGGCAACCCAATCCCACTCAAGCGACTATGTCCAATGCGATGGATGTGAGCGAGCCAAGTAACTGGCCGCGCGTCGAGGCCATTTGCGAGAAACTCGGTTGGCCATTGGCGGACCTAGTGGGGATTCGTTTATCAGAGGCGCAAACTTCGGAGGCGCTGGCGGAGTTGCATGCCAAAGGTTATGTGTCCGAACCCCATGCGGCGATTGCAGCCAGAGCGTTAACACTTAACTTAGTGCCTGATGAAGTGGGGATATTTTTAGGCACGGCGCATCCTGCCAAGTTTAAGGACGTCGTAGATAGAGAGCTTAACCTCGATTTACCTTTGCCAGCAGAACTTAAAGCGGTGGAGCATAAACCCATACTCTCGGCTGAATTAGCCGCCGATTTTGCTCAGTTAAAGTCACATTTATTTGCGGTATTAAGCTGAGCGGGTTAATCGCCACTAAACCACAGGTAAAAGGGAGTCGATTGACTCCCTTTTTTACAAGTGTAAATGAGGCTCGAGAGAATTAATCAAAGCTTATCATCCACAGTGATTATCAAACCTTTATATAACCATATGAAATCAAATTAATATTTGTAACTTTGTGTATTGGATGTCGTTAAAGGGATGTGAGTTGCTTCACAATTAAGTTGAATCGAATTCGTTATGTTCGCCCGCCTATTTAGGATGTAACAATTGGATAAACTGTTTTGTTTAAATGTGCCTTATCAGGGATTTGCCTTATCTTTTTTCTCTCAAGTTGCGCCTTAGAACCCCCTCAATTACCACGGCGCATTAACGAAGCCTATGATTTTGAAGTGACTCACTGTGACAGTTTTGCTTTAGTCACAGGTGTGAGCCGTCATGCCAATAACCTTGCCGAGGCAAAGCAATCCGCTGCGTTGCAAGGAGAAGAGTTAGGAGGTACTCATATAGTGTGGTTGCAAACCGATATGGGAGAACCAACCAAAGTGGTGGCGATAGTCTATAAATGCCTGCTTTAAACCGGATGCCTTGAGCGTTGACTATCTAGTGGGAGTTCAAGCCCGTGGCATCCTCGGTTGATGCAGACTAAGCTTAGGAAGGCGATGGGAACGCCACGGGTTCTAACGGTAAACTCCTGCGTTAGACATTCTACATAAGGACGAGAGCAACCGATTATGGGGCGACTATTGTGCCTAGGTTCGTTTTTCAGCTTAGTCATATCCTGCTGTTATGTATTTTTATTTTCCCCGCTTTAGGTGCTCCATCTGAGGCCGTAGCGCCCGTTTGTGTAAATCCCCTCAGAGTTGGTTATAACGATTGGCCGCCCTATGCTTGGCAAGATCCGCAGGGTGAAGCGCAGGGGTTAGATGTGGAGCTGCTTCGTGCCTTTGCCGAACACTTAGGTTGCGAGGTCACTTTTATCAATGTACCGGCGAAGCGCTCACATCAAATGCTGAAAAGTGGCTCCTTAGACATGATGATGGGCGCCACTAAAACCGCTGAGCGTGAAGAATATGCCTTATTTTCAGCCGCCTACCGTGATGAAACCGTGCGTTTATTTGTGCTGGATGAGAACAAAGACAAGATTCGGTTAACCCAATGGCAGGACATTTTTAGCCAGAAACTGCGCTTGTTAGTGCCCATCAGTGGTTGGTATGGGGTGGATTATGAACAGACCCGGCAGCGTTTGGAGCAAGAGCACCTGTTGATACTCAGTCCCGATGCCGATAAATCGGTGCAAATGCTCACCTATGGCCGTGCGGATGTGATTATCGGTGATGCCATGGCCATGCCTTATATCGCCAGTCAGCATCAAGGGGTGAGGTTATCACCGCTAAAGCCCGTGTTGGATCGCAACCAAATTCATTTAATGCTCAGCAAGCAAACCCTTTCATTATCACAATTAAAGCAATTTAATGCTGCTATCAAGGCGTTACGTGCCAACGGTGAAATTGCTCGAATTGTATATAAATGGCAGCAAATTTCGTTGGCGCAGCAAACGAAAACCAGCCATCAGTTTAACTCGCTCTCTGCGCAATATGCCGACTTACTCACCTTCAATTGAAGCGGACAAATACCTTTAAGATTATCGGTATAGTAAATGGTAAGCCTATGACACATTTGCTAAAACTTCTGTTGCCTTGAGTTACTGCTCTCTCTCTCAATTTCTGCTAGCTTGTGGGATTACTTTGCCAGACTTTGGGTCATCATTCGTCAATCACGCCCACTAGAAAGTCCATTGCTAACAATAACAATAGGATAGAGATTACACATGAAACTTCGTCATTCTGTTGCCTGCTGCATGCTCGCCCTTGGCACTTTGTCCGCAGCCCACGCCATCGCTCAACCCGCCAGCAATCAAGGTTATTACCGTGCGCCTGCATTGCATGACCAGACCTTAGTCTTTACGGCCGAAGGCGATCTTTGGACTCAAACGCTTGGGCAAAAGGCTGCGACACGCCTGACCACGTTACCCGCCGAAGAGCTAGGCGCCGCCATCTCTGCCGATGGTAAATGGGTGGCCTATGTCGCCAATTATGAGGGCGCTAGTGAGGTTTATGTTATTCCTGTTGCGGGTGGTGTGGCCAAACGCGTGAGTTTCGAAAACAGTCGAGTGCGCGTGCAAGGCTGGACCGCAAAGGGCGAAGTGCTTTATTCCACCGACAGTGGCTTTGGCCCTGCAAACAATTGGATGCTGCGACTGGTGAACCCAGTGACCTTGGCGACGACCGACTTACCCCTAGCCGATGCGGTGGAAGGCGTGGTCGATGCCAATAATCAATATGTGTACTTTACCCGTTTTGGCCTGCAGGTGACTGGCGATAACGCTAAGGTTTATCGCGGCGGCGCTAAGGGCGAATTATGGCGCTTTAAGCTCGGTGGCAAAGACGAGGCGCAGTTACTCAGTGGTCAGCATCAAGGTTCGGTGCGTCAGCCTATGCTATGGCAAGACAGACTCTATTTTATCAGTGACAGCGATGGTAACGACAACCTCTGGTCCATGGCTCTGGATGGCAGTGATGCTAAACAGTTGACCCAATATAAAGATTGGCAGGTGCGCGGTGCTCGAATGGACCAAGGCAAAGTCGTGTTCCAGCAGGGCGCAGATATTCATGTTTTTGATATCGCCTCCGCCAAAGACTCATTATTAGATATTGAATTAATTTCAGATTTCGCCCAACGCCGCGAGCATTGGGTAAAAGATCCTATGGATTATGCAACCTCAGCGAACCTTGCTCTCGCGGGCGATAAGGTGGTGATCACTGCCCGCAGCCATGTGGCGATTGCGGGAATTGACGGTTCACGTTTAGTGCAAGTAGCGCTGCCTGGCACCTATCGTGTGCGCAATGCGATTATGAGCCAAGACGGTAAATCGGTTTATGCCATCAGCGACATGAGTGGCCAACAGGAAATTTGGCAATTCCCTGCCGATGGTAGCAGCGGCGCGAAGCAACTTACCAAAGATGGTCATACCTTAAGAATGACGCTGAGTCTGTCAAACGATGGCCGCTACCTTGCCCATGACGATAACGATGGCAATGTGTGGTTGCTGGATCTGAAGAAAAACTCTAATCAAAAAATCATCAGCAACGGTGAGGGTCTTGGCCCCTATGCCGATATTCGCTGGTCGGCTGACAGCCGTTTTATCGCGTTAACTAAATCCGAAATCGGCAAGCAAAGACCACAAATCGTGCTGTATTCTGTGGACGAAAATAAGGCCCAAGCGCTCACCAGCGACAAGTATGAGTCCTATTCGCCGACTTTTAGCAGCGATGGTCAGTGGTTATATTTCCTCTCCAATCGCCAGTTTACTGCAACGCCAAGCTCACCTTGGGGCGACCGCAATATGGGGCCTGTGTTTGATAAACGTAGCGAGATTTTTGCGATTGCCTTAGTAAAGAACGCCAAGTTCCCCTTTAGCAAACCCACAGAGCTGACAGCTAAAGCGGCTGAAAAGGCAGACTCTAAAGATAAACCGACGCCAGTCAAAATTGATTGGGCGGGAATTGGTGAGCGTTTATGGCAAGTACCTGTTGACTCAGGCAATTACAGCCAGCTAACTGCTATTGACGGTCGTCTCTATGTGCTCGACCAAGCCATTGGCGATGACACTGAGCCTAGCTTGATGACGATTAAGTTTAACGAGCAGCGCCCTAAAGCCGAAGTATTTGCCGAAGATGTAGCGAACTACAGTGTGTCCGCCGATGGTAGCAAGTTGTTGCTGCGCAAAAAGAGCAATGAAAAGTCTCTGCTGATCGTCGATGCGGGCGACAAGTTGGGCGATACCGAAAATGCCAAGGTGCAAACGGATCAGTGGCAATTAGCGATTTCACCCACCCTAGAATGGCAACAGATGTTTGAAGATGCCTGGTTAATGCACAGGGACTCCTTCTTCGATAAGAAGATGCGCGGCCTCGATTGGCAGGCGACCAAGGCCAAGTACCAACCGCTACTTGACCGTTTGACCGACCGTAACGAGTTAAACGATATCTTTATGCAGATGATGGGCGAGCTGGACTCGTTGCACTCGCAGGTGCGGGGTGGCGATCTGCCAAAAGACCCTGACGCGGCCAAAGGCGCGAGTTTAGGCGCGCGGCTACAACAAACTAACGATGGGGTAAAAATTGCTCATATCTATCGTAATGATCCCGAGTTGCCAAGCCAGGCATCGCCCTTAAGCCGTATCGAAGTTGATGCGAAAGAAGGCGATATGTTACTCGCCATCAACGGCACCCCTGTGACTAATGTGGCCGATGTGACTCGTTTATTGCGTAATCAGCAGGATAAACAGGTTCTGCTTGAGCTTAAACGCGGCGGCCAAAACCATAAAACCGTGGTGATGCCAGTTAGCACTCAGGTCGATAGCCAATTACGTTATTTAGATTGGGTCAATCACAATGCGGGCGTCGTGACCGAGGCAAGTAAGGGCAAGATTGGTTACCTGCACTTATACGCCATGGGCGGCGGCGATATTGAGAGTTTTGCCCGTGAGTTTTACACCAATTACGATAAGGACGGTTTGATTATCGACGTGCGTCGTAACCGCGGCGGCAATATTGATAGTTGGATCATCGAAAAACTGTTACGCCGGGCTTGGGCCTTCTGGCAGCCAACCCATGGCACGCCTAACACCAATATGCAGCAAACCTTCCGTGGCCATTTAGTGGTGTTAACCGACGAGCTAACGTACTCAGATGGTGAAACCTTCTCGGCGGGGATTAAGGCGCTGGGCATTGCTCCGCTGATTGGTAAACAAACCGCGGGGGCGGGCGTGTGGTTATCGGGTCGTAACTCACTCACAGATAAAGGCATGGCGCGGGTCGCCGAATATCCGCAATATGCGATGGATGGCCGCTGGGTACTCGAAGGGCATGGGGTGACACCGGATATCGAGGTGGATAACTTACCCTTTGCGACCTTTAACGGCCACGATGCGCAGCTCGAAACCGCCATCAGCTATCTTAAGGATGAGTTGATTAAGCAGCCTATCCCCGCATTGAAGGCGCAGCCTATGCCGGCAAAAGGCATGGCGGAAGACATAAAAGCTAAGTAATTGGCTTAAAAAATAAAAATTTAACTAAGGTTTAAGTTAGCCAAGTTAAGCTGGCTGGGTTCAATGTTAGGGTGTTGTCTTGTGGTTCCCGAGACAACACCTTTTTTTATGCCCACTCATTAATGCTTTCGCTAGCATCAACATAGGCTTGCAGGGTGTTGACCTGTTGTTGATTCGCCATTTGCCCCACAGTTGCAGCCCTAGCCGAATCGTTGTGACTCAAATAGTAAGCCGTGGGAGCCGAAATCCCATTGTTCGTTCCCATTGCGATATTGACCATGTCCGATGCGACCTGATACTTCATTCTGGTCGCTTGAATATGGGCGTATTGCTCAACACCCGCCTTCACTTTTCTTAAGTCTGGCGCCTGAGGTTGTGGGATCGGGTTCACCTGTGGCAGTTGTTTCGCTGCATTTGACAGGGTCACAGTGCTGGCGCTGACGGGTGTAGCTGATGTCGTACTCGTCGCGGCTGTTGTCGCTGGCTGCTGATAGGGTGCTGCGGTATTACGATAGGCTTGGATCTGCATGGCTAACCTCGAGTGTGAGCGTGCGATATGGCACTATCATACGGTAACTGAGCTTGAGCTAAGCTGAACAAGGTGGGGGAATGGATTATCGGGAGAGGGCAAGTTCATCGTGATAAACTTGCCCAAAATCGTTAAAACTTAATTTGAATGTCTGTCGCTAACGTATTGGCGATAAAGCAGTTTGCGTGTGCTTTCTCGTGAATTTTCTCAAGAGTTTCAGCTGAAACCTCAACACCTTCGGCAAATACCACCTTAGGATTTAAAATCATTTTGGTGACGGCAAGCCTACCTTCGTCATTTTTACCCAGCTCAGCGGATGCCTCATCGATATAGGATAATACTGGGAGGCGTTTGAGGTGCGCGATGGCGAGGAAGGTCAGCATATGGCATGAAGATAGCGCCGCGAGCAGGCTTTCCTCTGGATTCACCAAATGTTCATTCCCCTTATATTCGGGGGCTGAAGATGCCTGAATCGTTTGACCGCTGCCAAACGTAATGCTGTGGTCACGGCAGAATTCGCCTTCTTCGGCTGGAGAGGTTTGCCAATTCACCGTTAAGTTAAAGCCCATGTTTTTCTCCTCATAGCAGGACATCAGGGCACTATAGCTTAGCTAAAAAGACTTCTCCAGCATTGGGCGCACAGTTTAGTGCGCCACCTGTGAAACGGTTTAGATCCCACCACTTAACAGCAAGCTGCCCGTCAATACACTGCCGGTGACTATCCCAATGGGAAGGTGTCGTGGGCTGTAGCTTAGGGTCAAAATCACTAACATGGCGGCTAGGGAGATGATCCCCATAAACAGAATGCTGCCATAGGCCCAGCCTTGCCCGTGGGCGCAGGTACTTAAGCTGATGATTAATAACAGCCAAGCAAACAGGGTTAACAGGCGGCTCTGCCATTGTAACGGTGGGCGTTTAAACACATCCTTAAAATGGCCAAACTTGGCTAACGCAAACAGCGCAAGAGAGAGATAACTAAGCCCGAGAATGCCGAGCATAGGGATAAATTCTGGCATCATGATTTTGCTTCCTCCAAGGGAGACGACGAGGCAAGTTCGTTAGCATAACTCGGATCTGGCTGTTTTCTTCTGACTTTTTCAGCAGTAGCCGTATTTTTTTGACTCGGTTTTTGCAGTGTTTTGACCACAGCTGAGAGTCGTGTACTGGCAAATAACATCGCACTGCCCAGTAGTAGGGCGACTATATCAAACCCCACCAGTGCCCATTGTTGGCTGCGGATATTATCAATAAAGTGGCTTGGCGAGGTAAATGCGTTCAGTACCGGCAGTGCGCAATAAAGTACTCCGATGAGCATTAAGGCCAATTGCCAATGGCGTCTGCTTCTACCGAAAAATGCCCAAACGCCCATTGCCGCTAGGGCGATAAAGAAGCTGTGAACTTCCCAAGCAGAGCGAGTCGCCAAATCGACGGGTAACAGGCGGTTAGCATAGAAAAACGCTGCCGCGCCCAAGGGCAAGCCTAAGATAAACATGAAGTTTAAGCCTTCGACTAAACGCAAACCACGACTCGCTTTCTCACCTTTATCGATTGCTTTTTGCTGTTTCTGGCGTAGACGAATCGCCCACATTAAGGTGCCTGATGCCACCATGGCACAACCGAGTAAGCCGCAGAAGAAGAACAAAATACGCAGCAGTGGCGCAGCAAACCGCGCGGTGTGCAGCGACATCATAGTGTCGTACGTGGCGACGGTTCCCGAGACTTCATGGGGGCTGGCGTATTTGAGTTCACCGGTCACGCCGTTAAAGACTAAGATTGACGACTCATCGGTGACCTCTTTGCCAGTATTTTGGTAGAAGGTGACTTGGCTATTTTGATCTTTAGGATAAGAAATAATCACCTGCTTAATAGGCGCATCGCCCCATTCAGCCTTAACTTGCGGCAGCAGTTGACTTAAGCGCACTTGCTCAGCCTGAATGCCCGAAGCTTTTTCGGTTTGTCTCGCCGGATTGAGTTCTTTTAAAAAGGCTTGATTATCCTCAGGATAAGCTGTGCTCACCGTCCATGGAATATACATCAACATTAAGGTAATGAGGCCGGTATAAGTGATCATCAAATGGTAGGGTAGGGCAATCACTGAGCTGACATTATGGGCATCTAACCAAGAGCGCGCGCCCTTGTTCTGGCGAAAGCTAAATAGGTCTTTAAAGATACGCTTATGGATAACGATGCCGCTGATAAGGGCTATCAGCATAAACATGGTGCAGACACCCACAATGTAACGCGCCGTGATGGCGGACATATAGTGCAGGTCGAAATGTAAACGATAGAAGAAGTCACCACCGCGGCTATCGCGGACATCAGTGATGACGCCACTGCCATCGGCCAGTGCGGTATGTTGCTCGATTTTGCCACGGCGTTGCCCCTTTTCAGGCGGCAGTTGCCAAGCAAAACTCAGCATTGGGCTGCGTTCTGTCGGGAAATTAATTAACCAGCGCTGTGTGGTTGGGGCGGAATGCGTTTCAATATAGCTTTGTCCCTTCTCAAGTTGGTTGGCGATTTGGTCAACTTGATAGTCCTGAAAAGCCCCGCGGTGAAGCTCTGGCTCGGCCCACAGGCTCATTTCATGGCGGAAATAACTCAGGCTACCAGCAAAAAAGATCAGCAATAATACCCAGCAAACGAGTAAACCTGCCCAAGTATGTAGCCAAGATAGGGTTCTAAAAAAGGTTTCTTTCATCTTACTGTCCACACACCTTAAGCAGAGCAAAACACAGGAGACTAAATAGCGTGAGATCCCGCCACGCATGCCAGGTTTTACGCACGCAGAAGGCATAAATTATCGCGATGGCATAAAACAAAAATGCCAACATATTGGCCGTTAATGTGCTCTCAAATCGAGACATAGGCAGTACTTGCGTCAGTAAACAGGCTAGTGTTGCCGCCGCAATATAGCCCGCTAATAAGGCGGCACTGGCGCGAACAAACACTTGAAAACCAAACTGGGTTTGATCTTGCTTAAACCAGCGTAAGGCTGCTTGAAAATAACCCGTCACTGCGGCAGTTGAAGCTGCCGAAGTTGCTGAAGGTGTATCTGATACAGGGATATGAGACATAAGTGCTGCTTATTTCAGTCAATATTAAAACCGTTATGGCGACCTGCCATGTCACGCATACCACTCCATTGATTGTACTTATGCCTAACCCTGTCCACTTGGGTGCATGAGCAAAGGAGAGTTGCTACTCGGTTTGGAGTATAACTCAGTTTATTTAAATGATAAACAATATCATTTGCGTTTATCTGTGAGATCCTTAACGTATTTGTGACGGAGCGAAATCACGCCGGACTCGTTTGCGCAGGAATAATTCAGCAATGTGCAATCTGTCACAAATGTTTGGTTTTGTTGATGTGATTGATCTTACTTGTTTAGGATTTGGTTAATTTTTATGCTGCCATTGTGAGCTTAATCAAAGCAGGCATTCTGTCATTTTGGCAAAATGCGGCGCAACTTTCACATGGAATCCGTTAGTGCGCCCTATGCAAACACATTCAAAAAATGGTGAAAAACACCTCTCCGAAAACGCTATTCTCCTCTCGACGACCGATCTGAAGGGCAACATTAAGTATGTTAACCAGACCTTTTCGCAGATCAGTGAATATAGCGTTGCCGAGTTGCAGGGAAGCCCGCATAACATAGTCCGCCATGGTGATATGCCTGCCGCCGCTTTTAAAATGCTTTGGGAGCGGATAAGAAGCGGTAAACCTTGGATGGGCATTGTTAAAAATAGAACCAAAACAGGGGGCTATTATTGGGTCAATGCCTATGTCGCACCAGTATATGAGAACGGCAAAATCCATGAATATCAATCGGTTCGTCGCCAAGCGACTCCAGAGCAAATCAAGGCGGCCGAAGAGATCTATCAAGGGATAAATCAAGGTAAAGAGTCTAAAGCATTAAAAAAAGACCGGTTAGGATTTGGCGGGAAAGTCCTTACGGCGATGTTGTTTACTATCGCGTTAACCGCATCCTTAGCGACTTATTCGCCCATCTTGGCTGTGCTAGCGGGTGGGCTGATTGCTTGGGGACTGTGGTACATGCTTATGCGGCCTTTTCAGGAATTAGTGCGGGTGGCCAGTAATATTATCGATGACCCTGTTGCTATGGGCGTTTACACCGGCAGACAGGATGAAATCGGTAAAATTGATCTTGCCCTGCGATTTTTAATTACCGAAATCGGCGGCGTAGTCGGCCGAATGGCGGATTCTGCCAGTGAGATCCAAGAGCAGAGTGTCAATCTTAAACAAACTATCACCAATACCTGGGAGCACGCCGATAGTCAGAGCGCGCAGACCACGCAGGCAGCAACAGCGATGGAGCAAATGAGCGCCAGCTTTGCGGAAGTGACGGACAATATACACCGCACCGCATCCGAGATGGTTTCTAGTCATCAGGCGGCGCAGCGCGGTCATTCACGGCTTGAAACCGTTATCGAGGCGATACATCAGTTAAGTGTGCAAGTGAGCCATTTTTCCGATGTGGTGCAAACGATTGAGCAGGATAGTCAAGCAATTCATCAAGTGTTAGAAGTGATCCGCTCCATCGCCGATCAAACCAATCTGTTAGCACTCAATGCGGCGATTGAAGCGGCGAGGGCGGGGGAAAGTGGCCGCGGCTTTGCCGTTGTTGCCGACGAAGTGCGGCAGTTATCTAGCCGAACCAGCCAGTCGACCTCGCAAATTGAGCAGATTGTCAGTCGCTTTAAAGACAGCACCCAAAGGGCCACATCGACCATGACGGCCGGGCAGGAGCAGGTTAAGCGCTCAGTCTCCTTAGCGCAGGATGCCAGTGTTGCCTTTGGCGAGCTGTTATCTTCTATTGCGAGGATCAATTCCTTAAGCGATGACAATGCGGCGGCAATGACGCAACAGACGTCGGTAGCGGCGGAAATTAGCCGTGCTATCCATGTGATCAGCGATTTGGCCCAACAGAGCTTACAACAGACACAGGATGCGGCGGCGAGGGGCGATCAGGTATCGCGCTTATCAACTAAAACCCACCACCTATCGCAACAATTTTGGCAGCAGAGCGTACAGCGTAAGTATTAAATCTAGTCATGTGACTGGTTGGTTTATATTTATAGTCGATTATAAATCAACCAGTTACTCATTTTTAAAGTTCCCTTCAATTGCTATTTCTTTGATTGGTCTCACATTTAGCGACGACTAATACCCGTTTCAGTCGAAATATTTGTCTAGGGGGCTTGTGTTTTATTTGCCATGCCCCAAGCTCTAATAGTGAAGCGAAAAAAAGTAAAGACACTAAAAGGGACAACCTATGAAAATTAATCTTTCTGGTCACCATGTCGATGTTACTGATTCTGTAAAAGAACACGTTAACGAAAAGTTTTCTAAAATCGCCACTCATTTCCCCACATTGATCGGCCTCGATATCATTATTGCTAAGGAGCATGGCGAGTTTCAGGTTGAAATTAGAACGAATTATGAAGGCAGTCGCATCTCAGCCTCGGGTACGGATGAAATCATGTATCCCGCGATTGCCGCCGCAGCGAAAAAACTCGATGCTGCACTTAAACACCGTAAAGGCCAATTAAAGGCGGACTTACATGAAAAGCCGACCTGCACTACACCGCCAATCGCCCATGAAATTATCCAAGAGATGGATTTGCGCTAGGGATTAAGCTTTAAGATGCAATAAAAAAGGGCCTGTAGGCCCTTTTTTATTGGCTGCGCTTTGGCTTAAACCAAGTCGTTAAAGTCAAAATACTTAGAGCCAAGGTATTTAAAGCCTGTTGCCTTAAACTCGCCATACCAATTAAATCAAAGAAAGCTGCAATCCCTTCAGCACGGCTTGGGTGCGGTCACGGCAATCGAGTTTAGCCAGTATGGTGGAGACATGGTTTTTGACCGTGCCTTCAGCCAGAAATACCGCATTGGCGATTTCTTTATTGGAAAATCCCCCCGCCATAAAGCCTAAGATCTCCCGCTCGCGATCGGATAATAAGCCGTGAGTCGGCCCGCTTTGCGCCGTTGGCGAGGATTGCTGCATCTGTTCAAGTACTGAAGGCTCTATCAAGTGTCCGCCCTGAGCGACGGTTTCAATGGCATGCAGTAACTTATCCAGTGACACATCCTTCAATAAGAAACCATTTGCACCTGCTTGCAGGCTATTTAAAAACAATTCGCTGTCATCAAAGGTGGTTAACATAATCACAGGTAGGGGATTTTGTGCGGCGCGAAGCTGTTTTAACAGACTGATACCATCAAGCACTGGCATGCGTATATCGCTTAGCAACACATCTATCGCTTCAGTTTGCAGCAGTTTCAGCGCCTGTTGACCATTCTCTGCCTGCCAAATCACTTTGATATGTTGTGAGATGGCAATCAGGCTGGCGATGCCTTGACGCACCAATTGCTGATCTTCCACTAATCCCACTCTAATCGGGCGAGGCGCTGGCGGATAATCTTCGGTCATTATTTGATGACTTTCCATGAATGTGACTTATTCCTTGGTTAACTGTTTCGTTATTAATGCCATTTTACGCTGCGTTGCCGCGCGGCAGACGAATCATTAGCGAGCAGCCTTGGGCGTGCGAACCATCTTCGCTTATGTCATTGGGTTGCAAACGTGCGCTGCCGTGAAAAGGCGATAACCTTTCCAGCATGCTACTTAGGCCAACGCCCTGAGAGGCGCTTTGGCTTATCCCTTGGCCATTATCTTTAAGGCGAATGATAAGCTCTGCTTGCTCCTCTTGCATCGACAGCGTGAGCTGATTGGCCTTGCCATGGCGCACGGCATTACTGATCCCTTCCTGCAACACCAGCAATAAGGCCTGAGCCAGTTCAGTCGACTGGAGCGGCATTAAAGATTCATACCGCAGGCTAACATTGGGCAAACGGCTTGCAATGGCATCGAGCGGCGGCGTTAAATCGAGGCCAATATTCACCCGCTGCGCCCGAACCACGGCGCGAATACTCTCTAATAATTCCTTGGCAAGCGATTTACTCTGATTGACTGTGGTTTTGAGTTCCGCCGGCGCCTGATGACTTAAGAGCTCAAGTTGCAGTGATAACGCCGTGAGCTGGTGGCCGAGAATATCGTGCAAATCTCGTGAGATCCTCAACCTCTCTTGCTGCTCGCTAGTTTGGCTCAGCAAGGCTCTGGTGGCGATAAGTTGTTGATTAAGCTGTTCCTGTATTCGGCGAGACTCGCGCTCGGATAATCTCGCTTGGCTACTGCTGTAGGCAAACAGCTGAAACCCCATGTAAATAAGCACATTCACAATCACACTGCTTGAGGTTTGGGCGTGGAGGAGCAGGTAATAACCAAGATTGGCGAGCAGGATCTGTGCTATCGCGATGCGCCGACTAAAAAACTCTGGCAAGAGCGAAGCCCAGATCACCAGTAGAATGGGCAGCAATGGATGTTGACTCAACAGCATCAATCCGAAGACGCTGCCGACGAGTGCACCGCTTAACAGCTTGCTCAGATTGAGGTTTTTTCGGGGGAAATCCTGCGTTGTTAATAACAAGAAGAGCAGAATAAATAAGGTATACAGGGCGAGATGGCTAAAGGTCGCGAGTGTGGGGAGCTTTGCTTGCATATCCTGATTGAGCCCTAGCCAAGCGATAAGCGCCCAGGTGAGGCTGCCTGCGCCAATCAGCATAGTTTCTGCTCTGATGAATCGATTTCCCTGCACTGATTGGTTTCCTGTTATTCATGCTGCCATCCATTCTAAGGCAAGAATGTAATAAGTCACAAAATCACTAAGCCAATAAGCCACTAAGTCACATGGCAAATGTGACAGAGTTTCAGCGTCAGTCGGCTCATCAGTAATTTGATTTATTTCATTAAAATGTCATCAATCTTGGCTTGATCTTCTTAAGCGGCTGGCATAGTTTGGCCTTATGCACAAATTTATCGTTTACTTCACCCACACTACGACCACAACTGCTTCGGCGGTGCGTGCGTAGCGATTTGTGCGTAAAATCGATTACTCAACCCCGCCCAAAGTGGCGGGGTTGTTTTTTCCGTCTTTTGGGCAATAACGCTGGAGAATGTGATGGATAACATGAGCTTGCCTAAAACTGCGCTGTTAATTATTGATATGCAGCAGGGACTATTTTACGCCGATGCGCCGCCCTTTAATCGGGAACTGGTGCTAAATAATATCAATCTCTTAATTGCCAACGCCCGTGAGGTTGGAGCACCGATTTGGGCGGTTCGCCATACGGGGCCTGAAGGTTCCCCGATAGCTGCCGGAACGGCAAATTGGCAATTAATAGAATCCTTAGCGATTAATCCGCAGCTGGATAATATCTTTGATAAAACCAAGCCAAGTTGTTTTTATCAAACTGGATTGGCAGAGGCATTAACCCATGAGGGGATAGGTGAGCTGGTGATAGTGGGGATGAAAACCCAGTATTGTATCGATACCACTTGTCGGATTGCGGCAGAGCTTGGCTGGCAGGTGGTGTTAGCCGCCGATGCGCACACTTGTATGGATACGGCGCAGCTCTCGGCTGAGGCGATTATTGCCCACCACAATGCCACGCTCCAGGGCGCCTTTGTGCGTTTAGCCAAGAGCGCGGATATTGAATTTCATTAATACTCGCAAACAAAAACGCAGCCCTTAGGCTGCGTTTTTTGATATCAAAGATTCTGATATCGTAATCAACTTATTCTTGAATATCTGCGTTGTGATACACGTTTTGTACGTCGTCACAATCTTCTAATGCAGCAATAAACTTATCGAATGTGGCCACATCTTCACCAGACACTGGCGTCATGTTCTGTGGTACGAAGGTGATGTTTTCCACTTCGAAGTTGATGTCTGGCATCGCATCTGTCAGTGCTGTTTTGACTTTGAAGAATTCAGTGTGCGGCGCGATAACACTAATCATGCCGTCTTCGACTTCCACTTCATTTACATCGGCATCGGCCATCATCAGAATTTCGAGGATGGCGTCTTCGTCTTCACCTGGGAATACGAATACCGCAGATTGATCAAACATATGGCCAACCGTGCCCGGCGTACCGAGTTTGGCATCGTTCTTCACGAAGGCTTGACGCACTTCGGTGAAGGTACGTTTTACGTTATCGGTTAAGCAGTCCACGATAACCATGCAGTTACCTGGGCCGAAACCTTCATAACGGGCTGTATCATAATCTTCACCGCCGCCGCCTTTGGCTTTATCGATTGCACGTTCAATAACGTGTGCTGGCACTTGGTCTTTCTTAGCACGTTCGATTAAACGGCGAAGTGATAAGTTGCCATCTGGCTCAACACCACCTTGCTTGGCGACTACGTAAATTTCTTTACCGTAGCGCGAGTAAAGGCGGGTTTTCTGGCCAGCTGTTTTCGCCATGGATTCTTTACGGTTTTGATATGCTCTGCCCATCTTGATCTCGTTAGCTCAAAAAAATTGCGCCGATATTAGCAGTTTTAAGTCTGGTTGTGCAGTCACTCGAACTGGATTTATTGCGGATAAAGCGATGGATACCACATTTTATGGTGGCATTAATTGTTGGCAGTTTTGACTTGAGGGATTGGGCAATTCTGCAATATCTATACTAAGGTCTAATGCCATAAGCACGATAGAGTGCTGATGATAGCGATATAGCTTATATTTCCTAAGGGCGAATAGTTCAATTTAGTCAGAGGGATAGACTCACTATACCGATCTTAATCTTGCCTATTTAACTTGGCTGCGGCGAAGCGAATAGCAAAGGATAGCATGTGAATGTCCGCTTCTCTCACTTCCCTTGTGCGTGTATTCAGTGAGAAACATTATGGAATTACAACATAAAGTCGCCATTGCGCTCAGCTTTGTTTTGGTCGTACTCAGTAGCCTTCTTCTCAACGCGATAGCATTGTCCGGTTTCATGCAGGCGTTGATCTTAGGGGCAATTGTCTGTGCTTGGGTGCTGTGGATAGTGCAGCGCTTGGTGAGCCATTACACGCCAAAGCCTGAGCAAGTAACGAAGGCATTCAACTCTGTTAACTCGCCGGAGCATGAGATAAGTGTGCAAACCAGTAAGATTGCGATTGGCTCGGCTGAGGTATCGCATTTTATTGATCTATTGAATAAATCTATCGAGTCCAATGGTGAACATGCCAGCGTTATTGCGGTGGCTGCGTCACAATTAAGCCATACCACGGCGCTGTTAGGCGATAATGCCACGCATATTTTAGGGCAAACCCAAGAGGCTGAGCGTTTAAGTGTGCAGGGGCGAGACCAAGCGCAAAAGGGCGTATCGGCGATTGAATCATTAAGTGGTGACATCAATACCGCCGCGCAGCAAGTGCAAGCGCTAAAATCAAAAGCAGAGCAAATTCAAAAGATTACCGAAGTGATTAACTCGGTTGCCGAGCAAACGAACTTACTGGCCCTCAATGCCGCGATTGAAGCTGCGCGGGCGGGTGAGCAGGGCCGAGGTTTTGCCGTGGTCGCCGATGAGGTCCGCAGCCTTGCGGGTAAAACGGCGGGCGCAACTAAAGATATTGGCAATATGCTGCTCGAGATCCGCGCCGAAACCGATAAAACCTCGGGGCTGATGGAGCGGGTCGTTTCGCAAACCGCCGATGTGGTGATGGCGATGGGAACGCTCGATGGCCATTTTACCGACATTTCAACGTCTGTGACTCATTCGGCGCAGGCTCTGGGGGATATGGAAGATTCACTCAAACAATATAACCACACCACCAATGAGATCAGCAGCTCGGTGAGCCAAATTCGCGACTCCCTTACCGTCACAGGCAAACAAAGCCACAGCGTGTCGGAGCAAGCGTTTACCCTGTCTTTGACTACCGAAGGAATCTTTAAAGCGCTGGCAAATTGGGATACTCATACCTTTGACCAACAAGTGTTGTTACTTGCCAATGAAGCGGCTAAAGCTTGTGGCGAAAAACTCTCACAGGGATTAGCTAATCGTAGTTTTACTGAAGCAGAGTTGTTTAACCCACAATATCAGCCCATTGCTAATACTCAGCCGCAAAAGTACAGCACGGCGTTTGACCGCTATACCGATCAACATTTTCCTGCCATTCAAGAGCCTATTCTCGCCAAGCACGCTGAGATTATTTATGCCGGCGCCGTGGATAGAAAAGGCTACTTCCCAACCCACAATAAACGCTTTAGCCAAGCCTTAACTGGTAAGGTGGACATCGATATGGTGCATAATCGCACTAAGCGTTTGTTTAACGACCCTACCGGGATACGCTGCGGCGCCCATACTGAGCCGGTTTTACTGCAAACCTATAAGCGGGATACCGGGGAGGTGATGCACGATTTATCCGTCCCTATCTATGTTAATGGTAAACACTGGGGCGGCTTTAGGGTTGGCTTTAAAGCGAAGTCCTAACTAGTGTATTTATTCTAAATTTATTGCATAACGACCCAGTATAAAATGTTGGGTAGATGTGATCTTTTACGCGTATTTGATTAACAAACTAGAAATAGATTGGCATCCATTTGCTGAAGTGCTTAAATAACTGGATATTCATGGCGCTAAGATGTTCCTATCTGTTGTAATTAGGCTTGTCGCTTGGTATTTTTTTAGTTTGTTGATTTTTAAAGGTAAAAAGCATCTTGGAGTTTTGTTGTTATAAGAGATGAAGGGAGACTCTTGCCACTTTGATCGATAGCAGTAGATTCTGCTTAATGTGAGTTAAAAGTTATGCAAGCAACACAAGCGACTGTTACCGTTTTATATTATGACGCCCCTGTCGGGTTAATTATGCATAATGCGGTGTTAGAAGGTTTACCTGTTAGCGACTCTGGTCGTGTGATGATCCCTGCGAGTTTTCGCAAAGGAAAATCGATTATCGCCGTGCTAGAAGGTGAGTGTAAGATATTGAACTCACTCGGTGAGCGGGTGTTTGCACAGGCTAATATAGGTTAACAAAAACGAAAAATAGCACTGGCAAAACATAAAACGAAAAGGACGATAAAGTTGATTTATCGTCCTTTTGCTTTTGGGGCTAAAGCGACATAAGCCTTGTTTACGCTCGGCTGTTATTTGCAAACATTATCTGCAAACATCGGCAAACAATTTATCGGCCAATTGTTGCAGGATTTCCGCCTGCGGATGGGTATGGGCAAAGGTCCTTAGGCCATAAATGCCCATCATCAAGTATTGTGCCCGCTGCTCACTGTTGAGCTCGCCTTGCAATAATCCTTGGGAGGTCGCTAATTCAAATTGTGCCGTCAGCGCATTCTGCCACAGTTTTAGATTCTGGCTGATAATATCTTGAATTTCATCATCTTGCTCTGCAATCTCGTTTAATGCCTTAGTGAGTAAACAGGCTTGCTGACTATCGCAGCTTAAACATTCGACCACGATATTATCTAAGTAAGTCTTCAGATTACCCAGCACCGGGCGGCTATCGGAGAAGATAAGCTTGAACTGCTCGTTTCTATCCTGCTGATATTGCTCGATGGCGGCGATAAGCAATCCACGCTTATTGCTAAAGGCACAATAAATGGAGCCGGGATGTAACCCCGTTGCTTGGGTCAGATCCTGCATGCTGGTTTTGGTGTATCCCTTGTGCATAAAGGCGGCCATTGCCCCCCTGAGCACCTGCGCCCTATCAAACTCTGCGTTTCGCATTGCAATCTCACCTCTCACCGATACTTGCGGCAGATTCTACCTAATTTTGAACAAACATTCAAAAATGTTCTTGAATGATCGTTCAAATAAGAATATCTTGAATGCACATTCAAGAATGGGGCGACACCAATGACGATTGAACATGCAGTGAATTCCGTGGGTAATTTATTCGATACCTACAAACTTAATGACACTATTACTTTAAAAAACCGTATTTTAATGGCGCCATTAACGCGCTGTATGGCCGATGCGGATTTAGTGCCGACCGATGATATGGTGGCTTACTATGCTCGCCGCGCCGAAGCGGGATTGATTATCTCCGAAGCGACGATCATCCGCCCAGATGGTCAAGGTTACCCAAATACCCCTGGCATTTTTAATCAAGCGCAGATCGCTGGCTGGCGTAAAGTGACTGATGCTGTGCATGCTAATGGCGGTAAAATTTTTGTACAGCTATGGCATACCGGCCGTGTTGCGCACCCACATTTCTTCGGTGGCGGTGATGTACTGGCGCCTTCGGCCGAAAAAGTAGAGGGCAGTGTGCCCAGAATGCGTGAGCTGACCTACGTTACTCCAAAAGCGGCAACTCTTGAAGATATTCAGGGCTTAGTCCGCGATTATGCGAAAGCGGCCGAAAACGCGATTGAAGCTGGATTCGACGGGGTTGAGATCCACGGTGCAAATGGCTATTTAATCGATGCATTCTTACACCACGATAGCAACCGTCGTACTGATGAATACGGCGGCACACCTGCTAATATGTCACGCTTTGCCTTAGAAGTGGTGGATGCGATTGCGGCACGTATTGGTCAAGACAGAACCGGTCTGCGTATTTCTCCCGGCGCCTATTTCAATATGGCCGTCGATAACCGTGACCGCGCCGTGTTTGATTATCTGTTACCTGAGCTCGAAAAACGTGAACTGGCCTTTGTGCATATCGGTATCTTTGACGACAGTATGGAGTTCGATTACTTAGATGGCCGTGTTTCTAGCTATGTTCGAGCTAACTATGGCAAAACCTTAGTAGGTGTCGGTGGCTACAGCGCGCAATCGGCCAGTGAAGCGATTGCTACCGATAAGTTTGATTTAATTGCGATTGGTCGCCCCTTTATTGCCAACCCAGATTATGTGGCAAGAGTGCGCCAAGGTCATGAATTGGTGACTTATAGTGATGAGATGCTTGCCAGCCTAGTGTAACTAAGCGCAGTCATTACTGATAAAAAAGGGTTAGCTTAGCTAACCCTTTTTGCTTTTGGTCCTACTATCAATTGGCTTTAGGGAGCGCCCTCAGAGCATTGAGTTTTTGCTGGGCAATCCCGAATACGCACTCTGGGGCATAATGATCTGGGTGTTTCGCATCATCGGCTCTTAAGGTCGCCGCCGTTTTACCTAAGAGTAGTGCCATCGCTTGAGTGACATGACTAATCGCCCAAATATGGAACTCTCCACGCTCAACCGCTTCCACAATGTCTTGGCGTAACATGAGGTTAGCGATATTCGACTCGGGAATAATTACCCCTTGGCTCGATGAGCGGCCCTTAATCTTACATACATCGAAAAAGCCTTCGATCTTTTCATTTACGCCGCCGATGGGCTGCGCCTCGCCAAACTGATTCATTGACCCGGTAATGGCAATATCCTGCCTTAAGGGCAACTCACTGATGGCGGAGATAATGGCGCAGCATTCAGCCATTGAGGCGCTATCACCATCGACGCCGCTGTAGGATTGCTCGAAGGTGAGATAAGTGGTGAGAGGGATTTGCGCGGTTTTACCTAATACCGAAGCTAAATAAGCCGTCAGGATTAACACCCCTTTGGAGTGGATGCGACCACCCAGTTTGACCCTACGCTCAATATCCAGCACTTCACCCTTACCAAAGGCGGTGGTGGCGGTAATGCGATTCGGGAGACCAAATTGATGGTCTGAGGTGGATATAACTGATAACGCATTGATTTGGCCGACAACTTTATCGTGGGTATTAATTAATGTGGTGCCATTGATAAAGCTCTCCATAATATTGTCGTGCAGGCGTGAGACCCGTTGTTCTTGGTTTTTCAGTGCTTGCTCAACATGTTGCTTTTCAATGCATTGACTTGCGGCCGCCTTGGCGCAGAAGTTGGACTCCCGCAGCAGATTGGCGATGTTTGCCGAATGGAGTGAGAGCTTTTGTTGGTCCTGCGCCTCACGGGAACTGTATTCGATGATCCGTGCGATGGCGCTGCGATCACAGTGCAACATGTTGTTATCGTGGACTATGCTGGAAATAAATCGTGCATATTGCGCCTCCGATACATCGGTTCTGTCCATCACATCTTCAAAGTCGGCGGTGACTCTAAATAACTCACTGAAATCAGGATCATAATGCTGTAAAAGTTGATAGGTTTCGTGATCCCCAAACAGAATGATCTTCACATCTAAGGGAATAGGTTCCGGTGCCAATGAGATAGTGCCAGAGAGCGATACCTCCCGCTCTAAGGAGCTTAAATCTAACTTGCGCGAACGCAGCGCGCGTTTCAAACCGTCCCACACATAGGGGCGCTCCAATACTTTAATGGCATCCATCAACAGCACGCCACCGTTGGCCTTGTGTAAGCTGCCTGCACGGATCAGTGAAAAGTCGGTAAACACTGTGCCCCTAAAGGTGGCATTTTCGACATAGCCAAACAGGCTGTGATAGCTTGGGCTTTCTTCCACCACAATGGGGAATGTTTGCTCCCCTTGGCATACGATGACGTTGACTTGATAGCGGCGCGGCATCTTTTTCTCAAGGGAGGCGTAGGCGAGGGCGAGTTGTTCCTCACTCTCCTCAAGGAAAATATCTAAATTACTTAAAATATCCGCCTGCATGCCCGTCAAAAAGGCTCTGACCTCGGGCTGATGTTTGTACTTGTCCTTCAAGGGCTTAAAAAAGTGCACTAATACATCTTTAGCGACTTGTTCGTCGTGTTCCTGCTGGGTATCGCTAAATTCTTCTTCCCATTCGGTATTTTGGCGAATGATGCCGCGAAGTTTAACTTCGAGTCCATTAATATTGCTTTCAAACTGAGTGCGTTCGGCTTCGGTCAAGGCGCCAAAGGAGACTTCGTCATGGGGCTCTTCGCCATTGAGGGCAACCATTTGATAGTCACCCTGCAAGGTTAAACTGAGACTAATATTTTTCTGTTTGGCTTCTTCACTTAGCTCTGTCAGTGCGGCTTCTTGTTTTTGTGCTAGCTGGCTTTTGAGTTTTTCGGCACGGGCATAATACATTTCGTTATCAAAGGCTAAGGGCAGCGCTTTGACGAGTTTTAGCATGAGTTTTTCGATGGACTTTTTAAACTCTTGCCCCGTTCCTGCGGTGAGTTTAAGCACTTTGGGACTGCGGGTATCGTCAAAGTTGACCACATAGCACCAGTCAAACAGTGATGGCTCGATAGGTTCATGGCGATTCAGGTAACGCAGCATCATAGTGCGTTTACCTAAGCCGTTTTGGCCAATGGCATAAATGTTATAGCCCTTTTCCTTAATCCCCATGGCGAATTCCACCGCCTGTTGGGCACGTTCTTGACCGACAATATCATCGAGTGGCGTGAGCTGAGCGGTAGACTGGCACTCAGGGTTAAGCTGTTTAAGGTCGGATTTCCGATAAAGCTGTTGACTCGTTAACGGGATGGCGGGTGTGGCAGTGGGCACGGTAGGCATAGAGATCCTTGTTTTTCATCCTGATTATTTCCATTGTAGACAATAAGATAAGGTTTTTGTCAATCACAAGGCGGTAATTTACGGTTAAATCAGTGTTGTTGATGAGGAGTCGATTTTTGACAGAAGCTAAACTTAAAAACATTCTATTATCATTAGGATAGATATTGTCATTTGCCCATGCTGGCTCTCGAAACAAAGTAATCGCTGAATGAGTCAAATATTTATGTATTAGTGAATGACGATGCTTGATTGTCTGCGGTAATATGGCCTACAGAATGCGATTATCGCGTTATCCATCTATTGATACTCTGTGTTGGTTATGGCTGTGTTTTAAGGTGAGGGAATGTAAATGCCCTCAGTCACAATGGAATTGTAGAGGCTAGAGTTAGCAAGCTTATGAATGATGTTGCAATTTCACCAAAGCAGTTAGCGAACTGGGCAAGCGACTTACAATTAATTGCCGATATCACTCAGTCACATGCAGCGATTTTTAGGGTTACCCCCGCAGGAGAGCGCAGTCTATTATTGCAGTCGGTGGATTGTGAGCCACGCCATTTAGAGGCGCTCCTTTTACAGGCCAATTTGAAAGCGCATTTTAGCCTGTATCAAAATGCTTCCCCTAAAGCTCAGGTCTTTTCCCAACACTGTGCATCCTATAATCCCTTTAATGAGTCGAGTGCCTTTAGCCACTATCAGGTGAATCTGCCCGAAGATCTCAGTGCTGGTGCTCATCAGCCGTCTGCATTATTGATCCGCGATGTTAACACCGATCCCCAATGGCGTGCGACTGGGATTGGAAGCTTGATTTACCTGCCGATACTTTGGCCATCTGGCGCTCATTTCGGGGCTTTGTGTCTTTATCACAGTGCGGCTTTGCACTTAGACGATAAGGCGTTGCAACTGGCATCCCTTACCGTCAATAGCTTGCAACTAAACTTGGCTGAATTACTCAGGTTGCAACAACAAGATGTGACGGCAACGCGTACAGAGAGCAAAGCCGTCGACGTGATTGGTCTACAAACCTTTATCGATAGCTTTGAAGAACATATCTGGGTGAAAAATACCGCAGGTGTTTATACCATTTGCAATCAAAGTGTTGAAAAGGCATGGGAATTACATCGTAGTGAAATCGTCGGCAAGACAGATGAAGAACTCTTTGGTAAAGATATCGCCGAGATTTTTCTTAATGGTGACAGGCTTGCGATTGAAACCGGTGCGCCGATTATTGTCGCCGAGTGTTTGGATGGCGAAAAGAAAAACAAGCACTTATGGCTAGAAACCCTGAAAATTCCCGCCTTAACGCCGGAGGGCGCGTTGGCGGGAGTCATAGGCATGACCCGCAATATCTCCAAGCATAAAGAAGTGGAAGAGCAGCTCACGCTGGCGACCAATGTGTTTAAACATTCCCTCGAAGGCGTTGTCGTGACGGATAGACACGGCAATATTACCGATGTGAATGGCGCCTTCTATGAGATCACTGGCTACTCGCGGGAAGAGTTGCTTGGTCAAAACCCACGGTTATTTAACTCGGGTCGTCATGAGAAAGCCTTTTTCGATACCATGTGGACTCACTTACTCGAGACGGGGAAATGGAATGGCGAAATTTGGAATCGCCGCAAGGATGGCACCATCTTCCCGCAAAATATCACCATCAGCACTATTTATGATGACAGTGGCGATGTGCGCTATTTTGTTGCAGTCTTTGCCGATATTTCCGCTCAAAAACAGAATGAAGCCCAGCTTGCCCATTTGGCCTATTTTGACCCGCTAACCCATTTGCCAAACCGCATGAAGCTGATGATGCAGCTTAAACAGGAAGTGAAGCATGCAAAACGGCTTAATGCCCAGTTAGCGACAGTCTTTATTGATGTGGATTTGTTTAAACATATCAACGACAGTTTTGGCCACAGCATAGGTGATGAGATGCTGGTGGAGCTGGCAAAACGTTTGCGTTGCCAACTGCGGGAGCAAGATGTGCTGTCGCGTATTGGTGGTGATGAATTCGTGGCGCTGATCTCGGGGATCCAAGATCACGAGGATGCCGCCGCGGCCATTAATCAATTACGCCAAGTATTTGAACAACCTTTTGTGGTAAGTACGGGTGATCATCTACGTCTTACCGCCAGTATGGGGGTTTCAATTTACCCTAGCGATGGCAGTAAGGCCGATACTCTGTTGCGTAATGCCGATGCTGCTATGTACCGCGCTAAGAGTGAGGGCCGCAATAACTTTGCCTTTTACACTGAGTCGCTTACCAAGCAATCCTTTGAGCATTTAAAGCTGCAGAGTGCACTCTATGGCGCGCTTGAGCAGAATGCTTTGTACCTGATGTATCAGCCTAAATTGGATTTAGTGACCCGTAAAACCCTTGGCGTGGAGGCGCTACTGCGCTGGAATGATCCCATATTGGGGCAAATTTCCCCCGGGGTGTTTATTCCCGTCGCCGAGAAAATCGGGTTGATTTACGATATTGGTTTGTGGGTGCTCGAAACCGCTTGTCTTCAAGGCGTGCGTTGGCTCGCCGAGGGCAAACCCTTTGGCCGAATTGCGGTGAACGTTGCCGGACAACAGCTACAACGTAGCTCCTTTGTTGAAGATGTTAAGCGTATCTTGGCTCAAACGGGCTTACCTGCCACTTGCCTTGAGCTTGAAGTGACTGAGAGCGTGATGATGCACAATCCCGATGTGGCGATTCGTGACTTAAAGCTACTAGGGGAGCTTGGCATCGAGCTCTCGGTCGATGATTTTGGAACCGGATATTCCTCCCTTAACTATCTGAAAAAACTGCCTATCCATAAGCTTAAAATTGACCAATCCTTCGTGCGGGATATTCCCTTCGACACCAACAATACCGCTATCGCCAAAGCCGTCATTGCCCTGGGACATGCACTCAAGTTAGAGATAGTGGCAGAAGGGGTTGAGACCCAAGCACAGGCCGAGTTTTTAACCCAAAACCTGTGCGATCAGGCGCAGGGCTATCTCTTTAGCCGTCCGCTATTACCCGTGGATGTCGAGGCGTTTTTAGCGAAAGCCTAAGCGCGATTGGGTACCAGTGAGCAACTGACAGATGCAATGCAACTGGTCGCTCTAGCGGCGGTCTGTTAACATGGCGCCATTATTGTTTTTGGTGATCTTCCATGTCTTTTAGTGCGCTTTCCTTACATTCTCAGTTAGTGAATACCTTAGCCGAACTTGGCTATCAGCAGCCCACGCCCATCCAGATTGAAGCCATTCCCGCTATTTTGGCAAAACAGGATGTGATGGCGGGCGCGCAAACTGGAACGGGGAAAACCGCGGCCTTTGCTCTCCCGATTTTGCAGCAATTACTCCTTGATAATGAAAGCTCCTATGCACCCAAAGAGATTCGAGCCTTAGTGCTAGTGCCGACTCGTGAGTTAGCGGTGCAAGTGCAGCAGAGTTTTGTGAAATATGCCAAAGGCACGGATATTCGTGTCGGGATTGCTTACGGCGGTGTGAGTATCGAGGCCCAGCAAGCTGAATTTAAGGCAGGCATCGATGTGCTTATCGCGACGCCTGGGCGCCTGCTCGATCATTTACGGCAAGGTGCGCTTAATCTTAAATGCTTGAGTGTGCTGGTATTTGATGAAGCCGACCGTATGCTCGATATGGGATTTATGGATGAAATCAAAGCCGTGCTCAAGCAAGTCCCCGCGCAGCGACAGACACTGCTATTCTCGGCCACCTTAGACGATTCGATTTTTGGTTTCAGTAAAAACCTTTTGCGGGATCCTAAGCTTATCGAAGTAGCGAAACGCAATACCACGGCCGCACAGGTGGAGCAGCGGGTTTATGCCATCGACAGTGACCGTAAAACCGAGTTTGTCAGCCATTTAGTTCGCAGTAAACATTGGCAACAAGTGCTGATCTTTAGCCGCACTAAGCAGGGCGTCGATAAGCTCACCACTCAGCTCAATCAGCTTGGGGTGGCAACGCAGGCATTTCACGGTGACTTGTCCCAAGGCGCAAGGGAGAAGGTTTTAAAGGATTTTAAACAAGGACTGGTGCAGGTATTAGTGGCGACCGATGTCGCCGCTCGTGGCCTCGATATTGCCGACTTACAGTATGTGATTAACTTCGAACTGCCCTTTATTGCCGAAGATTATATCCACCGTATTGGTCGCACTGGGCGTGCGGGCAGCACGGGTTTGGCGATTACTCTCTTTAGCCAAGAGGATGCACTGCTGCTCGAAGAGGTCGAAGCATTGCTCGATAAACGCCTGCCGCAGCAATGGTATCCCGGCTTTGAGCCTGATTTTAATAAAATGGAACCCGAGCCAAGACGCAATAGTAAAGCGGCTCAAAAACAGCGAGCTAAAAAGCGCGCCTTAGGCGGTAAGAAACGCTAGTTTGCCTATCGGTATGGTTTAGCTTGTAGATTTAAAGCGTTATAAAAAGTCCTGCCTCGGATGCTTGTCCGCCCCAGAAATGGGGCGGCTTTTGTTTATCAACCGTTCACGGTTCTTCTGTTATCTTTCGCGGCAGTTTACTTATTTTTCACTGTTCTCACGCTACTGATGGCTTTTGGGGGCGCATCTTGTTCATTCTGTGTTTAGTGGGATGCTTATCAACGTATTGTTTTTCAATATATTAACGAAACTTTTTAAGCATTAGCTAAAATAGACTTCAGCTTGATTATTGCGTTGCCGCTCTTCATTTTTTTCAGTCGCTTCTTTAATTAGCTCAGTTTTTTGGGCTTCGAGTAGCGCTATCTGCTTGGCTTTTTCTTCCTCGGATAAGCTGTCATTGGCGGCAATTTTCGCCATTTCCTCTTCTAGCTGCTTCAGTTTTTCCCTGTCGACTCCGGTGCGTTTATCGAGGATAGCCTGCATGGCTTCCGTTAATCTGTCTTCGGGTTTTGCGCTCTCTTCGGTACCGGCAATATTTTGCACATTGGTGGTGTAATTTTGCTTGGCATTGGGCGCGAGCTGGCTATAGGTATCGCTGGTTTCAGCGCTTCGAGTCACGCCGCCCGATAGGGTAACTGTATCTTGCGGGACTGTTGCTTGAGCGCTCGGACTTGCCGCAGCGCTTGGTACGCCTTGCGTTTGTTGAGTCTGAGCCGATTTTAACTGACTTAATGCAATGGCCGCATAACTATTGGGATTGATAACCGTCATTTCCTTATTCTCCCTCGTTGATGTTCACTTTCAGTTGTCGCGCCAATCGGGCGAATAAACTAAGCAATATCAAGGCCAAGCCCTAGCGACTTTCGTTGGATTTTTAGCGTCAGGAAATTTTTATAAAAATTTGTACAAAAACTTGATCCTTGTACAAGAATGGTCCGTAATGTTATTCAAAGTGATACAAGGAATAGCATTATGTACAAGTTTAATCCGCAGCGAATTCAAATCGGGATCAGTGCCTGCTTATTAGGGGAGAAGGTGCGCTTTGACGGTGGGCATAAAAATTCTTCCTATTGTAATCAAGAGATTGCCCCTTTTTTTGATTATGTTCCCTTGTGTCCAGAAATGGCGATTGGCCTAGGTGCACCGCGAAAAAGCATTCGATTAGTGCGCGATGGTGAGCAGATCCGTGTGCAGAGTGGTGATGGCAGCTTGGATGTCACCTACAAACTCAATCGCTTTAGCGAGCAAAAGGTTGAGGAATTAGGCTTTTTAGGCGGTTACTTACTCTGCGCCAAATCGCCGACCTGCGGTATGGAGCGGGTGACCGAATACAAAATTGGCACCAATAATGGCACTAAATCAGGCATTGGAGTGTTTGCCCGTAAGTTGATGGAGCGTTACCCCTATCTCCCTGTCGAGGAAGAAGGTCGCCTGCACGATATGGTGTTGCGGGAGAACTTTTTTACCCGAGTCTATGCCTATCACGACTGGCATAAGATGTGTCATGAGGGCCTAACCAAGCACAAGTTAGTCAAGTTTCACTCCCGCTATAAGTATCTGTTGATGGCCCATAGCCCTAAATGGTACCGCGAGCTTGGGCCTATAGTGGCCAATATTGAAGACTTAGAACAAACCGCCGAGCGCTATTTTGCGGGCTTTATGACAGCCTTAAAAATTAATGCCACCCGTCGAAACCATACCAGCACCTTACAGCATATTCAGGGCTATTTTAAAAAGCATTTGAATAAAGAACAGAAGTTGGAACTGTCTGAAATGATTATGAAATATCGCCAAGGCCTTCTCCCTTTGCTGGTGCCTATCACCTTGATTAACCACTATTTGCGCCAATTCCCCACCCCCTATATTGAGGACCAAGTGTATCTAAATCCTCACCCAGAGGAATTAAAGCTGCGCTATGCCTATTAATCACTGGCACTAGCCGAGATATGCGCTTGAACGATTAGATAATGCATTAAGATTAACGAGTTAAGTGATTGACATGAAAAAACATGATTCAAAGGTTGAGGCCGAAAACCTCGAGAGTCGCGAGCTGCTCCCGATAGGGGAAGTGTCGCTACTGACCGGGGTTAACGCGGTTACGCTAAGAGCATGGCAGCGCCGCTTTGGGCTGGTCATCCCTGCGCGCACGCCTAAGGGCCATAGGTTGTACACACCTGAAAATATTCAACAAATCCATGAGATCAATGCCTGGTTAGCCAAGGGGGTCGCCATCAGTAAGGTCAAACCTTTACTGATGAGTTCGGCACTTGCGACCGAGGCCGACAGCACTGCACTGCAAGAGGGGGATTTGTGGCAGGAGCAGATCACAGCTTTAAATAGCGCGCTGTTTGAACTTGAGCAACAAAAGCTACACCAAATCCTTGATGAAGCCCTCGGCTTATATCCCTTCCAATTAGTGAAGCAAAAATTGCTGCAGGCTTGGATGGCGCACTTACCTGCTTTGCTTGAGCCTCGTTTAGATGCCGAGCTGTTGCTTGTATGGTTAGAAAGCGAGTTAACAAGTCGCATCGGAGGGCGCGCCAGTTTTGCCGGGCAGGCCAGTTTGGCGCAAATCGGTATAGTGTGTTTGCCATCTGTCCAAGGGCAAAAAATGGCCGAGCAGCTTAGCGGTCATTCGAACATGACTCATTCGAGCATAAGCAATTCGAGTATCACTAATCGCTTGTATAGTCTGGTTTTACGCTTAGAGCTTGCCGAGTTAAGAGTGTCAGTCATTAACCTTGGCGTGCTCGACACCACAAGCCTTGGGCTTATCAACAATCGGCTCAAGGTGGACGCTCTCTTGCTACTGCCCGAGGCGAACCATCCACCATCGAAAATCTTTGAGCTGCAAAGCGTGCTCGAGCAAATGGCTCAATCCAGTTATCTCATCGGCCCCTTTGCACCGACTCTCACGGCCTTATCGGCGTTTATGGCGCCAGACTTGGCTGAATGGGTTAGCCAAGTTTCGGCGGCAAAAGAGCAACAGAAGAAACAGCTACGCAAGCAGAAAAACGAGGCCGAAGTGCAGCAAGGAGAGCAAGCCGATGAGCGATAATCAAACCCCAGCGGCAAAGCACGCGTTGATGTGGTTTCGCCAAGACCTGCGTCTAACGGATAACCAAGCGCTGACGGCCGCCTGTGATTGGGTGCGGCAAGCGCCTGGCGCAAAACTTAGGGCGATTTATATTGCGACTCCGAGCCAGTGGCTCAGCCACGATATGGCGCCGATCCAGATTGATTTTATCCAGCGGCATGTGAATTTACTTGCCCAAGGACTCGCAAGCCTAGGGATTGAATTTGAGCTTATTCAGCTCGATAGCTTTAAAGAGGTGCCCGCCTTTTTAGCGAGTTACTGTGAAAAGCTTGGGGTTGAGCGGGTATTTGCGGGGCGAGAACCCGAAATCAACGAGCAAAAGCGCGACCAAGCCTGTCTCGATGCGGGTATCACCTTAGTGCTCAGCGACGAACACTGCCTATTGCCGCCGGGTACAGTGCTTAACTTAAGCGGTGAAATGTATAAGGTGTTTACGCCCTTTAGCCGCAAGTGGCGAGAAGTTGCCGCCAAACGCGCTATTTTGCCGCTTGGGGTGCCTGCACCGCTTGGCCCTATGTTACCTGAACCAAAGCCATTCAGTTTTAAAGAACGTTTTCAATCAACAAGCAAGCTAACCTCGAGCGAGCAATGGGCGGCGGGAGAGGGACAGGCAAAGCGCATCCTTACCGCATTTATTCAGCAAAAAGCCCAAGACTATAAGCAGGATAGGGACTTTCCAGCTCTCGATGGTACCAGTGTTATCTCCCCTTATTTGGCGCTGGGTGTGCTCAGCCCAAGGCAATGTATCGCGGCGCTGCTTGGGTGTTTTCCCGAGGTGATTGTCGATGATACTAGCCCTGGACGAACCTGGTTGAATGAGCTTATCTGGCGGGAGTTTTATCGCCATTTGTTGGTGGCTTTTCCAGATTTATCCAAGGGGCACAACTTTAATCGTCAGGCCGATCATGTGCAGTGGCGTAACAACCAAGCTGAGTTTTTAGCGTGGTGCGAGGGCAAAACTGGTTATCCGATTGTGGATGCGGCGATGCGCCAGCTCAATCAAACTGGCTGGATGCACAATCGGCTGCGCATGGTGGTGGCGAGCTTTTTAACCAAACACTTGCTTATCGATTGGCGCTGGGGTGAACGCTATTTTCGCCAGCACCTTATCGACGGCGATCTGGCGGCCAATAACGGTGGCTGGCAATGGTCGGCTGGCTGTGGCTGTGATGCTCAGCCTTATTTCCGCATTTTTAATCCCATCAGCCAGAGCGAAAAGTTTGATCCAGATGGCAGCTTTATCCGTAAGTACTTACCAGAGCTGGCATCTTGGGGAATCAAGCGTTTGCATCAACCCAATATGCAAAAAACGCCTTCGTTATTTGAGGCGCCACTGCTGGAGTCTGACTCGGCTTATCCCTGTGCGATTGTGGAGCACAATGCGGCAAGGGCGAGGGCGCTGGCGGTACTTGGGGTGCTGAAAAAGGCCTAAGCCATAGGCTCAACCTTACAACTTATCCCTTAGGGAGCTATCTGGATGATAAACCAAGCGAAGATTGAACAGAGCGGTGTGGTTGATGAGTTTATCGCGCTCTATCAAGCATTAAACAAGGACAATCTGCATCTGTTGGCTCAGGTCTACGATGACAATATTTGTTTTATCGATCCTATGCATCAAGTGAATGGTTTAACTGCCTTGACTGAGTATTTTGCCAAACTCTACAAAAACGTTGGCTACATTCACTTCGAAATCAAAGAGGTATTGCAAGATGACTCCCAAGCCTCGCTATTTTGGCAGATGCAATATCGCCATCCCAAGTTAAACAAGGGCGAGCTTATCCGGGTCGATGGTATGAGTCAGCTTAAGTTTCATCAGCGGATTTACTTTCACCGAGATTATTTCGACTTAGGGCAAATGCTGTATGAGCATTTGCCCTGCATGGGCGGTCTCATTCGCCTGCTTAAAGACAGGGCGGCAAAGTGATGACCTCGGTGCAGATCCACAAAATCAACACTGTGCTGATCACAGGAGCAAGCTCGGGCATTGGGCTGCAATTAGCCAAGGATTATCTCGCCGCAGGCTGGCATGTGATTGCCTGCGGGAGAGATAAAGCCAAGCTCGATGCCCTTGCCGAAACAGTGCTGATTGGGGCGACTTGCATCAGCTTTGATATTAGCGAACGCAGCCAAGTCCAAGAGAATGCTCGCCGCATCAAAGATTTACTGACTCAATGTGCCTGTCAGCTAGATTTAGTGATCTTCAATGCGGGTGGCTGCGAGTATATCGATGACGCTAAACACTTCGACGACAGATTGTTTGAGCGTGTCGTGCACACCAACCTGATTGCCATGGGCTACTGCCTTTGCGCCTTTTTACCCTTAATGCCAAGAGGCGCGCGCTTGGCATTGATGAGTTCGAGCGCAACTTATTTAGCCTTTCCCCGTGCGGAGGCCTACGGCGCTTCTAAGGCGGGCGTGCAGTATTTAGCCGCCAGTCTGAGGCTCGACCTTGCTCAACACGGGATATCAGTGAGTGTGATTTGCCCAGGATTTGTGGCGACGCCTTTGACGGCCAAGAATGATTTTGCCATGCCGATGCAAGTCGATGTAAAGGCGGCGTCAATGGCAATTCGCCGCGGGCTTTCGCGCGGCAGAACCGAGATCCATTTCCCCAAACGATTTACTTATTTATTGAAATTGATGTCATTTCTACCAGCCTTGGTTTGGCAAAAAATAATCCAACGGGATAACCAGCCAAGGGCGCTTAAGGACGCAGGACGATGAAAAATATTGCCATTGTAGGGACGGGAATTTCAGGACTGACCTGTGGCTATCTACTCAGCCAATCCCACAAGGTTACTGTATTTGAGGCCAATGACTATATAGGCGGCCATACTGCGACCGTGGATGTGGAGCATCTTGGTAAACACTATGCGATAGACACAGGGTTTATCGTGTTTAACGACCGAACTTATCCCCGTTTTGAGCGGCTGATAGCCCGCTTAAATGTCAGTATTTTGCCGACCGAAATGAGTTTTAGTGTGCATAACGCCCTGACGGGACTTGAGTACAATGGCCATAACTTTGCCAGTTTGTTTGCCCAAAAGCGTAACCTCCTGAATCCGCGCTTTTGGGCCTTTTTAAATGAAATTGTGCGCTTTAATAAAAGCTGTAAGGCGATTTACCAGCAGGATAATTATCCCGCTGGTAACTTAGGGGAGTTTCTCGACCGCGAGCAGTTTTCCGACTTTTTTGCCGAGCATTATATTTTGCCCATGGGCGCGGCAATTTGGTCATCGAGCATTGAAGATATGCGCGCCTTTTCGCTGCGCTTCTTTATCCGTTTCTTTGAGCACCATGGTTTATTAAACGTCAGCAACAGACCGCAATGGTATGTGCTCAAGGGCGGCTCACGCAGTTATATCCCTGATTTAATTGCCCCCTTTAAAGACAATCTGCATTTAAACAGCCCAGTGAGTGCCATCGAACGCCATGCTGATGGCGTCAAACTCTATGTGAATGGTGAGTGGCAGATATTCGATGAGGTGATCCTTGCGTGTCATAGCGACCAAGCGCTCAAAATGCTAACCGATGTCACCTCGGCTGAAAAAGCGATTCTGAGTGACTTGCAGTATCAAAATAATGAGGTGATTTTACATACAGATACCAACCTTTTACCGAAGCGCAAGGCGGCGTGGGCCAGCTGGAATTATCGTTTGGATGGCAATCAAAAACGCCCCGCCTCTGTGACTTACAATATGAATATTCTGCAGCGCTTACCTAGCGACGCACCAACCTTTTGCGTAACGCTCAATCAGACTGAGCTGATTGATGAAGCCAAAATTCTGCGCCGTTTTAACTATGCCCACCCTGTGTTTAATGAGCAGAGTTTACAGGCGCAGGCGCGTCGGGAAGAAATCTCTGGGCAAAACCATACCCATTTTGCGGGCGCCTATTGGCACAATGGTTTCCATGAGGACGGTGTCCGCAGCGCCTTAGACGTGTGCGCTCACTTTGGGGTGACGCTATGAGTGAGCTCAATAGCGGTATTTACTACGGCAGGGTGACCCATAGTCGCTATACGCCAGTAAAACACCACTTTAGCTACCAAATGGCTTTGTTGGCGATTGATTTAGACGAGGTCGATAGCATCAGTGCTATGGGGCGCAGTTTCGCCAGTCAGCAGCGCGCGCTACTCAGATTTAATCCCAAGGATTACCTTCGTAGTTTTACGACAAGGGATAATCAGAGTCGGCAGCTTGAGATAAACGAGCCAAGCAGCTTTGCCCTTAAGCAGCGGGTGCTTGAGCAAGTTGCAGAGTTAGGCGGTCACCAACCTTGCGACAGAGTGTTGTTTGTTGGGCAAATCCGTCACTTTGGCGTGTACTTCAGCCCAGTGAATTTTTACTTTTGTTATCAAGCACTACAGCCTCTATATATGCTCGCCGAAGTGAGCAATACCCCGTGGGACCAACGCCACTGTTATTTAGTGGATTTATCCGCCCCTAAAACCACGGATAAAGTGTTTCACGTTTCGCCATTTATGAATCTCGATATGCGCTACCAGTGGCATGTTGAACCGCCTACTGAACGCTTAAAGATTGGCATCGAGAATCTACCGAATCAGACGGGTAAGCGTTTGTTCAATGCCAGCCTGTCGATGACTCGCCAAACTATCAATACTCAATCCCTTCGCGCCTTGTTGTTTCGCTTTCCATTTATGACGCTGAAAATTTTCGGCGGGATTTATTGGCAGGCGTTAAAGCTGTTCTTTAAGCGCGTACCTTTTGTGCCACATCCTGCCCAAGTGGAGAAATAAGATGGAAAACACTGCATCGCAATCTTCTGTTATTACGGCAAAATTGCCTGACAGTCTGGCCCGTAAGCTACTGCTTAAAGCATTAGAAAATCTCCCCTATGGCTGTTTAACCTTAGTAGAGGGCGACAAGAGCTATCGTTTTGGTGAGCATCACAGTGATTTGCATGCCACCTTGGTGGTGAAGCATCCGAGCTTCTATCGCCAAGCGATGTTTTCGGGCTCCATCGGCGCCGGTGAAAGCTATATCCAAGGCCATTGGACTAGCCCAGATCTCACTAAGGTCGTGCAACTGTTTGCCCGCAATCTCCCCTTGCTCGATAAGATTGAGGCGAAATTCGGTTGGCTGACTGGTTCGGTTAACCGTATGAAACATTTGCTGAATCGAAACTCACAGCAGGGATCGAAACGCAATATCTTGGCCCATTACGACTTAGGTAATGCCTTGTATGAGCAGTTTTTAGACCGCGAAATGTTGTACTCCAGTGCCCTTTATCCCGATAGCGAAGCGAGTCTGGAACAGGCGCAGCTGCATAAATTGAAAACCATTTGTGAGCGGCTCGACCTACAACCTGGGCAGACCTTACTCGAAATCGGTACGGGGTGGGGCGCCTTAGCCATTTATGCTGCCAAACATTATGGTGTGCACGTGACGACCACAACGATTTCGGATGCGCAATATGCCTACGCGAAAGCGCGAGTCGAACGGGAAGGCTTAAGCGATAGCATCACTTTATTGACGGAGGATTACCGTAATCTTGGTGGCACCTACGACAGACTAGTGTCTATCGAGATGATAGAAGCCGTTGGCCATGAGTACCTGCCGGGGTTCTTTAAAAAGCTCGAATCCTTACTCAAACCCCATGGCCGCATGTTATTGCAGGCTATCACCATCGCCGACCAACGTTACGACAGTTATCGCAAGGGTGTTGATTTTATTCAGCGATATATTTTCCCAGGCGGTTGCTTACCTTCGGTTCACCAAATGGTTGGACACTTGGCCAAGCGCACTGATATGCAGGTGTGGTCGATTGATGATATGGGCCTCGATTATGCCAAGACGCTGAGGGACTGGCATAACAACTTCGACCGTGCCATCGAGCAAGTGCAAGCCCTTGGCTATGGCGACGACTTTATCCGTATGTGGAAGTTTTACTTAAGTTATTGCGAAGGAGGCTTTTTAGAGCGCACCACGAGCACAGTGCATTTAGTGGCGGTACGCCCTGACTATCGTTTACCAAATGTGGTGAGCGTTAACTAAGGTGGTGATGAGATGTCCTCTATGGCGGGAACCATACTCAATATCTCAAAACATCAGGGCTTTATATTCTACAACGCCTTGAGTTTTCAGTGTGTTTGGTGGACTGGTGTGTTGTTTGGCAATAGCGCGCTGTTACTGAGTATCCCTCTGTTAGTGCTGCATTTTATATTACTGTCGCGAGTGGAAACCGCCGCAGCTATCCCTCGGGACTTAAGCACAATGCTTAAGATTGGGTTACTCGGTATGGCAGTTGATAGCTTGCTAACGTTGGCGGGTGTATTTGAATTTTCGGCTTTTCCCGCTTGGCTGGCTTGCCTCTGGTTACATTTTGCGGTGAGTTTGCACCATAGTCTTAAGCTTATTCGCGACTTTGCGATGGTATTACAAGCCATTTTAGGCGCCGTCTTCGGCAGCCTGAGTTACTTGGCTGGGGCTGCATTTGATGCCGTGAGCCTTCCCTATGGTGAGGGCGTTTCTGCGGTGATCCTCGCGATTATTTGGGCGCTGTTATTGCCTCTTTTCATCACACTCTCGCGCGGCCATAGGTCTATGGGGTGAACTATCTAGGCGCGTTTATAAGCTCGTTAATCCTTGTCTTGCTGGAGAAATCAGATGCTTCATCTTTCATCCATATTGTCAGCGATGTTTTCAAGAAGGCGATATCTTGGCGCCCTGTGTGGATTATTGCTGCCAGTCGCAGGATATAGCGCCACGCCTGCGGCCATCGAAAATACCCTGACCTCTGGGCTAGTTGAGGTGGGCCGAGGTGAGATGGATTGGCTCTGGTTTAATGTCTATAAAGCCAAACTGATGACCAATACGGGTAAGTACCAGAGTGGGATTTATCCGCAGTTATTAGACATTGAATATTATCGGGATATTGAGGCGGATGATCTGTTAGAGGCGACGGCAGAACAGTGGCGACACTTAGGCTACACCAAGGATGAGATTGCCAATTGGCTGCAATTACTCAAGGGGATTTGGCCTAATGTTGTGCCTGGCGATCATTTAAGTTTCAAACTCATTGATGCGCAGCGCAGTCAGTTCTTTTTCAATGGACAGCCGCTTGGGATTATCGAAGAGCCCAAATTAGCCGAAGCTTTTCTGGCGATTTGGTTATCGACCAATACCAGCCGGCCAACCTTAAGGGCGCAATTATTAGGAGAAAAATCATGCGATTGCTAAAGCTTAACTGGGGTAAGCCTATTGTCCTAGGGTTGTTGATGGCCAGTCTTTTGACTAGCTGCTCCAGCGTCGATGTGAGTGACTATCGAGATACTAATCCCCCCTTAGTGTTAGAAAGCTTCTTTAATGGCCCGCTTAAGGCATCGGGCATTGTTGAGAACTTCAGTGGCAAAGTGATTCGTCGGTTTAATGTCACCATGGATGCGAGTTGGCAGGGGACAGAAGGCACTATCAAAGAGTGGTTTGTCTATGATGATGGTGAAACCCAAACTCGTATTTGGCGTATTCAATCCCAAGGGGAAGGGCAATACACAGGCACGGCTAACGATATTATCGGCACTGCGCAAGGGGAGGCGAGCGGGAGTGCGCTGCGTTGGCGCTACGATATGCTACTACCCGTCGAGGGTGATGAATACCAAGTACACTTTGATGATTGGATGTACTTAGTGAACGACAATACCATTATTAACCAAAGCGATATTATTAAATGGGGTGTCACTGTCGCCAAAGTGACCTTAGTGATCCAAAAGCGCTAGTATTTTGTTGTCGAGTTAACGGTATAGCTTGGCTAATAATCCAGCGTTTCATGCTTTAGACTGGGTGGAATAAATCAATCTTATATGAGTTTTACGATGAAAAAGCATTGGATCTTATTGGCGGTAGTCGCAAACCTTTCTTTAACCGCTTGCTCAAATATTGATTTTCGCTTTGATGATACTTCAGAAAAGCAAGCTGATCCCAATCAACCCATTAGCGATCCTATGGTGCAGGATAATGAGCGCCGTGTTCGTGATGCGCGCGAAGATGGAAAGCTAGAGCCAAAGGATCCGATTAAATTCTAAGATTGATAAATCAAATAGAATTTGAGCGACTCACTAGAGTTTGGGAGAATGGTGCAGCCCTTACTTTGACATAAGGGCTGATGATTCTGAAAATTAACCCGCTTGATGGCTATTGTCGACCGCCTTTTTATCGTAATACTCAAAGGGAAATTGGTTACGGATCCGCTGCTGTAGGTTGTCATTCACATTGGCAGAAATATGCAGGCGCACGCCGGAGTTTTTTTCTGCTCTGATAGTGCAAGTCAACTTTTCCGCTTTGGCCAGTTGGCGGCATTCGCGCTCGAAGCGTTCTGGGATTTTGCCTTTATGCTGAGTCATGCGACCATCTTTAAAATGCATTTCAAAAATTGTCAGTCCTTTCTTACCTGCAAAAATCAGCTTATAAACCAGAAACAAACCAATAGCGATAAAAACGAGCTTTAAAATCGTGGCTGTCATAATGCCTCCTCTCTTATGTTTATAGGACAAAGATACTCTGGAGTTATGGCTTTTAACAGTGCGCTAACACGCAATTTTTATTTGGCAATGGCATGAATTTGACCTAGTCTTAAACTGCTCAGGAAATGTACTCCCTCAGTTAAGGAAAACGCCATGTACCTATCGAATGCAGACCGTTGGTCGTTATTGTGCAAAAAACAAATTGATATTATTGATAAATTATCTGCACAGTTTCCAGAACGAAAAGAACCGCTTAATGAGTTGACCCATGGTTGGCGGCATTTGCAACATCAAGTGCAGGCGGGGGATAGGCCGATAGTGCATGAGCTGACTAAGTAAATTACTAAAATCACAGATACAAAAAAGCCACTCAGTGAGTGGCTTTTTTGTTTTTTATGGTGCCGGCACCAAGAGTCGAACTCGGGACCTACTGATTACAAGTCAGTTGCTCTACCAACTGAGCTATGCCGGCGAATGGTGGTGCCCGAACCCGGAATCGAACCAGGGACACGAGGATTTTCAATCCTCTGCTCTACCGACTGAGCTATTCGGGCAACTAAACTAAGCGTTAGTTAACTACTTCAAACCGAGTGCTTAACACCCCATTCGTTCGAAGTGCGCGTATCATATAGTGCTCGCTTTCGCTGTGCAAGCCCTTTTAATTCGACTGACCAAGTATTAAACAAAAAGCGCCTTATTTAAGGCTTTATAGAGATTCGAATGGTTCACTTGGCCGAACTATCAATGGCTTAATACGATTTAGTCGTGGGATATATGAATAAAACGGCAGTGGATTACTGAAAATTTTAAAAATTTGCAGCGCTAAGTATTAAGTTGTTAGTCAGTATTTTGTTTATTACTTGTTTAATAGCGACATGCCCATGAAGGGGGGCTTGTGAACAACTGGAACTATCGTGAGTGGATTAGCAGTAATTTAGATTGGACATTGAAGGAGTTTGAATTCACTCAAATCCCAGATACAAAAAAGCCACTCATTGAGTGGCTTTTTTGTTTTTTATGGTGCCGGCACCAAGAGTCGAACTCGGGACCTACTGATTACAAGTCAGTTGCTCTACCAACTGAGCTATGCCGGCGAATAGTGGTGCCCGAACCCGGAATCGAACCAGGGACACGAGGATTTTCAATCCTCTGCTCTACCGACTGAGCTATTCGGGCAACTAAACTAAGCGTTAGTTGACTACCTTAAACTGACAACTTAATGCTGCCTCGTTCGAAGTGCGGCTATATTAGCGATGGTGTTTATCCTCTGCAAGCGCTTTTTCCTGATAAATGATGTGTTCGACTGTTTAATGTGCACTTTGGCTGTTTTTTATCTATAAACCCGTTGGAATAGGGCTTATTTGATGCCGTAAAGTTGTTTTCCCTGTCGCGTGAGTGACCCGTTTAAGCCCCACAATCAGCGTTAACACCATAATAGCGTTAATCTTTCTGAATTTTAGAAAGATATGAGCGATTTTTACTGATTTTAGTTTTTAATTTTCGTTTTATGATAATGACTATTATTTGATTGTGCGACTTAAGTGCAGAGGTGTGGAGTGGCCATATGTTTAGAAATACTAAGTTGAATTATGGACTTATTGCTATTGCCAGCCATTGGCTAAGTGCGGTTGTGGTGATTGGACTCTTTGCCCTCGGTGTGTGGATGGTGGAATTGACCTACTACAGTGCATGGTACAAAACGGCACCACATTGGCATAAAAGCGTTGGGATTTTGCTGCTGGCGGTAACGCTGTTTCGTTTAGTTTGGCGTTTGGTTAATCCAAAGCCTGCTCCTGAGCAAAATCACCAGACATGGGAAAAGGTTAGCGCCCACATTGCCCATGGTGCGATTTACCTCTTATTAATGGTGATTATGGCCGCTGGTATTTTGATTTCGACGGCAGAGGGCCGTGGAATTATGGTGTTCGACTGGTTTGAGTTACCCGGCCTAACGCCGCTGATTGAAAATCAGGCTGATATCGCGGGGGATATTCACCAATATGCCGCCTACAGCTTGATTGCTCTGGTTTTACTGCATGCGTTAGGCGCGTTAAAGCACCATTTTATCGATAAAGATTCAACACTACTCAAGATGATTAAATTTAACCGAGGATAATATAATGAAAAAACAACTATTAGCTGCTTTGATTGGTGGAGCTTTACTGGCTCCTATGGCCGCATCAGCTGCTGATTATGTGATTGACCGTGAAGGCGCTCATGCCTCTATTACCTTTAAAGTAAGCCACTTAGGTTATAGCTATGTCGTAGGTCGTTTTAATGATTTCAGCGGTGATTTCAGCTACGACGCTAAAAATCCAACGGCAGCTAAAGTGAATGTTAAAGTGAATACCTTAAGCGTGGACTCTAACCATGCCGAGCGTGATAAACACATCCGTAGTGCCGACTTTTTAAATACAGCTAAATTTGCTGAAGCGACTTTCGTTTCGACCTCGGTTGAAGACAAAGGCAATGGCGATCTGGTTATCACAGGTAACTTCACGCTAAACGGTGTGACTAAACCGCTGGCAATCCAAGCGCATGCTGTGGGTGAAGGTCAAGATCCTTGGGGTGGATACCGTGCAGGCTTTACCGGTACTACCACGTTTGCAATGAAAGATTACGGTATCAAGATGGACTTAGGCCCAGCGTCAGCCAATGTTGAGCTAGATTTAGTGGTAGAAGGCGTGCGTAAGTAAGCTTAAGGTTACTGAGCTGCATTTATCAGCGAATAAAAAAGCGCCCTCGGGCGCTTTTTTGCTTTCTATGGATAGGCGCTTAGGCTTATTCCTGACCCTTTTCAGGCACAAAGCCTTCAATTTCCACGTCTTTACCTTCGAAGAGGAAAGAGGTCATTTGTTCTTCTAAAAACTTGCGATCATCAACATTCATCATGTTGAGCTTCTTTTCGTTGATCAGCATGGTCTGTTTTTTCTGCCATAGGCCCCAAGCTTCTTTACTGACGTTATCGAAAATACGTTTACCTAAATCACCTGGATACAGTTGAAAGTCTAGGCCGTCGGCTTCTTTGTTTAAATATACGCAATTGACTGTACGCGCCATGATTATTCCTTACTGACTGTCGAGGTTGCTAGCATTAGCTACGAGTGATCCCAAATTGGCTAGCACGCGCTCGGTTGCGGCGGCGAGTCCCACTTTGGAAGGTTGATTGATGTTATACCAGAGAGACTGGTTTTGTTCCATGACTGCGCCCACGCTCTGCATACCCAAGGTTTGCTTGTTGTAGCCATTCGCTTGGCTATCTAAATTCAGTAGCATGGGCTGAATATCTAAATGGAAATGGCTAAAGGTATGCCTAAAACCGATTAATGGTTCGAGTTGCGTGGCGTGATAACCTTTGGCCTCAAGCTCTGCATTGAGTGCGGCTTGAGTACTAAATTCGGGGAAGCACCATAGTCCGCCCCAAATGCCTGCAGGAGGGCGCTTAGCCAAGAAGACTTGGTTATCTTTAAGCAAAACCAACATCCAAGCGGCTTTCTCTGGGATAGTTTTCTTCGGTTTTTTACCCGGAAAATCGGTCTGCCTTCCCATAAGTTGGGCCTTGCAATCGACTGCCACAGGGCAAGCGGCACAATTGGGTTTGCTGCGAGTACAAATGCTGGCACCAATATCCATCATGGCTTGGTTATATTTTTGAATATCTTGCTCTGGCGTTAACTGCTCGGTTAATTGCCAGAGTTGTTCTTCCACAGGTTTTTGACCGGGCCAGCCCGCAATCGCGCCATGTCTTGCTAATACGCGTTTAACATTGCCATCGAGGATCGGATGATGTTGCCCAAGTGATAGGGATAACACTGCTCCTGCTGTTGAACGGCCAATACCTGGCAGCGCTAACACTTGCTCAAAGTCTGTTGGATATTGCCCCTGATACAAATCGCGAACCATCTTAGCGGCTTTATGCAGATTGCGAGCTCTGGCGTAATAACCAAGGCCAGTCCAATGATGCAGTACTTCATCATCCGGCGCGTTAGCGAGGGCTAACACATCGGGGAAACGTGCCATAAAACGCTGGTAATAGGGGATAACAGTCGCAACCTGAGTTTGTTGCAGCATAATCTCTGAAACCCATACGCGATATGGGGTTTTATCTTGCTGCCAAGGGAGGGTTTTACGACCGTGGTTGTCGTACCAATTAACGATACGTGTAGCAAAGGAGGCTGTAGATTTCATCGGCGCAGTGTAGCGGGAGATTGGTTGGCAAACAAGTAACACCCCATCGAAAAATCGGCCTAGATTCGCTCTCTAGGATAATCTTGTTATACTTCGCCTCCATTAGTGCTTGCACTGTAAGTTGAACTTTGGATAATGCCCTTCTTTTTAGATGGTGTTGTCCACGAGACGAGGCAAAAATGAGCGAAGTCACTACCGCTGAATTTAATGAAGAAGGCAAGTATCTGCGTAAGATCAGAAGCTTTGTCCTAAGAGAAGGTCGTTTGACTAAGGGTCAAGCGCAAGCCATTGAGACTCAGTGGCCAACAATGGGCTTAGATTACAGCCCAACACCATTAAACCTGACCGAAGTGTTTGGTCGCGAAGCCGATACTGTACTGGAAATTGGTTTCGGTATGGGCGCTTCTTTAGTACAAATGGCACAAGAAGCTCCTGAGCAGAACTTTATCGGTATTGAAGTCCATAAGCCTGGCGTTGGTTCATGCTTAAGTGACGCCGCCGCCGCTGGGGTGACTAATCTTCGCGTGTATCACCATGATGCAATGGAAGTGTTAGAACATGCTATCGCCGATGGCAGCCTTGCGCGGGTGCAATTGTTCTTCCCCGATCCTTGGCATAAAAAGCGTCACCACAAGCGCCGCATCGTACAGGCGGAATTTGCTGAGCTTATCCGTCGCAAGCTGAAGATTGGTGGCGTGTTCCATATGGCAACCGACTGGGAAAACTACAGCGAACATATGTTGGAAGTCATGAATGCGGCCAATGGTTACAAAAACCAATCCGCCGATGGTACCGTGGTGCCGCGCCCAGATCATCGTCCACTGACTAAATTTGAAGCCCGTGGTCATCGCCTCGGCCATGGCGTGTGGGATCTGATGTTTGAGCGTATCGCTTAACATCTTTTATTGATTTTATTTTTTAACACAACGGGGAAAATCACTATGGCAAAGAATCGTAGCCGTCGTTTACGTAAGAAAATGCGCGTTGATGAATTCCAAGAGTTAGGTTTTGACATTACTTGGACCTTCGATGCATCTGTCTCTGAAGCCGATATTGATGCAACGGTCGATAAGTTTATCGATGAAGTCATTGAAGCCCGTAAGTTAGGTTTTCACGGCGGTGGTCATATCGAGTGGGAAGGTATTATTGCTACCCAAACTATCGGTAAGTGCACCGAGGAAGATGTTGCTGCAGTGAAGGCATTCTGGGCGGGTCAAAAAGTGACTCAACTCGAAGTTAGCGATCTGTACGATATCTGGTGGAGTTAATGCCAGAACAGGCGTTATTAGAGGAAGTGGTCGACAAAGTTCGACCCTTGCTCGGCCAAGGAAAGGTTGCTAATTACATCCCTGCGCTCGCCAATGTTTATGCTGGTAAATTGGGCATCGCCGTGACCACAATCGACGGTGAAACCATAGGCGCAGGCGATTACCTTGAGCCATTTTCAATTCAAAGTATTTCTAAAGTTTTCAGCTTAACCTTAGCGCTAACTTTATATGAAGAAACCGAAATTTGGAGCCGCGTCGGCAAAGAACCCTCGGGACACTCCTTCAATTCATTAGTCCAAGTTGAACTCGAGCGGGGCAAACCTCGCAATCCCTTTATTAATGCTGGCGCATTAGTCATCGCCGACTTATTGCAGAACCGTTTAGGGGCGCCTAAGCATCGGATGTTGGAATTGGTCAGGGCGCTGAGTCAAAACGATAAAGTCTGTTTCGACAAGCAAGTAGCGGATTCTGAATATCAGCACAGTGCACGTAATGCGGCCATCGCTTATCTGATGAAATCCTTCGGTAATTTTCAAGGTGACGTTGATACAGTGCTGCGCACTTATTTTCATTATTGCGCCTTAAAAATGAATTGCGCCGACCTCTCACGGGCGATGTTGTATTTAGCCAACCGCGGTAAAACCTTAGACGGCACTGAGCTTATTTCGCAGGTACAGACGCGGCAGTTAAATGCCCTGTTAGCAACCTCTGGCTTGTACGACGGCGCCGGTGAGTTTGCCTATCGTGTTGGTATGCCGGGTAAAAGCGGTGTCGGTGGTGGCATTATTGCGGTGATCCCCGGGGAACTCTCGGTCTGCGTTTGGTCTCCCGAATTAGACAATCAAGGTAACTCCCTCGCGGGGACGGCAATGCTTGAGCATTTAAGCCAGCGCCTCGGACGTTCAATCTTCTGATTTAATCCTTCTATTAGCACTGTTAGGCTAACTATTAGTGAAATTCACTAATCTGCTATCGGTGCTAATTTCTATAACTTCATACTAATCATATTGTTACAAAGTTGGCATGTCTTCTGCTATTCGTCTTTTAGCATGTTAGCTTAGTCGAATTCCTCAGATTAAAGGATGAACAACAATGAAAATAAATACGCTATTAACTGGAGTGGCATTATCGGGCGTTATTTTAGGCGCTTCAGGCTGGCAATCAGCACAAGCGAAAACTGAGCCGCAAATCGATGAGCGCTGTGAGGTTTCCCTTAATTATGATGTGAGAGTTGAGCCTAAAAAATTAGTGATGAGCGAGAAGGGCACCGAGAAGTATCGCATCGAGGTCGACAAGTTATACGTTGAAGGCAAGCAGGTCACCTTAACCGACAAACAGAAGAAGCTTGTGAGCCAATATGCCGATGAGGTATCGACTCAGGTTCCTGAAGTCATTGAATTAGTCAATGAAGCGGTTGCACTGGCCTCTCAAGCTGTGAGTATGGCATTGACGCCACTGATGGGCGATGCCGCAGGCGCTAAGTTTGATGAGATGATGGCGGGCGTGCAGAAGCGTGTCGATACCGTAGCCTACAAGCAGGGCGATAGTTTTTACCTTGGCGCGACCGAAGAGTCGATGCAAAACACCTTTAACGATGAATTTGAACGGGAAATGGAGCAAATCGTGCAAAACTCCATTGGCACTCTGATGATGAATATCGGCGGCCAAATGCTTGCGGGCGACGGGGAATCCTTCGAAGCTAAGATGGACGCATTCTCACAAAAAATGGATAGATTAGGCGACGATATTGAGCAGCAAATTGAGTCCCAGTCTAAGGGGATTGAAGCGAAAGCCGACCGTTTATGTGACCGTTTTGAAAATCTGCTCGTGCTTGAAAATCAACTGCGTAAAGAAGTGCCAGAGTTAGCCCCCTATGTGTTGACGCAAAACACTCACCATGAATTACGTGAATAATGCTCGCAAGGGTAGTTAAGGTCTAAACGGGTTTGAACCAGGTTAAGCCGATCTAACTGACACTATCAATGCCGTGATATAAGTGAAAAAGCCCCTGCACTTTTAGTGTCTGGGGCTTTTTCTTGATTCATTTTAGCCAAACGGATTGATATTAATCTGATTGCTTGCGGCTATTTACTATGGAATATTACATTCTAAAGACTAATGTTTGGTATACTCTTAAAATATAATGAAAAGCTGGCAATTCAGTCAGATAGAACACTCTACTTTAGCGGACTTTTTCGGGCTAAATCTCTACAACTAACCCAATTGCTGTGAGATATTAAGGCATTGAGGGGTGCTTTGAGGCATTTGTGCTGCATTCCTATGCTATTCCGAAAGTTAATATCACTGTCGAAACTGCTTAAGGCGACTTTCCATGTTAGAACTGTTAGAACCTATTGCGATTTTTACTCATGTGGCCAGAGCTGGTAGTTTTAGTGCCGCCGCAAGAAGGCTTGGGATCTCTAAATCTAAGGTCAGTACGCAGGTCGCCGATCTCGAGCATAGACTCGGTGTTCAACTGATCCAGCGTACCACTCGAAGCTTAAGTCTGACTGAAGCTGGACATTTGTTATATCTGCAAGGTGAAGAGTTACTCCGCGATGCCGAACAGGCCATTGCTAGCGTGCATAACTTAAACGATGCCACCCGCGGCGTATTAAAGGTGGGGATTTCCCAGTCCTTTGGCGCTATGCATATCATTCCCGCACTGCCATCATTTATGGCCAAACACCCTGAGCTCGAGCTGCAAGTCAGCTTATTAGATCATAAGGTCGATGTGGTCAGCGAAGGTTTAGACCTATTGTTGACTATGTCTGAGCAGCTTCCTCTCGGTATGGTGGCGCGCCCTTTGATGAAGTGTCAGTTCCTCCTCGTTGCCTCCCCCGATTACATTGCGAAACATGGCGAACCGTCGCGCCCTGAACAATTGGTCGACCATAACTGCTTGGTGTATCAAGGTGAGTGGCATGAGCACAGCATGTGGCAGTTTAAAAAAGGTGATGATTACTGCGAAATAGGTGTCTCTGGTAACTTTAGAGTGGATAACGCTCCCGCTTTAAAATCAGCTGCGATCAGTGGCTTAGGGGTTGTATATCTTGCCAGTTACTTGATGGAGGATGAAATCGCTAAGGGCACCTTAGTGCCGCTGCTGAGGGATTGGCAACTGACTCATCATTTACCACTACAGGCCGTTTACCCACGCCGTAAACACCTAGCGCCTAAGGTGAGTGCTTTCATTGAGTTTATTAAAGATCACATAGGTAATCCGCCTTATTGGGACATTCCCTATGCGGAACTCTTCAGTGAACGTCAGTAATTTTGGAAACATTGTTCTTAAAATGCGGTTAATGCATTTTTAGAGAGTTTGATGGTTTTGAAATTCATTTAAAATCAATTATTTGTATCGAGATTGGTTTGTATTTTAGTTTGGTTTTTTAGGGTTCTCTAAAACAGCTTTTTAGTAGGCGTATTGAAGTCTGTTCTTAAATGAATACAATGGTTGCCAGATGATTCGGAATGACCTGAGTCCTACACTTTTACTGGAAATGACCCCTTTTGGTATTAGCGTACAGGTTGGCAGCAATGCAGTTTCGGATCACAGCCAGCAGAAGTTTGCGAACTAAAACAATGTTGGCTTTTAAACCATCATCCTAGTTTTTGGTTTACCTCAGCTCATTAGGCTGAGGTAATTTTTTTCTGATGGTTGAGTGCGGGAAACGAGTTTTGTCTCTCTGTACCCTAAAGTCACACCGAGTGTTAGCTACTTGCTTAATACATCAAATATAGTGACCCACAGTGAGATAGGGTTTTATGACCAAGCTGGTGATAAATCCAATAAAAAAGCCACTTAATAGTGGCTTTTTTATTGGCTGCGATTTAAGGATTTTATTGGCAAGGCGTTCAAGGGAGGCTAGCGTTAGCCTCCCACGGTTTCAAGCTTAGGCTTTGTTAACACTAGCAATCCATTGATCGACTTGCTCTTCCAGTACATCTAAAGGCAGCGCGCCATTTGCCAAGACTAAAGTATGGAAATCCCGGATATCAAACTTATCACCCAGTTGTTTTTCCGCCTTGTGTCTTAGTTCGAGTAACTTAATCATCCCGACTTTATAGGCAGTAGCTTGCGATGGCATAACGATATGACGTTCTACCATTTTCTTCGCATCGGATTTTGCGTTAGGGGTATTATCGACGTAATAAGCTATCCCTTGTTCGCGGGTCCATTTTTTGGCGTGGATCCCGGTATCGACCACTAAACGACAAGCTCGCCATAACTCCATCGCCAGTCGACCAAAATCGGAGTAAGGGTCAGCATATAAGCCCATCTCCTTCGGGAAAGACTCACTGTAGAGCCCCCAACCTTCGATATAGGCGGTATAGCCACCGAACTTACGGAACTTAGGAATATCCTTTAGCTCCTGCGAGATAGCGATTTGCATATGGTGGCCAGGGATCCCTTCGTGGTAAGCCAGTGCTTCCATCTGATATTTGGGCATGGCTTTCATATCGTAGAGGTTGGCGTAGTAGCTGCCAGGGCGAGAGCCATCGGGCGCCGGTTGCTCATAGAAGGCTTTACCCGCGGATTTTTCCCTAAAGGCTTCAACCTGTTTGACTATCATGGCCGCCTTAGGCTTGACCTTAAAGACTTCATCCAAGCGTGAGCGCATATTATCGATAAGCTTGGTTGCATCGGCTAAATATGCCGCCTTGCCTTCGGCGGTATTTGGATAATAGAACTGCGGATCATCGCGCATAAAGGCGAAGAACTCTTGCAAGGTGCCGTTAAAATTCACCTTTTTCATAATGGCGCGCATTTCATTATGGATGCGCTCCACTTCGGCAAGACCAAGTTGATGGATTTCATCCGCCGTCATCTGGGTAGTCGTGGTTCGCGCAAGGGCATTGTTATAAAACGCCTCGCCGTCGGGGAGTTTCCAAACCCCATCGCGGGTATCGGCCTTGGCTTCTAAGGTTTTGATATAGGCGATAAGCGTCTTGTATGCGGGCTCAACTTGCGAGACTAGCGCTTTTTCTGCATCGGCAATAAGGTGGGCTTTTTCTGCTTCAGTGATGCTGAGTGCGCTCACTTTTTTGCGAAAATCCGCCAACAAGGCACTGTCTTCGCCTTTATCGAAGGGGGCGCCTTTAATGATGTTTTGGCTGTCAGAAATCACGTAACCAAACACAAATTTAGGGGCAATAATGCCTTTATCAGCGCGCACTTCTAGCGCCTGTTGCAGTTGGCTTAGGCGTTTGGGCACGCCATTTAAGCGGCTGATATAGGCCTTAGCATCGCTGACATCGGTGATCTGGTGTTGATTAATCAGGAAGGAGGCGATCATCGAGTGGCCACCATGCATCTGATTCACTGGGTAGTTATGGTAACGCCACTGGTAGTCTTTGATATCGTTATTCAGGTTTTGGGTGAATAACGTGAGGCTTAGGCGAGTTTGTGGGTCAAGCTTACTCGCATCCAGTTGATTCACTTCGGCCAGTTGTTTCTTGGTTCGCGCCAACTCACGGGCATCCGCTTCATCGCCAATGTCGTCCCACTTATCATAGTCCTGCTTTATACCCATATAGGTTTGCGCAATGGGGCTTGCCATGATGTTTTCCATGAAGATGGCTTCAAACAAGGCGTTGGCTTTTTCTGACTCGCTTTGGGCAGCTACACTTGCACTGGTCACATTATGTGAGTCACTTAAGGTGGGCACCGCATAGGAAGGCAGTGCTAGCAGGGCGGAGAGGGTAAATGCGACTAAGCTGATGTTCGTTTTTATTGGCATGATCAGGCTTCCTTAACAATGTTCAGGTAATTCTAAAGAAGCAGGGGGAAAATGTATGAATATAAATGTTAGAAAATGTGTTAGCCATAAAAGATGTCTCATCGAGAAACCTAGGCTAACACATTATTTATATGGGAAATTTAATTGGTGAATTAACAAAATTGCGTCAGTAAATCGTTCACAAACATGTGACCTTTACTGGTTAATTGCCAATGTTCAGCAGATTCGGTGAGTAAACCCCGTTGTTTGGCCTTTTCCATTCCCTCTTTCAAAGAATCTCGGTGTAAACCGGTTCTGTCTTCAAACTCTTGCTTAGGGATAGGTGTCATTAAGCGCAGACGATTCATCAAGTATTCGAGGGCGCGATCTTCTTCGGCGACCTCAGTCTGCTCGAAGTGATAGTTGTCGGCAGCTAAATACCCCTTAGGGTGTTTGATTTTTACCGTGCGAATAATGCGATTTTCTTCGGGCAAGGTCACTTTGCCATGGGCGCCACAGCCAATGCCTAAGTAATCGCCAAACTGCCAATAGTTAAGGTTATGCCTGCATTGATAACCAGGTTTGGCATAGGCCGAGATTTCATACTGCTCATAACCGAGTGCCGCTAACTTTTGTTGCCCTTGTTCGTAGATCTGCCAGAGATCTTCATCGTCGGGCAGCTGCGGCGGTTTTGAGTGGAACAGGGTATTGGGCTCAATCGTCAGTTGATACCAAGACAAATGCGGCGGATTGAGCGCAGCAGCGGTATCGATATCCGCCATGGCCTCAGCAAAACTTTGATTCGGAAGTCCGTGCATCAAATCCAAGTTAAAACTTAAATAACCCGCTTGGCTGGCTTTTTGGGCGGCGGTTTGGGCTTCGTTTTGATCGTGGATCCGCCCCAGCAGATTGAGCTTATCCTTAGAGAAACTCTGTACACCAATGGATAACCGGGTGACCCCTGCGGCGCGGTAGGCACTAAAGTCATCGTGCTCTAGGGTGCCAGGGTTGGCCTCCATGGTGATTTCAATATCGTCACTGAAGGGAATGAGCGCATTGGCGCCATCCAATATCCGTTTGATTTGATTGGCATCAAACAGAGACGGTGTTCCACCACCAATAAAAATAGTGTGCAGCTTACGGCCTTGTACTAAGTGCAAGTCTTGGCGTAAGTCCGCTAGCAGCGCATCCACATAGGCCTTTTGGGGTAATTCGCCATTTTGCCCATGGGAGTTAAAGTCGCAGTAAGGGCATTTTTGTACACACCAAGGGATATGGATGTACAGGCTCAACGGCGGCAGGGTTAACTGAGGTGACACATTCACTGACATTATTGGGCTTTCCCGTCGGTAAATACGCCTTTTTCCTGCATGGCAGCAATCAGTTGCACTAGAGCTTTACCACGGTGACTCAAGGCATTTTTCTCGTCACTGCTCATTTGCGCAGCGCTGCAATCGTGGTGCTCTGGAATAAAAATCGGATCGTAACCATGGCCGTTGTCACCCCGTTGCACGAAATCGATTTGGCCTTCCCAAGAGGCTTGGCAAATGATGGGCGTAGGGTCTTTCGCATGGCGCATATAGACTAAAACGCATTGGAATCTGGCCGTACGCGGCGCAGGATTATCCTTTAATGTGTCTAAGAGTTTTAACACATTGTCTTGATCCTTAGCATTTTCCCCCGCATAGCGCGCAGAGTAGATGCCCGGTGCACCTTGGAGTAAATCGACTTCTAATCCCGAGTCATCGGCAATGGCGGCAAGTCCGGTAATTTGCGCCGCATGTCTGGCTTTGATAATGGCGTTTTCGACAAAGGTGGTGCCCGTTTCAGCCACTTCGCTAACGTTAAATTGGCTTTGTGGCAGCACTTTTACGCCATAGGCGGCGAGCATTTGATCGAATTCGGCAAGTTTACCTTTATTGCCACTGGCGAGGACGATTTGTTGCATGGAATACCTATTGGATTGGGCGCTCTTGGCTGTATGTCACTGAGTGTGAACATTGAGCGATGTCATTGGACTGTATGCGGCAATGATACCCAAGCTTGGCGGTAAAGGACAGAAAAAGGCAGGACGATACTTGGTATCGTCTTGCCCTGTGAGGTTGGAATTATTCGACGTAGAACTTTTGCTTAAACTGCAGATTGGTGTTGAGTTGATTACCGTGTTTGATGGCGATGTTGAAATTGATTTCTTGATCGTCGCGGTAAGGGACTTCGGCGATGTAGTAAATCGCCTTACCCTCACGGATCTCTCTAAATTTCAAATCGATACGGGCATCGAGTAGGTTATTGGCCACGCCAGTGATTTCAACGGGCACTGCGGGTGAGCCTTCTTCACTCATATCTAATACGGCAATGTTAATGATGCCTCTGTAGCTACTACGTTCGATGCCATAGGATTTCGCAATACTCGGTGTTAAAAAGGTGCTGCCCAGCGCCATGTAATGAATGTCGAAATTACCGACGGTTTCTTTTTGCTCGGCATTAGCGACGCCGCACAGGCTTGCGGTTAAGGCGAGCATAATAAGGAGATTACGTAACATGATGTTGTACCTTCATATGAGGGATTACTTGAGTATAGGTCGCAGGAAGGAGACTTCCAACGCTGTGTTTATTCGAGCAGTGTCGCGATTTCTGCGGGGACGTTTTTGGGGGCGCTAATGCGTACCTGCTTATGACGTCCTAATTCGCCCTTAAGGATGTGAACATCGCTTTTAGGGACTTTAAAGGCCTTGGCTAAATACTTGCTTAAATGGGCGTTGGCCTTGCCATCGATAGGCGGGGCGGTAATGGCGACTTTTAACTCATCACCGTGTAGCCCGACTATCTGATCGCGACTCGCTTTAGGTTGAATATACAAATTAAGCAGCAAGTCGCCTTGCTGCATAATGACTGCGCTCATTAAATCACGGCCCAAAATGGTACGTATTGCGCCAACAGCATGTTGATAAAGTTCATGCCGATAATTACCAACATCACCGACAGATCTAAGCCACCAATGGGCGGAATAATGCGGCGCACTGGGGCTAAAATGGGTTCTGTTAGTTGTCCCATGATCATCACAATGGGGTTATAGCCTTGATTGAACCAGCTTAAGATGGCGCGAATGATCAGCATCCAGAAGAGCAAAATGCCCGCCTGCTTGATGACAGTAACAAGCGCAAACACAAAGAACAGCACTATATCAATACCGCCGCCGGCAATAAGACTTATCAGCAGCACTTTGACCATCACCACTAATAGGGCGAGCACAAATGAAGAGGTGTCGAATCTTCCCATTGAAGGAATTAATCGACGCATAGGTGCGATCAACGGGTGAGTGGCTTTGACCACAAACTGGCTGAAGGGATTATAAAAATCGGCACGGGCCAAGGGGAGCCAGATCCGTAATATCACCACCATCAAATACAAATCGAAGAGTGTGCTGATCAAAAAGGTTAATGCATTCATCGAGATTTCTGCCTATATGAGTCCGATTAAAAACGCCCGCGTTAAAAGTGAGTGAGTCACCCAGCCATTGCTGGATCAAAAAGTATTGGCCATTTCTTCTGCACGTTTGATGCAGTTTTCCATTGCATTCTTGACCACACCACGGAGATCCGCCGCTTCGAATGTGGCGATGGCTTGCGCCGTTGTGCCGCCCTTCGAGGTGACATTCTCCCGTAAATTACCCAGCGTAAGCTCTGGATTTTGCTTTGCCATCATAGCAGCACCGAGGGCCGCTTGCTGTACTAAGCTTCTGGCTTTGGCTTCATCCATGCCCATTTGTTTGCCGGCATCAATCATAGATTCCATCAGCAGGAAGAAATAGGCAGGTGAACTCCCCGCAAGGGCAATCACTTGATTAATCTCAGATTCCTCATTCACCCACACAATTTCTCCGCCGCTGGACATCAAGCGTTCGGCAATGGCTTGTTGGGCATCAGAGAGCGGCTGCGGCGCGTAGAGACCTGTCATGCCGACACCGATTTGCATTGGCGTGTTTGGCATAGTGCGAACCAGCGTAATGGATTGGGCTAAATACTGGCTGTAGCGCTCTGCTTTAATCCCCGCGGCAATGGTAATGACTAGCTTGTTAGACATATCAATGCCTTGCAGAGCTTGGCAGACTTGCTCCATCAACTGCGGTTTAACGGATAATACGATGACATCGGCATCTTGGGCGGCGCTGAGATTGTCTTGGGATACATGCACACCAAAGTCGGCGGCGAGGGCATCGAGTTTACCTTGGCTAGGATTGGTGGCTTGCACTAGCGCAGCAGGATAGCCGCTACGAATTAAGCCGCTGATAATACTACGGGTCATATTGCCCGCACCGATAAAGCAGATTTTTTGTTGACTCATGTGTACCCCATAATGTCTGGCCTAGGCTGAGTGGATAACATTCAGCATTAATATCATTGAATTAGCGTTATTAGGCCGGATAAAAATTTCTATTTAATGTTCTCTAACAGTATTTGGGCTTTAGCCACTAAAAACAAGGCTAAAGCCGATTTTGCTGGCGCACCTTTGGCTATCTCTGTCATTTCTCTTAGCGTCAATGATGACGGTTTAATCCGTACCGATTAATTGCTGGTGGTGTCTTTTGCGCCATAATCCCGTTCACCAAAGATGGCGCTGCCGATACGCACCATGGTTGATCCGCACTCAATAGCGACATCTAAATCATTGCTCATGCCTATAGAAAGCGTATCGACAGCGGGATAATGCTGCTTTAGCGTATCGAATAACTGCTTAAGCTCGCTGAGTTCGCGGGTCTGCTGCGCGATGTCATTGGTGGCACTGGGAATCGCCATTAAGCCCCGCAGTTGTAAATGGGGTAATTGGCTGATGCTATGGGCCAGCGGCAGCATTTGCTCGGCATCGATACCAGATTTAGTGTCTTCATCACTGATGTTGATTTGAATACACACCTTGAGCGGCGCAAGGTGTGCTAGGCGCTGCTCATTGAGGCGCTGGGCAATTTTCTCCCGCGAGAGGGTATGCATCCAATCGAAGTGCTGGGCGACTAAAGCGGTTTTATTGGATTGCAGTGGCCCAATAAAATGCCATTCAATATCAGGGTGTGTGGCCTTTAGCGCCTCAATTTTTGTCACACCTTCTTGAACATAGTTCTCGCCAAAGCAACGCTGGCCCGCATCATAGGCTGCTATAATATCTTCAATGGGTTTAGTCTTACTGACGGCAAGTAAGCGAATACTGTGAGGTAGGCGTGCGCATTTTTGCGCCGCTTGCGCGATCCTGCTCTGGGCGACTGCGAGTCTGTCTGCTATTGTTGTCATGATGTAATTATCTGGTTGCAAGGATATCCCAAACTATGGAAATCACTGAGTTATTAGCCTTTAGTGTAAAACACAAAGCCTCGGATCTACACCTCTCTGCAGGGATATCTCCCATGATCCGTGTCGACGGTGAAGTGAGAAAAATTAACCTGCCCGCGCTCGATCATCAGGGTGTACACAGCCTTGTGTACGACATTATGAATGATAAACAGCGTAAGGACTTTGAAGAGCATTTAGAAATCGACTTTTCGTTCGAAGTCCCTAATTTAGCGCGTTTCCGTGTGAACGCCTTTAACCAATCCCGCGGCGCGGCGGCGGTATTTCGTACCATTCCAAGTGAAATTTTGTCGCTCGAGCAGTTAGGGGCGCCTGAGATTTTTAAAAAAATTTCCAGCTTTCCCCGCGGCTTAGTGCTTGTTACTGGGCCTACTGGTTCGGGTAAGAGTACCACACTTGCGGCCATGGTGGATTACATCAATGAGAACCGCCACGACCATATCTTAACCATTGAAGATCCTATCGAATTCGTTCACCAGAATAAGCAATGTTTGATTAACCAACGGGAAGTGCATCGCCATACCCACAGCTTTAACGCGGCGCTACGTAGCGCACTGCGTGAAGACCCTGACGTTATTCTCGTCGGTGAGATGCGTGACCTTGAAACCATTCGTCTGGCGATGACGGCGGCTGAAACGGGTCACTTAGTTTTTGGTACCTTGCATACCACCTCGGCGGCTAAGACCATCGACCGTGTGGTTGACGTTTTCCCTGCTGGTGAAAAGGACATGGTGCGTACCATGTTATCTGAATCATTACAGGCGGTTATTTCGCAAACCCTGATTAAGAAAATCGGTGGTGGCCGTGTGGCTGCCCACGAAATCATGATGGGTACGCCCGCTATTCGTAACCTTATCCGTGAAGATAAAGTGGCGCAGATGTACTCAGCCATTCAAACGGGGATGGCCCATGGCATGCAAACGCTCGAACAGTGTCTGCAAAACTTAGTCAACCGTGGCCTCATCACCCGTGAGGATGCCATGTCGAAGAGTTCAAACAAACAAGCGACGTTTTAAGGATTTATGATGGATGTCCGTCCGTTTTTAAAAGTCATGGTGGAGCGTAAAGCCTCGGACTTGTTTATTACCGCAGGTTTTCCGCCGAGCGCCAAAATCGATGGTGAGTTACGCCCATTAGCCGAGAGTGCCTTCACGCCCGCGCAGTCTTTGGATTTTGTCGAGTCCGTAATGACTGAGGCGCAAAAGAAGGAGTTTCACACTACTCGCGAGTGTAACTTTGCTTTTGCGGTGAAGGATTTAGGGCGTTTTCGCGTCAGCGCATTCTGGCAGCGTGAATCTCCTGGATGCGTTATGCGCCGGATTGAGACCAAAATCCCTGAGGTAGAGGACTTAAAACTGCCACCGATTTTAAAAGATCTGGTGATGAGTAAACGGGGTCTTATCATCATGGTTGGGGGAACGGGAACCGGTAAGTCGACCTCCTTGGCGGCGTTAGTGGGTTACCGTAATGCCCATGCCCGTGGTCATATCCTCACCATTGAAGATCCGGTGGAATTTGTGCATGACCATCGCAAAAGCATCATCACTCAACGCGAAGTGGGCATAGATACAGAATCCTTTGACGCGGCGCTGAAGAGTTCGCTGCGTCAGGCGCCCGATGTGATTTTGATTGGTGAGATCCGTACCCAAGAAACCATGGAGTTTGCGCTCTCCTTCGCCGAAACGGGTCACCTCTGTATGGCTACCCTGCACGCAAACAACGCTAACCAAGCGTTAGACCGGATCATGCACTTAGTGCCTGAGAGTAAACACCAGCAGTTGCTATTCGACTTGTCACTCAACCTGCGCGGCATTGTAGCGCAGCAACTGGTGCCTAAAGTCGATGGCACAGGACGACGGGCGGCGATTGAAGTCTTGATCAATACGCCACGTGTCGCGAGCTTGATTGCTAAAAACGAGCTGCATTTGCTAAAAGAAACCATGGCTAAATCGAATGAGCAGGGTATGCAGACCTTCGACCAAGCCTTGCTGCAACTTTATATCGATGGGGAAATCAGCTATGCCGATGCGCTTCACCATGCTGACTCGCCAAACGACTTGCGTTTAATGATCAAACTGCAAAATAAAGAGCCTACCAGTTCAAGCTTTATGGAAGGCGTGACCTTGGATATGGATTAATCCTGTCCGCGGTGATGTTAAAGCAGCTCCCTTGAGCTGCTTTTTTATCGCTTAAGCCAATCGATAACTCGCTGTAGCTTTTATTTTTTTATTCAATATGATCTCTATATTAGTGAGTAACGTAATAGAGAATAACGAGTTTGCCAATCTTGGCGCGCCCAATGAGAAGGACATTATGATGAAACTCCCCTTAGTTATCTTTGCCAGCCTGTTAAGCACTAGCGCATTTGCGGCAACTTGCCCGAGTTATCTTGATGTTGAAGTGCGTAAATTGCACTCGGATGAGAAGATTAATCTGTGTGAATTGACTCAGGGCAAGCCAGTGTTACTGGTCAACACCGCGAGTAACTGTGGCTACACTCCGCAATTTAAGGCTCTCGAAGCGCTTCATAAAGAATACAAAGACAAAGGCTTAGTGGTGATAGGTTTCCCTTCCGATGACTTTTTCCAAGAAGAAAATGATGAAAAAGACACGGCTAAGGTGTGTTACATCAACTATGGTGTCACCTTCACTATGCTCGCAACATCGCCCGTGCGAGGCAGCGATGCTAACAGTGTATTCAAATACTTAGGAGATAAAGCTGGCTCGCCTAAGTGGAATTTCTACAAGTATGTCGTCAGTGGCGATGGCAATACTGTGCAGCAGTTTAATTCAAAGGTGAAACCCGATAGTGCCGAGCTTAAGCAGGCAATAGAATCAGTGCTTTAATGCCCAATTTATTCATTTTACTTATGTTAAGAGGCTACTTTGGCTAGGTTTTCAGGATTATCAAAAGAGATGGGTCACGCAAAGCGTGGCAAAGTGGGTGTGTTGTTACTCAACCTTGGCACACCCGATGCGCCAACGGCATCGGCGGTGAGGCGTTACCTTGCCGAGTTTTTATCAGACCCTCGGGTGGTCGAAATTCCAAAACTCCTGTGGATGCTAATTTTACATGGCATAGTGCTGCGCGTTCGCCCAGCTAAGTCTGCGGCGCTCTATCAGAAGGTCTGGACTGAAGCGGGTTCACCACTGATGGATATCAGCTTGCGTCAAACAGCTAAACTATCGGAAAAATTAACAGCCGATGGACATCAAGTATCGGTACATTTAGCCATGCGTTATGGCAATCCTTCTGTGGCGAGCACCTTACAAACGATGCATCAACAGGGGATTGATAAGCTGGTCGTATTGCCGCTTTACCCGCAGTATGCGGCGCCGACAACGGGCTCGGCTTTTGACGCTATTGCAAGGGAATTAACCCAGTGGCGCTATCTACCATCGCTGCATTTTATTCATACTTACCATAATCACCCCGACTTTATTACCGCATTGGTGAACTCGATTCGCGTCGACTTTGAGCAACACGGTAAGCCACAAAAGTTAGTGCTTTCTTACCATGGTATGCCCGAGCGTAATCTGCACTTAGGCGATCCTTACTATTGCTTTTGCATGAAGACGACCCGTCTGGTGGCTGAGCAATTAGGGCTTACAGCGGATGAGTTTGTAATGACTTTCCAATCTCGCTTTGGTAAAGCTAAATGGTTACAACCCTATACGGATGCCACCATGCAGGCGTTGCCGAGTGAAGGTGTACGTGACGTGGCGATTGTGTGCCCAGCGTTTAGTGCCGATTGCTTAGAGACCTTAGAAGAGATTGTCGGTGAAAACGGTCATATCTTTGCTAATGCCGGCGGGGAGAAGTTCCGTTACATTCCTGCGCTGAACGATAATGATGACCATATCAGCATGATGGCTAACTTGGTTAAGCCCCATCTGTAAGCTTTATAACCGTAGAAATAAAAAAGGATAGCGCAGGCTATCCTTTTGTTTTTATGACTTATCATTCACCGAAATGATTTTCAAAATAGCTTTCGACAATCAATACGGCAGACACGGCATCGACTTGACCTTTGGTTAGGGCTTTAAAGCCGCCGAGTTCAAATAGCCGAGCTTTTGCATCTGTGGTGGTCAGTCTTTCATCTTGAGTGACAATTTTGACCCCAAACTTAGCGTTTAGTCGGTTGGCGAATTTTCTCGCCCTGTGGGTCATCTCTTGCTCTGTGCCATCCATATTGAGCGGTAAACCTACGACGACTAAATCGGGTTGCCACTCTTTAATGAGCTTGCCGATTTCGTCCCAATTGGGAATACCATCTACGGCTTTTAAGGATAATAGTGGCGTGGCGCTGGCGGTGATTTGCTGCCCTATGGCGACACCAATACTTTTTGTTCCAAAATCAAAACCTAAAACGGTTTTTGCGTTCATCTCTATATTCACTCGTCACAATAAAATCGGCTAGGCGTGGCCCGCCTGTGATGACAATTGCCAAGCATCAAAGCCGAGCGCGCGGCTCGCTTGTTGCCATCTATCTTCGTGTTTGACATCGAAGAGCAGGGCCTGATCGGCAGGGATAGTCAGCCATGAGTTATCGGCCAGTTCTTGCTCCAGCTGGTTTTTGCTCCAACCCGCATAACCTAATGCCACGATAAATTTTTCTGGCGAGCGCTCGCTGCCAATCGCCGTTAATACATCCCTTGAGGTGGTGAGCATGAGGCCAGAGCTTAATTCTGTACTGTTGGCCCAATAGGGCTGGGATGTATGCAAGACAAAGCCTCTATCTTGGGACACGGGGCCGCCCATTAAAACCTGCGCGCCTAATGCGAGGTCGGTCGACACTTGCTCAGCGGGCAAATCCATCTGTTCGAGCAATGAGTTCACTTCAATGCCCAATGGTTTATTAATCACGAGCCCCATGGCGCCTTTTTCATCGTGCTCACATAGATAGATGACGGTGCGCTCAAAAAAAGTGTCATCGAGCGACGGCATGGCGATTAAAAAATGGTTCTGCAAACTCTCCATTAAATGCTCCGTTCAGCCCACAGGCGTTGACCAATAGATTAAATCCAGCGGCTTAGGTTGGTGGTGTATCAACCGCCGGCTAATTTGACTTTGTAGTTTTGTTTTTCAAGCAGTAGTTTTAGTTGTTCGCGATTATCGGTTTGCACTTCGATCGTGAAATCTTTGACTGTGCCACCACAACCACATTGTTTTTTAAGGGTTTGTGCCAGGGTTTTTAAGCCCGCTTCATCAAGCCCTAGGCCTGAAATGACCGAGACACCTTTACCTTTGCGGCCTTTGCTGTCTCTGTGGATACGCACAATCCCATCGGATGCGGGGATAGCTTTGGCTTCTGGCTCGGCAGTAATGCGGCCTTTATCTGTGCTGTACACTAAGGAAACGTTGGGATCTACTCTCATAAGTCATCTTTTATTTGAATATACGCCGCTTAAGTTTACCAAACTCAACGTCTTTCGGGGAGGTAAAAAAAGGCCACTGACAGAGACTGAAAGTGGCCGAAGGTCAATGCTAGCTCTTTGCAGGGAAGTAGCATGTTTAAAAAGCAGACTTAGAGATGCTGCAATACCATAGCGATTAATGCCAATGCGGTGAGTAGGGCGCAGGGCATGATAAAACGATGCAATTTAGGGAGGGCGATTAAGCAAGCGGTGGCGACAAACCCAAAGGCGGCAACCGTGGTGTAATTCACGCCGTTCGACACAGTCTCAAACACGAGCCAACTCAATACGACTAAAGGTAAAAACAGCAACATCATGGGGAGATGAGGTGTGAGCTTACTGTTATGGGTATCGGCAGAGACTTTTTGCGGTGCGAACCAGAAAATTGCTGATGCCACAATCAATGCGCTAATGAACCAGTACATGTTATTTATCCTTTAATCGCTTTAAGTGATAATCATTATCATTTAAAGCGATTACTGAAGTCAAGCTGAATAACACACTGCTTTTTCATCATATTGAGTTGTAGAACCGTCCATTGCTCTGTAAGCTAAATTTATTTTCGGCTTATTTGTGTTCGATAAGAACGACCAAGGAAATCATCATGAAAAATATAATTGTAGGTTTAGCCGTACTGGCACTGAGTGCCTGTAGTTCGCTGAAGTCGGGTTGGGATTTTGACCCTAGCGCCAATTTTACTCAGTACAAGACCTATGCGTGGGTCGCACAAAAGACCGATGCTTCGGGTTATCACCTCGATGGTTTAATGGATCAGCGCGTACGAGATGCGGTGAATTCTCAGCTTTCATCTAAGGGCATGACCTTGGTCGATGCGAAAGATGCCGATGTATTAGTGAACTATCTGACCAAAATCGATAAGAAGATTAATGTAGATACCTTCAATACCAATTTTGGCTATAACCCTTACTATGGTCCAGGTTGGGGTTGGGGCGGTAACATGCAAACCCAGACCACAGTCAGAGAATACGAAGTTGGCACCCTGATCATTGATTTAGTTGATAATAAAACAGCTAAGTTAATTTGGCGTGGCTCAGTGGCCGACACTATCCGTGATAAAAATACTCCTTCGGAAAGAGTACAGCTGATCAACGAAGCAGTCGGCAGCGTGATGGCGAATTTCCCGCCAAAGCCTGAAAACAAATAATTTACTTTTAGTCTAAAAAAGCGGCCCTTCGGCCGCTTTTTTGTGGCCAAAATTTAGGCTTGAGTGGCATTAAGATGAATTTTCTACAAATTTTAAAATTTTAATTGATTATGCTTTATTAAAACTTATCAAAAAATAAGCTTAATTGAATGAGAGGAACAGTCGTCCATTGGTTAATGTATTGTTATTGAAGGGCTGTAGTGTAACGCAATATGGAAAAGTAGAAATAGCTAATGCACAAATACTATCAATAGATTAAATATTCTAATGACAAAATTTAAATAATCTCATTATCCTGTCCGTGGATTATCAGGCAAAATCCGTTCTTTATGCATGGGTAATAAGTAGTTTAAATGCAAGAAGCGCAATTTATCGGATTATTATGGCTGATTGGGATTTTAGCCGAGGCCATGACAGGGGCATTAGCGGCGGGTCGTAAGCAGATGGACCTATTCGGCGTGGTGATCATTGGCTGCGCGACGGCAATTGGTGGTGGCACCCTAAGAGACATGCTGCTCGGAAATTACCCTTTGATTTGGGTCGAGAATGTCCATTACCTGCTCGCGATTGCATTTGCGTCTTTACTAACGGTCGCCATTGCGCCTGTGATGCGTTACCTGTCTAAGTTATTTTTGGCCATTGATGCCTTAGGCCTAGCCGTATTCTCGATTGTTGGCGCCCAAAAAACCCTAATGTTAGGCTTTAGTCCAACGATTGCGGTGGTGATGGGACTCGTCACAGGGGTCTTTGGCGGGGTGATCCGCGATATTCTCTGTAATCAAGTGCCTTTGATTTTTAAGAAAGAACTCTATGCGGTGATTTCGCTCTTTACCGCAGGCTTATATATCACCCTCAATGCCTATCAATTGGCTGAGTGGATAAACCTAGTGATCTGTTTAACGCTTGGGTTTAGCTTACGAATGTTAGCGCTGCGTTACCATTGGTCTATGCCAACCTTTGACTATCAAGCCAGCGGCGACCAGCACACGCCCTAATAAAAATGGGACATTTAATGCCCCATTTTTTTATGTTATTGCTGTGCTTGAATGGTTTTTAACGCTTCAAGCGCGGCGTCATAATTGGGGTGTTCAGTAATATTGGGGACCAGCTCTTGGTACCTAAGCTGACCTTCGGCATCGATAATAAAGATAGCCCGAGCGAGTAAGCCGTAATCCTCAATCAATAAGCCATATTTCTCACCAAAATCACGCCACACTGAGTCGGAAAGCACTTTGATTTTGTCGACGTTCTCCACCTTACAGAAACGTTTTTGCGCGAAGGGCAAATCTGTACTGATGGTCAGCATGACTACATCATCGGAGAAGTGACTGACTTCACTGTTAAAACGCTTAGTTTGCAGCGCACAGACACCCGTATCTAAACTGGGCACGGCACTGATCAGCACGGTTTTCCCTTTAAAGTCACTCAGGCTGATAGGGGTAAATTTTTCGTCGACAACTTTAAATCGTGGCGCCATTTGCTCAAGCTTGGGTAATTTCCCAGCGAGAGTGACAGTCTTGTCGCCCATCATCACTTGGGTTTTATCACTGGCGATAGCGGTGGGGCTGAGAACCATTAAACTAAAAACACAGCCAGCGGCTAGAAATGAAACATACTTTTGCATTTTCTCTCCCTTACTCAGGTATGTTGTGTACATAGGTTTAAGGTACGACAAAACCCAAGCTATCACCATAAAAAAGGCCGGTATTCACCGGCCTTTTAATATGCTTGCTGATTATTTGCTCTCTGGCAATTGCTTCACATGAATATCCATTTGTGGGAATGGAATTTCAATGTTCGCTGCATCGAGAGCATTCTTGATTTGTTCTAAAATTTGGAAACGCGCTGTCCAGTAATCGGCGGTTTTAACCCAAGGACGAACCACAAAGTTGATTGAAGAATTTGCCAATTCAGAAAGACCTACGGTGTAACCTGGCTCTTTCAGCACGTATTGGTTGTTATCTAAAATCTCTGTTAATACTTTTTTGGTTTGCGCAATATCCGCAGAATAAGACACGCCAATGACTAAATCGATACGACGATTTTCAGAGGCAGAGTAGTTTGTGATAGTGCCATTCATGATTGAAGAGTTTGGCGCCACAATCACTTTATTATCTGGAGTGCGTAATTTGGTTGAGAAAATGGTGATTTCATCAACAGTACCGGCAATACCCGCTGCCTCAATATAATCACCTACGCGGCATGGACGGAATAGCACCATTAATACGCCAGAGGCAAAGTTAGACAGAGAACCTTGCAGTGCTAAACCTACGGCTAAACCTGCGGCACCGATAACCGCGACTAAAGAGGCGGTTTGTACGCCAATTTGGCCTAAGGTAGCGATAATGGTGAACACAAACACCACTGCCCAAGCTAAGTTAGCCACAAAAGACACCACGGTTGGGTCAATCTTGCGGCTGTTGAGTACCTTACGTACTAACTTTTGTGCGACGCCAGAAAAATATTTACCGACGAAGAAAATAATGAGGGCAAATAAGATTTTTAAGCCATAGGTCATGACCAAATCAGGCGCCTGCTTTAATAAACCTTCGAGGTTTTCCATTAAATTACTCCCTAAAAATACGCTAACAAAACTAGTTATTATTGACGATAAATTGTACTCGTCGATTTAATCTGCGACCTTCGCTGGAATGATTATCCGCAACCGGTTCAGATATACCTTTACCGATAACGGTAAAGCGATTTGGATTGAAGCCATAGTCTTCAACCAAAATACGTTTCACATTTTGAGCCCGTCGTAGTGATAACTGATAATTAAACTCTGGCGTACCGACAATATCCGTATGCCCAACTAAAGTTAATCGAGTCTCAGTATTCGCGTCTAAAAAAGCTTTCACTAAGGCTAAAGCTTTCCATTGCGATAAATCTACTTCGGCAATCGCAAACTCAAAATACACAATCGCGGTCTCAATATTATGACAATCAGCGGCTGAATAAGTACTGGGGTCATTGAGATCACATTGAATACTGCTGGATTTTACTTCGGCTTGGTAAACACAGCCATTGGCCATCACAGTGGTGTTTGCTGGTGTGTTTGGACAGGCATCTTTAATATCCGGGACGCCGTCTTGATCTGTATCTTGCCATGCATACGCGGGTAACATCTGGCTTAAGCTCAGCGCTAAACACGTTAATTTAATCCATTGCATTACGGATGTTTTCACCACAAATCACCTTGTATTTTATCTTGAGTAGCTAAAACCACTAAGAGATTTGCACTGCATTAGCATGAGCATCTTAGTCGGGTATTCTATCTTTTTTATCGGCCTAACGCCAAGTTTTGCCCGTTATTTGATGCAAATCAATCGCATCAGCCTAGATAACATTGGCTCCTTGTTGATTTTATCGGCAGACATAAAGGCAAACTATACAAATTTTTCCTTTGAGGCTAGAGTCGCACTTACGCGATGAATATCCGCGTCGGGGATAGGCAGAAGAAGTCGAGGACAAGATGATAGATTTACGCAGTGATACCGTGACCCAGCCAACAGAGGCGATGCGATTAGCCATGTCGAGGGCTGAAGTGGGTGATGATGTTTATGGTGATGATCCGACCGTCAACAGCTTACAAGATATGGCCGCCGAGATGTTTGGTTTTGAGAGTGCGCTGTTTACGGCATCGGGCACTCAGGCCAATTTGCTTGCATTGATGGCGCATTGTGAGCGCGGGGATGAATACCTCTGCGGCCAGCAGGCCCATAACTATAAATTTGAGGGCGGCGGCGCGGCGGTACTCGGCAGCATTCAGCCGCAACCGCTGAGCAATCAGCTTGATGGTACTATCGCCCTGACCGATATTGAAGCGGCGATTAAACCTGATGATATTCACTTTGCGCGCACGCGCTTACTGAGTCTAGAAAACACTATCGGCGGTAAAGTATTACCCCAGACTTACCTTGCCAATGCGCAGGCGCTAGCATTTCAGCGTGGTTTAAAAATTCACTTAGATGGTGCTCGGGTTGCGAATGCCGCCGTGGCGCAGGGGATAGGGATTGCCGATATTGCGGGGCATTTTGATTCGGTTTCCATCTGTTTATCAAAGGGATTGTGCGCGCCTGTTGGCTCGCTGCTCCTAGGTGATGAGCGCCTAATTAAAAAGGCCACGCGCTGGCGTAAAATGCTTGGCGGCGGCATGCGCCAGGCGGGGATTTTAGCGGCGGCGGGTAAATTAGCGCTCACACAGCAGGTTGAGAGACTTGGGGAAGACCATGAAAATGCTGCGTATCTTGCCCAGCAATTGAGTCAGTTGAGTGAGTTTGAAATCGATTTAGCCGCCGTTCAAACCAATATGGTGTTTGCCAACCTCGCGCCCCATGTCGATGAGAAAGCACTAGCGAAACGTTGCCGTGAGGTGGGCATTCTCATCAGCCCTGGCCGCACGCTGCGCTTTGTGACCCATAAAGATGTCTCGCGTCAGGATATTGATAAAGTGCTACAAGTATTTAAATTACATTTGCAGGCATAATCGGCGTTGAGCCCAAGTGAAAACTTGGGCTTTTTTATACATCTTGCTTACTATATCGCGGATTTTAAAATCAAAAGTCGAATTGTGAGCCAGATGCTAGGCGAATTTTTTTAAGCCTATCTATACTAAAAACAATAAGTTCACATCATTGAGGTCGAGCAGGGTTGAAACCTAACAATAATACTAATAAAGGGGTCGATTATTGGACAAAACGGATCAGTGAATTGGAAATGCCAGCGCTCTGTTCCACCGTCCAAACGTTAGAAAAGCTTGCCAAGGATGACGTATCGTCTCTCGCCTTACTCGGGCGAAGCGTGATGCACGATAACGCCCTCACATCCCGCATTTTACGTGTCGCTAACAGCGCGATTTACCATAAGGGCAGTACCCAAATTTCGACCGTCAGCCGAGCCGCCATTGTGCTAGGGTTTGATGCGGTGCGTAATATCTGCATTACGGCCCAGCTATTATCGAGTCTGTTAGAGAGCAAAAATCTTGCCCCCGCCGTTTATCAGCGCCTCATCAAATTAATGGCGAAGGCATTCCAAGCCGCCATGTTAGCACGGATGATGCTCAGTGATTACGATGAGGATATTCAGGAAGAAGCCTTTATCGCCTCTTTGCTCTATCACATTGGTGAGAGTGCATTTTGGAGTATTGGCGGTGAGTTTACCGAAACCTTAGACAGCCAATTAACCGAGTGTGAAAACCCCGTCGAAGAGCGTAGTGTTATACGTGAAGCCTTGGGTACCTCATTCTCGCAACTTACGCAGAGTATTGCGCGCCACTGGGGATTAGGGGAGTTATTGATCCAAGCGGTGAATTATCCCGATGATCAACGCCCTGAAATTCGCTCTATCTTTCTCGCCGATAAGCTCTGTGAGATCCTCTCCCAAGAGGTGATTGATAAAACCGAGCTGGATAAGCGTATCAGCCAAGCGGCTAATTTTACTGGGCTGGATGAGAAAGAATTAACCCTGAGAATGCAGCGCTGCACTAAGGCGACCCATAAATTAGCCGAAGCCTATGGCGCTAAAGTGTTGATTGACTATCTGCCCGATCCTAAGCGCATCAATAAGCTTGAGCCCAGCGCACCTGCGGTTGAGCTGCCCGTATTTGAGGCCAACTTGAATGTGCAATTGGCCAAACTGCGCGAGCTCACCGCCTTTGCGATCAATAAAGCCGATTTTAACCAAATCATGCAGACCGTACTCGAAGGGATTTTAGAGGGCGTCGGCGTGGATCGCTGCGGGGTGTTACTCCTGTCGCCCAGTCGTAAACAGTTGCAGCCTAGGATTATGCTCGGTCGAGATGCTGAAGAGATGAAGCAACTGTTTATTATCGATCTTGGTGATAAAAAGGGCTTATTTTCACTGGCGATGGAGCATAAGGAATGCCAGTGGATTGATAACCCCAATGCTAAAAAGTGGCTCGAGCAATGCAAAGAACTCAAGACTCAGCTGCCTGAGTCGGGTTTTTTGATGGCGCCACTCTTGGTCGATAGCAAAGTGATTGGTTTTTATTATGCTGACCGTGGGCCATCGGAAAGAACTTTTAGCGAAGTGGATTTTCAAGCTTTTATCCACTTCTCGCAGCTGGCCAATGTGTGTTTTACCGTGTCGTTAAAATAGTTTACTGAGCGTTTTTAATTTCAGCGGTAATCTGTTTGGCAATCGCATTGGGGATGGGAAAGCTCAAATGATATTGGGCAATTTTCCATTCCCCATTGGTTTTAATTAGGGTGCCTGTCCCTCGACTCACGCCATAACTAGGGCTGTTAAGGAGTTCATCGAACAGGATCACATCACCATGCTGCACTAAATGGCGGCTGGTTAAATCGTAGCGCCAACCTTTGGTCGGGCGCGAATAGCGTTCAAATTCGGCCATTCCCCAGCGCTCTGTCGCATCGGTTCCAATAAAAATGCCATCCTGACGATAGAGGGCAAAATACTTGTCCCAATCGGCACTACTCGAATATTGGTTCAATTTATCCAGCACTTGAGCGGCCGCTTGCTCATCGCTAAGCGTGGTTGCAACTTGTTCGTTAGCAATGGCGGTTTGTGGATGAAAGCATAGGGCGCCAAGCATTAACAGGCTGGCGCTGAATAGGGCAAGACGTTGGCGAGTGCGCGTCGAATGGGAGCTGCGCTCCGTGCGAGTGAAAATTGTCATCGTGGATTCCTTATCGTTATGGTTATTCGGTCTGATGGTTTCTAGAACAAATGCTAATTAGATCAGTGCCAGTTTATCGGATCGAGTTGATAAAAATGGCTCAACTCGCGGTAAAGGGCTGGATGCTCTAGATTAAGTGCTTCTGGCTTTTCAAAAAAGACCTCAGTCACTACGGCAAAAAATTCTGCGGGATTGGTGGCACCATAGTAATTAAACAGGGACGGGCGGCCAAGGGCGGCAGCTTGAACTAACTCATTATAGGCCTGACTAAATACACTCGACCACGACAGGTAATCCTGACGGCGCTGTAAAATCGGCGCGCCATTGGCGTGGCCATCTTCTTGATCTAATTGATGGGCAAACTCGTGGATCACCACGTTATTACCATCGTGGGGATTGGCTGCGCCCTCAAGGGTGTTCTTCCACGACAGTATCACTTGGCCTTGCTCCCAGGATTCTCCCGCCAGCACATTACGTTGCTCCCAGATTAAACCCGCGGGATCTTGGCGCTGGCTATCGACAATAAAGGCATCGGGATAGACCAATATCTGTCTCAGATTGGGGTAAAAATCGGTATTGCGGTTTAGCAGAAGCAAGCATGCTTGGGCGGCGATGGTGACGCGAATTTCATCGGTTATTTGCAAACCGTCGCAGCCGACGAATCGTTTTTCATCCAAAAAGACTTGGATATGGCGTTTGAGTTGTAGCTGAAGATCCGCTGGCAAGGCGTGGAAATAAGGCAATCTTTTCTTCAAAATTGTTCGCCAAGCCTTAGGAAAGGCGCTGGCCATTACGCGCTTGCGGTGGAGTGTCTTGCGCCAGCGGCTCGATGCTAACCAAGCGATCGCACCGAGGCCAAGCGTTAGGGTAATGAAAACTGCGAGCATGAATTCCTCAGTGCACTATTTCCTTAGGTATATTAGCTAATGGGGATTCAGCGAGGCGAACTCAATGCTTTGGCTAAAAATAAAACGCTCTAGGATGTGCTGCTTACGGATAAAGTGAGGGGGCGTTGAGCAAAACTTCGGTGCGGTTTCGGCCATTTTGTTTGGCTTGATAAAGTGCTTCATCGGCTTGGCAAAGGAGTCTATTGGTGTCGATTAATTGTGACGGTTGCCAGCAGGCTACACCTAAGCTGATGGTCACTAATCCCGAATGGGAGGAGTCCTCATGGGGAATGTGCAGGGCGATGATGGCTTTGCGCAGACGTTCGGCAATTTTGTAGGCATCTTCTAGATGGCTTGAGGGCAGTAACAGCATAAATTCCTCCCCCCCATAGCGGGCAAGAATATCCGTCGGCCGTTGCAGAATCGATTTGGCGGCATTGACGATTTGCCTTAAGCATTGATCGCCCAGTACATGGCCGTATCTGTCGTTAAATTGCTTAAAGTTATCGATATCGAACATCACTATGCTGAGGGGCATATTATGATCGTTAGCGTAAATCAATTCCTTCTGAATTTGGCTGTCTAAATAGCGGCGATTATAACAGCCGGTTAATCCGTCGGTTTCGGCCATGGCTTTAACCTGAGCCGCATAGGTTTTAAGGGTTTCCAGCGAACTCACCATCTGTTGTAGCTCGAGGTTATCGGTAATGGGCATTTGGGTGTCGAGTTTTTCATTGGCGATGGCATTCATGGCATCACGGGTGGCGATAACAGGCTTAATGATGCCTTTAGCGATAAAATGCCAACTGGTGAGCCAGATAAAGAAGCAATAGAGAATGCCGCCACAAAAGATCAAAATCACGAAGGATGTGCTGTCACTTTTAAGATTTGCGCCCGCGAGTTGAATTTCTTCTTCTACATGGTTGACTAATTCTTGGGTAAAGGAGGCGATTTCCTGCGCCGCACCAGCTTGATAGCCAAAATGTGCATTGGCAATTTGGGTGCTTTTTAGCGCGTTACGGGAGAGGTCAAAAAGGTTGTCTTTACCCACCATGTTTTGCCTGATTTGCGATAACCAGTCGATATAAATGGCGCTATCTTGATTAAATGAGCGCGAGATGTTGTCCATGGTTATCAGTCGGCGCATCCCATCCCGCTGTAATTGGTTAAGCTCGACTAGGCTTGTCACATTTTTTACGTTATCGAGGAGTACAAACAGATGCTCGCCCTGATGAAGAAATGCTGAAAGTTTTTGATCTTCAGATAGATTCTCTGCAATTGCATTCAACTGCTTTTGGGCGATTAAGAGGTTATAGTGGCCATGAATTTGCTGTAACTGAGTTTGCATACTATCGGAAAATGCTATTGCCATCCCCGAGAGATTCGCCTGAATATTCTGGGCTTGGAATTTGGCTTGCAGCGCCGTGTCGGTCAAAGTGTTGAGCAGGGGTAATTGCTGCTGATAATAAAGTTGAGTGTCTATGGCATGGTTAAGCGCCTCATGCATATGCGGCGAGGTTTCCATGCTGGCGAGGGTTTTGGTATCCCTAAGCAAGTGTTCCCATTGGCTTGTGAGTTCTTGCAACAAACGTAGGCGCTGCTCCTCGGTATCATAATGGTTTAACTCAGTGGTGATGATTTGCAGTCTTTCACTGTTTTTTGCCAGTTGCAGCGCGGTTGTCACTTTCACCACATCGCTATTAACCAAGAGTTCAATTTCCGATCTTAGCTGTTGTGACAATAGGATAGCGATAACGCCATTAAGCAACGCCATGCCCAGAATGATATAAAAGGCCAGCGTAATTTTATGTTTTAGACTGGTGAGTCGTTTAGCATTCATTGGCTATTGTTCTTATCAATTGCAGGCACTTCCCCATAGGTATTCTGCAGATGCTTAATTTTGGCACTCAATTCAATAAAAATATCGGCGCTGTCCGCCTCATGCCGGCTTGCTGCGTAACACGCATGGCTTAATTCCGGGTAAATTTGTCCCATGGCGGTCGTGGTAAAGTGCCCGACATCCAAGACTTTAGTTGACCAAAATAAATTTGCGATATGGCTCGCCTCAAATGCGCCAGCAATGGCTCTTTTTGAGGCTTGTTTAAATTCGGGCGCCGTTACTACGTCCATTCTGCAGGGATTGCCGCCACCGAGGGCATAGGCGTATTGGGCTTCATAGGTGCCCATGTATTTAAGTAACCAATAGGCGGCTTGCGGATTTTTACTGTCGTAGCTCACGGCAAAGGCGTAGGCGCCGTTATAGGGGGTACCGCCTGGCACTTGAGCTACGCCAAGGCGAGCACCTGGCACATTGGCCTCGACTTTAAAGGAGGCCGACCATAGATTGTTGTAGGCAAAAGGCCAAATAGCCACTTGCCCTGAAGCCATTGCATTGGCAGCCTCGTTAAAGGCAAATTTGTCATCCGCAGGGATAGCGTAGGGCATCAGCTTACGGTAAATAATGGCCGCTTTTAGCGCCTCTTGATTGACTGCGGGCACCTCAAAATGCGTCAACTGTTTTTGTTGATTATAGATGGGCCACATCCAAGCACCGCCTAAGCTCCAGATAATGCTAGAAAACTCATCGTTAATATGGGGCTTATTGCCAGACATTAAGGCAAGGCCATAAAAGTTGTGACTTAGCGGTTTATCGGCGAGGAGTTCACCAGTCTTTCGAGTAAAAAATACCGCTTGGTCCTGCAGTTCATCAAAATTGGTCGCAGGTTTGAGTGGATAACCGAAACGTTGCTCAAAGTGAGTTTGCTCTGTCTTATTTTCAAACAGATCGGCACGGTAGTGGCTGCCCATCACATAGTTATTGTAGGGAATAGCATGTAACTCACCATGATAGGACAAAATATTAAGGAGTGAGGGATAGTAAGGTTCGAGATACCTTTCCATCGCTTTTTCGCCATCGGGATCGTAGAGTTTGGCTAATTCTGGTAGTGGCACTGTATAGCCATTAGCAGCCCATTCTTTGGCCCAACCCGCTTCCATAGTGAGCAAATCGTACTTACCTTCACCTTGCAGCAACGCTTGGGTCTGAAGTTCAAACATGCTCTCAAGCTCGGTGCTAACCACATTGACTTTGACACCGGTTTTCTCGGTGAATTTAGGCAGCATTTCGCGGGTCAGATAGTCGGTCCAAAAACCTTTTTCGGCGACTAAGGTGATGGGGGTTTTATTCGATAGCGGGGGAATTTGAGCCAAGGAAAATTCCGCTAAAGCGGGTTTTGTTAGCGTTAATCCAAGTCCAATAAATAGGAGCGATAAAGGTCTAAACAAGAATGACTCCTCAGATACAAGGGTTAACATGCTAATAAATAGCATTAATAAACTTAGCTGTACATTAAGGATAGGCTTGATACAAATTATAACTTAATTTTTGTAAGGTTTTTTTGAGGCAAAAAAAACCGGTGACCTAATCAATGTGGATCACCGGAAAAGGGTGGGAGATGGCGCGGTACTAAGATTTTTTTATCTGTTGCTCGCGCATCTGCCGCAAGGCGGTTGGCAAAGCATAGTGTTGTTCAATTAAAAAACGGATCAATTTAGATTTGGAAATGTCACTTTCTTCAGAGAGCTTGGCTAAATGGCTGATTGCCGCTTCACTCAATGAAAACGTGGCTTTACGGTAATGCGGCCGTTCCTCTTCATGGTTCGCATCCTGCTGCATCGATGCCGTTTTAGGCCGATGCAAAGTCACCACATTGGAAGTATCTAGTATTACTTCAAGTGGTGCGACTTCAAGCGGCGCCGCTTGAAGCGGTAATTCTTTCACTAATTCCATCGCCGCCAAAGAGCCGCCAGTGCTTGGGAGACGGTTTTCTCCCATGGCATAGAGGGTCGCGGCATCAATAAACTCATCGAGGGAGAGGGGCTGTGCGCCTCCCCTAGATGGCATAGCGTTTTTCTTGAGGTCGCTGAGTCCCATATTGTCCTCTCAGATGATTCGGCTGAGGTTGATTCATTGCGGCACGATGCGCGGCCATTGGTGTACTTGGTCTGAGTAAGGCCGTTAATGAGGCGGCGCAGTCCACTTGGAACATTTCACAGGCGATAGCACGGATTTCGGTGGCGGCTTTACCCTTAGGTTCTATCTCGATAACAGATAACCCTGACTCTTCGCTGTCATCATAGATATTGCGGCTATAGGTAATCGCATCTAATACATTGATATCGTAGGTTTTGCAGACCTCTTTGGCCTCTAAGATGCGGTTCGCTTGATTCGGCAGGTTAGGGCATTGGGTGATAACGAAGGAGGCGTGCAATTTGGGATTAATCATCTTACAAGTCGCGACGATATCATCCATATGACTCACGGTTTTTAAGTCGCGGCGTTTTGGTCGCAGTGGCATTAAAATATGGGATGCCACTGACATGGTCGCCCTTAACGCAAGGTTGTCTTGGCCGCCACAGTCAACAATCACAAAGTCATAATGCTGCTCTAAGCTCAAGAGATCATTGCGGATTTTTCCATAGAGCTGTACGCAGTTGATGCTGGCAAGTTTGGGGTTGTTGTTTCTGGCTTGGATCCAATCGGATGTGGTTCGCTGTGGATCGCAATCCACCATGATGACAGAGGCACCACATTCAGTGGTAAGAAATACTGCGATATTTTGTGCGAGGCAACTCTTACCGCTGCCGCCTTTTTCGCCGCCGACTAACACTATCATGACGAATTCCTCAATGCTTAGGGTATCACTTGGGCGGCTGTTATATGTGTTGAGCTTTACCGCACCTTGTTGTCATAAATGAATGTAAACCCTATGTTAATTGCGGTCAATTAGCTGATTTTTGACACTTTTTCATAAACTGTCGCGCGATTATTATTTGACGTTACAGTGCCGTGTGCCGTTAATTTGACTCTTATCAGACGAAAGGATGAATAAGGCTGATTGTTGGTTAATGTTATGATTTTTAATGGGTTTGTGCTTTATTGACTTGTAAGGTGTTGAGGTGAGCTAGGTCAGTTTAGCGGTATTCAGCTATCTGGTTGATGGTGCATATTTCATTTTTGGAGATAGTTTTTAGTTTTTATTCTTAAATATTATCGAAACACAGAGTCTTGATTGCTGTTTTTCAGTCGAAAGTTGTCTTGCTGTTGTGCTTTATGTCATCAAATTGCCACCTAATTCGGTTAGGATTTTCCTATTATGCCGTCTAATCACCTTGATTTTTCTACCATTCGTGAAGGGATGCCAAAATGGATATTAAAATGCTAATGCCTATTGAATTTGAGTTGGTTGAATCTGCGCCTTTATTTCATGAGTTGCTCAATTTACGCGATGCGGCGGGGCATCCTTCTATCGGCGTTGAGATGGCGGATGGGCATCCGTTACAGCTTTTATATTGGGTCTCTATTCGCCTAACGGCAGAGCAACAGAAAAATACCTCCGCCTTAGTGGCAGCCGCCTGCGTATACGGTGATAAGGCTAACCATCTGGCGATTGAGGATTTTATTGTCTTACCTGAATATCGCCATGTTGGGCTGGCCAAAATAATGTTAGAGCGAGTCATGGCTTTTGTGGATGAACATGCAGGTCAAGGGACTTGTGTGAGCATTAACGCCCACGGGGAGGAAGAAAGGCTCTGCATTGAGTACGGTTTTGAGCATTCGCATTGTGCCAATCTTGGGCCGAATCTGCGCAAACTCTATGCCTAATGTATTGCCAATGGGGTAAGTCTATGACTTGCCCTTATCCTATTTAGCCGTCGTCGTACTTCAGGCGACATTAGCCATAGGCATTCATTGGGCAATAGGGTAGCATCCTGCATCTAGTTCACTGTTTAAGTTCAAGCTATACCTCCATGGATCAACAACAGCTTATCGATGCCGTAAATCAGGTGATGCCCTTTGGCAAATATGCTGGCCGCCGCTTACTCGAATTGCCCGAACCTTATCTAGTGTGGTTCCATCAACAGGGATTTCCGAAGGGAAAATTAGGTGAGCAGTTAGCGCTGATTTATGAAGTAAAACTCAATGGCCTCGAGGGCATGTTAAAACCACTGTTGAAATGAGTTCCCTAGTGAGCGATAAAAATCCTACTTTTGCGATAAGTGTTGTATTTCGTGATAGAGATTGGCGATTTATTACCTATGGCATGTTTTAATGCCGCATATTAGTAAAACACAAGGAACAAAAGGCATGATGGCAAAATTGGTAAAATTAGCGGCTGTAGCAACATTAGCGTTCGGTATGTCAAGTGCTTGGGCACAGGGCGTCGTTCATGAAGGTACAGTTGTGGATACCATGAATGGTGGCGGCTACACCTATGTTCAAATTAAAGAAGCTGACAACACGTTTTGGGCAGCCGGCCCAGAAGCTGAAGTCAAGAAAGGCGACAAAGTGGCCGTGGTTGAGCAAATGTGGATGAATCAATTCACCAGCAAAACCTTAAACCGCACCTTCGACAAGCTGTTGTTTGTTGGCCAAATCGAGAAGAAATAATCTCGGTCTGCATAGAAGATGACCCAGAATCATTAAACCGCCTCGCCTTGTCGAGGCGGTTTTGTTTTCAGCATTTACTCTTCCATACATATCTAGGCTATCACTCGTTGGTAAAGCGCGGCAAAATAGGCTGATAAGTCCAAGCTTGGTCGATAAATCGTGTCCGTTCCTTTACAAGCCAATAAGCAAATTGAAGTTGTGCCTTATCGGCGCCGTTATGCCCGCGCGGTGAGTGAACTCTTTCATCACAGCGTGCATCAAATACAACATGAGCGATATAACGCCGCGCAGCTTAACGCTTGGTCGCAGGCGCCCCGTTCGAGTCAGCATTGGCATTTACGCTTAAGTCGTTCCCAAGCTTGGATTATTTTGGTGACAGATGCCGCGAGCTTATCTAAGATTTGTGCAGGTTTTATCAATGTCGAAACGGATTTTCACCATCAAGGATATATAGATAGCCTCTATATTCATCCAGATTGGCAACGGCAGGGGCTGGGGGAGCGAGCTTATCGACAGCTCGAACAGTGGGCAAAAGAGCAGGGCTATTGTCAATTGAGTGCCGATGCGTCTTATCTTTCCCGCGGGCTGTTTATTAAGCTCGGATTTGTCCAACAGCAACGCAGCTATCAACAAAAACTGGGTCAAGTGTTGCCGAGTTTTTATATGACTAAAAAACTGTAACTGAATGGGAATACACTGCCTGTGTGCCCATTGGTCATGATTAACCCATAGGAGTGGACTCCAATGCAGATACGCTTATTTTCACCTGCGGATGTGGCACAGGTGGCGGCGGTATTTAACGCCAGTGTGATGGAGGGCGCGCAGGAATATTACTCGCTTACCGAACGTTTGGCTTGGGCGCAAAACCAAGGCGAGGCGCGAAGTGATGCCTACTGGCTGGCTAAGTTAGAAGACACCACCACTTGGGTGGCGCAGGAAGGCAGTAAGTTGGTTGGCTTTACCAACTTAAGGCTATGCTCCGATAAAGAGCTCAATTGTATGGTCGGCGAAGTCGATTGCCTGTTTGTCCACCCAGAATACAGCCGTGCCGGAGTGGCGACGCATCTCTATTTAGCTTTACTCGAAGAGGCTAAAAGCCGTAATCTTAAACGGCTTACCGTTGAAGCCTCCTATCAGGCGCGTCCTTTCTTTGAGAAACAGGGCTTTAATTGCATTCGCCGTAATGAACTACGTCGTTATCTGACCGCCGAAGATAAACAAAACGACAGGGCGCAGGTGTTAGTGAACTTTAGTTTGATTATGTCCTTATCATAGGGTCGCGTTTGGAGAGACTGCTCTCTTCTGGTCATAGGATGAGTAATAAAAAACCGCCTCGTTTCCTCGGCGGTTTTTTATTGGTCACAATATTCATCAGGCTAAGTCAAACACCAGTGCGGTGACATAGCTGTCGGCGGCGCTAAATCGAACCGCGTCTTCGGCGGTGATATGCGCGCCATCCCCAGGAGTGAGCACTTGGTCATTGACCTTAAGCGTACCTTCCACCAGTTGCACATAGAGCTGACGCTGTGGCTTAAGCTGCGGCATATGCACTTGCTCTTGTGGTGCCAGCATTAAGCGATACAAGGTTGCATCTTGTTGCACTTTTAAGGTGCCATTTTCACCCGTTGGGGTGACCACGGCGGTCAGCGCCGAGGTTTGCTCGAAGGCCTTTTGCTGATAACCCGCATCAATCCCTAAGGTGTCTGGTTGGATCCAGATCTGCAAAAAGTGCAGTGACTCAGTGTTTGATGCATTGAACTCGCTGTGGTAAATCCCTTTACCGGCGGACATTAGCTGAAACTCTCCCGCTGGTAAGGTCTTAACATTACCAAAGCTGTCCTTATGGGCTATGGTGCCTGAAATCACATAACTGATGATTTCCATGTCTTTATGGCCATGGGTTTCAAACCCAGCGCCCGGCGCGACTCTGTCATCGTTAATCACTCGTAGGGAAGACACGCCCATATGCTGCGGATCGTAGTAGCTTGCAAACGAGAAGGTATGTTGGCTCTTTAACCAGCCTAAATCAGCCTGCCCACGGTCCTGCGCTTTACGTATACGGATCATCATTTCCTCCTTATTTTAAGCGTGCGGCTAATAGGTTATCGGCGCTCAGTTTACCTGCACCTGACACGGCCAGAGACACTGTGGCGGCTAACAGGGCTAAACCAAATTCATAACCGTTATTGCTGAGGAACAGACCATTACCAATGTGGACCGAGAAAATCGCGACCACCATAGTAAATGACAATACCAGTGCCGTTGGGCGAGTCAGTAAACCGATAATGATCAGCAAGCCACCAAAGAATTCGCTCGAGCCCGCCATCAGCGCCATTAAGTAGCCAGGGGTTAAGCCGATGGAGGCCATCCATTGTCCAGTGCCTTCTAGGCCGTAGCCGCCAAACCAGCCGAAGAGTTTTTGTGAGCCGTGGGCCATGAGGATGATCCCTATAGGAATACGCAGGGCCAATGGGGCGAAGCTTGGGGCAGAGGTCAGTAATTTTGTGATAAGTGCTTTCATGGGATGTTCCTTAATTCAAATTTTTTAACTATGTCGTTAATGGGTTAGTCGGTGGAGGTTTAGCGTTAATCTCTCCATTGGTTTAAAGTTTAGTCTTGACCTTGTAGAAAGAAAATCGGAACATTTTCAAAGTTTATTTCAAAAAATTTGAACAAGAGGCGGCTATGTTACCTGTGATGAGTCTCGATGGCTTGATAGTGCTCGATGCTATTGATAAGAAAGGCAGTTTTTCGGCAGCGGCCGAATCCTTATTCCGGGTGCCATCGGCGCTGACCTACACAGTGCAGAAATTAGAGAGCGACTTAGGAGTAAAATTATTTGAACGTAAGGGCCAGCGCGCCGAGCTAACCTTAGTTGGCCAGTTGGTATTACGCCAAGGGCGGGAGATTTTAGCCGCCACCGCAAGGCTTGAAGAGGCGGTTCGGCAACTCGAAACGGGCTGGGAGTCGGCGTTAACCTTAGCGATTGACACTGTGGTGCCCGATTTACCACTGTTAAAACTGATTGCTGAATTTACCGAGTTAGGTAAACAGGTGACTATTAATATCACTGAGGAATCATTGGGTGGCGGCTGGGATGCACTGTATTCGGGCCGAGCCGATATTGCCATTGGGGTCACGGGGGAGTTACCTAAGGGGCAATATCATTTAGTCGAAATCGGCATGCTTGAATTCGTGTTTGCCCTAGCGCCTCACCATCCCTTAGCACAGTTTGACCATCCCATCCCCACCGAAGCGCTGTTGCAATTCCCCTCCGTGGTGGTGGCCGACAGCTCAACGGCGCTCGCGCAGCGCTCCAGTGGATTGTTTGATAGTCGCCAAGTCATCCGCGTGCCGAACATGCAGACCAAGATTAAAGCCCAGCAACTTGGGCTGGGTGTGGGTTATCTTCCCAAGCATTTGATCCGCGAAGAACTCGCTTCAGGCGCATTAGTCGCGTGTCAGGTTGAGATCCCAAGACCAGCGCAGCCAGTGTTTCTTGCGTGGCGCAAGGGAAATCAAGGCAAGGCGCAGGCGTGGTTTGCCGAACGTTTACCCCATTGCGACTGGTTGTTTTAGTGAGATGTAAAGCGTGCGTTTTGGTACTGGATTGAGTGAATCACAGTACTTAACCATTGCTAAGTACTGTGATGAATTAAGAGGGCAGGGCTTTGTGGCAGCGCTGATATAAATCCCTGACACTGGGCGCTTACACTGAACGCTTCAAATGGCTGGTGTAATGCACATGGGGCGAGAGCAAGTCCGCTAAATTGGGGTTGGGTGCCCGATTGAGGAAGCGAATAAAGGCCTGGGGTAGGGTGAGCGTCTCAATCGATTCCTGCCAGCGCGCCTGTAACAGTGGGTGATAACCTTCTTTCCCTGCGGCGGTATAAGAGGTCGACACCCCCACATAGAGTGCATCGGGCTGCACTGGATACCAGAGTGATAAGCCATCCTGCTGCATCATTTCAAGCTTGAACAAGCGCTCCCCCATTGGGCGTCTGCCATCGTAGTAATAACGCAATCCATAGGTATAGGGGAAGCTGCCCGCACCTGTGCCGCGCACACTGTTGTTTGTCGCGGCGTTAATCGCCGACTCCAGCGCTTGGTATAAATACTGGCCTTGGATTTCGTATTTGACTAATGGCAATTCGAAGGGGAGCAATTGGCCTAATACATCGGCGAGGGTCAGCCTGCCTTGGGCGACCGATTGCCTTACGCCACCCGCGTTATGCAGGGCAAAGTGGATGCGAGGATCTTCAAGTTTGGCCTCTTGGAACATACTACGGCTCACCCAAGGGGCGATTTCGCTGCCATGGGGTAATGCCTTAGACGGCAGTCTGGTATGCACTAGATTCTTAGGCACAAGGGCTAAGACTTTGTTTTCCATCTCGGCAATCGCGGGGCGATAGATATCGTGGATCACGCCGTGAATGTCTTCATCGGCATCATCCCACAATACATAGGGATGCTCATTAAAGCGTTGCTGCACGGCTTGGTAGTCGGTGTTATCCACTTGCTCACTCGAACTCAACATAAACTGCTTATCGAGCATAAAGTAGTTGCCACCCTTGAGGCTGATTGCGCGGCCCGCTGCATCAAATTCAATCTCGGCCAAGCCTAAGGTTTCGGCGTATTTCCCCGCATGCACTATTGGAGTGCCATGGATGGTTTCACCATAGGGAATATTGCTTAACCCCAAGGCGCTAAAATCGCCCTGCAAGGTATGGGTATGACCGCCGACGATAAGGCTGATGCCATCGACTTGTTCGGCAAGCCTTTTATCCTGATCTAAACCTAAGTGACTCAGCACGATAATATGCTTGATGCCTTTGGCATGCAGATGCGCGACGGTGCGCGCCGTGGTCGCAATCGCATCGACAAAGTGGGTGTCGGAATCGGGTCTGGCGATGTCTTTCATCTGATCCAGAGTAATGCCTATGATAGCGAGCTTTTTGTCGTAGAAGGGCTTTTCGAGGTAGCTGGCAAGTTGGTTTTTTTCATCATAGGCCAGAATATTCGCCACAGTACGCAGGTTACCCGGCTTGCGGATATCCTCTTGGCTCAAGTCCATATTCCCCGCCAACAGCGGAAAATCGATTTGCTTAGCAAATTCGGCGAGCCGCGCATTGCCTTCATCAATATCGTGATTACCAATCACCATGGCATCGGGCGCGAGTAAATTTAGCAGATGAGCGTTGGCCTTACCCTTAAAATGGCTGAAATACAGCGTGCCTTGGAAACTGTCGCCCCCATGCAAAAATAAGAACGGCATTTGGCTTTGTGCGGCTCGGTCACGTGCCTGACTGATCTGATAGCCCAGGCGTGCATAGCCACCACTGTGACTGGTGATATCTAAGGCTTTAAGCCCGAGATTGAAGGAAAATTGTACGCGGCTGGGCTCAAAATTCGAATGGGTATCGTTGATGTGCGCGAGTGAGAGTGTGTATCCCTGTGTCATAACCTACCTCTTTTACGGCGGGAGATTATAACCTTCTCCCCAAAAACAAGAAAGGGAGCCAAGCTCCCTTTACTTTAACAATGACTAAATAATGTCATTAACCCGAGCGTGCCTCGTCATCTTCGGCGGCGGCTTCGAAGTCGCCATCATCGGAGAGTCGAATGCCTTTTTGCTTCATGCGCTTGGTCCAGAGTTTACGGGCCAGTTGCTGCATGTCGGTCGCAGGGTCATTCACATCGACAATCTCTAAGCCAAGTAGCGATTCGATAATATCTTCTTGGGTCACAATACCTTGGCTACTGCCGTATTCGTCAACCACCATCGCAATTTGGGTATTGCGTTTAATCATCCGCTCGAATAACGGCAAAATTTTAGCCGTCTCGGGCACCACAAATAGGCTGCGCTTAAGCTCACCAATCGGTGCATCAGGGGTGTAACGTTCCGCCAGCAAGACATCGGTACGGGTGATGTAACCGATAATATCGTCGTGGTCCTGATCGTATACCGGAATACGGGTAAAAGGTTTGTCGCGATATTCCTGCACAAACTCATTTTGCGTCAGTGAAACCGGCAAGGAGAACATTACAGTACGCGGCGTCATAATTGCCGTCACCGGCACGTCACGCACCTTGAGCATTTGGGTCAAAATTTTAGACTCTTGCTCGTCTAACTCACCGGATTCGTGACCAATCTTGGCCATGGCGCTCATTTCTTGGCGAATGTACTGACCTTCTTCCCCTTTACCCAGCAGGCGAGTCACCTGTTGCGACATCCAAATCAGCGGCTTAGTGACACGCTTCATCCAAGTGATGGCAATCGACACACTCGGGGCTAAACGGCGCCAGTGATTGGCTCCCACAGATTTCGGAATAATCTCTGAGAAGAATAGGATGATAAAAGTTAACACTCCGGAGAACACGCCGAGCATGTCATCACCAAAGACCTTGGCCGCTTGCGCACCGGCAACGGCTGCACCCACAGTGTGGGCAATGGTGTTTAGGGTCAAAATAGACACGAGAGGCGCTTCGATGTTTTCTTTTAGTTTACGCAACCGGGCGGCCGCGGCACTGTCTGTTTGTTCGAGCGAGGCGATATAACTAGGGGTAACCGAGAGCAACACTGCTTCGAATACACTGCACAGAAAAGAAACTCCGACAGCGACAAGCACTATAATGATGAGGGTTAACATATAGGTGGTATTACAACTCCATAATTTAGGCCAACATTGACCCACGCCGATTCTAGCATAGGAGTGTGGAGTTGCTGGCTAAAATTTTTCTGCGTCTGTATAATTCGCCGCCCTGTTGCAGGTTTTGGTGTTGAGGTTAGTTCTATGAGTGAAAAAAAGATCAATTTATTAGACCTTGATCGTAAGGCGATGCGCGCATTATTTGCGGATCTGGGTGAGAAGCCTTTCCGTGCCGATCAGCTGATGAAGTGGATCTATCATTTCGGTGTCAGTGACTTCGAAGAGATGACTAACATCAACAAAGTGTTACGCCAAAAGCTGGCGGCGCGCTGTGAGATTGTGGCGCCTGAGATTTCTAGCTATCAAAAATCCACCGATGGCACCATTAAGTTCGCCATCCATGTCGGCGAAGGCCAAGAAGTTGAAACCGTATATATTCCTGAAGATGACCGCGCCACCCTGTGTGTGTCATCTCAAGTGGGCTGCGCCCTTGAATGTACTTTCTGCTCGACCGCACAGCAAGGCTTTAACCGCAACTTAACTGTCTCTGAAATCGTCGGTCAAATTTGGCGTGTTTCCCACTTTTTAGGGTTCGCCAAAGAAACCGGCGAGCGGCCAATCACCAACGTGGTGATGATGGGCATGGGTGAACCTCTGCTTAACCTTGCCAACGTGATCCCTGCGATGGATATCATGCTGGACGACTTCGGCTTTAGCCTGTCAAAACGCCGTGTGACACTGTCAACTTCGGGCGTAGTGCCAGCATTAGATAAACTCGGTGATGCCCTCGATGTGGCGCTGGCCGTGAGTATCCATGCGCCAAACGATGAACTGCGCGATATTCTGGTTCCCGTGAATAAAAAGTATCCATTGCAAGAGTTCTTGGCGGGAATTCGCCGTTATATCGCTAAATCTAATGCTAACCGTGGCCGCGTGACGGTGGAGTATGTGATGCTCGATCACATCAACGACAGTACTGAACAAGCCCATGAATTAGCACAATTAATGAAGGATACACCCTGCAAGGTTAACCTGATCCCATTCAACCCATACCCAGGCTCGCCCTATGGTCGCTCGTCAAACTCGCGCATCGACCGTTTTTCTAAGGTATTGATGGAATATGGCTTAACTGTGATTGTACGTAAAACCCGTGGTGATGATATTGACGCGGCCTGTGGCCAGTTAGCGGGTGATATTCGCGATCGAACCAAGCGTTTAGCAAAAAAACGCATGCAAGAAAATCAGATTTCGGTCACAATGAATTAACTCTTTGTTTGCACAGATTTATAGGCTTGCCCATGAAGCATGGATTGTCAGGGTTATCATTAGCAATTGCCCTGTCATTATTAGTGACAGGATGCGTAACTGAGCGTACCTATTCAGGGACTGATATTCCCGTGTCGGAGCGAAAACTCGATAAAGTCGCCGCCGCACGGGAGCGTATGCAGCTCGGTTTAACCTACCTTAATCGAGGTAACTCGGAACAAGCCAAATACAATCTTGATAAAGCCGTTGAATATGCGCCAGAGCTTGAAGATGTGCATGTGGCCATGGCCTATTACTATCAAACCGTTGGCGATTTAGTACGTACCGAACAGGCGTATCAAGACGCTATCAATACTAAGGACGCCTCTGGCGATTCCATGAATAACTTTGGGGTGTTTTTGTGCCAACAAAAGCGATACGACAAAGCTGAAAAAATGTTTTTGGCCGCGATAGAAATGCCCAAATATACGCGTACCGCGTCCAGTTATGAAAACTTAGGCATTTGCAGCCGAGACGCGGGACAAACAGAAAAGGCACGACAGTATTTTCAGATGGCGTTAAAGTATGACCCGAGACGCTCGGTGTCTTTACTGGAGCTGGCTGAGCTTGGGGTAGATAAAGGTGATTATGTCGATGCGCAAAACCAATTAGCGCGCTATCACCAAGTGGCAGCCCAGACTCCAGAGAGTTTAACGCTCGGAATAAAAATTGAGCAGGCGTTGAATGATGATGCTGCTATGAAGCGATTTGGCATTTTATTGCTCGCCAAATTCCCAGCATCGCCTCAAGCCAAGCAATACAGAGTTAATTTGCATCAATGAAAGATAACGAAATAAACGCGTCAGTAGAACCAGTAGCAGCGAGTGAAGCTGAGTCGACGCCTGATGTAACGCTCGGCACTGTACTCAGAACGGCTCGTGAGCAGATGGGCTTAAGCATTGCGGATACCGCGGTGAAGTTACATCTGCGCCCAGGGATTGTTGAAAATCTCGAAGCCGACGATTTCTCTAATATTTCTTCTTCGACTTATGTTCGCGGATATGTCAAAAACTATGCGCGCATGCTGGGGGTGGATAACGCCCTGATTGAGGCATGCCTAGCGCGGCAGGTGCCGTTAGTGACGCAGCCTGCCATGCAAAGCTTTTCCCGCAAGACGACCTATCAAGCTCGTGACACTAAATTAAAGTGGCTGAGCTTTTTTATTGTCATCGTGTTACTGGGCCTGTTCGTCCTATGGTGGATGCAACGAACCACGCTAGTGACCCATGTTGATGTGTCTCAACCGACAGCGGAAGAGTTAGCTGCGGCGAATCAAACCTTGCCGGGCGATGTGCTGCTAACGGAAACTGACGCCAGCGAGCGCTTAAGCGAGATTGCAGTCAATGGTTCAATGGCGACTGATGGTCCGGTTAAAGATACCGATGAGAGCACTATCGACCCGAATATAAACGATATGGCGGCGATGGAAGCAGAGCAGACGTCTGCCAATTCGGCGATGAATCCGAGCGAATCTAATTCCGCACTGACTAGCAATGCTTCTAACACTGCGCCGAGTTCTGCAGCGAGTAATACCGTTGGGACTCCGAGTGCTACACAAAACGCTGCGACCAATACCGCCCCAGTGCAGAACCAAACCGCATCGAATGCACCCGCAACTAATACTGCGTCGACAGCACAAGCCATGCCAGTGACCGCAGGGCAGTCGAGCATTACTATTGAGCTCACGGGCGATTGCTGGATCAACATCGTCGATGCCAAGGGCAAAGCGATTGTTGACGGCGTCCGTGGTGCTGGTGCGAATATTCAAGCCAGTGGTGTGCCTCCGTTTAAAGTGATCCTAGGCGCTCCTACTGTCGTGTCCACGTTTACGGTCGATGGTAAAGCCATCAGCCTTGCTGAATTTCCTAAGGGTCGTGTTGCGCGTTTGACTATCCCACAGGTTTAAGTCTGGCGCCTGACACAGAGTACCGAAAAGAGCGTATTGAGTATGTATAACGAAACACCCATAAAGAGACGTCCTTCAACCCGCATCTATGTGGGCAATGTGCCGATTGGTGATGGTGCGCCGATTGCCGTACAGTCGATGACTAACACTAAGACCACAGATGTTGAGGCAACCGTAGCCCAAATCCGTGCCCTAGAGAAAGTGGGTGCCGATATCGTGCGTGTCTCTGTGCCGACCATGGATGCCGCCGAAGCTTTTAAAGTGATTAAGCAATCGGTGTCTGTGCCCTTGGTTGCGGATATCCACTTCGATTACCGTATCGCCCTGAAAGTAGCCGAATATGGTGTGGACTGTTTGCGTATCAACCCAGGTAATATCGGTAACGAAGAGCGTATCCGCAGTGTGGTGGAGTGCGCCCGCGATAAAAACATTCCTATCCGTATTGGGGTGAACGGCGGTTCATTAGAAAAAGATCTGATGGACAAATACAAAGAGCCTACGCCGGAAGCCTTGCTCGAATCGGCTATGCGCCATGTGGACATTCTTGACCGTTTGAATTTCGACCAATTTAAGGTCAGCGTAAAAGCCTCCGATGTGTTCTTGGCGGTAGAATCCTATCGTTTATTGGCCAAACAAATTCGCCAGCCATTGCATTTAGGTATTACCGAAGCAGGTGGTGCCCGTGCCGGTGCGGTGAAGTCGGCTGTTGGCTTAGGCATGCTGCTTGCGGAAGGCATTGGTGATACGCTGCGTATTTCGTTAGCGGCCGATCCGGTGGAAGAAATCAAAGTTGGCTTTGATATCCTAAAGTCACTGCGTATCCGTAGTCGTGGCATTAACTTTATTGCCTGTCCTTCCTGCTCGCGGCAAGAGTTCGATGTGATCAGCACGGTAAATGAATTAGAACGCCGCCTCGAAGATGTGACGACCGCGATGGATGTGTCTATCATCGGCTGTGTGGTCAATGGCCCAGGCGAAGCCTTAGTGTCACACATCGGCTTAACGGGTGGACATCGTAAGAGTGGTTATTACGATGAAGGCGAGCGTCAAAAAGAGCGTTTCGACAATGACAATCTAGTCGATTCCCTCGAGGCGAAAATTCGCGCTAAGGCGAGCCAAATGGCCAATCGCATCCAAGTGAAAGACACGACTGAGTAACAGACACAGCCGAATCAAACCCATAGATTAGGCGTTATAAAAACACTCAAGCCTTGAGCTAGACCCCGAAACCGACGGGGTCATTTTACGTTTAGTGTTGAACAGCCTATAATGCCTGACATTTTTTATTAATTTAGCGAAAATCGGACGAGTCGATACAGTGGCAAAACAGATCCAAGCGATTCGCGGAATGAACGACATTCTGCCAACTCAAAGTCCTCTATGGCAAAAAGTGGAAGCGGTACTACGTGAGAGCGTGGCTGCTTATGGTTACAGTGAGATCCGCACTCCAATAGTGGAAAATACCGATCTTTTTAAACGCTCTATCGGTGAAGTGACTGATATTGTTGAAAAAGAAATGTATACCTTCGAGGACCGTAACGGTGACAGTTTAACCCTACGTCCTGAAGGCACCGCCTCAACCGTGCGTGCCGGTAATGAGCATGGTCTGCTCTATAACCAAGAACAACGCCTGTGGTACATGGGCCCAATGTTCCGCCACGAACGTCCACAAAAAGGTCGTTATCGCCAATTCCACCAGTTTGGTGTGGAAGTCTACGGCATTGGTAGCGCCGATATCGACGCCGAAGTGTTGATGTTATCGGCCCGTCTATGGGAAAAACTCGGCATTAGCGAGCATGTGACGCTTGAGCTAAACACCTTAGGCGATCCAGCCGAGCGCGCCGCTTACCGTGAAGCCTTGATTGCCTTCTTAGAGCAACACAAGGACAAATTAGACGAAGATAGCCAGCGCCGTATGTACAGTAATCCGCTGCGCGTACTGGACTCGAAAGACCCGCAAGTGCAAAGCATTTTAGGTGATGCACCTGCGCTGATGGATTACTTAGGTGAAGAATCTTCACAACATTTTGCACAATTGCGTGAACTCCTCGACGCAGTTGGCATCCAATACCGAGTTAACCCGCGCTTAGTCCGTGGTTTGGATTACTATAATCGCACGGTTTTTGAATGGGTTACCAATAGCTTAGGCTCTCAAGGCACTGTACTTGCGGGCGGTCGCTATGATGGTTTAGTCGCTCAATTGGGCGGTAAAGATACGCCTGCCGTCGGTTTTGCGATGGGATTAGAGCGCATTGTGTTGCTGCTTGAAACCTTAGAGCTGACCCAAGATATCCTCGCGGCTGTTGATGTTTACGTCGCTGCGATGGGGGATAGCTGCTTGGTTGAAGCCATTAAAGTGGCACAGGAGTTACGCTCAACCTTACCGACACTGCGTGTTATGAGCCACTGCGGCGGCGGTAACTTCAAGAAGCAAATTAAGCGTGCCGATAAAAGCGGCGCACAAGTAGCCTTACTCATCGGTGAAGAAGAACTCGCCGAAGGTGTGGTTACCGTTAAATATTTACGCAATGACAACGAACAACAACGGGTCGCTCGAAATGCACTAAGCGCATTTTTAGCTGAACTTACCAAATAAGGGGACGTGCGCGTGGAAATTTATAGCACAGAAGAACAACAAGTTGATGCTATCAAGCAGTTCTGGAAAGACTATGGAACCTCGATTGTTATCGGGGCGGTCGTTGGTTTAGGCGGCCTGTACGGTTGGAACTATTACTCCGACATGAAAATCGTGAAGGCCGAAGAAGCATCACAGGCTTTCCAAACCTTAACCACCAAATCAACTGACGAAGCGGCCATGCTGGCTGGCGTTGCTGAGTTTTCCAAAAATCACGACCAAAAGGGCTATCAAGCACTGCTGGACTTGATTGTTGCGAAAACCGCGGTTGAAGCGAAAGATTTTGCTAAGGCCGAAGAAGCGCTGAAGAAGGTGATTGCCGCTAAGCCGGGCGCCGGATTAGACACAGTGGCAACACTGCGTTTAGCGCGCATTCAAGCAGAGCAAGGCCAAATCGGTACTGCGCTGGCGACTTTAGAACAAGTGACTGATAAAGCCTTCTTAGCGCAACGTGAAGAACTCAAAGGCGATTTCTTTGTACGCCAAGGCGAAGCGGATAAAGCGAAAACCGCTTACCAAGCGGCAATGGACAATGGCGGTGTTGTGACCAGCCCTGCACTTAAAATCAAACTTGATAACCTAAATCAAGCATAAGGGATCCCTTGATGAAGTCTTGGTGCAAGAACCTGCTAGCCGCTGGGTTAAGCCTAGCCATGTTATCCGCCTGTTCTTCTAGCGATGTGGAAGAAGAACCGGTAAGTGAGTTAACTGCGATTCAGGCGACAGTGTTTCCTGAAGTAAGTTGGAGCGCCTCTGTAGGTGACGGTGTCGGTGATTATTACTCTCGCCTCACTCCTGCAGTTCGTTACGGTAAAATTTTTGCAGCCGACCGTTACGGCGAAGTCGTGGCCTTTGATGAAGCCACGGGTGAGCGCGTTTGGAAAAAAGATTTTAGTGAAGAGTTTCGTGATAACGCCTTAGCCAAAAACAAGGGCGCACGCTTAGCCGCGGGTGTCACTGCCGCGCGCAATAAAATCTTTGTCGGTGGTGAGAGTGGTCTATTGGCCGCGCTGAATGCCGAAGATGGTCAAGTGCTGTGGCATGTCGTGGCTGGGGGCGAGTTACTCTCTAAGCCAACCGTTGCTGACGATGTGGTGGTGGTGAGCACTAGCTCTGGCGCGCTCGAAGCCTTTAACGTCGATACGGGCGCTAAGCTGTGGGCCTATGAGATGCAGTTGCCCAATCTGACCTTACGTGGCACGGGTTCTGCGGCCTATGAGGCGGGTGGTTTCTTTATCGGTACTGCCGATGGCAAAGTCGCCGTTGTGGTGAAAAACAACGGTCAAGCCGCATGGGAACAAGCGATTTATAATCCAACCGGCGGCAATGAGTTTACTCGTATGGCCGATGTGGATATGACGCCGCTGATCTTAGGTGACAACCTTTATGCGGTGAGCTACAACGGTAACTTGGTGTCGATGGAGCTGCGTAGCGGGCGTGTGATTTGGACCCGTAAGTACTCAAGCTTTAATGAACTTGCGTCAGCCGGTTTAAGCTTATTCCTAGTGGATGATCACAGCCGTATCTACTCTGTGGACAGACGTAACGGCTTAGAATTGTGGAGCAATTCTGAGCTGGCGAACCGTACACTCACATCACCAGCCGTGTATCGCGACTATCTGGTCGTGGGCGATTTTGAAGGTTATTTGCACTTTATCGACCGTAGCACAGGCAGTATTGTCGGTCGTATCCAAGTGGACAGCTCTGGATTATTCAGCCAGCCATTAGTGGTGGATGATAAAATCTACGTGCAAGGCCGCAGCGGAAAGTTAGCTGTTGTAACACTTCCTTAGTTAAAAGTGTTATCCTTGTAGAGCCCCTGGAAGTGTGTTCCGGGGGCTTTTTATTGAAAAAGTTTTTTAGAGGCAAAATCATGATCCCTGTAGTGGCCCTTGTTGGGCGGCCGAACGTCGGTAAATCCACCTTATTTAACCGCCTTACGCGTACGCGTGATGCGCTGGTTGCTGACTTTCCTGGCCTAACACGTGACCGTAAATATGGTCGAGCATTCCTATCCGGCTATGAGTTTATCGTGGTGGATACCGGCGGTATTGACGGCACCGAAGAGGGGATCGAAACTAAGATGGCCGAGCAGTCCCTTGCCGCTATCGAAGAAGCCGATGTTGTCTTATTTATGACCGATGCGCGCGCGGGCTTAACCGCTGCGGATTTGTCTATCGCTCAGCATTTACGTAGCCGTCAAAAAACCACTTTCGTGGTGGCGAACAAGATTGACGGTATCGATGCCGATTCTGCCTGCGCCGAGTTTTGGTCATTAGGTTTAGGTGAGGTCTATCAAATGGCAGCCGCCCAAGGTCGCGGCGTGACCAACATGATTGAGTACGCACTGACACCTTACGCTGAAGCTATGGGCATTGAACGCCAAGGCGAAGAGGAAGAAGTCGACGAACGTCAGTACACCGAAGAAGAAGCCGAAGCTGAGCAAAAACGTCTGCAGGATTTACCGATCAAGCTTGCGATTATCGGTAAGCCGAACGTGGGTAAATCGACCCTGACTAACCGTATCTTAGGTGAAGAGCGTGTGGTGGTTTACGACGAGCCGGGAACCACCCGCGACAGTATTTACATTCCGATGGAACGCGATGGCCGCGAATACGTGATTATCGATACTGCTGGTGTGCGTCGTCGCAGTAAAGTCCATGAAGTGATTGAAAAATTCTCGGTGATCAAAACCCTAAAAGCGGTTGAAGATGCCAACGTCGTGCTGCTGATCATCGATGCCCGTGAAGGGATTGCCGAGCAGGATTTAGGTCTATTAGGTTTTGCCTTGAACGCGGGCCGCGCCTTAGTGATCGCCGTCAACAAGTGGGACGGTATCGATCAGGGCATTAAAGACCGCGTTAAGAGTGAACTCGACCGCCGCTTAGGCTTCATCGACTTTGCTCGCATTCACTTTATTTCGGCGCTACATGGCACAGGTGTTGGCCATCTGTTTGAGTCGATTGAAGAAGCTTACGACAGTGCGACTCGCCGCGTGAGCACCTCGATGCTGACCCGCATCATGCAAATGTCGCAGGATGACCATCAGCCACCATTGGTGAACGGTCGCCGTGTGAAACTGAAATACGCCCACGCCGGTGGTTATAACCCGCCAATCGTGGTTATTCACGGTAACCAAGTCAGCAAGCTACCGGATTCTTACAAGCGCTACATGATGAACTACTTCCGTCGTTCATTGAAAGTGGTCGGTACGCCAATTCAGCTACGTTTCCAAGAGGGTGATAACCCGTTTGAAAACAAGGTTGAAAAGCTGACCATGAGCCAAGAACGTCGCCGTAAGCGCGCCCTGAGCCATATTAAAGATCGCAAGACAAAGTAAATCTGCGGTATTGGCTTAAGCTGAACATAAAAAAGGAACCCTAGGGTTCCTTTTTTCTTGGCGCATTTTAGGGGGAAATCTTAAGTCTTGTTTCGATAAAATGTATAGCTATGGGCTATGGGCTTGAGTGTTGAGCCTAAAGGCTGTTGTGTCTTAGCTTTTATCCGTTATGTGCGTCACTGTCGACTGCACCTGCCCATGGAGTAAACGAGTGTTTATCCTATCGCCCACACTCAGCTGAGCGGCATTGTCTATGACTTGGTTATTTGCATCTGTGGTGATGCTGTACCCCCGGCTCAAGGTGGCTAATGGACTGACCGTTTCCAATTGATGGGCGGCATATTTAATTCGCTGCTCACTTTGGTTAAGGGTATCTTGCATAGCATCCTGCAAACGTGTCGCTAAATAGCTCAACCTATTGGTCTCGAGTGCGAGCTTGTGCTTTGGGGATTGCTGCTCGAGGCGATTTGCCAGTTGCTGCTGACGGCGACTTAAACCGTGCAGTTTGTTAGACAATGCGGCTTCGAGTCTTAATTGCATCTCATCGAAACGCTGCTCAAATTGCTGCAGGGTGCGCTTAGGATCTAAGCGTTGCAGTCTGTGTTCGAGCAAACTTAAGCGTCTTTCCTGCTTGAGTTGATAGTGGCTGGCGCTCTGTTTGAGGCGCGACAGTACTGTGGCTAAGCGTTGGCTTTTATTATCGCTATCCTGAGACAGTAGTTCTGCGCCCGCAGAGGGTGTCGGGGCGCGAACGTCGGCCACATAGTCACTGATGGTTGTGTCGACTTCATGGCCTACGGCGCTGACAACGGGTAGGGCACTGTTGTAAATGGTATGGGCGAGCGCTTCGCTATTAAAACACCATAAATCTTCGAGTGAGCCACCGCCACGGGTGAGCAGTAATACATCGACCTCCAGTCGTTGATTGGCGATATTGATGGCTTGGCAGATATTGAGATCCGCGCTCTCACCTTGTACCTGAGTGGGATAAATTATCACTTCGATGGAAGGATCGCGTCGGGCAAGCACATGCAACACATCGCGGATAGCCGCGCCCGTAGGGGAGGTGATGACCCCAATGCGTTGAATATTTTTCGGAAGCTGGCGTTTAGTGTCGGCGGCAAATAATCCCTGCGCCGCGAGCTTCATCTTGAGCGCTTCAAATTGTTGTGCCAGTAAGCCATCCCCCGCGGGGAGCATAGACTCAATCAATAGTTGATAGTCGCCTCTAGGCTCGTACACGCTAATTGCGCCTTTTACTAGCACTTGCTGACCATTCACTGGTTTAAAGCTCACGCTTTGGTTGCGTCCCTTAAACATGGCGCAGCGAATTTGTGAATAATGATCCTTAAGGGTTAAATACCAATGGCCCGAACTGGGGGCGGAAAAGTTGGAAATTTCACCATTTAGCCAGACTTTTCCCAGTTGTCCCTCGAGAATTTGCCTGACTTCACCATTGAGGCGTGAGACGGTATAAATATTATTTTTAGGGACTTGCATGTGTTTTCTCGTGCAAATGGGATTTTTTCACTATTTTCCATTTACCGCTCCCCAGATGCAAGGTATAATCCCGCCGCAATATTTCACCTCTAAAATCCTACTCAACTGGGGAGATGTTGCCTATGCTACGTTTAATTAAAGAAGCGCTAACCTTTGACGATGTGTTACTTGTTCCTGCGCATTCGACTGTACTCCCAAGCACCGCCATCCTTAAAACTCGCCTGACCAATACCATTGAACTGAATATTCCACTTGTGTCTGCCGCTATGGACACTGTGACCGAAGCGCGTCTTGCTATCGCCATGGCACAGGAAGGTGGCTTAGGTTTTATTCATAAAAACATGAGCATAGAAAAGCAGGCCGAAGAAGTTCGTAAAGTAAAAATTTACGAAGCGGGTGTGGTTCAACAACCTGTGACGGTAACGCCTTCAACTACGCTGGCGGATCTTAAAGTACTGACCGCGAAGAATGGTTTTGCGGGTTACCCTGTGGTAAACGAAGCCAATGAATTGGTGGGGATTATCACTGGCCGTGACGTACGTTTCGTGACTGACTGGAGCAAAACCGTAGAAGAAGTGATGACGCCAAAGGCGCGTTTAGTCACTGTTGCGGAAGGCACTAAGTTAGATGAAGTGCAAAAATTAATGCACTCAAACCGTATCGAAAAAGTGTTAGTTGTCGATGATAACTTCAAGCTGAAAGGCTTAATCACAGTAAAAGACTTCGAAAAAGCCGAGCGTAAACCTAATGCCTGTAAAGACGAATTAGGTCGTTTACGTGTGGGCGCCGCCGTGGGTGCGGGTGCGGGTAACGAAGAGCGTGTCGATGCGCTGGTGAAAGCCGGTGTTGACGTGCTGCTGATTGACTCTTCTCACGGCCACTCTGAAGGCGTGTTGCAACGTATCCGTGAAACCCGCGCTAAATACCCAGATTTACAAATCATCGGTGGTAACGTGGCAACAGCTGAAGGCGCATTAGCCCTAGTTGAAGCCGGTGTTAACGCGGTTAAAGTCGGTATTGGCCCTGGTTCTATCTGTACCACTCGTATCGTGACGGGTGTGGGCGTGCCACAAATTACCGCAGTGTCTGACGCTGCCGAAGCCGTAAAAGGTTTAGGGATCCCTGTTATCGCCGACGGCGGTGTACGTTTCTCGGGTGACTTAGCCAAAGCCTTAGCTGCAGGTGCATCGTGCATTATGGCGGGTTCAATGTTCGCGGGTACTGACGAAGCGCCGGGCGAAACTGAACTCTACCAAGGCCGAGCCTATAAGTCATACCGCGGTATGGGTTCTTTAGGTGCCATGTCTCAAGGTTCTTCTGACCGTTATTTCCAATCTGACAATGCTGCCGACAAGCTGGTGCCAGAAGGCATCGAAGGCCGTGTACCTTACAAAGGCAAGCTCAAGGAAATCATCCATCAACATATGGGCGGTCTGCGTTCATGCATGGGCCTAACGGGCTGTGCCACGATTCAAGAACTGAACGAAAAAGCGCAGTTTGTGAAAGTGACTTCTGCGGGCATGGGCGAGTCCCACGTTCACGATGTGACTATCACTAAAGAAGCGCCAAACTACCGTTCAGGTGCGTAAACGTTTGTGATAACGGGGCGGCGATAAGCCGCCCCGTTATTAAGATTTGTATGCCCTCAAGATTGAACCTCGCAGTCTTGAGCTAAGTTAAAACAATAGATGAGATAAAGGTTATCCATGAGCGATATTCATGAGCATAAGATACTGATCCTCGACTTTGGATCTCAGTACACCCAGCTGATTGCCCGTCGTATCCGTGAAATTGGTGTTTACTGTGAGTTATGGGCGTGGGATGTGACCGAAGCCCAAATCCGTGAGTTTGCCCCTAACGGGATTATCCTCGCTGGTGGCCCTGAAAGTGTGACTGCCGACAATTCTCCCCGCGCACCTGAATATGTGTTTAATGCTGGCGTACCTGTTCTAGGTATTTGCTACGGCATGCAAACCATGTCTGAGCAGCTCGGCGGTAAAGTGATTCAAGGCGTGGGCGAAGGCGAGTTTGGCTACGCTCAAATCGAAATGTTAGCGCAATCGGCCCTGTTTAAAGATATCGAAGACGCAGTGAGTGCCGACGGCAAATCTCTGCTCGATGTGTGGATGAGCCATGGCGATAAAGTTTCGGCTATCCCAGAAGGTTTCGTGGCCGTTGCTAAAACTGACACTTGCCCATTTGCGGCCATGTCTAACGAATCCAAACGTTTCTACGGCGTGCAGTTCCACCCTGAAGTTACCCATACCCGCCAAGGTATGCGTATGCTGTCGCACTTTGCCTTGGATATCTGCGGCTGTGCGGCCAACTGGAAACCTTCCTCAATCATCGAAGACGCTATCGAACGCTTGAAAAAGCAAGTAGGCGACGATGAAGTGATTTTAGGTCTATCTGGTGGTGTGGATTCATCGGTAGTGGCCATGCTGCTGCACCGCGCCATTGGCAAAAAACTGACCTGCGTATTCGTTGATAACGGCTTACTGCGTTTAAATGAAGCGAAGCAAGTGATGGAAATGTTTGGTGACCATTTCGGCCTGAACATTGTTCACGTCGATGCGGAAAACCGTTTCCTCGATGCGCTGAAAGGCGAAGCCGATCCAGAAGCGAAACGTAAAATCATCGGCCGTGTATTCGTGGAAATCTTCGACGAAGAAGCCAAGAAATGCGTTAACGCTAAATGGTTAGCCCAAGGCACCATCTACCCAGACGTGATTGAATCCGCTGGCAGCGCCACAGGTAAAGCCCATGTGATTAAGTCGCACCATAACGTTGGTGGTCTGCCAGACGATATGGAGCTGGGTCTGGTTGAGCCACTGCGCGAACTCTTTAAAGACGAAGTGCGTAAGATTGGCCTTGAGCTAGGTCTGCCATACAACATGCTTTACCGCCACCCGTTCCCAGGCCCTGGCTTAGGCGTGCGTGTACTGGGCGAAGTGAAGAAAGAATACTGTGATTTGCTGCGCCGCGCCGATGCCATTTTCATCGAAGAGCTGCACAAAGCTGATCTTTATAATAACGTCAGCCAAGCCTTTACCGTGTTTTTACCGGTTCGCTCTGTCGGTGTGATGGGCGATGGCCGTAAATACGATTGGGTGGTGTCACTGCGCGCCGTTGAAACCATCGACTTTATGACCGCTCACTGGGCACATCTGCCATACGATTTCTTAGGCCGAGTGTCTAACCGTATCATCAACGAAATCGATGGTATCTCCCGCGTGGTTTACGATATTTCAGGTAAGCCACCTGCAACCATCGAGTGGGAATAATTCCCTGTCTTGATAACATGATGCATTAACGAAAAGGCGCCAAGTGCGCCTTTTTTATTGGTTATGGGTATAATTGCCCACATTGTTGATTAAAGAGAATCCTTAAGTGGAGCAGACAAAACTGAACCCCAAAACCTTGCATGCGAATACGCCTAGCCCTGATGAACTTGGCTGTGATGATCTTGGTTGTAATGAAGCTACTGCTGATGTGCTAACTGGCGAGCAACCTTGTCTCAATCAAGCGAGTCTCAATCAAGTGAGCCTTGAACAAGCTCGAGTCGATGAACATTGGATGCGTGTCGCGATGAGTATGGCTGAAAAGGCCGAGGCAGCGGGTGAAGTACCTGTGGGGGCGGTTTTAGTCAAAGGTGGTCAGCAAATCGCGGCCGGATATAATTTGTCTATCAGTGAGCACGACCCCTGCGCCCATGCTGAAATTCAATGTTTGCGAGCTGCGGGTCAAACGATTGAAAACTATCGCCTCCTCGATACAACTCTTTACGTTACCCTCGAGCCTTGTGCCATGTGCGCCGGAGCTATGGTGCATAGCCGAATTGCCCGCGTGGTATTTGGCGCAAAAGATGAGAAGACGGGCGCCGCAGGAACCGTGCTTAACCTCTTGCAGCATCCAGCCTTTAATCATCAAGTTGAGGTCACATCTGGGGTGTTAGCGCAGGACTGTGCTGACCAATTGAGCCGCTTTTTTAAACGTCGCAGGGAGGAAAAGAAGGCTTTAAAACAGGCTCAAAAGGCGCAGCAGGGAACGCTATCCTAAGGAGTTTAGGGACTCGCTTAAGCGTTAGTCTTGGGCTTGGATAAACGTAAAAAACAGTTTGTGGCGATTGAGCACCCGGCGATGGCGAATTTTCAATGTGGTGCGACGGCGTGATGCGCTGTTATTGATGGTTTTTCTTCTCATATAGACCCCGTTTTGTATCTTGTTATTGTCTAGGTTAAGGCTTTTTTGCTTTGGTTAACGGCTATGGGTTAACGCGCAATGATTATTATATTGACCTGTCACTATGACAGTATCAGCAGAGATCTCAGGCGGCAATCCCCCTCGATGCATCTGCTTTATAAAACAGCATTTTTAGCCCAAAGCTAGCTCACTTTAGCCTGTATTGGCTTAATCTAAGATTAAAATCGTGGTTTGATGGCCGCAAAAAAGCAAGGCTGCGGCGCAAGTCAAGTTATTGAGGGGGAAGCGGTTAGGACTATTTGGGCTTATCAGGGCTGAGGGTGCTGGGCACTGGCGCTGGGCCATCTTCCGAGGCGAGGTCGCTTGGCTCTTCCTCATCGCTATTTTGCTGTTTAGATTGATTATCGACCCAGACTAAAGTGTCGTAATAACGGCGGATGCTGTCGACGTAATGAACGGCTTCGCTACCACGGGCATAGCCGTAGCGAGTCTTTTGGTAATATTTACGCTTTTGCAGCAGTGGCAATACCTTTTTAAGATCCCGCCACGCGTTGGGATTAAGCTCCATGGATTCGGCGAGCTTACGGGCGTCTTCCACATGGGCATAACCGATATTGTAAGAGGCTAGCGCAAACCACATGCGTTGACTCTCGGGGATAGACTCGGGTAAGCGATTTATCATATCCCGTAAATAAGCGGCGCCGCCGCGAATACTTTCTTCCGCATCGAGGCGGTTCGTAATGCCAATTTCTTTGGCGGTCGGCTGTGTGAGCATCATCATGCCGCGCACCCCAGTGGGTGAGCGGGCATTAGGATTCCAATGGGATTCTTGATAACTTGTGGCTGCCAATTTACGCCAATCCAAGTCACCAGCGTGGGTTTCGAATAGCTGACGATAACGAGGCAATACGGTTTCTATGGCGCGCAGGAAGGCGCGGGTATCAATATAGTCGAAACGCTTAACGTGGCCAAAGTACTTTTCATTAAGGTGATCGAGGGTACCGGCGAGTTTTTCTTGGTGCCAAAACGCCAATAGCTGACTCATCAAGCCGTCACTGTGCGTGGGTGGCAGTAACCAAACCACATCGAGCTTTTCTTCTAGCACGAGCCCTGAACGCAGATCCGGTAAGTAACGGCGGTTAATCTGCACGCTGCTCGAGTCGGCGATGGTGTAGTCGATTTCCTTGTTAGCGATCATCGCCAGCAGCTCTTCGCTGTCTTTATCTGTGACTTGATCCCACACCAGCGTCGGATGGCGTTTCTGTAATTGCGTCAAGGTTTCCACAAAAGAAGAGTCGGCAATTACGGTAATTTTGCCTTTTAAGTCCGTAATATCTTTGGGTGTTGGCATGCCTTCACGGTAAACCAGTACTTGATTGACGCGATACAGCGGCGGGCCTAAACGGAATTGTTCGCGCCGCGCTGGAGTTTCTGTCATCCCCGCGGCAATGATATCAATCTCGTTTTTTTTCAGTGCATCATAGAGTTCGGCGCGGTTGGTATAAGGCACCATTTTTAAGGGCACATCGAGATACTCGGCAAACAGCACCGCCATATCGTAATCGAAGCCACTGTTGCCTTGGCCCGAGGTCATATAAATTTGCGGGCCATAAAGGGTGCCGACCCTTAATTCGGTGAGTTTATGGGGGACATATTCTGTTTCTTCCACGGTCACTTGCTGACAAGCCGTCAGTAAGAAACCTAAGATAATCGCGAACAGAAATCGAGTCATTAAACACACTTTATTAAATAAAATCAAAATGATGAACAGTAGAAGGTCAGTGAGGTAACAAGGATAAACTGGCTGACATTGCTGTGATTATATCCGTTTGTCGCCAATTACGTAAAAAAATCGTACCGCATGGAATACGAAGGAGGGGAAAAGGGCCGCTTTTTATCTTAATAGGAAACACTGTTTTACGTAAGGTCACAGGTGATTTGTGACAGACATTTCCTTATAATAGCGCCATCTCTGACCCCTGCAATTATAAATATAAGGTGAATTGACGTGATGGAGATCATCCGCGGAGCCCCAGCACTCTCGACGTTTAGAGTGCAAAAGCTAATGGAGGCCTGCGTAAACGCTGCGCTTCCGGTACGCCAAATCTATGCTGAGTATGTTCATTTAGCGGATTTGAGCGAGTTGCTTGAGACTAATGAGCGCGAGCAACTTGAAAAAATTCTCACCTATGGACCTGCTATCGAAGCCCATACCCCCCAAGGTTCACTCCTGTTTGTTACTCCCCGCCCCGGCACAATTTCCCCATGGTCTTCTAAAGCCACTGATATCGCCCACAATTGTGGTTTAGGTAAAGTGAAGCGCTTAGAGCGTGGTGTTGCCTATTATGTGGAGTCAGACACTTTGACTGTCGAGCAGCAACAAACCCTCAAAGGATTATTGCACGACCGTATGGTTGAAGTGGTCCTAGACGATTTTGCTAAGGCCGATGTGCTGTTTAAGCGCACTGAACCTGCGCCTTTCAAGAGTGTGAACGTGTTGGCTGAAGGTCGCCGTGCCCTTGAAGTGGCCAACGTCGAAATGGGTCTGGCGCTCGCCGAAGATGAAATCGATTATTTAGTCGAAAACTTTGTGCGTTTGAACCGCAATCCAAACGATATTGAACTGATGATGTTTGCTCAGGCCAACTCTGAGCACTGCCGTCACAAGATTTTTAACGCAGATTGGACAATTGATGGCGCGGTGCAGCCTAAATCTCTGTTCAAGATGATTAAAAACACCTTTGAAATCACACCTGACCACGTGTTATCTGCCTATAAAGATAACGCCGCTGTGATGGAAGGTTCGGTTGCGGGACGTTTCTTCCCCGATCCAAACGGTGTTTACAGCTATCACACTGAACCAATGCACGTACTGATGAAAGTGGAAACCCACAACCATCCAACTGCAATCAGCCCATACCCAGGTGCGGCGACAGGTTCGGGTGGTGAGATCCGCGACGAAGGTGCAACCGGTCGTGGCTCTAAACCTAAAGCGGGTTTAACTGGCTTTAGCGTATCGAATTTAAAAATCCCAGGTTTTGTACAACCTTGGGAAGGCAACTACGGTAAGCCTGAGCGTATCGTCAGTGCGCTGGACATTATGACCGAAGGCCCACTTGGCGGCGCAGCGTTTAACAACGAGTTTGGTCGTCCAGCCCTGTTAGGTTACTTCCGTACCTATGAGCAAGAAGTCTCTAGCCACAACGGTGTAGAAGTCCGTGGTTATCACAAGCCCATCATGTTAGCCGGTGGTTTAGGTAACATCCGCGAAGAGCACGTACAAAAAGGCGAAATCACCGTCGGTGCTAAGCTGATCGTACTCGGTGGCCCTGCGATGAACATTGGTCTTGGCGGCGGCGCTGCCTCTTCGATGGCGTCGGGTCAATCGAGCGAAGATTTAGACTTTGCGTCGGTACAGCGTGAAAACCCAGAAATGGAGCGTCGCTGTCAGGAAGTGATCGACCGCTGCTGGCAATTAGGCGATAAAAACCCTATCCAATTTATCCACGACGTGGGCGCGGGTGGTTTATCTAACGCTTTCCCTGAGTTAGTGAACGATGGCGGCCGTGGTGGTATCTTCAATCTGCGCAACGTGCCATCGGACGAGCCGGGCATGAGCCCGTTGGAGATCTGGTGTAACGAATCGCAGGAGCGTTATGTGCTTTCGGTTGCTGCCGAAGACTTGCCTTTATTTACGGCGATTTGTGAGCGTGAGCGCGCACCGTTTGCGGTAGTGGGCGAGGCGACGCAAGAGCGGCATTTAACCCTAGCCGACAGCCATTTCGATAACAATCCTATCGATTTACCACTCGAGGTGTTATTAGGTAAAGCACCTAAGATGAGCCGTAATGTGGTATCAGCTAAGGCAGTTTCACCAGCGCTTGAGCAAAGCAAGATTGATGTAAAAGAAGCGGTTAAACGCATTCTTAGCCTGCCAACCGTGGCGGACAAAACTTTCCTTATCACCATTGGTGACCGCACGGTAACCGGCCTAGTGAACCGTGACCAAATGGTTGGCCCATGGCAAGTACCCGTTGCAGATTGCGCGGTAACGGCAGCAAGCTTTGATACCTATGCCGGTGAAGCCATGTCTATGGGCGAACGTACGCCGCTGGCACTGCTCGATTTTGGCGCCTCTGCCCGCATGGCAGTGGCCGAATCGATTATGAACATCGCGGGTGCGGATATTGGTTCGTTCAAACGTATCAAACTGTCGGCTAACTGGATGTCTGCCGCGGGTCACCCAGGCGAAGATGCGGGTCTTTATGAAGCGGTTAAGGCCGTGGGTGAAGAGCTGTGTCCAGAACTGAGCCTGACCATTCCTGTCGGTAAAGACTCCATGTCGATGAAAACCGCATGGCAGCAAGACGGCGCGAACAAAACCGTGACGGCACCTATGTCACTGGTGATTTCTGCCTTCGGTGTGGTGCAGGATATCCGTAACACGTTAACGCCAGAACTTCGCAGCGATAAAGGCGAAACCTCGCTGTTATTAGTCGACTTAGGCGCTGGCAAAAACCGTTTAGGCGGTTCTTGTTTGGCACAGGTTTACGGTGAGTTAGGCGATATCGCGCCAGACTTAGACGATGCTGCTCTGTTACGTGGTTTCTTCGAAACCATGCAAAAACTGGTGGCGAAGAAGTCGGTTATTGCATACCACGACCGCAGTGACGGTGGTTTATTCACGACGTTAGTGGAAATGGCCTTTGCCGGTAACACGGGTCTTGCTATCGACTTAAGTGCACTGCAAGGTACCGACGTTGAACGTCTATTCAATGAAGAACTCGGTGGCGTACTGCAAGTGAGCCGCGCGGATGCCGAGCTTATCGCTGCCCAATTCGCCCAAGCAGGCGTACCTTGCCATATGATTGGCTCTTTAGCGAATGACCAACGCATCACCATTAAAGATGGTGCGCGTGAAGTGTTCAGCGAGACGCGTGTTGCACTGCGTACCTTATGGTCTGAAACCACTTACCGCATGCAAGCACTGCGTGATAACCCTGATTGTGCCTTAGAAGAGTTCAAACTTAAGCAGGATGAAACCGACTTAGGGTTAACGGTTAACTTAAGCTTCAATCCAAGTGAAGACGTTGCTGCGCCGTACATCCTCAAAGGTGCTGCACCTAAGATGGCGATTCTGCGCGAGCAGGGCGTTAACTCCCATGTGGAGATGGCCGCAGCATTCGACCGCGCAGGTTTTGAGAGCCGCGACGTGCATATGTCTGACATTTTGTCGGGCCGCATTAGCCTCGAAGAGTTCCAAGGTCTGGTGGCCTGTGGTGGCTTCTCCTACGGTGACGTATTAGGTGCGGGTGAAGGTTGGGCTAAGTCTATCCTGTTCAACGCCCGTGCTCGCGATGAGTTTTCACGTTTCTTTGAACGTGACTCAAGCTTCGCATTAGGTGTGTGTAATGGTTGCCAAATGCTGTCTAACCTGAAGGAAATCATCCCTGGTAGCGAGCACTGGCCACGTTTCGTGCGTAACCGCTCTGAGCGTTTTGAAGCGCGTTTCAGCTTAGTTGAAGTACAGCAAAGTCCATCACTGTTCTTCCAAGGTATGGCGGGTTCACGTATGCCTATCGCCGTTTCCCACGGTGAAGGTCATGCTGAGTTTGCTAGTGCGCAGGCACTGGCGTTAGCTGAGGCCTCTGGCACCATCGCGCTGCGTTTTGTGAATGGTAAAGGTGAAATTGCCACCCAATACCCACAAAACCCGAACGGTTCGCCAAACGGTTTAACCGGTATCTGTACTACCGATGGCCGTGTGACCCTGATGATGCCACACCCTGAACGTGTATTTAGAACGGTTGCGAACTCTTGGCACCCAGATAACTGGGGTGAAGACAGCCCATGGATGCGCATGTTCCGCAATGCGCGAGTCAACTTAGGCTAAGGTTTTTATTGAGAAAACCACGACTTAAGTGAGCAAAAAAAGGAGCGAAATTTTTCGCTCCTTTTTTATATATAAAACGCATCTTTTAAAAAGATAAGGTATTTTAAGATCTTAGTCTTACATTTGTTAAATCTAATAAAATGAAGTTTAAAAATATCAATTTTAAAGACTAATTATCCCTTAATAAGTAGTTCACACAAGTGAAACAAAATTGACTTGCCTTAATTTAGTCGCTGTACTTGCCTGTATTCTCGAGAGATAAAAACAAAAAGCCCCCAACTCATCGAGAAGGGGGCTCGTTTTGCGCTAACAAAACTTCAAATCAAATCAGTATTATTTCAGAGTAAGCGGTGAACGATTACAGCTCACGAGCTGTATAAAGTTCAACAAAAACACGCTTATAGCTGTTAACCAGACGTTCAAATAAGTTTGTCATATCTCTTTCTCCACACCAAAGTTATACCTATGTGCGCGGAGTTTGGCTTGCCTGGGGCGCTTCACCAGTCACATCAAACCGTCTCCTTAACACAGGAGATATATTAACCAGTCCAATCTATCTTCTCAAACGAGAAAAAGTACATTTAACAATTAGAAAAACTAATCAATATATATCATACTTTTATTGGTTTAAGTGTGTTTAATTTTGTACATTGTTGAATTTAAACTAATATATTTCATTATCCAAAATCGAATAGATAATGTTTTATTAGTGTGAATATTGTTTTTAATTTGTTTTTATCAGTTTTTGGTGTTTGTAGTGTAGTTTTGTGCTCAAACGGTCAAAAATGGGCTTTTTAATTCAATATGAATCGCTCTCTACCCCATAATTATGGCTCTGTCAACTGTGGGTAAAAGTGAAGTGTGTGCCCCGTAGCAAAACCCATCTAAAGCCCTGAGTTTGATTGATTTGAATCAAAGGCGGGTGGTATAAAATACTCACAAATGAAAGCGATTAAATATCTTAACTATCTGATATTTATATCGATGGGATCATTTGTAGGATTGGGTGGTGAGGTGGAAGTCTCAAAGCCGAGCGATAGTGTGACTAGGGTCTCAGTATGCGAGGAAAAAGGGGATTTTTGAGCCTTGCTGCTTCGATGTAATGAAAAAGATGAAATTTAACGGTTTATACTGAATCCAGCTATAAACACAAAATGAAAACTCACTATCCTACAAAGGCACTTGCTACGAATGGCTCAAGTAGTCGTAGCAATTGGACGCACCACGTAAGGAGTCACCGATGATTGTTGAAGAGGTTGTTGAGCTATCACGGTTGCAGTTTGCGCTGACAGCCATGTATCACTTCCTGTTTGTTCCCTTAACCTTGGGGTTAGCATTTTTGCTGGCTATCATGGAATCACTCTATGTGATGACGGATAAACAAATTTATAAAGATATGACTAAGTTCTGGGGTAAGTTGTTTGGTATCAACTTTGCCTTGGGTGTTTCAACGGGTTTAGCGATGGAATTCCAGTTTGGTACTAACTGGTCTTATTATTCGCACTATGTGGGCGACATCTTTGGTGCACCACTGGCCATTGAAGGATTAATGGCGTTCTTCTTAGAATCGACCTTCGTGGGTATGTTCTTCTTCGGTTGGGATCGTTTCTCTAAGCGTCAACATTTAGCGACAACCTGGTTGGTCGCCTTTGGTTCCAACTTCTCCGCATTGTGGATCCTGGTGGCAAACGGTTGGATGCAAAACCCTGTGGGTAGCGTGTTCAATTACGAAACCATGCGTATGGAAATGACCAGCTTTGCTGATGTTATCTTCAACCCTGTTGCACAGGTGAAATTTGTTCACACTGTGGCTTCTGGCTATGTGACTGGCGCAATGTTCGTATTAGCGATCAGCTCTTACTACATTCTGAAGAAACGTGACTTACCTTTTGCTCGTCGTTCATTTGCGATTGCAGCCAGCTTCGGTATGGCGTCTATCCTGTCTGTTATCGTTCTGGGTGACGAATCAGGCTATAAAGTGGGTGAAGCGCAGCGCGTTAAGTTAGCGGCAATTGAAGCTGAGTGGCACACAGAGCCAGCGCCTGCAGCCTTTACTGCAGTTGGTTTCCCAAATCAAGAAACCATGCACACCGATTTCGCGGTGAAGATCCCTTACGCTATGGGTATCGTGGCAACACGTTCTTTAGATGAAGAAGTGACTGGTCTACGTGACTTAGTGGCTGAACACGAAGTACGTATCCGCAACGGTATGAAAGCTTACGAGATGCTGGTGAAACTGCGCGCTGGTGATAAGTCTCCAGAGTTACGTGAAGCGTTCGAAGCGGCGAAAGTTGACTTAGGTTACGGCTTACTACTGAAGCGTTACACCGACAATGTTGTAGACGCGACTGAAGAGCAAATCAAAGCGGCAGCGAAGGATTCTATCCCGAATGTGGCACCGATTTTCTGGAGCTTCCGCGTGATGGTTGGCTTAGGCTTTGTGATGTTGTTTGTGTTCGCGGCGGCCTTCTGGCAAAGCACACGTCATCAGATCGAAGAGAAGAAATGGGTACTTAAAGCTGCACTCTTTAGCTTGCCATTACCTTGGATTGCGATCGAGTGTGGTTGGTTTGTGGCGGAATATGGCCGTCAACCTTGGACCATCTCTGAGGTACTGCCGACCTTTATGTCTGCTTCGAGTTTAACGACTGGGGACCTGTGGTTCAGTATTCTTTCGATTTCACTGTTCTACACTGTGCTGCTGGTGATCGAGATATTCTTGATGCTTAAGTTTGCCCGTCTTGGCCCTAGCAGTTTAAAGACTGGTCGTTATCACTTCGAGAAACTAGAAGCCTAAGCAGAGGATTTCATTATGTTTGATTATGAAATATTGAGAGTTATCTGGTGGGCTCTGATCGGCGTACTGTTCATCGGATTTGCGGTCACTGACGGTTTTGACATGGGCGTGGGTGCACTTTTACCGATTATCGGTAAAGACGATACTGAGCGCCGTATTATGGTCAACACCATTGCCCCCCATTGGGACGGTAACCAAGTATGGTTAATCACCGCTGGTGGTGCCTTATTTGCGGCATGGCCTATGGTGTATGCGGTGTCTTTCTCTGGCTTCTATGTGGCCATGATGTTAGTGCTGTTTGCCTTGTACACTCGTCCTGTAGGATTTGACTATCGCTCTAAGATTGAAAATCCAAAATGGCGTAAATCGTGGGACTGGGCCTTGTTCTGTGGTGGCTTTATTCCACCGCTGATCATCGGTGTAGCCTTCGGTAACTTACTCCAAGGTGTGCCATTTAACTTCGATGAGTTCCTGCGTGCGACTTATCACGGTGGTTTATTTGGCCTGTTGAACCCATTCGGTTTACTGGCGGGCTTAGTGAGCGTGAGCATGTTTATGATGCAAGGCGCTGCTTGGTTACAAATGAAGACCGACGGTGAGCTGCGTGTACGTGCCGCGAATGCGACTCAACTATGTGCACTGTTAGTTGCAGTATTATTTGCCGCTGCGGGTGTGTGGTTAGCCAACGGTATTGATGGTTATGTTATCACTTCAACCCTTGACCACCATGCACTGTCAAACCCAACCCTGAAAACCGTTGCGGTTGAGTCTGGCGCTTGGTTAGCCAACTACGATAAGTATCCTATTACTATGCTGTTCCCAGTATTAGGTGTGGCATTACCACTGCTGGTTATCGTCGTGAGCCGCTTAAATCGTTCAGGTTTTGCGTTCTTATTTAGCTCGCTGACTGTGGCTATGGTGATCTTAACTTGTGGTGCAGCAATGTTCCCATTCGTTATGCCATCTTCATTAGATCCTAACGTGAGCTTAACCATGTGGGATGCGACTGCGAGTGAAATGACATTAACTGTGATGACTTGGGCGGCGATTATCTTCGTTCCAATTGTGTTAAGTTACACTGTATGGACTTACTTCAAGATGTTTGGCCGTTTAAACCGCAAACATATTGAAGATAACAAAGCCTCACTCTATTAGAATTAAGGAGCATCTACTATGTGGTATTTCACGTGGATATTAGGGGTTTTGTTAGCCTGTTCTTTTGGTGTGATCAACGCCCTGTGGCTTGAAAACACGGAGAATATGGACCGCTCAAGCGATGACGCTGAGTAATAGCTAACCTCCTATAGCTGAACCCTTTAAAACCCCGCAATCGCGGGGTTTTTTATTACCTGATTACTCAGTTCAAAGGATTCGCTAAGGTGGCATTGATTTGCTGATATATCGAATGTAACAAGCAACAAGCAACAAGCAACAAGCAACAAGTTAGCTACGGGGTTCCATAAGAGGCATGGCTCAATTTGATTTAGCCGCACAGTATCGATTAGCACACAGCTTATCAAAGTGTTAGTTCAAGCCTATTTAAAAGCTTATGTTTGATTGCCAAAGCCAAAGCCAAAGCCAGCAGGTGGTTTCGAGCATTAGGCCGCGCTACACCGACTTGACAGACATTACGCGAGGTTATTTATTCTGCGGTTTTGCCGAGTAGATTCAGCTGTGTGATTTATCCATGTCGGCTTAACTGAATTGATTTAACTTAAGTTGAAAAGTCAAAAAATACCGCCCAAGCGGGCGGTATCTGAACAAAGCAATAGTTTGAGTTAGGCTTTAAATTGGCTGATTTGCTGTTTAAGCGCGACAGCGAGTGAGGATAGATCATTTGCCGAGTTCACTGTTTCGGCCGCTCTGTGCTCACCCTCATTAGCCAGTTCGCTTATCTGGTGCAGATTATGGGTGATCTCTTGGGCAACACTGCTTTGTTGCTCAGTCGCCGAGGCAATATTACGTGAGCTAATCGCCAATTCGCCAATTCTGCGGGTGATTTCCTCCAGCTGCTTGCCGGTTTCTTCCCCTTGATTAGCCGATGCAATACCCAGCTGGTGGCTCTGCGCCATTTGGCTGGTGGTTGTTTTCACTTGAGATTGCAGCTTATCAATGGTTTGCGAAATTTCCAGAATGGAGGATTGTGTCCGCTGCGCTAAGGTTCGCACCTCATCGGCGACCACGGCAAAGCCTCGACCCTGTTCTCCTGCGCGGGCCGCTTCAATGGCCGCGTTGAGGGCGAGCAGGTTGGTTTGTTCGGCAATGCTGTTAATCACCTCGGTGACTTTACTGATGGCCTCACTCTCTTGGCTGACTTTTTCGACGGCCTGATGGCTGCTACTGAGTTGTTGGCTCAGTTTCAACAGATCTTGCACCACTTGGGTTTGTTGCTGTTGGCCTTCTTTGGCGGCGATATCCACTTGATGACTCTGATTCGCACCATCTTGAGCATGGTTGGCGACATCGCGGATGGAGGTGGACATTTCTTCGATCGCGGTGGCGATTTGATCCGTTTGTTGCATCAATGCCTGGGCTTCTTCGCCGTTTTGCTTGGCAACCCGCTGTGCCTTAGAGGCTTGCTGTTCAATACTTTGCACTGAGGCTTGCAATGCACTGATTAATTGTCGTAATTCCGATGACATGGTCGACACGCTAGTGGTGATCTTATCGACTTCGTTGTTGCTATCTGAGGCGGATGGGGGAAGCGGATGACTAAAGTCCCCTCTGCCGAGAATTTCCATATGTTGCTGAAGTGCGTGTAAAGGTTTAAGCGAACGCAGCAGCACTAAGGATAACAGCACTGTGATGAGTACTATGCCTGTGACCGCCACTATGGCGTTGATGGTCAGTAGCAGTAGGCTCTCTTCATTTAATCTGTTTGCATTCACTTGACCAATCAACATCCAATTCCACCCATTCACCGTTTGGGTGTAGGCAAACATAGGTTGGTTTTTACTGTTGGTGTAGCGAAACTCCGATTGGTCCTGTGTGGCTTGGCTAAGGGTTAATCCATCGAGCATGGACTCAGTGACTGGCTCGCCCGCATTAAATTTAGGATTGGCGACCAACACATTGTCGGCTTTGCGCATCAGCAGGAAGCTACCGGTTTCTTCTAGGGTGATTTTATTCACCGCGGCTTGTAACTGTGTGAGGGATTGAGTGATTTCAAAGCCGATATATAAGATCCCAATCACTTGCCCTTGGGCATCCTTAATTGGACGATAGACTGTCATATAGTCTTTGCCAAAGAGTTTGGCGTAGCCTTCGTAAACCTCACCTTTGATAAGCGTTGGATAACCGGGATGGGTTTTACCGAGGAAAGTGCCGAGTGCGCGGCTACCATCGGCCTTTTTTAACGAGGTTGCAATCCGCACAAAGTCATCCCCATCGCGCACAAACACTGTAGCGGTCCCGCCCGTGAGGTTGGCAAAGCGGTCAACTTTACTCTTTGACGAGTTAATTTGTTCTTTTTCATGCAGTAGTGCAGGGGTGCTGACGCCGAGCACATTCACGGTTTTATCTGGGCGACTAAATTGGCCGGGGTACATTTCCTTAAAGACATCGGCATTGCGTCTTGCTAGTTGCAGCAAGCTATCGTATTGCAGCTCTAGCATGTCAGATACGGCGTGCATCTCGGCTTTCATGGCACTGATGCCTTTATCTTCGAGCACGTTGGACGCGGATTTGTAGGAGAGGGTACTCAGTATGCAGAAAATGATCAGGGTAAGGACAAAAGCGAGGGCACCAATCTGTTTTGCAATAGGCCAATTTTTATAGTTCATTGTGCGATCCTATAGGGTAAAGGTTAACGCTAATGTAACCGAACTTTTACGTGGTGGTCTTGATATGGGTCTAAGATTTTCTATTATTTATAAATAGTTCGCTCACAGATACCAGTGTAGACCAGTCTTTACTTTAGTCGATAGAAATATACGTTTGAGTGGTAGGAAGAGTGGCGTAAGGCGAGCGTTGAGGGACTAAATGGAAGTATCCCTAGGTTTACTGCGATTAAGTCGATACCAGAAACAAGGAGTGACACTATGCTTGGCGAGAATCACGCATTAATTTATGAATTTCCCGATTTTGTTGACCATATACAGCATCTCAAAACGACCAATACCACCTTTGCTACTATGGCGGAGCGCTACCATGAGCTGGACCATAAAATCCGCGCTCTAGAGCTAACCAAAGTGCCCACCGATGATGAGCACTTTGTGGCGTTAAAATTAGAGCGACTTCACCTAAAAGATAAGTTGTATCAATATCTCGTTTAGGATGCCGTCTGGGCTGACAAGGCCGATGTTTGTGCCTTGCGCCGCGTTTTCATCAGCAACAGATACATGGTTGGCACCCAAACGAGCGACAGCAACGTTGTCAGTAAGGTGCCGCCTGCAATGGCGATGGCAAAGGGGGGCCAGAAGCCACCACCCGCAATAATAAGCGGAATAAAGCCGCCGACCGTGGTGATAGTGGTTGAGCTGATATGACGACCGCAGCTGCTGACCGTAGTAATAATCACCTCTTTATCACCCGCACGGGCATTGTCGGTATCTTCCAGTTCGGCCAAGATCACAATTGCCGCGTTGATTGCAAGCCCCATTAGGCCGAGTAGGGCGATGATGACTGGAAAGCCAAAGGGATAACCAAACACATACACCGCAAGTAGCCCAAGCCCCGCCGACTGTAATGCGCTCAGTAAAATAATTGCTGTGAGCCTAAAGGAGTTAAAGGACAAGACGACCGTGGCCAGCAGCAGGGTGACAACCAAAATCAGATTAGAGAGCAGATTACCGACCGCCTCATTACGTTTAGCGCTTTCGCCGCCGATTTCGATTCGATAACCCGCAGGCAGTGAAATCGCTGCGACTTTATCTTTTACATCATTTAATACTTGAGCGGGCAAGACGCCGCTGACGATATAGGCTTCAATCGTATTGACGCGTTGGCCATTTCGCCGCGGGATCGCTCCTCGACTCACTTGCACCTCGTTGTGGGACAGCGCAGATAAGGGCACTGCTGTGCCAGAGGGAGTCACTAGCTGAATTTCAGAGAGGCGGCTAGCCTGCTCACGACTGGTGTCACCCAAACGCACACGGATCGGCAGCGATTCGGTCTGTTCGAGCACACTGCCGCCGATAACACCCGTCGTGGCCATTTGAACCTGTCTGGCGATATCCGTTAGGGTTAAGCCACTGATCAAACTCGCATCTTCATTCACCTGCAACCACACCTTAGGAGCGCCGGCGCTCAAAGTTGCGCGGGTATGCAGCACATCTGGCGTGGCGGCTAAGATATTGCGCACTTCATCACCGAGTGAGCGTAACGTCTCAAGGTTAGGGCCAAAAATCATTAACTCGACCGGCGCATTAAAGGGCGGGCCTTGCTCGAGTTTACGCACTAACACCTGCGCCTCGGGGAAGGCCTTATCTAAGGTTTGTTGTAACTCGGGGATAAGGGCATTGGCGCGCTCAAAGTCGCTGGCTTTCACCATGGCCTGAGCATAGTTGGTGGCTCCCTGTTGGCGCTGAGTTAAGTTGTAATAAAACGAAGGCGTATTGCCTCCCACAACCCAAACGACTTGGGTGATACCCTCGATTTGATGCAATTGCTTATCCATCAACTGCACTTGGTTTAAGGTGTTTTCGAGGCTGACATGGGGCGCGAAATACAGCTCAATTTGGAACATATCCCGATCCGACGGCGGGAAAAACTGCTCAGTCATCTTGCCGGAAGCATAAAACCCTAGCAGGGGAATTATCCCGATAAAGGTAGCGCTCAGTAGTGGGCGATTTAGCGCAAATCTTAGGCTTGCCTGAAAGTAACCACTTACTAAAGGCACGTTGATGCCATGTTGGTACCAGACAGGATGTTTACCTTCGAGGCTAAAGCGTCCCGCAAGGCCCGCGATCAAAGTATGGGAAATCACATAGGAACCCAGCAGGGCAAACATCACCGACATCGCGATGCCACCAACAAATTCTCCCGCCGCCCCCGGCATCAGCACGATAGGGGCGAAGGCTAAAATGGTGGTGATGGTTGACCCGGCCAAGGGTAGCCAGAGGTGATGTAAGGTCTCACTTACCGCGCTTAAGCGACTCATCCCCTGTTGGCGGCGCTGGGCGATAGCATCGACGATCACAATGGCATTGTCCACCATGATCCCAAGGGCGACGACTAGGCCTGTGACCGACATTTGATGAATGGGTAGGCCGATATATTTCATACAGGCCAAGGTGAAGAGGGCGGTCAGGGGGAGTGACAGGGCTACGATAATCGCGTTTCTTAAGCCTAAGGTCAGCAGTAGGACCGCCAGAATAATTACAAACCCTTGCAATAGGTTGACGATTAATCCGCCGAGGCGTTCGCTGGTGTAGCTGTTTTGCTCAAATAGCCATTGCACTTTGATATTGGCCGGCAGCTCCTGATTGAACTCATCGACCAGCTGTTTGACTTGCCCCTGCCAGATATCGACGCGGGTATTGTTGAGCATGCGTGCAGCAACAAACACGCCCTGCTCACCATCGACAAGGGCGATGCTGTCAGCGGGGGTCTTAGGTTGGCGGCTGATGTGGGCGATATCCCCTAAACGAATAATTTGCCCTTGCGCATCCACCTTGAGTGGCACTTGGCGAATACGGCTTTGGGAGTCGAGCTCACCCGAGACTTCGACGAGGGCACGAAACTGATTGTTATTGATCTCGCCCGCGGCAATTTTACTGTCGGCGCTGCTTAAGATTTTCGCTATGGTTCCCGGCGTTAATTGCAACTGGCTCATCTTATAGCCATCGAGCTGAACCAGGATTTCCTCCTCGGGCGCGCCATAGAGTTTAACGAAGTCGGTGCCGGATAAGAGTCTGAGCCTACTTTGTAATTCCTTGGCGTAGCGGTTGAGCATATCCACCCGCGGTTGACTGCTATCGTTCCACACTAGGCTTAAAATGGCGGTGTAGGCGTAGCCGACTTGATCATCTAAGGTCGGTGTTTGTATACCATCGGGGAGGGTATTTCTGGCATCGGCTAATAGATCCCGCGCCCTAGACCAGACAGGGTCTGTGTCAGTGACGGTATCTTTAAGCTCCAACTGGATCACCGAAATACCGGGTCTTGAGGTGGATTGAATAAGCTTAATTTCCTCAAGGCGACGTAATTGATTTTCTAATACTTCGGTGACAAGCGCCTCGACCCGCTCGGCGGAGGCACCGGGATAAGGGGTAATGACAGACGCAAATCGGTTGGTGATATGAGGATCTTCGGTGCGCGGCAAACTGGACATAGCGCCAAATCCCGCGACCAGCAGTAGGGCGATCACTAGGCTGACTAAGCGACCATTTTCGACGAAGGCTTTAATCATAATTACCTCGTCGACGCGATGGAAGAAACGGCTTGGCCTACCACTAACTTATGCAAACCTTGAGTCACATACTGTTCGTCGGCCTTAATCGCGCCTTGAATGTAGGCCATATCTTGAGTGGTGTAGAGGATATCGACATCACGACGCTCTATCTGAGTTGAAGCGCTATCGGTTGTTGAATGTGAAGGCGGCGTGGTTACATAGATATTCCAGCGACCACGGATCCCATCGATAAGTGCCGATACTGGCACCCAATAACCCGCTTGTTCGACGGTTTGTTGTTGATGCAAATAGGCGATTTCACCGTTGATCACATTGGCATGCGCAGGCAGGCTGATCCGCAGCTGCAGGGTGCGGCTGATGGGGTTTACTTCGGCACTGATCCCAGCAATCTTGGCGGTAAATTGCTGATTATGGACGCTTACAGTCACATTCTGCCCGTTGACGAATTGCTGGGCGACTGCGACTGGGACACCGATATAGGCCTCGGTATTCACACTGCCGACTAAGGTAAACACTGGGCTGCCTGCGGCGACCACTTCCCCTAGATTGTGTTGCCGCTGGCTGATAATGCCATCGAAGGGCGCGAGTAGCTGTGATTTATCGCGTTTAAGTTGGTTTGCCTGCTGCGAGGCTAATAACCTTTTTTTGGCGGCTTCGAGACTCGCCAGCTGTGTGCGGTTCTCGTCGAGTAACTGCTCAGATACATAACCCGATTTTTTAAGTTCAAGATTTCGGTTGAGGGTGCTGGTGGCAAGGTCAACATCGGCTTGGGTTTGCGCCAGACTGGCTTGGATCTCCTGATGTTCGGCATCGAGCAAGCGGGTATCTAGCTTGGCCAGTACTTGCCCTTGTGTCACCTTAGCGCCGCTATCGACAGTTAACTCACTGAGCTTACCCGATAATTCGAAGCCGACACCTGTGGTATTGCCCGCGCGGATCGTGCCAGTGAATACTTGCTCACTCTGATAGCTAGTCGACAAGCGCAGTGGCGCCGTCGTTACGGTTTGCAATTGCGTGGCATTGCTATGTTCTGTCACTTCCTTTTGACAGGCCGTTAAGGTGGTGACGGCAATCACGCAAACGTAAAATGAACGCCAAGAACGTCGGGCTGCTCGATCCATTTGAATCCTTCCGTTGTAAGCTTTAGGTTAAGTTTATGTAACTAAACTTGCTAGTCTAGTTGTGCGGAACTGGACTGTCTAGTCTATTTTATGCTTAACTAATACGAATTAATTATGTTGCTACCTTGAGTGAAGATATGACTCTGTCCTCCGATATCCCGATGAGCCGCAGTGAACAAAAGAAACAGCAGGTGCTGGTGGCGGCCATTGACTTGTTTTGCCGCCAGGGGTTTCCCCATACCAGCATGGATGAAGTGGCGAAACAGGCGGGCGTGTCCAAACAAACGGTGTACTCCCACTACGGCAGTAAAGATGATTTGTTTGTGGCGGCGATTGAATCCAAGTGCGTTGGCCACAACTTAAATGCCGACTTACTCAGCGACCCAAGTCAACCCGAAGCGACCCTCACCGAATTTGCGCTGCAATTTGGTGAGATGATTGTTAGCCCTGAGGCTATTACCGTATTTAAAGCCTGTGTGGCGCAATCGGAGAGCCACCCAGAAGTGTCGCGATTGTTTTTTGAGGCGGGGCCACAGCATATGCTCGCCATGTTGACAAAGTATTTAGCGGCGGTTGAAGCGCTTGGCGTGTATCGCTTTCCGCAGCCGCATCATTGTGCGGTTCGTTTATGTTTAATGCTGTTTGGTGAATTGAAACTCAGGTTAGAGTTGGGGCTAGAAACCGAGAGTTTATTGGGAGAACGTGAGCAGTATATTCGGGGTTGTGCCGAGATGTTTTTGAAAGCCTACCGAGTGTAACGGCGTTAAGCAGTTAGTATCAGTTTGTATCTTCTTCGAAAAGAGTGAACTTTTGTTTTAAATCGAGCGTATTATTCGCGACAAATTACTCACAGTAACGCAAGGAGCAGGCGTGACTACATCACTTGATTCTCGAGTCAGCATAAAACCCGGTCTTGTTTGCATGGGATTGGGGCTGATGGCTTTTTTAAGCAATTCCGTATTCGCGGCTGAGGCGCGCCAACAAGCGCAATATAAACCGTTCAAGCTGAGCATATCGCAGATTAGTACCCAGAGTGCATCGGTTGCCAATGGCGATACAGAGTTGCAGCGGGACAGCTTATTACTCAACGCCAGCGTTAATATTCCCTTGGATAAACAGTGGTCTATTGGCATGCGCGTCGGTTACGACAGGCTCGACTACGATTGGCGCAATATCCGTTTAACGGGGGCGAATAACGCCGGAGGCCTGTTTAGTGATGCGGGTGAAACCTGGGAAAATATTGACCGTTACCGTGCGGGTGTATCCCTTAGTTATCGAATGGATAAGCATTGGTCCTTCATGCTGTCGCCACAACTTCAATATGCCTATGCTGATACCGCATCGGCGAGCCATGCGCAGAGTTATGGTGTGGTGGCTTCGGCCATGTATGCTTTTGAGTCGGGCAATATGCTCGGTTTTGGCGTTGCGTATTTAAACGATATCGATGAAGTACGCACTATGCCTTACCTGGCGGTGAGTTGGCAGATTAATGATCGTTGGCGGTTAGCTAACCCGTTCCAAGCGGGATTTAGTGGCCCTGCGGGTTTGGAGCTGAGTTATCAAGTGAGCCCTGCATGGAATGTCGGCTTTGGTAATTCACGTCGCACCGAGAGATTTTTAGTCGCCGATAAGGATACCGTGGTAGAGACAAACGAGTGGGTGAGTTATCTGCGTGCTGGTTGGCAAGCTACACCAGCCATAGCGCTGAATCTTTACGCGGGTTACTACTTTAATGGTGAATTGGAAGTCACCCATCAAGCGGCGCTCGACATCGATAACCAAGGCGCTGCCGCCTTGGATCTCGAGTTTCGATTTTAATTACTGGCCCAGCATGGCCTCTTTGAGGCTCTTCTGGGCAGGTTTTTCCCCTAGCCAGATTTTGAGTAAGGCCTGGCGGAACATTTCCCCTTCAATCGTGGCTTGTTCTTGGCCATTTTTATAGGCGGTAACGCCACGGCTTTTGTCAGCGACCAAGGTAAATTGGTCGCCTTCTTTGATTTCATCCTTAAATAGCGCCATAAAAGCATCAATTTGTGGCTGAATATCCGTCGTATTATCGGCGGTTGCGTGCTCAAAACCTTCGGTTATCGCATCACGCATTTTCTCAGACGTAATCATCCCCGATGTAATATTCAGGCGAATCGCCGCAACCGAGGCATTGATCACCTCGGTCATGGTTTTGCTCGGGGTGGGGACATACAGGCTACCCACATACAAATCCATAAAGAATTTGCTGCGAACACCAACGCCATTCAATTGCAGCGACTGAGCGTCGAGCGTGATGCTGTCGGCGACTTGGACACCAGAGACTTCTTTTGCTTGGGTGAATAGTGGAAAAAGCAAAGCGGTAGATAGTGTCAGGGTTGAGAGTAACTTCATCATACACCTCATATTTTTTAGTTATGGTCGTTGAGCGTATCCTAGGATTGACGGCTCAAACGAAGATTAATCTGTCGATTGCCAAGCGATACTAATCGAAACCAAAGAGGAGCGATAGCCTGATCTGTGCCAAGCTATCGCCAAGAGGTAAATCAAGTTGGACTGCTTGCTTTTGATGGACACCCTAAGAAGGCAAAAGTCGGAATGATTGGTTTGAGCCATTCGACTTATTGGCAGGCGGGATTAGCCACGAACGCCTAATTTATATTGGCCGTTTTGCTCAAACATCACCGCTTGTTTCTGCTTAGGGGAGATCAGGATTGGGCCATCATCGAAAAACAGAAAGCACTTCCAATTGCGAACAAAGACATCCCAACGGGTCTCAATCACTTGATATTTTTCGTAGCAAAAATAGACCTGTGTATCATCTGGCCACTGGATAAACTCGGCCAACATCTCGGGTAGACTGTTATCCTCACTGTCCCACGCACTCTGCCAATGATCCGTTTTGACCCATGCGTTGGCTTTAGCGGCCCAATCCCCTTTAGTAAACTGCTCAGCGCGGCTACTTTTATTGCTAATCCACTGATTCCAAACCAACATGGCGCTTTTATCCGTCAGCGGCAGAATGCCAGTCTTGTCTTCATCGCTCACAGGCAAGTCTTTGTGGTTAAAAATCCACTTACGGCGATAATCATTCAAGGGGATATAGGAAAATTTACTATTCAAGAGACCGATCTTCTACAAGTTAAAAACTGACATGTAATATACCATTTTCAGCCCTAGCACACAGTAAGAGAGTCGATAATTATCCCTTGAGACAGAGATATGGCATGACTTGTTGTTTTGGCTTATATTTTGCTTGTGTGTAAGCTAGTGGTAGATTCGTCAATTATCAGTGATATCGAAGCTTGTACTTTTTATGAGCATGGGTGGTTCAATATGAATAACAGTTGGTTAAGGTCTCTTCTCACCGCAAACGATTCCATTCTTAAGGCTATCGAAGTATTAAACAATGAGATAATTAAAGTAGTCTTAGTTGTTGATGATGAAAGTAGATTACTTGGCACTATCACGGATGGAGATATCAGGCGCGGTATTTTAAGAGGTGTAAGTCTAGCCTCAAGTGTGTCAGAGATCATGTTCACTACTCCTGTTGCAGCGCCACTTGGTACGAGTAAAAAAATACTTGCCAAAATGATGCATGACAAGGCAATCACTTCAATTCCACTAATCGAAAATGGAAAAGTTGTAGATTTACAGACATTAAGTTCTGTTTCTAAAAAGTTCGAGCATCTAAATCCTGTTTTTCTGATGGCAGGTGGATTTGGTACACGACTTAGACCATTGACAGATAACTACCCCAAGCCATTACTCAATGTGGGTGGTCGTCCGATACTGGAAACAATTTTACTCAGTTTCATTAGAGCTGGATTTGTCAATTTCTATATCTCTGTATTTTATAAGCCTGAACTGATTCGAGCGCATTTTGGTGATGGCTCCAAATGGGGAGTAAATATACAATACATAGAAGAAAACCAACCATTGGGGACTGGTGGTGCCTTAAGCTTATTGCCGAAAGATTTACCTGAATTACCATTGATCATGATGAATGGTGATATTCTGACAAATGTAGATTTTGAACGATTATTAGAATTTCATAATGATAATAGTGCAATGGCGACCATGTGTGTTAGAGATTATGAGTATCAGGTCCCTTATGGTGTCATTACTGGTGATGGGCATCATATTTTGTCTATGGAAGAAAAACCTGTTCAACGTTTTTTTGTTAATGCTGGAATTTATGTATTAACTCCTGAATTAGTCAGAAAAGTTGAAGCTAACACTAGAATAGATATGCCAACATTATTACAAATCGTTATTGAAGAGAATAAAGAAGTTTTAATGTTTCCAATTCATGAATATTGGTTAGATATCGGTAGATTAGATGATTTTGACAGGGCCCAAGCAGATATCGTAAGGTTAGGAATATAGTGAATTATGAGTAAAATACTTGCCTTGATTCCTGCCAGAGGTGGTAGCAAAAGATTAAAAGGGAAAAATACTTTACCCTTTTTGGGGAAGCCTTTGATAGCACAAAGTGTTGAAGTGGCTAAAGCATGCCCTTTGGTCACATCTGTTGTTGTTAGTACTGATACAGAAGATATTGCTGAAGTTGCAAGGGAATATGGTGCATCAGTCCCTTTTCTTCGTCCGTCGGAGCTCTCTACGGATAAAGCATCGTCATTAGATGTTGTTCTTCATGCTATTAACTTTTTAGAAAAACAAGGCGAAAACTATGATCTCTTATTGTTGCTTCAGCCAACATCGCCGTTAAGAACGGTCGAAGATATTGCTCTGGCTATAAAACAATATAAAAATAAAAATGCTGATGGTGTTATTTCTGTTACCGAATGTGAACACAGCCCGTTATGGTCAAATGTTTTACCTGAAAATATGCAGTTAGATAACTTTATATCTGATGAAGTTATAAATAGAAGAAGTCAAGATTTACCTATCTATTATAGATTAAATGGTGCAATTTATTTGTATTCGGTTGAGGAGTTGAAGAGGAGAGAGTCATTTTTTTACTCTCCAAATGTTTATGCTTATGTTATGCCAAACGAACGCTCAATTGATATTGATAATAAGTTAGATTTTGATTTTGCAGAGTTTATTGCTTCTAAAAATGTTTGATTAATAATTTGAAGGATTGGATGTGATTAATAAAGAAAAAAATGAAAGCAGTGGATTGTGTTTTTCATCCAATAGGTTTGGTGAGAAAGTTATTCATGCAATAAATCAAATCACATTTGATCGCTTCGAGTCAAAAACGGTTTTCAAATCTCATTTCAAAGATGAAATATTCGAAAAAGATACTTTTAATGTTGTCATCGGTACAGATTCAGGTTTATTGATTGACTACATTGTTAACTCTAGGAATGATGATAACTCCGTATATTATTTCGTTGAACATCAAGATGTAATAGGGTTTTTGAATAAAGATGTTAATAGTATTGAGAGAGAAAATGTTTTTCTACTAAATTATGAAGATTGGGAAGACATAATTAATAACAGTAACATAGCTCAGTATATATACAAAAATAAGTTAAGATTTTTTGAGTCGCTAGGTGCATGTTATGACTATCTTGATATCTACCACGGTATTAAATTTAAGGCGCATGCATTTTTAGAACGGTTATCATTTTTGAATCGCGTTACATTAGGTAGTGAGAATTTTATAATAAGGCAATTACAAAATGTATGCGAAAACATTCTTCCTGCTATGCCTTTAAAAGGGTGTTTTGATGGGGCATCATGCATAATTTTAGGGGGTGGGCCTTCATTAGATGATGTTATACCATGGGTTATTCATAATAAAGAATCAATGGTAATTATAGCTGTTTCAAGAATAGCTAAACGACTTCAAGATGTAGGGTTAATACCTGATATAGTTGTGTCTGTTGATCCTTTTGATGACAGTTTTGATGTCAGTAAAGAAGCTCTATTTTTCCCATCTCATGTAATTTTAGTTAACTCTTATCACGTTGTTTCTTCATTAGTCTCTCAATGGAATGGACCTAACATTTATCTTGGGTCAAGATTTCCATGGGGGAGTAAGTGTAACCTTGAGAATATATTATCAGCTGGACCGACAGTCACAAATTCTGCTCTATCGTTTGCCTTAGGTGTAGGTTTTTCACAAATTCTTTTTGCAGGCGTTGATTTATGCTTCTCATCGGATGGTTATACACATGCAAAAGGTAGTATAGAAGCATCCTTTGGGCCTAGCTTAACTGCAGATGGTTTATGGGTTGAAACAAACAATGGACAAAAAGCTGAAACATCTTTTCCACTAGTAACAGCAAAGGAAAAAATTGAACAGGCTTTAGAAGAAATGGATAAACCTGTTTCAGTTATCAATTTGGCTCGTAATGGTGCAAAGATAAAGGGTACAATTTATCAAGATATTATTGATATTGAATTGAATGGAGTATCTGACAGTGCCAGAAATATACTATCCCAATATTGTAGAACTTTGACATCTTCTAAAAAAAATGATGCATATAAGGAAGCTTTTCATGAACTCATTAAGGTAAAGCGAGATTTATCGACAATTGTGTCACTCGCAAATGAGTGTATTGAAGTTAATGCAAAATTCTATATGAAGGGAACTATTAATCTAGCAGATAAGCTGCAAAAAAAACAACAAATTTTAGATAAGAAGTATAGCTATTTAGGAAAGTTACTTAAAGCTTATGGATTAAGTTATTTTGTTGAGTTTATGGCTCCTGATAATGTAGAGGATTGGGATAATAAAAAGCTTGAAGAAAATGGTAGGTTATATTATCAAGCATATATAAATAGTGCACTCGGCCTTTTAAAACTCATTAATAATGCAATTAAAAGAACTGAATCTAGAATTGATGAGTTGAATGTTAATCCAAACTTTGAAAATCTCTTAGCACAATGGGAGAACGATAGACAGTATGGTAGAGCTGCTTTTTATTTAAATAATAATTCAAGTGCATTGTCTGAAGGAATTTTAAATTCGTTTAAGATTATGGCGGATAAGTTTACTGAGTTGTTAAAATCTGATGACACTACGCACTTCAATACAATAAAGAAACAGGTGAGTATTGATAACTTAGAACATAAGGTTGTTCAATTATTTGCAAAAAGGGATATGGGGGGATTGTTAAAGCTAAACGCATCATTATCGATGCAACCTGGAGATGATAGTTCGAAACTATCTTTACAGTCTTTGATAAATGGCTATATCAATGTATTACGTAAAGAGCTAGATTTAGCATTGAGTTTTTTTGAAAATACAACTGTTGAAAATCATCGTATATATGCTCTTAATCAAATTGTCGGGATCTCAATCGGAAACCAAAATTATCATCGAGCCGTAGATGGATTGAAAGAATTAAGCGATTTTTCTCCTAGTTTTTTACCAAAGTTGGCACGTCTGCAATACTTGACTTCGGATGTTATAGGTGCAATTGAAAGCTATAATAAATATTTAACCCTTTTTGGAGAAGATATTCAAGTTTGGCTATCATTAGCTAAATTGTTCTTTGAGATCCAAGCTTATGACTCTGCGAAAGTGGCTTGTGAGTATATTATTAGTGTTGAGCCAGCTAATAAGATAGCATATGGTATGTTAAAAAATATTGCCACTTTGGAATAGCACGATAAAGTAAATAATTATAACTTATTCATTGGTAAGAATTTTGATGGTATTTACTATTCTCTGCATGTCTTCATTGTTATAACGAGAGTCAACAGGTACTGATAGCCACTGAGTACTAATGTTATTTATTAAATTCATTTTTGGCCAGTGGTTAGGGAGGTAGATTTTATATTCCATTAATTTTAATTTTAATTTTTCAGCGTTAGGTAATTTTAATATGGCAAAGGAATAAAAGTCTGATTCGATATTAACGATATGATCGGATAAGGAGTTTTTTAAAATAAAATAATTTTCATTTCTTCTTTTTCTTTCATCATCAATCTTAATATAAAACTCAAATAAACCAATCTGACTATTTAATGATATGCTGGTTATATCTTCTTGATTGTCTAAAATGAGTTCAGCTCTTTCGAAATCAGCTAAATAGTCCTTCTCAAGTTGTATGTTAAAATCATTGTTATGGTTAATATATTCGTACTTTTTGCTCTTGGCTTGATATTTTAATCTTGTAAAATTAGTTTCTGCCACTGGCCTTACTAATTTGTGTGGTAATTTTTTATTACTCAATAATATACTACCATCAGCGACAGATGTAATTTTTCTCAGACTATTAAAACTAAAGTAGGGGTTTGGGACTGTTGGTATTCTAGGATAAGGGAAGAATACGTCATCAATGATAAGTATAGTTTTAGCATTAATGCTCTTTGGAAGTTGTGTTAATTGTCCAAAGTAATTTATAACGTAAAGTACATCGATTTCCTGATTTATTGAGGTCCAGTCAGGTTTAAGATCAGCTTTTATTTTATAAAAACTATATCTAATATTGTACATTTCTAGCATTAAGATAATTGTTGAGCAAATATAGTCCGGTATAAAAAAGTGATGCTTTCGTAACTCCTCATTCTCTAAAATGAGTTTTAAGGAAAATCTTCCACTTTGAGTTAGGGCTTTTTGAGTGTTTTCATGAAACTCAGCTTCCCCTCCGATGGGTTTAATTCTTTGGAATGTCATAAAATTTTTTAACCTTCAAAGTGTTTAAATCATATTCCTTTAGAATATCTTTTACTTTTTTACCACTACCCCCTTTATCATATGGATTGATTACACCTTTAATCTCATCTATAAATTCACTACTGTATATTTTTTTTATTGATTGGCGTATTGAATCGAGTTCGTAATCTACATCAATAGTACTTTGGGCTCTAATTCTCCCTTGTTGTCTAGAACCTATATTAATACTTGGCAATTTAAACGATGGTGTTTCTACAATACCACTTGACGAGTTTCCAATTATGGCATCAATATAGTTAAGTAGCGATAAATAACGTTTCTGACCTAGCGAGGTAAATGAAATTGATTTATCTTTATTTATCGATACATATTTATCTATCATATCATTTATTTTTCGTCCACCTCGGTCACTATTTGCCTTAGTAAATATTAGTAGAGTGTCTTTGAGTTCATCTAGTGCTTCAAGAATAGTCTTAAATGAAGCCACAATGGAATCTAAGTTATCAGTAGTGTCTGGATGATATGTAACTAACAAATTTTTTGAAAATAGTTTTCGCCCCAAGTTCATTTCTAATTCTTCTTTTGACATGAACTGCATTGTTCTAAGATTATCTAATCCTATTTCTCCAACAGTAAATACCCGTTCTGGACTCTCCCCCATTTGAATAACTCTATTCCTATAGGGTTCAATAGCTGTAAAATGCAAGTGTGATAACTTAGTTATTGCATGACGGAACATCTCATCAAGCACTCCTTCGGTTAACTCTCCTCCACTAATATGTGCAACTGGAATATTTGCAACATTTGCGGCTAAGACAATAGGAAGTAGTTCATATCTATCCCCTAGTACAACAACAATATCTGGCTGTAGATCATCATATACCTCTGAAAATGAAATTTGAGCTAATCCCATACTTTTACTTACGCCGATGGAGGAATCTGATGAAAGTAGGATTTCCACCTTTTTGGCTATGGGATATTTGTCTGTTTCAATTTCTTTTAGAGTGTAACCAAATTCTGGTGATAAATGTGTACCTGTAGCAACCAATTGTAATGTTAAGTCTTGGTCCTTTTCGATTTCATGTAATAATGGCTTTAATAGGCCATACTCAGCTCTAGTTGCAGTAACTACACAGATTTTTCTCGTCATTTTATAAGTTCACCAGGTTGATAATCCATATTGGCAGTTGTTCCTAATATTTCACTCCAACGGCTAGGTGGTATGCCTGTGCCTGGACGCATAACCGTAAGATTATCTTCTGTTAATTTTTGACCTTTTGATATGGGTTTTGATGCAACAATACTTTTTCTGACGATAGGTATATTTTGTAATTCACTTATGCTCGGTTCTTTTATACCTGTTCCCAGCGCAACTTCTAAGTTACGTATTGCTGACACCATTTCACATAGTTCGACAGGATTTAGGCTTGCCTTATGATCGGGGCCGCTCATTTTCTTGTCTAGCGTAAAATGTTTTTCAATAATAGTTGCCCCCATCGCGACAGCTGCAATAGGAATTTCTATACCCAAAGTGTGATCTGAATAACCAACTTTTACACCAGGAAATGCATTTTTTATTGTATTCATTGCTAATAAGTTAACTTCTTGCATTGGTGTTGGATACTGTGTAGTTGCATGTAGTATCGTCACCATGTCAATGGTAATACCTGACGTTTTAAGTGTATTTAGTGCTAACTCAATTTCTGTAAGATTACTCATTCCCGTTGATAATATAATGGGTTTTCGAAAGCTAGCTATATGACTTAGAAAAGGAAGGTTCGTTAATTCCCCTGATCCTATTTTAAATTGATTTTGCAGATTATTTAGGAATGTTGCACTTTGTGTTTCATCTGGTGTTGACATGAAGATGATATTTTTATTATCACAATAGTCTTTTAACTCTACAAAGTCAGTGTAGCTGAGTTCAAGCGATTTTAACATTTCAAATTGTGTTGTCGTGTTACTTGTATTCTCAATTTGATACTGAGCCATTTTTGCTGTCGGCGTAACGAGCAGCTCTGTTTTCCAAGTTTGAAATTTAACACAATCAGCTCCTGCTTCAGCGGCAGCGTCAATTAGCGCTTTAGCGAGCTTTATATCACCATTATGATTAACGCCTGCCTCTGCAATAATGAAGGTTTTTTGTGCCATTAAATATCCTTAGGTGACATCCGATACTTCTGAAATCGTTGAATTTTTGTATCAGAATGATTTGCCTGCCATGAGTCATTGAGCTGTTTTCGTTGTACAGAATTAAAGTCTAACCCAGCGATATAAAAAGGTAAAATATCTTTAGAAAACTTAGCCTTAAATTGAAATAAGCTATCATTTTCCGATGATGTTCGCCCACCACCGAGTAACATACTTTTGCATCCTGCAGCTTTTGCTAGAACAAAGGCTTGTTCAAGTAAATAGTAATTGCCATTTTCATGTTGTCGTTCTAAGTTGTTAGCTGATAGGTGATAGTGTGCAAGAGGGCCTGACAGGAAAAAAAAACCTGCAGATAATAGTTCTCCATCAAATGCACGAATACCTAGTAATTGGCAGTTTTTATGTGTATGTAGTTTTTCAAAATATTTTTTGGGGAAATAGAAGAAACGATCAGCATTATTTTTATCCATTGTTTTCCGATAAATATTAATAAATTCATCAAGATGAATATTCTGATCTAATGTTAATTTTTTTTCGCATTTTCTAATAATATTCCGGGTTGTTTTTGAGTAGCCTTGCCAGCGTTCATGTTGCTCAGTTCGCAGATTTACGCTAATAACTCTTCGTTCTTGTAGATGAAAATCAAAAAGATTAGTATGAGCTGCTAGTTGGTTATGTGGATGAAAACGTATGAACTCACAAACAATATTTTTTGCTATACAATCTGCTCGATACAGCTGCATTGCTTCATTAATAAAATCTATATCCTGGCTGTTAGTTATTGGCCCGCCATAACCATAAGGAGTTTCGAGATCAAATAGTGCTTCACTATAATCAGGATATAAATAATTCGGAATAGGGCGCATAATGCTTAAGCTTCGGAACCATTGTTCCCCTTTGGTATATTCAAATCGATAAATACGGTCATCTTCATTTAGATAAAGTTTTGCATATTCATCTTGGAAGTAGATATCATTTGTTAATGTATTTGCATCCATATTATTGTGCTATATTTCTAGGGCTGCTAGGTAAATTTATCAGACGCTGTGATAACCATTCGGCATTATTTTGCGGTCCTTTTAGCGCATTGGAGTACATTGGCAGGGTATGAATTAGTTGCCAAACTGGTCTAGTCATAACGCCTGCTTGATTTGTTTTTTCTAGGAAAGTGCTTTTATGTGCGGGATCTGGTAGCACAATTGCGTTAAGCCAATAATTAGAATGACAACCTGATGGTTCCTGAACAAATTGATAGTCAGTTTTTTCGAAAAACATTTTATATTGACTGGCAATCTCTCTTTTTTGTGTAAGGAACTGATTGAGCTTTTTCATTTGTGCACATCCTAGTGCAGCATTTAAATTAGGCATTCGATAGTTAAATGCTGCTTCATCATGGTAAAACTCAAAAGCGTGGGGTTGCTTAGCTGTTGTTGTAATATGTTTTGCTCGTGTACCTTCATGAGAAGTTTTACACAAAATCATACCACCGCCACCGGTAGTAATTATTTTATTACCGTTAAAACTGATGCAACCATATTGACCGAATGTACCAGTATGTTGCCCTTTGTAAAAAGAACCTAGGCTTTCAGCTGCATCTTCTACTAATGTTATATGCCACTTGTTGCTTATTGAAACTAATGCATCTAGATCTGCAGGATGTCCAAATGTATGCATGGGCACCATGGCTCTGATTATTTTTCCAGTTAGCTTATGGCGACATTCGTTTTGATCTGTGATTTCAGCATGTTCGGTTAGATAGTTATCGAGCGAAATAGGACAAAGGCTTAAATGTGTAAGGGATACGTCTATAAATAGCGGTTGCGCTCCTAAATAGTGAATGGCATTACAAGTTGCTATAAATGTAAGAGATTGGCTGACTACTAAGTCCCCATGTTTGACACCGGCTAAAAATAACGCAGTGTGCAGCGCCGCCGTACCATTAACGGTTGCAACAGCAGCATTGGCTTGAGTGTATTCCTTAATAAGCATCTCAAACTGATCGACGTATTTTCCTACACTAGATACGAATGTACTCTGTATTGTTTCTGTTACTAAGTCGATTTCATCGCTGTCGAATTGAGGTGCATGTAGCGGTAAATGTTCAGGATCACCGTATAGTGCACGAATGAATTGGATAGTCTGTTCAATTGAGCATGTCATATTTTTATTCAGCCGTTGCTTTTTGACCAATTGCAATCCATTCACTTACTTTTTCACCAAGCCTGTTTTCTCGACTGATCAATTGTAATTCTAATAAGTTGAATGGCGAAAACAACGTCGTTAAGCATTTTCTGGTAGTAAATCGTGTGTATCCTTTACCTGCCATAGGGCCAGTATCGACCATAAATGCATGAGGACCGACTTGCTGACCTGTTGCATAACCCGTAGTTTTATCTGTGAACATTCGGCTAAACATTAGCCCACCAGGTTTTAATACTCTATGTGCTTCTTTATACATTGCTTGCGAATGTTCAAAACTATTTGCATAAATAGCTTCATTATCGATGACGGCATCAAAGCGATTATTTGGATAATCAAGACTAAGCATATCACCTTGTCGTAACTCACCTCGCCAGTCAGGCACTTCTACATTGAGACGATCCAAGGCCATTTTAAGTGCTGAAGGGGAGCCTTCCACACCATGTACAGTAAAACCTTCTCTGGCCATAAACCATAAATTGGCTCCAGTACCGAAACCTATCTCAAGCAGCTCAATTTCTGACCTGTTTGGTACTTTGTAAAAGTTTCTTGCAACAAAACGAATTAAGTCTTCGCCAGGATATTTTCCCCAAGCTTGGGTGGTAAATACTGTTTCCCAGATAGGATCCCATGATGCTGCCATAATGACTTTATTCCTAATTATCGATTGTAAATTGTAGATTTATATTTGCTCAAATTAGCAGGTTCAGTGAACCAAGCGATTGTTTCCTTTAGTCCCATTTCTATATCGAATTGAGGCTGATATCCAGTTAACATTCTGATTTTGCTGTTATCCCCCCATAATCTAAACACTTCAGATTGCTGAGGTCTTATGCGTTCATTGTCAGTAATGAATTCAACATTACTATGCATCTGTTGCTTAATGATTTTTAGAGTATTTTCAATTGAAATTTCATAATTTGAAGAGATATTGATAGTTTCACCTATACAAGCATCATGTGTTGCTAATGCAATAAATCCTCGGCATGTGTCCAGTACATAATTGAAATCACGTGTAGGAGATAGATCTCCTAATTTGATCTGAGTCGCGCCCTCTGCAATCTGACTGATTATTGTTGGAATAACTGCTCTTGCAGATTGTCTTGGACCGTATGTATTAAAAGGACGAGCAATAGTTAAGGGGAGTTCAAAACTATAGTAAAAACTCATAGCCATAGAATCCGCAGCTATTTTTGAGGCACTATATGGTGATTGAGGCTGTAACGGATGCTGTTCATCAATCGGGACGTATTTGGCGGTACCATAGACCTCACTTGTAGAAGTGTGAATGACTCTTGATACATTGTTTTCAAGGGCTGCTTGGCAGATGTTGAGAGTGCCCTTGGCGTTGGTATCAAGATAGCTATCAGGGGCTACGTACGAATAAGGAATCGCAATTAGTGCTGCAAGATGGAAAATCACATCAACATCTTTACACAAGTGTTTGCAAAAATGTGGATCACGGATGTCGCCACAAACAACTTCAACTTCATTGAGGCAAGCAAGATTTTCCAACCATCCCCAATAATTGAAAGAGTTGTATTGGCTAAGAGCTTTAACTTGATAACCTTGGGCTACTAACATTTCCACAAGGTGAGAGCCTATAAATCCGTCTGCACCTGTAACTAATACTTTTTTCATAATATGTCCATACGCTTTAAAAGAGACATCAAATACTAGCGTTGCTTTTTTCGCAAGTGTCGAACTGTTGAACAAATTCATATAATTCAACATTTAGATAATCTGCCAAGCCAATTAAGTCATGCCTTTGCTGTGCAGCATAAACTTGACTAATAATTTGATTTAGCGACTCTTGTGATTGTGACTCTAATTGACTTGATAAGCCTATGAGTCCATCGATTACCTTTACCATTGCTTCGGCTCCAAAGGATTCCTCTGCGAGTAGAAAATGACGAGCGGCAGCACGCAAATCATTGAGTATATAGTCAACACATATAGTCATAACTTTGATCCTAATTCATCCAAAGCTAGATACGCGCATCCCTCTATTTTAGCTCCTAGTTCACTTGTGGTGTAAAAATGAGTTTCAGGATGGATTTTGATATAACTTTCTAAAGCATCGATGTAACTAATGAAACTGAGGCTAGTTGTTACCTTCTGTTCTCGATTATTGAGAACCCATTGATGTGATGCTTGTGCCGATATATGCATGTTCAGTTCACCATCAGCCCAACCAGTATGAGTCTTATTATTTGGGAAACTTAAATCGCAACCGACCAAATACACATGTTTTGCCAGCATTTTAACGGCAAGGTCAACCGAAGTATGGAGTACACTACCACCTGTATAGAGAGTATCATGGTGTTTGACTTTTCTGAGGCTGTCGTACAATCTTTGTTTCCCGTAGGCCGCAAATCGCTTTCCCTGCCAAGACATAAGAGTTTCTTTTGCCAGTCTGGGGAAATAAACTAGTTTGATTCCTTTAGATGCTTCTGGCAGCAAATGTACCGCATCGATGTCAGCATCAATACTTACCACGATATCAGGTTTAATCCCTTCTTTTAATATTGGTTTTAGTGCTGTATCTACCGCAATAATGAGTGGTCGTTTGTTACTTTCAGTAATACGCTTTAGTTGCGGCATTGAAGCTTCTAAAGATGGGCCTGTACCAACAATAATTATATGTTCGCATGGATTAGAATAAAGTTCTGATATATCGGAATCTTCTTGAATTAATTGTTCATTTTGCTTGAAACGCTCCAATATTTGAGGGTCTTCAGCTTGATGTGCTCTTGCCGCAAAACGAGTTTGGTAATGGATTAATATTTTATTTCTGAGCGATGCGGCATCGTCATCGGCTAATACAAGCTCAGCGGAAGATGTGATAAAAGGAGTCGAAAATGAGGTCTTTAACTTAGCTAACTCTAATTCACATTTAGGACTCGATAGCCAGTCTGTTTGATCTGTATAGCTTAGCACTAGTCGTGTGACCGCTAAGTTAAGCAAAGTCACTGTTAGTTTTTCTAACGGATAATGAAGTAATAACTCACGAGGCAAATCGCCTAGCCCTAAACCATATAAATATATTGAGTGACTTTGCAGGGGCAGTTGGCTGATATTGAGCTGCACTTCTGCCATACGGTCATGGCGGCTACTCAATTGGATACCATCTACACTTATAGTTTGGTTCTTACCTTGGACAAGGTGAGCATCAAGATGATCTATAGATTGGTTTTTTATCGCAGAAGCGACTTTAGGCCATCGAACCTCAATAATAGCAATATTTGATGTGAACAGGTTGGTCATTCCGCATCCTCGGGGATTGCTTATTCGAGCACCAGCTCCGTCACTATCTGGTCTCTCCACAGGAGACAGTTCGCGACATTAACGGAAATTATTTGAAATTAATAAATCATTATAAAACATGTTGTTAAGTGTGTTTTGTGCGATTTTGACATTAACCAAAATTACTGTATTTTAGTCTAAATTAATCCCTATGGTGGCACATAGGCGGCACAGGATTTAAGGCTAAGTCATTATGAGCATTGAAACAAGCTTCACAAAACGTGCTTTCGAACAGCTCGAAATCGGTCAAAAACGCTTCAGAATCGCCGATTTCGGCCATCGAGACTCAATTAATGGATTAATCTTAGATGTTTTCCCATCGGGAAAAAAGGTTTTTCGCTTTCGCCGCAAGCATTTAGGTAAAGACGTCACAGTGACGATCGGGGAGTTCCCGCATTTAACCATAGAGAATGCCCGTAAGCAGGCTAAGTATATTGCCGTAGACTTGGCCGAAGGTATCAATCCTAATGAAGCAAAGCGCCTTGCAAAACAAGAAGCTGAGCGCAAAGAAGCCCTGTCAATGACGGTTCAACAGCTGTTTGAATCCTTCGAAGCCGAGTTTATGGTCAAAATTAAAACGGGTGAACGGCGACTCAATTCCCTTAAGGATATTCACTCGATTTGGAAGAATCATATCCAGCCGCGCATTGCCCATTTACCGATTGATAGCATCACTCAAGTTGAAGCTGAAAATCTGCTTAAGCTCATCATCACCAAAAACTCTGCTGCTGTTCGTAACAAATGCCTGACCTTGCTCAAGTCGATGTTCAATGAACAACAAATCAATCCCTTTGGCCGTATCAAAAAATTGGCGGCCGTGAAGCGTGAGCGGATTTTGAATCAGCATGAGGTAAGGGCATTGCTTGAGTCGTTAGAATTTGAGCCACCACTTTACCGTGATGTGGTCATGCTGTTGCTGCTAACGGGTCAGCGTAAAAGCTGCGTGTTCAGTATGGAGTGGCGCGAGATAGAGCATCAGCGCGGGGTGTGGATTATCCCGACCAGCAAGATTAAATCGAAAAAGCCCCATGCCGTGCCACTTACTAAAGAGGTCATGGCAATTCTTGAGCGCCGAAGCAATGAGGCGGTGCAGGGGGATAAATACGTGTTTCCTGCCGAGCGTAGTCATTCAGGCCATATCACTGAAAACGCGGGTAAGGGGAGTTTCTGGTATCGCATCACCGAGCGGGCAGGGCTGCGAAGTCCTGAGAAGTCAGCAACAGCGAAAGAGGTTAATGTCACTATCCATGACTTAAGGCGTACCATCGCCAGTTGGAGTGTGATGCGTGGCGGCAATATTCAGACCACCAGTAAGCTACTCGGCCATAGTGATATCAGTATCACAGCAAGCACCTATGCTCATCTGGATGTCGAGAATGTCAGGGCTGAGTTAGGTATCACCACGGCGCAGCTATTAGGGACTTATGTTCAGGAGTCGAGGGTGGATAAGTTGGTGAGGGAAATTGAACAGCTCTCAGAAGAGGAGAGAAGAGAGCTGTTTGAGAGGCTTTCGATTATTTAGCCAGCTACGGTCAAACCCTTGGCGTTTATACTCTCAGAACTTTTCTAGTGTAAAACCATTAGAAACCTGCATCGAAGGATGGAGTGCTAAGAAGCTTGTCTTATTCACTTTATTACGGTTCAGGAGGATGAGCCAAAAGGTGTTGAGTCGGTAAGGTATAAACTGGGAACACTTGCAAGAAGTAAGTTGGTATTGGATGTTAATAACTATGAGGTAAAAGTAGTAAGAAACTGAAAACGATGAATAACGAATCTGTACATTCAGATAAATCATCGTATAAAGTAGCTCTGAAAAGGACAACTTACTTGGCATTGAATATTGGAAATTTCGTTTTCATCAAAAGAGCTTAGGGTTATTTGCGAGCAGCAGTGCGAAGCTGATAGGCAGCTGGGTGAATCTGTCGCTCGAGTATTAAGGGCTAGGTTAACGGACTTATTTGCTGTAGAACGATATGATGACATGCCTCTAGGAAATGTACGGATTGCGTTCATTGATTCGGAAGAATGCATTACAATTGACATCAAGGACGGAGTGGTAATGTGTTTGATTTCTGGACACATGAATACACCTAGAACACTTGCTAAAACGATAGATTGGGCCAAGGTAAGTAGGTTAAAATTAGTATATATAGGTACAAACTTATGATTCGCATGGATGACTTCAACCCTGATTGGGTATCACCTCCTGGCGATACAATAATAGGCTTGCTTGACGAGTTTGGTTTTTCTGTTGAAGAATTTGGACGAAGAATCGGTTTACCACGCAGCAAAACTGATAAGTTACTTAGTGGTGATGTATCTATAGAGGATTCTATCGCTTACAGATTAGAGTCAACCTTTAATGTTTCATCTCAGTTCTGGTTGTCGAGGGATGAGGTCTATCAGAATTTTAAAAAGAAGACTTTGGAGAAACAAAAAGGATGGCTTGATAGTCTTCCTATCTCTGACATGGTCAAATTTGGGTGGATACCTAGATCAAATCAAAGTACCAATCGTTTTGTTGATTGTCTTAAATTTTTTAATGCATCCTCTATCAATGAATGGGAAGCTAACTTCAGACAATCTTTACCTGTCGCATTCAGAAAATCTTTAACTTTCAAGACCGATCCTGTTTCTGTTTATACTTGGCTCAATCAAGCTAAAAACCTTTCCTCAAATGTAAGGTGCTATCCTTGGGATAGAGGTATGTTATTAGAGTCGATACCTTTGATTAGATCGTTGACAACAGAGCCCGAGCCGTCAGTTTTTCTTCCTAAGTTAAGAAAAATTTTTGCAGATTCTGGTGTAGCATTTGTTGTTGTGAGTACTCCATCTGGATGCCGAGCAAGTGGAGCAACTTGTTTTTTTGAAAAAGAAAAGCCGACGATAGTAATGAGTTTCCGTTATAGGACTGACGATCATTTTTGGTTTACATTATTTCATGAAATAGCACACCTTGTATTACATGGTACTAATCAAGAGGTTTTCTTAGAGGGAACTGGTGTAACAGAGTGTGACAGCTTTGAAATAGAAGCTAATGAATTTTCATCTAATATTCTGATTCCAAAAGAGTATCGAAGTGAATTGTTAAAGTTAAAGAAAAATGATTGGAAAAAAATAGTTCGTTTTGCAAAGAAAATAGGTGTTTCCAAAGGAATTGTTTTGGGACAGTTACAACATGTCGGTAATATAGACCATGCTTATCTCAATCGATTGAAAGTAAGATATACATGGTCTGATGATTAGCCGCCAAAATACCGATAAGCAGATGGTGATTTTTGCCAATTGCATAAAGCATCCTCTAATACTTGGGAGGATAGAATATCTATTGGTAAATACTCTGCTAATAAATTCAAATTTTGATTTAATTCTTCAACACTATAGTTAGAATCTTTGTTTCCAAAAAACAAAAAACTTGTTCCTCTTTTGGGGCCTGTTGCACCAGAGAGATATAGGTTTTGCGGTTCTATATTTTGCAGTGAAAACTTTCTGAGCATTGTCAAATAGTCAAATTTGGCTGTTCTACCAAATGATAATATGCCTTTCATGGATTTATATGCGACATCAAATAATTCATATTTATTATTAACATTGTTTGAGTTTGATAGATCTAAAAACCTCGTTTCATGATCTTTACTTACACCAACCCAATCCACATATGTCTGTACAACAGTTTGAAGTGGTCTACTCGAATTATAATTCAATGACTCATATTTTCTGTGATTTCCAAATTTTCTTTGTGGCTTATTCTTTTTAATTTCTATGCTAGCTTTTCTGAACCATAAAGAAAAATCATTTGGATTATGAGATACTCTATTCCAAGTCCATAATTCCTCGCCCAAACCGCCATAAATATCAGCACATAGTTTCCAACCTTCTTTCTTATGCTTTCCAAAGTGTGTAGCTAGAAAAATCAACCAATATGCCTCATTTTTATTGTTTTCCCTTATATGTAACCATGCGGCTCGTAATGGGTCAAATATATCAGAGTGAGGGTTTTTTCGATGTTCAGAAATATGTTTTTTGTTTATTTCTTCTATAAATCTTATTCTTCTAATGCTATCAGTAATTTGCATTGATAAAGAAATATAGTTTTCCACTCTTTGTAAGCCTGCTAGCTTAAATTGTTCGTGTTCGAATGCTTCAATACCGCTAATGATATCACTAATGTTGTCAAACCTTTTTTGCATGTTATTCCCTTCTATTTTCTTTATGGCTTTTGATTTCTTGATTCTTTCTCTGTTATTTATTAAGCCTTGGTATTTTTTGTTAGTTATTTTTTTTCTAACTTCACTGGCATACCTTAAATCTTGAAAGTTACCTGATTCTTTCTTGTTATAAAACTGCAAAAGTCTTAAAATATCTTTCCAGTAATCGCAAAGGTCCAGTTCATTAATATTTAAGTCAATACCATGCCTAATTTCACTTTCGAATTTTAATAGTTCATTTCTAATGCTAAAGAATCCAATGCAAGGCATTTCATCCATAATGCTATCAGTTGCTTGAAATCCTTCATTAATAAAACGCTTTGCGGAGTTAATGTTTTTATTATAGATATGTAGACTCGCAACATAGTGGTGGTAGATACCTAATCCGCATTCAAGCTCTTTTGCGAGCATTTCTTGCAACATTGTGAATACGAATATGTCGTGAGGTAAACCAATATATGCATCATTTGAACGCATCATTGTAAACATATGAAGTTTTTTATTTCTAACTACAAACTGCAAGTTAAGAGTGCACGGGATATCTTTATAATCCTCGGCTAAATCAGATGAGTCGAACAGTTGTATTACAGCTTTTCTTGTTCCAGTTCCAATTTTTAATTGTTCTATCACTCGTTTTATTTGATCATACTTTTCATGCATGTTGAAAAGTCTCTTTCCATAACCACCATGAATTGAACCATCATCTTCTACAAAGGTACCATACTTAGGTATATATTTTGCTATGTGACAGCCATCATTACTACCTGAAAGATACCAAAATAATTCTCCTAAGCAGCTAAATATTAAACCTCGAGATTCAGTCCTGCTCACCCTTGCAATAGGGTTAGTTAACCTTAGTTCGCATCCGAGCACTTCGATGTTTGGTCCTTTGCTTGCGTTGTTATTATGACCATGATTTAGAATATGCTCAAAAACGTCGTGCATTAGATCATCTAATGTAGCTGCTTCAAAATTCACAATTCCCTCTGCATTAATCTAATATGATTTTTTATTATGCGCTGAGTGTTTTTTGTACACGTTACTCATATCATCTCCTATATTACTAAATTTGTCATCGACTCTATTCGTTTTCCGTACACTTATTGACAGAACTCCAAGTGAGAGCAAAAAGCGTTTTTCTGAACCTGAGACTTAGTTGCCAGCGTCCATGTGTGGACGCGGGTGATGATCTCTACGCCGAAAGAGACAATCCCCTTTAGATGGGTTAGTGCAGCATCGCCATAGCGTTTGGTTTTTAGTTGCTGGTCGTTTTCATTGACAAATTCAGGATTGGATTCTGCAATTCTTGCATCTAATCCTGAAGCTAATTCCGAAGTCAACTCCGCATCTAACCCCGAAGCTAATTCTGGAGCCACTGCAACAGTTCCTGAAATAATCTCCTGCATTCCTGAATCGTAGCCCTGAAATTCCCGAGATGGTTCTTGTATGTTCCTGAAAGCGTCCAGCAATTGAATCTCGGAATTTTCGGGATGATTTCTGCATTTTTTCTGGCTATTCCCGCATTCCTGCAATGCGTTTCGGGATTGTTGTTGGATTAATGCGGCAATTGGCTTGCTTTGTGTGTTAGTAGCTCTATTGCTGGTAGCTCTAGCTTGGAGTGCATTGGTTTGGGTTTTGTATAGCGGACGAATGGTTTGCTCGACACGTTTACAAAACACGCCACCCATAAGCTGAGTGTATAAAGTCCAATTGCTGCTGTCGGCTGCTTGACGAATGACCTCTATCCAATCAAGTGACGGATCTTTAATTGCGTCAAGTCGTCTTAACTCGCGCCAAGGAGTAACGCCAACGCCACCAATTTGTTGAAACTGGCGAATGCCCCAACAGGATGCCCAAACTTTGATTCTGATTGCTGAGCTTGAGGCATCTTTGCCGTAGCTGTCGTATTCGATGCCTTCTCCATCAATATTCTTGTAGATGTATTTCATTATGTAGCCAGTGGCAGAACCTTTGGCTGGGTCAATATATTCCACCTTAAAGCGACGCTCTTTTGCGCCTTGCTCGTCACCATCTTCTTCTAAGCAATAGTGAGTGAAGGTATCGACTAAGGTTTGCTGTTGCTCGGTTGGGATGAATAACAACAAATGCCAGTGCGGGGTGCCATCGTGGTGCGGCTCTGCTACCCGAAAGCCGAAAGGGGTGACTTGTTCACGGGCAAGGGTGGCACGAATGCGGGCAAAGGTGCGATTTAAGTATTCTTGGGCAACTAGCGGAGTTGCGCCGCTCCAATTGGGATTTTCATCGCCCGTTCTGGCAAAACAGCGATGGTATTTAGACGGTGTTGTCATGGTTAAGAATAGGGCGCTATAGCCCATTTCTTTGGCGTAATCTTCAAAGCCACGGATGCGAACCATCAACTCGGCCTTACGAATGGCGGGATTAGAGACATTGAGTTTGGATAATTCGGCAAGATTTGCACTATAGCCGTGTTCGTTGGTGGCTATGGTGTTTTCTAATAGCTGTTGATTGCTCTGCCATTGGGTTTGAAAATTGCTGACGGTAATGTTACTGGCATAAATACCTTTTTGTTTACAGACCAAATTGAGTTCCCGTGAAATGGTTTCAATTTGCAGATTGCGCTGTTTTCTTAATTTCCGTTTCCACCAAATTTCATCGCCAGCGCGGGCGAGTACGCCATAGACTTGGGCAAGCTCAACGTCATCAAGTGTGTCCAACTTAAGATGGTTGATAATTGTCTCGCTCAGTTTTGGCGGCTTAATGCTATAGCACGCCATGTAATGTAATAGCGTGTTGTAGATAGTGAGTAATCCCTTACCTTCTGCTTGCGCTGTGATCTGTATACAGCGGCGGGCGTGTTGCTTTGCCTTTGCGCTTATATCTTGCTGCTCAATATTCACATGGTAGAAATGTTTGTCTTTACCCATAACGGCGGCAATGCGTTTAGTCAGGTGCAGCACGCTCAAATTGGCCTCGCGGCGGTTTGGCTTGCTACGATATTTCCGCATAATCGCTATACGATGAGGTGAGGGTAGGCCATAGAGTTTATTCTCAAGCCATTGCTTATCGTGTTCATGAACATTAAGCATGTGCTTTTACCTCGCTGTTAGTCAGTAATTGCTTACCTCGCTCGTTAAGCGATAGCTTTTGCCAGCGAATGCCCATTTCAAAAACGGTGGATTCGGTTAGTAGCCCTTCACGCTTTAATCTAAATAGCGTGCGTTTTTGAAAGTGGCCGTTAAAGGTTTCAATACCGTCAACTTTGCCAAAGTCGCTGCAAATTTCTGAGCACAGGCAAAGGCTATTGCCCTTTGAAAGCCAAAGGGCAAATTCCAATTGTTCTTCGGTGAGCTTGGGCATGGGGATAGAAGAGGAGGCCATCATTTTTTAACCTCCCCGTTATGTAATGGAACAGTTTGCTTTTGGTCAGTGGCTTTTAAGGTGTACCCGTTAACAGAGTCAGAGCTTGTTAACGGGTACACCTTTTCGATTTCGGTCTCTGTACCCGTTAACGGGTACTTGGACTCGTTATATAACCTAATGGTCTCTAGGGATTGTTGAAGTGTGTGGTCGATCATCGCTAATTGAATGATGACGCAAAACAGGAAACCGAATTTAAAGAGTGTGATCATAAACCCTCCCGTTAACGAAGGATTCAACATCGCTTTGGCGGTACTTAACGCTGCGGCCAACTTTAACAAAGCGCAATGGGTATCGGCCAGTACAGCGCCAAACGGATAAGGTGCCGATGGTGACTCCGAGAAATTCGGCGACCTCGGTCGGGCTGAGTAATAGATCGTTCATGGTAACTCCTGATTAATGTGGATTTGTCAGGAGTTAAGATAATCGTGAGGGGTTAGGGTGTATGCGTTTGTCAGGCTCAAAAAGGTGTTTCTCAGGGTGAGAAACACCTTTCAACAGATTACAGCCTTGAGAGTTGTTTCTGAATATTGAGCATGGCTTCAACTCGTTTGGCTACCAGTGGCTCATGCTCAGAAGGTAGTTGTGGGAGAGTGAGCCCGCTATAACCATCAGCAAATACAGGGCCATCGAAATCATGTTCCCAAATCTCGCCTGTATATGAGTTAACTAGGTACATATCATCCCTTTCTAGATCAATATGATTTGCTTTAGCAAACTCTAACCATGAATGCTGTTTTATAAGATCTGTTTCGGACTCAACTAACTCTGCTAACTGTTCTCTATAAGGTTCTTGAAAGGTCGCTAAGGTTTTCCACTGAGAAATAAATTCTGATTGTTGTTCAGATAATGCGTACTCATCTAGTCCCCACAGTTCAATAGCTACATTTACTACAAACTCAGCATTAACTTGGTAGCAGATCGATTGTTTAATGCTTGTAAATATTTTGGATGATATGAGTTCTTCGATATTTGGCGTTGGGAGATCACTGATTGAATGGATTTTTACAAAGGTGTCTAAAGCCTGTTTTGCTGGTAACAACTCAGCGTAATTGTCAGCCCATTTCTTTTGAGCTTCCCCTAACTCTTCACCTGCGAGTTGACGTTGATACCAGTGTTCGCTGTATTCCCCCTGCGTGACACTTGCGTAGTGTTCAACTAATAGTAACAACTCTAAAAGCTGAGAATCTTTAACCCCATTATTTGAAGCATTTTTTAGAGCTACAAACATTGAAGGGATATAGATTTTTAATCCTTCAAAATAAAAATACTGCTCATTAAGCTCAATGTTACTTTCTAGGTAGCTAAGAACTTGGCGATTGATCAGTGCGGGATTGACTGAGTTTACTGAATCCAATTCACAAGTCACTATCAGAGATAATTCCTTGCTGGTCTCATGATTTACTCCCATAGAAATAGCTCTCTGAATGCAGCGAACATTTGCTTCATCAGAATTAGGCTTTTCAAGCTTTGTACTTACATCAGAATTTTTGAGCGCTGCAAAACTCTTTTGCCCGTAATAGGCTGCAATCAACTCAAATATTTGCGCTCGGCTGATTTTGCATTTAGCTAAATTTTTAGCTTTGTTGTGAATGTTGTGTGCGTGGTTAGATAGTGAACACATAAATAGACTCCGCGGCTGAGTGCGAATTGCATTTAAGCATAACCACATGCGATTACGGCGAGGCTTCTCAACCTAGTCATTTATGTAAATTGGGCTTTATTTTGAGCAGAGATTTTTCTCTTATAGCCTGTTTTCACTCGCATGTAAGTGGGGCGGGCGCCTAAAATGAATCTATCTGATCTATCACATAGATTCAAGTATCGCTGCTTGTTTGGTTATTTTTGGCTTTTAAAAACCAACGATATACAGTCTCTATCCCTTGGTACTCGCTGGTGAATGGATGACCAATACTATTAGCATACTGGTTAATATCTTTAAAAAATCTTTGTGAGGCTTGCTTGGGATTTTTGGATGGCTTTTCAGAATAAAGTTTAAGAGCAAAATCTTTTCGCAACCGATTCTTTGAGTGACGTTTATCTTGTCCTTTTGACGAATGGCTACCTGACGTTTCAATTACCCCTCTATGTTTGGTTACCTCTTCTTGAAGTGATTGGTAACTTTCATTTTCAATGATCAATACCTGTTTTGCGAAAAGGCGATTTAGTAGGTTGGCTGCTTTATTCAGCCCTGCCATATGACAAGCCATCATCGCCTGCAAAAATTCGGCAATTGCTTCTGGTTGGCTATTGATTAAGGTAAGCAATGCTGCCTCATCCTCATCACTGGCATCTGCCTGAATTGGAAAATCGGCATTGGCAAACTTTCGAACAGTGTCCATTTCGGGGAGTGGTTCATCGCTTGGAGGGAGTGACAGCATCTCACTAAAAAGCTGAACTATGGTCTGCTGTTCTTCAGCAAGGATGTTCTGGCTGTCGGGACATTTTGCTAATTCTTTTGCTGCTGTATCTTCTGAAGTTCCTCGGGGGATTTTATCGGAGACAGAAGAAGGCTTAGTCATGGCGCTAAACATCATTTCCATGTCTTCGAACATTTGGTCTTTTTCGGGAGAATCTGGAAGAGAGTAAAGAACTTTTAAGAAGTCAGGTTTTTCAGGAATGGCGTTTTGCTCGATGATCCCTTCAAGCGTTTTAGTGAACTTTTCTTGCGATGAAGTTTCCGTCATAAAGCTATTTTCCCTGTTCGTTAACTCATAGGGAAAAGTATTAAAAATAGGGTTAATTGTCTATAACTGAGATGAACAGGGCAAAACGAGGATTTTTGAAAATGTTACGAAAAAAATTCTAAAAAACGTCATACCTATGGCGGCACATAGGCGGCACAGGATTTTTGGTTTTTCGTAAATTGTTGAATTTTATAGATAAAAATAGTTTTATGGTCTCTCCACAGGGACTCGAACCCCGATCGGCCGCTTAGGAGGCGGCTGCTCTATCCTGTTGAGCTATGAAGAGACGCCTGTGATTATACTGGTTTTATCTTTGATTAAAAGGCTTATGATTTAGTTGCTTAAATCTTAAGCGCGATGTCGTTTATCTGTACATTGTAAGCCGCATTTTGGTCAACGAGGACTGCCGTTGCACTTTCTTCGCTGACTTGTTCGATTTTTACCGTTGCCCGGCTCTTGGTGGCGACGGCACGCATTTCGTTGAGCCTATCGGGCAAGTTTTGTTGTAACACGACCTGGAATTTATCACCAACTCGAATGCCGTGTTTGCGACCTAAGTTGAGGATAATCCTGTCGCCTTGACGGCTGACGACTTGCCCCAACAGTGGCCTACAATTGAGCGTGTTGTCTATATCTCGAGTTGCTTCTTGCATGATTTGGCTAATATTTCTACCATAGGATGAACGCCAAAATCGGTCACTATTAGGGGCAATAATGGCTTGTTCTTCAAACTCCCAGGGGGCAGAGGTACTGTAGGTTTTGCTCCACACTTCCTCGCCGCTAATGCCGTGATAGAGACTGAGCTTAAATTGGAATTGTCTGAGTGGCGCTTCGTCCCACCATCCCATAAAGGTAGATTGCACAGGCTCAGTTGATATGTCGATGATTTGTGGCAATAAAATATATTGGCTATCGGTGATTTCACTTAACCAACTGGGGAGTCGATAGCCGCGGATATCGACAAGTTCCTGTGCGATATCAAGCCGTTCTTTGGCATGGATATGGCTAAAACCAGTGGATGAGTAGCCATCAATGCTATTACCCAGTTTCTCGGAGATGACTTCTTCAAATCCAGAGAGTTGTCCGTAGCGTAACTGTGCACGGTCTTTTATTTGCGCTTGGGGGATTAAGATGGCGGCTTTTAACTGCCCAGCAGGGCATTGCTGGGTGGGGTCATCATTAAGATCGAGCCTGAGGGAAACATAAATTTTGCTGCCTTCAATGCGCTCGCTCACCAATTGGATGCTAATCGCCTGAGCATAACGATTAATCGCAAAGCTGTTTTGCGTCAGATTGCCGTTAGTCGTTTGCTGCTCACTGCTGATTTGGATACCCGTACTGAGTGTGGCATAACTCACAGCCTGATTGATGGCTTCTTCACGCGCTTGGGCGATATTGCCATTGGTGATCACCGCTTCGCCACTGGCCTCGACCCATTCGGCGTTTGCCTGTGCAGCAAATAGCAGTAGGCTGCTGATTATGAGCAAGTTCTTTCTTAGTATGTTCATCAATAAGCCCTTAACTAAATTTGCTGGTATGAGTCAGTTTACTGGCAGTGCTTTATGACTCTAAGCAAATTGTATGCCTGATTTATCGTGGTATAGGGATAAAGTTATCAATAGATTTGTCGATAATCTGGAGAGTTCATTAAGCGCATTATTTTGACTTGGTCTAATACTTGCTTGCTTTATGGCAAAGATTGCGGCTCCCACCGAGCCACATTGATATTGATGATGAGGTTACTCCTATGCTGAAGCGTGCATTCATTCCTCTGGCACTGTTAGTGCTGGTTGGGTGTGCGACTAAACCCGTGGCACCGCCCAAACCTAGCTTAGCAGACGGCAATGGTTTGCCGCCTACGGCGACGATTAATCATCTCGCGCAGCGAATTGTGACTGAGTTAGTCAAACAGAATGATGCACTACGTCCCGACCAACCTATCGTTGTTGCCACGCCTGTGTTAGTTGGGGATTTGAGTAGCACCAATGCGCTGGCGCAGCAGCTGCAGCAAGGGCTGATGACATCTTTGCATAGCTTTATGTTTAATGTGGTGGACTTGAATTTAGGTGATGGCCTGAGTGTCACTGCGAATGGCGATTTTATTTTGACGCGCGATTGGCAAAAGCTTTCGACCAATTTACCCGTTGATCATATCGTGGTGTCGACCATGAGCCCGACAACCAATGGCATGGCAATCAATACTCGGATTGTCACCCTAAGTAACAATCGTGTGGTATCAGCCTCTCAAACCTTTGTTACCCAAAAAGAATTAAGCAATTACATGCAGCCCTCTGAGCAAGTTATTTCTCAGGATGGGATTTTATATCGCCAGTCGACCCCAGGTATGAATGAGGTTCGAGTGTTAGGAGATGGAAAATGAAACGCTACTTATTAATTGTTGCGGCGCTCCTTCTTACTGGGTGTGCAACTAAAGATAGATATGTTCAGTGGGAAGATGTGCCCCCGAGTAGTTTTCCTAAACTGACGGCAATAGGTTACGCCCCGCTAGCGACTCAACCGGCCAAAGAGCAGTCCCAACGAGTTTTGATGGCGATGCAGGCGTCAAAAATCGTGGCTTATCGTGAACTGGCTGAACAAGTGTATGGACAGAAGATCACCGCCAATAGTAGCGTGAGTGATTGGATGCTGACAGATGATAATGTTAAAGCGTCTGTGACTGGGGTGATCCGCGGCGCGAGAGTGGTAAAAAGCTATCCGGCAGGGGACCACTATGTCACTGAGTTAGAACTTGATTTTGCCAAGGTATGGCAGATTTACCAACAGCAGAGTCGTCCACAAAGAATTAAAGAGGTTACCTATTTTTAGCGCTAGGGTAGGTTTTAGCGCTAGGTCAGGATGACTGCTCGTCGTGCTGTACCGATAAACAAAAGCCGTGCTCAGTTGAGCGCGGCTTTTGTTTATATCCCGTTTACTTATGATGCATGATTTACGCTTTTAAATCATTGCCTAAGCTAGAAAGGGTCGAGGTTCTGCCTTTATCGTTATAAGTCAGAGTAGTTGCGTTTCGGCTCGCCTGTAAGGCTTGGGCAAAACGGTTTAGACTCGCTAGATTCATCTCGATCAGACTGGCATTTTGAGCGTTTAGATCCTTACATTCGGCAAGGGCCTCTTTTACGGCGGCCATTTTATGGGATAGTTCTACTTGCGAGGTGAGTAAGGATTTATCGCTGTGATTGGCCAGTAAGTCATCATTGGCCTTAAGTTCTTGCAGGCATGATGATTTTTGCTCCGCAAGCGATAAAAGCAAATCGGCGTTTTGGTCAACCAAAGCGCCTTTTTCCTTAAGAATAATCTGTTTAAGAACAGCCAAATGGGCGTGTTGTTGATCTACCAGTTTAGCTATTTCTGTCATAGTTACTCTTTATTGAGGTCATTCAATTCAGCTTCGAAGCTGGCAATGTTGGCCGCCAACTTTTCGGGGTCAATTTTATAGCGACCTTCGGCAATCGCTTGTTTAATCTCAGCGACTTTCTTTTGGTCTACTTCAGGTAGGCTGGCCATTTTGGTTTGAGCTCCTTGTAGCTGTTGAGCTTGAGCCGTAATGACAACTGAGTCACCTTTCTGTTGAGTCGATTTAGCTGCAACCTGAGTCGATTGCTCACTTTCGTTGCTTTTCTTTGTTGTGTTTGAACGGACTTGCGCGGCCGCTCCGGCGTTAAATTTGCTAATATCAATTGCCATTTTAGGCTCCAGCGTCGTGTATACGGGGATTTCTTAACTGGGGTATCGGCAGCTCATCGAAAAGCTTTAGTTTATTTTACATTCTAACTTCGACTTCGCCAATGGCCGTGACTATGGCATCTAGTACTTTGTTTGAACTGCTATTTTTGACCCTAATTTGGTCACCAATATTACCATCCTGTAGCGCTTCGCCTACGGTTTTTAGCACAAAATTGCTGGAACGCACATAAATTGATACTGAATCATTCTTACAAACAAAACAAAGGTTATTGGCAAAAATAGGGAAGTTTTTGGCGACACGCCGTTTTACCCGTACTCCTGAAAGTTGGCTGGTATCGCTAAATTGCATACCGCGTAAACTATTTTGGTCGACGTAACGGATTTCAACCTGTGTTGGGCTGATCAGTTCGCCAGGTGCCAGTGTTTCGCTGGCGACCACAACCGGGAAAAGAATATCGACCCGCACCGACATAAAAATCTGCCAAGGGTAGGCTAAATCGGGTGTATCACAGCTGACTTTTACCGTGTTATTGCGGCTGATCTCTCGGTCGGAGGCGAGCTCGACTCGAATGGGGGAGGCACATTGAGAAGGGAGCAAACGACTGTCTATCGTTTGCGGAAGGATTTCAACTTTAGCGTTAGATGGCTCTGAAATCTTTTCATTAATAAGAGCTTTAGCTAATTCGGATATCGCCGATATGCTAGGTACCACGGGCTCGGCATTGGCCTTAGTGGCGAAGGAAAGGGCGATGATACTCAAAAAATAGACTAAATTTACTTTCATAATGAAGAGACTAGCTTGTAACGCCAGAATGCACCTATACTTTTATCAAGTTTGAAACTGTTCCATGCCATAACGGCCAAGATTTCGTGTCAGAAGTTTGACTCAGTTTCAACTATGGTTATCGATAACAAGACGTAAGCAATTAATATGCCTATACTCAAACGAGTTTAGGGCCGTACATAAACAGAACAACAAGGCAGAGTTATGTCGAGTATTCTTGATTCAGTCAACAAACGAACCCAACTCGTAGGTCAAAACCGACTAGAACTATTGCTATTTAAGTTGAATGGTCGTCAACGTTTTGGGATTAACGTATTCAAAGTAAAAGAAGTTTTGCAATGTCCACCGTTAACGACTTTGCCTAAACTTAATCCTTACGTCAAAGGTGTCGCCCATATTCGCGGCACGACTATTTCGGTAATCGATCTGAGTGCTGCAACCGGCGGGCGTCCGTTAGCCAGCACTGAAAATTGCTTTATCATCATTTCAGAATATAACCGCAGCGTACAAGGTTTCTTAGTCAGTTCAGTTGAACGTATCATCAACATGAATTGGGAAGCCATTATGCCGCCACCACAAGGGGCTGGTCGCTATTCCTACTTAACTGCAGTCACTGAAATCGAAGGTGAACTGGTTGAAATTCTTGATGTTGAAAAAATCCTAGATGAAATTTCACCAGTTAAAACTGCAATCAGTGAAGAAGTGAATGAGCAACTGACAATCGATAGAAGTCAGCATTACCATATTATGGTGATTGATGATTCGGCGGTGGCTCGTAAACAAATTATTCGCGCGCTCGAGTCGTTAAACTTACAGATTGATACGGCAAAAGATGGCCGTGAAGCGCTCGATAAGTTAAAAGCTATTGCGGGTGAAATGAATAATGTTGCCGAGGAAATCCCGCTGATTATCTCGGATATTGAAATGCCAGAAATGGATGGTTATACCTTAACGGCAGAGATCCGCGACGATCCAAAGCTTAAGCATATCAAGGTGGTACTACATACCTCGTTAAGCGGCGTGTTTAATCAGGCTATGGTACAAAAAGTGGGCGCTAATGATTTTATCGCCAAATTTAACCCAGACGAATTAGCTGCGGCAGTGAACAAGCATTTAAGTTTGTAGTGAAAGTGTGGGTTAGTGCCTAGTGGTGCTTTACGCTATAATCTAGCCCTTATTACATGATTGTTGGCACTTATTTGGGTGCTTGCTATAGGATCTAGGACGTGAATGTGCCTGACAAATCACTCGCTGAAGCCGAATATAATCAATTTAGGTTGTTCTTAGAACAACACAGCGGCATCGTACTGGGGGAAAATAAACAGTACCTAGTGCGTAGCCGTCTCGCGCCTTTGATGGGCAAATATAATCTGCCTTCGTTATCCGATGTGGTGAAACATTCGATGAAGCCAACGGAGCGCGCGTTGCGGGCGGAAGTCATTGATGCTATGACGACCAATGAAACGCTTTGGTTCCGTGACCGCTATCCGTTTGAGTTACTAGGCAATGTATTGCTACCTGAATACAGTAAGTTGGGCCGTCCATTAAAGATATGGTCGGCTGCCTGTTCGTCTGGTCAAGAGCCTTACTCGTTGGCAATGACGATTTTAGAATATCAACAGAAGAAGCCGGGAGCTTTGCCGGGAGGCGCTTCAATTCAAGCGACCGATCTTTCGCCTTCTATGTTGGAACGCTGTAAGAATGCTGAATACGATAGCTTGGCGCTAGCGCGTGGCCTATCGGAGGAACGTAAGCGCCAGTTTTTTGATGCTTTGCCCTCTGGCAACATGCGGGTAAAAGACAACGTTAAGCGTTTAGTCAATTTCCGCGCCCATAACCTGCTTGAGAGTTACACTTTGCTGGGCAAGTTCGACATTATTTTCTGTCGAAATGTGCTGATCTATTTTGCCCCTGAGGCAAAAGCAAAAATTTTGCGGCAATTTGCTGCCGCATTAAATCCGAAGGGCATACTTTTTCTCGGCGCGTCAGAATCCATTGCAGGCCTGACCGATGAGTTTGACATGGTGCGTTGCAACCCTGGTATTTATTACCAGAAGAAAACCTAATTAAATGATATTAAATAAAAATTACCGACATTAGTCGGTAATTTTTTACCTCGCAAAACCTCATATCTACACATTTCGATTAATTACTACTTTTTGGCACATGAATTGCTTTGTTCCCGTGAGAGTCACGATGGAGGCAATTTTATGGCGATTAGTTTTGATAAGGCATTAGGGGTACACCAATTTACGTTGGGGATCCGTGCCGAGCGTGCCGAAGTGATTTCTAGCAATATCGCAAACGCTGATACGCCACATTATAAAGCCCGTGACGTCGATTTTTCTGCGGCCTTAAATGTTGCTAAAACCCAGCAACAGCAGCGCAATAGCCTTGAGATGACTGGCGATGAGCAGCATTTTGGCCTTGCACAATTAACGGGACAATACGTGAAGTTCCGTGTGCCAAATCAGCCAGATACTGGAGATGGCAATACTGTTGATATTCAACAGGAACAGTCGGCATTTATGCAAAATGCGCTTGAATATCAAATGTCTCTAGGATTTTTGGACAGTAAGTTTAGTGGCATGAAGAAAGCGTTGAGAGGGGATTGATCATGAGTTTATTTAGTATTTTTGATGTGGCGGGTTCTGGCATGTCAGCTCAGTCTGTCCGCCTCAACACCACCGCGAGTAACATTGCCAACGCCGACTCCGTTTCTAGCAGCATAGATAAAACTTACCGCTCTCGTCATCCGATTTTTGAAGCTGAAATGGCCAAAGCGCAAAGTCAGCAACAAGCCTCTCAAGGTGTGGCGGTAAAAGGCATAGTTGAGAGTGATAAACCCCTATTAAAAGAGTATTCGCCGGATCACCCAATGGCGGATGCGGATGGCTTTATCTACAAGCCGAATGTGAATGTCATGGAAGAAATGGCGGATATGATTTCTGCCTCTCGCTCATATCAGATGAATGTTCAAGTCGCTGAAGCCGCAAAATCTATGCTGCAACAAACACTTGGGATGGGTAAATAATATGCGCTATTTAGGAGGTAAGCTGTGAGCCTCATTAACCAACTTAGCCAGACCTCGGCTCAGACGACTCAAACTAAGAGTCAATCGAATACGGTGGCGACTAATACTACGAGCACAACGAGTACATCAACGGGTAATCCTTTTTTAGATGGCATCCGTTTGCCTAGCGAATCCATTGTCCCTGAAGCTAAAAGTCAGCAGCTGACACAGGAAGATTTTTTCTCGTTACTCAGTCAGCAGTTGTCGATGCAGGATCCATTTAAGCCCGTCGACAACGATCAGATGATTGCGCAAATGGCATCCTTTTCGACCGTGGATGGTATTTCAAAGCTTAACGATGAAATCGTCAATTTAAACAGTGTGATGACCTCGAGTCAGGCGCTGCAAGCATCGGGGTTAGTTGGACGTAAGGTATTGATCCCAACCGATACCGGCAATGTGTCGACCGAAAGCCCCACCTTGAGTGGTGTGGTGAGTACGCCAGATAAAATTCCTGTGATTAACGTGCGTGTACTGGATGATAAAGGTCAAGTGGTCAGTACCTTTAACATCGATGGCAGTGAGGGCGGCAACATCCCTGTGACATGGGATGGCCTGAATAAGAATGGCGAGCCTGTCAGTGCCGGTAATTACACCATTAAAGCCAGTGGACTTGTCGATGGTAAATCTCAAGAGCTTGCCGTCTCGACCTATGCCCATGTGACCAGTGTTTCGTTAGGTACTGCAAGCACTGGGGCGATTTTGAATCTTCGCGGTGGTGCAGGTATTAAGCTCTCTGATGTGCTTGCGGTATCAGAAACCTAATTTGTCAGTATTAAGTTGGACCTGAGTCCTTAATTGAATTGAGTGAAATGTAGAGGTGAATTATGTCGTTTAACATTGCATTGAGTGGCATTTCTGCTGCACAGAAAGACTTAAACACTACAGCGAACAACATCGCGAATGCTAATACCATTGGCTTTAAAGAATCGCGTGCTGAATTTGCGGATGTTTACGCTAATTCAATTTTCTCTAACTCTAAAACCGCCGTCGGTGGTGGTGTGGCAACGAGCCAAGTGGCGCAGCAATTCCACCAAGGTAGTTTGCAGCTGACCAATAACTCTTTAGATTTAGCGATCAAAGGGGGCGGTTTTTTTGTGACCGCATCTGAGATTGGTACTTTAGATCATCAGTTTACCCGTGCTGGTGCATTTAAAGTCGACAAAAATAATTATATGGTTGATTCAGCAGGTAATTATTTACAAACCTTCCCTGTAGATAAAGACGGTAACTCGACATCAGTCAGTTTAACCACCGCTAAGCCAGTACAAATTCCTGATACTGCGGGTAGCCCTGTTCAAACCGAAAACGTCACCCTGCAGATGAACTTGAACGCGAAAGAAGGTTCACTCGATCCTGCTGCCTTTGATCCATTGGACTCCAAAACCTATAACAGCGTGACCTCGATGACGATTTACGACTCACTCGGTGAGCCACATATCATGACCACCTATTTTGTGAAGCCAAATAACGGCTCCTATAACGGTGAAAACAACTGGGTTGCCTACTACGCGATTGATGGTAAGCAAGTGGATGTGTCTGGCCCAGCGGGGACTTATCAGACTGATACCAACGGTGATGGTACACCTGATGCGACTGGTACAGCCCAAACTGCTGGTGGTTGGAAAGGTTCAGTGTTGAAGTTTAACTCTGTCGGCGTGTATACCGGCAGTGATCCAGCGGTCGTGACAACTGAAGCATTAGGCGTGGGTGGTGCAGGCGTGTTAGGCCCAGGTGCCGATGGCACTCAAGATGTGACTATTAAGTTTAATGCACCGACTCAGTATTCGGCGCCGTTTGCGGCAACAGAATTAACGCAGGACGGTACGACAGTAGGCCGTTTAACAAACGTTGAAATCGGTGAAGATGGTTTGATCACCGCCAGTTACTCTAACGGTTCAACCGTGCCATTATCCCGCGTTGCCTTAGTTCGCTTTGCCAACGAGCAAGGTTTGACCCAAGTAGGTAACACTTCATGGAAGGCCAGCCTTGAGTCGGGTCCAGCGCTTGCGGGTGAACCAAACAGTGGTACATTCGGTAGCATCAGTTCTTCGGCGTTAGAGCAATCTAACATCGACTTAACGACTGAGCTGGTGGATTTGATTTCGGCGCAACGTAACTTCCAGGCCAACTCTCGTACCCTCGAAGTGAACAACACCCTGCAACAAACTGTACTGCAAATTCGTTAAGCTGATTTCTCCCTTTTCTAAGTGTTGCCGCTGGCGGCAACACTTAGCCTCTTTTGGCCTTGTAGCCATTCCCTCATAATCTTCTCCCAATTTATCAGTAAATTAGCCATTAATTTTATTGGCATGATGCTTGCTTTGCTATTGGCAGGTTGAAAATTTGACGGAGCAGTCTGTGGACAAATTCCTCTACATATCCATGAGCGGAGCTAAGCAAAACATGAATGAGTTGGCATTGCGTGCCAACAACTTAGCTAACGCCAATACCGATGGATTTAAGTCGGACATGGCGCAAGCCAGATCGATGCAAGCCTTTGGTGAAGGATTGCCATCGAGGGTTTTTGCCATGGTCGAAACCCCCTCCGCCAATTTTCGAGCAGGCCCCATCAAAACCACAGGGCGAGATCTTGACGTTGCCATTAAAGGTGATGGTTGGTTCGCAGTGCAGGCAAAGGATGGTAGTGAGGCCTATACCCGTTCAGGAAGCTTAAGTTTCGACTCAACAGGGTTATTGCATAACGACCGCGGTAATCCTGTGATGGGCGATGCGGGGCCGATTGTGTTACCGCTGCCGATTGAAAAAGTCACCATTTCACAGGATGGCATTATCTCGGTACGTCCTCAGGGCGCGACAACGGAAGTGATCGAAGAGGTGGGGCGATTAAAGCTGGTCAATCCCGGTAATGCGCAAATGATGCGCGGTGAGGATGGGTTGTTCCGTTTGGTATCGGGCAATCCGGCACCAACCGACCCAAACGTGTTTGTTGAGAGTGGTGCTGTAGAGGGCAGTAACGTCAATCCAGTGGATGAGATGGTGTCCTTAATCGACCTACAGCGACAATTTGAATTGCAAGTGAAGATGATGAAAACCGCGGAAGAAAACGACCGCGCGGCTTCTTCATTAATGCGGATTAGTTAGGAGATAAATTATGCATCCAGCCTTATGGATTAGTAAAACTGGCTTAGACGCACAGCAAACCGATATTGCGGTGATTTCAAACAACGTCGCGAACGCCAGCACCGTCGGCTACAAAAAGAGCCGCGCCGTCTTTGAAGACTTACTCTATCAAACCGTTAACCAAGCGGGGGGCATTAGCGCCTCGAACACTAAGTTGCCAAACGGTTTAAATATCGGTGCGGGTACCAAAGTGGTGGCCACCCAAAAGATGTTTACCCAAGGCAATATGTTGACCACGGATAACTCACTCGATCTGATGATTGAAGGCCCTGGCTTTTTTGAAGTGCAGTTACCCGACGGCACCACAGCTTATACCCGTAACGGTCAATTTACCTTAGATGATACAGGCCAAATTGTCACGCCAGGTTCGGGTTATGTACTGCAACCTGCGATCACGATTCCTGAAGATGCGACCAGTATTACGGTATCTGCTGAAGGTGAGGTTTCTGTTAAGACGCCGGGCGCCGCAGAAAACCAAGTGGTGGGGCAGCTCAGCATGTCCGACTTTATTAACCCATCGGGTTTAGATCCTATGGGACAAAACCTGTACACCGAAACCGGTGCCAGTGGCACGCCTATCCAAGGCACAGCATCACTCGATGGTATGGGGGCGATTCGTCAAGGCGCGTTAGAAACCTCTAACGTAAACGTGACCGAAGAGCTGGTGAATCTTATTGAAAGTCAGCGGATCTACGAGATGAACTCCAAAGTGATTTCGGCGGTTGATCAGATGCTGGCTTATGTGAATCAGAATCTATAGAGGCACATTATCATGGCTAGATATTTTATATTGGCCGCTGCGCTCTTGCTTACGGCATGTAGCTCTACCCCCAAGAAGCCGATTGCAGATGATCCCTTCTATGCGCCGGTATATCCCGAAGCGCCGCCAACCAAAATTGCCGCGACAGGGTCAATTTACCAAGACAGCCAAGCGGCCAGTCTCTATTCGGATATTCGCGCCCATAAAGTGGGTGACATCATCACTATCGTGTTGAAGGAAGCGACTCAAGCGAAAAAGAGCGCGGGTAATCAGATCAAAAAAGGCTCTGACATGTCGCTCGACCCCATTTATGCCGGTGGCAGCAATGTGTCGATTGGCGGAGTTCCCCTCGACTTACGCTATAAAGACAGCATGAACACTAAGCGGGAATCCGATGCCGATCAAAGCAACAGCTTAGATGGCAGTATCTCCGCCAACGTGATGCAAGTGCTCAATAACGGCAACTTAGTGGTGCGCGGCGAAAAATGGATCTCTATTAACAACGGCGATGAGTTTATCCGAGTGACGGGGATTGTGCGTTCGCAGGATATCAAACCGGATAACACAATCGATTCAACCCGTATGGCCAATGCGCGTATTCAATACAGCGGTACTGGTACCTTCGCCGAAGCACAAAAAGTGGGCTGGTTAAGCCAGTTCTTTATGAGCGATTGGTGGCCCTTCTAAGGAGTCGTATCATGAAATTGAAACTGATTTTAGCCGTTGCCATGCTGGTGTTTTCACTGCCTAGCCAAGCCGAGCGCATTAAAGATATTGCCAATGTTCAAGGGGTTCGTAGTAACCAATTGATTGGCTACGGCTTGGTCGTCGGTTTACCCGGTACGGGCGAAAAGACCCGTTACACCGAACAAACCTTTATGACCATGCTGAAAAACTTTGGGATTAACTTGCCCGATAATTTCAGACCCAAAATTAAGAACGTAGCTGTGGTGGCTGTGCATGCGGATATGCCAGCCTTTATCAAACCCGGCCAAGAATTGGATGTCACCGTATCTAGCCTAGGTGAAGCGAAAAGCCTGCGTGGCGGCACGCTATTGCAAACCTTCCTCAAAGGGGTTGATGGCAATGTGTACGCGATTGCCCAAGGCAGTTTAGTGGTCAGCGGCTTTAGCGCCGATGGTTTGGATGGCTCTAAAGTCATTCAAAATACGCCAACCGTGGGTCGTATTCCTAACGGCGCGATTGTTGAACGTAGCGTCGCAACACCATTTTCAACTGGCGATTATTTGACGTTCAACCTACGTCGCTCGGATTTTTCTACCGCGCAGCGCATGGCCGATGCCATCAATGACTTGCTTGGCCCCGATATGGCGCGGCCATTGGATGCGACCTCTGTGCAGGTCAGTGCGCCAAGGGATGTGTCACAACGGGTGTCTTTTTTAGCCACGCTCGAGAATATCGAAGTGGAGCCTGCTGAAGAGTCTGCCAAAGTGATTGTGAACTCCCGTACTGGCACGATTGTGGTTGGACAGAACGTCAAGTTATTGCCAGCCGCGGTAACGCATGGTGGCTTGACTGTGACTATCGCCGAAGCGACTCAGGTGTCTCAACCTAATGCCTTGGCGAATGGTCAAACAACGGTGACGAGCAACAGCACGATCAATGCGAGCGAAAGCAATCGCCGGATGTTTATGTTCAATCCTGGCACGACCTTAGATGAGTTAGTGCGAGCCGTAAACTTGGTGGGCGCGGCCCCTTCAGATGTACTTGCCATCCTCGAAGCGTTAAAAGTGGCAGGTGCTTTGCATGGTGAACTTATCATCATCTAATTTCTGTCGGGAAAATCATGGAAAAGCTTTCAAGTTCATCACATTTTCTTGATCTGGGCGGGCTCGATTCCCTGCGCGCCCAGGCTCAGAAAGATGAGAAGGGCGCCTTGAAAAAAGTCGCCCAACAATTTGAAGGCGTGTTCGTGCAAATGCTGATGAAGAGCATGCGTGATGCTAACGCAGTGTTTGAATCCGACAGCCCACTTAACAGCCAATACACTAAGTTTTATGAGCAAATGCGGGATCAGCAGTTATCCGTCGATTTATCGGATAAAGGTGTGCTGGGTCTTGCAGACATGATGGTGCAGCAATTATCCCCCGAGTCGAGCCAGTTTACGCCTGCATCCGTGTTGCGTAATGACGGCGGCATGAAGCTGCAACATGATGCCAAAGCGTTCAACATTCCCGCGCAAAGCTCATCAACTGCAGAAACCCAAAGCGCCGTAACGCCAGTCGTTGCAGCCCAAGGCGTGCCAGCCTCGATTGCGCGCCCAAGTGTTGAGATGGATAACGCCGATGGCGTGACGTCTTCCTTAGATATCGATAGACCCGAGCGTTTGTTGGCCATAGATACGCCAAGACCTACTTGGTCAGAACAGCCCTTATCACCAATCGAACCTGTGATCAGCGGCCAAATCTTGCCGACGGCGGCATTTCGGGAGACGCAAAAGACCCTTAAGTTTGGTAGCCGTGAAGAATTTTTGGCAACACTCTATCCCCATGCGGAAAAAGCCGCCAAAGCCCTTGGCACTAAACCCGAAGTGTTATTGGCACAATCGGCCCTTGAGACGGGCTGGGGTCAAAAAATTGTCCGCGGCAATAATGGCGCGCCTAGCCATAACCTATTCAACATTAAAGCCGACCGTCGTTGGCAAGGTGATAAAGCTAACGTGAGTACCTTGGAATTTGAGCAGGGTATTGCCGTTAGACAAAAAGCCGATTTTAGGGTGTATGCCGATTTCGAGCACAGTTTTAACGATTTCGTATCCTTTATCGCTGACGGTGAGCGTTATCAAGATGCCAAGAAAGTGGCGGCGTCACCGACTCAGTTTATTCGCGCATTGCAGGATGCTGGCTATGCCACCGATCCTAAATATGCTGAAAAAGTCATTAAAGTCATGCAGTCCATCAGTGAAGAGCTGAAATCGATACTGCCAGGAGAAGACAAATGACCATTCTTCATAGGATGTTAGTGTTGGGGAGTATCGGCTGATGGCTATCGATCTATTAAATATCGCCCGTACCGGCGTGCTTGCTTCCCAGTCGCAATTGGGGGTGACCAGTAATAACATCGCCAACGCCAACACCGCGGGTTATCACAGACAAGTGGCGACACAAACCACCTTAGAGTCTCAACGTCTTGGCAATAGTTTCTATGGCACAGGTACTTATGTTTCTGACGTTAAACGTATTTATAACGACTACGCCGCGCGTGAATTACGTATTGGCCAAACCACGCTGAGCGCTGCTGAAGCGAGCTATGGCAAGTTGAGCGAACTTGACCAAGTCTTCTCGCAAATCGGCAAAGTGGTGCCGCAGAGTTTGAACGATCTGTTTTCTGGCCTTAACAGTCTAGCGGACTTACCTGCTGATTTAGGTATTCGCAGTTCGACCCTAAACGATGCCAAACAATTGGCAAACAGTTTGAATCAGATGCAGTCGACGCTAAATGGGCAACTCAGTCAAACCAATGATCAAATCACTGGCATGACTAAGCGTATCAATGAGATCAGCACTGAACTTGCCAATCTTAACCTCGAGTTGATGAAATCACCCAACCAAGACGCCATGTTACTGGACAAACAAGATGCGCTGGTGCAGGAGCTGAGTCAGTACGCGCAGGTAAATGTGATCCCCTTAGAAAATGGCGCCAAGAGCATTATGCTCGGCGGCTCGATTATGTTGGTTTCGGGCGAAGTCGCTATGTCAATGAATACCGCGACAGGCGATCCATTCCCCAACGAATTACAGTTGATGTCGACAATTGGATCGCAGAGTGTAAAGGCTGATCCGAGTAAGTTAGGTGGCCAGCTCGGTGCACTATTTGAGTATCGTGAGCAAACTTTAGTGCCTGCGAGTTTAGAACTCGACCAACTGGCCCTCGGGGTTGCCGATAACTTTAACAAGTTGCAGGCCCAAGGATTCGACCTTAACGGCCAAGTGGGCGGCAATATCTTTAAGGATATCAACGATCCTTTGATGTCTCTGGGTCGTGTTGGCGGATTATCAGGTAACACTGGCAATGCAACCTTAGGTGTCAATATTGACGATACCAGCGCCTTATCGGGAGGCTCATACGAGCTGTCTTTTACAGCGCCAGCCACCTATGAACTCAGAGATACACAAACTGGTGCGATTACGCCACTGACTTTAAACGGCACTAAGCTCGAAGGCGGCGCGGGATTCTCGATTGATATCAAAGCCGGAGCCATGGCTTCGGGTGACCGATTTGCTATTCGCCCCACAGCAGGTGCGGCGAATGGTATTGAAGTAGTGATGACAGATCCGAAAGGCATTGCCGCGGCTGCGCCCAAAATCACCCCTGATGCGGCAAACTCAGGCAGTACTCAAGTGAAGGTAACGCAAATTACCAACCGTAATGCGGCAAACTTCCCGACAACAGGTAGCGAACTGACGATTCAATTAGATACCACTGCCGTGCCGCCAACCTTTGAAGCCTTCGATGCCAATGGCACATCCCTTGGCGCGCCAGCGGCGTACACACCACCGAGCATTAGTGCGTTTGGCTTTACCTTTGAAGTCGATAGCAGTGCGGCGGCCGCGGGTGACAAGTTTACCTTCGATTTATCCTTTGCCGAAGGGGATAACACTAACGCCTTGGCAATGGCCAAACTTAGCGAAACCAAAGTGATGAATGGCGGTAAATCAACGCTTGCCGATGTGTTTGAACAGACTAAGCAAGATATTGGTAGTCAAACCAAGGCGGCAAGCGTGCGAGTCGATTCCGCAGAGGCCATTTATCAACAAGCTTATGCAAGAGTCGAGAGCGAATCGGGCGTGAACTTAGATGAAGAAGCGGCCAACCTGATGCGTTTCCAACAGGCCTACCAAGCGTCTGCGCGGATCATGTCAACCGCCCAGCAAATTTTTGACACCCTACTGACCTCAGTGCGTTAGGAGAAGTGACGATGAGACTATCAAGTGCGCAGCTCTTTAATCAAAGCATTAGTAGTGTGCTGCAAAAACAAACGGCTACGAGCAAGATTCTGGATCAGCTCAGCAGTGGTAAAAAGGTCAATACCTCAGGGGATGATCCGGTTGCGGCTTTAGGTATCGATAACCTGAATCAACGCAATGCCTTAGTCGATCAATTTATGAAGAATATCGACTATGCCAATAATCGTCTCGCAGTCACTGAGAGTAAGTTAGGCAGCGCCGAAGATTTAACGGCATCAATCCGTGAACAAGTGATGCGCGCCGTGAACGGCACCTTATCCGACTCAGAGCGGCAAATGATTGCCGATGAGATGAAAGATAGCCTCGAAGAGTTGCTTTCTATTGCCAATAGCAAGGATGAATCAGGTAATTATCTGTTTTCAGGATATAGCACAGACAAACAACCCTTTGCTTTTGATAATTCAACGCCGCCAAAGATCGTTTACAGCGGTGATTCTGGCGTGCGTGATAGCTTAGTTCAGTCCGGTGTGGCCCTTGGCACCAATGTTCCAGGTGATCATGCCTTTATGAAAGCGCCTAATGGGCTTGGTGATTATAGCGTCAATTATTTGGCCAGCCAGCAAGGTGGATTTAATGTTGATACGGCCAAAATAGCCGATCAGGCTACTTATGTTGCTGATACTTATACCTTTAATTTCTCTGATAATGGTGCTGGCGGTGTCAATCTGCAGGTACTTGATTCTGCGAACAATCCTGTTGCAAACGTAGCTAACTTCGATGCCACTAACCCTGTGAGTTTCAATGGTATTGAAGTGAAGATCGACGGTAAACCCAGTGCTGGCGATAGTTTCAGCATGGAGCCACAGGCCGAAGTTAGTATTTTCGATACGATCAGTAATGCGATCGCTTTGATCGAAGATCCCAATTCTGCAAATACACCCCAAGGTCAAGCGAAGTTGGCACAGATATTGAATAATATCGACAGTGGCGTCAATCAGATCAGTTCAGCCAGAAGTGTGGCGGGGAATAATCTGAAAGTCGTCGAGCGTTACAAGGATACTCATACAGAAGAGAAAGTGGTGAATACTTCGGCGCTTTCACTGCTGGAAGATCTGGATTATGCGTCAGCGATTACGGAATTTGAAAAGCAGCAGCTTGCATTGAACGCAGTCTCTAACGTGTTTAGTAAGGTGGGTTCTGTTTCCCTGTTTGACTTTATTTAACAGAAAGCAAAGACCTAACCCTCTGTAAGATAAATTGTTAAAAATTTAGCCAAGCTCCAAGCCTTGGCAGTATAACTAGGAAGAGGAACTCAACATGGCTATTACCGTTAATACTAACGTGACTTCGATGAAGGCACAGAAAAATTTAAATAGCTCTGGTAATGCGTTAGCTACATCAATGGAAAGATTATCCAGTGGCTTGCGTATTAACAGTGCTAAAGATGACGCCGCTGGTTTAGCGATTTCTAACCGCTTAAATAGCCAAGTTCGAGGCTTAGAAGTCGGTATGCGAAATGCAAATGATGGTATTTCTGTTGCACAAGTTGCAGAAGGTGCAATGCAAGAGCAAACCAACATGTTACAGCGTATGCGTGATTTATCTGTTCAGTCAGTTAACGGTGCTAACTCCACCAGTGACAGGGAAGCGTTACAGGCGGAATTAGACCAATTAGTCTCTGAAATTACAGCAATTTCATCTTCAACGGCATTTGGTGATACTAAACTGCTCAGTGGTGGTTTTACAGCTAAGAGCTTCCAAGTTGGCCATCAAGAAGGCGAAAATATTTCAATTTCAATTTCTGCAACAGATGCCACCACTCTTGGGATTAGTGGCCTTGCATTATCTACTGATGTAGGTGCATCAACTGCGATTGGAGCAATTGATGCGGCATTGAAGCTGATCGATACACAACGTGCGACTCTCGGTGCTGTTCAAAACCGTCTAGCACATAACATCAGCAACAGTGCGAACACTCAAGCGAACGTGGCCGATGCGAAGAGCCGTATTGTGGATGTCGATTTTGCGAAAGAAACAGCCCAAATGACTAAAAATCAGGTGCTACAGCAAACTGGTAGTTCAATGTTGGCGCAAGCGAATCAGCTGCCGCAAGTTGCATTATCTCTGTTGGGTTAATTTTTCACTTGAAGAGCTAAAATGCCCATTCCTCGAATGCGTAGGATGGGCATCTCTATTTTTCATGTAGATATTTCTGCATCCACTCAGCTCGAATTCCTGCGCTTGAGAAGCTCACGTTGTAAGCATGGCCGTTTAGATAACTTCACCTAATTAGCGCTTTGAATTAACCGCTTTCATCTGTGTTGTTTAGTATAAAAAGGGTTAGTTTTCTCGCTCTAATAACCAAGAATTTTCCCGCAAGATGTATTCGTTAGCATAGTACGGTTCATGTTGGCACAGAGCCATTTCTTTATTTCTCAGTACGATACATAGTACTGGTGAATTTCCCTCCTAAAAAATAAAAAGATGACTAAAGTTTTTATTCCCAGTGCCGTTACCTAGGGCAGATAGATTGATTCGCCTAAAATGCGGGCAAGCTCTTAACTAGGCTTAATGAGGTATAATCATGGCAATTACAGTAAACACAAACGTGACTTCAATGAAGGCACAGAAGAACTTGAATGCATCGGGTAATGCTTTGGCAACCTCAATGGAGCGTTTGTCGAGCGGTTTGCGTATCAATAGCGCGAAAGACGACGCTGCAGGCTTGGCGATTTCTAACCGTTTAGACAGTCAAGTGCGTGGTTTATCTGTTGGTATGCGTAATGCGAACGATGGTATTTCAGTAGCACAAATCGCAGAAGGCGCGATGCAAGAGCAGACCAACATGTTACAGCGTATGCGTGACCTGACGGTTCAAGCGGTAAACGGTGCAAACTCTACTAGTGACCGTGATGCAATTCAGGCTGAGATTGACCAATTAGCATTAGAAATCACCGCAATTTCTAACACCACTGCATTCGGTGATACTAAGTTACTGAGCGGTGGCTTTACAGGTAAGAGCTTCCAAGTTGGCCACCAAGAAGGCGAGAATATCTCTATCTCGATTTCGGGAACTGATGCAGCAACATTAAGCGTGGATGCATTACTTGTTTCTTCTGACGCAGTAGCTTCCACCGCAACGGGTTTAATTGACGCCGCAATTAAGACTATCGACACCCAGCGCGCGAAGTTAGGTGCAACACAAAACCGTTTAGCCCATAACATTAGCAACAGTGCTAACACTCAAGCTAACGTAGCCGATGCGAAGAGTCGTATTGTGGATGTGGACTTTGCGAAAGAGACATCGCAAATGACGAAGAACCAAGTATTGCAACAAACAGGTTCAGCAATGCTGGCGCAAGCGAACCAGCTGCCTCAAGTGGCGTTATCTCTACTTTAAGCAGATATTGCAGCCCTTTCGATGCCCACAGACTGTTGCAGTCGTGGGCATTTTTGTATGTGGAAATTAGTTAAGAAATTTGTTTCAGAAAAATCATTTTTTTTCCTAAAGCTTTTCCGCCACTGGCCGTTATAAATAGTGAACAGATTCACTTAGCCTGGAAAACAGGCAAGCTCTTAACCAGGCTTAATGAGGTATAATCATGGCAATTACAGTAAACACAAACGTGACTTCAATGAAGGCACAGAAGAACTTGAATGCATCGGGTAATGCTTTGGCAACCTCAATGGAGCGTTTGTCGAGCGGTTTGCGTATCAATAGCGCGAAAGACGACGCTGCAGGCTTGGCGATTTCTAACCGTTTAGACAGTCAAGTACGTGGTTTATCTGTTGGTATGCGTAATGCGAACGATGGTATTTCAGTAGCACAAATCGCAGAAGGCGCGATGCAAGAGCAGACCAACATGTTACAGCGTATGCGTGACCTGACGGTTCAAGCGGTAAACGGTGCAAACTCTACTAGTGACCGTGATGCAATTCAGGCTGAGATTGACCAATTAGCATTAGAAATCACCGCAATTTCTAACACCACTGCATTCGGTGATACTAAGTTACTGAGCGGTGGCTTTACAGGTAAGAGCTTCCAAGTTGGCCACCAAGAAGGCGAGAATATCTCTATCTCGATTTCGGGAACTGATGCAGCAACATTAAGCGTGGATGCATTACTTGTTTCTTCTGACGCAGTAGCTTCCACCGCAACGGGTTTAATTGACGCCGCAATTAAGACTATCGACACCCAGCGCGCGAAGTTAGGTGCAACACAAAACCGTTTAGCCCATAACATTAGCAACAGTGCTAACACTCAAGCTAACGTAGCCGATGCGAAGAGTCGTATTGTGGATGTGGACTTTGCGAAAGAGACATCGCAAATGACGAAGAACCAAGTATTGCAACAAACAGGTTCAGCAATGCTGGCGCAAGCGAACCAGCTGCCTCAAGTGGCGTTATCTCTACTTTAAGCAGATATTGCAGCCCTTTCGATGCCCACAGACTGTTGCAGTCGTGGGCATTTTTGTATGTGGAAATTAGTTAAGAAATTTGTTTCAGAAAAATCATTTTTTTTCCTAAAGCTTTTCCGCCACTGGCCGTTATAAATAGTGAACAGATTCACTTAGCCTGGAAAACAGGCAAGCTCTTAACCAGGCTTAATGAGGTATAATCATGGCAATTACAGTAAACACAAACGTGACTTCAATGAAGGCACAGAAGAACTTGAATGCATCGGGTAATGCTTTGGCAACCTCAATGGAGCGTTTGTCGAGCGGTTTGCGTATCAATAGCGCGAAAGACGACGCTGCAGGCTTGGCGATTTCTAACCGTTTAGACAGTCAAGTACGTGGTTTATCTGTTGGTATGCGTAATGCGAACGATGGTATTTCAGTAGCACAAATCGCAGAAGGCGCGATGCAAGAGCAGACCAACATGTTACAGCGTATGCGCGATCTGTCGGTTCAAGCAGTAAACGGTGCAAACTCCACTAGTGACCGTGATGCATTGCAAGCTGAGATTGACCAATTAGCATTAGAAATCACCGCAATTTCTAACACCACTGCATTCGGTGATACTAAGTTGCTAACAAGTGCTTTCAACGCGAAAAACTTTCAAGTAGGCCACCAAGAAGGCGAGAATATCTCTATCTCGATTTCTGCTACAGATGCATCAAGTTTGGGTGTTAATGCTTTAGCATTATCAACTGACATATTAGCTTCTACTGCAACAGGTGCGATTGATGATGCAATTAAAGCGATTGACACCCAGCGCGCGAAGTTAGGTGCAACACAAAACCGTTTAGCTCATAACATTAGCAACAGTGCTAACACTCAAGCTAACGTAGCCGATGCGAAGAGTCGTATTGTGGATGTGGACTTTGCGAAAGAGACATCGCAAATGACGAAGAACCAAGTATTGCAACAAACTGGTTCAGCAATGCTGGCGCAAGCGAACCAGTTACCTCAAGTTGCCTTGTCATTACTGTAATATAGTTTTTACGGTGCAAACTGATAAGGGAGGTTCGGTGACGGATCTCCCTTTGCTGCATTAATATGGTCGAATGTTTAGGGTGTTTGTTAGAGGGCACCTAATTTGATGAGGTATCGCTATGGACATCAATATAGCAAGTTTACCTACTATGGTTCACAATAGAACCGATACTCCACAAGCACCTGTGAAGGAGCCTGTAGTAGGTGAGGTTGAAGTAAAGGATAGGAGTATTGCTTCTGTTGTTGAGCAAGTTTCGGAGCAAAAAACATCTGATAATGAACAAGATCCGAGTAAACTTACACAAGTTGCGACAGAGTTGTCGGATATGATGTCTATGATGCGAAAAGGGCTCTCATTTAAAGTTGATGAAAATTCGGGTCAAGCAGTCGTGACTGTTTTAGACAAAGATACTGGAGATGTGATCAGACAAATGCCTAGCGAAGAAGCATTGGCGCTTGCAGAGAAACTATCGGAAGTAACAGGTTTATTGATGAAAACTGAAGCTTAGCTTTGAGTTTAAGCAAATACTTGAGTTGAGGACATTATTATGGCATTAACGGCTACAGGCATGGGTTCAGGCCTTGATATCAGCAATATCGTAACGGTATTAGTTAATGCCGAAAAAACCCCTAAAGAAGCCATCTTTAACAAAACTGAAGATACAATTAAAGCTAAAGTTTCTGCTATTGGAACACTAAAAAGTGAATTATCTAAATTTCAAGATGCGCTTAAGAAACTCCAATCTGGTGATGCACTAAACCAGCGTAAAGTTACAACAGGTGATAGTAAGTTTATCAATGTGACAGCTGATAAAACGGCCAAACCAGGCTCTTATGGAATTAAAGTTGAGCAATTAGCTGTTAATCATAAAGTTGCTGGAACAAACGTTGCGGACCGAACTCTGGGCGTAGGTGAAGGGACATTAGATTTTGCTATCAATGGTAGCTCATTCTCAGTGTCTGTAGCTGCAACAGACTCTCTCGATGAAATCGCTAAAAAGGTGAATGAGGCATCTGGAAATGATGCTGTTACCGCAACAGTCATTACCAGTGATGCGGGTAGCCGTCTTGTGTTTAGTTCAAATAAGACTGGTGAAGATAATCAAATTAGTGTTACCGCAAATGACACCTCCGGGACTGGCTTAAATGATATGTTTGGAGCCAGCAATTTATCGACGTTACAAGCCGCTAAGAATGCAATTGTTTATATTGATGATCAGAAAGTCACTTCACAAAGCAATGAAGTAAAAGGGGCTATAACTGGTGTTACGATCAATTTAACAGATGCTGATGTAACAAAAACATCAACACTGAAAATTGAGCAAGACAATGATGCTGTTAAAGAAAATGTCAAAGCCTTCGTCGATGCTTTCAACAGTTTAAATACTGCAATTGATAAAATGTCCTCATACGATAAAGATAAAAAAACGGCATCAGCTTTACAGGGCGATTCAATGATCCGGTCGATTGAGTCGCAATTACGTAATATGATCAGCGAACGAGTGAGTACCGACACTGGCGATATTGCTTTATATGACATCGGTATCAAGACAGATAAATATGGTAAGTTATCTATTGATGATACAAAACTCGATAAAATGATTTCTGAAGATATGTCGAGTATAGAGTCGTTGTTTGCAACTAAAGATACGGGCTTAGCAAATAGGTTAGATAAATTAGCGAATAGTTATGTAAAGAGTGATGGTTTAATCGCGAGTCGTCAAAATGCTTATACTAATCAACAGAAGCGTCTTGATGAACAAAGGGAAGCGTTTTCTCTTAAGATGGAGCAGCTAACTGCTAGATTAACAAAACAGTTCAACAAAATGGATTTAGTTGTTGGAAGCCTCAATCAGCAGAGCTCTGGTTTAGCCGATAGATTAAATTCACTTCCAGGAGTGATTGCTAAATAGTTATCCGTATGAGGTTAAGGGGATGATGTGGAACAGCTAGATGAACTAAATTCTGAATTATTGGAAACACTTCAGCTGCTGGAAAAAATTGCTGCCGAAGATGAGGCCTCGGATGATTTGGTATCAAAATTGCTTGAGCAAGTTGAGCGACGTCAGGTTTTGCTTAATACACTCGCAGTCGAACCGACAGAAGAATGTCGAGTTTATCTAGAGAAACAATTTGATTTAACTAATGAATTGATAGAAAAATCGAAAATTGTACAGTCAGAACGTCAAGTGTTGTTGCAAATGGCAAACCGAAATAAACGTCAAATTAATGTATACAAAGCAATAGATTTAGACAGGTAGGTGTTTATGAGAGGGTCACTGCAATCATATCGGAAGGTTTCATTAGACAGTGAGATTGGAGTTGCATCACCACATCGTATTATTCAATTGATGTTTGCAGGTGCACTGCAGCGCCTAGCGCAAAGTCGTTATGCTATAGAACAAAATGATTTAGCGAGTAAAGGTATTTATATCAGCAAGGCTGTTGGTATTATTACAGGATTAAATAGCAGTCTAAACATGGAAGCGGGGGGGCAAATTGCTAAGAATCTTAGCGATCTTTACGATTTCATGCTGCGAAAAATCACTGAAGCTAACCTCAATAATGACGTAAAAGCGATTGATGATGTGTGCGATATTTTACGCACTATCAAAGAGGGCTGGGATGCCATTCCTGCCGATAAACACAATATGTCTTCGCATTCAGAAGCTCGTTAATTGTGTTATAGAACAACAGGAAAAAGGACGCACCGAGTGCGTCTTTTTTTTGGCTCTAGTCAATTTATTGACATAATTGACTAGAATCATGGGATAAATGAACTAAAATCAATTCAGTTTGGCATAATCCGCATTCGAAGCTTGCTTCTCGACTGCTGATAATACAATATTCATCACAGTAGTGATGGTGGCACAGATTGTTACATTGAATTTGTTAAGCTTTTACAGCAACTAATCATAAATAATTAATGCGAATTGATACCTAATTAGCGCTTTACGGCCTACTGAATGATGCAAACAGATCAACGAATTTTACTTGTCGGAACCCCATCAGAGCGATTAAATCGCCTGTGTTGCATTTTTGAATTTTTGGGCGAGCAAATCGAGATTGTCGCCATCGGAAAATTAAGCACTAGCCTCCAAGATACCCGTTATCGCGCTTTGGTGATCAGCACAGAGACTGTGTCCGTTGACGAATTAAAGTCGATCGCGAATCAGTATCCTTGGCAACCTATCTTGTCCTTTGGCAATGTGGGCGAGTTACAGGCTGCAAATATCCTAGGTCAAATCGAAGAGCCATTAAACTATCCGCAACTCACTGAGCTGCTGCATTTTTGCCAAGTGTATGGCCAGGTTAAACGTCCACAAGTCCCAACGAGTGCAAATCAAACCAAATTATTCCGGAGTTTAGTGGGCCGCAGTGAAGGCATTGCTAATGTTCGTCATTTGATCAGTCAGGTTGCGACGTCTGATGCGACGGTGTTAGTGCTCGGGCAGTCGGGCACGGGTAAGGAAGTGGTTGCTCGTAATATCCATTACTTGTCTGAACGTCGTGATGGTCCCTTTATTCCGGTTAACTGTGGTGCGATTCCGCCAGAACTACTCGAAAGCGAATTGTTCGGTCATGAGAAGGGCTCTTTTACGGGCGCCATTAGCTCGCGTAAGGGGCGTTTCGAGCTTGCCGAAGGTGGCACACTGTTTCTCGATGAAATCGGTGATATGCCTTTGCAGATGCAGGTCAAGTTACTGCGCGTGTTGCAAGAGCGTGTCTTTGAGCGTGTCGGCGGCACTAAGACTATCAATGCCGATGTGCGTGTAGTTGCTGCGACTCACAGAGATCTTGAAAGCATGATCACGGGTAATGAGTTCCGTGAGGATCTGTATTATCGTCTCAACGTCTTTCCAATCGAAATGCCGGCATTAAGCGACCGTAAAGATGACGTTCCCTTACTGTTGCAAGAGCTGGTAAGCCGAGTCTATAACGAAGGCCGTGGCAAAGTTCGCTTTACTCAACGTGCGATTGAATCGTTAAAAGAACACGCTTGGTCGGGTAACGTGCGTGAACTGTCTAACCTTGTCGAGCGCTTAACGATTTTATATCCGGGCGGGTTAGTCGATGTGAATGACTTGCCTATCAAGTATCGTCATATCGATGTGCCTGAATACAGTATCGAGCTCAGTGAAGAACAACAGGAACGTGATGCGCTGGCGTCCATTTTCACCAGTGAAGAGCCGGTTGAAATCCCTGAAACCCGTTTCCCGAGCGAGTTACCGCCGGAAGGGGTTAACCTTAAGGATCTGTTGGCTGAGCTTGAAATCGACATGATACGCCAAGCGTTAGAGCAACAGGATAACGTGGTTGCACGTGCCGCCGAGATGCTCGGTATTCGCCGCACGACCTTAGTTGAGAAAATGCGTAAGTACGGAATGACGAAAGAATAGTCATATTCCAGTTGTTTATCCTATTGTTTTAACTATCTAAATTCATTTCTTAATTTGGCATAGAATCTGCAAACACTCCGTCAGAAGCAATTTTTTGACGGAGTGACTATGTCAGCCCATCCACTAGCGCAACTTGAAACATTCAAGCACACTAGCAAACAATGGAACCAACTGCGTGAGGCCGCCAATATGTCCAATCGAATGGAGCATATTTTACAGGCTATGCCCTCTGGCGTGGTGATTTTGAACGGTGACGGTATTGTCACCGATGCCAACCCTGTTGCCGTGGAATTGCTGGAGCAGTCGCTATGCGGTGCCCGCTGGATTGATGTGATCCATACGGCGTTTGCACCACAGGACGATGACGGCCATGAAGTGTCACTGCGTAATGGCCGCCGAGTCAAATTAGCTATTACCCCATTAACGCCGGAACCTGGGCAATTAATTGTGCTGACGGATCTGACCGAAACCCGGCTACTGCAAAAGAATCTTTCCCATCTGCAGCGCTTATCAGCCCTCGGCAAAATGGTCGCGACGCTGGCGCATCAGGTGCGTACGCCTCTGTCGGCTGCACTGCTTTATGCTGCGAATTTGGCCAGTCCCAAATTATCTGAATCTGCTAAGGCAAAATTTCAGCAAAAATTAGTCGATAGACTCAATGAGCTTGAACGCCAAGTTAACGATATGCTGCTGATGGCCAAAGGGCGGCAGGATGAATTGGGCGAGTTAGTTAACATTGATGAAGTGATCAATACTGTCATGGCGAACTGTGAGCCGATTGTGGCTCAGCGCGGCGCAGCATTGACCGTCACCAATGACTCCAACGGTTTAATGCTAGCGAATGTGAATGCGCTCAGTTCTGCCGTGAATAATCTGGTGATGAATAGCCTTGAAGCCGGAGCAACGCAGATCCAAATCGTCGCTAATGATATCGGCGAGCAGTTAGCCCTCAATGTGGTCGACAATGGCAAAGGGTTGGATGCCAAGATGCAACAAAAAGTGTTGGAGCCTTTCTTTACCACCAAAGCGCAAGGAACGGGCCTAGGCTTAGCCGTTGTGCAGTCGGTGGTGCGCAATCATGGCGGACAAATCCAATTGAGTTGTATGCCCAATAAAGGTTGTACTGTGTCGCTGACGTTCCCACAGGCGAAATCGGCGACTGTATTGCCGCTGGAGAAACCCTATGTCTGAAGCCAAATTACTCTTAGTCGAAGACGATGCGTCCCTGCGTGAGGCTTTGCTCGATACCTTGATGTTGGCGCAATACGACTGTATCGATGTGGCTTCCGGCGAGGAAGCCATTATCGCATTGAAGCAACATCAGTTTGATTTAGTGATCAGCGATGTGCAGATGCAGGGCATTGGCGGCTTAGGCTTATTAAATTACTTACAGCAGCATCACCCCAAGCTGCCAGTGTTATTGATGACGGCGTATGCCACCATTGGCAGTGCGGTCAGTGCAATTAAATTGGGCGCCGTCGATTATTTGGCTAAACCTTTTGCTCCAGAGGTGTTGCTCAACCAAGTTTCCCGCTATTTACCGCTCAAACAAAATAGTGATAAGCCAGTGGTTGCCGACGAAAAGAGTCTCGCGCTCTTGTCTCTGGCGCAGCGGGTAGCTGCATCCGATGCCTCTGTGATGATCCTTGGGCCAAGCGGCTCGGGTAAAGAAGTGTTAGCCCGTTATATTCATCAACATAGCAGCCGTGCTGATCAAGCATTTGTGGCCATTAACTGTGCGGCTATCCCCGAGAATATGCTCGAGGCGACCTTATTTGGTTATGAAAAGGGCGCCTTTACCGGTGCTTATCAGGCGTGTCCTGGTAAATTTGAGCAGGCGCAGGGCGGCACCTTATTACTCGATGAAATTTCAGAGATGGATTTGGGACTTCAGGCTAAACTGCTGCGTGTGTTGCAAGAGCGTGAAGTGGAGCGTTTAGGCGGTCGCAAAACCATTAAGTTAGATGTTCGGGTGCTTGCCACCTCGAATCGGGATTTAAAGGCCGTCGTTGCCGCGGGGCAATTCCGGGAGGATCTCTATTATCGCATCAACGTGTTTCCACTGACCTGGCCAGCTTTGAATCAACGCCCTGCGGATATTTTGCCCCTCGCTCGGCATTTGCTAGCTAAGCACGCGAAAGCGCTCAATGTGCTTGATTTGCCTGAGTTTGATGAGGCAGCTTGTCGTCGTTTACTCAGTCATCGCTGGCCAGGTAATGTGCGCGAGTTGGATAACGTTGTCCAACGCGCGTTAATTTTACGTGCTGGAGCTGTGATTAGCGCCAACGATATTATTATCGATGCCCAAGATGTGCCTCTGTTATCCGATGAAGCCGAATTCGCTAATGAGCCTGAAGGTTTAGGTGAAGAGTTGAAGGCGCAGGAGCATGTGATCATTCTCGAAACCCTAGCGCAATGCCAAGGTAGCCGTAAGTTGGTTGCCGAGAAACTCGGGATCAGTGCGCGTACCTTAAGATACAAGATGGCCAGAATGCGAGATATGGGGATTCAATTGCCCAACTAAGTTGGTTTTTTCAACCTAACTTGCACCTTTGTCACTGGGTTACCCTGTGGCAATTTCATATCTGACGATTCCCTCAATTCTTTTTAGCACGGCTAAGTGAAAACTTGGCCGTGCTTTTGCATATCCTGTTTATCTAGAGAGTTTAATCGTCAATAACTCGACGATGGGGAGCACGACATGCAAATTGGCGCGAATTCATTACTGCAAGAAATGCAGTCACTTCAAGGTGAAATCAAACCTTCTTTTGGGATTTCACCCAATAACATTGTGCAGCAAGTGAATAACACCAGCGGTGCTGACTTTGGACAACTCCTCTCCCAAGCCATTGGTAATGTTAGTGGTTTGCAATCAACTTCATCGAATCTCGCGACCCGCCTTGAAATGGGTGACACCACTGTGAGCCTTTCTGATACAGTTATCGCCCGCGAAAAGGCCAGTGTTGCCTTTGAAGCCACAGTCCAAGTGCGCAATAAGCTCGTTGAAGCTTATAAAGAAATAATGAGCATGCCTGTTTAGGCCAGTGAATAACGCAATTAGCAGGTACGAATCGTGAGCACAGAAATGATTGTCGGATCAAACGCCGGCACAGTGGACCAAGGGGTCCAACAGGAAAATAAATCCGGCGTGCTGGGGAGTCTCGGTGGCGTCGATATGATGCGTCAAATCACCATGATTTTAGCCCTTGCCATTTGTTTGGCGTTAGCTGTGTTCGTCATGATCTGGGCCCAGGAACCTGAGTACCGTCCATTGGGTAAAATGGAAACTCAGGAAATGGTGCAAGTGCTCGACGTACTCGATAAAAACAAGATCAAATATCAAATCGATGTCGACGTTGTTAAGGTGCCCGAAGACAAATATCAAGAAGTTAAAATGATGCTGAGCCGTGCGGGTATCGATAGTGCCGCAGCCTCGAGCAAAGACTTCCTCACCCAAGACAGTGGTTTTGGCGTGAGCCAGCGCATGGAGCAGGCTCGTCTCAAGCATAGCCAAGAAGAAAATCTCGCCCGTGCAATCGAACAATTACAAAGTGTTAGCCGCGCCAAGGTGATTTTAGCGCTCCCGAAAGAAAACGTGTTTGCCCGCAATACCTCACAACCCAGTGCGACAGTTGTCATTAACACTCGCCGTGGCGGTTTAGGCCAAGGTGAAGTCGATGCGATTGTGGATATCGTTGCTTCTGCGGTTCAGGGCTTAGAGCCATCTCGCGTCACAGTTACAGATTCTAACGGCCGTTTACTCAATTCAGGCAGTCAAGATGGCGTGTCTGCAAGGGCGCGTCGCGAACTTGAACTCGTACAACAAAAAGAAGCCGAATACCGCACTAAAATTGACTCCATTCTGACGCCTATCCTTGGTCCCGATAACTTCACTTCCCAAGTGGATGTGAGCATGGATTTCACCGCGGTCGAGCAAACGGCTAAACGCTTTAATCCCGATTTACCGTCGCTGCGCAGCGAAATGACGGTTGAGAATAATTCGACTGGCGGTTCGACTGGTGGTATTCCTGGCGCGTTATCGAACCAGCCACCGATGGAATCCAATATTCCACAGGAAGCGGCTAAGGCGACTGAAAGCGTAACTGCGGGTAACTCGCACCGCGAAGCGACTCGTAATTTTGAATTAGATACCACTATCAGCCACACCCGTCAGCAAATTGGCGTTGTGCGCCGTGTCAGTGTATCAGTAGCTGTGGACTTTAAACCGGGCGCCGCCGGTGAAAATGGCCAAGTGGCGCGTGTTGCCCGTACCGAGCAAGAGCTGACAAATATCCGCCGTTTACTGGAAGGCGCGGTAGGTTTTAGCGCCCAGCGTGGTGATGTTTTAGAGGTAGTCACTGTTCCCTTTATGGATCAATTGGTTGAAGATGTTCCTGCGCCTGAGCTTTGGGAACAACCTTGGTTCTGGCGTGCGGTCAAGTTAGGTGTTGGTGCCTTAGTGATCTTAGTGCTCATTCTTGCTGTAGTGCGTCCAATGTTGAAACGCTTAATCTATCCTGACAATGTGAACATGCCAGAAGATTCAAGACTGGGTAATGAGCTGGCCGAGATTGAAGACCAATACGCCGCCGATACCCTAGGGATGCTCAATACCAAAGAAGCAGAGTATAGTTATGCCGACGATGGCTCAATTCTTATCCCTAATCTGCATAAAGATGATGATATGATTAAAGCTATCCGTGCGCTTGTGGCCAATGAGCCCGAGCTTTCTACCCAAGTCGTGAAAAACTGGTTACAAGACAATGGCTGAGAATAAATCAAAAGACGCCGCTGAAACTTCTGGCTTTAATGTAAAGGATCTCAGTGGTATCGAAAAAACGGCAATTTTACTGTTAAGTTTGAGTGAAGCCGATGCCGCCTCCATTTTAAAGCACTTAGAACCTAAGCAAGTGCAAAAGGTGGGTATGGCGATGGCGGCCATGGAAGACTTTGGGCAGGAAAAAGTCATCGGGGTGCACAAGTTGTTTCTCGATGATATTCAAAAGTATTCTTCGATTGGTTTTAACAGTGAAGAGTTCGTCCGTAAGGCGTTAACTGCGGCCTTAGGTGAAGACAAAGCCGGTAATTTGATTGAACAAATTATCATGGGCAGCGGCGCCAAAGGCTTAGACTCACTCAAATGGATGGATGCGCGCCAAGTGGCAACTATCATCCAAAACGAACATCCTCAGATCCAAACCATTGTTTTATCGTATTTAGAGCCAGACCAAGCGGCGGAAATTTTCGGCCAGTTCCCTGAAAACACCCGCTTAGACTTAATGATGCGTATTGCTAACCTTGAAGAAGTGCAACCTGCGGCATTGCAGGAATTGAACGATATCATGGAGAAACAATTCGCCGGCCAAGGTGGCGCACAGGCGGCGAAGATGGGCGGCCTAAAAGCGGCGGCCAACATCATGAACTACCTCGATACTGGTATCGAAAGTCAGTTGATGGAAACCATGCGCGAAACCGACGAGGAAATGGCGCAGCAAATCCAAGACTTAATGTTCGTGTTCGAAAACCTGATCGATGTGGACGACCGTGGTATCCAAACCTTGCTGCGTGAAGTGCAGCAGGATGTGTTGATGAAGGCGCTCAAAGGTACCGACGATCAACTTAAAGATAAAATTCTGGGCAATATGTCAAAACGGGCAGCAGAATTGCTGCGTGACGATTTAGAGGCCATGGGCCCTATCCGGATCAGCGAAGTGGAAATTGCTCAAAAAGAAATTCTGTCAATTGCACGTCGTTTAAGTGACAGCGGTGAAATCATGTTAGGCGGCGGTGGTGGCGATGAGTTCCTCTAATCGGAGTGACAATAGCGACAATAAATTGTCCCACAGAGTTGTCAGTGACGCCGATATTGAGTTCAGTCATTGGTCATTACCCGATGTCACCGAAGCTGAGGAAGAGGGGGTCTCCAACCTTTTTGGTTATGCAGGGCAACCATCGCCGAAGGCTGTGGCCGTTGAAACGGTCGCTCCACCAACCTTGGCCGAGATTGAAGACATTCGCGCTCAAGCCGAAGAGGAAGGCTTTAACGAAGGCAAGACCCAAGGTTATGCCGAAGGGCTAGAGCAGGGCAGACTCGAAGGATTAGAGCAAGGCCATACCGAGGGCCTAGCCCAAGGGCATGAGCAGGGGCTCGAAGCTGGGCTTGCCGAAGCCAAGGCATTAGTCAGTCGCTTCGAAGGACTGTTGAGCCAATTTGAAAAGCCATTGCAATTACTCGATGGCGATATTGAACATTCCTTAATGACGCTTACCATGGCACTGGCTAAATCTGTGATTGGTCATGAACTTAAAACCCATCCAGAGCAAATCTTATCTGCGCTGCGTTTAGGCGTTGAATCGCTGCCGATTAAGGAGCAAAGCGTCAGTATTCGTCTCCATCCCGACGATGTCACTTTAGTCGAGAAGCTATATTCCAGCACTCAATTGAACCGTAATCAGTGGCAATTAGAGGCGGATCCTACCCTCTCTGTCGGCGACTGCATCATTAGCAGCCAACGCTCGTTGGTGGATTTAACCCTGTCCTCACGCATCGATGCAGTATTTGAGTCCTTACGTAATCAACAATCCCATTTGAGTCACCAGCAGCAACAGCGCCAAGCGGTCCTCGATGAGGAAAACGCCGCAAAAGTTGCCTCGACTACCGAGCTAGGTGACGAGGCGCAAAGCAGCCAGCCACAACATGATGGAGAGCAAGATGCAAAATCGCCGTCATCAACTGCTGAATAAACTGCATCATTGCATCGATAAAGTCCCGCCATTCCGTGCCGTCGCCAGTGGTCAACTGGTGCGCGTGGTTGGTTTAACCTTAGAGGCGAGTGGTTGTCGCGCCCCCGTTGGCAGCCTGTGTTCTATCGAAACCATGGCGGGAGAGTTGATCGCCGAAGTTGTTGGTTTCGACGATGAACTGCTGTATCTGATGCCGATTGAGGAATTGCGTGGTGTGTTACCCGGCGCGCGGGTTATTCCCCTCGGTGAGCAGGCGGGGCTCAATGTGGGCTTATCCCTGTTAGGGCGTGTGCTCGACGGTAATGGTGTGCCATTAGATGGTCTTGGGGCCTTATCGACCGATCAGCAGGCGCCGAGGCACAGTAACGCTATCAACCCACTTTCTCGCCGAGCGATCACTGAACCACTCGATGTGGGCGTGCGCGCCATCAATGCCATGCTCACAGTTGGTAAGGGCCAGCGTATGGGCCTATTTGCAGGCTCTGGCGTGGGTAAGAGTGTGCTACTAGGCATGATGACGCGAGGCTCTACCGCTGACATTATTGTGGTGGGATTAGTGGGGGAGCGTGGTCGCGAAGTTAAAGAATTTATTGAAGAAATCCTTGGTGAAAAGGGCAGAGCACGCTCGGTTGTGGTGGCGGCGCCCGCCGATACTTCACCATTAATGCGCCTTCGGGCCTGTGAAACCTCGACTCGTATTGCCGAGTATTTTCGGGATTTAGGCTATAACGTATTGTTATTAATGGACAGCTTGACTCGTTACGCCCAGGCGCAGCGGGAGATAGCTCTAGCCGTAGGTGAGCCGCCGGCGACGAAAGGTTATCCACCTTCGGTATTTGCGAAATTGCCACGTCTGGTTGAGCGGGCAGGCAATGGTGGTCCTGGGCAAGGTTCTATCACCGCATTTTATACTGTACTGACCGAGGGCGATGACCAACAGGATCCGATTGCCGATGCTTCCCGGGCTATCCTCGACGGCCATATTGTGCTCTCCCGTGCGCTGGCTGATTCAGGGCACTATCCCGCAATCGATATTGAGGCTTCCATTAGCCGTGTGGCTCCAATGGTGATTTCAAACGAGCACTTAGAAGCCATGCGCCGCGTCAAACAGACTTATTCCCTTTATCAGCAGAATAAGGATCTGATTTCGATCGGGGCTTATGCCCAAGGCAGCGATCCGCGAATCGATAACGCCATACGCCTGCAACCTGCGATGAATGCCTTCTTACGCCAAACCATGCGTGATGCCTTTAGTTTTGCCGATAGCCAAGTCATGCTTGGGCAACTCGCGGCGCAATGTAAATAATCGAGACTGTTATGGCGAATGCCGATCCTTTATTGCTGGTGTTAAAATTAGCCCTCGATGCAGAGGAACAGGCTGCGTTGTTGCTAAAGTCGGCGCAATTAGAGTGTCAGAAGCGTCAAAATCAGTTGGATGCACTCAACAATTATCGCTTGGACTACATGAAGCAGATGCAGTCTCAGCAGGGACAAGCCATCAGCGCCAGCCATTATCACCAATTCCACCGTTTTATCCGCCAAATCGATGAGGCCATTGCGCAGCAAAATCGTGTGGTCGCCGATGGGGAGAAGCAAAAAAACTATCGTCAACAGCATTGGCTCGAGAAGCAAAAGAAACGCAAGGCGGTAGAACTACTCTTAGATAATAAAGAGAAAAAACGCCAAGCTCTTGAGTTGAAGAAAGAGCAAAAGATGACCGATGAGTTTGCTTCTCAGCAGTTTTTTCGCCGCAATAAACCCTAATCAAAGCTCGCGATTGCTTGTTTAAGTTGTTTCTTCAATCGGTAATCTCCATTTGTTGGCATTTTATTTGCTTGCTTTATGCCAGATATGGCCAAAGCCGCATAAATTGACGTTTGCCCGCATGTTTTTATGTCTTGGGGTGAATGTTTAGGAGCTGATATGCAACAAATGAACAATATCCTATTAGCGCCAAGCGCGAAAAACAGCGCTAGCTCGAGTAAAGCATTGACTCAAGATACTAATAGTGAAGACTTTTCTGCAGCATTGGCTTCAGTTACATCCGTATCATCCCCCTCGACTAAAACCCCTGTATCTCAGGATGTGGCCGTCAAATCTGCTAAAGCGGAAGCCAGCACTGACGATACCAATACCGATGATGAAGCCGATATCAGCTTGATTTTCGCCCAGATTGGTATGGCAAATGAGATGAAGAAAGCGGCAGATCCGGGCGAGTCTTTGCCGCTTGAGGCCGATATCACGGCAACGGAAGATGCCGACTCAACCTCGTTATTGGTCGATGATCAATCTCAGATCGACAGCTCTATTGTTGACGGCACTTTTTCCGATGAAATGGCTAAGTTTGTCGAGGCCTCCAACACAAGCATTGGCAATACAAAAGTGGATGTGAGTTCTGAAACACCAGGCTCTGAGTCAGTTGCCTCAAAATCAGCCGGACAAAATACTGCGCAAGTCACCGCTCAGTTATTACAGCAGCAAGCCTCACAACAGAACGCGGCTGATGTTGCTGATACTGAGAATGTAGAACCACAGATCCCAGCTGTTGATGTCGATGCTTTGGTTGCGGCCGTGACAGTGGCGGAAACGGATACTCAAGGTGTTTTAGTTGATGATTCGCTTTTGATTGATGATGCAGCGCTACTTACAGGTCTGCGGAGCGAAAAGTTCGTTAAACCGCCCGAAAATCATATTTTACCCATTGAGGGTGAGCCTTTGTTAGGGGCAAAAGAGCCTGGAACAACAGAGCTTGGTGCAACAGACATTGGCGCTAAGGCGATAAATGTGTCGACGCAGCCAGCAGATAAAGCTCTTGCACCTCAAAGCATGGTATCTCAAGCCGTTGATAATCAAATATCAATTAAAGCGGCCAATGCCTCTGCGAGTGATGTATTAACGACGAATGCGGCCACTGCCGCTAATACTAACGATCTTAATACCTTAGGCACTAATGCAGCGACTAATGTATCAGGTACCACAGCCATAGAGCCGAACCTTACTGCCGACAACCTATCCCGCGCCGAGATTTCAGCAGGATTATTGCTAAAAGACGCTAAGTTGGCGGTTACTCTCGATGCGCAGCAAGATAGCCGTGTTGCTGCTTTAAGCTCTGGTAGCGAAGAGCTGGGCAGCGAGTTTAAGCCAGTGGAGTTTAAAGCGGTATCTTCACTGCATTCTTTGGCAACGCCAGCAACCCAGCGTCAAGATATTCCGCAAGTGCAGCTTTCCTTGCGCCAAGGTGTAGAAACTCAAAACCAAATGCAGGAGATGATCCAGCGCTTTTCACCTGTGATGAAGCAACAATTGGTGACTATGGTGAGCCAAGGGATCCAACAGGCGGAAATCCGTTTAGATCCGCCAGAACTTGGGCATATGTTGGTGAAAGTGCAAGTCCATGGCGACCAGACACAAGTGCAGTTCCATGTCACACAATCGCAAACCCGCGATGTGGTCGAACAAGCCATTCCCCGCCTGCGTGAATTATTACAGGAGCAAGGCATGCAATTGGCTGATAGTCATGTTTCTCAAGGCGACCAAGGTCAACGCCGTGAGGGGGGATTTGGTGAAGCGGGTGGTTCGAGTGGTGGAAATGTGGATGATTTCTCGGCAGAAGAGCTAGATTTAGGTTTAAATCAAGCAACTAGTTTAAATTCAGGTATAGATTATTACGCTTAAGAAGGTAACCTATAGTAATAATGCGGATTATAATCCGCATCCTAATCCATTCCCGCATTTAGCCAATTAAAGAGTACATAAAATGGCCAAGGAAGAATCACTAGAACTTGAAAGCACCGAAGCGCCTAAAAGTAAGAAGAAGTTTATTTTTATCGGTGCGGGAGTCGTAGCGGCACTATTAATAGGTGGTGCGCTGTGGTTTTTCCTCGGTAGCAGTGATGAGGCACCCGAAGTTGCCGCCGAAGGCGCTACAGCTACTGAGGCTACTGCTCCTGCTGCCGATGCGGCAATAGCGGCCTATGTGCCAATGCCACGGCCTTTTTTATTTAACCTCCCTGGGCCAGACCGTGCTCGTCTCGTTGAAATTAAAGTGCAACTGATGGTCAGAGGCCAAGACGATGATGTGTTGACTCAAAAACACATTCCATTGATTGAAGATGCGCTGTTAACCACCTTTAGTGGCGCCGATGTACAAAAATTGAGTACTCAGGCGGGTAAAGATGAATTGCGGCAATTAGCGCTGTTGAGCGTGCAAAATACCTTGCAATCCGTGACCGGACGTAAAGTGGTTGAAAAAGTACTCTTTACCGGTTTTGTAATGCAATAACCTTTTATCTTCAGCACCTTAAAGAGGCGAAGACAATACTGTGAGTGATTTATTAAGCCAAGACGAAATTGATGCGCTCTTACACGGAGTCGATGACGTCGAAGAGGATAATGAGCTTGATGCCGCGGGGCTGGAAGCTCGCTCCTACGACTTTTCCTCCCAAGACCGTATCGTGCGTGGCCGTATGCCCACGCTCGAGATTGTGAATGAGCGTTTTGCCCGCCATCTGCGGATCAGCATGTTCAACATGATGCGTCGTGCGGCCGAAGTATCGATTAACGGCGTGCAAATGCTGAAATTTGGTGAGTACGTACACACCTTATTCGTCCCGACCAGCTTGAATATGGTGCGCTTTCATCCCTTAAAAGGTACGGCACTGATCACCATGGAAGCGCGTTTAGTATTTATTCTGGTGGACAACTTTTTTGGCGGCGATGGCCGTTTCCATGCCAAGATTGAAGGGCGGGAATTTACCCCGACCGAACGTCGCATCGTGCAACTTTTGCTTAAGATTATCTTTGAAGACTATAAAGATGCGTGGGCGCCGGTGATGGATGTGGAGTTTGATTATTTAGACTCCGAAGTCAACCCCGCGATGGCGAACATCGTCAGTCCAACTGAAGTGGTGGTGATTAACTCCTTCCATATCGAGGTGGATGGCGGCGGCGGTGACTTCCATATCACTATGCCGTATTCGATGATTGAACCTATCCGTGAACTACTCGATGCCGGTGTGCAGAGTGATAAACAAGACACGGACATGCGTTGGTCACAGGCGCTGCATGACGAAATTATGGATGTGAAAGTCGGGTTTGATGCCAGTGTGGTTGAGCATGAACTCACACTCAAAGACGTCATGAACTTCAAGGCCGGGGATATTATTCCAATCGAGCTGCCTGAATACATTATGATGAAAATCGAAGACTTACCGACGTATCGCTGTAAAATGGGGCGTTCACGCGATAATCTAGCACTTAAAATTTACGAAAAAATCCCACGTCCTGAAACGGTCAAATCCGAACTGCAATTAGTGACACGTAAAGGCAAAGCCAGAGACATATCCGAATTATAAAGGTGAAGTGAGATGAGTACAGATGATGATTGGGCAGCAGCCATGGCCGAACAGGCATTGGAAGAAGCTAATGCCATTGACCTTGACGAGCTGGTAGACGAGTCGCAGCCAATTAGTAAGGCCGAAGCCGCCAAACTAGACACTATTTTAGATATCCCTGTGACGATTTCGATGGAAGTCGGTCGCAGCTATATCAGCATTCGTAACCTGCTGCAGCTGAACCAAGGTTCTGTAGTGGAGTTGGATAGGGTGGCGGGTGAGCCGTTAGATGTGATGGTCAATGGCACACTTATCGCCCATGGCGAAGTGGTTGTGGTTAACGATAAGTTTGGTATTCGCCTAACGGATGTGATCAGTCAAACTGAGCGGATTAAAAAGCTTAAGTAATTCACCGATAAACACGAAGCCTGAAGGAGCGAGATGAGCACATCGGTAATTCTCAGTCTAGTAGCAGCGACTCAGGCGAGTGTTGCTGGCGTTGCTAACGAAAGTACCGCGACAGCAACGAAAGTGGCTGAACCTTCGCAAATGGCCGCCGCAGCGAGCATGCTTGGCGGTCTTATTTTAGTGTTATTGCTTATCTTCGCTTTAGCGTACTTTCTGCGGCGATTTAATTTAGTGCCGACAAATCACAGTGTGCTGAAAACCCTCGCGGTAACATCGCTTGGGCAGAAGGAGCGTTTGGTGTTAGTTCAGGTTGGTGAACAGCAGTATTTGTTGGGCGTTAGCGGGCAACAGGTTAATTTAATTGATAAATTAGCTGAGCCAATCGAAATTGAGTCCACTTCCTTTGCGGACAAGCTACGGCAGGCGAAATTAAAACAATGATGAAGTACATACTCACCTTAATTGGGGTCAGTACCCTGTTGTTTGCCGCATCGGTGGGCGCGGCCGATGGTGTATTGCCGGCGGTAACCGTAAAAACCGCCGCCGATGGTTCGACCGAATATTCGGTGACCATGCAAATCCTGTTGCTAATGACCTCGCTGAGCTTTATCCCGGCCATGGTCATTATGTTGACCTCCTTTACCCGCATCATAGTGGTGCTGTCGATTTTGCGCCAAGCCATTGGTTTACAACAGACACCTTCTAACCAAGTTTTGATTGGTATGAGCCTGTTTATGACCTTTTTTATTATGGCGCCGGTGTTCGACAAAATTTATGACCAAGGGGTCAAGCCTTATATTGATGAGCAGCTCACGCTGCAACAGGCCTTCGATAAGGGCAAAGAGCCATTACGGGCATTTATGTTAGGACAAGTGCGTACCACAGATCTAAAAACCTTTATCGATATCTCGGGGTATCAAAACATTAATTCCCCAGAAGAAGCGCCAATGAGCGTGTTGGTGCCAGCTTTTATTACCAGTGAACTTAAAACCGCCTTCCAAATTGGCTTTATGTTGTTTGTGCCTTTCTTAGTGCTCGATCTCGTGGTGGCCAGTATCTTGATGGCCATGGGTATGATGATGCTCTCGCCGATGATTGTTTCTTTACCCTTTAAGATCATGTTGTTTGTACTTGTCGATGGCTGGGGCCTAGTAATGGGTACACTCGCCAATAGCTTTGGTTAGACGAGCGGAGATTCGCGATGACGCCAGAAGCCCTAATCGATATTTTCCGTGAGGCCTTAGCCGTGATTGTCATGATGGTTTCGGCCATCGTGCTGCCAGGGCTGGGTATTGGCTTAATTGTGGCGGTGTTTCAAGCCGCAACTTCAATTAACGAACAGACTTTAAGCTTTTTACCTCGACTCATAGTGACCTTACTGGCCTTGATGGTCATGGGACACTGGTTAGTGCAAACCCTGATGGATTTCTTTATCGAAATGGTTAACCGCATTCCCCAAGTGGTGGGTTAAGTCCATGGAGCTGCTGCTCGACACCTTAATGCAAACCATTGCCTCTTACATGTGGCCATTGTTTCGTGTGACCAGCATGTTGATGGTCATGGTGGTGTTTGGGGCTACAACAACTCCGACTCGAGTTCGCTTACTGTTAGCAATTGCCATCACGCTTGCCATTGCGCCAGTTTTGCCGCCCGTAAAGGATGCCGAACTCTTTTCCTTAAGCGCTGTTTTTATTACCGCCCAGCAAATTATTATTGGCGTCGCCATGGGTTTTGTGACCCAAATGGTGATGCAAACCTTTGTGTTAACGGGCCAGATCATTGGTATGCAAACCAGTTTAGGTTTTGCCTCTATGGTTGACCCTGGTTCTGGCCAACAAACGCCAGTGATAGGTAACTTCTTTTTATTACTCGCGACGTTGATTTTTCTCGCTGTCGATGGACACCTGTTGATGATCCGTATGCTTGTCGCCAGTTTTGAGACCTTACCTATTTCGAATCAAGGGCTAACCTTGACAAGTTATCGCTCGCTGGCGGAATGGGGCTCCTATATGTTTGGCGCGGCACTGACCATGTCGCTCTCGGCGATTATTGCCTTACTACTCGTTAACTTATCCTTTGGAGTCATGACCCGCGCCGCGCCGCAGCTGAACATTTTCTCGATAGGTTTCCCCATCACTATGATTGGTGGACTGCTGATTTTATGGTTGACCTTGACTCCCGTAATGGCCCATTTCGAAGAAGTCTGGGCGTCGGCACAGCTTTTGCTTTGCGATATTTTAGGGCTTCAGTGTCAAGCCAATGGCATATTCTAACCGGATAGGAACGCGTAATGGCTGAAGAAAGTAGCGGCGAACGCAGCGAGGAACCCACCGGGAGGCGCCTCGAACAGGCGCGAGAGAAAGGGCAGGTAGCCCGTTCAAAAGAGTTAGGTACCGCGACCGTGTTACTCTCGGCGGCGACTGGCTTATATATGCTTGGACCTGGAATAGCGAAAGCCCTATCCAATGTATTCGAGCGTGTATTTACCATGGAGCGCGCCGCTATTTTCGATACGAACCAGATGTTTAATGTATGGGGCGTCGTGGGGAGCGAGATTGGCTGGCCGTTACTCAAGATTATGTTACTGATTGTCGTGGTGGCATTTATTGGTAACGTATCCCTTGGTGGGATGAATTTCTCTACCCAAGCCATGATGCCTAAAGCCAGTAAGATGAGCCCTATTGCGGGGTTTAAGCGGATGTTTGGTGTGCAGGCCTTGGTTGAATTAACCAAAGGGATTGCTAAGTTCTCTGTGGTAGCAATCGCGGCTTATTTGCTACTCAGTCATTATTTCAACGATATTCTGCTCCTGTCTGCCGATCATCTCCCCGGTAACGTCCATCACGCGCTGGATTTGTTAGTGTGGATGTTCATTCTGCTTTGCTCCTCCGTCTTAGTCATAGTGGTGATCGATGTGCCGTTTCAGATCTGGAACCACAACAAACAACTGAAAATGACTAAGCAGGAAGTTAAAGACGAGTATAAAGATACAGAAGGTAAACCTGAGGTTAAAGGTCGAGTACGGCAAATGCAGCGTGAGTTAGCGCAGCGACGCATGATGGCTGAAGTTCCCAATGCAGATGTGATTGTGGTAAACCCTGAGCATTATGCCGTGGCCATCAAGTACGATGTAAAGCGCTCTGCAGCGCCTTTTGTTATCGCTAAAGGGGTGGACGAAGTCGCCTTTAAAATCCGTGAAGTGGCAAGGGCACATAATATTGCGATTGTTTCGGCGCCACCGCTGGCGCGGGCAATTTATCACACCACTAAGCTTGAGCAGCAGATCCCAGAGGGCCTATTTACAGCGGTGGCGCAGGTACTGGCTTATGTGTTCCAGTTACGCCAGTACCAAAAAGGTCGTGGCCGTAAACCTATCCCAATCCCTGTTAATCAACCCATTCCTGACGATCTAAAACACTAGTTAAGTGTTAGGTTACCGAAGAAATAGTTCACAGAGATAAACCCACAACAAGAAGCGCTAGCAGTTGGCGCGCTTTTTGCTTTCAGGCTGTTATGCGTCAAAGTTTAGGTATCTGTGAATGGATGTTAAAGCCTCCCTAGGCCAAGTAAAACAGTTGAAACTGAGCTCTTTCAAGGGCATAGGTACGCCAATGCTAGTGCTTGCGGCATTGGCCATGATTGTGCTGCCTATCCCGCCGTTTCTGCTCGACGTTTTATTCTCCTTTAACATTGCCTTGGCTTTGATTGTTCTTCTTGTCGCGATTTATACCGACAGACCCTTAGACTTTGCTGCGTTTCCAACCGTTTTATTAGTTGCAACATTGCTGCGACTCGCGCTTAACGTGGCATCAACCCGTGTAGTATTACTCGAAGGTCACAATGGTGGTGACGCCGCCGGTAAGGTGATCGAGGCCTTCGGCTCCGTGGTGATTGGCGGTAACTATGCTGTAGGTTTAGTCGTATTTATCATTTTGATTATTATCAACTTTGCCGTTGTGACTAAAGGTGCTGGCCGTATTGCCGAGGTGAGTGCTCGCTTTACCTTAGATGCGATGCCCGGTAAGCAAATGGCCATCGATGCCGACTTAAACGCAGGTATTATTAATCAGGATCAAGCCAGAACCAGACGCGCCGAGGTGACCCGCGAAGCCGACTTCTATGGCGCAATGGACGGTGCATCTAAGTTTGTGAAGGGCGATGCGATTGCCGGTATTATGATTTTGGTGATCAACATTCTCGGTGGGTTTATTATCGGGATTGTGCAGCACGGTTTGACATTCTCCCAAGCCGTTGAAATTTATACCCTGTTAACCATTGGTGACGGTCTCGTCGCGCAAATCCCAGGTTTATTACTGTCAATCGCCGCGGCGTTGATGGTGACCCGTCAAAATGAATCTGGCGACATGGGCCAGATGCTGATCAGTCAGATGTTTGACAGTCACAAGTCGCTCAGTATTGCGGCCGGCGTACTCTTTGTGATGGGTATTGTGCCTGGCATGCCACATATGGCGTTTTTAAGCTTTGCCGTGATCACCGCTGGTGCCGCTTACTTTATCTTCAAACGTAATGAAGCCAAACGTGCCAAAGCCCTTGAGCAAGTCAAAACGGGCCCAACGGAAAGAGCCGAAAGAGAACCTAAAGAACTTAGCTGGGACGATGTGCACCATGTTGATACTATCGGTCTAGAAGTGGGTTACCGTTTGATCCCGTTGGTCGATAAGGGCCAAGGTGGCGAGTTACTGAGTCGGATCAAAGGGGTACGTAAAAAACTTTCGCAAGAACTGGGCTTCTTGGTGCCTGCGGTACATATTCGTGACAACCTCGATTTATCACCTAATGCCTATCGCATCTCGTTAATGGGCGTGGTGGTTGGAGAGGCGGATATTCGCCATGACTGCGAACTTGCCATCAACCCTGGTCAAGTTTACGGTAAGCTCGATGGTATAGAGACTCGTGATCCTGCCTTTGGTCTTGAAGCCGTGTGGATTGCCCCAGAGCTTCGCGAACATGCACAAACCTTAGGTTATACCGTGGTGGATGCTGCGACAGTGGTGGCAACCCACATCAGTCAGATTTTGACGAATAATGCGGCGAAACTCTTAGGCTACGAAGAAGTGCAACAACTGATGGATATGCTTGCCAAGCATTCGCCTAAGCTGGTGGATGGCTTTATTCCGGATGTGATGCCGCTAGGAAATGTCGTAAAAGTGATGCAAAACCTATTAAATGAAGGAGTTTCTGTCAGAGACTTGCGTACCATAGTGCAAACTTTGTTAGAATACGGCACTAAGAGTAACGATACTGAAGTGTTAACGGCGGCAGTGCGTATCGCATTGAAGCGCATGATAGTTCAAGAGATCTCGGGTCCTGAACTTGAAATACCTGTCATAACTTTGGCGCCAGAGTTGGAACAGATGTTGCATCAGTCAATGCAAGCAACCGGTGGCGATGGTCCGAATATCGAACCTGGTCTTGCAGAGCGTATGCAGCAATCCTTAGCGGATGCCGCTCAAAAGCAAGAAATGGTTGGTCAGCCCGCTATTTTGCTAACGTCAGGTATGTTACGTGCGACACTGTCTCGCTTTGTTAAATATACTATTCCTAATCTCAGAGTGATTTCTTACCAAGAAATCCCCGATGAAAAGCAAATACGCATAGTGTCTGCCGTCGGCCAGTAGAGGACGCATAAGTGAAGATTAAACGTTTTTTTGCCAAAGACATGCGTGCTGCACTGGCCCAAGTGAAGGACACGCTCGGCTCCGATGCCGTGATTATGTCGAATAAAAAAGTAAATGGCGGCATTGAGATTGTGGCCGCCGTTGACTATGACGAGCCCAAAGCGAAGGCGCCTGCAGCTGCACCGACTTTTATGGATGTGAGTGATGATTTAGTGTCGCTCGGTGCTAAAGCGCCGATTCGTGCTGAGACTAAGCTTAAACCCTCGGCGCCAGCGGACTCTCTCCAAGCCTTGCTCGAGAAGCAACAAAGCCGTTTAAACCAACAACTCACTCATCAACAGCAAGACGCGGAATTGCCTGCGTGGGCACAAGCACTACAGGCACCCGCGGCGCCAAAAGCTGAGCGCCGTGATATGGGAAATGCCTTCGATAAGAAGCCGCAGGTATCACAGAAACAAAATGCGGATCTCGAAGCGATGCGTGATGAGTTAGCATCTTTACGCAATTTGCTCACTCATCAAGTGTCTGCGTTGATGACTGAACACAAAAAACGTATTGACCCTGTGGGTGCCATGCTGGAGTCAAAGTTACTGGAGGCTGAGTTTTCGCCTGCGGTCGCGAACAAGCTAGCGGCGCTTAGTCAACACTATACCCCAGCAGAATTAGTTCGTGCCTTGCCACAAAGTCTAGCGAATATGCTTGATAATCAAGGTGATGATATCGTTAAGCAAGGTGGTGTTGTGGCATTGGTTGGCCCAACGGGTGTGGGGAAGACCACTTCCTTAGCCAAATTAGCGGCTCGCTTCGCCGCCCATCATGGCGCAGACCAAGTCGCTTTGATTACTACAGATCATTATCGTATTGGCGCCTATGAGCAATTGGCCACCTATGGCAAAATTATGGGCTGTCCCGTTAAGCAAGCCCATGACCTTGCTGAGCTAGAGCAAATTCTGTATCAGTTCAGAAATCGCAAGCTAGTATTGATAGATACTGCGGGGATGGGCCAACGAGATATGCGGCTTTACCAGCAACTTGATAATTTAACTGCAAATAGCAGAATACCTATCCGCAGTTATCTGGTACTGTCTGCCACAGGGCAGCGCCGTGTGCTACAAGATGCTGTAAATCACTTTAAACGCATTCCCTTATCTGGTGTTGTACTCACCAAACTCGATGAATCCGTGTCGTTAGCGGGCGCATTAAGTGTGTTGATCCAAAGTGGGTTGCCATTAAGTTATGTTACGGATGGGCAGCGAGTGCCCGAAGATATGAAAGTTGCCGATACTTTATTGCTTGCAGAGCAAGCGTTAGCGGCCTTAGAAAACACTGAACAACAATCGTTACCAGACACAGCGTGGTCAGATAATATGACCTGTGCATTTGAGTAGAGTTATGACCCTGGATCAAGCAAGTGGTTTACGTATGATGAATCAACCCTATAACGAAAAAGTGAAAGTAATCGCGGTTACGGGTGGTAAAGGTGGCGTGGGTAAAACCAGCGTATCCATCAATACCGCAGTAGCATTAGCCGAAAAGGGCAAGCGTGTCTTAGTGCTTGATGCCGACCTTGGCTTAGCAAACGTCGATGTCATGTTAGGGATCCGTGCCGAGCGTAACCTTTCCCATGTACTCTCTGGCGATGCTGAGCTGGATGATATTATCGTCCGCGGTCCTAAAGGCATAGGCATTGTCCCTGCGACCTCTGGTACCCAAGGCATGGTCGAATTGAGTCCTGCGCAACACGCGGGTTTAATTCGAGCTTTCAGCGAGATGCGTACTCAGTTTGATATCCTCATCGTGGATACCGCCGCGGGGATTTCAGATATGGTGCTCAGTTTTTCCCGTGCGTCACAGGATGTGCTAGTTGTTGTCTGTGACGAGCCAACCTCAATCACTGACGCCTATGCGTTAATCAAAATTCTCAGCCGTGAACACGGCGTTTTCCGTTTTAAAATTGTTGCGAATATGGTGCGCAGTTTACGCGAAGGTATGGAATTGTTTGCTAAACTCAGTAAAGTGACCGACCGATTCTTGGACGTGGCACTCGAGCTGGTTGCGACCATTCCGTTTGATGAAAACCTTCGCAAATCAGTGCGTAAACAAAAGTTAGTGGTTGAGGCTTATCCTAAGTCTCCAGCGGCTATCGCGTACCATGGCCTAGCGAATAAGATCATGAGCTGGCCGGTACCACAGCAACCTGGTGGGCATTTGGAATTTTTCGTTGAGCGCTTGGTTCAGCGACCAGATTTTCAAGAGGAAAAAACGAGTGAATAAAGCCGCAGCGTATACTTGTTTAGACAGTAAAACGTCAATCGTTGAACAGTATGCACCGTTGGTTAAAAGAATTGCACATCACTTGCTCGCCAGATTACCTGCCTCAGTGCAGCTCGATGACTTGCTTCAAGCGGGGATGATGGGACTATTAGAAGCATCATCCAAGTTTGATGGTGGCAAAGGTGCAAAGTTTGAAACCTTCGCCGGCATACGGATCCGTGGCGCCATGTTGGATGAGATCCGTCGTGGTGACTGGGTTCCCCGTTCTGTCCATCGTAATAATCGTCGAGTTGCTCAAGCCATTGATGAGTTAGAGCAAGTGTTGGGTCGTGATGCGCGCGACACAGAAATTGCAGAAAAACTTGATATGACGCTCGATGAGTACCATCATATTCTTAACGATGTTTCTGTTGGTAAAATCATAGGGATAGAGGACTTAGGCGTATCGCAGGATATACTCACTCCGAGCGATAATGTGAGCGATGGAACATTTGAAGCATTAGCAGAAACCCAGTTTCATTCAGCACTCGTTGAGGCGATAAAATTATTGCCCGAAAGAGATGCGCTAGTGCTATCGTTATACTACGATGAAGCATTGAATTTAAAAGAAATTGGCGCCATTCTTGAGGTAAGCGAATCGCGAGTTAGCCAGATATTAAGTCAGGCAATGTTGCGACTCAAAGGCAAACTCAAGCATTGGACATAAGTATAATTATTGATTGAGCACAGAATGTCGGCTCACCGGAGGAAACCTTGGACAAGAATATGAAGATTCTCATCGTTGATGACTTTTCGACAATGAGACGTATCATCAAGAACTTGTTGCGAGACTTGGGCTTTAATAATACCCAAGAAGCAGACGACGGCTCAACCGCGCTGCCCATGCTGCAAAAGGGCGACTTTGATTTTGTCGTCACAGATTGGAACATGCCTGGTATGCAAGGGATTGACTTGCTGAAGGCCATCCGTGCTGATGATTCTCTAAAGCATTTACCCGTATTAATGGTTACCGCAGAAGCAAAACGTGAACAAATCATCGCTGCCGCACAAGCTGGCGTGAATGGTTATGTGGTTAAACCTTTTACCGCAGCAACACTTAAAGAGAAGTTAGATAAAATATTCGAACGACTCGCTTAAGCAAGGATGAGCTATGAAGTCACAAACATCAGGGCTCATTACGCTTGAGAAGGCTCAGCGTTTAGTTGAACTATTAAGCGCGAATGATCAAACTCAAGCAGATGATTTATTTAGGGAACTCGCGGCTCCACTCCAAAGGGAGCTCTTTGATGAAGTTGGTAAACTAACCAGACAGCTTCACAGCGCATTGATGGATTTCCAAGTCGATAATCGTCTGGTTGAACTAGCTAATACAGAAATCCCCGACGCTAAGGAAAGGTTAAGTTATGTCATTGACATGACTGAGCAGGCAGCGAATAAAACCATGGATGCGGTGGAGGAGTGCTTGCCATTAGCCAATGCATTAACTGCGAATATCCAGCAGGTGATGCCATCTTGGGACAAATTAATGCGTCGTGAAATCGCCTTGAGCGATTTTAAAGCGCTTTGCCACAATGTGCAGCATTTGATGTCACGTAGCGAATTGGATTCCAATCGCTTACGCGAATTGCTCAACCAGATTTTGATGGCGCAGGATTTTCAGGACCTGACTGGACAAATGATCCGTCGGGTGATCGATCTAGTGATGGAAGTTGAAAGTAATCTGGTGTCTATGCTGACAGTATTTGGTGAGCAACCCGTGATTGAGAGTCAGATTACTCAGAAAAATAATATTGAAGCTGAAGGACCGATAATGAATGCCGAGCTTCGTCAAGACGTCGTTACTGGTCAAGATGAAGTCGATGATCTGCTATCGAGTCTGGGTTTCTAACTGGGAGTCAATTTGATGGCCTTTGATGTAGATGAAGAGATACTCCAGGACTTTTTGATTGAAGCGGGCGAAATCCTTGAGTTGCTGCAAGAGCAGCTGGTCGCGCTTGAAAACAATCCTGATGATACTAACTTGCTAAATGCCATTTTCAGGGGGTTTCATACTGTAAAGGGCGGTGCGGGTTTCCTTAGTCTCACTCCCATGGTGGATGTTTGTCACGAAGCAGAAAACACCTTCGATTTATTACGCACAGGCAAGCGTAGTGTATCCGCCGAGTTAATGGACATCATTCTTCAGGCTGTCGATGCGATTAACACTATGTTTGCTCAAACCCAACAAGGCGAGCAACAAGACCCAGCAGATCCTGCATTATTGGCTAAATTGAAAATGCTCAGCTCCGGTGAACCGCTTCCTTCCGAATCCGGTCAAAGTAGTGCCGAAGTCGAACCATTGCCAGAACCCGAACCCGAACCTGTTATAGAAACAGTGGTTGAAGTCGCCGCCGTTGAAATGCCAGTCGATAAATCAGAGCTTTCAGATTCCAGTATCGATGAAATCGATGAAGCAGAGTTTGAAGCCTTACTCGATGCGTTGCACGGCGCCGGAAAAGGTCCTGGCGTCTCTGCGCCTCAAGCTGATGCTGCACCTGCTGTGCAAAATGTCAGTAAGCCTCAAGCGACATCCGCAAGCGCTAGCGATGATATTACCGATGATGAGTTTGAAGCTCTGCTCGATGAGCTGCACGGTTCTGGCAAGTTTAAAGGTAAAGTGGAAGAAGCTGCTAAGCCAAAAGCAGAAACTGTTGTTGCTGCACCAACGCCTACCGCTCCCGCTGTTGATTCGGACGAAATCACCGAAGATGAGTTCGAGCGTCTCCTCGATGAGTTACACGGTAAAGGCGGTGCTCCTGCAAAAGTGACAGCGAAAGCCGAGCCAGTGAAAGCACCTCCAAGTGCCGCTGCGCCTTCAACGCCTACCGCTCCCAAGGCCAGTGTTGCTGCACCAGCAACACCTCCAGCGGTAAAAGCCAAAACTGATGTTGCGGTTGCTGAAAAAGCCCCTGCTAAAGCGGCCGCTGCAGCGTCTGCCAACGTACCTCAGGGCGAGACGACCGTTCGCGTCGATACCGCCAGACTCGACCAAATCATGAACATGGTCGGCGAGTTAGTGTTAGTGCGTAACCGCTTATTGAGTTTAGGCATTAGTCGTGATGACGAGGAAATGTCTAAGGCGCTGGCGAATTTAGATTTAGTGACAGCGGATTTGCAGGGCGCGGTGATGAAAACCCGCATGCAACCCATCAAGAAAGTCTTTGGTCGCTTCCCTCGGGTTGTACGCGACTTAGCCCGTACCCTGAATAAAGAAATCGATTTAGTCCTCGTGGGCGAAGAGACCGATCTAGATAAAAACTTAGTTGAGGCGCTTGCTGACCCGTTAGTGCACTTAGTGCGTAACTCGGTAGATCATGGCATTGAAATGCCTAATGACCGTGAGGCCAGCGGCAAACCAAGAACGGGTACCATCACACTGTCTGCAAGCCAAGAGGGTGATCATATCCTGCTGAAAATCGAAGACGATGGCGCAGGTATGGATCCTGAAAAGTTAAAGCAAATTGCCATCAAGCGTGGGGTACTCGATGAGGATACCGCGGCGCGGATGACTGACAGTGAAGCTTATAACCTGATTTTTGCGCCTGGCTTCTCGACTAAAGTGGAGATTTCAGATATTTCCGGCCGTGGTGTGGGAATGGACGTGGTGAAAACCCGTATTACCCAACTTAACGGAACCGTGCATATCGACTCGATGAAAGGCAAGGGCACCATACTTGAGATTAAAGTGCCGCTGACCTTGGCGATTATGCCTACCTTAATGGTGGACGTTGCCAAGCAAGTGTTTGCGTTGCCTTTATCCAGCGTGAATGAGATTTTCCATCTCGATCTCACCAAGACCAATATTGTCGATGGACAACTGACTGTGATTGTCCGCAACAAGGCCGTACCGCTTTTCTATCTGGAGCAGTGGTTACATCGCAATCGAACCAGCTTTAAACATGGTGATAAGAAACACGGCCATGTGGTGATTGTACAGTTGGGCATGATGCAAATTGGTTTTGTTGTCGATGCTTTAATTGGACAAGAAGAAGTGGTGATTAAACCCTTGGGAGCATTGTTGCATGGCACGCCGGGTATGGCGGGGGCGACAATCACATCCGACGGTGGCATCGCCTTAATCTTGGATGTCCCTGGATTATTAAAGCATTATGCGAAGAATAAAAGTTAGTTTCCAATAAGGAATGGAATGGCCATTAAAGTATTAGTCGTTGATGACTCAAGTTTTTTTAGACGACGTGTTAGTGAAATAGTCAATCAAGATCCTGAACTGGAAGTGATCGCGACGGCCTCTAACGGGGCCGAAGCGGTGAAGATGGCTGCCGAGCTTAATCCTCAAGTCATTACAATGGATATTGAAATGCCAGTTATGGACGGAATTACTGCCGTTCGTGAGATCATGGCGAAATGTCCAACACCGATTTTGATGTTTTCTTCATTGACCCATGATGGCGCTAAAGCCACGTTAGATGCCCTCGATGCGGGGGCGCTCGATTTCTTACCTAAGCGCTTTGAAGATATTGCGACCAATAAAGATGACGCAATTCTATTATTGCAGCAAAGAGTAAAAGCTCTAGGTCGCCGCCGGATTTTCCGCCCTGTGGTGCGTCCAACGACACCTACGCCGCCACCTCGCCAGAGCGCGAGTTCAGTATTAGGTGGTACATCGACCCATGCGCAATCTGCGCCAGCGCCTGTGCGTTCTTCACCTGCGACCTCGATTCGTCCAAGTGGTAAGCAATATAAATTATTGCTGATTGGCACATCGACGGGCGGTCCTGTCGCCTTGCAGAAGATTCTGACTCAGTTCCCAGCAAATTATCCGCATCCTATTTTGCTTATCCAGCATATGCCTGCGGCCTTTACGCCCGCCTTTGCGAACCGTTTAAACGGTTTGTGTAAGATTGAAGTGAAAGAAGCGGCTAACGGTGACGTATTGCGTCCCGGTTGCGCTTACCTTGCACCAGGTGGGATGCAAATGATGGTTGAGCGCGCTGGTGTTACTGGCCGTGTCAAAGTTTTGGCTGGCAGCGCGGAGATGAACTACAAACCCTGCGTCGACATTACCTTTGCCTCAGCATCTAAAGCCTATGGCGGTGATGTGCTGGCGGTCGTGCTAACGGGAATGGGAGCCGATGGCCGCGAAGGCGCACGTATGTTGAAATCGGCGGGCGCGACCATTTGGGCACAGGATGAGGCGAGCTGCGTGGTCTATGGTATGCCGCAGGCGGTGGCCAGTGCGGGTATCGCTACTCAGTCCATTTCTCTGGATAACATGGCGGAGTCGATTTTAAAAGAGTCTGCGCGTGGCTAAGTCGAAAACACAGATAAGCACAAATATTTTGCTTATCATAGTGTTAATGGCAATCGCCATATTGTGCTTAGCCGCATTAAGTCTGGACTATCATCGAAAAATCATTGCATTACGCGATGATGTAAAGCGATTGGAGTCTACACAGATTTTGCTCATGGTGCCGGATGAACAGGCGCAGGCGATTGCATCTTGGCTCGCTTCCCATCCGGATCAAACTAAAGCGATGCTAAAGTTGGCTTCACCGGGAGAGCAAAAGGCGGTGACCCTAGGTCCAGAGGCGTTCTCGGCATCCGATGCAAAAATTCCGTCGACGCTTGAGAAGCCGATTGAAGATAAACCGTCGCAGAAGCAAACTGCTGTCGATCCCGTACCTGAGTCATTGCGTACAGAAGCCTCATCGGTTTCATCCACACAAGCGCAATCTCAGTCGAGTAATGTCCCTGTGGTGATTTCGGAAAACGCCGATGGGGTGAAAGTCATTAGTTTGCCTAACGGCGGCATAAGAGTGACCACAAGGGAAGGCGAGTAGTGCTTGTCGTTGCTCAAACGGGCGTGATGAATAGCCGAGAATCAATATTAAAGAGGTCAGTTCTTTGAAAGTCTGGACCATTGCGAATCAAAAAGGTGGGGTTGGAAAAACCACTTCAGTAGCCAGTTTGGCGGGTGCGCTCGCTAAACGGGGTAAGCGTGTACTGATGATTGACACCGATCCCCACGCATCGCTTGGTTATTACCTTGGCATTGACTCCGAAGAGGTTCCCGGTTCGCTATTTGACGTGTTTGTGGCGCATAAGAGTTTGACGACTGATTTAGTGAAATCCCACATAGTACCCACCTTAGTCGATGGCTTAGATTTACTGCCTGCTACGATGGCGTTAGCCACGTTAGACCGAGCGCTAGGACATCAAGAGGGTATGGGGTTGGTGCTGCGTAATTTATTGGCTCTGGTTGCCGATGATTACGATGTGGCGATTGTGGACTGTCCTCCCGTGTTAGGGGTGTTGATGGTAAACGCGCTGGCGGCCAGTCAACACATAGTGATCCCTGTGCAAACCGAATTTCTAGCCATCAAAGGGCTCGAACGTATGGTAAAAACCATGGAAATCATGGGGCGGTCAAAGAAAACCCGTTATAGCTATACCGTCGTACCCACTATGTACGATAAACGTACTAAGGCATCACCTGCAGCCTTGCAGGTGCTGAGTGAACAATATGGCGACAGCCTTTGGCGAGATGTTATCCCCGTAGATACTAAGTTTAGAGACGCCAGTTTGGCACATTTACCCGCTTCCCATTATGCAAGCGGCAGTCGTGGCGTGAAAGCTTACGAGCGATTATTAGATTTTCTTTTAGCTGGGGAGTTTGGCCATGTCAAAATCGGTTGATGAAACTGTTTTTGATTTTTTTGAATTATTGCTGCATGAAGAAGACTGCAAAGCTGTGGCTTCCCCGAATGCGCCTCAACATGAGGTTGCGACGCCGCTGGCTGGCAAAAAAAATGAAGCGCAATTACTCGATGACGCTATTTTAGCCGAGCACAGCCAGGCTAAAGTGCATGCGAGCGTGACTATTGCCGCCGAAGTGCAGCCACAGAAGGCAAAGTCTGCCAGCAATATGCCTCATCTTGATGAGCCTGCTCCGTTAGTTAATAAGCAGGCTTTGGAGAAACTCCTCGCGCCGGTATTAAAAACGGTGGTGATTGAGGAGAAGCCCGCGGAAGTGTTGAGCGAAGCTGTGCCTGATACTGATAAGGTAGCGGAGGAGATCCAAGAGAGTATCTCTTCAGCACTCGCAAGCGATGCTAGCCTAACACTTGAGCAGCCATCCACTGTCGTGGATGACGAGATAAGCATTGAGACAACTCCCGAGACTCAGGTGGGGTTTGCCCCTCCAAGTATCACAAAAGACCTGCAAGAAGTACTCGATGATGAGTTTCAAGTACTATTCTTTAAGGTAGCAGGGTTAACCTTAGCCGTGCCTTTAGTGAGTCTTGGTGGGATCGTTAAGGTTGAGCGGATTAATCATATTATCGGTCGCCCATCTTGGTTTTTAGGGGTGCAAACCCACAGGGAAGAGCAGTTAAATCTGGTTGATACCTGTGCATGGGTGATGCCAGAAAAATACACGGATAAACTGGCGCAATCGGTAAATTATCAATATCTTGTACTATTAGAAGGCAGTAATTGGGGATTAGCTTGTGAGTCCCTCGTTAATGCAGTAAAAATTAATAAATCGCAAGTAAACTGGCGCAGCAAAGCGGGGAAACGTCCTTGGTTAGCTGGTGTAGTGAAAGAACAAATGTGTGGCATTTTGCACGTACAAGCCTTAGTTGAAATGCTTGATGCGGGTTTAGGCTGTCAGGACTCCATTGGTTGAGGTAAACATGAAAGATACAAGAAATGTCGCGGCCGTGGCTGCAAGTAAAGATGATGCAGTATTGCAATGGGTTACCTTTAAGTTAGACAACGAAACTTACGGTATCAATGTGATGCAGGTGCAAGAGGTGTTGCGTTACACCGAGATTGCCCCTGTGCCTGGCGCACCCCATTACGTATTAGGGATCATTAACCTGCGCGGCAATGTGGTGACCGTTATTGATACTCGCTCACGTTTTGGCCTGCAATCGGCGGAAGTGGATGATTCGACTCGTATCGTGATTATCGAAGCTGAAAAACAAGTTATCGGTATTTTGGTGGATAGTGTGGCCGAAGTGGTTTATTTGCGCCGTTCTGAAATTGATAATGCGCCGAATGTCGGTACAGAAGAAAGCGCCAAGTTTATCCAAGGCGTGAGCAATCGCGATAACGAGCTACTGATCCTTGTCGACTTAGACAAGTTATTATCCGATGAAGAATGGGCTGAGTTAAATCAGCTCTAAGCTTCCATGATGAGACGACAGATGAGTTAATCTGTCGTCCTTGCTTTCCACGATACAAACGGTTCATTTCGCCATTGTTTAATCTTTCCGATTGCCGTTTGGTGAGCCTGTTGTATTGTTGATTTCAGTTTATTGTGATGCGTAAGGATGATTAATGGGCGATGAATTTTTAATCGCAGCCTTAGTTTATGTGATTGCGTGTTTAGGGTTAGTCCTTTATCTCCAAAAACAATTGAGTAAGTTGCGCAGTAAAGTTGAAGCGTTAACCGTACTGGTCAAAGAAGGCGATCGCCAACGTGAGTCCTTTAAACGGGAGTTACAGGAGCTTCGCAGTGGCACTATCGGCATGGGACGACGTGTTATCGAGCTTGAGAAGCGCTTACATCAACAATCCGAGCGTATCGAAGAGTCGACGCAGCAGGATCCTCAAGCCAAACTCTATACCCGAGCGATGAAAATGGTCGCATTAGGGGCGGGCGTGGACGAACTGATTAAAGAGTGTGAGTTACCTAAAGCTGAGGCTGAGCTGTTAATTCGCCTTCATCGAAAATAGGCTGATAAAGTTGCATCGTTCATATTTTTAGGCTTTCTCTACAATTTTCTTGTGCATGTTATTCCACTGCTCAGGAAATTTGCCATCCAACATGTACACAAACGCAATCAGTTCTGCGATCAGCAGATAAAGCTCTTTCGGTATTTCCTCGCCTAATTCGAGTAATCTTAAAAAATTGCTCAGGTGAGGATCTTGATGAATGAAAACGCCTGACGCTTTGGCAAGTGCAATAATCTCATCCGCAACTAATCCTTCCCCTGATGCCACGACTTTAGGAGCATGTTTTCCATCGTAACTTAAGGCGACGGCTTGCTGGGTTTTGGGTTCTTCATTCATCATTCGTTCTCGATTTTAGGCACGTGTTTTCACTAAAAAATGGTCACCCGGGAGCAGTGTCGCAGGAACTTGGGCGATTTGGGTGGAAAGCTCCCCCGGCGTAAAACCTAACTGGGATAATTTTTGACCCAATGGGGCTAAAAAATTATCGACGCGATTGAGCAGTTGCTGACTATTGCCTTTAAATTGAATATCTAACACTTGCTGATGGAAGCGTGCCGAAATCAGCAGCGGCCCCTGTGCAAGATTAAACTTCAATTGCAGATGCCAACCTTTGTGCTTTTGCTGTTCGTCGTCATTGGCATCTCGTTCAAATTTACCTTCGAGCTGTTCATGCCGTTGATTTATCCCATAGGGTAGGGCAAAAAACCATACTAGATTGCCGTTGTTTTCGCCGCTTGCCTGCTGATAGAGGTGTAAGCTTGAGGCCAGTTGTCCCATGCTTTCCAGCCCTCCGGCTTTACTCAATTGTCCAAGCTGATTGGTCGATAATCCCGTTTTCGCCTGTAATTGCTCTAAATAATCCTCCAGTTTCTGGCTAACGGTAGTGTTGGCGTTATTAGCCCTAAACCCCAATAGTAATTGAAATAATGAGGTGATCGCGCTGGCGTTCATAAACACCGCAGCTTGATTAAGTTGTGGCGTTGCAAGATTTAAGGCTGAAAGCCCAAACATAGCGTCTTTTAACTCCCCGGGATCGCTTAACTGACCTAATGTTGGTGGGCCCAAATGTGGTAAATGCTTTAATAGCTCGGCCGCAAGATTGGCTCCCCCACGCGTTAGCATTTGCTCTAACGGTAGCGCGCCAGCCTTAGTAAAGGCCTTTTGTAGCACTTCATTGACGCTGAGTGTTGTCTCGCTGGTTTTATTGCTCTTTTCAGCTAACAGTGCCTCTACCGCCTGAGGTTTAAGATTTAAGGGCAGTTCATTCTCGGTCAAGGTTGATGTAGTCAAAGTGGCCGCAGCCGATTCCAACTTTATTGGATTTATCGATATCGGTGTTGGTGACGTGTTACGGATACTCTCAGAATTATTTGGCTGGGGATTGAAGGCAGTATTTTTTGCCTCAGCAAGTTTTACCTCAAAAGATGCTGATTTTTGCTGAGTTTGAGCCGTACCTTGGGATTGAGTTTCTGGATTTAACTTTTGATTTACAACAGTCAGCTTAGGTTCAGTATTGGCTTGTAGACTAATGGCAGAAGTTGAAACAGGCGTAGTTGTCTTGTTGGCTGTAATATCGCTGACGACAGCTTGTGGGGCCGCAGGAGCCACTTTGGGCTCTGAAGTGGCTTGTCCCGAAACCGCAGGTTTAGTTGTGCCTAACGTGTCGGTTTGTGGCGTGAGAGTCTCTAATTTGCGTAAAAATGTCGCAATTATCTGAGCAGGCTCAGTTTTAGCTACCACCACATTGGCGGCTTGTTTATCAATTATGGGAAGTTGAGTTTCATTTATTGGTGCGCCAATTTGGATTTCGAGTTTGCTCAGTATGGGGGTCAGGACTAAAATAGGCCTTCCTTGAGCAAGACTAATCTTGGCTTGATATTCTCCAGTGCTGAGTCGAGTGCCTGGATCCTGTAGTACCACAGTTCCGTTCGCAAATTGAAATTCTTTTGTTGTAACAGTGACATTGGGCAGCGGATATCCCTGTGGCCGTGCCGCTAGGGTATAGAGTTTATCCAAGGAAATACCATTTTGCTGCGCAAGTTGAGCAATGGCATCGGGTAATTTGAGTGTCAGTACCGCCCCTAAGGTGACAAGTTGTGCATTGGATAGGGTGGCAGTTTGGCTGGACTCTGTGGGGATTGGATTCACTAAAAAGCTACTTGCCACAATCAAGGCTTGTCTTTGCTGTGCATTAACAAGCTTTAAATTATATTCTGTACCGTTTAGAATAATACTATCGCCTTCGGGAGAAACCTGTACCTCAGCAGGAATTGGCCGCGGGGTTGCGCTGGTGGCATCGTTTGATGTCCCTGAAGTGATTAATTGCGCATTGGCGGTGTTAATAAGTGGAATCGACTCCATGTGAGGCCCTTGTTGGTGTATCTAACGGCACGCTATTTTGAAAAATTAACAATTGACCAAAATGTTTTGCCAAGTATGCTTATGCGCTTTGTAAAAACAACGACAGTTTCTCTGTCATACTAGAGTATGCCACTCAGGTGAATAATCTTTTATCGTCACTTGTCCTTGGTCACTTTAGCAAAACTCGATATCTAAGCAGTACATTTATTTAAGAGAGCAATATGAAGTTGAAATGGCTAGGGGTACTTTTAGGATTTGCATTACTGCCTAAGGTGTATGGGGCAGAGGCGACTGTACCTGAGACTACTCCAAAGGATACGGCTTCAGCGGTTAAGATTACTTACGATGATCCGCGTGATCCCTTTGAGGGATTTAACCGTGCAATGTGGGATTTCAACTATCTGTATTTAGACCGGTATATTTATCGCCCCGTCGCACATGGATACAACGATTATCTACCATTGCCTGCGAAAACAGGGATAAACAACTTCGTGCAGAATTTGGAAGAACCGAGCAGCCTAGTTAACAACGCCTTACAGGGAAAATGGGGCTGGGCGGCTAATGCGGGCGGCCGTTTTACGGTTAACACCACAATCGGTTTGCTCGGGGTATTTGATGTGGCCGATATGATGGGGATGCCACGTAAGCAAGATGAATTTAACGAAGTGTTAGGCTACTACGGCGTGCCAAATGGACCATATTTTATGGCCCCCTTTGCCGGCCCCTATGTGGTGCGAGAACTCGCATCAGATTGGGTTGATGGTCTATACTTTCCACTATCTGAGCTAACAGTGTGGCAATCCATTGTTAAATGGGGACTTAAGAGTCTTCATGCGAGAGCGTCAGCGATTGACCAAGAAAGGCTTGTTGATAATGCGCTCGACCCTTATACCTTTGTGAAAGATGCGTATTTACAACACATGGACTATAAAGTCTATGATGGCAATGTTCCTCAAAAACAAGAAGATGATGAGTTGCTCGATCAGTACATGCAGGAACTTGAGTAAGCTTATGCGCTGTACTTGGCTGTAAATCGTTTTTGCAGCCAAGCCCTTGCCGTATTGAATGATTCTTCCGATGTCATGATTGAGTTATTGCTATCGCAATGAATGTTATTCGGGAATCTTTATGGCGTTAAGTGATGTATCCATTCTATGGGTCGAAGATGACCCTGTCTTTAGGCAGATCGTCGCCACATTTTTAAGTGGCCGCGGTGCCGAAGTCGTGCAAGCCTGTGATGGCGAGCAGGGACTGTCTATTTTTAAGCAACAGCGCTTCGATATTGTACTTGCCGATCTCAGCATGCCTAAACTCGGTGGTCTCGATATGCTCAAGGAAATGAGTAAATTAGAACCATTGGTGCCTTCTATTGTGGTCTCCGGCAATAACGTGATGGCGGATGTGGTTGAAGCCCTGCGCGTTGGTGCTTGCGATTATCTCGTTAAACCCGTTCCCGATTTATTTATTATTGAGCAAGCGATCAAACAGGGATTGCAAAGACACCAATCCGATGATGTGACTCAAGCCGAGTTTGATGCTTTGTCTAATCAAGAGCTCAAGGATAATTTGGTTCTGTTAGAACAAAGTGTTGAGGCGGCAAAGCAAGTTCAGCAACAACTATTCCCTGCTTCTAACATTAGCTATCCCACGGCCAAAGTAGATTACAGTCTGTTTAAGAGTAGTGATATCAGCAGCTACTTTATCGATTCTACCATGGTGGGTAGCGATCATTTGATCATGTATATGGCTCACCTATACCCGGAAGATAATCGAGCAGCTTTCGCGTGTGTGTTGCTACGCAGCTTCGTTAATCAAAAGCTTAAGAATTACCGTAGTGGTCAGAGTAAAACCATAATCGAGCCATTTAATATGTTGAGTTATTTGAATGAGCGATTAGTTAAATCAGGTCTCGATATCACGGTCGATATTATTTATGTTGCTATCGAATTAACGCGTTATCGCGCTGCGATTGCCCAAGCTGGTAAGGGGCTGAGATGCTATTTGCGTAATGATGAAGGCTTGAGCCCATTAGCGCTTTCAGAGAGTTTACAGTTGGGCATGTTAGATTGGGGTAAGCCGAGCATTCAGTTTCGGACCATACTGCCGCAGGAGCAACTCTGTATTGCGACCAGCGAGCCTGAGCATAAGCAGCAGCTATTAGAAAACCAGTTCAAAGGCCTTGTTTATGATCCGCAGTTGCCCGCGGGGGGCTTTATGCAATTGAGCCTATAAAGGTCGTCAATTCACTACGCCACTACAGTGACTTTGTGCGTATCTATGATAACGAATGTGACTGTTTATGATGATTTAAAATCGACTGTTAATCTAAAATGTAATCAGGAATTGGCTCGAGGCTTAACTTAATCATTTAGCTACAAATAAAAAACGCTGCCATGGCAGCGTTTTTTATTGACTCAATTTAAAGCAAATTAACGTTTAATTGCTTCGTGTTCACCGGTTACGGCAATTTCATCTTCTAATGCTTCGGCTTCGTTGTGATGCTTGCTTTCTGCGCCATGCATCCAGTCGACTAACTTGTCAGCCATAAAGTATAAGATCACGCCAGAAAGAGCTGCGGTAATCGCAATACCCGAGAAAATCGCCATTGCATTGGCGAGCTGTTCTTCTTTTTCGCCGCCGTGGCCGATAAACGAACCCACAACACCACCAATTTTGTTTGCTGCTGCAACGAACAGGAACCAAGCTCCCATCATTAACGAGGCGATACGTAGTGGGGCTAACTTAGTCACCATCGACAAACCAATAGGTGATAAGCAAAGTTCACCCATGGTATGGAAGAAATAAGCACCGACTAACCACCACATGCTCGATTTTGCGGAGGCATCGCCGCCCATTTCGACAACGGCGCCGATCATGAATAAGAAGCCAACGGCTAACAGCACTAAGCCTAAAGCAAACTTAACTGGCGAGTTAGGTTCATTCTTACCTAAACGTACCCAAATCGAGGCAACAACAGGGGCAAAAATTACGATAAACATCGCGTTTAAGGATTGGAACCAAGTGGTAGGAACTTCCCAAGTGCCTATCATACGGTCGGTAAAATCGTTAGTGAACAGGTTCATTAGGCCGCCAGCCTGCTCGAAACCCGCCCAGAAGATGATGGTAAATAAACCCATCACCATGATGACTTTAATGCGGTCACGCTCAACTTTGGTGAGAGGCTCTTTGCGAACTTCACCTTTTTCTGCCGCTTTTTGCTTTTCAAGCTTAGCCGCTGGGGTTCTACCGATATCACCAAGTAATTTTTGGGCAAATAGAAGCTGGATGATTAATGACAGGATCATACCAATACCGGCACAGATAAAGCCGGCTTGGAAGTTACCATCATAAGCGGCAACCACAGAACCTACGATAATACCCGATAGGAAAGCACCGACGTTGATGCCCATATAGAAAATGGTGAACGCACCGTCGCGGCGGTGATCGCCTTCTTCGTACAGATCGCCCACCATGGTAGAGATATTAGGCTTGAATAGACCGTTACCTAAAATTAAGGTGCCTAAACCGACATAGAATACTTCGGTTTCCATACCTGGAACCCAAGCGTGCGGTGTACCTAGAATAAATTGACCTGCGGCCATTAAGGTACCGCCAATCATAATGGCGCGGCGTTGGCCTAAGAAGGTATCTGCTAACCAACCACCGAGTAGCGGCGTTAAGTAAACAAGACCCGTGAATGTTCCATAGAGTGAAATGGCATCAGCTTGGGTCCAACCTAAACCGTGTCCCCCTTCGCTCTGAACTTTATCAACTAAATACAGCACCAAAATGGCGCGCATTGCGTAATAACTAAAACGTTCCCAAAGTTCTGTTGTAAATAGTAGGAATAGGCCCTTGGGATGACCAAGCATCGTCCCTTGTGGTTTTGCTACGCTCATGAAGTTTCCACCTTAAGCTCGTGATTGCCTGTGGCGCCCCTGAAACAGGATGATGTCACCACAGAAAAATGGTTATCGCTCTTCTCATTTATCCGCTATGAATTCATTGGATGACTCAAGCCGAAGGACTAGAGTAACTTGTTGAATTACCGCGGCTTACGTATGAGTTATTGTTACGTTTTTATAATAAAAGTTATATTTTGCGCGCGAAATTGAATAATTTCGCTAAAATCCCACCTTATATACCCTTTAAAAGTAACTAAAGTCAATTTTGGCTTGCTAACTGGTGAGATTATCTGCAACTTAGCGCAAACACCGATTAATGCTGATTTTACTAATATATGCAGCCACTGTTCATATACCGAGCGGCAATCCTTTTGCGCCAAAAAACTACTTCCATCCCTATTCACAACTTTGCTATGATTGCGAGCCGTGAATGGACGTCACTTAACATAGGGTAGTGAGATTAGTAGATGAAGGCATGGTACCTTTTGTATTGTAAACCTCGAAGTGAAGCGAGGGCTCAACAGAACTTAGCGCTTCAAAATTTAGAGACATACTTACCAATGGTTTCTGAAGAAAAATCTCAACGCGGACAAAAGCGGATCTGTCGCGTACCTTTATTTCCGAATTATCTGTTCATCAATTTCGACCCAAGCCAAACCAGTGTTAAGCAGGTCAACTCTACCCGTGGTGTGAGCCGTATCGTCAACTGTCAGGAAAAAATGACGCCTATCGACGATCGTATTATCCACGCCATTCGCATGAAAGAATTAACGCCTTCCCAAGCAGTTTTAGACACTGAACTAGAGCTAAAAACTGGGGAAAAAATTCGCTTTAAAGACGGCCCTTTTGTTGATTTAGAAGGCATTTTTCAAGAGAAATGTCCAAACAAGCGCTGTCATGTTTTGTTTAATATTATGGGGCAGAGCCAAGTGGTTGCTGTTCCAGTGGATTCAGTTGTTAGGTTATAGTAGCTAAAGCCTTCTCCTTGTTGATGATGGGTTGCAGAGCTGTAGTTAATTTGCTTCTATTTTGACAATCAGGCCGAGTTACAAACAACTTTGTTTTAAAATTTGTTCTAAACACACCGGTGCGGTGTTGCTAAATAGTAAAATGAACAAGGTTGCTATTTGATCTTGTTTATGTTTTTAGAAAAATTTGAGTGTTCGCGCCGCGAATGGGGACTTTGGAGACCGCAATCCATGGGCGGTAGCGTGTCTAAATGCTTCCGGGTGTCCTAAACTGAGCCTTATTGTTTGATTTTGTATTGCGTTTTAGTTTGTGCCGATAGTTACTGGTAAGTTATCCCTATAATCTATCGAAATTGTGCGTAGCTTTAACATTTTCTTATTAACTAATTAATATTAACTTTGTGTTTCTACTGCTTGTTCATATCTTAGAGCGCAGTTGTGGTCTGTCTTTTACCAACGGAGATATCTGGTGTTACAACAAGTCAAAAAATTCATCATACTAGGTGTCAGTGCCACGCTGTTAATGTGCACTCAAGCGCAAGCGCTTACTCCTTCTCCGCAAATGATAGAGCAATTCAAACAACTCCCTAAGTCGGAACAAGAACGTTTAGCTCGCCAGTATGGCATTGATCCGTCAATGATCACGGGCGCCTCAGCAACTGCTACTGTTGTTGATAGCCCTACAGTGGTTACGCCACGAACAGAAAATGGTAATAAAGTCGTTGATCAATCTGAGGATGATAAACTTAACCAAGCGACTAAATCTGAGGCAAAGGTTGAGGCGATTGAAAGCAAAAAAGAAGACCAACTAAAACGTTTTGGTTATGAGCTCTTTGCTGGTTCACCAAGTACGTTTGCACCTGTTTCAGATGTACCAGTGCCTGCTGAATATATGATGGGCCCAGGTGATACTTTAAATGTGCAATTTTTCGGTAAAGAAAATAATCAATTCACATTGACTGTAGGCCGCGACGGCGCAGTGCAATTTCCTAATTTAGGCCCGATTTCGTTAGTAGGGCTAACATTTGCAGAAACTCGCGAGCTATTACAGCAAAAAATCAGCCAAAGCATGATTGGCATTGAGTCCAACATTACAATGGGTGAATTACGCTCAATTCGGATTTTTGTCGCTGGCGACGCTTACAAGCCAGGTTCCTACACAGTGTCAAGTTTATCGACTATTACACAAGCTCTATTTATCTCGGGTGGGGTGAACGAAATTGGCAGTTTGCGTGATATTCAATTAAAACGCTCTGGAAAAACCATTGGTCGTTTAGACTTGTATGATTTATTGCTTCGTGGTGACGCTTCAGGGGATATGCGTTTGCAATCCGGTGATGTGGTATTTGTTCCATCTACAGGTGGTACCGTCAGCGTAATTGGTGAAGTGCGTCGTCCTGCGATTTACGAGCTTAAAAATAGCGAAACCATGGCCGATGTAATTAATATGGCTAGCGGGTTAAACCCTGGTGCTTATCCTAAAGCGAGCACTATTGAGCGTTATAGTCGTAATGCAGTCAAAACCGTTGTCACGGTAGACTTAACTGAAAATTCTGGCCTCAGTACGCTAGCTAAAAACGGCGATTTACTTAATGTGCGTTCAGCATCAAGCCGAATTGATAATGCGATTACTGTCTCTGGTGCAGTGATACGTCCTGGTAAGTATCAATGGACAAATGGTTTAACTGTAGCCGATTTACTGCCTTCTATTTGGGGCGATCTAACCATTTCAGCAGATTTGGATTACAGTCTACTCGTTCGAGAAATCAACCAACGTGGTGATATTGAGGTCGAGCGTATTAATCTTGGTCGAGCTATCGGTGAGCCAAAATCACATTATAACCTTAAACTTAATCCTCGTGATTCTGTCATTGTATTTGACTATGCTGACCGTGAAGAGTTACTTAAGCCCGTTATTAAAAAGTTAAGAGAACAAAGCCGTTTTGGTGATGCTGCAAAACTAGTCAACATCAATGGTAATGTGCGCTTCCCTGGTCAGTATCCAATAACAGTTAATGCGGATGTTAAAGAGCTACTCATCGCTGCCGGCGGGCTAGAAGAAGGTGCATATACCTTATCTGCAGAGCTGACTCGTCAACAGGTGTCTGAACAAAATGGTGTCACCGTAGAGCATGTGCAACTTAGCTTAGACCGTGTTATGCAAAATGATCCGGCTGCAAATATCAAACTGCAAAGTCGTGACATTTTGACGGTACGTACACTGCCAGATTGGCAAGAAACCCGCTGGGTTACCATTAAAGGTGAAGTTAAATTCCCTGGAACGTATAGTATTCAGCGCGGCGAAACCTTAAAGCAAGTGCTTGCTCGTGCTGGCGGGTTAACTAGTGATGCATCACCGCGCAGTGCTGTCTTTTTACGTAAATCGATTCAAGAAAAAGAGCAGCAGGAGCTTTCAAAACTTGCTGATGAATTGCGCCGTGAGATCGCTGCTAAAGCGCTGACAAAAGATACGCCTACCATTGGTTATAACGATGCACAAATGATGTTAAATCAGTTGGAAAACGTGAAAACGGTTGGTCGTTTGGTTGTCGATATCAATGCGATTGAATTAGGTATCGACAGTGCCGATCTAATGCTTGAAGATGCAGATGCGCTTTATATACCTGCAACTAATCAAACCGTATCAGTAATGGGCCAAGTACAGCATCCAAGTACTCATCGCTTTAAATCCGGTTTAACCTTTGAGCAGTATTTAGCCTTATCCGGAGGCCCACGTAAACGTGCTGATGAATCGCGTACTTACATATTAAAAGCTGATGGCTCTGTTCAAGTACCAGAATCTTCAATGTGGTTTACTGGTGGCAGCTCGATGGAGCCAGGTGACACCATAGTTGTACCATTAGATACAGAATACAAAGATAACTTAACACTTTGGTCGCAAGTAACAGGCATTATCTACAACACCGCGGTAGCAGTATCCGCAATATCGGGTATATAGAGGCCTTGGCGGCTTTTAACCTCTAGGGCGTTGCTTGTTATAGATGAGTAGCGCTTTAGGAGAGGGTAGCAAGCTCCTACTTTTAGCTTTTGCTTTTATAGAGGCGTAGCGCTTTTGCCACATACTAGAATCTGAAGAACCAATGAACACACAAATTACTCAAAATCCAAACACATACCAATCCGACGCAAGATTTCCTCAAGTGCAAGACGACGAAATTGATCTTCGAGAGCTTTTTGCCGTTATCTGGCAAGGCAAATGGACCATAATCGCCATCACTATGATATTTGCCATTACCTCTGTTGGCCTAGCGCTCTATTTACCCAATATCTATAAATCCGAAGCCCTGCTTGCTCCAGCGTCAGAGGAACAGGGTGGCGGTTTAAGTGCTTTAGCCTCGCAGTTTGGTGGGCTAGCCAGCCTTGCAGGAGTAAACCTTGGCGCTAAAGGTAGTACTGATAAAACCCAGCTTGCAATTGAAGTATTAAAATCTCGTCAATTTACCAGTGAGTTTATTCAAAAGCATAATATTCTTGCTAATTTAATGGCGGCAAAAAAATGGGATAGGGATGCAGACAAACTTATCTATGATCCTGAGTTATACAACGAGCAAACCAATAGTTGGGTGCGTGATGTTGAACCTCCATTAAAACCTGAGCCTTCTATGCAAGAAGCTTATAAAGAATTCAGTAAAATCATTGCTGTCAACAAAGATAAAGAGTCAGGAATGGTAACTCTTTCAATTGAACACTTATCACCAGCCGTTGCCCAGCAATGGGTTATTTGGTTAATTCAAGATATCAATAAAGTCATGAAAGACCGTGATGTGGCAGAAGCTAACCGTAGTACTGAGTTTTTAAATAAACAAATCGCTTTAACTAATGTCGCTGATATCAAAACTGTACTTTACAAATTGATTGAAGAGCAGGCAAAAACCATTATGTTTGCTGAAGTGCGCGATGAATACGTATTTAAAACTATCGATCCCGCATTAGCGCCTGAAGAAAAGGCCAAACCTAAACGCGCATTAATTTGCGTTTTAGGCACTATGCTTGGTGGTATGTTAGGTGTGATGTTTGTATTGGTAAGGCATTTTATAAGGAAAGAAGATTAGGATTCCATAACGTGGTACTAGAATGGCTTTCAGTCTCCTAGAAACTAGAACCTACTAACAATTTGGTTTGTGTATGAATATACGAGTAAATGAAGCGGTAGATACTGAAGAGTTTCAACCAATTAAAACAGTAATTAAACGTTTTAAGTCAAAACGACAGGTACTCACTCAGGAGGTTATTTATGTCTATTGCCCTAAAGATAGGGAATTAGAGATAGGTGAGATTATTGATGATTACTCATTCGATATGATCGTCAATGACTACAGTATTACTGATCTAAGTTGTAAAGTTATTTGTCACTTTGAAAGTGCTCGTTTATCCAAAGAGCAACGGCAATTTTTGGTTAAAGCGACCGAGTTGGGCGCTTGGGTAGAGCCGTTAGTGAGTTATCTTGATGAGCGGCTAGGTTATACTGAGGTTCGTTTACTTCATAGCGGTTACTTTTTACATCAAAAAGCATTCTCTATTTTATCTACAAAACGTACCCAATTAGCAAAACGAGCTATTGATTTATTAGCTGCATTTTTGCTTTGTACAGTGGCAATTCCAGTAGGGCTTATTACGGCTTTGGTGATCAAACTAGAAAGCCCTGGTCCCGTGTTCTATAAACAGCGTCGCACAGGACAATATAATGATGAATTTGAAGTCATTAAATTCCGTTCAATGCGTAGTGATGCAGAAATGTCAGGCGCGCAATGGGCAACTCAAAATGATACTCGCATAACAAAAGTGGGTCACTTTATCCGCAAAACCCGCATTGATGAATTACCGCAAATAATTAATATTTTAAAAGGTGAAATGTCGATTGTTGGACCGAGGCCTGAACGAGAAGTCTTTATTGCCAAACTCGAAAAAGAAATTCCCTATTATCGTTTCCGTCATGCGGTCAAACCTGGCGTAACAGGATTAGCTCAAGTAAGCTATCCTTATGGTGCCTCAGTGGAGGACGCAGTTTGGAAGCATAAGTATGATATTTATTATATTAAACATCACAGTACTTTGTTGGATATTAAGATTCTTCTTAAAACTGTAAAAGTTGTTTTATTCGGGATGGGGCGGTAGCGTGAATATTAAAGTATTTTCTTCTAGCGTATGCACTTTAGGTGAAGGTATTTACTTTGATAAAGTTGAACGCGAATTATATTGGCTTGATATAGTTGAATCTAAAATATACAGAAAAAAAATTAATGATTTAAGTGATGAATATGAAGTTTTTAGTATAGGCACGATGCCAAGTACTGTTTTATCTGTTGAAAGTGGTGTCATAACATTTTTGGATAAGATAGGTATTTGTGCTTATGATACTGCTAGTAATAAATTATTTACTCTATATAAGACCCCTTATCCTGATGCTAAGGGATATAGAGGTAATGATGCAACTATATTAAATGATGGCACTGCTTTATTTGGTACTATGTATCGAAATCCAAATGAAAAAAAAGGGAATTTATATCACTTAACATCACATGGGGTTTTTGAGATTGAAGATGTTTATTTCAGCATACCCAACACATTTATTGAACTTGATAATGCCATTTTAATATCTGATTCATTCGAACAACGAATTTACTCAGTTAGTAAAAATTTTAAATCAAAAGTAATAAAAGCTCTATGGAAGGATTACTCTGAAGAAATGTTCACTCCTGATGGAGGTTGTGTCGATATATATGGAAATATTTACATATCTATGTGGGATGGATTCTGTGTTTCAGTATTTGATAATACTGCCAAGCAAAAATATAAAATTGAATTACCAGTTCCTAGACCTACAAATTGTGTCCTAGTTGATGAACGCTGGTTATATGTTACTACAGCAAGAGATGGCTTATCTGAAGAACAGATTAGGCAATATCCATTATCAGGAAAGGTTTTCGTTATTGATTTAGAGGTTGTAAATGGGCTGTAAGCATTTAGTAAGCATTGTAATTAGAACGCTGAATGAAGAAAAACATTTGATTGAACTGTTAGAAGCAATCAAGTTACAAGATGCTACAGAATTTGATATTGAAACGGTAATTGTCGATTCTGGTTCAACTGATCGTACATTAGATATCGCGCGTAATTATGGGTGTAGAATTACTTATATCAAAAAAGAAGAGTTTACCTTTGGAAAATCTTTAAACTATGGATGTGAGTTTTCCAATGGGAGTTTTTTAGTTTTTGTTAGCGGTCACTGTATCCCTGTTGATAAGTATTGGATTAGAAACTTAGTCAGGCCTCTAGTTGATAATTGTAGTTACACTTATGGTCGACAATTAGGAAGAGACACTACTAAATTTAGTGAGCGTCAGCATTTTGAAAAATATTTCCCTGATGAATCTCGTATCCCACAAGTGGGATTTTTTTGTAACAATGCGAACTCTGCTATTCGCCGAGAAGCATGGTTAGCTCATCGTTTTAATGAAGAGTTAACGGGATGTGAAGATATGTATCTTGCAAAACTTCTTGTTGATTCAGGACAAAAAATTGGATATATAGCTGATGCGAGTGTCTATCATATTCATGACGAGACATGGAGTAAAATTAAAGTTAGATATGAACGCGAAGCTATTGCATTACAACAAATAATGCCACAGATTCAACTAGGTTTAGTTGATATGATTAATTACATATTGGTCGCCATAGTTAAAGATATTAAAAAAGCCTTTACGTTAGGGATTCTGAAAAAAGAAATTAAATCTATTATCCTGTTTAGATTTTGTCAGTATTACGGTGCTTATATTGGTAATAGTAATCATAGAAAGCTATCTCATGCTATGAAATTAAAGTACTTTTATCCAAGAATTACTGATATGAATGTGTCTGCGAATTCGGTAAATATTTTAGGAAGTAAAAATGAAAAGTAAAATTGTTGCTCTATTACCCATGAAGGCTAATAGTACTCGAGTAAAAGGGAAGAATTTTAGAGATTTTTGCGGGAAACCACTATTTAAATGGATTCTAGATAGTCTGTTAGCGGTAGAAGAAATTGAACAAATCGTTATTAATACCGATGCAAAAGACATTTTATTGGAAAATGGATTGATTGAGTCTGAAAGAGTTACAATACGGCAAAGGAAAAAGGATATTTGTGGTGATGATGTGTCCATGAATTTAGTTTTGGCAGATGACGTTAATAATATCGATGCTGATATATATCTAATGACACACACTACAAATCCACTTTTGTCATCAGACACAATTCGTAGGGCAATAAAACAATATAAAGAAGCTTTGATGGAAAATAGATCTGATTCGCTTTTTACCGTAAATAAAATCCAAACTCGGTTTTATACCGAAAACTGTGAAGCAATTAATCATGACCCAAATAATCTAATACCGACACAAAATCTGGAGCCGTGGTATGAAGAGAACTCTAATCTTTATTTATTTAATCGTGAAAGCTTCTCGTCTACCAACGCCAGAATTGGAGTTAAACCCGAAATGATGGTTTCCCCAGTTTTGGAGTGTTCAGATATAGATACACCAGATGATTGGGATAGGGCGGTTGTTATGACACATTATATGCTAGAAAAAGGTTTGGTTAAGGCATAAGCGAGGTAATAAACATGAAAAAAGTATTAGTAACTTGCCCGCCAATGTTGGGTATGTTTGAAGAGTTTGTTGAGCCAGCAAAATCTTTAGGAATTGAGCTGGTTGCAGCTAAAACAACGCAGGTTTTATCTGAACAAGAATTGATGGAGTTGTTACCAGCGTATGATGGATGGATCATTGGTGACGACCCCGCAACTAAACAGGTATTTGAGGCTGGTGTTAAAGGGCAACTTAAAGCTGCGGTAAAATGGGGAATCGGCGTAGATAATGTTGATTTTGCTGCCTGTAAAGAGTTGGATATCCCGATAATAAATACACCTAATATGTTTGGTGGTGAGGTCGCTGATGTCGGAATGGCATTATTATTAGGCTTAGCGAGACAAACATACTTTATCGACCGTGAAATAAGGAATAATTTTTGTTGGCCAAAACCAGCGGGGATGAGCATCTCTGGTAAAAAAGTAGGTGTTGTAGGATTCGGTGATATAGGTGAAAGTCTAATTAAGCGTCTAGGAGGTTTTGACGTGGACGTCACAGTTTATGATCCTGGAGTAGAGGGAAATAAAGGCTATGAGTATGTCACTAGAATGGACTTTCCTAAAGGTGTAGAACAGCTTGATTTTCTTGTATTTACTTGTTCGTTAAACAAACATAATTATCACATGCTTAACGCCAACGTTTTAAGTAAACTGAAACAAGGAGTTATGGTTGTGAATGTTGCAAGAGGTCCGCTGATTGATGAAGCTGCGTTAATTGATGCATTGCAACGCGGCCATGTTGCTGCTGCTGGTTTGGATGTATTTGAAGTAGAGCCGTTGCCTACACAATCTCCTTTAAGAGATATGCCTCAATGTATTTTTGGTTCTCATAATGGTAGTAACACTAAGGAAGGTGTGCGCCGAGCAACACATAAAGCAATTGCACATATCGCAGATTTCTTAAATGTGAAACAGTAGTAAATTTAAAAGGTTGTTAAGAGAAAACTCCAATGGAACCAGTAAGTAATATTCAAAAATGGGCGCTGATCACTGGTGCACTTGGTGGCATAGGCAGAGCATTGGTGTCAGAATTTGTTGAGCATGGCTATCAGGTCATTGCGACAGATCTCAATAATAGTTGTAAGACTCTGAATAATGTTCATTTTTTGCAACTTGATTTGGATGCATTTGTTCTTGATGAAGCTTATGCTGCGGAGTTTTATTCGAAAATTAGTCGTATTACGGCACATAAGGGAATTAGTACATTAATTAATAATGCCGCAGTGCAAATCCTTGCTGATTGTAGTCAATTATCTCGGAAGCAATGGCAAACAAGTCTAAACGTAAACTTGACTGCCCCATTTTTTCTATCGCAACTTTTTACAGATGATTTGGTTGCGAATAAAGGAGCAATTGTTAACATTAGTAGTATTCATGCCACGCTAACTAAGAAAGAGTTTGTAGCCTATGCGACTACAAAAGCTGCATTAAGCTCAATGACCCGTAACATGGTTTTGGATTTGGGCAATAGAGTACGAATTAATGCAATCGAACCTGCGGCAATTGCCACAGATATGTTAAAGGCTGGCTTTGATGGTAAAGAGGAACAATACAAAAGATTAGAAATGTTCCATCCACTTGGGCGTATAGGGACTCCGAAAGAGGTTGCTAAACTAGCTTGTTTTTTAAGTTCTGATGACGCAGGATTTGTACAAGGGGCTTGTATTAGCGCAAGTGGTGGAATTCATGGTTGTTTAAGTGATCCTTTATGAATGTATTAAAAAAAATTTACGTAATGGTAAGTTTAAAGTTGTGCAACTTTGTATATCGTACCTATTCGTGCCTAGGTGATAAGAAACCATTGTTATTGCTTTATACAGACTCTAGAGGGACAGAAATAGATAGTCCTTTAAAACAGCGAAATCCTTTCTATTCATACTTGAAGTATTTTAGAGATTATAAGGTGGATTATAAATTTTGCCCTTATAAATTTACTAGTATTTTAGATTTTTTAGAGTTTTATGATAATAGTAATAAGCAGTACAAGGCTATTGTTCTTCATTGTGGTATCGTTGATTTTGCGCCCAGGCCGATGTCTTCATATAATCAAATGCTATCTCTAAAATTTGATTATCTGGAAAGAAGAGGCTGGCTTGAATATTTTGAAAATAGAACTGATTTTTTGGATGAATATTTAGGTGAGAAAACATTACAGTTTATGTCAGTAGAGTTTGTCGAGAACGAGTTAATTCCATTGTTAAAAGAAGTTGATAATTTAATTTATGTCGGCATAAATCCTGTTCTGAATTGTTGGGATGGGAATTATTGGAGGAAGAGGCCTAGTTGTATTAATCAGCAATTAGTTCAAGATAGTTTGATGTTACAAGAACTGGGGGGGGTGATACTTTCTTCTTGGGATGATTTGAAGGTGAAAAAATTTACAGTTGATAACGTTCATTATAATAAGCTAGGTTTGGACCAAATCGGGAAAGATATTATGTCGAGATTATAGTTTTGTTCGTTGTTTTTGATGCTTTATAATCTGAATTTTTTGGGAGTGTTGAAATTTTCACTAAAATACTTAAATACGGCTTGAGTGAGGGATTAGCTAAACTTATTCCATTCGTAACTGTATTCGTTTTTGCTAATCAGTTTTCAAGTGAAATCGTTGGCCAACTGACTTTGCTAATTGTTACGGTCGAAATATTTTCGATCATTGCGACCAATAATACCCCTGCGGTTACAAGAATAGACTTTTTCAAACTTGAAAGAGACGCTCTTACGGAACAGTTGGTTACTCAGTTATCAAATTCTTTAATAATTTCGCTTTTATTGCTGTTTGTTTTTTTTCCTATTCTAATTTATAAAGGAATTCCAAGTTTTTATTTGATTCTTATATGTGTCCCATATTTAAGGGCATACACAACTACTTGCCTTGCCTTACTGCAGTGCGGTAAAGAAACTGACAAATATTTAATTGCTCAGCTAGTATTTTCATTTTCATATTTAATAACGTTTTTCATATTTTACAAGTATGGAATATGTTCTTGGATTATTGCATTCAGTTTTGGGTTGTTTTTACAGTGCTTATATCTAAAGCAAAGTAATTCTTTTGTATTGTTGCATAAACTAAGTATTATTCCTAGAAATAAAAATTTAAGCATTGCTTTGAAAGGGGTGGCATTTATGCCACAAGCAATCGGTTGGTGGTTAAGGAGTGGCGCAGAGCGCTATCTTATAGCGTTTTACCTCAGTGTTAGTATATTAGGTCAATATGCGCTATCTATGCAGATTTCATCTATTGCTGTATTATTTGTTACTGCGATAAATTTAGCAATAGTTCCTGAAGTTAATCGTCATTTATCGAGAGGGGCAACTAAAGATATTTTAAAAGTAAATAAGATCTATTATTTTACTTTTTTAATGTTGCTTTTAGGTGTTTTAATATTATGGGTAGGTGGTTATGGTTATCTTTCCGCTTACTATTATGAATACACTATATCAAGAGATATATTGTGGATAGCTTGTATGTCAACGCTATTTCAATCTTTTTCAATGGTGTTAATGAATGAGCTATATTTTAGATCTAAAGCAGTTATAGTCGCTAAGTATGTTTTATGCTGTTTTATAGTTCAAGCTATATTACAGTTGATAATTTTGAGTTTATTTAATCAACTATATATTGTCCTTTTTGTTAATTTGATTTTTTCTATAGCATTACTTATTCTTGTTATAAATCGGCTTATCCTGGAAAGGAAATGCTCGTGAGGTGTATTTTACGATGTTTTTAAAAAAAGTTTTTTTTAGCTTATTTGACCGAAATTCTCTTGATTATAGTATTTTGGAAGAGCCGTTTATATACGGACTTCCAGATTCTAAAAAGATTAAGGGTTTAAAGGATAGGTTTAAGGGAGAACGCTGTTTTATTTTAGGTAATGGTCCCTCTTTAAACATGGTTGACTTTAGTAAACTACAGTCAGAGTACACATTTGGTGTTAATGGAGTTTTTTATAAAACAAAAGAAAATGGTTTTAAACCTACATTTTATGTTGTAGAGGATAAGGCTGTTATGACTGATAATACTGCTGAAATAAATGATTATAATTGCCAGTATAAGTTTTTTCCTACGCACTATAGAAGAAAGATAAAAAATAAGAAAAATTGCTATTTTTTTAAAATGAATACAGGTTTTTATCGCAAAGAAAGCCCTAATTTTGGTATGCCGAGATTCTCTACTGATGCATCTAAGCGAATGTATTGCGGGCAGTCTGTTACAATGATAAATTTACAGCTCGCATTCTATATGGGTTTCGAAAAGGTTTACCTTCTGGGTATGGATTTTAGTTACGATATTCCAAGTAGCGCTAAAGTAGATGGTTTAGAGATAGTATCTACTGAAGACGATAATAATCATTTTCATCCAGACTATTTTGGTAAAGGTAAGACATGGCATGATCCTCAATTAAATAATGTACTGAAGAGCTACAAATTGATGGATTTGATGTTTGATTGTGCAGGAAGGAAAATATATAACTCCACGCATGGTGGCAAGCTCGAGGTGTTTGAAAGGGTTCCATTTGATGACTTGTTTTAGCAGCAAGAAACTCTTATTTATCGTATTCAATATAATATTTATTAGCTTTGTACCGTTCTTATCGTTTTTAACATCTGTATTATCATTATTGCTGTTAAGCGCTTCAAAGTCTAATATTTCTAGAGACTCAGGAGTTGGGTACATTATTATATGTACCTTTTTTCTTTCTTTATCTACCGCTATATCCGCTTATTCTCAGCCAATATTTTTGTATGAGGAACAAGACTTTACGACTTACTATAACAACTACATATTTTTCTTGGAAAATGGCTTTGACTTTGATGGCTTTGTTTTTGGTGCTGGTGCAGAAGTTGCTTTGCCTTTAATAAATTATTTTTTATCTATAGTCATTCAGGCTGAATATCCCTATTTAGTTAAGTTGTGTTATATTTTAATTCAAATTTCACTTTTTTTATGGGTTATTGCATTAATATCCATAAGGTATTCGCTTAATTGGAAGCGGCTCGCGCTCCTCATCGCATTAATGTTTTTGTTTTTTAAATACGGCGCAACACTAAATCATTTGAGGCAAGGCTTTTCATCTTTTTTTGTTGTTTTAGCATTGTTTTCTTCGGATAGAAGAAGCAAAACAATATTTGTTATTTTAGCTAGTTTGTTTCATGTCTCAGCACTGGTTATATATCCAGTGCTGCTATATGTGTTTAAAGAAAGGTGTTTTAAAATAGCGTTATATAACGGAGTGGTCGTTGCAATTGTTGCTGTCGTTGGATTTGTCGTTTTCAAACTGATGATGGACTTTGTTCTTGGGTCTGATTTATTCTTTTTGGCTAAGGCTAAATCAGCTTTTATGAAAGCAAGTGATGAAAGTTTTTACCTACTCGCAGTTAAGGAGGCTATTGTTGCGTCAATATATGCTGTTTTTGCACTATTTATCCTTGTTTTTGCCAAAGTAAAAAAAGGTGTGTTTTGCCAGCTTTTTCTCCTTGTTGTAATAACAATTGGATTCGGTTACATACCCGGTCTGACAACTAGGCTGTTCGCTTCGGTGTTTACCATATTGATGGGTTATTACTTTTTCATGCTGTTTATTCAGGAGTATAAATTCTCACATCGACTCTCTTTAAGTGTTTTTTTGTTACTCTTATTCTCTATTAATTGGTTCGCAAATTCAGCAATTTTTTATTATAATTTCCCACTTGTTGCTGTGAAGCCTTTTTATTATCTTAGCGATTTGTTTCTCGAGCGTGGGTATGTTATTCGCAGTAGTTTGCCATCTGAAATTGATATGGTTATACAAAATCCTTATAGGTAATAATATGAAGTTATCTTTTATTTTGGCGACCAGTAATGGTAGCGATATTATAAATGATTGTTTAGAGTCTATATCAAGTTTAAAAGTAAATGAAAATTGTACTTTAGAACTAATTATTATAGATCAGAGTTTTGATGATACAACATATGCAGTACTCAAGAACTTTAACTTCGATTTTCCAGTGCTTTATGTTCACTCGTTGAAAAGAGGGTTAAGTAGTAGTCGAAATTTAGGTATTGACTTGTCAACTGGAGACTACGTTTGTTTCGCTGATGACGACGCGACTTATAACTCGGAACTAATAATAGACTTGAACGAAGTTGTTCAGAGAAAAATAGCTGTTGCGATGAGCAACTTCTCTTTTGTGGGTGGAACCGTTCGTGTGCCTGGGACGGATGTGTTGACGCGTTACACACGAAGCGATAAAGAACACGTAATCAATAAGTCTAATTTTGGTGCCGATATTACATCGATATCGCTATTTATTGATAGAGCGTTCATAGAGTTTCATGGGATCCGGTTCGATGAAAAATTAGGCTTAGGTGCTGAATATCCTAGTTGTGAGGAGGTAGATTTTGTATACCGAATTTTGAGTTTTAATGTTGAAGGTTTTTACTCCCCAAAAATTGTGACGTATCATACTAATCCTTTAGCATATACTGCGAATAAGACTGAAGATTACGCTCGAGGGCATGGCGCTTTTTGTAAGAAGATGATGTTTGACCATCAGTTATCAATTTTTAGTGTAAGATATATATGTGTTAAGTTCATAAAGGTTGCACTTAAATTTCCTTACTCTCTAATTAAAGATGGGGTTTTTCCTTTTAGATATTATAAGGGATTTATGAATGGTTTTAAAAATTATAAAGGCTAAGTATAATGAAAATTGCTGTATATGATGTTAATTTGATTAATCATATGAATTACATCGGTGATTTGATTAAGGAGTTTAGAGCTAGGAATGTTGAAATCGTCGCTTTTTATGATGAGTATAATTTAAATGCATATTTATACTTAACTGAACTTGGCGTTGAATGCATTAAGATTCGTCGGGTTTCCTATGATGTAATTACCAAATTGTTTATTAAAAATAATATTTCTTTGCTCGTGCATAATGCTCAGAGACTTGGTGATACTGCGTTTGTTTGTGTGGCAAAAACACTTGGTGTGAAGTCTGTAATGATTCAGCATGGTATGTATGTCTCTAATTTAAAAAGAGAACCATCTCTTTTTTTTCTGAAAGTAATAAAAACCCTTAGGTATATCCAATACTCTCGTGTGGTTGCACAAGCGGTTAACTTGCCTTTTTTAAGAGTATTTAAAGCATTTTTTAGACACTTTGTTATGTCGGTTGACTATACTGAAGCTATTGATTTTTATCACAAGATAAATTCTAGCTATGTTTTAGTTTATGGGGAGTTTTGGAAAGAATATCATTCTAATAATTTTGGTTATGAAAAAAAGTGTTTGTCAGTAATTGGATATCATGAGCTTTTGAAGGTGGATTTGATTAAGTCGAAGGAGATTCAGCCAAGAAAAATTTGCTATGTCGCTCAGACATTGGTCGAAGATGGTAGAATGGAACGTGAAATAATGACAGACTTTTTAAGGAAGTTATCGAAATTTTCGGCGAAATCTAATATTTCAATTGTAGTAAAACTTCATCCTCGTTCAGATTTAACGTTATATAATGAATATAATTTTGAATTAACCACAGATGTTATCCCTCATGTGTACATATATCTAGGGCATTACTCTTCGTTGCTTGCTTTGTGTGGTTCAGTTTCTAACCTTTTTTTATATGAATTTGTAGGTCATAAGATACCGGATTACTATAAGGTAAACTCTTTAGTATATGATGATTTTTCTCAGCTTGAGGCTGCTCTGACTTACTTTTTTGTTTCACCATCCCAAAAGAGCAGTAACTTTGAAAGTGTTTTTTCCATTGGCTTAGAGCCACCTATTATTGTTGATAAAATTTTTGCATTGACTTCTGCCGAGATTTAAACGTTTTCTTACGGATAATGTCGTCGTTAGACAGCAGCTCGCTCATCTATTTACCGTTGGATTAATTGGTATACCGATGCGAGTGAAGCCTTGGAGGTTTAACGTCTTCAAATTTGGGGGCGCATATGCGAGTATTCCCTTTAAAAATTAGCACGGTACTTAGAACCTTGCTTTAACTGTCGTCACTGAATATGGATTATCAACGTTCTCGACAGCACTGAGTTGATGACAATTGAAATTTTTATAATCTTCAAGTCTATTCGTCAACTCTCCGTAGAGGGGGACTTCGACTTGGGATACTTTGTTTATGGGGGCGCCGACGTGAACATAATAGACTCTGATAGAACAGATATATTAGTTAAGATTCAGCATGCGTTGACCAATTGCAGTGTTTAAGAGGAAGCCGATAAGCTTGGGACTGATTAGATGGAATGGGGTAAGTAAAATTTGCTGGTTAAGCCTAGTCAAAATGCCAAATATTTTCTTATAGGAGCCTTTCATGCATGAACAGGTAAAGACTCAAGCCTGTTTCTTGCCATACTGAAACGGCTTGAGTAGTAATACGCTGTGCGAAAGCCATCACACTGATTGTCGATTACAACATTATTCACAAGAGTAAAATAACGCAAAAGTGGTTGGCAAATAATTCCAAGTTTGTCTTACTGTTTCAACTTGTATATTCGCCTTGTGCGAATAAGATAGTAGAGCTCTGACACGCATTTTATGAAGCAGTGATCTGAAGTCTTTAATGCAAAACGATCTGCCTGCCAACCACCCAGAAATTGAGCAGGTGATGCTATGGTTTGTGGGCGAAGTGGAGCTATAGGCCTAGCTCTGATATTGTCTTACTTTAATGGGGCCTGTAGCTCCTGCTGCTGATGTCACTGGATTACGGTAAAGTACTAACTGCTAGGGTACAGCAAAAGGCGCAGCTGCTAGATTTTAAGGCCTAGTAAGGAGCGCAACGACGCTATCGCAGACTAATCTGTTTTGTGTAGTTATTTAAGGATTTTGTATGTCTAGGAAGTATTTTGGTACCGATGGTGTGCGTGGCAAGGTAGGGACATTTCCTATTACTCCTGATTTTGCGATGAAGTTAGGTTGGGCGGCTGGGACGGTACTTGCATCCACTGGTACGAAAGAAGTGTTGATTGGTAAAGATACTCGCATTAGCGGTTATATGCTTGAATCTGCAATGGAAGCTGGTTTTTCTGCTGCTGGTGTAAATGTGGCTTTGATTGGCCCTATGCCAACGCCTGCAGTGGCGTATTTAGCTTCTACTTTTAGGGCTGATGCTGGCGTGGTGATCAGTGCTTCTCATAATCCTTTTTATGATAACGGTATTAAGTTTTTTTCAAAAACAGGTACCAAGCTAAATGATACACAAGAGCTTGAAATTGAAGCGCTATTAGAACAAGCGCTGGAGCATAATGCGTTGCAATGTGTTGCTTCTGAAAAGTTAGGCAAAGTGCGCCGCATTGATGATGCTGCGGGTCGTTATATTGAGTTTTGTAAGGGAACCTTCCCTAATCATTTAAGCCTGGCGGGATTAAAGATTGTTGTCGATAGTGCTCATGGCGCTGCCTACCATATTGCACCGAATGTGTATCGCGAGTTAGGGGCTGAGGTGATTGTCATTAATGACAAACCTAACGGAGTGAACATTAACGATCATTGTGGCGCAACACACTTAGATAGTTTGCAATCTGCGGTGATGATCCACGAAGCGGATTTAGGTATTGCGCTCGATGGTGATGCCGATCGAGTCATGTTTGTTGATCATAATGGCCATGTGGTTGATGGCGATGAGATTTTGTTTATTTTGGCGCAAGCAGCTTATCAAAAAGGTGAGATGCAGGGCGGGGTTGTTGGCACGTTAATGTCAAACCTTGGTTTAGAACTGGCACTCAAACGAATGGATATATCTTTTGTGCGAGCTAAAGTTGGTGACCGCTATGTTGTTGAACAACTCAAAGAAACTGGTTGGCAACTGTGGGGTGAAGGTTCTGGCCATATTTTGAGTTTAAAACATGCTTCTACCGGGGATGGTATAGTGGCTTCTTTACAGGTATTCAAAGCCGTTTTAGAGTCGGGCAAACGTTTAGCTGAACTAAAAGCGGGGATAAAGAAATTGCCACAGGGGCTTATCAATGTGCGTTTAACCTCGAGTAGCGCAGATAGTATTTTAAGCAAAGACAGTGTCAAAGAGGCAGTGATAACCGCTGAAGAAGTTTTAGGAAATCAAGGTCGTATATTGTTACGCAAATCGGGAACTGAGCCTTTAATCCGGGTGATGGTGGAGTCAACGGATATTCGCTTGACTCAACAACAAGCTGAATATATCGCTCTGGCTGTTAAAGCGGCATAGGCGATAATTTAAAACGCTAGGGGCTACAAAAGAGTTGATCTAGACTCTATAGCACCTAGCACCTAGCACCTAGCACCTAGCACCTAGCACCTAGCACCTAGCACCTAGCACCTAGCACCTAGCACCTAGCACCTAAAAGCGAAGCGCTCTAGCCTGATTACTTTTCTGATATACTTCATTTCTTGTTGTTTTCTAAGCTGTGTTGTCTGGAAGAAATAATGCGAATTCTGGTTACAGGTGGTTCTGGGTTTATCGGTTCGGCTTTAGTGCGTCTGCTTATTCAAGCGACAAACTGTCATGTGCTCAATATTGATAAATTAACCTATGCTAGTCACCCCGATGCCTTAATTGGTATTAGCGATCATTCACGCTACCGATTTGTGAAGGCTGATATCTGTGATGGTGCGAGATTAGATATCCTATTTGAGCAATTTAAGCCCAACATCGTGATACACCTTGCCGCTGAAACTCATGTTGATCGTTCTATTGAAGGCCCAGCAGCATTTATCCAAAACAATATTTTGGGGACTTTCACTCTGTTAGAGGCGGCTCGTCGCTATTGGACACAACTGGATAGTTCGCAAAAAGTACAGTTTCGCTTCCATCATGTTTCAACCGATGAGGTTTTTGGCTCGCTCGCAGATACTGGATTGTTTAGTGAGACTTCAGCTTATGACCCCAGCTCTCCTTATTCAGCGAGTAAAGCTTCGGCGGATCACTTAGTTCGAGCTTGGCATCGAACCTATGGTTTACCGATAGTGATCACTAACTGCTCGAATAACTATGGTCCGTTTCAATACCCTGAGAAGCTGATCCCGTTGATGGTTAATCATGCCTTACAAGGCAAATCGTTACCCATTTATGGGAATGGCCAACAAGTACGGGATTGGTTGTATGTGGATGACCATGTAAAAGCGCTCTATTTAGTAGCGACTCGAGGTCAGCTTGGGCAAACCTACAATATTGGTGGTTGCTGCGAGCGAACTAATCTCGCTGTAGTACAACAAATTTGCTTATTACTTGAGGAGTTAGTACCTACTCATCCGCAATCACTTGCGATGAAAGGGAACGGTTTTGCCGCTTTGATTGAACATGTTGTTGACCGTCCGGGACACGATACTCGCTATGCGATTGATGCTAGTAAAATTCAACATGAATTAGGCTGGCACCCGGTAGAGTCGTTTGAATCAGGTCTTAGAAGGGCGGTAGAGTGGATGATTTCACAGCAAGCGTAATAGCCTCAGGAATAGGATATATAGACACAATCACTTGCCTTTGATTTCACTTTGCAGTTATTGCTCAATCTCCGACATATTCAATCTATTGTTAATTGAGTTCAGTAAAACTGCCATTAACACTACTTTATCGAGTCAGGCTTTAATTTTTAGTTTGAGTCTCAAGCTATCTATGGCTGAGTTGATTCAATACACATGCGTATCAGCCGTGTTGTTTGGCGGCTTATCAATGTTAAGCATTCCACAGTAGTATTTTTCTCCTCTGCTAATCGCAGTAGATCGTAACTTTGCAGTGTTATCTTCTCTCCTTGATAAATACAGCTGATTGGCGCGAGCGGCAGCAAAAATTGGATTGGCTGGGTATTCGTGGGCTGATGAGCACTGTTATCGTTGGTCTCAATCTGGATTGTGCCATTGCACTCGATGCGCTCAATTCTTGCAGTGTAGTTACCGCGCCTCGTCATCACATTAAAGTCTAGGATCTGGTTAACTAATAGCTTGCTCCCGATTTGAGTTTCCCCGCTAAAGCAAAATGGAGGATCATTCGGGCGCAAAACGATTTCCTCCGATTGTCCTAAATCATTCCCCTTGATGTTTAGTCTTACCCCTTCACCTTCCAATATACATAGCTGTCTATCGATGCCGTGGAAGAGTGAGAATGGGCCATCACTTGAGATGGTGGCTATGCTGATCCTAAAGTCAAAGTTGCTGAGATCTGCCCCTTTTGGCCATATCAACAGTTGTTTAGTGCTGCCACCGCCATTTTTCCATAAGCTCGATTCGCATTCTTCATAACGGATGATCTGGATATTGGGATTCAACTTCAGCTTCTCTTTTGATTATGGATAGTTTCAGCACAGAGGATACTTACTTCGGGGGCATAATGCAGTGGCGTATCTCAGCATACTGCATTCACAGCTAAATCTCTTTCTTCTTCAAAATGTAATGTTCGGCTAGTTCGCCACTTACCCGATTACCTTCCATATCTAACATAAACAGTTGGTTTTCACCTACTAAGTATTTAGTGCCATCGGATAAGGTGATTTTTGCGCCATTGCTATCCCAGTCAAATTTTCCTGCCACTTTAAAGATGGACTCATCTTTACCCAAGTAAATACTTTTCAATTCAAAGCTATTATCCGCTTGTAGCGTGAGTGTGGTTTGGATCCCTTCGCAACTTGCACAGGGGATAACGCCTTCATATACACCGGGCCAATCGAGTGCATTTTGACTGGTATCGCCAAGTGGTAGGTTTGTTTGTGTATCTTGATGTGGCGCAGCGACAGGCTCATTAGTCACTGTCTGAGCCGGTTCACTGCATGCGGTAATCATTAAAGCGAGAAGGGCGAGTGATATCTGTGAAAGTTTCATATTCATGTTAACCGTTTGATTTATTGACTGTCATGTGATGATAACCGCCATCATTACGGGTTCCAACCTTATTTATGTCTGGTGTTTCTTTCAGTGTCTTAATGTTAAAGGCAGACTTTATGTGTTTGAACTTCATTACGAGTTCAACAAACAATGTGCTTAGTGTTGGATGATTCTTTATCGGTGTGTTTAGGCAAAGCTGCACTAGGCATTGAGCTGCAAAACCAATTGTAACTAGCGACTGCATCTCAACTAGTGTGTTTGCAGATTGAATCTATACTAAAGTGAATCACTTAAGCTTAGATCACCAAGTTCATCGCCTCATTTTTAAGTCAGGCGGTACCACGCGGGGTAAATCTGCATTATGACACGTATGTTAGACAGGATTTTATTCGATGTAAGCCGTTCATCCATTATTGATGGTGGCGATCTTATTGAGGCCTCACAACTTATCGTGTCATCTGTGTGCCAAGGGTTAAAAATCACCCGTGCTGGCATTTGGTTATGGAGTGAAGATCACCAAAGCATGCATTGCTTTTACTTGCTCGATAATATGCACAGGCAAGAGGCGTTGATATTAACTCGGCGGGATTATCCACATTACTTCAGTCTATTAGATAATGAGCGCGCTATTGTCGCGAATTATGCGCAAACAGATGGGGCGACCCATGAGTTCGTTAGTGCCTACTTAGTCCCTAATCGTATTAGTTCTCTGTTAGACAGTCCTATACGTCATCGCGGAAAAATGGTCGGTATTATCTGCTCCGAGCATCAAGGTGTACCTAGAGAATGGACGCGTGATGAAAGGACCTTTGCTTCTGCTTTGGCCGACTTATTCGGCAGAGCCATGAGTGCAAAGGAAATTTTGGATTATCAAAATCAATTAAAGGCCATTAATGCGGATCTCGAGGCTCAGGTTGAACAGCGAACGCAAGAACTTGAAACCGCATTATCGGATTTACGCTCAATACAACACCATTTAGTTGAAAACGAAAAAATGGCTGCCTTAGGGAGTTTGGTCGCAGGGGTCGCGCATGAGGTCAATACGCCTCTAGGGATTGCCGTGACATCCGTAACCCATTGTTTAGATGAAGTGGCATTGCTTAAAACGGCATTTGAACAAAATGAGCTCGACGAGGAGAAATTTTTATCCTTTATTAATACCATGCAGGATGGTCTCGGGTTGATTGAGCGTAATCTTTCGCGAGCCGCGGAGTTAGTCCATAACTTTAAGCGCACCGCCGCAGACCAATCTGTGCTCGAGCGTGAGCGGTTTAATTTAAATACCTACATTTTTCAAATTTTCAGCTCATTAAGGCCGTTAATGCGTAAGAAGAATATTGCCTTAAATGTGGAGTTGGATGATGACATCTATATCGAATCTTACCCCGGTGCCATCGCACAGATTTTCACTAATCTAGTGGCTAATAGCTTTCGCCATGGATTTCCTGAGAGTTTTACAGGGGATAAAAGCATCACTATTCGAGTACAAAAACAAGATTCGAATATTTGTATGCAGTATCAAGATAATGGGGTAGGGATGACCGATGAGGTTAAACTGAAAGCCTTCGAGCCTTTTTTCACTACCGCACGTAAAGACGGCGGCACTGGTTTAGGCATGTCGATTATCTATAATCTGGTGACACAAAAACTACATGGCACGATTATGCTGACTTCATCTCCATATCTAGGCGTGAAGGTCGAAATACAGATCCCTGAGAAATGACCTATGTACATTGCTTAGGGCGACAATGTGGCCTTGTTGCAGACCTCGCACCATTCAGCTTTATCGGCATTTATATGCTACAATCCTCCCTTCACTTTGACTCACTAATCCTTGATATATCAATGAGAAAAGGCATTTTATTAGCGGGCGGAACCGGTTCTCGCCTTTATCCTATGACACAGGTTGTCTGTAAGCAGTTATTGCCTATTTACGATAAGCCAATGATTTATTATCCACTTGTTACCTTAATGCAGGCTGGCATAAAAGAGATCCTGATTATCTGCACTCGCGCTGATTTGCCGCTTTTTCAGGCATTACTTGGTGATGGCCATCGTTGGGGTATTCAGCTTGAATATGCGGTTCAGCCTTCCCCAAAGGGATTAGCCGAAGCACTTATTATTGGTGAAGCTTTTTTGGCGGGAGAGGCCTGTGCGTTAATTCTGGGCGATAACTTATTTTATGGGCAGCAACTGAGCACAAACTTGCATAGAGCTTCTCTACTCGAAGTGGGTTCAACCGTTTTTGGCTACCATGTGGCTAATCCGAATGCCTACGGCGTTGTCGAATTTGATACGAGCGGAAAAGCGATTTCAATCGAAGAGAAACCCCAAGTTGCACGTTCTTCCTATGCTATTCCTGGATTGTATTTCTTTGATAATCGGGCTAGTGAGTGGGCTAAAAAAGTGATGCCTTCGGCGCGGGGCGAGTTGGAGATCGTTGATCTAATCAATCAATATCTTCTGCTGGGGGAATTGCAGGTAGAAATAATGGGGCGGGGCACTGCTTGGCTCGATACGGGAACGCCGGATGCGATGGCTGAAGCAACACAATTTATTGCTGCCATAGAGAAACGCCAAGGGTTGAAAGTGAACTGCCCTGAAGAGGTTGCTTTTCATTCTGGTTGGATAGATGCTGCGCAGCTTACCGCTTTAGCACAACCTTTGCTTAAAAGCGGTTATGGTGAGTATCTTTTGGGCTTATTAAATAAGCAGGTGTTCAATGAAGTGCATTGAAACCGAGCTTGCAGAAGTATTGGTGTTCGAACCTCAAGTTTTTGGTGATGAACGCGGTTTTTTTATGGAAACCTTTAGACAATCGTTTTTCTCCGAGTGTTTGAAAAGTAGAGGATTAAAGGTGCAGGAGTTAGTCCAAGATAACTTTAGCCGATCACAACAACACGTATTACGTGGCTTGCACTACCAACGTGAGCATCCGCAGGGAAAGTTAGTTCGCGTGTGTGCTGGCAGTATTTTTGATGTCGCTGTGGATATTCGCCCGCAATCTAAAACCTATGGTAAATGGGTAGGGCGTGTGCTCTCTGCTGATAACCATTTGCAAATGTGGATCCCGCCTAGCTTTGCTCATGGATTTTATGTGTTGAGTGAATATGCCGATGTGCTTTATCGCTGCACTGATTATTACGCGCCAGATGATGAATATGTGCTGGCATGGAATAGTGCCGAGTTTGCGATTGACTGGCCGCTGCTAAATGAAACGCCGATTCTGTCTGAAAGGGATGCTGCCGCTAGTGCCTAAGGTACTAGCGGCATTTTGTTTGCGTTATTTGACAGACTCACTTGTGATGCTTGCGCGTGTGAACCAAGGATCTCTAGCATCCATTACATCATATAGACTGTACTTGCGCCCTAATGTTTGACCACCATCGCGTGTCAGTGGCATCCAACTGATTGTCGCCCGGCTATGGGTTGATTTAATGGTCATCAAGTCAAATGGAATCGACACGTAGAAGCCTTTAGTAAAACTGCCCTCACCATACTCCTCTGATGAAAGATTAGTCTTAGTGGCGAAAGCGCCAACAATCACCCCACTATCGAATTGTTTTGAGAAATCAACTGTTACTCCTTTATCCTCGGCCAAATACTGGCCGGCACTGATTCTCAGTAAAGTATTGGGGAACCAGTCAGGTTGATAATAGATTGATGCGTGTCCTGTTACCGTACCCGTTTGCACTCGATAGGGGCGGTTAGTGAGTGAGTCAAATTGATGCTCATCTTCAAAGAAGCCTAGCATGCTGTCTGGATCGCGCTGCTTAACATAATTCACATCAACCCCAAAAGCCCATTGGCTGTTAAGTGGTCGATAGAGAACCTCTGTGCCCACACCACCATACATCATTTCTAAATAGCCGCCGTAGGCTTGGAAAGAAATGTTATCGGTTAAATTATCCATCCAGGTTAGTTGCAGGTTATTCACTCGTACAGGATTATCATGAATATATTGACGAACCAGGGTGCGAACACGTTTTAAGTCAGTGCCATCGGGTGGAACTTCGTATAAAAACTTATCAAAGTTATCGTAGAGGTTAAGATAAAGAGAGCTTGAAAACTCAAAGTTATCGGTAAATCGGTAACTTGCACTGCCAGTCATTCCAATACTAAACATATAAAACCCTTCGGAACCGCCGAAGGATTGGGACATGGTAGGCGAAACATCAAAACTAAGCTTATCTAGCCAATCTTTATCAGTATTATTGACTAGTTGTCCCTGAGGTAAGCTTGGAATACTCACAACACTAGCATCAGTGACTTTGGCATTGAGATAGCCATAACTTGCGACTTTGGCAAACTTCTGAGCATCAATACGGGTTTCCGTTATTGGTTGGCTATAACGAGTCTCAATTAGTCGATACTCTTTAATAAAGTTGGCATCAGTATTGTTGGCTAGAATGGTGGCAGCTCTTTTATGCGCTTCATTTCTATCGCGGAATTTTGTCTGTTCACCTACAACGGTAATACTGTCATTATCAAGGTAAATTTTGGCGTTTGCGTAACCAGCAATAGTTTGTAAATCCTGAGCAATTTTATTCCAATCCACCAGGGGATTCGCAGCAGTCTGACTGGATGCATTTACAAGCTCTAGATTTGCTACTTCATCATTTTGCACTTCTGATTTATGCGTTGAAGTTTCTGTACTCACAGTCGCTTGTTCGGCTCTTAGTGTGTTTACTTGAGCAGAGGATTCTGTTTGCGTAAGGGTTAATGGCGCGGCAGGAAGTGGCTTATATTTAGCTGCCTTTGGATCTCGTTTAATCTGTGACAAGGTATTAAAATTGGTCTGCAGACTAAAGCCAAGTGTCCAAGTATTGCCACGCTCATAACTTAAATGTAGATCGCCCCAGTCTCCAAAACGATAGAGCATTCCATAGTTAAACTTGCTGTCCTGAGGCATATCTATACCACCACGAACAACGGGAAAGTCTGATTGATAGTCGTTACCATCGTATTCGACTTTCAAACGTAAAGGTTCCCAAGGAGTCTGATATTCAACGCCACCAAAGAGGGATGCGCAGCCCTTAAACCAACGCTGGTAATCAACAGTGCCACCTTTACCCCCATAAGAAGTATCTCTATCACAGTTGTAATTAAGATCTTTTTTATCGGAAGTGAGATTACCGCTATTGCCGATATAGCCCCAACCTATACCTAGAGTAAAATCGAGTGGACCGACGCGCTTTGTCGCAGCAACAAATTCACCATCAAATAAACCAGTGCCACCAAAGTCCCTCACCCCAATAGAGGTTTCAGGCAGCCAGTTACTTTCTTCGAGTAGACGAACTTTAAAGTCTATGCCTTTATCCGTGTATTTAGTATTACCACTAAAGTTGGGGTCGCTACTGTAAAGCAGGTCTTGTACTAGGGTGTAGCGTATTGTTGTTTCAAACCAAGGGAAGAGCTGCACTGAAGCGCTAAAATGCTGATAGTCATCGTTGTAAGTCGTGGCAAAGTTAAATTCACCTTCAGGCGTCATTCGGCCTGTTGGCATTTGCATTAAACCTACACCACCAAAGTCAGACTGTGAAGGCAACGATGTTGGGTAAGAAAATTCATCGGCGCTAACGTGTAATAATGGTAGCAGTGCTAAAGATAGCGCTGATAAACGCCCGAAAGAGGGAAAAGTGGGAGTCGAGTTTTTCATTACAGAGCCCGATTTTTGAGTAATTCAATGATGTTGTTGTTTAATGTGGAATAGTCATCAAAAAGGCCTGAAAACTCAACGAAGAGTGTGGCGCCTGGAGCTATATCCTGGGCCTGATGATTCCAATAGGCAATGGGTTGTCGAATAGCGTTACCATCGGGTTGGATAATCCAAACAAAGCTATTTTCAGCATTTTCCAATAAACCAGCCTGTTGAAGATATTCTCTGCTACTTGTTTGAGATTGCCACGCTTGCTCACCAGTTTGTGATACTGCACCAACCACTGTCACTGTGCTTGGGCGTGGAGGCAACACTAATAAAAATTGACCATCAATTATGGGATTGTAGGCATCGGTAATACGAATTAAATCGAGATCTAATGGCTGATTAACTCTTTGTCCAAGTTTTATATTACGCAGAAATTGTGCAAACTTGGAGAGCTTAGCAATATACTGACTATTGTTGTCTGCCTGCTGGCCCATATTGGCTAATTTTTGTAACACTTGCTGACGAGTCGTTTCCAGTGCCGCTGTATTGTGAATGTCCAGTAGAGCTGCACCTAACCAGTAAATCGGTATTTCTTCGCTTTTAGCACTCTGATTATAAAGGGGGAGTTGTGCTAAACCATCTTGTACAGCTTGGCCAACTCGGATTGTCGTGGGATAGGTTATTTGTACCAGCGGCTCTTTAGTCGAAGAAATACTGACATAAAGTTGGATATTTGCTTGGGCTGTTGATAAAGACAAGGTACTGAGCAGTAAAGCCACAGGTGTTATATAGGATCTCATTATGGCTCCACTATGCCGCAAAAGGCTTTAGTAATGTGATGTCAATAAATGGCAGATTAGGTGCAATCTTTTGACGACTCTTAAGGACGTTACCATTTTGTGGATCTAGCCAAAAATCATTTTGGTATTGGATATTGAGGGTATCCACAGAGACATATTCACTAAAATGTAGGGCTTGCGTAGGAAAGCCATTGATTAGAATATTCTCTTCGGCAATCAATTTAAATTCTGACTTTGCTTTGTAGCCATAATGATAACCGGGTTGCCAGTCCAGTGTACGAGTCCAGAATTTGGGTGTATTGCTTAAGTGCAAACCTAGTAGCAAAGGGTCCGGGTCATCACTTTCAACCGCACTTAAATTACCAGTGAGTAGATTGTGGGTTTTGACTAAGCGGCCGTTTACCGTAACTAACATACCTTTATCCGCAGATAACCATTTAAGCTCTAGTGCTTCAGGTACCTTTTTTACTGCAGATAGACTAGTTTTAGGTTCAGCAAAAGCTAGCACCACAAATGCCTGAGGTGTATCTTCAATTTTTACATAGATGCTGGCATAGGGATTTGCAGATATTTGCTCAGGGGGGAGAACAACATCCTCACTTCCTAAAAAGGCGAGTTTGGCGGTTTCGTTCAGAGCATTAATTCGTTGGCTACAGCCCGAGAGCCCTGCAATTATTGCCGAAATGGCAAAAAAGGGGAGGAGTTTTTTATATACACGCATCCGAGTTGCTTATTCTCAATAATGATAGATAACCAATGTAAATATATGGCGAGATGATTTCAAGTTTTCACTATTTTGATTAGGAAATTTAAATACCCTAAAAAAAACAACCGCCAGAAGGCGGTTATTAGCGATATGCACTAACTAATGATTAGTTAGATGACACTGATGTAGAGTTGCTGTTAGATGTTGTGACAGGGTTGCCATCTGAACCATTTGCAGCAACTAACGCTCCTGTTACAACTGCCCCTGCTGCGATACTACCCGCAACAATAGTACCAGTAGCGCCGCCACTCGTAGTACCACCAGTAGTCGTTCCACCAGTCGTTGGGTTAGCATTAGCAGCAACTGAACCTAACATTGAAATAGCAGCAATAAGTGCTAATGAAGTTTTTTTCATCGTGATTCCCTTTTAGAAAAAATTAACCTAATTTTTAGCTAATCTAGTACAGCATGATAGGCGATTCAACTTAAATGATCAATGTTAAATCTGTTTCGCTATTCAAACTTTAGACTGATTTGCTGCCGATTCGCCTTCAAATAATCCTTAATTTAGAATGGGTTTGCCACATTCACGGGATAACTCTTAGGCTACTCCTATTTTATACCACGCAGAAGGTGGTGCTTCAAATCGATTTATTTGGCCGTTTGTAACAAGTCTTAAGCCATCCTCATGTCAGATTAAAAAATGCTTTTATTTCGTCCATTTGAGCCATACCGTCTTTATAGCCTAATTCGATCAAGGCGCTGGTGTAGGACTTTTCAAACAAAAGATAGGACACAATACTCGAGTCTGACTGCCTGTCGATACCGATAAAGCCCAGTAAGGTTTTAATCGCCCAAGGCATATCATCATAGAAACGGGCGGCGATTTTACTTAAGTCTTCACTGGGTTTTATCACTAGGGTCTGTATGGGATGTAATGACAGTTGAGTACGGCTCTCTTCGGGAATAAGCGACAGCGTGTGATTAATCCGCTCTAGGCGCTCAAGATCGCTATTTAAGGTATCGGAAAAGATAGTATCCAGCAGATGACCAGCAATGGTCGCTGTCTTCGGGTGATATTCTAGCTCCATAGGAAAATGCTTATGGGGACTGTCTAGGTTGATTACTAATAGCTTATTGGCGCCTAAATGAATTGGGCTTGAGAGCGGCGCGAGTTGGTGGACTGAGCCATCACCATAATAAGCTTGATTGAGTTTAATCGACGGAAACACCATAGGGATCGCCGAGCTTGCCAAAAGATGTTCGGTATTTAACATCCGTCTCTCACCGCTGCGCCTAGCGCGAGTCCAGTTTTCAATATCCCTGGCCGCTTGAAAAAACGTCACCGAGCGCGAGTTGTTATAGCACGAGGTATCGACACTGAGCGCCGTCAATGCACCGTTGCGGATATTGCGATCGATTCTCTTAAAATCGATAAGTTCATTCAGTAAATGCCGTAAAGGCTCGTTATCGAGTAGGCTACCCGCGTCGGTATTCACCTTATCATCTTGCAGGCCCTTGAGCGCCATCTTGGCTAAATGACTTAACACGCCTGGGATGGAGGCGCGATATACCTTTCTCGTTTCAAAATGGCGCCAAACCCACTCTAGTTTTTTGACGCCTAAGTGAAAGCAGGAGGCGTGGGTGGCGATGGAGGTGCCATTAATGGCGCCCGCAGAGGTGCCACAAATGATTTTAAAGGGCACGCCATGGTTGCGGGGATACAATTGGACCAGTGCTTTTAACACTCCCACTTGATAGGCGGCCCGAGCGCCACCGCCTCCGAGAACTAATGCTGTTGATGTTGGCAATCTTATGACTCAACGACTTGTTATTATGATTTTATTAAAGCAATGCCTTATCTAAAAAAGCAAGTCTGAGCAGTTATCTTAATGACATATCTTTAGTTTCTGATGAGGAGAGTAGGGAGCGTTTGTGACTCAGTTTGCCATCGAATGACGTGAAATAAAAAACGCACTTAAGTTTAACCTAAGTGCGTTTCTGTATTGAGCGGCCAATGGCTAACCATTAATTCACACTGGCTGAATGTGCATTCAGTGCTTGAAGACAGTGCTTAAGCTTGCAGATTCTTTAAGAAATCGACGATTTGGTCGAATGGAACGTCTTGCTTCTCACCGGTGCGGCGGTTTTTGTATTCAAAAACGCCGGCGTCGATATTGCGATCGCCAATCACCACTGTATGTGGAATACCAATCAGTTCCATATCAGCGAACATCACGCCTGGACGCTCTTTACGGTCATCCAACAGGACATCGATACCCGCAGCACTTAAGTCTTTGTATAACTGCTCGGCGATATCGGTCACGCGGTGCGACTTGTGCATATTCATTGGCAGAATGCCCACACTGAATGGCGCAATGGCTTCTGGCCATACAATGCCGCGGTCATCGAAGTTTTGCTCAATGGCTGCCGCCACGATACGGCTCACGCCCACACCGTAACAACCCATCAGCAGCACTTGTGATTTACCGTTCTCATCGAGAACAGTCGCATTCATCGATTTAGAATAGTTAGTACCGAGTTGGAAGATATGACCCACTTCGATACCACGCGCCATAGCGTAAGTACCTAAACCATCGGGTGTGGGCTCGCCTTCAACAACGTTACGGATATCGGCAGCTTGTGCCAGTGGCAGATCGCGCTCCCAGTTGATGCCAAAGTAGTGTTTGTCATCAAGGTTTGCGCCAGCGGCGAAGTCGCTCATTACGCTAACGCTATGGTCGATGATGATAGGCATATTCAGGCCGACAGGGCCTAATGAGCCTGGGCCTGCGCCAATGGCGTCACGGATCAGGGCTTCTGGAGCAAATTCTAATGGCGATGCCACTAAATCTAACTTGTCTGCCTTGATTTCGTTCAGCTCGTGGTCGCCACGTACAATCAGCGCTACCAGCGGTGCTTCTTCCGTCGCCCCCTTAACAATCAAGGTTTTCACTGTCTTAGTGATATCCAAACCGAATTGCTCAACTAACTCGGCAATGGTTTTCGAATTTGGGGTATCGACTAAACGTAACTCTTCAGTCGCCGCGCCACGCGCTTCGGTTGGCATTGGCGATTCGGCTTTCTCGATGTTAGCGGCATAGTCGCTACCAGTAGAGTAGGCGATTAAGTCTTCACCGCTTTGCGCCAATACGTGGAACTCGTGTGACATGCTGCCACCGATAGAACCTGTGTCCGCTAAAACAGGGCGGAAGGCTAAGCCCATGCGCGACAGAATGTTGCTATAGGCTTGATACATGGCCTCATAGGTTTCATTCATGGTATCTACGTCCAGATGGAAAGAATACGCATCTTTCATCAGGAATTCGCGCGAACGCATCACCCCAAAGCGTGGGCGGACTTCGTCACGGAATTTGGTTTGGATTTGGTAAAGGTTCAGCGGTAATTGCTTATAAGAGCTGACTTCTTTACGGATTAAGTCTGTGATCACTTCTTCATGGGTCGGCCCCAAAACGAAGTCACGGTTATGGCGGTCTTTAAAACGCAGCAGCTCAGGACCAAATTTGTCCCAGCGACCCGTTTCTACCCATAAATCAGCCGGTTGCACCATAGGCATTAGGATTTCAATCGCGCCCGCTTTGTTCATTTCTTCACGAACAATGGCTTCGACTTTACGCAATACACGCAGGCCCGTGGGCAGATAGCTGTATAGACCTGAAGCGTTACGGCGGATCATACCCGCACGTAGCATTAATTGATGGCTGATGACTTCTGCATTCGCAGGTGTTTCTTTTTGAGTAGAAAGTAGGTATTTGCTAACGCGCATTACCGATGTCCAAATTTGAGTTGAATGGGCGCCATTTTATCACCTGCTTCGATGATGTCACCTATGGATTGAGGTTAAATTCAATCAGCTGCAGACAAATGGCCGTTTTCATTTACAAAGTGTGCCGCATCGCCACAGAGGGCGATGCATACAGATAAAGCTAAGTGAGTTATTTATCCCGCCGATCGCCAATCACCCGAGCAGGATTACCCGCGACGATGGCCCATGCGGGAACATCTTTAGTGACAATACAGCCCATGCCGATCACTGCATGGTCGCCAATGGTGACACCATCGACTATCCCTGCCTGTGCGCCAATCCACACATCTTTACCTATCACGACTCCTTTAGAATGGGAGGCTTGTTGATAAATGGGCGTATCGGGCGCCATACCATGATTAAACGCATAAATAGTGACATGGTTAGCAATGCGGGTTTGGGAGCCTATTTGAATGCCCACACGGCCACCATCGAAGGAGCAGCCGTGATTGATAGCGACTTCATGACCGAGCGTGATAGGACCATGCAAAAAGCATTCTGCCGCAATCATGCAGCGATTACCGATTGTGATATCGCGATTCGGCTCGGCAAATAACTGCGCCTCGGGCGCAATAAAACAGTTTTCGCCAATGGTCACAGTTTCGAGGGCGCAAAGGTTGGCTTGCACTTCATCCTGCCAGGGCTTAGCCCAGACTAAGTGTTTTTCTTTGAGTGAAAAATACAGCCAGGGCATCCAAGACAGACGCTTTTTATGTTGGCTTTGATAATCAGGCAAGGCCGTTGTGATTGGCATCTGCATTTAGCCACATTTCCCCGGTTTGAGTTCTAAAACCTGAATGTATTCCCGTTCATCCTCATCGACCGCCATCCGCCAAAAGATGTCTAAATCATACAAAGCCACTTGATATAACTTGGGGTCATCCTTGGCTTTTTTATAGGCGGGGCGAGGGTCTTGCCCCAGCACGCCGTGGATGAGTACGGCTAGATCAGTATAGGCGTCCTGCTTGCTGTAAGTGTCAATCTGGGTTGCGGCGAGTTCGGAAAACATCACGCTGATAAGTTTTGGTGCTTCTTGCGCGATACCGCCGACGGCACCTTCAATCGAATCCGAGAACGGAATATAGGGCTTAATATCGATAATAGGCGTGCCATCGACAAGATCCATGCCCGAAATCTCTAGGCACACTTTGCCTTTACGTTGCACCACCCCGTGGAGTTTGACCACGGATTGGCCTATGCCATTCGGACGAAAGGTCGAGCGAGTTGCGAATACGCCGAGTTTTTCATTACCGCCTAAACGGGGCGGGCGTACGGTCGTTTTCCACCCTTGGGCGAGATTCTCATGGAAACAAAACAACAACCAAAGGTGGGAATATTGTTCGATACCGCGCACGGCATCGAGATGATTGACATGGGGCTCCAGCTCAACATAACCGCGCGCCTCCACCAAACCGGGCTGCCGTGGAATGCCAAATTTTTGTTTATAGGGAGTGCGGCAAGTGGCGACAGCGGTAATTTGGTTGGTAAATGTCATGCAAAAAATACCTAAAGCAAGGGCAACAACCCAAACTCAGATGGCCTAGGTTGTTAAGTACATCAATATTGGCGTGCAGTATACACACTTTAAACTAGTCGGCAGAGGCCATTTTGATGGCTTGGCCAACGCAGAGGGCGCGGCTGACGCAGCCTTGGGCTGCTTCTTCCATCATTACGCATTGTTTGATGATGATGCCATTGGCGCCTTTATCGGCCGCCGCGCGGCGGGCTTCGGTTCTTGCTTCACTTAAGGACGCGGGCACTGCATTCACATCGGCTTGGCAAGATTCGCCCTGTACCAAACCTTTTAATTCGTAATGGCCTTTAGGCAAACTATCGCCCTCAAACAGGGTGACATCTCCTGCCTTGAAGTAGTCATTAATCGCCTCGCCGTCCAAATTGCTGTTAAAACTGTAATCGCTGGCACAGGCGCTAAGCAGTAGCACTAATGCACTTGAGAGGATGATTTTCATGGTTTGACCTGAGAGTAAGGGTAAATAGGCGCAGTCCAACGGACTGCGCGTTATCGAGCGATTTATCTGAGCAAATTCTAGCGCTTAAGATACTTTTGATAAAGCTGCTGGTGGCGATTATTCAGATCTATTTGCCGTCCTTCAATCCAGATCGCATTAATTTTGTTGCTCATAGGGTCGAGGATATCCCCGTCACTCAGCACAACACTGCCCTGATAACCGACGGCGATGGCCCCTAAATCGGCGATACCCAGCAGTTTTGCGACATCTAAGGTCACCGATTTTAATGCTTGCTCGGGCGTGACGCCGTAAGCGGCACTGTAGCCCGCGGCATAGGGAAGGTTACGACTGTTCCAATCCGATGAAAAACCAAGGGCATAGGGAATGCCTGCACTTGCCAGCAACGAAGGGATTTTAAATGGCAAATCCACGGGTTCATCTTTACGTTTGGGCAGACTCAGAGTGTGCGGATAAATCACACTGGCGTTCACTTCCCTCAAGCTTGACGCTAGTCGCCATGCATCATAGCCACCGACAATCACCAATTTAAATTGATATTTTTTCGTCAGGGCAATGACTTGCTCAATTTGGCTGACGCTGTCCGCATGGGCAAATAGCGTGGCCTTGCCTTGGTATAGGGGCAACATGGCCAGCCAACGTAAATTGGTTGTCTTGGCCGAATCCTTTGCTTTATGACTTAAAAAGTAGCGATAGCCATCCTCAAAGGCTGTGGTCAGTGTCGCTATGGCCTGCTGATTTTTCTCTATGGCCTTGGCTTTTTCCTTTTCATCTTCTGGCATGCGCTTGATTTGCGGCCAGTAAACATGGAATTGGCCTTCGCTTGGTTGCAGGGCGTCCTCAATCGTCCAAGCATCGAGGTCGACGACCACAGATTGGCCCGCGAGTCCGTCGCCACTGGGGACGATTTGGGCGTGAGTGATGCCATTGTAGCGAATGGTCGGCAATAGCTCGGAATCTGGGTTGTAAGCCGTTGCCGCGCTGATTTGCGGATTAAAATCACCGACTTCTGCATTATCGACGGTTGGGCGCACCATCTCGATTTCCACTAAACCAAGACTGGTATCGAGTGCGATAAGGCCGGGGTATAAGTGTTTACCTGTGGCATCGATGACCTGCGCTTGGCCATCAGCGCTGTTGACGCTTAGCTGTGGCCCGATGGCGCTGATTTTACCTTGCTCTATCAACACATCGGTATTGGTTAATGTCCCTTGGCTGACGGTATGTACAGTAGCATTTTTAATCAACACGCTCTGGGTTTGTTTGGCCGCAGGGACGAGATTATGCGCCTGCGCTGACAGCGTGATAGCCAGTGTCGACAGCAGCAAGGTTGTAGGAAAGTGCTTCATTATTTTGCTCCCTGATGATGTTGGCCCCAAGCTTGATAATGGGTATCGCAGTGCCATTGTGGCTCGTTAAGCGGTGTGACTTTCTCACCCGCCTTGGCGTTATCATCACTACTGAGAATTTTTTGGATAAGGGCGGCACGCTCTGCGACGACCTGCTGCTGGGCAAGCTGGTCTTGGTCGCGATCGAAATAGCGTTTACCTTCGACCCAAGCCTGGGTCACTTTGGCGTAAATCGACAGTGGCTCGGCGTTCCACAGCACGATATCGGCCATCTTGCCTGGGGTGAGTGAGCCAACATACTCATCGACCCTGAGTTGTTTCGCTGGGTTGATGGTCACCATATTCCAAGCATCTTCTTTAGACATATCGCAATACATCATTGACTTGGCCGCTTCTTGGTTGAGTCTGCGCTGCATTTCGTAGTCGTCAGAGTTGATGCTGGTGAGCACGCCCTGTTTCTGCATCAGGCAGGCGTTTTGCGGGATCGCATCATAGACTTCGAATTTATAGGCCCACCAATCGGCAAAGGTTGAGGCGCCTGCGCCATGGGCGGCTAGCTCACTGGCCACCTTGTAACCTTCGAGTACGTGGGTAAAGGTTTGCACTTTAAAGTGATAGGCTTCGGCTAATCGCAGGAACATTAAGATTTCTGACTGCACGTAGGAGTGAATATGCACATCACGCTGCTGCTTTAACACTTCGGCGACCGCCTGTAGGCGATAGCTTGGGCGCGGCGCAATGGTTTTCTTCTTGCTGCTGCGTAAGTCATCATAGTCCTTCAGCGCTTTCTCATAGGCGATTGCGGCATCGAAGGTTTCTTCAAATAAGGCTTTTACCCCCATGCGTGTTTGTGGGAAGCGCTGAACAAACTTTTCACCCCAGTTACTCTGTTTGACGTTTTCGCCAAGGGCGAATTTGATACTGGCAGGGGCGTTAGCAAATTTAAGCTGCTCGGCACTTTCACCCCATTTCATCTTGATTAACTGGGATTGACCACCAATTGGGTTAGCGCTGCCATGGAGCAATTGTGCGCTGGTGACGCCGCCCGCGAGTGCACGGTAGATGGAGATATCTTCGGGATTGATCACATCGCCAATCCGCACTTCAGAGGTGACCGCATCTGTACCTTCATTAGTGCCACCATTGATCGCAATATGGGAATGCTCATCGACGATACCCGCAGTTAAGTGCTTACCCGTTGCATCGAGAACTTGGTAACCCGAAGGCGTGCTGAGCTGCTGACCGATTTTTTCAATTCGGCCATTGGCCATTAACAGATCCGCATGTTCCAAAATGCCCTGTTTATCTGAGGTCCACAGGGTGGCATTTTTAATATGGAGTTTTTCGGCTTTTGGCGCTTCGCTCAAACCATAGGCGACGTTAGGGTAGGTGAGTTGACTCACTAAGGTTGGTGCGGCATCGGTTTTAGGCGTACCTTCTTGTTCCGTCTTTGGACTCGAAGCGATAGCAATGCCCGCCACATTAATGCTGCGACTTTGGGCGTCCACCATGCGGCCTTGAATACCATCTTTAGCGAGCCAGAGGGTAAAACGGCTGATGCCATGAATGCCTGCATCGCTTAAATCGGCGTTAAAGCTCACACGGCCGTCGTTTTCAAGCTTAAGATTGGTGAGTGGAATACTCTTCTCGCCACTGCTTAGCTGACCTTGGAAGGCGGTTTTGCCTGCTTTGACTGTTTCTTCAAGGCTCAAATCTAAGGTGAGATTATTCAGCGTGAGCTGATAGTCACCCAAGAGTTTGGCCTGTGGGAGTGAGCGAATGGACTGCTCTTCGCCCTGCAGCCAGACGCTATAAATCTGACCATCCTTAAAGATATTGCCCTTAGTTATCACAAAGTCGGCCATATAGCCGGGGGCTAGTTTGCCAGCGAAGTCGGCCGTCCCCGCCATCTCTGCGGCTTGAGTCGTCAGCGCGGCGAGGGCATTGTCTTCACTCAGTCCCTGGGCGATGGCTTGACGTAGGCGAGGCCAAAACGCCTCGGTCTTAATGCCAAATTGAGTAAAGGCAAAGGGGATGCCCGCATTCGCCACTGCAGCAGGGTTTGTGGGTGCACGCTCCCATTGTCTGAGTTCTGCAAGGGAAACTTCGCGGTCGGCATCATCGGTGCCCACATCGGGTGCCTGCGGATAATTTAGCGGTAGGATCAAAGGATAATTCAGGGCCTTTAATTCATTGATGCGCGCATATTCTTGGCCACTTGCGAGTAGGTTGGCGGGCTGCTGGTGTTCTTTGAGCAAGTTAGCGGCGCGCAGCAAATCGTTGAGATTTTTTGTTTCAAAGACGATTTGTTTCTCGGCTAAGTTATCTAAGCGTTCGAAGGCGATATTAAATTCAATTTGAGCATTTGCTGAACTATTAACCGATTTGTGCTTATTTTGGTTATACCAGTTAGCATCGGCAAAGGTTTGTCTGATAAGTGCAATACTGCCCATCAGAGAATTGGGGTAGTCCTGTTCAGACGTGCCTTTATCGAAGGCCATAAAAGGTTGGCTGCGAGCACGATAAATCACCTCGTTGGCGGTTTTATCGGCTAATGAAAGGCTAACACCCGTACCGCGGAAAATACCGTCGAGTTTACTGCTTTGTACGCTGGTAAAGCCGTTATTGATCCAATCACGTGCGCGTTCTTTATTTGGGTAAACGTAATTAAACCATTCTTTTTCAGCGTGAATTGCGCCATTTTCCGCATTACCGCCGATACGCTTAATATCATATACCGGACGAGTCAGCCCCAATTTGGGATATTCAAACTCGATACCATAATCGGTAAAGGGATCGATAAAACCGGGATAGATAGTATAACCACTGAGATCAACTTTTAATGCCGCTGCTGGGATATCCCCTTTTTCAATAATGGCTTTGATCCGATTGTTTTCAACTAATAATGTGGCATTTTTGAGTCGCTTCCCTGGCGCCATGATTAATTCAGCATTGGTGAAGGCCGTTAACTTATTGACGGGGGAGATGGGATTGGCCTCGGCAAAAATGTTGTGGGATACAAAACTACTTATAATGCCGCAGCTTATTATTATCTTATTGTTTATCTGCATTTTTTATTCACTTAGACGGAGGGGGAATAAAGAGTAACCTAAAGCAGATGTAAATACTAAAGCTGAATTGTAACGCAATTTAAGCATTTGCTTGAATGCAATGGGGGTGGCATTCAGGCATAAAAAAGCTCGCAGGGCGCGAGCTTTTTTATGTTACTCAGTGCTAATAGCAAACGGCTATTACCAGCACGGTATTGGATTAGATTAAGAAATCATCCATAGAACGGCCTTTATTGACTTCGTTCTTAAATACCGTTGGCATACGACCTTGACCAGTCCACTGGATCACTTCGCCGTTTACTTCGATTTGGTATTTTGCTGGACGTGGAGCGCGTTTTTTACCTGCAGCTTTAACTGCAACGCCACCTAAGTCGTCGATTGATAAACCAACTGCTTCCATTTGTTGGCGGATTTCTTCGATTTTAGCATTACGTGCAGCAATAGCTTGCTGCTCTTCTGCTGCCATTGACTCACGCTCAACTAAAATTTTATCTAGCTTAGCCGCTAAATCACGCAGTTCTTCAACGCTAAGATCTTTTACTGCAGCTTTAAAACGACGACCGTGAGTTAATATCTCTAAAAATTCGCTCATATCTATTTTCGTCCCACTCTATTTTTATTACAGGATAATGGTGAACAACAGCTAAATGATAGAAAGTAATATAGCTCGAATCAAATAAAATTATGCAATAAACAGAAATTAAATATTATTTAATTTTTGAACTTTTTAAATATCGCAGATAAGTGTTCAAAAATGTGGCCAATACCACAGTCTTAAAAAATGCAAACAGGCGTTTGAGTTTAGTTGACGTTAACGTTAACAGGACGTAAAGTGGCTCTATCCTGCATTGGTGATGACCAATGTTTTGTCCATGTACATGAAAGTGTAGGAAGGAAACCCTATGAAAGTATTGGTGCCTGTTAAGCGCGTAGTTGATGCCAATGTGAAGGTCAGGGTAAAAGCTGACAACACCAGCGTTGATACCGCAAACCTCAAAATGGCGTTGAACCCTTTTTGTGAAATTGCAGTAGAAGAAGCGGTTCGTTTAAAAGAAGCGGGCAGTGCTACTGAAGTAGTGGTCGTCAGTATCGGCAATAAAGCCGTTCAAGAACAATTGCGTACCGCGTTAGCATTAGGTGCTGACCGTGCGATTCACATTGATACTGAAGAAGAGTTAACCCCAGTATCAATTGCCAAATTACTCAAAGCCGTACAAGAAAAAGAACAAGCGCAATTAGTGCTGTTTGGTAAGCAATCTATCGATGGCGATAATAACCAAACTGGCCAAATGTTTGCGGCATTAACGGATATGCCACAAGCCACTTTTGCTTCTGAAATCAAAGTCGAAGGTCATTCAGTGCAAGTGGCTCGCGAGATAGATGGCGGGATGCAAACCTTAAGTCTGCCGCTGCCAGCTGTGGTGACTGCCGATTTACGTTTGAACGAACCTCGTTACGCTTCATTGCCTAACATCATGAAAGCTAAACGTAAGCCATTAGATGTGCTCACTGTTGCGGATTTAGGTGTGACGCTAAAAGCCCATCAAACTGTGGTGAAGGTGACGCCACCTGCCGAACGTAAGGCGGGCATCATGGTTGCGTCGGTAGCTGAGCTGGTTGAAAAGTTAAAGAATGAAGCGAAGGTGATCTAAATGGCCATTTTAGTATTAGCAGAACACGATAATGCGGCACTGAAACTGGATACCGCAAAGGTTGTCACCGCCGCGCGTGCAATTGGTGACGATGTACATGTATTAGTGGTGGGTCACCAATGTGGCGCCGTGGCACAAGCCGCGCAAGCCCTACAAGGTGTCGCTCAAGTATTCGTCGCCGATAACAGTGCCTATGAAGCCCATTTAGCTGAAAACGTGGCTAAATTGCTGGTGGACTTAGCACCAAACTACAGCCATATCCTCGCTGCAGCATCGAGCGCTGGCAAAGATACGCTACCGCGTGTGGCGGCCTTGTTAGACGTTGCGCAAATTTCGGAAGTGATTGGCGTGGTGAGCAGTGATACTTTTGTTCGCCCGATTTACGCAGGTAACGCTTTAGCAACAGTACAAAGCCATGACGCGATTAAAGTAATGACAGTCCGTGCCAGTGCCTTCGATGCAGCGGCGCAGGGCAACAGTGCGGCCGTGACCACCTTAGATAAAGTATTTGAAGCCAAAACCCAGTTTGTATCTCAATCATTGACCGTTTCAGCACGTCCAGAGTTAGGTAATGCGGGCATTATCGTTTCTGGTGGCCGTGGTATGGGCAGCGGTGAAAACTTCGGTATGTTAGAGCAATTGGCGGACAAACTCGGTGCCGCGGTTGGGGCTTCTCGCGCCGCGGTTGACGCAGGTTTTGTGCCTAACGATCTGCAAGTGGGTCAAACCGGTAAGATTGTGGCGCCAAATCTCTACATCGCCGTGGGGATTTCGGGTGCGATTCAGCATTTAGCCGGGATGAAAGACGCTAAGGTGATTGTGGCAATCAACAAAGATCCTGAAGCGCCAATCTTCCAAGTGGCCGATTATGGCCTCGAAGCCGACCTGTTCGACGCCGTTCCAGAGTTGATTTCAACTCTAGGTTGATTTTATCCGTGATCTAAGTCAAAGTAAGCGGCTTTGCGGTGGCAACTGCTTAGCCGCTTATGTTTTTATGTGCCTCACGCCCGTGCATGGGCGTTCTTAGAAGTAGAGGCGCACCAAATATCAGTAGTGATCAGTAGGGTGATTCCGTTGATCGTTCACGAAAGGATTTGGTGCCGAAGTGGTTTGATTTATCACGATCAACTGCTGGGGTTGTGCCGAATAGGTACAACACTGCCATAGTATTTTCTGATACGGATATTAGGAATAGTTACTATGGAGCGCTACTGATAGGACAGGTGATCTTGGGTATCTATTGCCTTTTCCCACCAGTTCAGTCGCCCTCCATTCGTATTTTGACGAAGAAATAATCAATGACTGTAGTAAGTTACGCCGATTCGGCACTTTCTCTGCTGCCGCCTGTGGTCGCAATTGTGTTGGCGATTTTCACTCGCCGCGTTCTCCTTTCCCTCGGTTTAGGTATTGTGATTGGGGTGTTATTACTCAATCAATTTTCACCTGTGGCCAGCGGTGAGTTTTTATTTAACAGTGTAAAAGGACTTTTTTGGTCAGAAGATGGCGTAAATTCTTGGAATTTATACATTCTTGGCTTTTTAATTGTATTAGGGATGATCACGGCATTAATTACCGTCAGTGGTAGTGCTAGGGCATTTGCCGATTGGGCGCGCCTGCATATTCGCAATAAACGCGATGCCAAATTACTGACCATGTTTTTAGGCTGTGTTGTCTTTATTGACGATTATTTCAATAGCTTAGTCGTGGGTTCTGTCGCCAGACCCGTTACCGACCGTTATTATATTTCCCGCGCTAAGTTAGCCTATTTATTAGATTCAACGGCGGCGCCGGTTTGCGTTATTTCGCCGGTATCCAGTTGGGGTGCTTATATTATCGCGCTGATCGGCGGCATATTAACCGCCCACGGTTTTGCTGACTCTGGTCATTTGAGTGTGTTTATTCAAATGATCCCTATGAATTTCTACGCTATTTTCTCTTTATTATTATTACTTTGTGTTGCGTTTATGGGCTTAGATATTGGCCCTATGCGTGATCATGAATTAAATGCACAGCGCGGTAATTTATATGATGAGAATAAAGGATTACCACCTGGGGCGAATGCCGATTTACCCGAAGCCGAAACGGGTAAAATTCTCGGTTTATTCTTACCTATTACCGTGCTGGTATTTGCGACCCTGTATTTTATGATCGACAGCGGTGCTCAGGTATTAGCGAAAGAAGGCATTGAATTTAATATTATTTCTGCTTTTGAAAAAACCGATGTGAGTTCATCACTGTTCTTTGGTGCGCTGATTGGTTTAGCGGTTGCGCTGGTGCTTAACTTAGTGCAAGGCGTTGAAAAGTCGATGGTCGTTAAAGGCGTGGTGCAGGGTGCTCGCTCTATGCTGCCTGCGATTTATATCCTGTTATTTGCTTGGACCATAGCGGGCGTGATTGGCCAGCTTGAAACCGGTAAGTTTATGGCAAGCCTCGCCACAGGGAACATTCCCTTTGCCTTCTTGCCTGCGTTGATGTTTGTGTTAGCGGGTCTTACGGCGTTTTCTACCGGCACCAGTTGGGGCACGTTCGGCATTATGCTGCCGATTGCCGCCGATATGGCGATGGGCAGCCATACAGCCATGATGTTACCAATGCTGGCTTCAGTTTTGGCGGGCGCGGTATTTGGTGATCACTGCTCACCTATTTCGGATACCACGATTTTGTCGTCAACTGGCGCGAGCTGTCACCATATCGACCATGTTGTGACTCAGCTGCCTTACGCTGTGATTGTGGCGCTGATCAGCATGGTGGGCTATGTAGTGCTTGGCTTTACGGAATCGGTGAATGCGGGACTACTCACCTGTGGCGTGCTGTTTGTCTTGAGCATTGTGTGGTTGCGATTCAAATCCCAAAGTAACGCGAAATAAGCTTAATTTAAGTGAGCGGTTTATTCGCGTGTCTTCTCTGTGAATTTACCGAGCAGTAGAAACAAATCAGCCAGCAATTATGCTGGCTGATTTTTTATTGTTCACTCATCCCCAATTACAGGGCGGTGTTGAGTCCACGGCGGTTCAATAACCCTTCGGTGGTAGGCTCTTGACCACGGAAGTTCTTGTAGGCCTCCATTGGCGCAATACTGTTGCCCACTTCGCGAATCGTCTTGCGGTATTTCATACCGATTTCACGGTTTAATCCACCTTGCGTTTGCACGTAAGCGTAGGCATCGGCCGCTAAAATCTCACTCCACATATAAGCGTAGTAACTCGCTGAGTAACCACCCGGGAAGGCGTGGGCAAAGTAAGTTGATTTATAACGTGGTGGCACGGCAGTGATATTTAAGCCGTGTTTTTTCAGCGCATTGGCTTCGAATGTTGCCACATCTTGCAGTGGAGCATCTGGGCTTAATGAGTGCCATTCCATGTCGACAAGCGCCGCAGCCATATACTCTAAGGTATCGAAGCCTTGGTTAAAGCTGCCGGATTTCAGCAGTTTTTGCAGCAAATCATCGGGAATTGGCTTACCAGTTTCGAAGTGTTTGGCGTAGTTGGCTAACACTTTAGGATGGGCTGCCCAGTCTTCTTCGAAGGTTGATGGGAATTCCACAAAGTCACGGGAGACCGAGGTGCCCGCCAAGCTTGGATAAGTCACCTTAGAGAACATACCGTGGGTACCGTGGCCCATTTCGTGGAACATAGTGGTGACTTCGTTGTAGCTGACGAAGGTCGGTTGTCCTTCTGGCGCCTTCTTAATGTTCATCACGTTAACCACGACAGGCTTAGTGCCTTCGAGGAAGGATTGACCCACGAACGAGCTCATCCATGCGCCGCCGCGTTTGCCTTCACGGGCAAAGTAGTCGGCATAGAAAATCGCCATACTTGAACCATCGGCATCAAACATTTCGTAGGCTTTCACATCCGGGTGGTATACGGGTAAATCTGGGCGCGGCTTTAAGGTGACGCCATAGAGTTCTTTGAGGGTGTAGAACACGCCGTCTTCGAGTACGCGGTTAAATTCGAAATAAGGGCGAATGCTATTTGCATCGAGGGCGTATTTCTCTTGGCGAACCTTCTCTGCATAGAATTCCCAGTCCCATGGCGCAAGTTCAAACTTGCCGCCAGTCTTGTCGATCATCGCTTGGATATCGGCCGCTTCTTTCTCGGTATTGGCTACGACTGCTGGCACCATAGAACCAAACATGCTGTATACCGCTTCAGGCGTTTTTGCCATTTGTGGCGCGAGGCGGTAGCTGGCCCAGTTTTCATAACCTAAGAGGGCTGCGCGCTCGGCACGTAATTGCGCTAAGCGAGACACTAAAGATGCCGTTTCGTTTTCACCCGTTAAGCCACGGTTTGCCGAGGCTTCCCAAATGCGTTGGCGCAGTTCACGGTTCTCTAGAGAGGCGAGCACAGGCTGGCGAGTGGTGTTGGTGATGTTGATTAAGTACTTACCTTCGTGGCCCGCGGCCTTGGCATCGTTGGCTGCCGAGGTGATTTCGCTGTCAGTCAGGCCTGCCAGTTGCTCTCTGTTATCGACAACGATGGCGATTTCTTTGGTTAAGCGCAGTAAACGTTGTGAGAACTCGTTGGTCAGCGTCGATTGCTCTTCGTTCAGAGCGCGGATCTTCACTTTCTGCTCATCGGTCAGCTTAGCGCCGGCCATGATAAACCGTTGATGATACACCTCAACCAAACGAACGGCTTCAGGCGTTAAGCCTAAGTTATTGCGGTCGTTATAAATGGCTTCAATACGGGCGAATAGCGCTGGATTGAGGTTGATGTTATCCGAGTGAGCCGCCATTTTGGGCGCCATTTCGCCTTGGATTTTACGCAGTGCTGGATTGCTGTTTGAACCTGCTAGGTTGTAAAACACGCTCGATGCGCGAGTCAGCAGGGCACCGCTTTTTTCCATGGCGACAATAGTGTTGTCGAAGGTCGGGGCGGCAGGATTGTTAGCAATGGCCAAAATCTCTTGGTAATGCTCTTTAATGCCTTGCTCTAATGCGGGCTGAAAATGCTCGTCTTTAATCACGTTGAAATCAGGCGCTTGGTATTGCAGTGTGCTGGCTTGGAACAGAGGATTTTGGGTTTGAACTGCGGTCACATTTGCGGCTTTGGTATCTTGAGAGCTACAACCTGCCAGTGCTCCTGTCATCAGTGTGGCGCCAATGGCGATGGCAATAAAACTTTTACGCATAGTTGAGTGATTTCCTTAGAATTGTAGTTTTTTGTGACTCTAACGTTACTAACTTAAATGGGACTGAAAACCTATGGGGTGAAGTTGTAAGTAAAAGTAAACAAAAAAGCGCCCTACAATCGTAGGGCGCTTGGACTATTTCCTTGCAGGGAAAATAGCGGGACGACTAACTACTTACGGGTAAAGTTATGGTACTTGTCGATACCAGAGCTGCTACCTGTGTTGTGGCACACGGCACAAGATTCACCTGTTGGTTGTTTGAACCAGTCGCCAGTGGCTGGGACGCTGATCTCGCCACCATTGCTTGCCATGTGGGCTTTGACTGCATCGCCAGTATGGCAGGCATAACAGTTTGCCGTGACAGGGCTGGTCATCTTGTTACCAGGCTCAAGGATGTATTGATTTGGCACTTTGTTTAAATCAATCGCGGTTTCGTGACAGGCAACACAGCTGGTGACTGGGTTGATGGCGCCTGCACCGTTCGCGGTCTTGGCTTGAGTGCCATCGGCCTTCATCTCACCAACATTCGCACCATTACCCCAGTGCCAGCTGTGGATCATAGGACCAAAACCTGCACCCAGTGTGGCCGATGTCCGCGCCATGCCGTTATCATGGCAGGCAATACAACCGTTACCGCCTTGATCGAATGCACCGTTCTTATGGAAGGCGGTAGCATCGTTATGGCAAGTCGTACAGCTGTTATCGCTGATCACTGTGCGACGTTCAAAACCAGATACTTTCTCAGCACTTACTGGATTTACCACATCTGAGTAGGCGGTGAAGGAAACACCCATTGAACCGTCATAACCGTTGGCTCTGAGGTTGCCATTGCTTTGATAGCGTTGGTTACCGTCGTACTCCATCCAGCCAGCAGTGCTGAAGGTGACCCGTGCAGAGTAGGCATAGTTAGCGTTTACTGCGCTGATATCTGTGAGCAAGTGACAGATATTCTTAGTGCCATCGGCATTGTAACCATAGTAATAGTTAGTACGGTTACCTGGACGACCCACTAAGGTGTTGTTGTCATAAGCATGTAGATAAGCACCAGCGTAGACAATCGGCTTCTTGGCATCAAATACCAGAGGATCTGAGTAGTTGAAGTTGTCTTTAATGCTAAAGATATTACCGTCAGTATCTTTCACTGTAATGGTGGTACACCAGCCAGGTTCGGCTTTTGCAACGCTTGAGCCATCGGGCGCATAGTGATCCGTTAAGGTTGAAATATCATCCACTTTAACTGGCGTTGATAGGGCAACTTGGTACTTAGCACGGATAGCTTGACGCTCGGTAATACCTTCTTTGCCTTCATGCATTGGACGCACATCGGCACCGTTACTTGGCACGATCGCGCCTGGTACGCCGCCAGTGTTATGACAGTCGATACAACCAGGGCCTGAAACACTGATATTGGTCGGTGCTTCAACGTGGCAAGAAGTACAGTTCATCACACTGAAATCCTTAGTGAATTTCTGGTGATTAATGTGGCCAATCTTAGACAGGGTATTGGTAGCATAACCGCCGATTGAGAAACCTTCGGCATTTTTCGCGCCGCGGCTCACTGAGCCGTGACAGGCTAAACAGCCTTCAACGAAGGTGACTTCGCTGTCCATGCCGGTGGCGACATAGCTGGCGTGGCGACGTGGGCTCGTGGAGTAATCCACGTGGCAGGCGTAGCAGCTGTCGGTGGTGGTTGAATGTGTGCCTTCTGGCTTATTCACCACCATGGGGGCTGAGCGTGCAATACCGCTTTCGCTGTTACCGCCGACTCTGAGCCATACAATGCCCTCAGTGCCTGCATTGACGCCTTTCATCGGTGCTTTAAAGCTGTAGTGACCATCGCCTAATGACTTGATCTCTGCGCCTTCAGTGGCTTGAGTCGCTGCGCCACCAATGTGCACATTGTCGGCGACATTGTTGATATCGGCTTCATCGCGGTTATTGATAAAGCCTTTGTCTGTTAATGCTGCGACTTTGGCTTCAGCATTTAACAGTCCATTGACTAAATTGCCATTTTCGTCGGTGACTTCAAATTCATAGGTGATACTGCCTTCGGCAAAACTGTAGCCCAGAACTTTAACATTGGTCACTGTTGAACTTGTGACTGGTGGTGGAGTCCATGGGTCTCCTGGTTTACCGGGTTGGCCAGGATCGCCTGGTTGGCCTGGTGCGCCGTCTTTACCGTCACTGCCACAACCTACGAGTGCACCCGTTAGGGCTAATGCGACTAGGTATGCCAGTTTCTTTGATGTGAATATTCTCATCATAATCTCCATTTAATCCAATACGCGTATAAAGGCACGGATTGCAGCACTAAAGTTTGCAGGGGAGATTAGTGCTTTGAGCCGCTGATTTAATTTGCAAGCGTTCGAATAGCTTTTATTTTTTTATTGAGCATTTCTGTCTCGAGCGAAATATTACTGTTATCGATATGTTTGTTTTTTGAGCCAAACCGCATTTAGTCCTATTACTTTGGAGGTAGATCTCATTTTTAAACTTTTGTTAATGTGTTTTTTCTTATGTAAAACAATATTTAAGGTTAAATTAAGCTTATTGTAACAATTGCCATTTTGCCCATGGGTCTCCAGTCGTCTTTTACGGTTTGGACGGAAATACGAACAATCAATCGAAGCGTCGAAGGGGAGGGATAGTGGTAAAAATGCGCATTCGTGAAATCGAGTGTGGATTTCAGTAGAAAAGCTGAGACAGGCCTAGTGTGTTAGGGGGCGACGCAATGGTAAACTAGGCGCCATAAGCTCTGGCAACAGAGAAACGATAAATTCAGTTTAAAAAAGGGATTCGTTTTGGCGCAATTGTACTTTTACTATTCAGCAATGAACGCGGGTAAATCCACCTCTCTCCTACAGTCTTCCTATAACTACCGCGAACGCGGCATGAATACCTTAGTGATGACCGCCTCCATCGATGACAGATATGGTAAAGGTAAAGTGGCTTCACGCATTGGGATTGAAACTGAAGCCCAGGTATTTAGTAGCCAAGACAATCTGATAGAGATGATCACCACTGCCCATCAACAAAATCACTTAAGTTGTGTATTGGTGGATGAATGCCAATTCTTAAGCAAAGAGCAAGTTAAACAACTTACTTATGTTGTTGATAAAATTGATATCCCCGTTTTGTGCTATGGTTTACGTACCGACTTCCAAGGCGAACTCTTTAGCGGCAGTCATTATTTATTGGCCTGGGCCGATAAATTAGTTGAACTGAAAACCATTTGTCACTGTGGCCGTAAAGCCAATATGGTGGTGCGCCTCGATGGCGAAGGCAAAGTGATGCGTGAAGGTGAGCAGGTGGCAATTGGCGGTAATGAAAGTTACGAATCGGTTTGCCGTAAGCATTTTCGTGAATTTATTTGGGATTGATTGAAGCTTTAAGTGTGGCTAGCAGCTCGTAAAATGTAGATAAGTATTTTTGCGCTAACCACTTTGAGGCATGCTGCCAACTCATTAAAATACGGTGAGATCTAACGAGAGACGCAATGATCCTGTGTTGTTAGATCTTGCTCAATGAAGGCAAAGGAATGTATTTGCAGACTCATGCACAGTGGACGAACTTAAGTGTGAGTTTTGCCCTGATACTGGATGTGTTGAGCATAGGTTGGGAACTTTCCCACGTAGAAAGGATTTGTTAAGTGATTTTTGGGAGCCGTTTTGCCTAATTCTACGCAAGAAATGCAATTCGAAAATTATCGTCCTCGTCCGCCACAACCCGAGCCTAAGGCTAAGCGTCAGCGCAAGCCGAGATCTAAGGGGCGTGTCTGGTTCCTGTTTTTTATTCTGATTATCTGTGTGGCGGTGTTGATTGGCCAGGAGGTCAAAACCTCTTATTTCCAGTCTAAGTATGTTCATCAATATGCGAAGACCTTGACCTATGAGCTGAAAAATCAGCCCACTCAGTCAATTATCTATCCAAGCTACGGCCCCTTCGATGAGCGTCACGGTTACAGTAAGCTGCCGCAATATATCGATAGATTGCTGCAACGTAACTTCCAGGTGACGCAGCAAGTCGAGTTTTCCCCCGCGCTGCAGGAATATGCCCAGATGGGCTTTTTCCCGCCTTACCATGAGAAGGCGCAATCGGGTTTGACCCTGCTGGATTGTCGCAATACCGACCTCTATGAGTTTGCTTATCCTAAACGCGTGTATCAGGATGACGATAAAATCCCCAATGAAATAGTCAATACCTTACTGTTTATTGAAAACCGCGAACTGTGGACCACTGAGCCAAAACTTAACCCTGTGATCGACTGGCCAAGGTTTATTGTGGCGGGGATGAGTCAAATCGCTGAAATGGTGGGGATGAATGTGTCTACCGCCGGAGGCAGTACACTGGCGACACAAATTGAGAAGTTTCGCCATTCCTCCCAAGGGTTAACCTTAAGCATTAAGGATAAGCTGCTGCAAATTGGCTCTGCCACAGTGCGGGTTTATCAGCAGGGGGAAATTACTGAGCCTGCCCGTAAGCGTATTATTCAAGATTATTTAAATACTGTGCCTTTATCCTCAGCGCCTAATCACGGTGAAGTGCATGGCATAGGCGATGGCCTGTGGGCGTGGTTTGGGACCGATTTCGATACCGCCAATAAACTGCTTGCTTCGCCGCAAATCAAAGCCAATGCCGCTAAGCGTGGCCAAGTGTTCCGCCAAGTGGTGGCGTTAATGATTGCCCAGCGTCGTCCTTCCTATTATCTGTTGCAGGGACACGAGGACTTAGAAAATCTGGTCGACAGCCATATTCGGTTACTCGGCCAGTATTACTTGATTGATCGCCAACTTAGAGACGCAGCACTTGCTCAAAAACTGCAGTTTAAGGTGGCTAAAGCTCAGCGTAATACCCAGTCGGGAGCGGATAAGGGCGTTAATACGATACGCATTCGTACTGCGGGCATGTTAAATGTCGGCCTGTATGATTTAGACCGCCTCGATTTGACCGTAAACAGCAGCTTGCACAGCGACTTACAACAACAGGTGAGTCATTACTTACGCAGTCTTGGGCAGGCCGCAACGGCCGAGAAGGTCGGCCTCTTAGGTGAGCGCTTACTCGAACCCAGTCAACTGCAAAACGTGCTCTACAGTTTTACCCTCTATGAAAAAACCGAGACGGCGAACCGTGTGCGGGTGCAAACCGACAGTACCGATCAACCTTTCGATATTAACGAAGGCAGTAAGTTAGAGCTGGGCTCGACGGCCAAACTCAGGGTGCTCGCAACTTACCTTGAGATCATTGCCGAGATCCACGACAAATACTCGAAGAAACACGGCATTGAGTTGGAGTCGATTGAGATTGAACCCCGCGATCATCTCACGCGCTGGGCGATTGATTACTTGATTGTGAATCCGGATAGACGCCTCGACCGCATGCTGGATGCTGCGTTGCAGCGGGAATATTCAGCCTCGCCGAATGAGCAATTCTTCACGGGTGGCGGTTTACATGTGTTTAATAACTTTAAAAAATCAGAAGATTTTAAAGTGCCAACCATGTATGAGGCGCTGCAAAACTCCATCAACTTACCCTTCGTTCGCTTGATGCGTGACATAGTCAACTACAGCAGTAGTATGCAAAACGAAGGCAATATGGCGCGTCTGCTGCGCAACGATAAGGATCCACGCCGTGAGGAGTATTTGCGGGTGTTTGCGGACCGCGAAGGCAATACCTTCGTCAATAAGTTCTACCGTAAATATAAAAAAGTCGCGCCCAATGAGCGTTTAGAACTGTTCTTCGATGGTCAAACCCAAGCGGAGCAGCAGCTCACCGCGGCTTACCGTTATTTGCAACCTAATGAGTCTATGGCCTCGTTTAAGGCCTTCCTGCAGCAGCGTTTGCCGCAAAACAATTACACGGATAAACGCATTAAAGAACTGTATAACAAGTACGGCCCTGAAAAATATAATCTGCCTGACCAAGGTTATATCGCGCGGGTGCATCCACTCGAGCTATGGGTGCTCGATTACTTGAATCAACACCCTGAGGCCAACCTCAACGATGTGAAGGAGGCCAGTAAGGATGAGCGTCAGGAAGTATATCGCTGGTTATTTAGAACCCGACATAAAAACGCGCGGGATGTGCGGGTACAGGTAATGCTGGAGGTGGAAGCCTTCCTCGACATTCATCAGCGTTGGGCGCGTTTAGGCTATCCATTTGAATCTATGGTGCCTTCTTTAGGCTCGGCGCTGGGCAGTTCGGGTGACAGACCCGCGGCGCTGGCGGAATTGATGGGGATTATTCAAAACGATGGTTATCGTTTACCGACGGTGCGGATTAATCAACTGCACTTTGCCGAAGAGACACCCTATGAAGTTCGGCTCGAAAACCAAAATGCCCAAGGTGAACGAGTGATGCGCCATGAAGTCGCTCAGGCCTTAAAGGCGGCGCTGGCAAACGTCGTTCAAAACGGTACTGCACGACGTCTTAAGGGCATCTTTACCGACGACAACGGCGAGATGCTGGCAATTGGCGGTAAAACGGGGACGGGCGATAACCGTATCGTGACTCAGATGCAGCAGGGCCGCAAAGTGGCTACCACGGCGATGAACCGTACCGCGACGTTCGTGTTTTACTTAGGCGATAATTATTTCGGCACCTTAACTGCGTTTGTGCCGGGCAGTAAGTCGGACGATTTTAGTTTTACCTCGGCGCTGCCATTACAAGTGATGAAGGGCATGATGCCAATCCTTGCGCCCTATGTGAAATCCTCGAAGGGCATGTGTGTGCGGGATGAGTAATGACTCACTTTTGCGATATGCATTTTTGATACATCAGCATTGGAATGCTAGTTTGAGGTTCCTTAGATAAAGCAAACCCCGCAGCCGTGAACCGGTTTGCGGGGTTTTTATTGGCACCGACAGGCTACTCGTCAGCGTTGATATATTGTTTGCGGTCTAAATCGTACTTACGCATCTTGTCGTACAAGGTTTTGCGGGGCAGTTCGAGTTGCTCCATGGTTTGCTTAATGCTGCCCTTGTTATGGCTTAAGGCCTCTTCTATCAATACTCGCTCAAAAAACTCGACCCGTTGCAGCAGCGACATGCTGGTATGCAGGCTCGGTGCATTACCTAAGCTGCCGGCGAAGGCCGCTTCACCACCGAGTAACACATAACGTTCTGCCAGATTTCGCAGCTCACGCACATTACCTGGCCAGTCGTGGGAGGTGAGGATGGCATTCTGCTCGGCATTGAGGGCAATCAGTGCCTTGTGATAACGCGCAGAAGCCATACGGGCAAAATGTAAGAATAATAAGGGAATATCTTCGCGGCGATCCCTGAGTGGCGGAATCGGCACTGTCACCAGATTTAAGCGATAGAGCAGGTCTTGGCGAAACTCTCCGGTGTCGCACAGGGACTTTAAATCCACTTTAGTGGCGGCAATGACCCGAATATCCAAATGAATGCTCTTATTGGAGCCTAAGCGTTCGACTTTGCGATCTTCGAGTACCCGCAGCAGTTTGACCTGTAACGACAGTGGCGTGCTTTCGATTTCATCTAAAAAGAGTGTGCCGCCGTTGGCATACTCAAACTTACCGATACGCAGTTTATCGACACCGGTAAAGGCTCCGGCTTCGGCGCCAAAGAGTTCGCTCTCAATCAAGTTCTCGGGAATCGCGCCGCAGTTAATGGCGACAAAGTTAGCTTGATTGCGACTGCTGTGGTCGTGCAGATAGCGGGCGACCAATTCCTTACCCGTACCCGTTTCACCTTCGATAAGCACATCGGCGGGGGTGTCGATTACTTGGTCTATGATATGGCGCATGCGCAAAATGCCGACACTGTGGCCTAATATTCTTGGCCCAGGCACGTTATGGCTTTCTAACTCTTTCTTTAATTTACGGTTCTCTAGGGTGAGGCTGCGTTTATCTAGGGCGCGCTTCACCACATCTAGCATGTGTTCGTTGTTAAAGGGTTTTTCGAGAAAATCGTAGGCGCCTTGTTTTAAGGCATTGACCGCCATGGCGATATCGCCAAAGCCTGTGAGCAGCACGACGGGTAAATCGGGATCTTGCTGGCGAATTTGTTGCATCAGGCTGATGCCATCGAGTTGCGGCATATTCACATCGGAAATCACCACGCCCGCCCAGTCCCTGTCGAGTAATTTGGCAATCCCTTTGGGATCGGTAGTGGCGAAGGCTTTAATGCCTTCCAGCTCAAACAGTTGGACTAACACTGTGCCAATATGGGGCTCATCGTCGATGATCAGTACGCTATAGTCTTGAATTGAATTGGGCAGACTCATGATGACTGACGTTCCTCGGCTAAATAAATCGGTAAAATAATATGGAAAATCGCGCCGCCGTCCTCGGCATTGGCAACATTAATTTGCCCCTGCATAGACTCGATAATGCGCTGGGAAATGGATAAACCCAGGCCAAGCCCTGTACGCTCGCTGGTGGTGAAATAGGGCTCGAAAATCTTCTCCATCTGGCTCTCGCGCACCCCGGGGCCTGAGTCCTGAATACTGATACAGAACTTGTCCGCACAGTTTACCCTAATACTCAGTGTCCGTTTTGAAGATTGCTGCATGGCGACAATCGCGTTGCTCATAATATTCACAAACACTTGCTGCAATCGCACTTTATCACCCCAGACCTGATATTGGCCTTCGGGCAACAGCACATCGAGCTCAACCCCTTGCTTGTCGATTTCGGGCTGGACTATGGTCAGGGCTTGTTTGATACAGCCCTTAAGATCGGTCGCACTATCCGTGCCTTGGCTCTTACGGGTAAAACTCTTAAATTGGCCGACAATATCGGCTAATCGGTCGGTCAGCTCGATAATAATTTTAAGATTATCAGAGGCTTTATCCGGCATATTGCGAGCGAGGAAGGTTTGGGTATTTTGCGCATAACTGCGCAGTGCGGCCAAGGGCTGATTCAGCTCGTGGTTGATACTGGCGGATAGGCTACCTATCACGGTCAACTTAGCCGCCTGAATAAGTTCATCCTGAGTGTCCTTGAGGCGATCATTGGCCTGTTGCAGATCTTGGGTGCGCTCTTCCACCCTTTGCTCCAGTAAACTCTGGGCGAGTTGCATACGTTGCAAGTTGCGGCGCCGCTCGCTACTAAAGAGTAAGCCTAAGGCGAGCAACAAGTAGATAGAGGCCGATAACAGCATCAGTGCGGGCATGGATTCGAGCAGGGGTTTCATCGGCGCCAGAATATGCACCCGCCAACCCGCCTTGGTCATCAAATGATGGGTATCCATATATTGCGCCTGACTGTTGCCGGAGCGAATTTGGTAGATATGGCCGTTACTTAGGCTATCTTCTTGATATTGTGGCTTTATCAGTAATTCACCAATCGGCCGCTCCGCGTAACGTTTTGAGGCATTTAAGGCATATTGTTTGGCCTGAGTCAGCGGTGTGAGTGAGGCTAAGCGCCATTCATCGACACTGGAGATAAATACAATATCGTCGGGGTCGCTGATTAAGAATTGATATTGGCCAGCCATCGCAATGCTGGTGCTTTGCTGCTCGATATCGGCGATATCCACTTTTACAATAATGGCGCCCAGAATGCCTTTGGCGCCTTGCTGATAAATAGGGTAAGAGAAGTAAAAGCCACGTTTATCCGAACTGGTGCCCACCGCATAGTAGCGGCCTAAATTGCCCGAAATCGCATCGGTGTAATAGGGTCTGAAGGAGTAGTCTTTGCCGATAAACGAAAAAGGCTGCTGCCAGTTGCTGGCGGCAATCGCAATGCCGAGGGCGTCGATAAGATAGATATCGGATGCCTCAGTCACATGCTGAATTTCTTCCAAATATAGGTTGAGCTCTTGTACCTTCTTGGGGTTTTGTTGATCGTTTAAGACATTGGCGAGCATAGGGTTAGTTGAAAGTACGTGGGGGATACTCTCGTAGCGCGATAGGGCGCCATCTAAGAAGCTGACCAGCTCTTTGAGTTGTCGCTCGGATTGTTGTTGTATTTCAATTTTGCCCTGATGAAAGTGCACCCAATAGGTCAATTTTAAGATGGCAAATAAGCCCGCAAGTAGCACTATGGTCATTAAAAGACGTTGTTTGGCCTTGGGCGTCATAGGCAACATAGCAGGCGATCCTGATCCACACTGAATAAAACAAAGCGAGCCTGAGTAGGCTCGCTTAAAAACTATCTAGAATCAAGGAATAATCCTTATTTCTTGAGATTAATATCCGTTGAGCTTATCCAGTAATTCCGGCAAGAACAGGGAAATCTGTGGCACGTAGGTGATAAGCGCCAAGAAGGCTAACATCAGTGCTAGCCAAGGCAGTACTGATTGGATCACCCAACCGATGCTGCGGCCAGTGATCCCCGCCGTGACGAAGAGGTTAAGCCCCACCGGCGGCGTCAGCATGCCAATCTCCATGTTCACTACCATGATGATACCTAAGTGGATAGGATCGATACCTAACTGAGTCGCAATCGGGAACAGAATTGGCGCCATAATCAACACGATGGCCGATGGCTCCATAAAGTTACCCGCCGCTAACAGCAATAAGTTAACAATGATTAAGAAGCCCCAAGCGGGTAAGCCCATGCCAACAATGTATTCGGCAATAATATGGGGAATACGCTCAGTGGTTAGCACGTGGGCGAATAGCATGGCGTTGGCAATGATAAACAGCAACATAATGCTGACCTTTGCCCCGTCACGCACTACATGGCGGATTTCTTTGTCGACTGGGGTTTTAATCAGCCCGAGTACCATATGACCTAAGTTACGGACAATCGCGCTGGGGATGGGCTCGTTAGCGTTACGCCATACGACATTTTTCAATGGACCAATATCGCGATAACCAAATACCGCAATGAGATAGGCATACATACATGCCACGGCAGAGGCTTCGGTTGGACTGGCTACACCGCCGTAGATTGAACCTAATACGATAAGGATCAGCGCCAGACCACCTAAGGCTTTGGCACTGGAAATTCCCAGTTGTTTAAAGCCGGGGAAGGGACGTGATGGCAGATTCTTAAAACGAGCGACGATATAAATCACTATCATCAGCAGGAAGCCCATCATCAGACCTGGGATTAAGCCCGCCATAAACATTCTGGCTGCCGAGACTTCCGTTGCCGCCGCATACACTAGCATCACGATAGAAGGTGGGATCAAAATCCCTAAGGTGCCTGAAGTGGTAATTACACCAGCGGCAAATTTTTCGGGGTAGCCCGCTTTCACCATGCCGACAATAACGATAGAGCCAATAGCGGCCACAGTTGCAGGGGAAGAACCTGACACCGCAGCAAACAACATACAGGCCATCACAGAAGCCATGGCTAAACCGCCACGGATATGGCCGATACTGTCCATCGCAAAGTCGATGATCCGCCGCGCCACTCCACCCGTTGATAGGAAGGCTGAGGACAGAATAAAGAAAGGGATCGCCAGCAGGGTATAGTGCTCTGACGATGACTCATAAAGTTTTAACGCCACAGAGGCGAGGGAATCGTTGGAGAAGAATAAAATCGTCAGCATGCTCGAGAAACCTAACGCAATCGCGATAGGCATACCTAAAAACATACAGACGAGTAGGGCAGTAAAGAGGGTCGCAATGGCCATTACTTCGCTTCCTTATTGTCTGTTTCTTGTTGTGCGTGCTGAGCACCTTCGTCAATTAAATGCATGCTTTCTTTCGCTTCGTCGGCAAATTGGAATCCAGAAACTTGGTTGCGTAGGATGGCGATAAAGAGTTCTAAGAAACGCCAAGTCAACATGCTAAAACCAATCAATAGAATGCTTTGGGATAACCAAATAGGCACAGCGCCGTCTTCGACATCAATCTTTAAGGTGTTCCAAGCAAAGTCGGGATCTAAGCTGTTTAACAGGAACTTAGGAAAGTGAATATCTTCCATCGGTACGCCGATTTGGTACATCTGTGACAGATATTCCCAGCTACCTTTTAAAAATAGTCCGCAATAAGCTAAGCAAATCAATGCCGTCACTAGGGAAGTGATCTTTTTAGCCTTAGGGGGCAGATTTTTTACAAACGCATCAACACCGATGTGAGCACCGACTTTCACCCCATAGGACATACCAAAAAGCACAAACCAACCACAAAGGGTTAAGGTCAGTTCTTGGATCCATAAAAAACCGGTATTGAAGAAAAACCGCGCCACTACCTCTGTGAACACTAAGAGTGTCATTAAGGTGATTAAGAGGTTGAGCACCCCTTCTTCAAAGTAACCAAAAATTCGCGATATCACAGCTGTACTCCCCTCGCTCAAATACCGCTTAACCCCAAATAGAGGTTAAGCGGTTTATTTCATTATTGTTTATTTGCAGCAACAGCGGCTTCAATCACATCTTTACCTACTTGGTCTTCAAATTTCGCCCAAACAGGTTTCATTACATCAATCCATTTTTGACGCTCATCTGGCGTTAAGGTCACCAGTTGCGAACGTTTAGAATCAAGGATTAATTGCTTGTCTTCGTTATCTTTTTCAGCGGCGATCTTGTTACCTAAAGCGATAGATTCATCTAAGGCTTCTTTGATCACTTTACGTTTATCCGCTGGTAAGCTCTTCCAGAAGGCGTCAGAGGTTACGACCATGTAGTCCAGCACGCCGTGGTTACTTTCGGTGATTTGGCTTTGAACTTCATAGAATTTTTGTGAGTAGGTGTTAGACCAAGTGTTTTCTTGACCGTCGATCGCACGGGTTTGCAGCAGGGTAAACACTTCAGAGAATGGTTTCTTCACAGGAATGGCGCCCACAGCATCAAACTGGGCGGCTAATACGTCAGATGCCATTACACGGAATTTTAAGCCTTTAGCATCAGAAGGTTGTTTCAGTGGTGTGTTAGCAGAAAACTGCTTCATACCATTGTGCAGATAACCTAAACCGACAATACCTTTACGGCTCATTGAGTTCAGCAGTGCTTGACCGGCTTCACCTTGTTGGAAACGGTTTACTGCATCCATGTCATTAAACAGGAATGGCAGGTCGAAAACCTGTAGGCGTTTGGTATAACGTTCAAATTTTGAGAGAGAAGGCGCGACAAATTGCACGTCGTTTAACAGCAGTGCCGCTAACTCGTTGTTATCCCCAAATAACTGTGAGTTAGGGAATACACTGACCGTATATTCACCAGGTAAACGTTGCTCAACGAGTTCTTTAAACTTCAACGCCATTTGACCCTTTGGCGTATTTTCTGCAACCACGTGGGAGAACTTGATTTCAACGGGCGCCGCAAACACGTTAAAGCTGGTCGCAAACACTGAGGCCAGTGCCAGCATTTTTGCGACGGTTTTTAATGGACGTGTGATACCCATTTGTTGATTCAATGTCATTTTTGAGTTCCTTTTTCTGTTGTTAGGATTTGTCCTCAGCCTTGGTTAGTTTGTTACCAAGTGTGAGTAGGAATACAGCCTTGATTTCCCTGAGGTCTGTCTTAATAAAGGCAAATACCACGCCAACTTACGATGCACTCTGTAAGTGTTTGGTTAATAAAGTGTAGTTCATTTGACGTTTGTCACACTTTTAGTTTTGTGGGTGAGATCTCGCTCACGTTGATTTTGGCTATGGGTGGAAATCCACCCAAACTGCATTTTGTGGGGTATGAGCAGAGGTTTTTAGCTTGATGATTAACTGAGCAAAATAAGTTGCTTTTAGATCAAAAGCTGGCTGAAAAATGACTATAGATCAGGGGATTGGTGAGATGGCTAAGATGAAGTAATGCGGCAGTCAGCCGTGATCTTCGCCAATTCGCTTAAGGATTTCATCACTAGGAAGTAACTCCAAATGCCCGCGCTCATCGAAATACCAGCCAGTAATAAAACCTTTTTGGCGCATGCTGACGAGATTGTGCATGACTTCACGGGCTTCCCTCAGCGCGGTTTGTTCATCGCAGGCATGAGTATGCTTTAAATACGCTGCAATATTGGTGAGGGATGCAGATTGACTGACGCTGGCCATAGTGCTGATCTCCGAATATGCCTAAGGCAACAATCAGCAGCGTTTAATCGGATTAAATACTGGGTAACAGACTCAGTTAAGCAGATGCTGATTAAGATCAAGCATAGTTGAGTTGAGCTAGGGGTAAAGTTTTTGGGGGAATATGGTGGTCGCTACTGGGATCGAACCAGTGACCCCCTCCTTGTAAGGGAGGTGCTCTCCCGGCTGAGCTAAGCGACCCGGGGTAAATCAATACTGAAGAATATGGTGGTCGCTACTGGGATCGAACCAGTGACCCCCTCCTTGTAAGGGAGGTGCTCTCCCGGCTGAGCTAAGCGACCCGGGGTAAATCAGTACTGAAGAATATGGTGGTCGCTACTGGGATCGAACCAGTGACCCCCTCCTTGTAAGGGAGGTGCTCTCCCGGCTGAGCTAAGCGACCGGAATTCTTTCAATACAAATTTTAATGTCATTCTAAAAAAATGGTGGTCGCTACTGGGATCGAACCAGTGACCCCCTCCTTGTAAGGGAGGTGCTCTCCCGGCTGAGCTAAGCGACCGGAGAATGACGACACAGTGAATGAGAAGTATATGGTGGTCGCTACTGGGATCGAACCAGTGACCCCCTCCTTGTAAGGGAGGTGCTCTCCCGGCTGAGCTAAGCGACCCGGGCATATAACAACTTGTATACCATGATTAAATTTGCATTTAACACATGGTGGTCGCTACTGGGATCGAACCAGTGACCCCCTCCTTGTAAGGGAGGTGCTCTCCCAGCTGAGCTAAGCGACCTCTGCTGTGTGGAGCCGTATTATAGGGAGGTTCGATCGAGTGTCAACGCTTTTTAATGAAAAAAGCATTGGTCGCGCTATTTTTGCTCGGATTGACTTAATGTTAATCATGTCATCATTCAAAGTGTTACTTTATTGGACAATTTCGTCGGTATTTTCTTTTCAGGCTTTTGCGCTCACCTTGCCAATAAGTCAGCCTATCGCATCATTAAGCGTTCTTTTTTGAGGGTTTGCGGCTTTTTTAGGCTAAAGAGTGTTGTCTATACGGCTTGAACGATAAAGGGAGGGCGCTGCGCCATTCTCTTCATCTATTTTGCTAAATTTCGATGGTATGTTTCTAAATAGAGATGCGTATCCTTCAATTACATGGCTTTGGTTTTCGAGTGTTTGTTTTCGGATATGGAATGCTGGATTCTCATTTTTATCAGAGCCATCTAAAGCGCTCACCTTTGGGCAGATACTTTGAGGGGATCTGCAATACCTGCGCTAAGTGCCATTTGCAGCGCAGACTTAGGCTGCTAGAATAAGCCCACTTTTTACTGTGATTGTCTTTATCTAGACGACTTTATATAGGTTAGTGTCCCATTATGACAACTAAGACGCGTTTTGCCCCCAGCCCAACAGGCTTTTTGCACGTGGGCGGTGCCCGTACTGCTCTTTATTCTTGGTTACAAGCCCGTGCCAATAATGGTGAGTTTGTTTTACGTATCGAAGATACGGATATTGAACGTTCTACTCAGGCGGCCTGTGATGCCATTTTAGAGGGCATGAACTGGTTAGGTCTGACGTGGGATGAGGGCCCGTACTATCAAACTAAGCGTTTTGATCGTTATAACGAAATCATCGCGCAGATGTTAGAGCAGGGCACAGCTTATAAATGTTATTGCTCGCGTGAACGTATCGATGCTTTAAGAGAAGCACAAGCGGCAAATGGCGAAGCCCAAAAATACGATGGTTGCTGCCGTGACTTGCCGGCGCGTGACACTGACGAGCCTTTTGTTGTGCGTTTCAAAAACCCCATCGGCGGTTCAGTGGTGTTTGATGACCATGTTCGTGGTCGTATCGAATTCTCAAACGATGCATTAGATGATCTGATCATTGCCCGTACCGATGGCGTTCCGACTTATAACTTCTGTGTGGTTGTCGACGATTGGGATATGGGGATCACTTGTGTGGTTCGTGGTGAAGACCATATCAACAACACCCCACGTCAAATCAACATCCTTAAAGCATTAGGCGCACCTATTCCTGAATATGCCCACGTGTCGATGATTTTAGGTGATGATGGAGCCAAGTTATCTAAGCGCCATGGTGCGGTAAGCGTAATGCAATACCGTGATGATGGTTATCTGCCTGAAGCACTGCTTAACTACTTAGTTCGCTTAGGTTGGTCACATGGCGATCAAGAAGTGTTCTCTTTAGAAGAAATGAAGCAGCTCTTTAAGTTAGACGACATCAACAAAGCGCCTTCTGCCTTTAATACCGAGAAACTGGTTTGGTTAAACCAACACTATATTAAGACGCTCGATCCTGAATATGTGGCGTCGCACTTACAATGGCATATGGACGATCAAAAGATCGATACCTCAAATGGCCCTGCGTTATCTGCGGTAGTGACGGCTCTGGCTGAACGCGCTAAGACCTTAAAAGAGTTAGCCGCTTCTAGCCGCTACTTCTATGAGGACTTCGCAGAGTTCGATGCCGAGCAAGCGAAAAAGCACTTACGTGGTGTCGCGCTTGAGCCATTGCAATTAGTGCAACAAAAACTGGCAGCATTAACTGAGTGGACTGTTGAAGCTATCCACCAAGCGATTGAAGCCACCGCGACCGAATTAGAAGTCGGTATGGGTAAAGTAGGTATGCCTTTACGTGTCGCTGTGACAGGTGCTGGGCAGTCTCCTGGCTTAGATATCACCTTATTCTTAATAGGAAAGGCGCGTTCTGAGCAAAGAATATCCAAAGCGATTGAATTTGTAGCAGATAGAATAAATTCCTAAAAAACGAGTTGACACATTTAGGTGCGCTGCATAGAATGCGCCCCGTAGTTGAGACACAGACGAGCGAATGCTTGTAGTGCACTTAAATACAGCTTGATAAGTTTGGGGCTATAGCTCAGCTGGGAGAGCGCTTGCATGGCATGCAAGAGGTCGACGGTTCGATCCCGTCTAGCTCCACCAAACTTACCGCCGATATTAAGCGGGATAAGCGTTAGTAATAATGCGAGTCAAATTAATATGTCCTTGTGTCCCCTTCGTCTAGAGGCCTAGGACACCGCCCTTTCACGGCGGTAACAGGGGTTCGAATCCCCTAGGGGATACCACTATGTTTATCACATAGGGTTCCTAGCAAATGACTAACGAGTCGTTTGGTAAGAACAAATCCAGTTTCTGCGATATATACTGAATATCAGTATGTCGAAAGAATTTGGGGCTATAGCTCAGCTGGGAGAGCGCTTGCATGGCATGCAAGAGGTCGACGGTTCGATCCCGTCTAGCTCCACCAAATTCGCCGTATTAAGCGAGAGCACTGTTAGTCATTAATAGTTTTCAAATTAATATGTCCTTGTGTCCCCTTCGTCTAGAGGCCTAGGACACCGCCCTTTCACGGCGGTAACAGGGGTTCGAATCCCCTAGGGGATACCACTCTATCCCTTAAAGATAGGGTGCTATCACAAATGACTAACGAGTGATTTGTGAGATAACTAGCAAGACCTCAGTGATGAGGCTAAACATCAGTCCTTGTGTCCCCTTCGTCTAGAGGCCTAGGACACCGCCCTTTCACGGCGGTAACAGGGGTTCGAATCCCCTAGGGGATACCACTCTATCCCTTAAAGATAGGGTGCTATCACAAATGACTAACGAGTGATTTGTGAGATAACTAGCAAGACCTCAGTGATGAGGCTAAACATCAGTCCTTGTGTCCCCTTCGTCTAGAGGCCTAGGACACCGCCCTTTCACGGCGGTAACAGGGGTTCGAATCCCCTAGGGGATACCACTTTCATCCCAAATGACTAACGAGTTGTTTGAGATAAATAGCAAAACCTCAGTTATGAGGAAAAACATAAGTCCTTGTGTCCCCTTCGTCTAGAGGCCTAGGACACCGCCCTTTCACGGCGGTAACAGGGGTTCGAATCCCCTAGGGGATACCACTCTATCCCTTAAAGATAGGGTGCTATCACAAATGACTAACGAGTGATTTGTGAGATAACTAGTAAGACCTCAGTGATGAGACTAAACATCAGTCCTTGTGTCCCCTTCGTCTAGAGGCCTAGGACACCGCCCTTTCACGGCGGTAACAGGGGTTCGAATCCCCTAGGGGATACCACTCTATCCCTTAAAGATAGGGTGCTATCACAAATGACTAACGAGTGATTTGTGAGATAACTAGTAAGACCTCAGTGATGAGACTAAACATCAGTCCTTGTGTCCCCTTCGTCTAGAGGCCTAGGACACCGCCCTTTCACGGCGGTAACAGGGGTTCGAATCCCCTAGGGGATACCACCTCAACTAAGATTAATCGCTAATGTTAGTTGAGAACAATAAGCCACCGTTAGGTGGTTTTTTTGTATCTAAAATTCGTTATCCTGCCATAAGCCATAAGCCATAAGCCATAAGCCATAAGCCATAAGCCATAAGCCATAAGCCATAAGCCTATTCTATTGAGACCGTATCAGTTTATTTGTCTTGGGGGGAGTAGGGGAGTTGGTACTTTTGCTGTATTTACCTCTTATCAAATCGCAGTACCTATATAAGAGCAAACGGCGTGTCATCTCAGTAGAGCACCATACTTGAAGGAATTGGTTTGCGGATATTGTTGAGGATAAGTGCTGGCAACAAACTTTTTGTGCCTGTATCAGCCCAGCTAATAAAGCAAACAATAAGACCAATAATAAAGCCAAATAAAAAGGCGACTCTAGGTCGCCTTTTACATCCAAACTCAATGATTTTTCAAATCAAAATGCACGGTAGTGCGCTTAAGGAATGCTTCAATCTACTCAACCCCGAGGAAGCCACCAGTTTGATGCGCCCAAAGCTGGGCATAGATACCGCCTGCGGCAATTAACTCTTGATGGGTGCCTTGCTCGACAATACGACCTTGATCGAGCACGATTAATCTGTCCATCGCCGCGATAGTGGACAATCTATGGGCAATCGCGATCACAGTCTTTCCTTGCATCAATTCGTACAAGCTTTCCTGAATCGCAGCTTCCACTTCGGAGTCCAAGGCAGAAGTCGCCTCATCGAGCAGTAAAATCGGCGCATTTTTCAATAGTACCCGAGCAATCGCGATACGCTGTCTCTGTCCGCCGGAGAGCTTAACCCCACGTTCACCCACTTGTGCATCTAAGCCATGGTTGCCATTAGGATCGGTCAGTTCATTAATAAAGTCATGGGCCTGAGCCTGTTTTATTGCATGCTCGAGCTGGGTTTCGCTTGCATCAGGATTACCGTAAAGAATATTCTCCCGAATAGTGCGATGCAGTAGAGACGTATCTTGGGTCACCATCCCAATCTGTGAGCGCAGTGAGTCCTGCTTGACCGCTTTAATATCTTGGCCATCGATACAAATTTGGCCTTTCTCAACATCGTAAAAACGCATCAATAGGTTCACTAGGGTGGACTTACCCGCGCCCGAGCGGCCAACGAGTCCGACTTTTTCGCCCGCTTTGATATTGAGGTTCAGATCTTCGATAACACCGGTTTCTTCGCCGTAATGGAAGCTCACCTGATTAAAATCGATACGTCCTTGCTCAACCACTAAAGTGTTGGCATTGGGCGAATCTTGGATCAGTGTTGTTTTGGAAAGGGTGTTCATCCCATCGGTCACAGTGCCGATATTTTCAAATAACGAACTGATTTCCCACATGATCCATTGCGACATACCATTGAGACGCAGCGCTAAACTCACGGCAATTGCAATCGCTCCAACAGAGATGGCATTGTCACTCCAGAGCAGGATAGACACAGCGGCAATGCTGAAGGCGAGCATATAGTTAATCACCTGCACACTGACACTGATCCCCGTAACGAGGCGCATCTGGCGGTACACAGTGTCGAGGAAACTGCGCATACTTGCCTTGGCATACTCGGCTTCTTTATCCGTATGGGCGAAGAGTTTCACCGTGGTGATATTGGTGTAACTGTCGACAATGCGTCCTGTCATTGTCGAGCGCGCATCGGCTTGTTCAGTCGAAACCGTTTTCAGCCTAGGCACAAAATACCACTGTAAACCGATATAGAGCGCTAGCCAGATCAGCATGGGGATCACCAGACGCACATCGGCACTGGCCACCATCACCAGCATGGAGGTGAAATATACTAAAATGTATACCAGCACATCGAGCAGTTTCATGACGGTTTCGCGTACCGCAAGGGAAGTTTGCATCACTTTAGTGGCAATACGGCCAGCAAAATCATTTTGATAGAAGGACACGCTTTGCTTGAGCAGATAGCGGTGCGCAAGCCAACGAATCGACATGGGATAATTACCCAGCAAGGTTTGATGCATGATCAGCGCATGGAATAGCACTAATAATGGCATCACCACTAGGACCATCAGCCCCATTAATAACAGCGTTGAGCCCTCATCTTGAAAGAGCGTCTCAGGGCTTTTTTTCACTAACCAATCGACTAATTGCCCCATAAAGCCAAAGAGCGAGACTTCGAGCATGGCGATTAATGCCGTCAGCACTGACATTAAGATAAGCGGTAATTCATAGCCCTTAGTGTAATGGCGGCAGAACGCATACACCCCCGTGGGCGGCTTGGTTGGTTCGCCATCGGGCAGGGCTTCAACCCAAGATTCAAATCGTTTAAACATGAATTGACTCTATTTAATTGAGAAAAGTGGATGGGGAAAACGTCGAGGTGTCTAGCATATAGGATCTTGCACTTTAAAAGCACGCGATGATCCAGTTCCGTTTTCCGCGAGTGTGCTAGCATAGGGTGACGTACAGTAACCGACAAGTACAAAATTGTGAATAAGAGTGTCGGATAGCCAAATGAAGCAGACAAGCGTGAGCCAAAATTCAGCCCCAAAACCGCCATTCGAGCCGGCATCAAGCGACGCGCAGGATTGCCAAATATCCGCCGGGATTTGCCGTGAAGCGCGCATGAGCCGCGATCCACGTTTTGACGGTAAGTTCTTTGTGGGTGTGTTAAGTACGGGGATTTATTGCCGAACAGTATGCCCAGCAGTAGCGCCGAAGGAAGAAAATGTTCGTTATTTTGACTCGGCCATTAAAGCTGCGCAGGCGGGGCTGAGGCCTTGTCTGCGTTGCCGCCCAGACAGTGCCCCAGGCTCTAATCCGTGGAAAGGTACTAACACAACCTTAGACAGAGCGATAGGTTTGATTGAAGCTGGCGCCTTATCTGGCGAGCACGGATTAACGGTCGAGGCCTTGGCGGACAAACTGGGGATCAGCAGCCGTTATTTAAATAAGTTATTTACTGCAGGATTTGGCACTTCACCTAAACAATTTGCCCTCTATCGTCAGTTATTGTTCGCAAAGCAGTTGTTGCATCAGACGCAGTTGCCCATCACTCAGGTCGCCCTTGCCGCAGGCTTTAACAGTATTCGCCGTTTTAACGAGGCGTTTCAGCAGGCGCTGCAATTAACGCCCACACAATTACGAAAATCCAGCCAGAAATCGACTATTAAAGTAGACGATGGGGAGTGTGCCGAACTCGCTTGTTCGCAGGAGATGCCAGCACACAGCTTGAGTCTGTATCAGTATTATCGACCGCCGCTCGATTGGTCGGCGCAATTAGCCTTTTATCGCCTGCGCGCCGTCGAAGGCATGGAATGGTTTAGTGAGAGTGTAGCCCCTCACTCCCATGAGGCGATTGACCCAAATATGCCACTTGAGTATTGCCGTACCCTGCAAATTGAGGATATTCGCGCTGTGGTGCATATCGTCCATGAGGCACCTTTGCATCGCTTTAAAATCACGCTGACGTTAACGCCAGACTCGCCCTTATCGGGCCTACAAAAGCTCATCACCCAAGTGCGGCGCATTTTAGATCTCGATGCCGATATGCAGCAGATTGAACACAACCTTCAGCATTTGACCGATCTTAAACTCAGTAGCAAATCCGGGCTTAGGATCCCCGGCGCAGGCGCGGTGTTTGAGGCGGGTTGTCGAGCCGTCTTAGGTCAGCAGGTGAGCGTAGTGCAGGCGACTAAATTACTGAATATATTGGTCGAAGCCTATGGCGAGCGCTTTAGTTTAAACGGGCGGGAATATCGCCTGTTCCCCACACCGCAGGCGATTCGTGAAGCGAGTCTCGATGAGCTTAAAATGCCCGGTGCGCGCAAGCTGGCGCTTAATGCGCTTGCAGCCTTTATCTGTGAGCAGCCTGAAGCTCCAGTCGATGAGTGGATTGGGGTAAAAGGTATAGGTCCTTGGACCATTGCCTACGCCAAATTGCGTGGACTTGGCGATCCGAATATCTTCTTGCACACAGATTTAATCGTTAAAAAACAATTGTTAGCCAGTGTTGCCGAGCAAAGAGGCTTGGATATTGAAGCGGTAAAACAGCTGGATTATACGGCGCTTGCACAGCGGGTGGGTGCGGATATCGCCCCTTGGGGGAGTTATTTGACCTTCCAGCTGTGGTCCAATGCATAAGGCATTTCAGGCCATTCGTTATTGTTCCAGTGACTAGGATCCAGTGACGAGGCTCCATATGAGAGTGACTATTAACTATTTGAAACACAGTACGAAAACACTGTACTAAAGCCGTTTACGAGACCCATTATGAGCCCGAATTTCTCCCAATTGATTAGCGCGCCAACGGCCAAAGATTATCAGCCCTGCGCTGTCGATAGCTTAAGTACCCCTGTCGGCGAACTACAACTCAATGCCAATGCCTACGGATTGAGCCATTTAACTGTCGTTGGCTCGAGCCGAACGGAGATCCCACTAAAGGTTGCAACTGATGACGAACTTGCGCGGGCCAAAAGCCATATTGAGCAGGCAAAGGCCCAGCTTCAAGATTATTTTCGCGGTGAGCGAACCGAGTTCCACTTAAGTTTAGCGCCTAAGGGCACCGAGTTTCAGCAGCAGGTGTGGCAGGCGCTGGTGCAGGTCGGTTATGGGCAGAGTTGCAGTTATGGCGATATCGCCCAGCGTATCGACAGGCCCAAAGCCGTTAGGGCGGTCGGTGCCGCTAATGGCGCCAATCCCATCGCTATTATTGTGCCCTGTCACCGTATCATTGGTAAAAATGGCCAATTAACCGGTTATGCTTATGGACTCACGATGAAACAACAGCTGTTAATGCTGGAATCGACAAGCAAGGGAGCGCATTTTACGTTAGAATAGCGGTCATATTTGTTATTGATGAGCCATGTAATTTTTTATGACCCAAGCTTCTTCCTCCGTTGCCAGCTTTGCCGAACTTGGCATTATTGCGCCCCTGTGTAATCGACTCTCTGAGCTGAGCTATGTGACGCCTACGCCCATACAAGCGGCCACTATTCCGGCCGTGCTCAGTGGGCGGGACGTATTAGCGGGGGCGAATACGGGCTCTGGCAAAACCGCCGCCTTTGCCGTGCCGTTATTACAGCGCCTGTTTGAGGCAAAAACCACGGAAAAATCGGCAGGCCAAGTGCGTTGTTTGGTACTCGTGCCAACCCGCGAATTGGCGCAGCAAGTTGCCGATAGCTTTTTATCCTATGCCTCTCACTTCAATGGCCAACTTAAGATAGTTGCGGCGTTTGGCGGCGTGTCAGCCAATCTGCAAATGCAAAGTTTACGCGCGGGGGCCGATGTGCTGGTGGCAACACCAGGCCGTTTATTGGATTTATTAGCCAGCAATGCGCTTAAGCTCAATCGCGTCTCGGCCTTAGTGCTGGATGAAGCGGATCGCATGTTAAGCCTTGGGTTTACCGATGAACTTAATCAAGTGCTTGAGGCGCTGCCCGCCAAGAAACAAACCTTATTGTATTCGGCGACATTCCCTGAAGAAGTGCGTGCACTCACGGCTACCTTGTTACATCAACCGCTTGAATATCATCTACAAAGTGAGCAAGAAAGCACCATTGAACAGCGCGTTATCACAGTCAACCGTGAACAAAAAACCGCGCTGTTGGCACACTTGATTAAACAGCATCAGTGGTCGCAGGCGCTTATTTTTGTTAGTGCTAAAAACACCTGTAATCACCTCGCACAGAAGCTGTCTAAACGTGGGATCAATGCCGAAGTCTTCCATGGCGATAAGGCGCAAGGCGCGCGAACTCGGGTACTCGATGGCTTTAAAAGTGGCGAAATCAGTGTGTTGATTGCGACCGATATCGCAGCCCGCGGTATTGATATTGATAAACTCCCTGTGGTGATTAACTTCGATTTGCCAAGAAGTCCGGCCGATTATATGCACCGTATTGGCCGTAGCGGCCGCGCGGGAGAAGCGGGTTTGGCGGTGACCTTGATTTCCCATGAGGAATATCATCACTTCGGCGTGATTGAAAAGAAAAACAAAATCAAACTTGTACGTGAACAAATCCCAGGATTTGAAGCGAATGCCGAGATGCCACTCGAAGTGTTAGCGCAGGAAAAACCGCAGGCTAAACCCGAAGGTACTGGCAAGAAAAAGCGTAAACAGTTACCCGCGGCGAACCTTGAATTTTGGGGTAAAAAATCTTAATTCCTCGGGCGTGAGTTATGCTTAGTGCATCTCATGTCCCTTCGCATCTGGTTTGTGGGAGCAGTATGCAGCATCTATTTTGGTTAGTTGAAGGCAAGATAGCGGGTCGAAGTGGCCCCAATAAGGATCCTTGGGATTTAGCCGAGCTTAAGGACTCTGGGATCCGTGCCGTGTTATCCGTGAATGGCGGAGAGGGCTGTGAGCCGGGCAGTTTTAAGCACCACGGACTGCGTTATGAATGCATTCCTTTCTCCCGCAATGTTCCGCCGCAGGAAGGGGATGTTGCTATATGTGTTGCCCAGTTACCGCGTGCGCTGGCGTTTATTCAGCAGTGTGAAGCCGATAACTTGCCCGTGTTAATCCATTGCCGCTCGGGTAAAGATCGTACAGGGCTTATTATGGCCTATTACTTGATGGTCAATGGCGCCGCGCCTTTGCATGCCGTTAGTCAAGTGCGCAGCATTCGCGATATTGCGTTTACTGCCGAAGGTTGGGACCAGTTTGCCTTCGATGTGCTCTATGCGTTACAGGAATAACCATCTGAATTCATAAAATAAGGAATACCATTTAGTGACGATATTCGGGATATCATCGCGCAATTGTGGCGCCGTTTTCGCCAACACAATCGCTCAGCATCTTGCCAAGGAGATAGGGCAAAAACGCAAGAGTTATCCCGTCAAACAAATGGTATTTCGTCTCTCGCTTCCCTTTTGGGGGCTTTTGCTCCTGTTGATTAACGGTTGTAGCTCAATGGCAGAATTACCCGCAAAATCAATTGAAACAGCCTATCCCTTAGCCGAAAACTCCACCCTGTATCAGGCGGTAAAAACCGCCATCGCGCAGCATCCCGAGCAAACTGGCGTGTTCCCCCTCGGTGATGGGGTCGATGCCTTCGTCGCTCGCTTGTTGCTGATTGAGTCCGCCGTCAGCAGTATCGATCTGCAATATTATATTTATCGTAATGATGAAACCGGCCGCTTGCTGACGTGGTTTTTATTGGATGCCGCGGACCGCGGTGTGCGAGTGCGTTTATTGCTGGATGATATGACCAGTGCCGACATGGACGAGCAGCTAATTGCCCTCGCGCGCTACCCTAACATCAATATTCGGCTGTTTAACCCAAGCACAGAGCGCAATTACCGCGGCCTTGCCATGTTGTTTGGTTTTAGTCGCCTAAATCACAGGATGCATAATAAATCGTTCACCGTGGACAACGTGATGACCATTGTCGGTGGACGTAATATTGGTGATGAGTATTTTGCCGCGAATCGTGACCTCGAATTTGGCGATTTTGACCTGTTAGCCATGGGCGATGCAGTGCCTAAGGTGTCCGATGAATTTGACCGATATTGGAATGCCGACACGACCCATCCGATTGAAGTCTTAAGTGATCATAATCCCACGCAGGCGGAGCTTGAGGCGCTGGCGCGGCGGGTGAGTGAGCAGCGTGAACAGTCTAAGTCCAGCGAATATGTGAAGCGCTTAGCCGAAAGCCAATTATTGGCAAATTTGCAGAGCGATAGCATGACTTGGTTTTGGGGCAAAGCCTTAGTGCTGGTTGACCCGCCCGATAAATTGCAGCAGGGCGATAAATCCACTTGGTTACTCAGCCAGTTATTACCTTACCTGACGCAGGTGGAGTCCGAGTTACTCATCATTTCGCCTTATTTTGTGCCGACGCAATCGGGAACCGATCTGCTCACACTCTTGGCACAGTCGGGTAAGCGGGTACGAGTCATTACTAATAGTCTGGCGGCAACCGATGTGCTGGCGGTGCATGCGGGATATAAGCAATATCGAAAAACCTTGTTGGCTGCGGGCGTCGAAATCTACGAGGTGAAAGCTCAGGCGGGTGAGCGCTCCCACAGCTGGCATGGCAGCTCAAAAAGCAGCCTGCACGCCAAATCGTTTGTATTTGATAATAATCAAATATTTGTGGGCTCATTTAACTTTGATCCCCGTTCTGCGGCGGTGAATACTGAGCTTGGATTATTGATCACTCAGCCGCAATTGAGTGGCCATGTCAGCCATAATATTGAAGAAAAGCTCGCGACGAATACCTATCGACTCGCCTTGGAGGATGGCGATCTCATCTGGTGGGACGATGGGGCGCAGCAGCGCTACGACAGTGAGCCCGACGCGGGATTTTGGCGTATCTTTGTCGCCGATTTCCTCGGGCTATTGCCAATAGAGTCACAGTTATAAGCTAAGGTGACTAAATAGCGGTTTTAGCTATCGCAACTCATTTTGTGAACCGTTATGATAAAAACAGAATAGTTAATGAGAATTTAGGTTTATGAAAAGCAAGGCAAGTCAATCCCAGGGGCTATTACTGTTTCGGTTGTCGCAAACACAGGTCTTTGCTCTGGGCACGCTTAAAATCCGTGAGTTAGTGCCTTACACTCCGCTGAGTAAAATTCCTCAATCTCATCCGACGATCATGGGAGCCGCAACGATTCGCGGCCATACCATTCCCGTGGTAGATATGGCGGCAGCGATTGGTTATCGCCCCATCAGCGATGAAGAGCGTCAACATTGCTATATCATCATTACCGATTGTCAGCGGATGATTATCGGCTTTTTGGTACGTGCGATTGATAAGATCATCGAGTGCAATTGGCGCGATATTGAAGCGCCATCGGCCAATTTAGGCCGTAATGCCTTTTTAACCGGAGTGACGCGCTACGATAATCAGCTGGTACAGTTACTCGACGTTGAGTTGTTGCTGTCGAAAGTCTTCCCCGATGCGCCCGAGGCCAATCGCGCCATTTTAACTGACGTGCAGCGCGAGAAGTTAAAACCCATGCGTATTTTGCTGGTGGATGATTCTAAGGTTGCGCGTAAACAACTTTCCGATGCGCTCGATAGCATTAACATTCCTTATTTTGTGACCCCAGACGGTAAAGAGGCGCTCTCGATTATGGAGCAGGCCGCCGCCGAGCATCATCCCATCGATATTCTGGTCAGCGATATTGAAATGCCAGGGCTCGATGGTTATGAGCTGGCGTTTGAAGTGCGTGACAATCCTCTTCTCGCCAAAGCTTATATCATTTTGCATACCTCACTTTCGAGCGAGATCAGCGTCAGCCAAGCCCATCAAGTTGGCGCAAATGAGGCACTGACAAAGTTTGATGCCCATGAGCTGGTGGAAGCCATGCTGCGGGGCGCCGATTTAGCGGCAACGCGGGCGAATTAGGTCCCATGTTGGATTTTTGTAAGGGTTTTGCAGGGGCAGGGTAATTTAATCGGCTTATTTCCCTGCAAAGCTAGACAAGTTCGATCACATCCTATAAAAACCTTATTGGCCTCGATTTTGAAGGTGTGGGGTGGGGAAACTCAGCCGAAATATAATAACGATAGGTTAAGTAATGAAACAAGAATCGTCTTTGTTAGCCAAGTTGGCTAATGGCAGTTTGGTGCTGCAAATTCTCGTGGGGATCATCGCTGGTGTGAGTTTAGCCAGTTATTCACATGAAGCCGCAAAGCAAGTCGCGTTTTTAGGTAGTCTCTTCGTAGGTGCATTAAAAGCCATCGCACCTATTCTGGTGTTTATCCTTGTGGCGTCTTCCATCGCCAATCAAAAGAAAAATACTCAAACCAATATGCGCCCGATTGTGGTGCTGTACTTATTTGGTACCTTCGCCGCTGCGTTAACCGCCGTGGTGTTGAGCATGCTGTTCCCAACCAATTTAGTGTTGGTCGCTGGCGTTGAGGGCACCAGCCCGCCGCAGGGCATTGGCGATGTGATCAATACCTTACTCTTCAAACTGGTTGATAACCCAGTCAATGCGTTAATGACGGGCAACTACATTGGCATTTTGGCGTGGGGTGTGGGTTTAGGTTTAGCCCTGCACCATGCGAGTGATTCGACCAAGCAAGTGTTTGCCGATGTGAGCCATGGTATTTCACAAATGGTGCGTTTTATCATTCGTTTAGCGCCTATCGGTATTTTTGGTCTGGTAGCGGCGACCTTTGCCGAAACCGGTTTTGCCGCCATTGCGGGTTACGCCAAGCTATTAGCCGTGTTACTCGGCGCGATGGCTATCATAGCTTTGATTGTGAACCCACTGATTGTTTACGTGAAAATTAAACGTAATCCCTATCCTTTAGTGATCCGTTGTCTGCGTGAAAGTGGTGTAACCGCATTTTTCACCCGCTCCAGTGCGGCAAACATTCCGGTGAATATGGCGCTGTGTGAAAAGTTAAAGCTGCATGAAGACACCTATTCTGTTTCAATTCCGTTAGGTGCAACCATCAACATGGGCGGCGCGGCGATTACCATTACCGTGCTGACCTTAGCCGCGGCGCATACCTTAGGCATTCAGGTGGATTTATTAACGGCGTTACTGCTGAGTGTGGTGGCGGCGATTTCGGCCTGTGGCGCATCCGGTGTGGCTGGTGGCTCGTTACTGCTTATTCCGCTGGCCTGTAGCCTGTTTGGTATTTCTAATGATGTGGCCATGCAAGTGGTTGCCGTTGGCTTTATTATCGGGGTTATCCAAGATGCGGCCGAAACCGCACTGAATAGCTCTACGGACGTGATTTTTACGGCCGCTGCTTGTGAAGCCGCTGAAAACAAAGCTAAACTTGGATAAAGTGTGCTGTTGTTAGTGTAGAAAAAGTATCATAAGAGCAGTCACCACGGTGGCTGCTTTTTTTATAGGAGTAGTTATGATCCTTTTCGATTTTAAGGACTTAGATGCGGCTAAGTCTTGGTATGGCGTCAATGATACCGTGATGGGTGGCCTGTCACGCAGTAAGCTCACCATCTCACCTTTAGGTTATGGGATGTTTAGCGGCCATGTGTCGCTCGCCAATGGGGGTGGCTTTGCCTCGGTGCGCTGCGAGTTTTCGCCGCTTGATGTCGGCGAGTTTAGTGGGATTTACCTCGAACTCGACCGCGACAGAAGCAAGCACTACAAAGTGAACATTAAGGATGCCGATACGCCGCAGAGCACGGTTTATCAGGCGCCAATGCCCGATGCTAAGCATCAATCCTTTGGCGTTAACGGTGGCAGTATTATTCACTGGCAACGCATCGAAATCCCTTTTACGGCGTTTTATCCCCAGTGCCGTGGTAAGCCGATTGAGCGTGCTGCGATAGATTTAAGCCGTTTGACTAGCATAGGGCTGGTGATTGGTGCGCAGCAAAGTGGTGATTTTTCGTTGAAGATTAAATCGATAGGTTGCTATTAAAGGGATAATCCTAAGTTTATCCCTTTACGTTAACCGCTCACTTTAGAGTGATTTAGGCGCCGACAATCCCCAATGGCGTGGCATGCTCCCACGCGCCGCGGGTAAAGTCGGGGAAGTTGACCGAGTTGCTGCGGTTATTCAGCGATTGCTCACTTAAAATATTCACCACAGACCAAGCGGCGCCATCGTAGACATCCTGATCGAGCGCCTCGCCGTTACGTAGGCAATAGATCATACGCCAGAGCATCACAAAATCCATCCCGCCATGACCGCCGTTGATTTCGGCTTCTTTACCGATGCGTTGCCAGAGTGGATGATCGTATTTGTCATACCACTTTTGCATGTCCATATCCCACTCGTGGTAACTCTTACCAAAACCGCCGTGCTCAACGGCAATCCGATTTGGGAATCCGGCAAAAACGCCATTGGTGCCTTGGATAAGGTTATGGCGGCTGTAGGGTCGAGGGGTTGTGGTATCGTGCTGAACCATAATGGTTCGGCCCTTAACGGTTTTAATCAGGCTAGTGCTCATATCGCCATTGATGTACTTGAGCTGATTACGCTCATGATCAGCGGGGAATTCTCGTTTGGCATACAGCGCGCGACCGAGCGCGGGTGAACTCATGGAGGTGAGATAATCGAAACGATCACCGCGGTTGATGTTCATATATTGAGAAATCGGCCCTAAGCCGTGGGTCGGATATAAGTTACCGTTGCGTTTGGTGTGCCAATAGGTGCGCCACGAACCGGTTTTATGGTCGATTTCCTTCATTTGCCAGCGCAGCTCATGGATATAAGCCGCCTCACCGTGGAGCAGCTCGCCAAACACACCTTGGCGCACCATGTTAAGCACCATCAATTCTTCGCGGCCGTAATTGACGTTCTCCATCATCATGCAGTTTTTCTGGGTGCGTTCGGCGGTGTCGACAAGTTGCCAGCATTCTTCCACCGTCAATGCCAATGGCACTTCCACAAAGGCGTGTTTACCACTTTCCATGGTATCGATGGCCATGGGAGCGTGCCATTCCCACGGGGTTGAAATAATCACAATATCGATATCATCGCGGTTTAACAGTTCGCGATAGCTGAGATCATTCCCCGTGTAGACCGCAGGTTTTGGCCGGTTTTGCTTAACGATATGCTCAACGGCTCTATCGATAACGGCTTGGTGGGTATCACAAATGGCTTTAAGTTCTACGCCGTCTAAGTGGCAGAATTGTTCGACATGGCTAAAACCCCGCTCTCCCACACCGATAAAACCGACTCTAACCAGCTCCATTTTTGGGGCGATAAGTCCGATTACGGATCTTCCAACGCGGGGTTTAGGGGCAACGCTGCTGGCGTTGGCATTGAGGGCAATATTGGCCGTAACTAGACCTGCGGTAACGGCGCCCGCAGCTTTTAGAAAATGGCGGCGATGAATATTGTGCATAAGCTTCCTGCATTATTTTTTGATTATTTGTAGGGCGATGTATATCCCGTTTGTTATATCAGAATCCTAAGCCGAGTGAATAATAAAAGATGTAACAACCTCATTCGTGCGGATGAATGCGCAAGATGTGAAATAAGGTATTTATCTTTACTTTAGCGATAGGTAAATAGTGATAAAGATCGCGTTTTTATTTTCTAATTAAGCTACACTGCCGATTAATTAATCAGGCGAAATTATCTTTTAGTTTTTAAACGTTTAGCAAATTTAATTTAACCAAAAAGTTACATTTTGTGGTGAATTTGGGGTAATTTGCGACTCGGGGGAGTAAAGCGGTAAATGGGTTCTATGCTTAATGTACTACCACAACTGACGTTCACTTTAGGTGAGTGGGTATTGCATAAGGATATCAGGATGTCTGGGATTGAAAAACGCCGTCGCCTTCATTGGCGGGAGTCAGATATGCAAAATCGAGAAATTATTGGTCGTTGGTTAGATGAGCGTCCACTGCTTGGTGACAAAATTACCCTCTATAAAGAAGCGGACAAATATTATTTAGAAACCTGGTTTAGCGATGGCTGCCATAGTTTGGATGAAGTGAGTCTGTCCGATACGCCGCTGGGCCAAAAAGTGGAAGATGTCGGCGGCAACTTCTTCGGTGAATATTTTATGGTGACGCCCGCCATGCAACTGCAGTTTTGCAATGAGCAGGGCAGTTATTTCCAAGTCGATAAGTTGATGGCGGATATTGATTTCAATCAGCGCGTGGCTTAATGAGTCGCAGCGAAATACGCTAATCAATAAATCGGCAAACACCAACCCGGTTTGCTCGATACGAGGTCGCTTAAGGCGACCTCGTGTCTTTAGCGGTTAACTATTTGTGCTAAGCCGAGAAGGGATGCTTACTGTAAAAATGCATGGCTTTACCCGAGTAAGGATGGGTAAAACGTAAACTTTGGGCGTGAAGACAGAGTCTCGGTCTGGCCTTTATCACTTCATTATCGCCATAAAATTCATCCCCAAGAATGGGATGTCCCAAGGCGAGCATATGCACCCTCAGTTGGTGGGTACGGCCCGTTTGTGGCGTTAATTCGACTAAGGTGCTGTTTTCGCGTCTTTCTAGCACACGGTAATGGGTCAGAGCACTCTTCGCGCCAGCCGTCCCTGCCGCTTGCGTCTTTTGATAGGGCGGGTGCTCGGGATCGGGCGCGATAGCTAAATCGATTATCCCTGCATCCTTTGCTATCATCCCCATGACTTCGGCGATATACACTTTCTCGTTTTGCCTATCTTGGAACTGGGTTTTTAACTGGGACTCGGCCTTTTTGTTGCGGGCAAACACCATAATGCCAGAGGTGGCACAATCGAGTCGATGCACGAGAATAGTGTCAGGATACAAACGTTGTAGCCGGGTGAGGGCGCAATCGAAGGTATGTGCGGCCCTGCCGGGGTTAGACAACAATCCAGAAGGTTTATTAATAATGATTAAATCTCTATCTTGATAGCGAAGATCTAACCAAGGGACTGAAGGGGGCTGGTAATCAAATATCTGCATCGTATCCTCATCATTTGCGCGGCCATACTAGCAAAATATCAGTCACTAAGCAGTATATTCTCGAGCTGGCGTTTGCTGAGGTTGCTAGAACCGAACTAGAGCTGAACTAGAATTGTGCCAACCACAATCTGAACTTCATGCCCCAAGTCGAGGTGACTCCCGAGGTGATATAACGGATCTCCCCATGGGTATCGATAATATAAATGGCTGGAAATGCCATCGCGCCCCACTGAGTACTTCGCTCACCTTTGTCATCGTTTAGCACCGGAAAGTGATATTGGTGCTCGTCCATATAGTGCTGGACCTCGCGATCACTGCCAGAAGCCACCGCCACTGAAATGACATTATGGTCTTGGTTGATACTCTCAACCATAGGGGAGGTGACGCGGCACACCGGGCACCAAGTGCCCCAGAAATAGACTAATGTTGGCTCTGTCTGGGCAGAATTAAGTGCAAGCTGGCTACCATCAATCGCGATACCGCTTAATTCTGGCGCTTGGCCGGTGAGCATATCCCGTTGCAAATAGAGGCTGACGCCGTAGAGCACCAGCGCCATGATGCTAAGATCCCTAAACTGTTTAAGCCAAAAGCGCGGGCTTCGTAGTTTTTGGCGCCAACTGAGTGGTTTAGATGGCTTAGCGCTTGAGTTTGCAGTCGTCACTGTGACGGGAACCTCACTGAATAGGCGTTATCGCAAAGGCGTTAGAGTAAACGCTTAGGCTTAAATAAGGCTTGAACACTGAATTCACTTATTCGAGTCTGTGCCAACTTCCGAGCTTAGTTCGAGCTAAGCGCTAAGTTCAAATCTAGTCGGCTGAGCCACTGGGTAGATAGTCACTCGGGGTTTTACGACTCCAAATACGGGTGTATGCCATCAACTGAGGGTAAAAGGTGCGAAAGGCGGTTTCTGTCTCTATCTGCATTTTCGCTAGCAGTTTATCCGCGCCGTTAAATAAGGCACTGTGCGGATGACCTTTTGCGCGTTGCGCCAATGCCTGTTGAATGCCTTTAGGTGTGGCGTAAGCGTTTAACCAATCTTGACTGCGCATATCGGCGATGATGTCCAGACAGGGCTGAGGGTGATACTCATCGCTTTGCGTCGCAAATTCTGCCAGTTCGCGATAGGCCTTTTGGCTAAACTCGGGCAGCGGCAGGTGATGATATTCTTCCCAGTAGTAGGCTAAATAATGATCGAAACTTACGAACATCAAATCAGCTGCTATGCTTGTTAACTGGGCAGGGAACAGGGCCATTAGCTCTTGGGTCAGTTCATGGGTGGCGCAGAGCTGATTGATTTCTTGGTTTAACCACAGTCCTTGGCGAAGTGCTTGCGGCGCAGAATCGATTGGCGCGGTGATAAAATTGCCTGCCAGATTGGCGCTTAGGTGGGTTTTACTGATCTCGGCCAGATGTAAGTGTGTAAGAATGTTCATTTTTTGTGCTTGGTTAATCGCGTTAGTTCACGGTATCATGGGCGGGCGCGCTGAGGAAAGCGCAAATAGGCAAAAATCGTGTGCTTTTCTAAGGGAGTGCTTACGTTAGCGTTTCAACAGGAGGGTAAATGCTAACAATGGGCTGAAAATGCACCAATCAATTAACCTGTTAAGGATCATGGATGATGTGGAACTGGTTTACCAAAATGCTCGGTAAAGACGAGCGCCCTAAGCGTAAAAAAGTGCTTGTCGATATTCCCTATGAGCAACATAGCTTTCGTATGGATCATTTTTCGCGGACTCGACCTAAATATGATGTCGATGATGCGTTAGCCTCAAATGTGCTAAATAAGTCAGACGCCGATATGGATATCGCGAACAAGTAATCTTGATCTTATTGGCCTCTAACCATAGACTAGCCGCCGTTCTAAGCTATCTAGAGGCCTTTGCATGCGCGTAACAGACTTTTCCTTCGATCTTCCCGACGAACTTATCGCTCGTTATCCCATGGCGCAACGCAATGCGTCACGTCTGTTAACCCTAGATGGCAATACTGGCACGCTCGCTGATAAACAGTTTACCGATCTGCTGGGGATGATTAATCCTGGCGATTTAATGGTATTCAACAATACCCGGGTGATCCCTGCGCGTCTATTTGGCCAAAAGGCCAGTGGTGGCAAACTCGAGATTTTAGTTGAGCGTATGCTCGACGATAAGCGCATCCTCGCCCATGTACGTAGCTCTAAATCCCCGAAGGTGGACAGCATTATCCACCTCGACGGCGGTTATGAGATGAAAATGGCTGCGCGCCATGACGCCTTATTTGAACTCGAACTCTTATCCGACCTGACGATTTTAGAAGTGCTCGAAGCGGTAGGGCATATGCCACTGCCCCCTTATATCGACCGTCCCGATGAGGATGCCGACAAAGAGCGTTATCAAACCGTGTATAACCAAAACCCAGGTGCGGTTGCCGCGCCAACGGCGGGATTGCACTTTGACGATGCTATGCTCGATGCCTTAAAAGCCAAGGGCGTGAATATCGCGTTTGTGACTTTGCATGTGGGCGCTGGCACCTTCCAGCCAGTGCGCGTCGATAACGTGCTCGAGCATAAAATGCATTCCGAGTGGGCTAGTGTGCCGCAGGATGTGGTGGATTTAATTGCCCAAACTAAAGCGGCGGGCAAGCGTGTGGTTGCAGTGGGGACGACGTCCGTGCGTTCACTGGAGAGTGCGGCCCGTGCAAGTGAAGGTGAACTTAAAGCCTTTAGCGGCGATACCGATATCTTTATCTACCCTGGGTATCAATTCCAAATCGTCGATGCCATGATCACCAACTTCCACCTGCCGGAGTCGACCCTCATTATGTTGGTCAGTGCCTTTGCTGGTTTTGACCATGTTATGGCGGCGTATCAACACGCAATCACGCAAAAATATCGCTTCTTTAGCTATGGCGATGCCATGTTTGTGACGAAAAAAGCTCACTAGACCAAGATTTTGTTTTAAAATAGCCGCCCACATTGAGTTTGGGCGGTAATTTTTTTCAGCCAAAGGTTGAACCTTTTGGATCTGCCCCTATCTCTATTGTTAATCAAAATGGCGCGTGCCATTACAAATGTAGTCAGACTGTTTATCTGGCGAGGTGAATTATGAAATTTGAACTCGACACTACCGACGGCCGTGCGCGCCGTGGTCGCTTGATTTTTGAACGCGGCACGGTGGAAACCCCAGCCTTTATGCCTGTTGGTACCTACGGTACGGTAAAAGGCATGACGCCTGAAGAAGTGCGTGCTACTGGCGCGGACATTCTGCTTGGTAACACCTTCCACCTGTGGTTACGTCCCGGCGAAGAAATCATGCGTAAGCATGGTGACTTGCACGATTTTATGAACTGGCAGCGTCCTATTCTGACCGATTCGGGCGGTTTCCAAGTGTTCAGTTTGGGTGACATTCGTAAAATTACCGAAGAAGGTGTGCATTTCCGTTCGCCAATCAACGGCGAGAAAATCTTCTTAGATCCTGAAAAATCAATGCAAATTCAACATGCATTGGGCAGTGATGTGGTGATGATTTTTGACGAATGTACGCCGTATCCGGCGACAGAAGATGAAGCGCGCAAGTCAATGCAGATGTCACTGCGTTGGGCTAAGCGTTCACGCGACGAGTTCGACCGTCTGGAAAACCCCAATTCATTATTTGGGATCATCCAAGGCAGTGTTTATGAAGATTTACGCGACGAGAGCTTAAAAGGCTTAGTCGACATTGGTTTCGACGGTTATGCCGTCGGTGGTTTGGCCGTAGGTGAGCCTAAGGAAGACATGCACCGCATTCTTGAGCATGTCTGTCCACAAATTCCTGCGGACAAGCCGCGCTATCTGATGGGGGTCGGTAAGCCAGAGGATTTAGTTGAAGGTGTGCGTCGTGGTATCGACATGTTTGACTGTGTGATGCCAACCCGTAACGCCCGTAACGGTCATCTGTTTACCAGTGAAGGTGTGATCAAGATCCGCAATGCGCGTCATCGTGATGACACTTCACCGCTCGATCCTAAGTGTGATTGTTATACCTGTAAAAACTATTCACGGGCATACCTTTACCATTTAGATCGTTGTAATGAGATTCTGGGTGCGCGTTTAAACACCATTCACAACTTGAGATACTATCAAATGTTAATGGAAGGTTTGCGCGGGGCGATTGAGACGGGTACATTAGACGCCTTTGTAAAGGACTTCTATACCAGTCAAGGTCGTGAAGTACCAGAGTTAGTCGATTGATTTTTTGCTAATAAGAAGAGAAAACTATGTTCATTTCAAATGCATATGCAAATGCTGCAGGCGCTCCACAGGGTGGCGGCACCATGGAATTGATTTTCATGCTGGTGATTTTCGGTCTGATTTTCTATTTCATGATTTTCCGTCCGCAATCTAAGCGTGTTAAAGAGCACAAGAACCTGATGTCATCTTTAAGCAAGGGCGACGAAGTCCTGACCAGCGGCGGTATCTTAGGCAAGATTGCAAAGATCAGCGATGAAAATGACTACGTGTTACTGAGCTTGAACGACACAACTCAAATTACAATTAAAAAAGATTACATTGCAGCTGTATTGCCTAAGGGCTCTATCCAGTCGTTGTAAGCCAAGAGGGCTCAGGCGTGTTAAATAAATACCCAATGTGGAAAAACATTATGGTGGTGCTCGTCATCGCCATAGGTTGTTTCTATGCCGTACCTAACCTGTTCGGTGAAGATCATGCGGTGCAAGTAGTGGCGACTCGAGGTGCTGAAGTCACGGCATCTACCCAAGCCAGAGTGAACGAGCTGTTAGCCAGTAAGGGCATTGCGGTAAAACGTTCTGAGCTTGAAAAAGGCCAATTGTTGGTTCGCGTGCAAAACGCGGATCAACAGTTGCTGGCCAAGGAAACCATCGCCGAAGACTTAGGCGATAAGTTTACCGTGGCACTTAACCTTGCCCCTGCGACGCCGCAGTGGCTCGAGTCCATGGGCGGTAGCCCAATGAAACTCGGTCTGGACCTTCGTGGTGGTGTGCACTTCTTAATGGAAGTGGACATGGGCGAAGCCATCCGTAAGATGGAAGAGGCCAAAGTGGCCGATTTCCGTTCACAATTACGTGAAGAAAAAATCCGTTACGCGGGCATTCGCAACAATGCACAAGGTATCGAGATTAAATTCCGTGACAAAGAAAGTTTAGCCAGTGCAGAACGTTTCTTAAAATCGCGCAGCAATGACATGGTGTTCACCGACGTGACCAAGGGTGAAGACTTTGCCCTGCAAGCCGTGATGAGCGAAACCTATCTCAAGCAGATTAAAGAAGAAGCGCTGCAGCAAAACATTACCACTATCCGTAACCGTGTGAACGAGTTAGGGGTAGCTGAGCCTGTGGTTCAACGCCAAGGTGCTGAGCGTATTATCGTTGAGCTGCCAGGTGTACAAGACACTGCCCGTGCCAAGGAAATCTTAGGTGCTACTGCATCGATTGAATTCCACATGGTAGACGATAAGGCCGACCCGAATGCGGCGCAATCTGGCCGTGTTCCAGCGGGTTCTGAGGTGTATCAACGCCGTGAAGGCGGTCAAGTGGTACTGAAGAAGGAAGTGATGCTAACGGGTGATCATATCACTGGCGCACAACCAAGTTTTGACCAATACAGCCGTCCACAGGTGAGCATCAACCTCGATGCTAAAGGCGGTACCATTTTCTCTAACGTGACTAAGGACAATATCGGTAAACCGATGGCGACCTTGTTCATCGAATATAAAGACAGCGGTGAGCGTAACGCCGATGGCAGCGTCAAGATGCAGAAAATCCAAGAAGTGATTTCTGTGGCGACCATCCAAGCGCGTTTAGGCCGTAACTTTGTGATCACCGGCTTAAGCCACGGTGAAGCACAAAACCTCGCACTGTTGCTGCGTGCCGGTGCCCTGATTGCACCAGTATCGATTGTGGAAGAACGTACAATCGGTCCAAGCCTAGGTGCGGAAAACATCGAAAGCGGTGTGCAAGCTATGATTTGGGGTATGGCAGTCGTACTTATCTTCATGTTGGTTTACTACCGTAGTTTTGGTTTGATCGCTAACTTAGCCTTAACAGCCAACTTAGTGATGGTGGTTGGGGTGATGTCTATGATCCCTGGCGCCGTATTAACCCTGCCTGGTATTGCGGGTATGGTGTTAACAGTGGGTATGGCGGTTGACGGTAACGTACTGATTTACGAGCGTATCCGTGAAGAGTTACGTGCAGGTCGCAGCGTACAGCAAGCCATTCACGAAGGTTACGGTAACGCATTCTCGACCATCGCCGACGCTAACATCACCACCTTCTTGACAGCGCTGATCCTGTTCGCCGTCGGTACGGGCGCGATCAAAGGCTTCGCGGTAACCCTGATGATCGGTATTGCGACATCGATGTTTACCGCTATCGTGGGGACTCGCTCAATCGTGAACGCGATTTGGGGCGGTAAGCGCGTGAAGACGCTGTCTATCTAAGGGGAAGCGATAATGTTAGAAATTTTATCTTTAAAACGTACGGTTAACTTCCTCCGTCATGCGCTGCCTATCAGTATTATGTCTGCCATTTTGGTCTTTGGCTCGCTGGTGTCCTTGGCGACCAAAGGCATCAACTGGGGCTTAGACTTTACCGGCGGTACTGTGGTTGAGATGGAGTTCACTCAACCCGTCGATTTGAACGTGCTGCGTTCGAAACTGTCTGCACCTGAGTTAGATGGTGCTGTGGTACAAAACTTCGGTTCTAGCCGTGACATTTTAGTGCGTCTGTCTGTTAAAGAAGGCGTGAGCAGCGACGTACAGGTGAAATCTGTGATGGCTGCTGCCCAACAAGTGGATGCGGGCGTTCAACAGAAACGTGTTGAATTCGTCGGTCCTCAAGTGGGTAAAGAACTGGCCGAGCAGGGCGGTTTAGCGGTATTGGTCGCGCTTATCTGTATCATGATCTACGTGTCTTTCCGTTTCGAATGGCGTTTAGCCTTCGGTTCGGTGGCAGCACTTGCCCACGACGTGATTGTGACCTTAGGGGTGTTCTCCTTATTCCAACTGGAATTCGACCTGACCGTATTGGCGGGGGTATTAACGGTTGTGGGTTACTCACTGAACGATACCATCGTTGTGTTTGACCGTATCCGTGAAAACTTCCTCAAGATGCGTAAGAGCGAGCCAGAAGAAGTGGTCAACGTCTCTATCACCCAAACCATGAGCCGTACCATTATTACTACCGGTACGACGCTGGTGACCGTTGTGGCGCTGTTCCTGAAGGGCGGCACTATGATCCACGGTTTTGCGACAGCACTCTTATTGGGTATTTTCGTCGGTACTTATTCTTCTATCTACGTAGCAAGTTACCTTGCGATCAAACTGGGCATTTGCCGTGAGCATATGATGCCAGTTGAAGTCGAGAAAGAAGGCGCCGATCAGCCTTCGATGATGCCTTAATCGGGTATTGAGACTTGAGGTCGTGTATCACGACTGTTGAAAAAAGAGCCACCGCTGAGGTGGCTTTTTTTTACTGAGAATTTTGGCCTTTCCGATAATCTGCTAGCAAACTCACAACTTTATAGTGACTAATGCTGTAAAACCTAAATGTTAATTTCATTAACAACTGCTGTAAAAAACAGCGCTCGACAGGCTCGGTTATTTCACAGTAGGATGTCGGCTGCCCATATCTAGAGAGTATTGTTGTAGGATGTCGCATGGAAGAACGTAAGACGTTAGTCGCTGGTGGAAACTTATTGCAGGCCCATACATGGAAGGGGTTATTAGAAGCCTGTGGTATTCATGTGGAGTTGCGTGGCGAGGCCTTATTAGGCGGCGTGGGCGAATTGCCCGCCGGGCTACATAACGTTGAGCTTTGGGTACGTGAGTCGCAACTGGCGAAAGCACAGGCCCAGTTAAGTGGCTTGGATGTGATTAGTCCCCAGTGGCAATGCGTGCAATGCCATGAGATGAATGAGGGCAGTTTTGAATTATGCTGGCATTGCAGCGCCGAGCGCAGCGAAAGCCATAATTAATCGTCATTCCATTCATCGTTTCTCAAACCGCTGACACTGCGATGCGTTGATGGCATGGGGCGAACAATGCCGCCTTGTTCTCAGCGCCAAGCGCCTATTCCAGGCTACCCGAGTAAGGCTAAGAGGCGGGAGTCATTTCACTCAACGAAAGCTTTGGCTTATAAAGCCCGCGATTGTCACACGCCGTTAACCGCAAGGATTGCGTCTCCCCGCGTAGCGAATTACACTTCAATAGATATTAGCTAAGTCATTCAATCCCTTATCTAAGGAGCATCTGATGCATCCATCCAGTGCTTTTTCAGCCCTTGTCGAATCGATTCGTCCCCATGTTGTTGAAGTGAGTATTGAAGCCTATCAAGCCGATGACGCTTGGGTGTTGATAGATGTCCGTGAAGATAATGAATGGCTACAGGATCACTTGCCGCAGGCGAAACACATGAGCCGCGGTATTATTGAGCGCGACATTGAACAGCGCTTTCCCGATAAACATACACCACTGTTGCTCTATTGCGCGGGTGGCGCTCGCTCAGTGCTGGCGGCCAGCAGTTTGCAGCTCATGGGCTACCAAAAGGTCGCCTCCTTGATTGGTGGTTACAAGGGCTGGATCCAACGTCAACTGCCGGTGGTGCAAGAGTAATTTAGGCTGGGTTTTCTTTTTATAGGCGAGTGGCATGCAATATTTCCCGCTGTTTATTGATACTGTTAATTTAAATGTCCTGTTGGTGGGGGCAGGGGATGTCGCCAGTCGTAAGCTGGCCTTGCTGACGCGTACCGAAGCCAATATCCATGTGATTGCCCCCGAGGTGAATCCCGAGGTGAAGGCCTATGCCGATGCGGGCAGGATTTTATTGTCTGAGCGGCCCGTAGTGCAGGCCGATATTCAAAATTACGATCTCATCTATCTAGCGACCGCAAACGATAAGCTCAATGCTGAATTGGCCACCTTAGCTACCGAGCGGGGAATTTGGGTCAATGCCGTGGATAATCCCGCCTATTGCCGCTTTATTACCCCATCGATTGTCGATAGGGGCCGTCTTGTGGTGGCGATAAGCACTGCGGGCGCCGCGCCCGTGTTTGCGCGCACCATTCGCGCCCGCTTAGAGACCAGCCTGCCGCAATCCCTTAAACCCTTGTTCGACTTTGTGGCTGACAAGCGTCTCGAAGTGCAGCAAAGACTCACCAAAACTGCGACGCGCCGATTATTCTGGGAGCGCTTTTTCGACACCAATGGCGATAGATTTGATGCGCGCACCCCAGAGCATTATCAAAATGCTTTTAATAATATCGTCAGCCGCGGGGAAATCCTGTTATTGGACGAGGCCACGCCCGTCGAGTTATTGCCGCTGGCGGCCATGCCGTTATTACAGCGCCTCGACTGGATTTACAGCGAGGTAGGTTTAGCCGAGGACTTGGCTGAGCTGGTGCGCCGCGATGCTAATCGCGCAGCGCTCCCTGCGCTGAGTGATATCAGCCGTGAATATGAGCAAGGCTCGCGCATGTTGTTGGTCGCCGATACCCAGAAAATTGAGCAACTTAAGGCGCATTTTCCGGTGGCGAAGCATTTACGCCCAGGCGCGATTTAGTCTTCTTTATCTCGCAGTTTGTTTGAGCTGACGGCGAGTCTTAGGTAGACTCGCCGTTATTTTTTATCGTTAAGTTTAGGATGTACTATGGCTCTCAAAGCGACCGTGTTTAAGGTCAATCTTCAGATCGCCGATATGGACCGAGGTTATTATCAAGATCATCAGCTGACGTTAGCGCAGCATCCCTCCGAGACCGATGGCCGCATGATGGTGCGTCTGCTGGCCTTTATCCTGAACGCTTCCGAGACCTTAAGCTTTACTAAGGGATTGTGCGTCGATGATGAGCCTGAGCTGTGGGACAGGAGTCTCTCCGGTGAAGTGGACCTGTGGATAGAGTTTGGCCAAGCCGATGAGAAATGGCTGCGTAAGGCGAGTGGCCGCGCGAAAGCGGTGCAGCTGTTTACCTACGGTGGTCGTAGTGTTCCTATTTGGTGGAAACAGAATCAAGCGGCCCTAGAGCGTTATAAAAACCTTAAGGTGTGGAATATTGCCGAAGAGTCAGTGACGGCGATGGAGGCGTTAGTGAGCCGCACTATGTCGCTGCAAGTGTCCATCAGTGAAGGGCAAGTCTGGTTATCGGATAATGAGCACAGCGTGCTTATCGAGCCCGAAATGCTTAAAGATGACCAATAAAAAAGAGCCTGCAATTGCAGGCTCTTTTTTTAGACGAACATTATTGGAATTTCAGTTCCCAGCTATCGATATAGCCTACGTCGCCACGGCCGCTATCAACCGCTTTGAGTTTCCACACACCGCTTGACTCAACGCCAGTCATATCAACGGTGTAGCTCTTGTTGATGTTGTCTGCGCCTGCGCCAGTGTTGTTATGCAGTGTTGCCGTTTGGCCTGTTGGGCTGATGAGCTGCACTTTTAAGTCACCAATGTAAGGGTGAACAATATTCACCACGGCAGTCACAGTGCCTGAGTTACCCGTGCGAGTGACTGTGATTGGGCTAGTGATACCTGTAGTTTTGTTATCAGGAATATTGTAGTTATCAGTGTTGGTGTAGCTTGCTGGCGTGGTAGGAGTACCACCACCGCTTTGGGCTGTGTAGCTTGCGGTTAACGATACACCGCTAAAGGCTGAATAGCCTTTCACCATCGCGTAGTAAGTACCAGATTGAACGTTGCTGATTGGGCAAGATTCACTGTTACCACCTTTATATGGACGGCAATCGTAGTTTGAGGTCGTTGGCGCTGCGCCGTACTGTACGTACAGATCTGCATCACCCGTGCCACCGTTCATCACAAAACCTAAGTTAGTTGCACCCTGTGGCACTTCAAAAGAGAAATGCAGTTCTTCACTGGCGGCGCCGCTTAGACCGGTTTTAGGCACACCGTTCACTAACACGCTGTCATTTGGTGTTGGGTCAACCGGATCCGTAGGACCATTACAGGAAGCATCTAAGAAGGTTTTCGCTGCAACGGCATTGACTAGACCATAGCCATAGTAGTCATCACGGCCAGCTGTGCCTAAGTCTTCAGCGGTTTGTTTGAGCGCGTTACGTACCTGAGCGGCGCTACATTCTGGGTGGTAGCTCCACACTAAGGTCGCCACACCAGAAACGTGTGGGGTCGCCATCGACGTACCGTTGTAGTACTCGTAGTCTTTATTGCCTTGGTTGCTCACGGTAACCGTTGCGCCTAATTGGTTACGCAGAGCTAAACCAGTTGCACGGTCAACAGACACTGACACCATATTGATTTCGCTGTTAGCATCGACCAAGAAGGGGTTTTGTAGCCCTGGTAAGGCGCTGTTACTGTACACGATAACGGCGCTGGCGCCCGCATTCTTACAGGCTTTTACCGCGTTGATTTCTGGGTACGAAGTACCTTGGTTACCCACACGCTCAACTAAACACACCTTGTTGGTCATGTTGCCGCAGTTGAAGGTTGAGCCGCTAACCGTACATTCGGCTAAGGTTGCGGTTGCCGTGCCATTGTATGGATTGGGCGCGTAGTTGGTGCCCGATGGCGTAAAGCGATTGTGCGGCACAACGCCTGAGTTGAAGTAAGACTGACCACCGATAGTAATATCGGCTAAGCGACCTTCACCGCGAGTCACGGTCGAGAGAATGGCTTCACCAGGACCTGAGATCTCGACTTGGTTGGTGTACTGAGAGAAGGCTGAGTGGTCTTTATGATTATCGACCGATGCCACTGACATCACCGCATCGTACGAAGCGGGGTAACTGTGGGTATTGTTACCATCGTTACCGGCAGCGGCAATCAACAGCACACCGTTATTGTAGTGGGCCGCTAACGCGTTACGTTCGGTAGTGCTCGAACCAGCGCCACCTAAGCTCATGGTGACAACGTTTGCGCCGTTTGCCACACAGGTATCGACTGCTGACACCAGTGATGAGGAGTAACCCCAGCCAGCCTCGTTAAAGACTTTAATCACATGGATGTTGGCATTTTGATTTGGCATTACGCCAATCACACCATCGTTGTTGGCGATCGCCGCGATAGTACCGGCAACGTGAGTACCATGGGCGTTGTTATTGCCCGGTTCGTACCAGTTACCTGTACCTGAGTTGTTGGTGCCCGTGACATTGTTACCGCTTAAGTCGCTATGACCACGGTCATAACCAGAGTCGATAATACAGATGGTGCGGTTACCCGCTTGGCTGTCGCTTAATTGGGTCGCACCTACAAAGGTTTGTCCCCAAGGCGTTGTTTCGCTTAGCAGGTGGCGTGGCATGTCTTCTTCCACATATTCCACATCGGCGCGGGCTCTTAATGCCTTAATGCCATTGTTATCCAGCTTAACCGAGTAGCTGTTACTGCGTCCGATACGCTTCATTTCTTTGGCTTGCGCCTTGTTTAACACACTGTGCTGGGCGCTAATTTCAGCCACTTGAGGCTGATAATTCATTGTGGTAGCGAGCTGATCGCTGCTCTGCAGGCTGCTTTCAGACATCAAGGCTGGCGCATCGGCATTTTTAAATTTAACGATATAGCGCTTTGGCAGTGGAGAGGTCTGTGCTTGTTTGGCTGCGACAAAACCCGGTGCGTCTGGGGCAGCATTAACACCTGCCGAGATCGCAATAGCTAAGCTAGATAAACTCAGGGCTATCTTAGTGGTTCGATTGATTGTCATGTTTTTCTTCCATGTTCAATTTAGTGTTAATCATTATTATTTTGTGCTTTTAAAGAATAACTACGACTCAGATGCTACTCGGTTAGTGAATTTATCTTTGAGGTAAGTGTTTGTAAATTAAATGTTAATGGTATGGCGGTTGGTAAAAATAACTGTGTTGATAAGCGTTTGAAATGAATAAATACTCATGTGTAACAAGTTGTAACCGATATTTTTAAATATTTATGTTTTTTTATGTGGAAAAGGTGAATAAGCAAATGCGAATTTTTACGCTGGAAATGGCGATATCTTTAAAACGGTCTGAAGCTATTTAATTGAAATTACTTTATATATTTTTTTGGAATGAATAATTTCAAAAATAGTTTTATCTGTTAGGTTAAAATGTTGAATTTTATTCAAGTGATTGATTATGCGGTTTTATTGAATTTTAGTGTCGGTAGTTTGTCGTTTGCCAATTTATTGGCTTATTTGCATATCATTAACAGCATAAACGACTGATAAATATCTGTGTCAGGGTAAATGAAAAGAACAAAATACAAAAAAAGCGCCAACGAGCGCTTTTCATCGTTAATCTCAACAGCGAATTATTCTGTTTTAGGCTGAGCGTCGGCTAAGGTCTGATAACCGCCACCGTTATAGGTTTGGGTATAACCCGCTGCGACTAAGGCTTCGGTCGCGATACTGCTGCGTCGACCACTACGGCAATACAACACTACGGGCGCATCTTTGGCGATACCGCGCTTAGCAAACTCGGCGGCGACTTGCTCAAAGGGAATATTAACCGCATTGGCTAAATGGCCTTCGGCAAACTCCTCTGGGGTGCGAACATCGAGCACCATAGCGCCAGCAGCGATTTTCTGCCACGCCACTTGGGGCTCTTGATCGGCGGCACTTGCCGCGTTGGGGACTAAGGCGAGTGATGACAGACTCAAGAGGGCCACCCCCAGTAAGGTTTTACTGCGACACAGTAACTTGTTGAACACTGACTTTCTCCTTTGCAAATATGCATTAACCTTGTCTAGCGATTTCTGCCTCAGATTTGACGCCCAATTTGCGTAATACCATGGCCGCAGGGCAAAAACCCGTAAAAGCGCTTTGGAATAGGTTAGCGCCAATGAAGGCCGTTAACCACAAAAAGTTATGGTGTACAAAAGCGGTTAACACCAAAGACAGTAACACCATAAATCCGGCAAAAGCCATAATGCTGCGTTCGAGTGACATACCTTGCTCCTAGTGGCAGCCTAAAAGCTGCCTATTGTGGGTTAATCGGCTGTTTGAGTTAAGTTTATGCGATTTTTCATCGCGGCGTAGTAAAGCACTGGAATAACGATTAGGGTCAGTAAGGTCGAGATAAAAATCCCGAAAATCAGACTGATCGCAAGCCCATTGAAGATAGGGTCGTCCAGGATAAACAGGGCGCCAATCATGGCCGCCAAAGCGGTCAGCATAATGGGTTTGGCCCGTACGGCGCCCGAGTGGATGACAGCGCGCTCAAAGGGTACCCCTGAGGCGGTTTCCTGATTGATAAAATCCACTAATAATATCGAGTTACGGACAATAATCCCCGCCAAGGCAATCATGCCAATCATAGATGTCGCGGTAAATTGCGCGCCGAGCAGGGCATGTCCAGGCATGACCCCAATCACTGTCAGTGGGATCGGCGCCATAATGATGAGCGGCACCAGATAGGATCTAAATTGTGCAACGACCAATAAGTAAATCGCAATCATCCCTACGGCATAGGCTATCCCCATATCCCTGAAGGTTTCATAGGTGATCTTCCATTCCCCGTCCCAAAGCACGGCGACTGAGTCTAGCCCGGTTGGCTGGTGGATATAATGCTGCTCGAAACCTAAGCCACCTTCGCCGTCGATGTTGCCCGCCATGTCGAACATGCCATAGAGCGGACTGTCGAGCGGGCCTGCCATATCGGCAACCACCATCACCATAGGGATCATATTCTTATGGATGATAGGAGCATCGATTTTACCGCGCTTAATCGTCACCAGCTCAGACACGGGCACAGATTGCCCCGTTTGGCTCTGCAGCTTCATATTCAGCACTTGCTCTAAATCGATTTTTGCCCCTTCTTGCAGTTGCAGGCGGATAGGCACAGGTTGCTTTTGCTGCGCGATATGCAAATAGCTTACATCCTTGCCGCCAACGGAAGTCGCAATTAAATCAACGATATTGCTGTATGGCACCGCCATCAGACTGGCTTTCGAGCGGTCGATCATTACCTGCCATTTTTGCTGTGCTGCGGGCAAGAAAATATCAATATCGACCACATCTTTAGTCTCACGGAACAGCGACTGTAGCTCGTAGGCCGCTTGTTCACGAATCGCAGGACTTGGACCATAGACTTCGGCCACAATCGGCGACCAGACTGGTGGGCCAGGTGGTACTTCGACGACTTTCACATTGGCCTGATACTTAGCGCCGATGTGCTGCAATTCTTCACGTACCGAAAGCGCAATGCTGTGACTGTCGCGTTTGCGATGCTTTTTATCGACTAAGTTGACCTGAATGTCGCCAAGCTCTTGGCTATGGCGCAGAAAATAGTGCCGCACTAAGCCGTTAAAGTTCATGGGAGCATTGGTGCCAGCATACAGCTGCAAATGTTCCACCTCGGGCACAGTGGCAAGGTAGCGACTTAAATCCTGAAGGACCCGCTGGGTTTGCTCCACAGGCGTGCCTTCAGGCATATCCACCATGACTTGGAACTCGGATTTATTATCGAAGGGCAGCATCTTTAACACTACGAGCTGACCCACGGGCAGGGCCACGGCGATACCGATAAGCATAAAGACCCCAGCAGCAAGTCCAATCCGTGCTTTACGGGCACCTTTACCCAGCAGGAAGGGGCCGATTAAACGGGTAAATAGGCGCACCATTTTGCTCTCGTTTATCTGAGCATCGGCATCGCTGCTGTGCGCGGTATCAGTCGCTGAGCCACTGTGGTGTTTGAGCAACTTACGACTCAGCCATGGGGTTACCATAAAGGCGACCACAAGCGAAATCAGCATGCCCATACTGGCGTTGATGGGAATGGGGCTCATATAAGGACCCATTAATCCCGACACAAATGCCATGGGCAGCAGGGCGGCGATAACGGTAAAGGTGGCGAGAATCGTCGGGCCGCCGACTTCATCGACCGCAACGGGGATGAGTTCGCTAAAGGATTTTTTACCGAGCGCCATGTGCCGGTGGATATTCTCCACCACCACAATGGCATCGTCGACCAAGATCCCGATGGAGAAAATCAGCGCGAATAGTGACACTCGGTTAAGGGTAAATCCCCACGCCCAGGAGGCGAACAGGGTGATCGCCAAGGTGATAATAATGGCGACACCGACCACCAGTGACTCGCGGGCGCCCATGGTTAAAAAGACCAATACGACAACGGCACTGGTGGCAAAAATCAGCTTAAGAATAAGGGTGTTAGATTTATCTGCCGCCGTTTCACCATAGTTGCGAGAAACGGTTACTTCGACATTGCTGGGGATCAACACATTCTTGACCTTAGCAATGCGTGCTAGGGTCGCATCGGCAATATCGACGGCGTTTTGTCCCGGCTGCTTACCAATGGCTATGGTTACTGCGGGGTAAATATCCGTCTTGTCGCTATGCCAAACGCTTTGGGTGGGAATATCACTCTTTAAACTGATGTCGGCAATATCGGCCAAATAAACGGGGATAGGTTTACCCTGTTTATCCTGAGAAATACTCACTACCAGCTGTTTTACATCGTCGATGGATTGTAAAAACTGGCCAGCTTGAACTTTAATCTCTTGATTACCTTGCACTAAAGACGCAGGCATCGAGATGTGATTATTGTCATTTAGGCTCTGTCTCAACTTGTCATAGGTGAGATTGAAGCTGTTCATCTTGGCGGGATCGATACGTACATTGGCTACCATCTCATGCTGGCCAACGGTGTAAATCTCCCGCGTACCCGGGATCCGCTTGATTTCGGTTTCAAGTCCTAATGCCACATGGGTCAACTGTTCGGCCGAGACCTGTTTGTCCTTTGACCAGAGTGTCAGGCTGACAATCGGCACATCATCGATACCGCGGGGTTTAATCAATGGTTCGCCGACACCCGCCCCCTGTGGCAGTTTATCCATATTGGAATAAATCTGGTTGTAGAGGCTGACAATGGCATCGTTGCGGGTTACGCCGACCTTAAAGATCACAATGATCATCGCGCCATCGGGCTGGGAGAAAGAATAGAGTGTGTCTATCCCTTTGAGCTCAGAAATCACTTGCTCTGCGGGCAGGGTAACTAAGTTTTCGACTTCGGTCGGGGTTGCGCCGGGGAAAGGGATAAAGACGTCGGCAAAGGTGACGTCAATCTGCGGTTCTTCTTCCTTTGGGGTCACTAAGATGGCAAATAAGCCGAGTAACAAGCCCAGCAATGCCAGCAGCGGCGTAATGGCACTGTTTTGAAATGCGGCCGCAATCCGACCCGAAATGCCAAGTGACGTCGAAGATTCAGTAGCGTGTTTCATTCAACAACCTCATCAAGTTGATATCGCTAGGGAATTTATTGCTTTTGTTCAAGCAACACTTGGTAAGCATCCATGGCGACAATATCACCGGTTCGCAGTCCCGCGAGGACTTCTACTTCACCACCGACGGGCTCAGAGACGCGCACCTGGGTGAGTACAAATTGCTCGCCTTTTTTCAGGTAGACACTGCTAAGTTCATTCATGGTGATAAGCGTCGAGGTCGGCAGTTGGATTTTTTCCCGTTCGCCATTTTTAAACAGCGCCTTGGCCCAGGTACCGGGTTGAAGGTTGGGTTCATCCTTAGGCAGGTTAATCCGCACTTGATAGCTGTGGCTCACAGGATCGGCAAAGCTAAAGATGGTGAGATCCTTGGAGGTGAGTTCACGGCCATCACTTAAGCGCACCATAAACTCAGGCGCGTTTTTCAGTTGCTGAATATAGCGCTGTGGCACTTGGGTGATAGCGCGCATTTGGCTCGGTGAAAACCCCGATAGCAGTGGCTGACCGACACTGACGGTTTCGCCTAACTCGACTAAACGCTCAGTGACAATCCCGCTAAATGGCGCCGATACCACAGTATATTTGAGGGATTCAGTGGCTTTGATAACCCGGGCTTTGGCGGCACTCACGGCTTGTTCGGCGGCCTTGGCATTGGCGGTCGCTTCATCCATGGCACCTTTTGAAATCGCGCCTTGTGGGAAGAGTTCTTTATAGCGTTTGTATTGGGCCTGCGCCTCCACATTCAGGGCTGTGGCTTTGGCGAGATCGGCCTCGAAGCTTGCCAGTTCTGCGCCTTGCTCTTTGCTGGTGATCTCGAGTAACGCCGCGCCTTCTGGCACGACATCATTAACATCGTAGTTGAGTTTAACGATACGCCCCGAGGTTTGCGCCGAGACGGTAGCCGCTTTGACGGCCTCGATACTGGCGTCTAAGGTCACCCAATTCGCGTACGGTTTGCTCATTACCTCGAGGGTCGCTAAGGGCGCAGCCTGGGTGGCGAAGGGGGAAAAAACGAATAATGTGAATAGAGTACGTGAGATTGCAGCCATACCAAATCATCCCAAAAATAATTTATGAGTAAATTCTAATGGAGTTGTTTTGATTAGGCAATCAATATTTATTAGAAAAATTTAATGTAATCGATTTCGCTAATATAGGGAAACGGCGAATGAATCTTCCCTTACATCAATCGCCATGTCATCACTCTTAGGTCTTTGTCCTGCTTTAATATCAGTCGTTTAAATAATAGGTCAGCGTAGACACAATGCGAATTTGTTTTATGTAAGGCGTGCTGCTGTCACGATCGGAAATCGTAAACTGGCCTTGGCTGGCACTCTTAATCTTACCCAAACGCGATTGTGAGTCCTTGGCAAACTTTTCGGCCACTTCCCGCGCATTTTGTGTCGCTTCCTGCACCATGGTCGGTTTCACATCATTGAGCGCCGTAAATAAAAACTCGGTACGGTTTTCATAATCTTGGCTACCGATGGCAATGCCTTCTTTAACCAAGTTTATCATTTGCTTACGCGTGCTGAGCATTAAATCAATCTGTGGGGTATAGACAGAGAGGTTCACCTTAGCCGAGTAACGATACCGTACATTCGGATCGACATAACCTTGGGCCTGTCTGTCTTCTATCGTCGGCAGTGATACGGTAATTTCGTTGTCGCTAAACCCCTGTTCCTTGAGGAAGGCAACCACTCTGTCGGTTTTTTGTTGCACTGTGTCGTAGAGTTTAGGCAGGTTATTGTCGACTTCGGTGAAGTTAATCGGCCAGATGGCGATATTGGCTTTCACCTCCTTTTCGGCCAGCCCTTTAACTGTGACTGTGCGCTCTAGGGCTTTCATCTCTAACAGCGCCGAGCTGGCGCTTTGTCCTACATAGACCATGCCTGCACATAAAAAACCGCCAAGCACGAGGGCGGGGAGTAAGTAACTCTTTTGCATAACTGATTCTCTCGATGGGATGCCTTTCGCTACCATACTGCAATTAGATGATTTTGGGCATAGGCGAAGGCGCAAAGCTGAGCGCTTAATACTAAATGCTCAGCTGCTATTCAGGATTGAAAAGCTGTTGTTGCAAAGTGGCTTATAACTGAACAGCTTAATTCGCGGGCGGCGTTGGACTTGGCTGCCATAATTCGACTTTATTGCCATCGGGGTCGATAAACCAACCGAAACGGCCAAATTCCGAGTCTTCAATCTCCCCAATCTGTTTACCGCCGCCCTGAGTGACTTGCTGTAGGGCCTGCTCCAGATCGTCAACGATAAAATTGAACATAAAGCTTTTATCTGTCGGGGCAAAATAACTGGTGTTATGGTCGAAGGGAGTCCACACATGGTAACCGGGCGTGGGTTTATCGTTATGATAAAAAGCGGCGCCGCCCCAGTTTTCAATGGGTATTTGTAAATGGTTTTGATACCAAGTGGCTAATGCGACGGGATCAGTACTTTTAAAGAAAATACCACCAAGTCCAATGACTTTTGCCATAAGGGTGACAGTGAAAGGGGAGGATGGATTAACTTTAGGCAATAAATACGCAAGATACAAAAAAGCCGCATAAATGCGGCTTTTTTTGAGGCGTAAACAGCTTAGAACTGGTAGCTGTACTGTACTGAGTAGTACATACCTTTTGATTCGGTTACGGCGTTAACAGGGCCTGTGATAGCGCTGTTTTCGATCAGGTGAACTTCTTCACCTTTAATGTACGCGATACCAAAATCAACGGTGTTTTGTGGGTTGATGTGGTAGCTCATACCCGCTGTGTACCAGTTACGGTCAGAGTCTGGGAATGAAATCGAGCTGATTTCGTCCACAACGCCTTGGTCATGCATATAACCTGCACGAACAGTGAATTGTTCGTTGATGGTGTATGTACCACCTACGCTGAATAACCATGAATCTTTCCATTGGTATTCTTTCAATGCAACATCACCTACAGCTTGAGTCGCGCCCACAGCGGCAATCGTTGCAGTACCGTCTTTCGCGGTGATTTGATCGAAGTTGCCCCATTGGGTGTACTGCGCAGTGTAGTGCAGAGCAAACTTAGGTGTGATCTGATGGAAACCAGCAACTTGGAAAATATCCGCTAGCGGTACATCTAAACTATCGAAACTGGTCGCAACAGGTACTGTCCCTACACCAGGGATAGTAGTTGTTGTAATGGTATTGATATCGCCTTTAACGTTAACAGTTGGGCTGAAACGGTAGCTGATACCGAAACGGTTATCTTTATCTAATTCAACGGTGGCACCCACGATACCACCGAAGGCCCAACCGTCAGCGTCTACGTCAACGATCGGAGTCGTACCGGCGTTACGGGTTAAGCGGCCTTCGCCGTAGATAGCATCCAGACCCGCACCGATGCTGAACATATCGTTGATACGGTATGACACGCTGGCGTTAAAGTTCACTGTAGTGACTTCTGTTTCACCGAGTAGGTCGAAAGGTGCTGCAGGCTTGTTCTTAGACAAAGAGCTGGCGTCAGTACCTGTACCGAAGTTAGAGAATGCAGCAAAACCTACGGCTAACTTATCGTCGATTGGGTGGATGTAGAAAATGTTCGGGATAACTTTAGAGCTACCCGCATCGTCGATGCTGCCTAAGTCAACTGCGCCACCGGCAAAGTTAACGTCTTTAACGTCAACAGTAATATCGGCATAGGTTAGGCCTAAAGAGATTGCATCTTTATCGAATAATGCCATCGCTGCTGGGTTACGCGATAACACAGAGGCGTTATCGGCGATAACTGCGTCACCAGCAAAAGCACGGCCCATACCTGTGGCTGATTGGCTGTTTAATTGGAAACCCGAAGCGAAAGTTTGTGAGCTCGCCAGTGCAACGGCAACAGCAAGCAGTGTCTTGTTGAATGATTTCATTATTATTCTCTCATTATTTTGGTATTGGATTTTGTTCGCTCCTAGTCGCCGGAACAACGCGCAAATCCTTTTATAATCTTCGGCATGTTAGGGATTGTGTGTAACCTCAACAAGTCCGACCAGATTTGATTTTTGTTAAATAACAGTTAATTAAAACAGGGTCGTACTTTAGCATGAACGAATGGTCGGGCCAGATGCTTGGTATCTTTGGCTTTTATCTTAAGGCGAGGTTTTAATTGAGGTTAACGTTTTGTAACTGATGAAAGGTTAATAAATTTATACAAATTGTAAAAAGCGTACACTTGTACGCTTTTTACGTTCTCAGAAATTATTTCAGCTGTTACAACGCGGACTTAAATTGCTCAAACTCTGCGGTGATGGCTTCTGCTGGGCGAGACATCTTGCTCACGACAACCCCTGCAATAATTGCAAACACAAATCCAGGTAAGATTTCGTATAGGTCGAAAATGCCACCTGTGAGCTGCTTCCATATCACCACGGTTAATGCGCCGACAATAATGGTAGCAATTGCACCGTTACGGCTGTATTGCTTCCAGAAGAGTGACAGGATGACCACAGGGCCGAAGGCGGCGCCAAAACCTGCCCACGCATAGCTCACAAGGCTCAATACACTGCTTTCAGGATTCAATGCAATGATGCCTGCGATCACGGCAATGGCCAGCACGCCCATACGACCTACCATCATCAGCTCGCGATCGTCGGCTTGAGGGCGTAACCACTTGCGATAAAAGTCTTCGGTGATGACGCTTGAGCACACCAATAACTGCGAATCAATGGTACTCATAATGGCCGACAGAATTGCGGCGATCAGCAAGCCCCCAATCCAAGGGTTAAAGGCGGCTTGGGCTAAATGAATAAACACGGTTTCAGCATTGGCGAGTGGTTGATTGGCGAAATACAGTGAACCCGCTAACCCTGTGGCTAAAGCACCGATGAGGGATAACATCATCCAGCTCATGGCGATACGGCGAGACAGCGGTAGTGCATCGGCAGTGCCAATGGCCATAAAGCGCGACAAAATATGTGGCTGACCGAAATAACCCAGTCCCCATGCGAGCAGTGATAACAAGCCAATTACCGTGGTTTTGTCACTGATAAGTGCCAGCATCGCCGGGTCGATAGACTCAATTCCCGCATGGCTCTCTGGGTGAGAGAACACCGCAAAGGGGATGATCAGCAGGGCTATCAGCATTAAACAGCCTTGGAAGAAGTCAGTCCAACTCACGGCAAAAAAGCCGCCAATAAAGGTGTAACCAACGATGATGGCCGAACCAATGACTAAGGCAACGGTGTAATCGAGTCCGAAGACTTTTTCGAACAGAATGGCGCCGCCCACCATGCCAGAGGATGCATAGAAGGTGAAAAACACCAGAATCGTGACCGCAGAGACGAGTTTGAGGTAACCCTGTTTATCGTGAAAACGTTTCTCGAAGAAGTCGGGCAGGGTGAGGGCGTTGTCCGCTAATTGGGTGTAAATGCGCAGACGTTTGGCCACAAACAACCAGTTAAGCCAAGCACCGACGACTAAACCGATACCAATCCAAGCTTCGCCTAAGCCGCCTAAGTAAACGGCGCCAGGTAAACCTAAGAGTAACCAGCCTGACATATCGGAGGCACCCACGCTGAGCGCGGTCACGGCGGGACCCATTTTACGGCCACCTAAAATATAATCATCAACAGTATCGGTGGCACGGTAAGCCCAAAATCCTATGCCCATCATCAATACTAAATAGCCAACAAATGTGATTAAAATCGGGGTTTCAATCGTCATATTGTCTTTATCCCATCTTGTTATTATTAAAAGTGGCAAGCATGCTACCAGATGTTTGAGCAAGAACCCATTAGTAGATAAAGATGTGATCGAAATCCGACCTCCTAGCATTAGAAAAGATCGGAGGTCGTTAAAAGAAAGGATTTACTATTAATAGGTTAGATAAAGGTGTTCTTGATTTCGTCTTTTACGAAGCTAAGGTCAGTATGATCTTCACCCACAAGCAAAATGTATGCATCACCGGCCTCAAAGCCCATGCCCTGATATTTACCATCGGCAAAGGTGTTATCCAGCACCATGCGTTTTTCGATGGGCACAATAAACAGAGTCACTTTCCCCTTTTCAGCTTGCAGCACTAAGTGCAGACTCTTAACCCCTTGAAAATCACAGTAAGAGGTGTAATAGACCTTGCCAGGTTGCCCGGTAAATTTGGCATGCTCTAAGTGTTTTAAGGAGGCGAGCTGCGCGTTCACTTGGCTAAAGTTGACATTTTGGTCCACCTGCAAGGCTACGCCTTCATGGTAAACATGGGCTAAGGCATGCTCGGCTAAATCGACTGGACCTAAGCGCAGTAAACTGAAACTGATCCCCACAATAAAGGCAATCGACGCGGCCATGGCGACTAAAAAGCCCGTTTGTCGGCGCTGTTTATGGTGCTGTTGCAATTGTTGGCGCAGAATAAGTTTGTCAGCCAAGTCCTCTGGTACATCCACTTTTAACGCATGAGTGATTTTGGCATCGAGGCCCTTAAGCTCTGCGACGAACGCCTGATATTCGGCATTCTCCTGCATTTGCGCAACAAACTCGGGATCTTGATTATGAGGATCTTCATAAGCTTGACGCCTAAATTTAAGCTCATCCATTGGATTGACCTCTCACATCGGTTTTCTCAAGTAGTTCTTTCAATTGGTTCCTCGCCCGAAATAAGCGCGTCATGACAGTGTTGCGGTTTAAGTCCAACAGTTGGGCGATTTCATCACCGCTAAAGCCACCGATTAACTGCAGCAATAGGGGCTCCCGATATTCAATATCCAGCTTAGCGATTTGTCGCCTCAACCAATATTGCTCAGTTTGCTCTTCAGTGCTGGAGGCAATGTGATCTTCTAAACTTTCTTGCTCGACATCGGCGTAATCGAATTGTTTGCGCTCGAATCGACGGGCATTTTCGCGCCTCAAAATCGTGATCAGCCAAGCCTTCGCCGCTTTATCATCCTGTAGGGAATCTAAAGAGCGCCATGCCCGCAAGAAGGTTTCTTGGGTAATGTCCTCTGCCACCTGCTTATCGCCGCATAACCAAAAGGCATAGCGGAAGATATCGGCGTGCAGCGCCTTGACTAGGCTGTTGTATCGTCGTTGTTTGCTCAGCATGTCAGAAGAGACCGCAGGCTCGACGGATTTCTTTCGCCAGTTAGCAAACATTTTTTTTATATTTTCTTTTTATTTTACGATTCAAAAGATTACACCTTATTCATTCGATTAAGCCGTGCGTCGTTTTGATTTATCCGTCTGTGTTTAGCCATTGGGATTCAGCGGTTGTAATGGCGTGGATTGCTGCGCCATAGGGTGTAGCTTGCCGCTTTTAACCGCGCTTAACAATGCTTTTACAGCGCTTTCGAGTTGGGCGTCGCTATTGGCTTTGCCGCCGTAGGCCAAGGCTTGTAGCTGACGAATCGCCTCTGCTAACTCGCTCGACTGCGCCGCAATTTTATCGAGCGTCATGGGCCGAGCGGCCTGTTCACTACAGTATTGCTGCAATTGCTGCAAAATATCACTGACATTGCCTTTAGCGCAGGCTTGCTCTAAGCCCTTAAGGCCAGAGCCAAGAGCGAGCGGTTGTGATGCGACTTGTGTATTGACCGTTACTTGGCGCTTAAGCGCGCGGCGCCAAGCGACAAAGGTAATCGCCCAAGCAACTAATGTCACTAGCCACAGTAGGGCAAACAGATTAGCACTCCAACTGCCTTCATTATTGGCACTGATATTTGCTTGCCAGTTGGGTTCGATCGGCGCATCGACCACGGCGCCACCTTTTACTTGAATGGTACGGGCGGGCAGGGTTGCCATTTCTTGGCGTTTAAGATGCGGATTCCACCAAGGCACTTTCACTTCGGGCAAGGTAAAAGTGCCCGCCTTACTGGGGACGATAGCCGAGGTAATACTGTATTGGGACACTATCTGCGCATCGCGCACAAAGCTCTGGCGCTGGGGTTTTTCGGGATAGGATTTAAGCTCCGGCGGCAGATTTTGGGCGATATCCGGCAGGCTATTCTCATCGGCATTGGAGGCCAATAAGGTGAGCGTGCGGGTAATAGGGCTTCCGACGGTAAACTCTTTTACATCCTCAGGAAAACTCTCTTTTAATACCACTAAGTCGGCCACAAGCCATTGGCCTTGGAAGCTCGTTGGCGCAGGTTCGACTTGGATGCTTAAGGAGGGCGCGCCGGCTTGCATTGGGCGGCTCTCGTTAAAGCCAAACATGCCGCCACGGCGTTGGGATTCCACTAATACATCGCCAGAAAAGGTCGCGCCTTTGATATTCACTTGGCCGGGTAAATCGGGAATGATGCCATAGGTGCGTTCAATCACGCGGTAACGGCGGCCTTCGATGATCTCTGAGCCGTCTTTATCTTCGCCGATTTGCTTAATTTGTGCGCCTTCGATAATGGGGGCATTGAGTACACCGCGTTGCAGTTCGACCGCAAGATAAAGCTTTACTTTATAGGTAATAAGCTGGCCGACGTAGGCCTCATCCGTCGAGACTTTGGCATCGATAAACAGGTTCTTGGCTTGCTCTGGTTGTGCGCCCGCTTCGACTACCCTGAGGGGAATTTCGGCGGAGCTGACGCCATCAATGCTAAAGGATGGGATGGTCAGTTGGCCCTTTTGTTTTGGGGCTAGCAGTACTTGCCAGCGGGTCTCTTTAACCGCATCGAAGTTCATTATCTGGGTGCTACGACTCACGCTGGTGCGACCCACGATAAAATCCTTAAGCAGGATAGAGGTATCGAGTTTACCTGTGTCGACCTCATCATCGGCACTCACATTGAGCACAAAGTACTCTCCCTCCATTACCGGATTGCGATCGACCGACGCCTCGAGTTTGCTCAGGGCAAAGGCGGGCTGAATGACCGCGATGCAAAGCGTGAGGAGGATAAAAAATTGTCTGATCACCACTGTTCGTTATCCCTTGATATTTGGCCATTCTGACGGCGTTTTTGATATTCGAGTTGCATCTTGTTACGCAGCAACACCTGTGGATCTTCACTCACGCCCCGCAGTGCTCGCTGCATCTCCGCGGGTAAAGGCTCGCTGTTACTCGGCGGCGCTTCAACAGACTCAATTGCGGTATCTGGTTTTTTATCCGCCTGCGCCTGTTTTTCTTTATCCGCTTTTTGCGCTACGGCCTGTTGCTGTTCTTGCTCGGCGTTGGACTTATCATCCTCGACCTTTGCCTGCATTTTTGCCTCGTTGCTGGCAGGATCTTCTTTATCTTCAGCATTGTTATCGGCGCCGTTCTGCTGATTAGCTTGTTGCTCGGCCTGCTGTTGTTCTTGCTGCGAATCTTGCTGGTCTTGCTTAGCTTTATCATCACTCGCTTGCTGTTTATCCTGTGCGCCTTGCTCAGGATCATTCTGCTCGGATGAAGACTCTTGCTCCTGCGACGGTTTTTCGCCCGCTTGATCGGGATTATTTTGCTGTTGGGACTGCTGCTCTTGAGACTGCTGTTGAGCTTGGTCGTTTTGCGAGGATTGTTGGTCTCCCTGCTGCTGGTTTTGCCCCTGCTGATCGTTCTGGTTCTGTCCCTGTTGGTTTTGATCGCCTTGAGACTGCTTATCTTGATTGTCAGCATTTTGCTGCGATTGTTGCTGGTTCAGCAATTTCTCTGCTAACTCAAGGTTGGCTTTGGCCTGTGGGAACTCGGGCTGCTTGTCGAGTGCGGCCTGATAACGCTCCTTGGCTTTGTCGGGTTTACCGAGTTGCATCAGCGCGTTGCCTTGGTTGTAAAGGCCATTGGCTGAGTTATCTTGCTCAAAGCTTTTTAACGCCTGTTCGTACTCGCCCGCCTTGTACTGCGCCGCGCCTTGCCATTGGGGCGTCTCGAATTTTTGAGCGGCATCAGCGTAATCCTCGGCTTGATAGGCCTGCATCGCCTGTTGCTCTTGGGTGTGCCAGAGCGAGTCCCATGCGCTGGCATGGGCGTTTTGCGGTGCAGCGCTGAGCAATAGACCGCCCAATCCCATCAGCAGCCAGTTGGCGAGCATGCCTTGCCTAAAGCTCAGCAGGGCAGGGATGAGTAAGAGTAAGGCGAGGTAAGGGCCGAGATCTTGCCAGGTTTCCCCATCGAGATCCGTGGCTTTGGCATCGCCACTGTCACTCAACCAATGTTGCAACTGCACTAAATCCTGACCATCGGCCCGATTGGGGATCATGATGCCATTATGGTTATCGGCTAATTTTTGCAGTAAGCCAAAGTCGGTTTTCGCGACAACGACTTCATTGCCGCTGTCGCGCTGTAATTGGCCATCGGGTAAGCGGATTGGCGCGCCTTGTGGGCTACCAAAACCCATAATCGCGAGCCGATATTGGCTACCAGCTAAGGCCGAGTTGGCCTCATCGAATTGCCTCGGGGTAATGCCATCAGTCATCACAATAATATCACCACGCAGATGCCCGCCCTGTGCCAGTAGATTCTTGGCTTGGGTTAGAGCCGCCGCCAGGTTTGAGCCCAACACGGGCATAATCTCAGGGCTTAAGGTGGGCAATAAATTAAGCAGCGTGCCCGTGTCTCGGGTGAGCGGGCTTATAGTAAAGGCATCGCCAGCGAAGGCAATAAGGCCAGTTTCGCCTTCTTTTAAGCCGCGGAGCAAATCTGTCGCCCGAAACTTGGTTTGGGTTAAGCGGTTGGGGGCCAGATCGGTGGCAAACATGGAGACAGACATATCCATCACCAACACTCGGCCTTGCTCGGCGGCAAAAACGGGCAAGGTTTGCTTATTGAGCGCTGGACCCGCTAAGGCCAAGGTGGCGATCATCCAAGTTAAAGCCAAGATATGCAGTGGTCGACGGGATTTTTGTGTGCCTTCTGTGACCAATATTTTGGCCAAATGCGGCGCAATATAGCGGTTCCAGGCGCTATTACTCTGGTGTTGACGCCATAGCGCCCACAGGATGATGGTGAGTGGCAACAGGGCGAGTAACCATTCTGGACGAATAAAATGCAGGCTCATTAACGAACATCCCCCCGTGGTGTTGCTGATGGAACAGGGTTTTTAGTCCGCGAAAACAGAGATAACTGACCTAAGGCTATCCAAATGCTGGTGAGCAGCGCGAGGGCGAGCGGCCAATAGAATAGCTCCGCTTGAGGACGGTAGCTGAGTTGATCGCGACTCACGGGCTCCAGTTTGTCAATTTCTTGATAAATCTGTTCCAGCTCTTGACTGTTACGGGCGCGGAAATAGCGGCCATGGGTAACATCGGCAATATGCTTGAGCTGGTTTTCATCGAGATCCATCGACGGATTGACGCGCTCACGACCAACCAGGGTGCGTCTTTCCATGACATCGGCACCCACGCCAACGGTATAAATCGTCACTTTGCGATTAGCGGCGATTTGGGCCGCTTGCTCAGGATCGATATTACCGGCGTTATTTGAGCCGTCAGTCAATAAAATCAAGACTCTGTTACTCTCATCCATTTTATCGAAGCGCTTGACCGCGAGTGCGATCGACTCGCCAATCGCCGTTTGTTTACCGACAAGGCCAATCTGCGCCTCCTTTAAAAACTGGGCGACAGAGCGTCTATCTTGGGTGAGTGGCGCTTGTAGATAGGCGTGATCGGCAAATAGAATCAAACCGATACGATCGCCTTTGCGACGCTCTATAAACTCACTGACCACGTGTTGGATCAGGGTAAAACGGTCGACGACTTTGCCGTTAATCACCATATCTTCTATCTGCATACTGCCGGATAAGTCCACCGCCAGCATCAGATCCCGCCCTTGGCTTGGCAGTTCAATCGGATCGCCAAGCCATTGTGGGCGGGCGATAGCAAGCACTAACAAGCTCCACATCAACCAATAACGTTTGCGACTTTGGCGGCTGTGGTTCGTGATATTGGCTTTGTCAGTTTGACTAATACCGGGCAATTGCAGGCGGCCACCTTCGGCTTGCACCGTTTGGCGACGCCAAAAAATAAAAGGTAAAGGCAGTAAAATCAATGCCAAAGGCCATGCGACTGTTAACATTGCTCCTCCGCAGGCTTAGCTGGAACCGATGTTACTGCTGCTGACGTACTCGGGTTTTGGTTTGCAGCAGTGTGCATTATCGGCGTGCTTAATTTGGCTTTTGAAGCAAACCAGCTGCGGGCGAGGGCCTGTAACTCAAGGGCCTCCTCGGCGCTGAGTGGTTTAGCCTGGTGGCGTTTATCCAATAAAGGCCCAATGCGGCCGCGCTGCTTTGTGGGCAAATGACTATCTAACCAAGTTGCCCACGCGGGGCCGTCGAGTTTCGCTATCATTTCCCTTGGCAGATAACTTAAGGCGGTGCGCTTTAACAGCTGATTCACGTCAGAGGGATACTGGTTCGAATGAGGATCAAGTGCTGTAAATAAACCTTGGGCGGCTTTTTTAGGCGCTAAGTAGGCGGCACGTTTTTTGAACCAAAGAATTGTGGCAATCAACAAAGCTAACAGGATAGCGAGTGCTAACCAATAACCTATGGCCCATGGCCAAGCCCCAATCGGGTCGGGGAGAATAATATCTTGTAAATCCGCCAAAGCGGGATTTGGCGTGGCAGCCTTATCCAAGGCTGGATTTAGAGTTTGTGGGTTCACGCTTTGGACTCACTTATGCTTTATGTTGCACTGTCTACTATTACTCACTTATTTGCCGTGCTGTTATTGCAGTAAGGCTAACTGCTGCGCGAGGGGTAAACCCGCGTCGATAAATTGGGTACGCACCTTTAGCTTCTGCATCATGGCGATAAAGTAATTCTGCTGCTGTTGTTGCAGCCCAAGCCATGCTTGATAACTGTCGCGAGTCAGCACTCGATCTTGGTCTCCTTCGCGAACCGGCAAACTAAACTGCTTGGGTAAGTTGAGGTTGCCCTGCCTGAGTGGGTCGGTCACCAGATAGGCGCCAATATCACAATGGCGCTTAAGTTCTGTCAGCGGCGCGATACATTGCGGCGTAAAATGGCTGCCATCTGTAATAATCCAAATCAATGAGCCCGGTTTCGCGATACGTTGCAAGCGCTGGCAGGCGCGCAGGATATGGTCAGGATCCCGAGGATGACTGCCGAGCTGATTGAGTTGTTGTTCGTGCACTCGGCACAATCCTGAGATGAGCTGCAATATCCCTTGGCGGCGACTGCGGGGTTTTAACTCTAAATGCTCAGACTCGCAGGCGATTAAGGCGCCGAGTCTGTCACCGTGGTTGATGGCATTCCAACCCAGCGTGGTCGCTAAATGTCCCGCTTGTACCGACTGCAATAATAAACTCGAGCCAAAATACAGGCTCTGGCTTAAATCGAGCAGCAGCAGGATAGGGCGCTCGCGCTCCTCAATAAATAGCTTAGTGTGGGTTTGCCCAGTGCGGGCGGTCACGCGCCAATCTATGGTGCGAACATCGTCGCCCTGTTGATAATGGCGCACTTCGGCAAATTCCATACCGCGGCCTTTGATTAAACTGCTGCGATGCCCCGCCATATTGGCACGTGCCCGGCTGTGACGTTCAGGGATGGCACGCGCAATCGTCTGGCAGGCGAGCAGTTCTTTCTCGGTTAAATGCAGCCCGTCGGCAAACAATGGCAAGTCATGTGGATTGCCATCACTGTGTTGGGATGCGTTTAGCGCACTGTTATTCATTCAAAGCTACTCATACAAAGCGATTCAGTTACCTAGGATTTATCAGCCCGTGTATTCAGACCTACCATGCGATTAAGGAACGGCGACCTGAGTCAAAATATGGTTGATCACTTGGTCGCGGCTGACACCTTCGGCCTGCGCTTGATAACTCAGCAGCAGTCTGTGTCTTAACACATTGGGCGCAACGGCTTGAATATCCTCGGGAGAGACAAAATCGCGCTCGTGTAACCAGGCTCTGGCACGGGCGCAGCGCTCAAGCGAAATGGTCGCGCGAGGGCTCACACCGTACTCTAACCATTTTGCCAGCTCGTCGCTGTAACGCGCGGGTTGTCGGGTCGCCATAATGATTTCGACTATGTATTTCTCTAGCGGTTCGGCCAGATAAATTTCCATCGCTTCATCACGGGCGGCAAAAATATCGGCCTGGGCTATTGGCTCCGCTGTCGGCAGCTCATGGGTGAGCGCTTCTTGACGGGATTGGCGCAGAATTTCGATTTCAGTGTCGCCGCTTGGGTAATCTAAATTCAGGTGCATTAAAAAGCGGTCGAGCTGGGCTTCGGGCAGCGGATAAGTGCCTTCGTTTTCTAAGGGGTTTTGTGTCGCCATCACGAGGAAGAGCGGTGGCAACTTATAACTGTTTTTGCCAACGGTCACTTGACCTTCGGCCATGGCCTCTAATAACGCCGACTGCACCTTAGCCGGCGCGCGGTTTATTTCATCGGCGAGGATCAGGTTATGGAAAATCGGGCCCGCCTCAAATTCAAAGGTGCCAGTTTGTGAGCGATAGATATCTGTACCCGTAAGGTCGGCGGGCAACAGGTCAGGGGTAAATTGGATCCGGTGAAAATCCCCTTCCACACCATCGCAGAGGGCTTTAACTGCACGGGTTTTTGCAAGACCTGGTGGGCCTTCTACTAATAAATGGCCATTGGCAATGAGGGCAATGAGCAGGTTTTCGGTCAAAACTGGCTGCCCTAAAACAACCTTATTTAGGTAAGTGCGTAATGCGTGGAAGCGACTCAAAGGCATGATGCTACTCGTTTTTTAGGTTGAAAATATCGATTGAAAATACGTGTGTGGGCTTAAGACCACGAATATGGTAAAGAATTCCCTAAGGGTTTGGCTAGTGTTAAAAAAACAAACAGGTGTTTAAAACTTGCTGACAAGAAGTTAGAATCAGATCACACTTTAATGGTCAGACCTGTTATTAGGCTTTTTTAGTGCCAAACAGCAGGGCAAACATGGAAATCGATAGCGCCGCCTGAAATCTCTCAGCGATAGCGCACATAAAGAGGGTGACAAATGAGTGATAGACAACAGGTAACTAACGCAAAGGGTGAGCGTATCGCTATTGTGGCGGGCTTAAGAACGCCATTTGCGAAACAGGCGACCGCATTCCACGGTGTGTCGGCGCTCGATATGGGCAAAATGGTGGTTAACGAGCTGCTGGCCCGTAGCGAACTGGATCCTAAATTGATTGAGCAATTAGTGTATGGTCAGGTGGTACAAATGCCTGCGGCACCGAACATTGCCCGTGAAATTGTGTTAGGAACGGGCATGGATGTGTCAACCGATGCCTACAGCGTGACCCGTGCTTGTGCGACCAGTTTCCAATCTGCGGTGAATGTGGCTGAGTCTATCATGACGGGCAATATCGAGATCGGAATTGCCGGCGGCGCAGACTCTTCTTCTGTATTACCTATTGGTGTGTCTAAAAAGCTTGCCCATGCCTTAGTCGATTTGAATAAAGCCCGCAGCTTTGGCCAAAAGTTACAAATTTTCCGCCGTTTAGGCATTAAAGATTTACTGCCTGTGCCGCCTGCCGTTGCCGAGTATTCTACGGGATTGTCTATGGGACAAACCGCGGAGCAAATGGCCAAGACATACAACATCAGCCGCGCCGACCAAGATGCATTGGCGCACCGCTCCCACACGTTGGCGAGTGAAACCTGGGCTTCTGGTCACCTACGTGACGAAGTGATGGTGGCCCATGTTCCCCCTTACAAACAGTTTATCGAGCGCGATAATAACATTCGTGAAAACTCCGATTTAAGCTCTTACGCTAAACTGCGTCCCGCTTTCGATAAAAAGCATGGCAGCGTGACAGCCGCTAACAGTACGCCGCTAACCGATGGTGCCTCGGCGATCATTTTGATGAGCGAGGGTCGTGCTAAAGCATTGGGTTATCAACCAATTGGTTATATTAAGAGCTACGCATTTACCGCGATTGATGTTTGGCAAGACATGCTGATGGGGCCATCCTATGCAACGCCTTTGGCATTAAAGCGCGCCGGCATGGAATTAGAAGATTTAACTCTTATCGAAATGCATGAAGCTTTCGCGGCACAAACCTTAGCCAATATGCAGATGTTTGCCTCCAAAAAATTTGCCGAAGAAAAGTTAGGGCGTAATCGTGCCATTGGTGAAATCGATATGAGCAAATTTAACGTGCTCGGTGGTTCTTTAGCTTACGGCCATCCTTTTGCAGCTACAGGTACGCGTTTAATCACTCAGGTTTGCCGTGAGCTTAAGCGTCGTGGCGGCGGAACGGGTCTGGCAACGGCCTGTGCTGCGGGTGGTCTTGGTGCTGCAATGATTGTGGAAGTGGAGTAATGGCGATGGAAAAGACATTTAATTTAACCCGCCGTGAAGACGGTATCGCCATTCTAACGATGGACGTACCCGGCGAAACCATGAATACCCTCAAGGCTGAATTTGGCCCTGAGATCAGTGAGATCCTGTCTGAGATAAAACGCGATAGCAGTATCCGTGGCCTAGTGCTGATTTCGGGTAAAAAAGACTCCTTCGTAGCAGGGGCGGATATTTCTATGCTCGATGCTTGCCAAACGGCGGGCGATGCGAAAGCCTTATCCCAGCAAGGGCATGTGGTGTTTAACGAGTTAGAAGCCTTGAATATCCCTGTGGTTGCCGCGATACATGGCGCCTGTTTAGGGGGCGGTTTAGAGCTTGCGCTCGCCTGTCATCAACGTGTTTGTAGTGATGATGGCAAGACCATGCTGGGCGTACCCGAAGTGCAACTCGGTTTATTACCCGGTGGCGGCGGTACTCAGCGTTTGCCTCGTTTAGTGGGGATCACTACTGCACTGGATATGATGTTGACGGGTAAACAAATTCGTCCGAAACAAGCGTTAAAGATGGGCTTAGTCAACGACGTTGTACCACAGACGATTTTACTGCAAACCGCGGTGGAAATGGCGCTTGCGGGTAAGCGCACTGCGAAACCAGTTAAAAAATCGCTGGTCAATCAATTACTCGAAGGCACAGGATTTGGTCGTAACATTATTTTTGATCAAGCCGCTAAGCAAGTCGCTAAGAAAACCCAAGGTAACTATCCTGCACCGGCAAAAATTATTGATTGTGTGCGCCAAGGTATGGCGAAGGGGATGCAAAAAGGGCTTGAGGTGGAAGCCAGCCATTTTGCTGAGCTAGTGGTGTCGAAAGAATCTGAGGCGCTGCGCAGTATTTTCTTTGCCACCACAGAGATGAAGAAAGAAACTGGCGCCGAAGGGGCGACACCACGTAAAGTCAAAAAAGCCGTGATCTTAGGTGGCGGTTTGATGGGCGGTGGTATTGCTTCGGTCACGACGACTAAGGCTAAAATTCCTGCAAGGGTAAAAGACATTAACGAAAAGGGCTTAAGCAATGCGCTTTCTTACGCCTATAAGTTATTGGATAAAGGTGTTAAACGTCGTCATATGACGCCGGCTGTTCGCGACAATTTAATGGCACTGATGACAACGACGACTGAATATAAAGGCGTTAAGGACGCTGATATTGTTGTTGAAGCCGTATTTGAGGATTTAGCGCTTAAACATCAGATGGTTAAAGATATTGAGCGTGAATGCGGCGAGCACACGATTTTTGCATCTAACACCTCATCTTTACCCATTGGCCAAATTGCACAGGCGGCCAGCCGTCCTGAAAATGTGATTGGCTTACATTATTTCTCACCAGTAGAAAAAATGCCGCTGGTGGAAGTGATTGCCCATGCGAAAACGTCTCCTGAGACGATTGCCACCACAGTGGCCTTTGCCCGCAAACAGGGTAAAACGCCAATCGTGGTACAAGACGGTGCCGGTTTTTATGTTAACCGTATCCTCGCGCTGTATATGAACGAAGCTGCACAATTACTGCTGGAAGGCCAGAGTATTGAGCACTTAGACAAAGCCTTAGTGAAGTTCGGTTTCCCCGTCGGCCCTATCACTTTACTCGATGAAGTGGGTATCGATGTCGGTGCTAAAATCGCTCCAATCCTTGAAAAAGAACTGGGTGAGCGCTTTAAAGCCCCTGCAGCCTTCGATAAGTTACTGAGCGATGATAGAAAAGGCCGTAAAAATGGTAAAGGTTTCTATCAATATGCTGCTGGCAATAAAGCGTCGAGCAAGAAGAAAGCCGTGGATGAAAGTGTTTACGCAGTGCTTGGCATCAAGCCTAGTATGGACAAAGACTTAAGCGCAGTGGCCGAGCGTTGTGTGGTGCAAATGCTCAATGAAGCAGTGCGCTGCTTAGATGACGGCATTATTGCTTCACCGCGTGATGGTGATATTGGCGCCATCTTCGGTATTGGTTTCCCTCCATTCTTAGGTGGCCCATTCCACTATATTGATACCCTAGGTGCCGATAACTTGGTCAACACACTGGAACGTTATCAGGCTCAATACGGCGACCGATTTGAGCCATGCCCACGTCTTAAGGCGATGGCGGCAGAAAAGGCTCGTTTCTTCTAAGCGCACAAATAGAAGTTGATTAAAAAAGCGGCAATGTGATGCCGCTTTTTTATTGCCTCAAGGCTAATTTTTGCCTAAAAAATGTTCACATTTGTTTGAGTGATCTTGTATTATGTCGTCCCTATTTACGGCAGTTGTGCCGTGACACCGTCTGTGTAGATGTTGCTTAGTGCTGATAAATAGTCTCGCTCAGAGTCTATTTGTATTGAGAACGGCTATTTTTTTAATTTTGCACATAATGACTTAGTCGATAAAGAGGTTGCTGTGGGATTCATTTTTTATGTGGTTGTCGCCTTATCGGTGAGTTGTTCCTGGTGTTTTGGTGTTGCGGCTTTTAGAGTAGGACTTTCGGTAAGCTATTGGGCTGTAATGGGATTTATACTGGGACCCTTAGCGTTTCCACTGTTTTCCTCCCATAAACGTATTGCGTTAAGCAGAATGCGCCGGACTTCTGACGCTAGTCTAACCGCTTAATGTTGATATGATTTGTCGTAAATATGGTCAATAAAAAAGGAGCATTTAGCTCCTTTTTTATTAACCTAGGCAGCGCGCTAGCAAATGGCTCTAGGCTCTGTGAACGGTATATTTCCGCTTGAAGGGGAAATTAATTCCACCAACCCTTTGCAGGGATCACTTCAAGGTGGTTTAAGCCTTCTGGTAATTTCACTTTTTTACGAACAGGCTTTGCGAAACCAAGTGCTTTTTTGAGTGAGTTCAACATATCTCTCTCCTTAGTTAGGTAGATTAGGCAAGATCAATAGTTCTGAATTTGACATTTGGAGCACCAGCTAGCTCAACAGGCTTGAATTTGACATTGGGGGCGCCAGCCAGCTCAACAGGCTTGAACTTCACATTGGGGGCTCCAGCCAGCTCAACAGGCTTGAACTTCACATTGGGGACTCCAGCCAGCTCAACAGGCTTGAACTTCACATTGGGGGCTCCAGCCAGCTCAACAGGTTTGAACTTCACATTGGGGGCACCAGCCAGCTCAACAGGTTTGAACTTCACATTGGGGGCGCCAGCCAGCTCAACAGGTTTGAACTTCACATTGGGGGCACCAGCCAGCTCAACAGGTTTGAACTTCACATTGGGGGCGCCAGTCAGCTCAACAGGCTTGAACTTCACATTGGGGGCACCAGCAAGCTCAACAGGCTTGAACTTCACATTGGGGGCACCAGCAAGCTCAACAGGTTTGAACTTTACATTCGGGGCACCTTCAAGTGGATGAGCATTTACAACAAAGCCGATAGTAGACAGCAATGCAGCAGCAGTTAGAATTCCTTTCATCATTTTATCTCTCAGGGTAGTTGATAATGTTTTATTTTTTGACTCTGAACACCTTGATGCAGATGTTGTGCCAATGTTTCAAACTACCGATTGAGAGATAATTTTATGATCAAATAATCTTGTGGTGGGGCATGAATTTACTCCGATCATCTTGTAGCAATTGAGTAAATTCAATTTCATTAATCGCTTTGCTAAAGATATAACCCTGTATTTCTTCGCAGTTAAGGGCTCGAAGGATATTTAGCTGCGCGGCTTGCTCTACACCTTCGCCGACAACCGACAGACCCATATTGTGAGCGATGGTAATGATTGAATCGACCATCTTCAAATCCCGGTCTGATTTATCAATATCATCGACAAAGGCTTTATCGATTTTGAGCGTATGAATTGGGAACCGTTTTAAGTAAGAAAGCGAGGAATAACCCGTACCGAAGTCATCCAACGCGAGGCTCACTCCCATCTTAGCTAATTGCTGCATAACGGTTATAGCCATTTCTGGCTGCTTAATAACCGTCCCTTCGGTGATTTCAAGTTCCAGATGAGAGGCCGGTAATTGCGTTAAGCGCAAAATAGATTCTATGCGTTGCTGTAAATCGGGTAGGGCAAATTGACGTGACGATAAATTGACGGCGACTCTTCCTTTAAAGAGCCCTTGTTCACGCCATTTCTGCGCCGCAAAACAGGCTTTTCTGAGTACAATCTCACCGATTTCAATAATCAGGCCATTTTCTTCCGCGAGGGGAATAAAATCATTTGGCGGGATCAGTCCACGGGTGGGATGATTTAAACGGACTAAGGCTTCCATCCCTGCGACGTGACCACTTTTAAGATCGACTTTGGGTTGATAATACACTTCAAATAGATCTTCTTTTAATCCTTCACGAATAAGGTTTTCAATTTCAAGTTGTTTAATTGCATGTTGGTTAAGGGATTCTGAGTAGAATTGGTAACAATTACCACCGGCAGATTTAGCATGATACATGGCAATATCGGCTTTTCTCAGAAGTGCTTGCTCACTCTGTTCATCTTCAGGGTAGAAAACAATACCAATACTTACGCCCAAAACCAGCTGCTCATTACCGATTTCAAACATGGTTTTAAAGGCTTCAATTACTCGTCCTGCAATAGCGGCACAGGCACTAATGTCAGATGTTTTATCGAGTACAATGGCAAACTCATCGCCACCGAGGCGATAGATACTGGTGTTTTTAGGGAGAATAGACTTAATTCTGACGGACACTAGCTTGAGTAACTGATCACCAATTTGATGACCTAAGGAGTCATTGATACGTTTAAAATTGTCGAGGTCGAGTACCATTAAGGCATGGGGAATTTCTTTATTAACCAAGTTTCCTAATGTAACTTGCAAGTTTGAGCGATTGGGTAGCCCCGTTAATAGGTCATTGTTGGTGAGTTTACGAAGCTCTTCTTCTTGCTGTTTACGTCTCGATATATCAGAAAATACCCCTACGTAATGCGATAATTCACCTAACTCATCGTAAATGGCGTCAATAGTCAGTTCCATATGGAAATGGCTCTTGTCACCACGGCTGGCTTCGACTTCGCTGGCCCAGCGACCTTGTTGTTTTAACATGGTACGAATTTGATTAGAAAAGGACTCCGGATACAAATCGAAGGTGAGCAGATTACCTATAAAATCAGTGCGATTACGCTGAGATATTCTACAGCACGCTTCGTTCACCTCAACAAATCGATATTCGCTGTCGAGAATAAACATACCTTCGGAAATATTTTCAATGGCTTTTTCGAACAGTTTTAATTGTTCTTCTTTTTGCTTGAACTGGCTGATGTTTTTAATTGTGCCCGTCATCCGCAGCGCATTGTCTTTATCATCTCTTTCTACAATTTTTGCTCGGTCTAATATCCAGATCCAGCTATCATCTTTGCCTTTAACTCTGTATGCCGCTTCAAAATGGTCAGTTTCACCGTAGAAGTGTTTGTTAAGCGCTTCCCTTACTCGTTCTTGATCCATGGGATGAATATTACTTTCTTCATCACTGTTGCCAGAACGGTGACCATCCCTCGGAAATTCCAATGCTCCCCAAATATTCGAACGGAAAATATTGCCAGTTTCAATATCCCAGTCCCACATTTCATCGCCGCTTCCCCATAAAGAAAGTTTTAAGCGTTCTTCGCTTAATGCAATTTGGCGTTGAATTTCTCGTTTACGCAATATAGATTTTGTTATACCCCATATGATTAAAATAAAAATAATGGCATAAATAGATTTTGCTTCTATTGATAACCACCATGGTGGGGTAATAACTATATTTAGACTGTTTATCTTCCCAGGTTCTTTTGTTACTGGGCTTATGCCGTAGACGTTGAAAGTGTACTTCCCAGGGGATAGGTTAGTATAAGTTGCTGAGTTATTTCCTTTATCAGCGATCCAATCATTTGACAGGCCGTCTAATTGATAATAATAGTCAATATTTTTACTGACAGAACGAGGCGAGTTAAACTTTAATGTAAATGGGTAATCAGAATACTTTAATTCTATTTTTTGCGACTTTTCAATTGCTTTAGTTAGACGTCCATTGCCAACTTTCTGAACTTCATTAAAAACATAAAGTTCACTTATTACTGTTTCAATATCAATATTATGTAGATTGTCTTTTAATGTGTCGATATTGACTTGGCTTAACCCACCTATGCCTCCAAAGAAAAAGACATTACCTACAGCAACAGAGCTCTGCGTATTGTATTCATCTTGAGCACCAAAGTCTGTGTCAAGAAAGTTAACAGTATTGTCGGTTTTAATTATTATTTCTTTGATTGATGATGCAGCTATATCATTTGAAGAACTAACAGAGATCGAGTAAACAGGGTTTTTAGTTTTTATACTTAATGCTATTTCCTCAGTTTGATGGTTATAAGTATAAATTGCGGATTTTGTTCCGAAGTAGGTTATATTGTTTGCATGGGCAATACTATAAACAATTTCATCTGAGAAAATTAAGCGTTCTTGTCCATTTTTAATATCAATCAAACCTGCTTGTGTAGCTAGGATGTAATGTTCGCTAGAGATATATTTTATCTCAAAAATAGGCAGTTTTTGAGAAAGGTGAAGTGTGTTAATGATTTTGTTACTTCTAGTATCTAATTCATTTAACTCAAAATTATTAGTCCCATATAAAAGTTTTTCGTTTTTAATGTTGGATATAGAAACGACTTCATCGTTGGATATTTTAACTGATGTTGCATTTTCTAACTCAGTGGAGAATAAACCGTTTCTTCCACCAAAATAAATTTTTCTATTATTTATTGAAACGTTGGTAATGTTATCTATATTCGTTTTTATTATACCTGTACTCTTGTTTAAAGTATCAATTATGCTTATGGTATCTGAATTGGTGGCTATGGCTAAATAACGTTCGTCAGATGAAACGTTCCATACGTTTTCATTTATGTTATCAATGTGTGCAATAGTATTTTCTTTTGTTCCTACTAACAATATACCTTGATTTACGCTTGCGAGAAAAATGTGATTTTTCCTATGATATAATAAATGCGGTGGTTGTAATGATATTTTTGGAAGTGCGCCGATTAAATTTGATGTAAGAGATGTTAGATCCAAATGATATAATTTATTATTGTTTGTGTAAGTGATATTATTTTTGTCTACAGCTATATTATCAAGGGAAATATTTATAACTTTTTCAAGTGATTTACTGTTTTCATTGTATGCATATATTTCATTTTGAGTAAATATATATGAGGTCTCATTAATTTTTGCAATGTCGATGGCATTGTTTGATAATTTTTTTGTTGTATTTTTATATGATAAAAATATCGTGCCGTTATGATTTTTTAAAATATAGCCATTACTTATTTTTATAATTTTCTTTATACTGTCAAAGTCCTTGCTTGATGTCCTGTTAATGATGTTGAAAGCGTTTTTATCTATTTCAATAATTTCTTTTTCTGTACCAATAATAATAGTGCTTTCGGATTGACTAAGAGACCACACAGGAATGTTAAAGTTTTTTACTTTTTCAAATCTATCAGTGTTCTCATTATAAATGTTAAGCCCGTTGTCCGTTCCAATCAGCAATCGTTGTCCATCAAAAATGATACTTTGAATGAATGAGCTACTCAGCCCAGAATTGTCATTGGAATAGTACTTCTTAAATTCTTTGCCATCAAATCGATTCAGGCCATTTAACGTACCAATCCAAACATAGCCATCTTGGTCTTCAGAGATTGCAGTTACTGTACTTTGGGATAAACCTTCCGGAACACTAAAAGATTTTGTGTTTAGCTTTATCGGAATAGACGAAGACGTAGGCACCAATTCTTGGCTGATAGAGGGTGCACAGTACAAAAAAATGTTGAGAATGAATAGATATTTTAAGAGTGCTTTTGGCATAGTGCTGTTCTTAGTATTGTCCGAGGATGCCATGAAACAATTGTGTTACATCACTTTTCCAGAAATAGAAGCTTTTGTCAAAAGCCAGAATGTAAAAAATCCTTTTAATAGCATATAGATGGACTAATTTTGTACTTTGTCTTGACGCATTGACATTGATCTACCAACTTTTCCATCAGTTTTTTGCTTACTGACAATAGATACAACTATAGATTTACGTGCATTTAGCGATTTTGTTTGTTGGTTACCCATATGACATGAATACCATTACGTAAGTGCTAACTTGTCAAAAATTGAACTTTTCAGTGTTTTGTTTAAAGAGTTTAAGATCGGTAATCATATTGCCTGATTCAAGCTCTGACTGCGCCGCATGGGCAGAGCCTGTGCTAAAAAGCACCAGTCTATCGCTATGCTTAGTGCGCATTTTTCGCATCATAAACTTAATAAGATCTGGGCGAGTGAGTTTGTTGATTTCCGCGACCACTAATTCACGCTGATTAAACTGGTAATCACGGTTGCCCACGCTCACCCAATAACGCTGGCCTCGGGTTTTGAGGTTAGCATCATGTTCCATCACTTGATTGATGAGTCCCTGTTTAGTGCTTTCCCATTCTTCATTGGTAATTTGCATCACGGCATAATTAAAGTCCGCGATAAACTCATCAATTGCCTCTAATAAATGCAGTGGTCCCGTTGTCGGGGATTGAATATAGAAAATGAGTCCCGGATGGCGATTGAGTGGCAGATAACCTGTGCCGACCATGTAGCCCAATTGTTTTTCGGTCCGTAACTCATGGAAGAAGGTCGAAGACATAGTGTGGTTGAGTAAGCTAAACAGCGCCATTTTTTCTGGTGTCGCTGAAGCAGATTGATAATAAACAATAATCGCACTGTCTTGATGGTCTATTGCCAATTCCCGAAGCAGGGTGCCTTGCCCAGTTAAGTTGATTAATTCACGGGTCGACTCCGCGCTTGGGCTAGAGACTAAGGACAAGATATGCTCCAGTCGTTTTCCTAGGGCTTGCGCCTCTGATACAAGCCAGTCGCCATAAATCAGCCCTTCGAGGTAAATTTTCTCGTAAAAGGCGCGTACATGGTTATGCAGATCATTTAAGGTGATATTTTCAAGCATCTGCGCCATACGAGCCGGCTCATAGCTGCGTTTTTGCAGCGTGGCGGTCAGGCTAGTGAATAGCTGCGAAATCGGTTTGGCTTGCGCGAGGTTTTGCCAGCTACGTAGCAGTTGAGATTTTATTAACGCAAACCGTTCTTCGGTGAAATTACGTTCTCTCGCTTTTTGGATCAGCAGGGCTAACAGCGTTTCTTGATTCCCCGTAAAACCAGATAGATGCAGTGTGATCCCACCCTGATGGGGGTAAATATTATAACTAAGTCCTGCGACTTCCGCTTGGTAAGTGGGCTCAGTCAAGTAATCGAGCAGCATCTCAACGTATAAGCGGGTGAGGGCAGCATGTTTTGGGGTTTTACTCGCCTGTTCCGAATCAAGCGATAGATACATATGGCCTTTCGGGACATTAAACTCATCGTCTTTTTTATGCCAAATCCTGTATCCTGTTGATTCTGCAACAATCACAGGCACCGCGACTTCACTTTTATCGGGGCGAGCGATGGAGTCAGCCACGATAAAGGGATTGGCTGCGGGCAATTGCAACTCAGGGCGAATTTGTGTCACTTGCCAACGGGCAAGGGATTCGGGTTTTATCGGTAAGACTTGATATGGTGTATGGTACCAATTGGCTTTGCGGTCGGTCTTAACGGACTGTGCTATGAGTTGCAAGCGCATATTTTGCGGCGTCATTAAGCTCAATAGCTCAAGGGTTTCGCTAATATCTAAGCCATCCATGCGATAGTCACCAAAGACTAAGTCTTCCACTTCGTAGTGGTGCATGTTGATGCTTAAGTGGCTGGCTAAATCGAGGGATTTCACCTGCTCCTGATAGCGAAATGCCATCTTGAGCAGATTAGCTCTTTCTAGATAGCGCCAATCCTCAAGGCCTTGGGTTTTTATCAGCTCGATATACTCAAAGCAGCTGCACACGATATCGTCAATATTGGCCACGCCTTTGTCGGTCAGTTGCAGACCTATGCTGTAGTCCTTGAAGTTATAGCCATTGACTCCGCCGCCTGCGGAGAGATTATTCACTAACCCCTGTTCTTTAAGATACGACAGTAGGCTACCCTTACTCTCATTGCCGAGAATATGGCTAATGTAGGTCAGCGGCTTGCGTTTGTAGTAGTGGTCGATGCCAGGGAAGTTAAAACTGATACTTAAACGCTTTTGTTCCTTTAAAGGGACAATATTGATTTGCTTAAGCAGCTCATTTTCAGAAAACAGCGGCACATCAGGATACTGTTTGACTAAGTTTAAGTTGCGGACTGCACTGAAATATTGGGCCGCAAGCGCCTGAAGATCATCTAACGGCATCGGGGCGACTAAACAGAGCGTCATTAAATTGGCACTGTAATGGCTTTGATAAAACGCCAATAGCTCGCTTCTTACCTGCACCTGCTCTCCGCCAAGGGTGACTAAATTGCCGACAGAAAATTTCGAAAACGGATGCTGTTGATTGACGGTTTCTTTAAGCACTTGATAGGTACGGCGGATGTCGTCCTTCAGCTTTAAACTAAATTCAGATTCAATCGCTTGGCGCTCCCTATCGACCAGGTCGAGGTCAAACTTGGGGGCGATAAAGAATTGGCTAAATCTGTCTAGGGAGTCGGCAAAAACGTCGGCGTTGATGGTAAAAAAGAAATTGGTGTGCTCTGTGCCGGTCCACGCATTATTACTGCCGCCATGCTGATTGATAAAGGCATGATATTCGCCGGAGTCGGGGAATTTTTCAGTGCCTAAAAAGAGCATATGCTCTAAAAAATGTGCCATACCGGGTCTATCCACAGGATCATCAAAATGTCCTACGGCCACCGCCATGGAAGCGGCGGCTTGGCTGGCGTCCAAATCTTCGACCAATAATACCCTGAGGGCATTATCTAACACGAGATAACGGTACTGACGATGATCGTTTGGACTTTTGTAAATAGACTGAGAGGCTTGCAAAGAGACACTCCGGTAACGATGGCTTGTTATATATTGATAGTCTTAATGGTTTTTGGCAAATATCTCTTGTGTTTATCGACTAAAGATTAACCCTTACAAGGTTTGTTGAAATCCATTTTAGGGCTACAATTGGGATAAAACAAAAACAAGTGTGGGTAGCGAGAGAAGTATGCAGCTATTTTTGATGCGACATGGTGACGCTGGATTTAATGCTCAGTCGGATAGGGACAGAACGCTTACCGATTTAGGAAGACACCATACTGTCTTAATGAGTAACTGGTTAGCCCGAAGTGTCAGCGATTTTGATCTTGTTTTGGTCAGCCCTTATTTACGTGCGCAGCAAACCTGGCAGGAATTGAGTCAACATTTCCCCGAGCCTCGCAAATGGCTGGTGGTGGATGATTTAGTGCCGTCAGGCGATCCCGCCAATGTGGCCGCCTTAATTGTTGCCTATGCCGAATTGTACAAGGCCGATAAAGTGTTGGTGATTTCCCATATGCCACTCTTGGGCTATTTGGTCAGCGAGCTAGTCGCGGGTGTTGAGCCGCCCTTGTTTGCCACCTCAGGAATTACTCTGATAGATAAACATGCCGAGCAGGCCAGCATTGTTTGGCAACATGCGCCCCACAGCATTAGTTAATTCATTCGATAAAACAAAGGGCTCACATTAGTGGGCCCTTTGTTTTTAGAGGATAAATACGTCCATTAACGTCGATGTGGTTGATCGCCAATATCGATAAGCACCAGCAGCGCCGCATCGCCACCCCATTCTTTAGGGGCCTGATGAAACGCTTTTACCATCGGATGTTGCACCAACCACATTGGCACCTGCTGTTTTAGTATGCCAGTGCCGTAACCGTGCATCACACAACAACATTGGCTTTGCTGTTTTACGCAAGCTTGAATGAGGGCCGCGAGCTCGAGTTTAGCCTCGGATTGGCGGTAACCGTGTAAGTCCAGCAATAAATCCGGTTGGTAATCACCTCGTCTTAAGCGTTTAAGCTCGAGACTGTCGACACCCTCGTCGAGCCAACGCATTGGCCCCTGAACGGGGAGTAGCGGTTGATAAGTATCTGAGAAATAACTGTTAGCATGCAACTGTTGCTCTTTTAGTTCAATTTCTTGTTTGGTTTTTAGGGGCGCGCGAAAATGCCGCTTATCTTGGGTGATAGGTTTTATCCCCTCGATCAGCGCCGAAAACATCGCCATGCCTTCTTTGTCATCGTCTTTATTCATGGCGGGTATTCTATTGAATCCTATGGTTTCTGAATAGAGTTCAGTTACAATGTTTGTGAACATACAAGCGGGAGAGCGTTTTGGATAAGATCTTTGTAGATGAAGCTGTGACAGAGTTACGCACCATAGGTGACATGTTGCGTTGGGCGGTGAGCCGCTTTAATGATGCCAATGTGTACTATGGCCACGGGACCGATAACGCGTGGGATGAGGCTATCGCCTTAGTGTTTCATGCGCTGCACTTGCCCGAAGAAATCGGCCAACAGGTGATTTTAAGTAACTTAACCAGCAGCGAAAAACACAAAATCGTCGAGCTGATCATTCGCCGCGTACGTGAACGTTTGCCTGTGCCTTATTTAACCAATAAAGCGCGCTTCGCAGGGCTTGAGTTTTATGTGGATGAGCGTGTGTTAGTGCCTCGTTCACCGATCGCAGAGATGATTGCCAATCGCTTTAGTCCTTGGTTATACGGCAAACCCGTTAATCGTATTTTAGATTTATGTACTGGCAGTGGTTGTATCGCGATTGCCTGTGCCTACGAATTTGATGACGCCGAGGTCGATGCGCTGGATATCAGTGAAGACGCCCTCGATGTGGCGCAAATCAACGTTGAAACCTTAGGGGTGATGGACAGAGTTTTCCCGATGCAATCGGATCTGTTTTCAGCCATTCCTGAAGGTCCACAATATGATTTGATTGTCTCTAATCCGCCCTATGTGGATGAAGAAGATATCGGCGATATGCCAGATGAATACCACCATGAGCCTGCGATTGGTTTAGCCTCGGGTCGTGACGGCCTCGATTTAACCAAACGTATTTTAGCGAATGCAGCCCAATACCTGACACCAACAGGGATTTTAGTGGTTGAGGTGGGTAACTCTATGGTGCATCTGATGGAACAATTCCCTGAAGTGCCTTTCACTTGGGTGAGTTTTGAACACGGCGGTGACGGTGTGTTTGTGCTGACTCGCGATCAACTGGTCGAACATCAATCGCTTTTTGCTATTTATCGCGACGCGCAATAATCACAATAAGCACATAAATTAGGTTGAGTCTTTTCCCGCTGCCAGTTAGGCTTGCAGCGGGAAAAAGAATTGTCCAGCCATTGCTGGGCGCGGAGCGATAAGCAAATCATTTAAGGTGTAAAAAGCGGATGTCTGGAAACAGTATTGGTCAAAATTTTGTGGTGACTACCTTTGGTGAAAGTCACGGTGTGGCGCTCGGTTGTATTATTGATGGTTGCCCACCAGGGCTCGAACTCACCGAAGCCGATATGCAACATGATTTAGACCGCCGTCGTCCTGGCACATCCCGTTATACCACCGCGCGCCGTGAGCCTGATGAAGTTCGGATCTTATCTGGTGTGTTTGAAGGCAAAACCACAGGCACCTCCATTGGGCTTCTGATCGAAAACACCGATCAGCGCAGCCAAGATTACTCTAATATCAAAGATTTATTCCGCCCAGGACACGCCGATTACACCTATCAGCAAAAGTATGGTCTGCGTGATTACCGTGGTGGTGGCCGCTCATCTGCCCGCGAAACCGCTATGCGGGTTGCTGCAGGCGCTGTGGCGAAAAAGTATTTAAAACAAGTGCATGGCATTAATATCCAAGGCTATATGTCTCAACTTGGGCCGATTAGTGCCGAGACCCTCGATTTTAGTCAAATCGAGCAGAATGCCTTTTTCTTCCCCGATGCGAGTAAGCTCGAAGCGCTTGATGAGTATATGCGCGAGCTTAAAAAATCCGGTGATTCCATTGGCGCCAAAATCTCTGTGGTGGCGACGGGTGTTCCCGTTGGACTGGGCGAACCCGTGTTCGATAGGCTCGATGCCGACATCGCCCATGCCTTAATGGGCATAAACGCAGTAAAAGGCGTTGAAATTGGCGATGGCTTTGGCGTTGTCACGCAAAAGGGCTCGGAAGGACGCGATTTAATGTCGCCACTGGGTTTTGAATCAAATCATGCCGGTGGCATACTCGGCGGCATTTCATCGGGTCAACCCATCGTCGCCCATATTGCATTAAAACCAACCTCGAGTATCAGTGTGCCGGGCCAAAGCATGACGGCCCAAGGGGAAATGGCGGAAGTGGTGACTAAAGGTCGTCACGACCCCTGTGTCGGGATCCGCGCGGTACCGATCGCCGAAGCTATGCTGGCGATTGTGTTGATGGATCATCTGTTAAGACACAGAGCTCAAAATCAGGATGTTCGCAGTCATACACCGATTCTCGGCATGAGATAGGTGCGATGAATGAGACAGTCTGCATGGAATAAAGATGCATAGCGGCTGTGTAATAAATGGAATGCGTTAATGCCAACAATCTCTAGCACAAGCCAGCAGTTACGCTGGCTATGTGCCTGTTATTTTTTCTTCTTTTCAATTCTCGGCACTATGATCCCTTACCTTGGGGTGTTCTTCGAAAACCGTGGATTTAACCCTCAAGAAATTGGTTTTTTGCTCGCGATTTTAATGGCGACCCGTATCGTGGCACCCAATGTATGGGCCAAGGTGGCCGATCGCACTGGCATGCGCGCCGAATTGGTGAAGATGGGTGCGGGCGCCGCGATGCTGGCGTATTTGAGTTTCTTCTACCACGGTGGCTTTGTGTATATGGCGCTCAGCCTCGCGCTTTATACCTTCTTCTGGAACGCGATTTTGGCGCAACTTGAGGTGATCACCCTCGAGACTTTAGGTGAAAATGCTAGCCGCTATGGGCAAATCCGCAGTTTTGGCAGCATTGGCTATATCTGCTTAGTGGTCGGCGCCGGTTTTGCTATCGGCCAATGGGGCACCGAGGTGTTGCCTTATATTGGTTTAGCTTTGTTTACTGGGATGCTGGTCAGCGCCTTGCCCTTGCCTGCGAATCGTGCCGTACGTCCTCAAGGGCAGGAGCGGCAGCCGCTCAAATGGACTAAACCCATTCTGTGGTTCATGGTGTCGGCAATGTTATTACAGATGAGCGCTGGGCCTTTTTACGGCTTCTTTGTGCTTTATCTTAAGCAGGCGGGATACACCGAAGCGGCCGCAGGGATCTTTGTTGCCTTAGGTGCAATGGCCGAAATCGTGATGTTTATGTTTGCGCCTCGCTTGCTTGGACGTTATGGCGTCAATACCTTGCTTGTTGTCAGTATCGCCATGACCGCCGTGCGCTGGTTGCTGGTCGCCTTTGGCGTTGAGAGCATGTTGTTACTGGGCTTAAGCCAAGTGTTGCATGCGTTCACCTTCGGCTTGACCCATGCGGCCTCGATTCAATTTGTGCATCGAAATTTTGATGCCAGTCATCGCAGCCAAGGACAAGCCCTGTATGCCAGCTTAAGCTTTGGAGTTGGCGGCGCGCTCGGGACTTGGATTTGCGGTTATATCTGGGGTGATGGCAGTGGTGCCGTATGGTCTTGGGTATTTGCGGCGGCCTGTGCCTTTGCGGCCATGTTAGCGGTATTTTTGATCCCTAAGGATAGGGCGCAAGCGGTTGCGTCATAAGCTTATATTGATTGTGAAAAGTAACTCATTGTAAAAACTAAAATAATGAACAAGAGAGGTTAAGGTGATCCGGTTTCGTTTAGGCTTAGTCATCAATCCACTGGCGGGTTTAGGTGGAAGTGTGGGTCTTAAGGGTAGCGATGGTGTGGCAGAAGAAGCCCTTGCCTTAGGCGCCGAGCCCAAGGCGATAAAGCGTATGATGCAAGCCTTAGAAGTGATTGCCCCCTATGCCAATGATATCGAAATCATTACTGCCTCAGGTGTGATGGGAGAAGACGCCGCTAACGCCTTAGGTTTTAACACCCGTGTGGTGTATCAAACCCCAGATAAAACTCAGGCCATCGACACGCAAGCCGTAGTGCGTACCTTGCTGAACGAACCGTTGGATTTATTACTGTTTGCAGGGGGCGATGGCACGGCGCGTGATGTATATAGCGTGTTTGAACAAGCCGTTATCGACGATAAATTGCCCGTGCTTGGTGTGCCAGCTGGGGTAAAAATTCATTCGGGCGTTTATGGCATCACACCCCATGCTGCGGGAATGGTCGTGAAAATGCTGCTCGAAGGTGAGTTAGTCAGCCTTATGAGTGCCGATGTGATGGATATTGATGAAGTGGCCTTTCGCCAAGGCACGGTGCGCGCCAAACGGTTTGGTGAGCTATTAGTGCCTGCCGAACCCCGTTATGTGCAAGCGGTGAAGATGGGCGGAAAAGAAGTCGATGAGCTCGTGCTCGCCGACATTGCCGCCGATGTTATCCAGCAGATGGAAGACGAGCTGTACATTATGGGCTCGGGCAGCACGGTCGCCTTTGTGATGGAAGAGCTTGGCCTCGATAACACCCTGTTGGGGGTTGATCTGATCCAAGATAAAGCCTTAGTGGCGAGTGATTTAACCGCCAAGCAGTTGCTCGACCTTACCCAAGATAAGCCGGCAAAACTGGTTATTACCTTGATTGGCGGGCAGGGGCATATTCTCGGTCGTGGCAACCAGCAGTTGTCGCCAGAGCTGATCCGCCGCCTCGGTAAGGACAATATTATTATCCTCGCCACAAAAACTAAGCTAAAAGCACTTGAAGGACGCCCCTTAATTGTGGATAGTGGCGACCCTCAATTAGATCGTGAGCTTTGTGGCTATTACAAAGTGACGACGGGTTACCATGATTATGTGATGTATCAGGTGGCCAACCCCGACTATTCAGATTTATAGCACCGAGGGGCCAGCGGCCATTTGGGCGAAATACGTTATTGGAGAGTTTGACCCGATGTTAGAGCAGTATGAAGAAGCACTAGAACAGTGGATTGAGTCTGTAGTGAGCCATGGTGATGACGACGCCTTATTTGCCTGTGGTTATCTACAAGGGCATGTGGCGGTGGTGTTATCGCAACTCGAAGACGAAGGCGAGAGCACGCTTGAAGCCTTGCTCGAAAAAATGACCGACTGTTTAGCCCTCGCGCGCCAAGAATTAAATGATGCCGATTTTGCATTAGTGGAAGCGGCGTGGACACAATTGCATGGCAAGATTGTTAGTCATTTAGCGGCCTAATTGATGAGCACATCCACGACGACTTCGGTTGATGCCATGGCAAAACCTGAGGCGAAGCAAGCGGTTTATATCGGTCTAGTCAATCCGAAAACCCCGACCAATGTGGGCGGCATTATGCGCGCTTCGGGCTGTTATGGTGTCGATGCCGTGTTCTACACCGGCAAACGCTATGAGTATGCTGCCCGTGGGCCGCAGCAATATAATGCCGATACGCAGAGCGCCGCCGAGCGCATTCCGTTAACTGGGGTGGCCTCCTTACTCGATGCGCTCCCCTCTGACACTAAGCTGGTGTGCGTGGATTTAGTCCTAGGGGCGACACCCTTACCTGAGTTTGTGCATCCCGAGAAAGCCTTTTATGTGTTTGGCCCAGAGGATGGCACCATTGGCCAAGAGATTATCGATAGAGCCGATGAAGTAGTGTATGTGCCTACGGTCGGCTGTATGAATCTGGCGGCCTCAGTGAACGTACTGCTTTACGATAGATTGGCGAAAGCCCATCGCGAGCAGCTATCAGCTCAGACCGAGTTTGACGGTGATGCCTTGATCCGCCAAAGCCGCGACAACAATAATCGCACCCGAGTAAAAACGACTAAGCGCGGTTCTTCGCTCTAGGGTTAACGCTCAATGCTCAGTCGAAATACAAAAAGGATTAAGCACTGCTTAATCCTTTTTTGTTTTGGGCAGCCAATCATTGGGGCGATTAGATGCAAGCCTGATTAGCTTATCAATGATAAGCCTTTGTTTTAATCAACTAGTCTTCACTCAAGCCGCTCTTTACTAAACCGCTCTATGCTAAAGCGCTTTACCCTTTAGTAATTTGCGTAGCCACATCCGATTTGGGTTGAGTTTATTTAAGGTGGGCCAATCCAGTGGCAGCGGCTCACCGGTTAATTGTGCCGCCAAACATTCGGCCGCCAAGGGGCCAGAGCTTAATCCCCGCGACCCTAAGCCACCCAGGATATAAAGGCCATCGAGGATAGGAGCAGGGGTCGTTTGCCAATAATGCTTGCTTTGTTCGGCCTGCTGCTGATTGAGTTGATGCTGTTCATAGCGCGCCAATATTTCAGCCACATCGGGCGCACAGCCCATCATGGGGAAATGATCCCGCGTCACCATCCGCACGCCGACACGGGCGCTATTTCCGCTGATGTCGATATCGTCAACCCAGGCTTGGTTGGGGTAGCTTTCTTGCATTTTTCCGAGGTTTTCCCGTTGCTCCAGCGGGCAAAAATCGAGGTGCTCCGCCGCTTTGACATAACTGGCGCCGAGGCAATGCAAGCCTTGATGACTTGGCGTGAGGTAACCGTTCGCGCATAACACTGTCGCCAATTGGCTCAGCTTAAATTGGGCGGGGACGTGGCTCACTTGGCCGCGAAACGGACTTATCTGTAATCGCTCACTGGCCGAAAATTGGGTGAGCTGCGCGCCATTGGCGAGCACTAGTTGGCGGAATGGCCCAAAACGTTGGCCTTGACTGTGGAGATACCAAGCCTTTGCATCACACTCAATTTCGGTGATCTCGGTATTGAAATGGCACTGCACATTGGCAAGTTGCGAGGCCTTATCCACCGCGGCCTTGGCGTATTCAAATGGGCATACCCAGCCACCGAGTGGATAAAAAAATCCAGCCTTATCAATACCTATTTGAGCGATTTCGTTGGCTTCATTCGCATCAACAGCGTAGGCGATTTCCGCCGGCCAGTCCTGACTTTGGATAATTTTATCCAACCGTTGTTGGCTGCGCTCATCATGACCCGTTTGCAGTACCCCACAAAAGTCATGGGAAATCGCGGTAATATTAGGGGCGGCTTCTGTCTCCATCATCGACGCATGGCTCAGCGCCTCGATACGGCGACGGCTGAACAAAAATGCCTGTTGGAAAAAACGACTCAGCTCATCATTTTCAGGCGTGAGCAGGGGGTAAATTGCCCCTTGGCGATTGCCGGATGCGCCTTGGCCTAACTCGTTATCCTTACAAAACAATGTGCTACTTTGGCCTCGTTCGGCAAGGGATAGCATTAGGTTCGCTGATGCCAGTCCGCCACCGACGATAGCAATGGGGTGATCTTTAGTGGCGAGCGCTGCAGGTTTTGGGGTAAATGCCTGAGCGGTATCGGCTTGCTGGCGCAGCAGTTTGCGCTCATGGAGCAAAATCTCATCGCTGATCATCTGGCTTGGCAGCGCATCACTTGCATCACTATTCAAGGCATCTTGGCTGACGTTAAGCGTGCTAAAGCCACTGCTGTGGGCAAGCTGTTGCACGGTTTCAGCCAAATTGATCCCAATCAGCTGGGCATCATCGGTACTCAAACGGGCCATTTGCCAGACTTGCTTGCCATTTAAATGCGATGCCAAATGCGGTAAAACCAGCCATTGCCGAATGGGATTAGCAGCGCTGTGGGGCAAATTGGTGAGTGAGGTTTGCAGGTCGCCAAAATGCAAATCGACCGTGATACGGCCGTCATCAAAGATTAATCTCTGGCACACTATAATGCGCGCAGGTTTTGCCTTAAGTAAGGCATTGGCAATCGGTAGTAAATGAGGCGTTGAAATTAAGCTTTGCGATTGATCCCAAAGTAATTTAAGTTCGTAATCGTTAATGGGATTGGGCTCAAACACTTTGACTAACAGCCGTGTGTTGCTTTGAGTCTGCGTTTGCCAGTGTTGTAGTAGAGAGAGCAGCTCGAGTCCATCGCCTAATCCCCATTGTCCCATGACGCACAGTCCCTGACCGAGTTGAACTGATGGCGTCGTTAAGCGAGAGAGTCGAAGGCGAGTTAAATTGTCCAGAGACTGTACAGTAGTCAACGCGCATGGGGGATAAAGGTTGATCAATTGCGGGTAATCACGCTTAAATTGACAAGATTTTTGGGGCTTAGCAGTCAAAGAAATATACTCTCAGTCTCATATTGGGCATTATTTTACCCGCCTTTATGGAAAGCTGACCACTTAATTGAAGCAAAACAGATACTATTGGCTCAGCAAAAAGTAGGTACTGACATGTACACAATGGATAGCAATAAAATGAAAAGAGTCGTGATCACCGGAATGGGTGTTGTTTCAAGTATCGGTAATAACAAGCAAGAAGTGACTGAGTCACTTAAAGCGGGCCGTAGTGGTATTACACATTCCGCTCAGTTTGAAGAAATGCAACTACGCAGTCATGTATGGGGCAATATCAAATTAGATCCTTCTGAGCTGATTGACCGTAAAGCGCTGCGTTTTATGGGCGATGCTGCGGCATATGCTTACATTGCAATGCAAGAAGCCATAAAGGATGCTCAGTTAACTGAAGAGCAGTATTCAAATCCTCGTGTAGGTTTGATTGTGGGCACAGGCGGCGCTTCGTCTTCTAACCAAGTTCAAGCTGCGGATATTCTGCGCGAAAAAGGCGTAAAACGCGTGGGTCCTTATATCGTGCCACGCATTATGTCGAGCACGGCCAGCGCGTGTTTGGCAACTCCCTTCAAAATCAAAGGCATGAACTACTCAATAAGTTCAGCCTGTGCGACCAGTGCTCACTGTATCGGTCACGCCGTTGAACTTATCCAAATGGGTAAGCAAGATATGGTGTTTGCGGGCGGTTCAGAAGAAGTGGATTGGACCCTGACCATGGGCTTCGATGCGATGGGCGCACTGTCGACTAAATACAACGAGACTCCAGAAAAAGCTTCTCGTACCTATGATGCGGACCGTGATGGTTTCGTGATCTCTGGCGGCGGCGGTATCTTAATCGTTGAAGAGTTAGAGCACGCTCTGGCTCGTGGCGCGAAGATCTACGCTGAAGTGATTGGTTATGGTGCATCATCAGACGGTTACGACATGGTAGCTCCGTCTGGTGAAGGTGCGGTGCGTTGTATGCAAATGGCTCTGGCCGATGTGGACACGCCAATTGATTACATCAACACCCATGGTACTTCTACCCCAGTTGGTGACGTGCGTGAGTTAGAAGCTTTGCGTGAAGTCTTTAAAGACAAGTGCCCACCAGTTGCATCGACTAAGTCTATGACTGGCCATGCCTTAGGCGCGGCGGGTGTACACGAAGCCATCTACAGCTTGATCATGATGGAAAACAGCTTTATTGCTCCAAGCATCAACATCGATAACTTAGATGAAGCCGCGAAAGACATGCCAATCGTGCGTGAATACCGCGATGCTGAGCTAAACACTGTGATGAGCAACAGCTTTGGTTTTGGTGGCACTAACGCAACATTAGTGATGCGTAAATATAAGTAAGCCATTATTATCGTTAAAAAAGGAAGCTTAGGCTTCCTTTTTTATTGTCATCCCAAAACCACCGCCTCTGGCGGTGGTGATTGTCCCTTAAGGCTATAGCCTGAATAACGCCCATGTTAAAAGAGACCTTCTTATTCACCACAAGTAAGAGGAAACGAGAAACATGGGCGATTACAAAAGTTCATCACATGTTTACTGGCGTTGTAAATATCATATCGTTTGGACGCCTAAGTACAGATTCAAAATTCTAAAAGGTAACCTTGGTAAAGAGCTCTACAGGTCGATTTATATTCTATGCAATATGAAAAGTTGTGAGGTCTTAGAATTAAACGTCCAGATAGATCATGTGCATCTAGTCGTGATAATTCCGCCAAAGTTGTCAGTATCCACATTAATGGGGATATTGAAGGGTAGGAGCGCAATAAGGCTTTTTAACAAATTCCCTCATGTTTGCAAGAAGTTATGGGGAAATAGCTTTTGGGCGAGGGGTTATTTTGTTGATACGGTAGGCGTAAATGAGGAAATCATAAGACGCTATGTTCGCCATCAAGATAAGCAAGATCTAGAGCATGATGCTCAATTGTCGCTACAGATGAAGTAGGTGTAAGGAAATAGCCCCTTCCAGGGGCAAATCAAAGCCGCCTTCTAAGAAGGCGGATTCTTTACTGGCTGAAATTCAGAAATACCAATCACATTAAATATCTAATCAGTTCAGAGCCTCACTGGCATTTCAATCCAAGGCGCATTGATGCAGAAATGGTTATTCCCTTTTAAGTCAATGTAACGCGGGAGTGGGATGCCAGTGTGGCTCCCGAAGGGCGGGGTTCAACGCGCTTTATACTGCGTTTAAGGCTTTCGACAGAGCACCACTATGCCTTCAACCCTTCGCCTTGTCTAAAGCGTGTTGAACTCCCGCTGAATGAACAGATATTTAATACGATTGGTATAATGAGACTCAGGGATTGGGTTTATGATCAGAGTCTTGCTAGAATCCTTGGCTATTCACTCTCTAGCCCATTTTTATCAGAAAGGTCCACATGAAGATTGTTGTCGATGAAAATATGCCCTATGTCGAACCCTTATTTGGGGCGTTAGGCGAGATAATCCCAGTCAATGGCCGCACGCTAACGCCTGAGCAGGTGCAAGATGCCGATGTGCTACTGGTGCGTTCGGTCACCCGAGTCAATGCTGCATTGTTAGATGCCAATCCAAAACTTAAGTTTGTCGGCAGCGCCACCATAGGGATGGACCATGTGGATCTGGCTTATCTTGCAGGGCGTGGTATTCCCTTTTCGAATGCGCCCGGCTGTAATGCGACCGCTGTCGGGGAGTTTGCCTTTATTGCGATGTTGGAACTGGCGGCGCGGTTTAACTCGCCGCTCAAGGGCAAAGTCGTGGGGATTGTCGGCGCGGGCAATACTGGTAGCGCGACGGCCAAATGCCTCGAAGCCTACGGCATTAAGGTATTACTCAATGACCCCATCAAAGCGGCCGAGGGCGATCCCCGTCATTTTGTGAGCCTTGAAACCCTGTTACTTGAAGCGGATATCATCAGTCTACATGTGCCCATCACTCGAACTGGCGAGCATAAGACGCTGCATTTATTCGATGAAGCGCGCCTGATGAGTCTTAAACCCAATACCTGGCTGGTGAACTGTTGCCGTGGTGATGTGATTGATAATCAAGCCTTAATTAAGGTTAAGCAGCAAAGGGATGATCTTAAATTGGTGCTCGATGTATGGGAAGGGGAGCCGAATCCCATGCCTGAGCTGGTACCTTTTGCTGAGTTTGCGACCCCGCATATCGCCGGTTACAGCTTAGAAGGTAAGGCCCGTGGCACTTTTATGCTGTACCAAAAGTTGTGTGAGTTGTTAGCCATTCCGGCCACGAAGCGCTTATCCGAGCTCTTGCCACCATTTCATTTTAAGGCGGTCGAGCTCGAACAAATTCCCGATGAAAAAGCCTTATTACAGCTCGCAAGATTCGTCTACGACCTGCGTGATGACGATGCCGTATTCCGAAATGGCTTTGCAAGGTCGAATGGCTTCGACACTATGAGAAAAAATCACAAACATAGACGCGAATTTAGTGCATTGGCGCTGGCTTATCACGGCCAATCTGAGGTAGATTGGTTGTCCAATTTAGGTTTTTCAGGAGTCGGTCGGTAATTATGTCGCAGGAATTTAATGTTGTCGTTTTAGGTGCATCGGGCGCAGTGGGTCAAACTATGATTGAGATCCTCGAAGAGCGTAACTTCCCGGTTGCGAACTTATATCCTTTAGCCAGTAGCCGTAGCGCCGGTGAAACGGTCAGCTTCCATGGCAAACAAGTTACCATTTTGGACGTCGAAACCTTCGATTGGAGTCAAGCACAGTTAGGCTTCTTCTCTGCCGGTGGCGATGTCTCGGCCAAGTGGGCGCCTATCGCCGCTGAAGCGGGTTGTGTGGTGATCGATAACACCTCTCACTTCCGCTACGACATTGATATTCCATTGGTTGTACCTGAGGTTAACCCCCATGCGATTGCCGATTTCCGCAACCGTAACATCATCGCTAACCCGAACTGCTCGACCATCCAAATGCTGGTGGCACTAAAACCGATTTACGACACTTACGGTATCAGCCGTATTAACGTTGCGACCTATCAGTCAGTCTCTGGTACCGGTAAAAAGGCGATTGAAGAGCTGGCAAAACAATGTACTAAGTTGCTGCAAGGTCTGCCTGCTGATGCTGAAGTTTATCCAAAGCAAATCGCGTTTAACGTATTGCCGCAAATCGATAAATTTATGGATAACGGCTACACCAAAGAAGAAATGAAAATGGTCTGGGAAACCCAGAAGATTTTCGGTGATGACGAAATCCTCGTCAACGCAACGGCCGTGCGTGTGCCAGTCTTCTATGGTCACTCAGAAGCCGTACATATCGAGACGCGTCAAGTCGCCGATGCAGAAGATATTAAAGCTTTACTGCGCGATGCCGAAGGAGTGGTATTGTTCGAATCCGATGACGAATATCCAACGGCTGTAACCCATGCAGCGGGTACCGATCCTGTTTATGTGGGTCGTGTGCGTAAGGATATTTCCCATTCTCACGGTATTAACCTTTGGGTGGTGTCGGACAATATCCGTAAAGGCGCAGCCTTAAACAGTGTGCAAATTGCCGAGATTTTAGTGAGAGATTATTACTAACTCTTAAGTGGCAATTGATGCCCAGTGAAAAAGCCTGCTGCCAGCAGGCTTTTTTTGTTTTACAATTGTGAACAGTAGCAGGGCTGGGATTTCTAGTTTATAGTAATCTCAATAAATACAATTGCCTAAAGCCTGTTATCAGCGAGATAACTTAAATAGCGCTTCAAAGGGAAGGATTGATGAAATTTCGCACTTCGTATCTTGTGGGCCTGATGGCCACCGTTTTAGCTGTTTCTTCCACGACCTCTTTTATTGATCCTGCGATAGCTGCTGATACTCCCAAAATAAAACCTTTAAAAATCATGGGACCAGACGGACAGATCCGTCAGGTCAATCATCAATATGGACCAACGACCTCTAAGGACACTTTCTGGAGTATTGCGCAAAAAGTCCGTCCCGATGCCAGTGTCAGCGTTTATCAAGTGATGGCCGCAGTATTTGATGCTAACCCCCATGCGTTTAACTCCGACAGTTATAACAGCCTCGAACGTGGCATGATTTTGCTGATCCCTTCGAAAGAAGTGATGCTCGCCATCCCCAATAGTCTGGCCATTGCCCGCGCCGAGCGCAGCGACAAGCAGGCTCGTTCTGGTGTTAAAGCCACGCCTAAGGCAGAAACCAAACCTGCGACTAAGCCAGCTGCACCGACTCAGACAGTCGCACAGCCTAAACCTAAGGTGGAGACGCCACCTAAGGCCGAGGTGAAGCCCGAAGCGGCGAAAGTGACCAATACCGAAGTGGCTGCGACGCCAACCGCGCCTAAGATGGTGAGTTCGGATGTCAATGCACGCCTCGAAGCGGCGGAGAGCAAGAATTTATCCCTGACCGATGAGTTAGCCAGAGCGCAAGATCAACTCGCGGTGAGAAATACCGATGTTGAGACACTCAAAGCCAAGGTTGAAGAATTAAATCAACAGATTGCGGTATTAGAAGAAACCCTACAGGCCAGTAAGAAGCAAAACCTTGCACTTAAAGCCGAGGTTGAGGCCGCACAAACGCCAGAGACCGCGACGACAGACGAGCCTGCCATGCCCGCAGAGCCCGATGATCTGTGGCGTAACCTGATGAGTAATCCGCTGCTCCTCGTTGCGGCGGCGGTGATCCCCGCATTATTGCTACTGGTGCTCGTTTTCTGGCTATTACGCCGTAAACGCAATAAAGAGCGCCGCGAGCTAGAAGCACAGCAGGCGGCGATGATGGCCGCGGGTGCGGCTGGCGTGGCGAGTGCGTCTGTGCTGGCGATGGATGATGACGATCTCAGCGACATGGCAGTACATCTAGATACTGACCATGCTGATTCGATCGACAGCTTACTCGATGTTGGCAGTGTTGACCTGCAACCCGAGCAGGAAATGACCGATAGCCATGAACAGATGGACATGGCATCAGAAATGTTTATTGACCCAGGTGTCAGCACTGAGCCTGAACCTCAATTTGAAGAGGATGAAGGCCAGTCTCTGGACGATCTCTGGGCAGAGGCCATGGGTGATCAAGAGGAAGCCGAAGCCTTTGCTGAAGAGAAAGCCTCATCTGGCAATATTATTGAGGAAGAAGACCTCGATGCACTGCTGGCTGGATTAGGCTCTGATGAAGAAGAGACCCCGCAGGAAGCTCAAGCTACAGCTGAAGGGCTCGACGAACTCGACGAATTAGCCGGTTTCGATTTACCTGCTGAAACTGCGCCAGATCCAGAGGATGAAGATTTAGCCGCCGCGATTGCCGCCGAGCTAGAATCTGGGCTAGGCGCTGACTTAGCCACAGAGCTGGACACTGAGCTTGAAAACGACGCAGTGCCAGCCGACGACGATATCGATGCGTTACTCGCAGGCTTTAACCAGCCAGAGGCTAACAAACCTGTCGAAGCGGCGGATGAGGATCTCGATGCCTTATTGACCGATTATGACAAGGCGCCAGCAGAAACTGCTGATGATCTCGGTGATGAAATTGCCGCCGAATTAGACGATGACTTAGCCGAGTTGGGTGTCGCGCAAACCGATGATATTGATGCTTTACTGGCAGATTTTGATAAACCCGCCGCGCCCGAACCCGATTTAAGCGATGAAATTGCCGCTGAGCTTGATGCCGACTTAACTGACATTGGCGTAAGCGAATCCGACGATATCGATGCGCTACTCGCGGGCCTCGATGCTCCAGCGCAGCCCGATCCTGAAGTCGCAGCGGCCATTGCCGCCGAGTTGGATGATGAACTCGCTCCAAACTTACCAACGAGCGATGAAGATCTCGACCAGTTATTGGCAGGCTTTAACACGCAAGAAGCGCTCGTCGAAGAGGCTGTTATCGACGACACCGTTGCCGAGGATATGGCTCAAGCAGAAGCCGCCATTGAGCGCGATGACATTGCCGCCGAACTCGAAGCCGCATTACCTGAAGACTTGTCGACGGCAGAGGACGACCTCGATTCACTCTTAGCCGAGTTCGATGTGCCTGAACAAGCCGATGCGGATGCCGACGACTTTAACTTCGACTTAGAAACCACCCATGTCGAACCAGAAGAAAAAGACGAGGAAGAAGATTTACTCAAGGGCATTGGTGCCGCCCATGCCATTGATGGCACGGACGATACCTTCGAACTGAGTGAAGAGATTGCGGATAACCAAGACAGTACGGATAACAGTGCCGATGACGCTGCCGCAGAGCCTAAGTTTACGGGTTTTGATGAAGATACTGACGATATCGCACCTGCTCTTGGTGCTGCTGTCGCCGCATCTGCCGTGGCGGCCGCCGCGAGTGCGAAGGAAAAAGAGTCATCTTTCTTCAATGACTTAAAGGCCAACAAGACTAAAGATCCCCATGTTCTCGATTGGGATACCGAACTGAATTTTGCGCCTACGCCTGAAGCGAAAACGCCGGTCAAACCTGAAACCGATTTGCCTTTAGATCCGGTACCAGTGCAGGGCACGTCGCGTAAACCGCTAGAGTTTGCGCCAGATACTCAGCCAGAGGTTGATGCCAAAAATACAGCTTCGAGCACTGAGTTTAATCTCGACGATGAGCTGGATTTAGGCCGCGAGTTTGATTTAAAAGACGATACAGATGATGTCGATTTAAGCGATGACAGCGTACTTGCCGCCTTTAGCACCAATACCGAACTCGAAGAGGAAGAGATATTAACCCCTGAGGACAGCTTTGCCCTCGATGACGAGCATACGCTTACCGTCGACGAGGCCCTAGCGGCCCTCGATGCGCAGGAATCTCGCAAGTCGAAGAAGTTTGTTCCAGAGCATGATTTAACTAACTTCCAAAACGAGCATGGCTATATCGATATCGAAAAACTGCTTAACGATGCCGAGCAGGACAACACAGAGACAGATCTCTATCCCGAAATGGATGTGGAGATGAGCGATGTGGGCGCCCTGATTGGCGATGCCGCTATGATCGACGTCGACGATGAGGAAAACTCAGTCAATGCCAAGCTCGATTTAGCCCGTGCCTATATCGAAATCGATGACAGCGACAGTGCCAAAGCATTGCTGCGGGAAGTCCAAATCGACGGTAACGAGCGTCAGCAAGAAGAAGCCGCTCGTTTACTTAAAGAGATGGGCTAATCCTTAAGGGGCTTGATTTCACACTAACGGCGCGCAGAGCGCCGTTTTTTTTGTGGGCTGCTGTGATAAAATGCGCCGCTAAATTAACTGTGAGGATGTGTGGATGCGGATTGCATTAGGTATTGAATATGACGGCAGTGGTTATTTCGGTTGGCAACGTCAGGCCGAAGTCGATTCAGTACAAGGGCAATTAGAACAAGCCTTATCTAAGGTGGCCAACGAACCCATCAGCTTGTTCTGTGCGGGACGAACCGATGCCGGCGTTCATGCAACGGGGCAGGTGGTGCATTTCGAGACTAATGCCATACGTAACGAAGGCGCGTGGACCTTAGGGGTGAATGCCAATTTGCCCGATAATATCGCCGTTCGTTGGGCAAAAGAGGTGGATGACAGTTTCCACGCCCGCTTTTCGGCCACGGCCAGACGTTACCGCTATGTGATTTACAATCATAATTTCCGCCCCGGGATCCTGCGTCACGGCGTGAGCCATTACCACGGTGATATCGACGCCGATAAAATGCATGTTGCGGCGCAGGCGCTGCTCGGTGAGCAGGACTTTACCAGTTTTCGCGCGATTCAATGCCAATCGAAAACCCCATTTCGCAATGTGCACAGCGTTAGAGTGACCCGTCAGGGCATGTATGTGATTGTCGATATTTCTGCCAACGCCTTCTTGCACCATATGGTGCGAAACATTGTCGGCTCCCTGCTGGAAATCGGCCTAGGCAACCAACCATTGACCTGGATGGCGGATTTACTGGCGCTTAAGGACCGAAATCAAGCGGCGGCCACCGCCAAACCCAATGGACTCTATTTAGTTGATGTGACATATCCCGAGCAGTATCAACTGCCTAAGTTGGCTTTAGGGCCATTGTTTATGCTGGATTAATCGCCGCTTTGCCGATTAAGTGAAGCGCGTATCGAAGGAAGGAAAGAACAGATGACCACAGCCCCGAGTGAACAGACAGCCTTAACTGTGCCGAGTGCGAATGCGCCATTGGCACAATGGCTAGATTATTTATTATCGATTCACCCAACCGAAATCGATATGGGATTAACGAGGGTTTCAGAGGTTGCCGCGCGCCTGCATTTATTGGATCTCGGCCCCAGTAAAGTGGTCACTGTAGGGGGCACCAATGGCAAAGGCACCACCTGCGCCATGCTCGAGAATATCCTGCGTTTATCAGGGCTGACGGTGGGAGTTTACAGCTCGCCCCATATGCTCAAATATAATGAAAGGGTGCGCATTAACGGTCAAGATGCCAGTGATGAAGCCTTTGTGGCGGCCTTTGAACAGATTGAGGCGGCGCGCGGTGAGATTTCGCTGACTTTCTTCGAATATGCCACCTTGGCTGGCTTGATCCTGTTTAAAGCGGCCAAGTTGGATGTGGTGATCTTAGAAGTCGGTCTTGGCGGCCGTTTGGATGCCACCAATATGATTGATGCCGATATCAGCGTGGTGACGTCCGTCGATTTAGACCACGAGGCGTATTTGGGCAATACCCGCGAGCTGGTCGGCCGTGAAAAGGCGGGTATTTTTCGCCAAGGTCGCCCCGCGATTGTTGGTGAGCCGAACTTACCCCATACGGTCAATGATGTCGCCCAAGATGTTGGTGCCAAGCTCTATCGTGTGGGCGAGGAGTTTAGTTACCAGCAAGATGGCCAGACGTGGGATTACCAAGGCCAAGTATTGACCCTTAAGCAGCTGAGTTTGCCGACACTGCCATTACCGAACGCTGCGACTGTGATTGCGATTGTTGAGCATGGCTGGCCGCATATTGCTGCCGATATCATTGCCAAAGGCATCAGCAGCGCGCGCTTAACCGGGCGTTTAGAGCAAGTTAACGAGCAGCCGCTGATTTTACTCGATGTGGCGCACAATCCCCATGCGGCGCGCTTTTTAGTCAAGCAGCTCTCGCCAATGGTGACTGGGAAGCGAGTGTTTGCCCTGTGCGGCATGCTAAAGGATAAGGACATTGCAGGCGTATTGCCTGTGGTTTCGCCTTTAATCGATACTTGGTACTTAGTGAGTTTACAGGGTGAGCGCGGCGCGAATGCAAGCCTGCTGCGCCAAACCTTAGCACAAGACACTAAGGCCCATGAGTTTGACGATATCGCCTCGGCATGGACGGCATTAAAAGCGGAAATTCAGCCCGATGATGTGGTAATTGTGTTTGGCTCCTTTTACACTGTGGCAGGTTTTAAGTCTCTCTTTAAGCAGGATAACCGTTTTGTCTAGCCAGTTTCATAATCGATTAGTCGGCACTGTGGTGCTGGTCGCCCTCGGGGTGATTTTTCTGCCGGATATTTTAGATGGCAAGAAGGACCGCCAAGAGGAACAATTTGCCGAAATTCCCCTGCGTCCTGCCGCGATAGCGCAGCAAAACGCCGATGATATGTTTGAGGTGTTGTCCACTCAGGATGTGGATGGCGAAGGTGCTATTCCCGAAGAGGCCTCTCCGAATGATGAGGCGGCGTTAGCGCAGGCGGTCAATACTGACGTCAAAGACACGCCTGCGGCAAAAGTCGAGCCTAAAGCGGAAGCGGTGAAGGAGCAAGCCAAGCCACAGACGGCAAAAGCGGAAAATAAGCCTGAAGTGAAAGAGCCGGTGAAAACCGAGACTGCTAAGGCCGAGCCGAAGAAAGAGATGCCAAAGCCGACTCCAACTAAAACTGAGACCAAAAAGCCTGAAACCAAGCCAACCGTCGTGGCGAAAACGGACAAACCTAAAGCCGAAACCGCGAAAACAGAATCTACAAAACCTGCCAAAGACGATGGCATCAAAGTGGTGAGCCGTGATTCATTAAAACCTGGACTTACCCTGCAACTAGGCGCATTTAGCAATGCCGCCAACGTAAAAGCGCTGGTGGCGCAGTTACGTAAAAGTGGTTACAAGGCGTACACAATTCCAGACACGCCTAAGGATGGCGTATTGACGAAAGTGTTTGTCGGGCCGGATGTTTCCGAAGCTAAGCTGAAGAAAATGCAGGAAGAAATTGAAAGCCTAACCCGTTTGAAAGGCCGAATTGTGCCTTTTAATCCCTTGGAATCTTAATGCTATTCAGCAGAGGCTGAAATAATTTATTTACCTCGCTAGGGGTGAGAATCGTTTCAGTCTCTGGTAGAATCGCGCCGTCTTAAAACCTATGCTGGAAAGCCATCTCAATGGTTTGGATTGATTACGCTATCATCTTCGTTATCGGGTTATCGACTCTGATCAGTCTGATCCGCGGATTTGCCAAAGAAGCCATGTCGTTAGTGGTATGGTTCGCGGCTTTCTTTGTTGCCAGCCAATTTTATCAAGACCTCGCCGTTCATCTCACGCAGATGAACGATGAGGTGCTACGCAATGGGGTCTCCATTGCTATTCTTTTTATCACCACCTTAATACTCGGTGCCCTCATCAATTACATCATTGGGCAACTAGTGGTTAAAACTGGATTATCTGGCACTGACAGACTCTTAGGTCTGTGTTTCGGGGCCATTAGGGGCGCGCTGATCGTCAGCGCGCTGCTGTTTTTTATGGATGCTTTTACAGGCTCACCCAACACTCAATGGTGGAAGGACTCTGTACTAGTGCCCGAATTTGGCGTTGTGATCCAATGGTTCTTTCACTATTTGGAAAACACCTCCAGCTTTGTACCCAAACTATAAAAAAGACAATAAATTTATCCTAAGTGATGGAGGATAAGTAAGGTTGAGCCCGAAGCCTAAGGTATGGACTCAACACTGAGATGAAGTGCTTAAGCCGTATGGTTGGAGCTTTACTTCGTCTTTTACTTATATTTCAACATGAAAGGGCATAGAACATCTTACAATGAGGAAGCTTACCCATGTGTGGTATCGTCGGAATAGTTGGCCAATCATCGGTTAATCAGACCATTTATGACGCACTGACCGTGCTTCAACACAGAGGTCAGGATGCGGCAGGTATTGTGACCGTTGATCGTGGTGCTTTCAGACTACGTAAAGCCAATGGTCTGGTCAAAGATGTATTTGAAGTCAAACACATGCAGCGTCTACAGGGCAATGCAGGTATTGGCCACGTACGTTATCCTACTGCAGGCAGTTCCAGCGCGTCAGAAGCGCAGCCTTTCTATGTTAACTCGCCATTTGGGATTTCATTAGCCCATAACGGTAACTTAACCAACACGGTTGAATTAGCTGAAGGCCTGATCAAAAAACGTCGCCATGTGAACACCACATCCGACTCAGAAGTATTATTAAACCTGCTGGCCGATGAGCTGCAAAAAACCACTAGCTTAATGCTGACGCCTGACGAAGTGTTCGACACTATCGCCAAAGTGCACGAGCAAGCCCGTGGCGCCTATGCGGTTGTGGCCATGATTATCGGTCAAGGTCTGGTGGCATTTCGCGATCCATTCGGTATTCGTCCACTGGTATTAGGTAAGCACGAAACTCCAACTGGTACCGAGTACATGGTGGCCTCTGAGAGCGTGGCGCTCGATGCCGTCGGTTTTGAAGTGATGCGCGATGTGGCGCCAGGCGAAGCGATTTATATCTCTCTCGATGGCCAGCTTTACACTCGCCAATGCGCGAAAGAGCCAAGCTACTCACCTTGTATCTTCGAATTCGTGTATTTTGCCCGTCCAGATTCGACTATCGACAACGTCTCTGTTTACGCCAGCCGCGTAAACATGGGGGCTAAGCTCGGTGAAAAGATCAAAAAAGAATGGTACGACCATGATATCGACGTGGTGATCCCTATTCCTGAAACCTCATGCGATATCGCATTAGAAATCGCCCGTTGCATGGACTTACCTTACCGCCAAGGTTTTGTGAAGAACCGTTATATCGGTCGTACCTTTATTATGCCTGGTCAACAGGAGCGTAAAAAATCGGTACGCCGTAAACTCAATGCCATCAACACTGAGTTTAAAGGTAAGAACGTTTTGTTAGTCGATGACTCTATCGTGCGTGGTACCACGTCGGAGCAAATCATTGAGATGGCGCGTGAAGCGGGTGCTAAGAAAGTGTACTTTGCCTCGGCGGCACCGGAAATCCGTTTCCCGAACGTTTATGGTATCGATATGCCAACCTCGAATGAGCTGATTGCCCACGGTCGTGATGCCGATGAAATTGCTAAGCTGATTGGCGCCGATGGGATTATCTTCCAAAATCTGCCGGATCTGGTTGAAGCGGTGAGAATGGAAAACCCAGAGATCAAACGTTTCGAAACCTCAGTGTTCGACGGTCACTACATCACGAACGATGTTGATCAATCTTACCTCGACCACTTAACTCAGTTACGTAACGACGATGCCAAAGCCGACCGTAATAAGGACATTGGCACTAACTTAGAGTTACACAACGTTTGCCATCCATAAGACGAAATTCTTAAGATGGAAAGTGTGCTCGGCGTTAAGCGTCGGCGCACTTTAAAATGAACAACAAAAAAGCCAGTGATTATTCACTGGCTTTTTGTTAGTAGTTTCAATCCTTAAGAGATTTTGGGAGTCTCGCTGGATTGACTCTGCGCTAGTTCATCCTGCGCATTCTTGCGCTCAACCCAATAATCTGCATGGGGAATACCGAGTTTTTCAGGGTCGAATAAGGGCTCAACCCCTTGTTTTTGTTGCGACTCATAATCCTTAAGACAAGTAAAGGCGATGCGTTGCAGCAGAATAATGGCGATAATGTTTAGCCATGCCATTAGACCGACACCAATGTCACCCATGCCCCAGGCCAAATCGGCGGTTTTCACTGTGCCATAAACAGTTGATGCCATCAGCACTACTTTCAGTACCACTGTGAGCCAAGGACGATTCGCCTTGCGATTGATATAGGCAATGTTGGTTTCAGCAATATAGTAGTAGGCCACAATGGTGGTGAAGGCGAAGAAGAACAGCGCGACGGCAACGAACATATTACCAAAGCCTGGCATCATGCTTTCCATTGCGGTTTGCACATAACCTGGGCCTGCTGCGACGCCCGCAATCCCAGTATACAGCGCGGCGCCATCTGGGCCTTGCACATTATACAAACCCGTGATCAGCAGCATAAAGCCGGTGGCTGAACAGACGAATAGGGTATCAACATACACTGAGAAGGCTTGCACTAAACCTTGTTTGGCTGGATGACTCACGGCTGCGGCAGAAGAAGCGTGTGGCCCAGTACCTTGGCCTGCTTCGTTTGAGTAGATACCGCGTTTTACCCCCCACATAATCGCAAGACCCAAAATCGCACCAAAGCCTGCATCGAGTCCGAAGGCGCTTTTTAGGATCAACATAATAATATCGGGCAGTTGACCAATGTTAAGGGCAATAATCACGCAGGCGACAATGATATAACCCAGTGCCATAAAGGGCACTACGGTACTGGCGAAGTGGGCAATACGTTTCACGCCACCAAAAATAATGAAACCTAACAGCATCGCAAGAATGGCTGCTGTGACGTTAGGGTCGATATCGAAGGCGGTTTTTAGGCTCGAACCAATCGAGTTGGCTTGCACGCCAGGCAGTAAAATTCCGCAGGCAAAAATGGTCGCAATGGCAAATGTCCAAGCGTACCACTTCATGCCTAAGCCTTTTTCAATGTAAAAGGCGGGGCCGCCGCGATACTCTCCATTGATTTTTTCTTTGTAGACTTGGCCTAAGGTGGATTCGACGAATGCGGAGCTGGCGCCAAGAAACGCTACCATCCACATCCAAAACAATGCCCCCGGACCGCCGAAGGTAATCGCAGTGGCGACACCGGCAATGTTTCCGGTTCCCACACGACCTGCTAAAGTCATGGCTAAGGCTTGGAAGGAAGACACACCAGCATCAGTGCTCTTACCATCAAACATTAAACGGATCATTTCGGGTAAATGGCGTAACTGTAAGAAACGTGAGCGCAGGGAGAAAAAGAGTCCTACACCGAGGCAAAGATAAACGAGTGCGGGGCTCCAAACGATATTGTTGACCGCATTAACAATCTCATTCATATAATTCAACTCCAATATTCTGTTGTTTTTGCAGAGTTTTTAAGATATTTGCTTGTAAGTTTGGGTACTAAACGGCCAATTTGGCCTAAGGTTAAGACGTGTGTGCACGCCCAAGAGCTTCAACATAACGGCTTTTTGAGCCGCTTCATAGCTAAAGTTGTTAAATAATTGATAATTTAACGTTCTTTATTTGGTGGCTTTACGGATTGGGGATTTAACGGTGCGTTAACTGACTAGATTACTAACTGAGTTTGACTGTCGGGATGTAGGAGAAAGGTGGTACAAGGTGTTTGGGTTGGCACTCTTTATTTTTGCCGAAGCGGATGTAAGTGTGGGTATCGATACAAGGCTTAAAAACGGGGCTTACATTACTAGCCATAGCAGCATCCATAGTCCGAAAAGCCATGCCAGACTGCGGCGGCTAACGCTATGTTTTAATAGCAAAGACAGGCTTACTGCCACGGGCAAATACAGGATAAAAGCCCAAGAAAGTAGAGGCGCCTCAAACCCTAGTCTTTTAAGTCCCATTTCACAAAGTAGACTTAACGCCAGCAATAATAGGCTGTGGAAGATCACTAATTGATTGAATCTTAAGGCAAGCGCTGGTTTAAAGGCGGGTTTCGCATGACAGGGCAAGGTCAGTGTATTCATCTCTTGTTCTCAATTCCTCGTAACGGATGCAAGGGATTTTAATTTTAGATGAGAACTATTCTCAACTAAATTTACACAGCTTTAGTGTTCCATCGCCATTCATCGAGTTTAATCAACCCTCGAGGCAAAACGGCGGTTTGCACTCTTGTCCGCTTTGGGCTAAATTATACTGTAATTATATCCAGTGTTTAATGTAGATATGATCCTCTATATTGCTGAAAAACCAAGCCTTGGGCGTGCAATTGCCGATGTGCTGCCTAAACCCCACAAAAAAGGGGACGGGTTTATTGAAGACGCCCAAGGTAACTGTGTGTCTTGGTGTGTGGGGCACTTGCTCGAACAGGCCGAGCCCGATGCCTATAATCCAGAGTTTAAATCGTGGAAGTTTGAGCATTTACCCATAGTGCCCGAGAAGTGGCAGCTTAAACCTAAGGCCGCGACCCGCAGCCAACTCACAGTACTTAAAAAGCTGGTGAAACAGGCCGATACGCTAGTGAACGCTGGCGATCCCGACCGCGAAGGGCAGTTATTGGTTGATGAAGTGATCGCCTATTTGGGTGTGACGGGCGATAAATTACAGCAAACGCAGCGACTCCTTATCAGCGACTTAAACCCGCAAGCGGTGAAACGTGCCCTGTCGCAGTTACGCAGTAATCGTGAGTTTATTCCTTTGTCGACCTCTGCACTTGCCAGAAGCCGCGCAGATTGGCTCTATGGCATGAATATGACTCGGGCCTACACCATCCAAGGGAAAAAGGTCGGCTATCAGGGCGTGCTATCAGTCGGTCGAGTACAGACACCACTGCTTGGGCTTATTGTGCGCCGCGATGAGGAAATCGCGAATTTTCAATCTAAGCCTTTTTATGAGGTTCTGGCTCACTTAGTGACGGACAAAGATCAGGCTTTCACGGCGAAGTGGCAACCCAGTGAAGCCTGCTTACCCTATATGGATGAGGAAGGGCGCGTGCTCGCTAAGGGGTTAGCGCAAAATGTGGTGCGCCGGATCACCGATAAACCCGCCAAAGTGACCCAGTTAAGCACTAAGGATAAGCAGCTGAATCCGCCTTTACCCTACAGTTTATCGGCGCTGCAAATCGATGCAGCCAAGCGCTTTGGTATGAGCGCGAAGGACGTGCTCGATACCTGCCAAAGCTTATACGAGCGCCATAAGCTAATCACCTATCCACGCTCAGACAGTCGTTATTTGCCCACAGAGCAGCATGGGCTTGCAAGCGGGGTATTAGCGGCCATCATGGGCGGTGCACCCGAGTTAGTCGCACACGCTGAGGCGCCGAATCCTCGGCTTAAATCTAAGGCGTGGGATGATAAAAAAGTCGATGCCCACCACGCCATAATTCCAACGGAAAAACAGCCCAATCTAGCTGGTTTAAGTCAGCGGGAAAGACAGCTTTATCTGCATATTGCTCGTCAGTATTTGGCGCAGTTTTATCCCGCCTATTGCTACAGTGAAACTGCGGTCGAAGTAACGATCGAAGGTGGCCTTTTTAAGACTAAGGCAAAACAGGATAAGTCCCTCGGTTGGAAACAGCTGTTTGCTAGAGAAGAGAACGAACGAAAAGACGCATCATCCGCAGCAACTTTTGCGCAAGGCGATAAGGATACAGATGAAGGGGAATATGTTGGTCAGTTACCGCCGCTTACCTTAGGGCAAGTGCTTCATTGTCACCACGGTGAATTAGTCGAGAAGCAAACTCAACCACCCAAAGCCTTTACTGATGCGACCTTGCTGAGCGCAATGACGGGGATTAACCGTTATGTGACAGACCCTGAGATCCGCAAAATTTTAAAGGAAACCGATGGCCTAGGTACGGAAGCGACTCGCGCAGGCATTATTGAACTGCTGTTTAAACGGGGCTTTATTCAGCGTCAGGGGAAGTCGATTGTGGCAACTGAGGTGGGCAAGGGCTTAATCAATAGTTTACCCCTTAGCGCCACGACACCCGATATGACGGCGCTGTGGGAGGCAAGCCTAAACGGTATCTGCCATAAAGAAATCTCATATCAAGGCTTTATGCAACCACTGTTGGGGACGCTAAATAACTTGATCGAAAATGCAGGCGCTCAATTACCCTCAGCCCTCAATGGCTTAAAAGGGCAGGGTTTTAAGCGTGCCGCGACTAAAAAGTCCGGTTATCGAAAAGCCGGAGCCAGAGGCGCTGCTGGCGGGAAAAAAGCCAGTACTAGCGCTAAAAAAGGGAATGCTAGCAATTCAGCCGCAGCATCTTCCACCTCCACAACAGCTAAACCGACTGCCCCTAGGCAGCGAACGAGCAAAGTGTCCGCCCAAGCCTGATGACACATTTGTGATTAAACTGTCGCTAAACCACGGGATTTGGTAACGATATTTAATTTATTCCGCGATATTTAATTACCGCCAATCACGATATTTCGTGATTGGCGGATCCACTTCTAAAAAACACCTTCAAATTCAGCTTTTCAGCGCCGTGGCATGCAAACTGCTGTGTGTTGGCTGGAGAATATAATAAGCCAATTAAATCATATGATTATATATGGTTTAGCTGAATTAAAAGGTGTAGATGATATGAAAAAGAAATTGCTAGCAGTGATGATCCCCGCGGTGCTGCTCTCTGGTACAACGCAAGCGGTCGAGTTGTATAACGATCAAACCAATAGCGTCAATATGATGGGTTGGCTAGGATTTGCGGCGTTAAACGATGGCCACGAAACTTCAGTAATTGATAACTTTTCCCGCGTGGGATTCCGTTTCGACCGCCAAGAGAAAAATGGCTGGCGCTCCTTTGCCCATACCGAATGGGGCATTAACATGGTCACCAGTGACGATGGCCTGATCTATACCCAAGGCCAAGGTGGCGGTCAGTTATCGGCTTCAAAAACCTCAGATTTCCTCTTTAACCGTTTAGGTTATGTCGGCATGTCGCACGACAAATGGGGCTCGCTCACCTTTGGTAAGCAGTGGGGGGCTTATTATGATGTGGCTTACACCACTGACGTGCTCAATGCCTTTACCGGCTGGTCCGTCGGTGCTTATACCTTCGGTGATGGCGGCCTCACTGGCGCGGGTCGTGCCGATGCAGCGCTGCAATACCGTAATACCTTTGGCAATTTGCATATCGCGGTGCAATACGCTTCTAAACAAAATAGCGATGTGGCGCTCTATGACAATTTAGGTAACGCCTTAAACGATGGTTCTGAGCTGAGCTTCGACCCTAGTTATGGTGCGAGTGCGACTTACTATTTCACCGACAAATTTAAGGTGTTAGCGGGCTTTAACCGTGGTGACTTCACCGGCAATCTTGCGGGTAAAGACGTCGATAATACCAATCAAATCATCGGTATCGGCGCCCAATATGGCAGCTTCTACCAATATGCGCCGGGTCGTGATGCTGACGGCCTATATGTCGGTTTCAACGCCCATAAGAGTGAGCAAAACGAGTTAGTCGGTGGCGATCTCTACGACTCAACTGGCGCCGAATTTATTGTTGCCTATCACTACGATAACGGATTCGTACCTAGCTTATTGCTGACTTACCAAGATTTGGACACAGATGAAAACACCGTCATCCAAGGTAAATGGACCCGCCAATTTGCCGTACTAGGCCTGCATTATCGTTATAGCCGCGACACTATCATGTACGCCGAAGCCAAAATCGATTTCAGCAACATGGACGATAAGGCCTACGAAGATCTACAAGATAATAACTATGCCGTTGGTATTCGTTATTTCTTCTAATTGGCCCATTAATTCGACAAAATAAATCAAAGGCCACATATTGTGGCCTTTTCCATAACTATCTATTTATTATCAATGCATTACACAATTCCTAACTTCTTCATTTTACTGCGCAGGGTATTGGCATTGATATCCAGCAATTCGGCGGCGCCGCCCGGGCCATAGAGTTTACCCCCCGTGATCCTTAAGGCATGGCTGATATATTTTTTGGTCATCACCTCTAGCGGCACCAGCTTATCGCTGGCATGACTAGGGTCGATAATCACGGTTTGATTGGATGGGGTTTTAACGGCTTCGAGGCTCTGTGGCGCCAGAAAACTAAAATCCAGCGGTCCTGCGGGATGCTGAATGATGGCGCGCTCGAGCACATTAATGAGTTCGCGCACATTCCCCGGCCAGCCATATTGGTTGAGAATATTCAGTTGTTCTGGGGCGATTCTTGGCAGCTGCGGCAAATTGAACTTGGCACTGAGCTGCTCGATAAAATGTTGTACTAGCAAAGGTATATCTGTGCGTCTTTGTCTGAGCGATGGGATCTCGATGGGGAAAATCGCCAGCCGATACCAGAGATCTTCACGAAACACTTCTCTATGCACCATGGCCTGAAGGTTTCTGTGGGTTGCGGCCACAATACGAATATCGAGCTGCACCGCATCGTGGCCGCCAACGCGGGTGATACAACTATTTTGTAGTACCCTGAGTAACCTAACTTGAGCCGAAAGCGGTAGTTCCCCAATTTCGTCTAAGAAAATGGTGCCACCATTGGCCTGCTCGAAGTAACCAATTTTGCGTGAATCGGCGCCGGTAAACGCACCTTTTTCATAACCAAAGAGCTCTGAGTCAATCAAGGTATCAGGAATGGCGCCGCAGTTTACCTTGATAAAAGGCTTACCCGAGCGCTCCGACAATTCGTGAATGGCGTTGGCGATGACTTCCTTGCCGCAGCCCGTTTCCCCAAGCATTAACACTGTGGTGTTGATTTTGGCGATGGATTGTACCTGCTGCATGACCTGTTTCAGGCCTGAATTGGCGCCAACCACGCCATTTTGAATATCTAAGGTGCGACGCAGACTCACGTTTTGCTTCGAGAGCGCTTCGTTCTCTTTGAGTAAGTTGCGATCCCTTAAATTCAGCGCCGTGATCAGCGCGAGGTTTTGCATATGCGGCGCGATTAAGTCGGCATGGCGGGGCCTAAACACTCCAGTGCTTTTGGCATAAAAACCGACTATCCCAAGGTGGGTATTTTCTATCGACATTCGCAGAATAATCACCGAGCGAATGTCTTTAATCACCTGTGGTGCGACTAAAGAGGTGACAGGATCATGCTCTATATCGTTAACAATTCTGACCCTTGGCCGCTCGGGATCTTCTAGCGATTGTGCCATCTTCAGTGGAATTTGGATGCGCTTATCTAACGTGCAGCAATGGCTATCATCAACATGGGCGATAAACTGTATATCATTAAATTGTTTGCGAAAAATATTCACAAATAGCCCGTCAATAGGCAGTTCATTCCGAATAAACTCGAAGTAACTATGCAACGATTTTTCGAGCTGCAGACTGCTACAGAGTCTTAGGGTTGATTCGTAATAGAAGTGTTTTTCCATTGATATTTCAAGTTAATCACTAAGTATCGTGATTGTAGATCTTTATATTTCGTGATTTTGTGCCTGCAATCAAAGTTCCCCGCTTAAATACCTCTTTTTAGGTGCTTGGCACAGCATCTGCACTTTCACGCTGACAAGTTCCAATGATTATTGAAGGAAATCAGCATGAGTAAAACCCAAGGTATTAATTCGGGGCGTCGACAATTATTAAAGGGCGGTATGGTCATGGCCGCAGGGCTCGGGGCGAGTATCGCGTTGCCTGCCTCTGCCAGCTGTGACTCAGCTCCTATTAACTTCGATGAAATCGTCGATGTGCTCGTGGTTGGCAGCGGTTTTGCGGGCATGTCTGCAGCGTTGCAGGCCAGAGAAGCCGGCGTGAGCGTGATGGTAATCGATAAGATGCCCGTATTTGGTGGCAACTCGACCATCAACGGCGGTGCCATGGCGGTGGCGGGTTCTCCCTTACAAAAACAGGCAGGCATTGAAGACTCTGTCGATGCCATGGTGGCGGACATGCTACGGGCTGGTCGCGGCATGAACGATGTGGAAATGCTCAAACTGGTGTGTAACGGCACCGCAGAATCCTGCCAGTGGCTGATCGATTACGGCGTGAACTGGAAGCCGTTTGTTCAGCACTTTGGCGGCCATTCGGTCCAACGAGTGCTGCAAACCGTTGAAAGTTCAGGCGCTGGCATTATTCGCCCCTTAATTAAAGCCGCCCGTGACAAGGGCGTCATCATGAAAAATCAGACCAAGCTCGAAGGCTTTGTACAAGATGAGGCCGGACGGGTGATCGGTGTCGAAGTTCGCGAAGGTTTTTATTTTCCCAATGAGCGCACGGGTAAAATACGTCGTATCGGCGCGCGCCGTGGCGTGATTATGGCGACTGGCGGTTTTGGTCGCGATATTGAATACCGTATGATGCAATTACCTGAGTTAAATAGTGATTTAGATTCAACCAACCATGCAGGTGCCACCTCTGAGGCGCTCAAGCAGATGATGCTCATTGGGGCCAATCCCATTCATTTAGACCAAATTCAGCTTGGCCCATGGGCATCCCCCGACGAGAAGGGATTTGGCACGGCTTCCCAGTTCAACACTATCGCCACCTATCCCCACGGTATTGTGGTGGATGTGCGCACCGGCGAGCGTTTTTTCAATGAATTAGCCGACCGTAAAGCCCGTGCCGACGCCATCATGACCCGACGGGATGAGAAAGGACAGCCTGTCTATCCCATTGGTTTTACTAATGCTGCCGGAGCCAGTAAGGCACAGACCTTAGATTGGGGCCTGAAATACAAGGTCATCAGCAAGGCCGAGACCTTAGACGAACTGGCCACGATTTACGGCATGCCAGCTAAGGCATTAAAGGCGCAGGTGGCGCGTTGGAATGAAGCGGTAAAAACGGGCATCGATAAAGAGTTCGACCGCCCTATGCAGGAGGCGATAGTGCTCGACAAAGGGCCTTGGTATGCGGTGCGCATGTGGCCGAAGGTGCATTACTGCATGGGCGGCGTGAAGGTGAATACCCAATCCGAAGTGCTGCATTTGGTCAGTAATAAAGCGATCCCCGGATTATATGCCGCAGGCGAAGCCACGGGCGGTATCCACGGAGCGAGTCGATTAGGCGCCTGTGCCGTGGCTGAAGGGGTTGTCACTGGGCGTAATGCCGGTCGTAACTGCGCCGCGGCGAGTGCTGTGATGCTCAAGCAAGTTTAGATTTTATCAAAAATAACAAAATGTTGGAGAATGATAATGAATAAATCCATGTTGATGGCCTCACTCACCTTGAGTCTACTTTCAGGCAGCGCGCTCGCGATGGAGCAAGTGGTACTCGACGGTAAACATTTAACCCAAGACCAAGCCTGGGCAATTGCCGATGGTGCAAAAGTGAAGATTGCACCACAGGCCAAGACCCAACTCGTGAAAGCCAACGCGCTACTGATGGAAGCGGCGCGTCTGGGCAAACCTGTCTATGGCTTAACCGTGGGCGTTGGGCTAAACAAAGACCACAAGCTGTTCGATGCCAACGGCAAGTTGAGTGATGCGGTGCTCGACGCCTCTCGAAGCTTCAACCTCAGCACTCTGCGTGCCCACAGTGCTGGTGTGGGTGAAGCCGCGCCGATTCGACTCACTCGTCTAGCCTTAGCCGTGCGGTTAAATACTATGCTGGCCGGACAAACTGGTGTGCAACCTGTGGTGGCCGAGCTTTATGAAGCCTATCTTAATCAGGGACTGACACCTGTTATCCCAGCCAAGGGCACGGTAGGTGAGGCGGATATTCTGCTGTCATCCCATGTCGGTTTAGCCATGATTGGTGAATGGGAGGTGTTCTACAAAGGTCAGCGTGTGAGCAGTAAAGAGGCGATGGCCGATGCGGGGATCACACCCTTAGCACCTATGGGTAAAGACGCGCTATCGATTTTGTCTAACAATGCCTTTGCCGTCGCCTATGCTATGCAAGGTTACCGTGAAGCGAAGCAACTGTTGTCCGTTTCGCCCACCGTCTTTGGCTTAAGCCTTGAGGGATTAAACGGTAACGTGGCGCCATTCTTGCCGCAAACCAACGACATCCGTCCATTCCCTTACATTAAATCGGCCACCAGTGACATTCTCAAGCAGCTCGATGGCAGCTATTTATGGCAGCTAAACGATGAGCGTCCATTACAGGATCCGTTAAGTTTTAGAACCACGGCTTACACCTTTGCTGGCGCAGAGCAGGCTTTAGCCTCATTGGATGAAGTGATCAATATCCAAATCAACCATTCGGACGATAACCCAGCCGTGATTGTGGGCGCGTCGAACCAGTATGCCCAGTTCCCACAAGTGGCTAAATATTTGGTCGAAGGGCAGGGCGGTGTGTTCCCTACCACTAACTTTGAGCCGCTGCCTGTGGCACTCGCGGTGCAAAACCTGAGTGTGGCCCTGACCCATGTGTCACATAACAGTGTGATGCGTACCATTCATCTGTCTGATGAGCACTTTACTAAGCTGACGCGCTTCCTGAGTGCGCCGGAAAACCAAGGCCATGCCTTCGGTGCGATTCAAAAAGCCTTTGTGGATATGCAAGTCCGCAATAAGCAGTTAGCCACGCCAGTCTCCTTCGATGGGATCTCTATCGCCGGCGGGATTGAAGATACCTTCACTAACCTTAAGTTGGCGTCGGATAACCTGATCCAAATCGTGGATAACACCCGAGTCATCTACGGTTTAGAACTGTTGCACTCTACTCAAGCGATTGATTTACGTAAGCAAGCGCAGCCAGATCTACAACTCGGCAAGGCAACGCAAGCCATGTACAAGGCCTACCGTGAAAAAGTGCCTTTTGTCGCCAAGGACCGTCCGTTTACCCCCGATATCCAAGCGTCAACTGACTTTATTGCAAACTATTAATCTACGATGCGGGGCGCGATGCCCCGCCTAGGAAGACTCTGATGTTAAAACCCGTTTTTATTCTATTACTCGGTGTCATGCTGGCAACGCCAATGGCCGCTAATGCATTGAATATCAAGGACTACCATAAAGAGGTGATGACTGGAGCCGATGGTAAAGTCGATTGCGCGGCATGCCACGGTGATGCAAAACGTAAAACCGTTCCCGATGCAGCGACTTGCAGCAGTTGCCATGGTTCACCTGAGGAGGTGGCTAAGCTGACTGAGCGCCCAGCCGATGCGGGCCATTCGGTTGAGCCAAATCCCCATAACAGTCTGCACTATGGTACCGATTTGCCATGTACTTACTGCCATCAGGAACACAAAGAAAGTAAAGTCTATTGCAATCAATGCCATGAATTTACTTATCCTCAGATGAAACGTTAATTTCATCTCGGTTAGAAACTCGCTCCCCTGCTTTTTTTGACTATCTTTGTCATGCACTCAACCCGGTTGAGTGCATTTTTTTAGGCAAAAAAAAAGAGTAAGCCAATACGGATTACTCTTACGGAAAATTGGTCGTTGAATGTTGTAGCCAAAATCACTCATATGGATGAGGAGCCAGCACACAATGACAGCTTTTACTTAATTAACCCTTAAAATTAACATTTATCTTAAGCTGTCACCGCGGTTGAGACTGATGAGCTTATCTAAGATCCGCTCGCCATCCATTCGTATGCCATTGTGCTCATATTCCGAGGTTAACCAATACCTTAGGTGTGCTACTTGTTTGGCGGTTTCTAGGCTGTAGTCCATCTCGACATACATATCTTCGCTGTAAATCGCGGCTGCAACCGGGACGCGGTTCTGGCTGAGCTGCTCAAGATTGTATAACGCCGGCCAGTCCGTTTTATGGGCAAGGAGATTGGCCGCGGCTTGGAGTGGGGCTAAATGGCTAAATTGCTCAAACATCCAAGGGTAAATCATTTCGCCAGTAAACAGGAAAGGCTTACCAACTTGATAGTTAAAGGCCGGATACTGTTCACGCACCCTATGGGCAGACCACTGTGACGCACTGTGTTGGCAGTAGATGGCCTCGTGTAACAGGGCAAAAATTGGGTTGGTGTTATAGTCGAGTAATTGGCAGAAATGATTTAAAAACAGCGGATTGACATAATCACCTTGGGGCGAGTGCACCAGTGCTTGTTCAAGCAAATAGTAAACTGACTCTGGGCCTTGCTCCATGCCCAAGTTAATACCGAGCAGTTGCAACATTTCAACCGTGAGGCGCTCACCCGTGGCTAACTGCACTGGGTGCTCGAGTAAATGTTTAGCGAGGCGAGTCACGAGATGCTGCGCATCGTGGAAGCGCTGGAAGAAGTCTTTATTCTTGGCGAGTACGCGCTGATAGGTGGCCTGATAGACTTCATCACTGCTGCGCGTGAGGGAAGGAATGCCGCCAGTGATATAAGCTTCACTCACGCCCTGAGGGGCGGCGCTTAAATAATGCAGCACGCAGAAACCACCGAAGCTTTGACCTAGAATCGCCCACTTGTCGGCGGGGCAAAGCTGGGCGCGAATTGATTCGGCATCGCGGACGATATTATCGGCCCTAAAATGGCTTAAATATTCGGCCTGTTGCTCAGGCGTTAAGTGGCCGAGGCTTTGGTAATTAATGGGGCTAGAAAGCCCTGTCCCCCGTTGGTCGAGCAATAATACTCTAAACTCTTTGAGTGCGCGGCGGATCCAACCGCTATTATTCGCGGGGCGCATAGCGGCAAAGCCGGGGCCACCCTGAAAAAAGACGATATAAGGTAGTTTTTTATCTTTATTTTCAATGGCGCAGAGTTCCCGCGCGAACACACTGATCTGTTCACCAATCGGCTGTTGATAATCAAGTGGCAGGTTGAATGTGTGTTTTTTAGCGAGGACACCGGCGAGCATCATATCGGGTTTCATCAATTAACCTTAAGGGTAGGGTCTGTTGTTTATGGCAGATTGTATACAAAAGCCCTGTTGTCGCAAGTTAGGATTATTTGATTCGCCTTTGGTCAAGATCAATTTTTATTGTAAAAATTTGAGCCATGATAAGCCTCTTAGCGTAATCTATCGGCTATGGATAACACGAGATTGAAGCTATGAAGTACCAAATTATTCCTGTGACACCTTTCCAGCAGAATTGCAGCTTGATCTGGTGTGAAAAAACGAAGCGTGCCGCGGTTGTCGATCCGGGAGGGAATGTCGACCGTATTCTAGGCGAAATGCACAAACTGGGGCTCACCCTCGAAAAAATCTTACTCACTCATGGTCATATTGACCATGTGGGTGGCGCTAAATCATTAGCCCAGCAAACAAATGTGCCCATAGTGGGCCCCCATGTAGCGGATAAGTTTTGGATTGATAATCTGCCCAAGCAGAGCCAAAACTTTGGGTTTCCCCACTGTGATGCCTTTGAGCCAGAGCAATATTTGCAGGATGGCGATGTAGTCACTGTGGGTGAGCAAAGCTTAAAAGTGTTGCATTGCCCAGGGCATACTCCGGGACACGTGGCATTTTATTCTGCGGACGCGCATCTTGCTTGGGTGGGCGATATTCTGTTTAGGAGCTCGATTGGCCGTACGGATTTTCCGCAATCTAATCATCAGGATTTAATCCAATCCATTACCACTAAACTCTGGCCTTTAGGGGCGGATGTGGAATTTATTCCCGGTCATGGTCCTATGTCGACCTTTGGGGAAGAGCGCGAACACAACCCCTTTGTGGCCGATCAATTATTACTCTAGGTAGACGCTTCTTCATCGCGACGCGTGTCCATGCGTCGCGAGCAATCCGTTTAGCCCATTAACTTTCGCTGGCCATTGCCGCTTAACTTCGTTTCGCTCGCCGCAATATTTTGTTCACCATTTCCCCTATCAATGCGAGTTCAGCTTTGTTAACTTGTTAAGTCGAATGTCATTTATTGGCTTCACTCATCTATCTAGCCGCAGATGCAAGCATGGAGTGTTGTGCATGGTTCAGCAAATTGAAGACTTATTAGAGCATTGGTTGCCCTTAGCCGATGATGCTTGGGTGCTGGCGGTGATCACCCATATTCAAGGCTCGTCCTACCGTAAACCTGGCGCCATGATGCTGTTCCATGAATTTGGCCAAGGCGCTGGGATATTAAGCGGTGGTTGTTTAGAGGTGGATCTGCGTCGCCATGCGCAAAATGCCATGCAGTCGCAACAGATTGCCTGTGTCACCTACGATGCGACGGATGAATCCGATGCTAGCTACCGCCTAGGTTGTGGTGGAAAAGTCAATATCATGTTGATCCCACTACTAAAAGAAAATCACGACCTAGGGCTTGTCGAAGTAGCCAAAGCGCTGCGTAAGAGGCAATCAGGGTTTTATCAATTGCCTCTCGCACCTGCGGGCAGTGATGCTCGCAGTTACTCGGCGCAGTTTTATTCGGTGGATAATGCACCTTTTCCCACTGCAGATTTTGCAAAATCAGGGATATTCAGCACCCCCGAAGGGGATACGTTAATCATTCCCTTAAGACCGCGATTTCATTTAGGGATTTTTGGCGGTGGAATTGATGCCCAGCCAGTGGCGGCAATTGCCCACAGTTTAGGTTGGCAGGTAAGCGTGTTTGATACTCGCACCGCATATGCGCGAACTGCCGATTTCCCCCACGCCCATACCGTTAAGCAAAGTCTTGATGAGGTCGAAGGGCTTATCGCGCAGTTGGACTGTGCCGTTGTGATGCACCACAACCTGAACTTGGATGCCGCAGCGCTTAAAGCCATTCAAGCTTATGATCTTAAATATGTTGCGCTCTTGGGGCCTGCCCATCGGCGGGAAAAAGTGCTGGCGATGACCGACCTCAGTACAGACTCATTTAGCGGTTACTTCTCGGCCCCCGCGGGGCTAGCCCTTGGCGGCGAGTTACCCAGCGCTGTGGCATTGAGCATTTTAGCTCAATGCCATGGGGTGCTACACGGCGCGCCATGTTCGACCCTCGATGGGATCATGCGCTAATGCTGAGCCGCCAACGGCTGTTAATTGTCGTGCTGGCCGCGGGTGAGAGCCGGCGATTTCAGGGGATTAAATTGGCACAGCCCTTATCAACGTCCTCGAGTGCCAATAGCGGGCAAAGCATCTTACAACGGCATATTGACCTTCTGGTTCGTTTTACCTCGGCGCCGTTGGTAATAGGGGCATCCAATCAAGTCAGTGCTTCGCTGCTAGTGGTGCTTGGTGCCCATGCTAACGAGCTGCTTTCTCAACTTGAAGCTCTTGGGGCGAATCAATTCACGCTACTGCATAATGCCGACTGGCAGACAGGCCTGTCATCGTCGCTGCGAGTCGCGGCGGATTATGCAAAAGCGCAGCAGTTTGATGGCATGTTACTCACCTTAGCGGATCAGGTCGCGCTGACATTTGAAGACTATCTGCAGCTGATTGAGACTTGGCAAACGAGTCAGCAATCTGTGGCCGCGCTTTATGCGAACGAAGCTGTGACCTTCAATGGACAAGAGAAGTTGGATGAATTAGGCGCCCCTGCTATTTTTAATGCCTCAATACTCGATTTATTAACGGATTTGACCGGCGATCGCGGCGCCAAATCCATCTTAAAACAACTGGCAAATGTGGGTGAGCTTGTGGCTGTTCCCTTACCCCATGCCGCGATTGATATTGATACTAAAGCCGATCTTGCGTCGTGGTTGGCACTTAAGGAGTGAGTTATGGCAATACCATCCTCGGAGGCGGCAAAGGACCAGAGTCTTGCGATGCCTTCCCAAAACCTGACCATTAACGGCAGATCTTTTACCTTAAATGCGGATCCCAATATGCCCATCCTCTGGGCGTTACGGGATATTTTAGGCTTAACGGGCACTAAATATGGCTGCGGCGCCGGACTCTGCGGCGCGTGTACCGTGCATTTAGATGGTCAGCCTGTGCGCGCCTGTTTAACCTGCGTATCCCAGGCGCAAGGCAAACAACTGACCACGATTGAAGGGTTGGATAATCAAAAGCTTAAAAATGCTTGGGCCGAACACAATGTACCTCAGTGTGGTTATTGTCAGGCGGGGCAACTAATGTCGGCCGCGGCCTTAGTCACTCAGCATCCCAAACCGTCGGCGGAGCAAATTGATGCCGCCATGTCGGGTAATTTGTGTCGCTGCGGTACCTATCCTCGGATAAAAGCGGCGCTGCAAAGCTATGCCAAACAGGAGGGCTAAGATGAGTACATTCACCGCAGTTGAAAATATCAGTCGCCGCGATGTGTTAAAACTTTTCGGCGCCGTCGGGGGAGGCCTCGCTCTTGGGGCGAGTGGCCTCAGTTGGAGTCCCATGGCATTGGCGCAGGATCAGCAGACGCGGCTCAATCTGTTTATCGCCATCGGTGAGGATGACAAGGTCTATTTGACCTGCCACCGCTCCGAAATGGGTCAGGGGATCCGCACTGGGATTTTACAAATCTTGGCCGAAGAGCTGGAGGCCGATTGGGATAAAATTGTGCCTATTCAAGGTCTCGCCGATAAACGCTACGCCAGCCAAAATACCGATGGCAGCCGCAGTATCCGCGAAAACTATGACCGCATGCGCGAGATGGGCGCGATGGCTCGAACCATGCTTGAGCAAGCCGCCGCAGCCCGCTGGAAAGTTCCCGTGAGTGAAGTGCAGGCCAAAGATCATCAAGTGCGACATGCCAAATCTGGCCGTGCTGCGCGCTTTGGCGAATTAGCCCTCGATGCGGCGGGATTACCACTGCCCGCGGCCGATTCGCTGCGGTTAAAGGCGGTTAAGGATTTCAAGCAAATTGGGGCTTCGCGTCAGATAGTCGATATGCAGGCCATGCTCACGGGTAAGGCTGTCTATGGCTATGATATCCAAGTGGATAATATGCTTTATGCCAGCATTATGCGCCCACCCGTATTGGGGAGCGATGTGGCAAGTCTTGACGATAGTGCGGCGCGCAAAGTAGCGGGGGTGGTCGATGTATACCGTTTGCCAACGTCCAAGGGCGCTCCGGCTTTTCAAGCCTTAGGCGGCGTAGCTGTGGTGGCGACAAACACTTGGAGCGCGCTGCAGGGACGTAAAGCCTTGCAAGTAAGCTGGACTCAGTCTGCCAACAGCAGCCACGATTCTAAAACTTACCTTAAAGAGCTGGTGGACAAGGTACAAGCCCCTGGTAAGGTGGTGCGTCAAGTTGGGGATGAGGTCAAAGCCTGGCCGAAGGACGATACCCTCAAGGCGATTTATACCGTGCCTTATCTTATCCATTCCTCCATTGAGCCACCCGTGGCCACCGCTAATGTGACCGAGAAGGGCTGTGAAATTTGGGCATCGACACAAACACCGCAGAGTACCCAGCAAAATGTGGCTGTGGCCTTAGGTATTGCCGAAGATGCGGTGAAAGTGAATGTGACGCTGCTGGGCGGCGGCTTTGGGCGCAAGTCCAAACCGGATTTCAGTGTGGAGGCGGCGCTACTCTCCAAACAATTTAAACGGCCGGTGAAGGTGAGTTGGAGCCGTGAGGATGAGATCCAAAACGGTTATTATCATGCCATCAGTGCCCAGTGTTATCAGGCCTTGTTCGATGCCAATAACAAACCCACGGCACTGCTGGCGCGCACGGGCTTCCCGTCGATCAGCTCCACCTTTGCCGAGGGTGTCGAATATCCATCCGGTGGAGAGCTGGATTTAGGTTTTGTCGATGTGCCCTTTGCCCTCGCCAATTTACGCTACGAGGCCGTTAAGGCCAGCGCCCATAGCCGTATCGGTTGGATGCGCTCGGTATGTAACATTCAACATGGGTTTGGCGTGGGCAGTTTTGTCGATGAAATGGCCCATAAAGCCAAGTTATCTTGCCCCGATATGTGGCGAAGCTTACTGGGTCAAGCGAGGCGAGAGACCTTTGAGAACCAAGGCTTTAAATATGGCAACTATGGTGAAGACTTAAACCGTCATCCCGTCGATGTCGGCCGTTACCTCAAGGTGATTGAGGCGGTTGAACAAGCTCAAGCCAAGGCGCCTAAAGCGGGTAAGAATCAAGGTTGGGGCTTTGCCGTGCACCGCAGCTTTGTGAGTGTGGTGGCGGTGGCGATGCGGGTAGAAGTCGGCGAGGACAAACAGCTTAAGGTGCTGAATGCCATAGCTGCGATTGATGCTGGCACAGTGGTTAACCCCGACAGGGTGAAAGCGCAGACCGAAGGCGCGATAGTATTTGGTTTAAGTTTGGCGCTAATGGGTGAGATCAGTTACCAGCAGGGTAAGGTGGTGCAGTCTAACTTCCATGATTATCCGCTTCTACGTTTACCCCAAGTGCCAGAGATGGAGATCATCATTATCGACTCGGATGCACCGCCTGCGGGCGTAGGGGAGCCAGGTGTACCGCCAGTGGCACCTAGCCTGACCAATGCGATATTTGCCGCAACAGGCCTTAGGATCCGCGACCTGCCGGTTAATAAACAGTTAAAGGTGTGATGCTGTAAACCACACCTGAGTGAGCAAAAAAGCGCCTAATAAGCGCTTTTTTCGTTTTTTTACCACAAATAAATTGCTTGTTAGCAAATTTACGGGCATTAATGCCGAAAATTAGCAATAGATCAGGTTTTTGTTACCAGAATAGAGGTAATTTAACCAATATGTTTACTCAAGTGACCTAAGGTATGCGGACTCGCGTACACATTCATTTGAATCGGTTCCTAGTCGGCCTGTGAGTCTGTTTTCGATTGCAGATCCCTACTAAAAATTGATCGACACGGAAGTGAAGGGCGCTATAACACCATAATACAGCCGCACCTTAAGCGCATTTGAGTATTAACTTCCGTGAAAACAATACAAAGGGGTCATCATGGAAAATCGTTGGCAAGTCGCTATTTCGGCGGGGCTATTAGCCGCTGTCTGGTGTGGTATCGCAGATGCCTTTCATCTCGTTACTTGGATTGGCTTTTTAGGTTGTAGCACCTTCTTTGCTCAGCCGAAGGCAGGTTTTCAAGGCGTGATGATGGCGTGGTGCACCAATCTCTCCGGTGTGTTTTGGGCTTGGCTCATTATCAGCGGTAGCAGTTTCTTCGTATCGCCTGTGGCAGGTTATTTGTTTACGGGTATCGCGACCTCGGCAATGTGCCTGCAGGCCAGTTATCAAAAATTAAGCTTTATTCCTGGTGCCTTTATTGGCTGTTGTATTACCTTTGCCATGGCAGGGGATGTCGCCAATATTGTGCCATCCTTAGTGTTGGGCGCGCTGTTAGGTTTTTGCATGAGTTTGTTAACGGCGCAGTTAGTTACTCTTCGCCAAAAATGGTCAGCATCAACAGGTTCTGAAATCGCCAGTGCCGATTAAATTCATCATTTTTTAATCTGCAGATGATGCCTGTGCGGTAAAAAAGTGATGGAATAGATGAGCTATAATGCTGATTTAGTACCCGATAGCCTTTAGGTCTTAGGAAATATCAAGATGAAACAAATCCAGTTTCGCACCATTGATGCCATATTGATCAAATTCAGTCTCAACGGAAAGTTTTGGGTTGTCTGCTCTATGGTGGCGCTGATCACCGCCGCCGTTGCACTCGTCAATTACCAACATGCTCACCGCAACCTCGAAGCCGCCTCTTTGGCTCGGGTGCAGGCGACGGTCGATGCCTTTGCTCAAGTCGCGAATGCACAGCAGTTGACAGGGGATACGTTGTCACAGTTTGCCCGTGACAATGGCTTAAGTGTTGTCAGTCGCCAAACTGAGGCACTGCGCCAAAGGGATAATGTAACCGCCAGTGCCAGCGTGGGATCTGGCGGCGCACTCGAGCTGTCGCAAAATGTTGCTCAATGGGAAAGCGAGGGGCGCAGCGATGCCAACTTAATGTTTTGGCTCGCGTTAATCGGTTTATTGCCCTTATTCCAACTCAGCTATTGGATTTCAACTTCCCTCGGCGGTGGTTTGTGGGATATGTACATGGCCATCAAACGCTTAGCCGATGGTGACCTAAGTTTCAGATTAAACTTTTTCGGCACCGATGATTTCAGCTTAATCGCCCGCGAAATCGACCGCTGCGCCGATAACATGAGCGAAATGGTGAGTGCTATCCGCAGCAATGCGCAGACGCTCTCCCTCGCCGCCGATGAGTTTAATCAGCAGGCAAAAAGCAGTGGCGAGTTAATTGGTGCCCAGCATCAATTTTTAGACTCAGTTGCCGTGGCCATGGCGCAGATGACCTCGGCGATTGAAGAAGTGTCGGTCAATGCCAGTAACACCTCGCTTCAGACCAAAGATAACGCCAGCCAAATGAGTGCTAGCCAAGGACGTATTAGCCACACGGTGGACAGTATCGGGCAGCTCTCAACCAAGATTGGCGCGGCATTTTCATCGGTGGAACAACTATCTAAGGATGCGGCGGGTATCGATGCCGTGGTGACTACCATCAACAGTATTTCTGAGCAGACCAATTTGCTGGCGCTGAATGCGGCCATCGAAGCGGCCCGTGCGGGTGAGCAAGGCCGCGGTTTTGCTGTGGTTGCCGATGAAGTCCGTACCTTGGCGGGACGTACTCAACAAGCGACTGTTGAGATCCAAGCGATGATCGAAGGATTGCAATCGGGCACTCGTCAGCTCTCCAATATCACCACTGAGATTGTGGACCGCGCCGATGAAGGCCGTAGCGCCATTATTGCCGTGGGCGACGATGTAGAGGGGATGGCGCAATCGGTTAATGCCGTATTCGATATGAGCAGCCAGATTGCCGCATCGGCGGAAGAGCAGAGCGTGGCCGCTCGCGATATTGCTGGCCAGCTCAATGAGATTCGCCATCAATCCGATACCATTAAACAAACGGCGCAGCGCAGTGTCACCCTAGCGCATGATTTGCAACATGCCTCGGTTGAACTTGAAGGGATCCTTAAGCAGTACCGCACTAGCTAAGCCTCGGCTTTTATGGATTGGTTCTCATTAGTATAAAAGCGAAACGGTGGTTAGCTGGCGAAGCTTAGTCGCCAAATCCAAATATTCAAATTCAAATGGCGGTTGCATCTAATGCAGTCGCCATTTTTTATGCTTATTTACATCCGATATCGTTATTGCCTTTGCTGCGACACGCCAAAGTTAACCAAGGCCTTACAGACTTTCATTTAACCGCTTAGCATTGAAACTACAACTTGGTTTAAATTCAACTCATTGTTACTAAAAGGTAAAAACGTCATCAGTCTAAAGCGTGACTTTGGTTTCATTATCAAAATACCGTTGGAGAGGAGCTGAAACTGGGGTAGGTTATCAGCCCTATATGCCCCTGTGATTAGGGGCGAAGGGATGAGAGTGACATATGCAAAGGGTTGAGAGAGCCGCCTGCGTGGTTAAAGACGCACTTGATGGCTACCGAGAGGAATTTGATGGCTTGGTGAGAGAATATGCGAATTTCTCCTATACCCAAGGGGAAGCTTACTGCGATTTTTTTGTTGATATAGCATTTATGATGAATGGTTCATGGCTATTAACGGCCGAGCTTGAGTCTGACACGATTGCTAATTTTAAATCGTTCGACTGGTACCGTATCTTGGCCATTGATGAAGCACATACGCCAGAAGATGAATTGATCACATTATTACAGACGGCCTATAAAATCGGCTATCTCTGGTTAATAGAACGTTTGTCATCACTAAAACAGCATATAGAGATAATTGAAATCCGGCTGTATCACAATGGCAGTCTTGATTATCAAGCTTTGAATTAGCGGGATGAGGTTGATTTGCCAAGCTCAATATCTGCCTTTTAAAAGTGATTAAGTTATGCTCCTTTAGCCGAATATTGCCTAATGCCGCAAGAGTCTAATGGCCTTATTTCACTATCTATTCAGTAGCTATGTTTTTGATAAACTAAACAAATCTCTCTGCATATAGTGACTCCGTGTGCATTTCCAACTTAAACAGTAAATGGATAGCTTTAATGTTAGGAATAAAAATTGAAACAGAACGTTTAGTTCTTAGAGCATTTAATGAAGATGACTCTAAAGCATTATTTGACATTTTTTCCGATCCAGAGGTGATGAAATATTGGAATACTCCTCCTTGGCGATCATTAGATGATGCCGCTGCATTTATAAATAATAGTTCCGACTCCATGTGTGATTTCCGCGGAATGACTTTAGGGATTTATAAAAAACATAGTGGTGAACTGCTAGGTAAAGTGATGCTCTTTAATTATGACAAAGAGTCAAAGCGAGCTGAAATTGGATTTGGAATAAGCCCCAAATATTGGGGAAAAGGCATCGTTTCCGAGGTTGGAACAGCATTAATTAAATTTGCATTCAATAAATTAGGTTTGCGTCGAATTGAAGCAGAGATTGACCCAGAGAATGTTTCTTCTGCCAAGGTGTTGGAGCGTATGGGGTTTATCAAAGAAGGTCATCTAAGGCAGCGCTGGGAGGTGAGTAGCGTTATCTCGGATTCTGCTCTTTATGGGCTACTTGCTGAAGATTTAAGAGCCTGAGGGCAACTGATTTGAACAAGTGGTTAATGTCAGAAATATCCGTGGTTTGGCTCTAGATTGTCATGGACTCTTTAGTGCCCCGCTAGATGGAATTTTGTTTAAAAATCAGTATAGATACAGGAATAATGATGGAAAAGGATGCATTAGTTAAGCTTGCCATTGAATACTTTAAGAAAGTTGATGCGGGTGATGCGAGTTACTTAGATTTATTTAGCGAAGAGGTCGACTTTTTCTTCCCCAAATTTGGACGCGCTATGGGCAAGGACAGCTTAGTTGAGTTTGGCAATCGCATCGGCAGTTCACTTAGCAGTATTTGGCATGATATCGACGGTTTTAACATCACTGTTTCTGGCAATAAAGTTATCGTTGAAGGGCAAGAAGGTGGGGTCATGAGTGATGGCTCCGTTTGGCCAGACAACAAGATTTCAACTGGTCGTTTTTGCAGTGTTTTTGAGTTTACTGACCATCTTATTAGCCGCATGTACGTGTACGTCGACCCTGACTTCCCAAGCCTCGATGTAGCGAGGATCTCTGTATTGTCAGGTCAACAGCAGGCCTAATGAGTAGCATTGTGTAGGTGAGTAGTACGTTAAACCATGATCGAGAACAAGTCTTCGCAATGGAGTATGTTGTGACAAGGATAACGGAATTACTCAGTACATTAAACGCGTTATCGGCGGCTGATCCAGATCATTATCCGGCAGTGACATTAGATGGGTACTTTATTGGACTCTATAACAAAAAACATCAGCCTAGGCCGATGTTTTTTATATCGATTAAAGTAGTCACTCAATCGAGTTAGGCTTCTTTAAAGGTGCTCCAAATTGGCGCGTGATCTGAGGGTTTGTCGATACCGCGCAGCTCGTAATCGACGTCGGATTCAACTAAACGTGCGGCCAGTGACGGCGTCGCTAAGATCACATCGATGCGTAGGCCACGGTTATCATCGAAGCCTTTGCTGCGGTAATCGAACCATGAATAACGCTCGCAGCGGTCGGGGTGCAGTTGACGGAAGGTATCCACCAATCCCCAATCCTGCAGGGTTTTCAGCCATTCACGCTCTTCGGGTTGGAAGCTGCATTTACCGGTTTTTAGCCAACGTTTGCGGTTAACTTCACCGATGCCGATATCCAAATCGATGGGCGAAATATTGATATCCCCAATGATGGCGATATCTTCATCGTTGCTATGATTAGCGTGCAAATGCGCCATTAAGTCCTGATAAAACTTACGCTTAGCAGGGTATTTTGTCGGATGGTCGATGCTTTCGCCCTGAGGGAAATAACCATTCAACACAGTTAGCGGGCGGCCATTTGCCTGAGCAAAGGTGCCGATAATCATGCGGCGCTGCGCATCTTCTTCATCAGTTGCAAAACCCTTTTGCACCTTAAGTGGGGCGACTTTGGAGAGCATGGCTACGCCATAGTGTGCCTTGCCACCGTGGTAATGCACGTGATAGCCCATGGCCTCGACTTCGGCGAGCGGGAAGGCTTCATCGTGCACTTTGGTTTCTTGCAGGCCGATAATGTCGGGCTGATGGCTGTCGATTAACGCTTGCAATTGATGCAGGCGAGAACGCAATCCATTGATATTGAAAGAAACGATTTTCATTAAGGCAGAACTCGTTTAAAGGGTTTAACCACAACGCTTTGATATACGCCCGCCGCGAAGTAAGGATCGGCATCTGCCCAGGCTTGAGCCGTGGCTAACGAATCGAAATCCGCAACCACTAATGAGCCGCTAAAACCCGCATCGCCTGGGTTTTCGCTATCGATAGCGGGGTGTGGACCCGCAACCAGCAAACGACCTTCATCGGCCAGTTCCTGTAAGCGAGCTAAATGCGCAGGACGCGCCGCTAAACGTTTTTCTAAGCTGTTCTCAACATCCTGAGCTGAAATCATATACCACATTATTTGAGTTCCTTGCGTTGATCTTCGGGAAGATGTTTATAAAGGTAAAAGACGGTGATAACGGTATTAATCAGGGTTAAGGCGGTGAGGCCAAACACTTTAAAGTTCACCCAAGTTTCTAACGGCAGTCTAAAGGCGACATAGATATTGACTAGGCCACAGATGGCAAAAAAGCTCACCCAGTACCAAGTTACGTGTGCCCAAATCTTATCGGCCACCTTCATCTCTTTACCCAACATGGACTTTAAAATCGACTTGTTGAGTAGCTGGCTCACACCAAGGGCTAGGGCAAATAAAGCATAAATAATAGTGACTTTCCACTTGATAAAGGCATCGTCATGGAACACTAAGGTGAGGGTACCAAACACTGTCACCATAGCGAACGTAATAAGGTGCATCTTCTCCAATTTTTTGTACAGCGCATAGGTCACGACTAATTGCAGTGCGGTGGCTGCGATTAAGGCACCACTGGCGATATAAATATCGAAAAATTTATAGACGGCAAAAAAGATAATGAGGGGCAGAAAATCAAGCAGTTGTTTCATAAATAATCGTGTTAAGAAGACGTGGGCTTGAGTGTAGCACGGGGGGCTAGAGGGAAAAAGCCGTGAAAGGTGACCGATTGCTAACTGTTGCATCAAAGCGGCGCGAACGGCTGTTGCAATCCATGTTGCCCTTACAACTAAGTGGGCTGTGACCGATAAGGCTAAGCTTGCGCGGCACGTTTGGCTTGGGCGCGCGTGGCTAATGGGCAATCGCCGCAGCGATGACTATTAGCGAGTTGATACCTTAAGCAGCATACACGGCGAATATTGTCAGCGTGAGTTGCAGTGTCGGGCAGCAGATTAATGCTGTTATATAGTGGATTATCCTCGTCATCTTCAAAGGATTTTGTGTTAAATAGCAGTGCCTTAAGGTGCTCAAATTCAATATTTGGCAATGCCATTTCGCCTAAATACCAGTGAATAAGGTAGCCTAAATGGCTCCAATACAGCTTGGCGGGTGTTGGGCTTAAACCGGTTAATCGCTCAACACTAGGGACTAGATGGCTTTGAATCCACTGAATAAGTTGTAGCTCGCGGGGTGGCGTTAAGACAGTGGTTTTAACTCTGGCGGCTTTTACTATATCGGTTTTCACCTGAGGAGTGGGGGCTAAGGTTAATTGAAACTCAAAACCTGTAACTCTGCCCGAATCGTGGGGCTTAAGGTAAAAATGCTCAGACGCTATATCAATCTGCTCAATTTGCTCAAGGGTGCTCGCAAGCGAGTGCGGCGCGTTAATAATCCACTCCAACATGGGTGGCACTAACAGACCGAAATACCACTGCCCCCAGAGCGAGTGCAGGGCTTTGGAGTTACGGCTATGGCTGAGCAATATCTGCTCGGGAATATTCTCTAACGGGATGGGGGATGTGGATTTTCCTAAGGGTGGATAGGCCTTGGCAAAATCCAGTAAAAGCTGCTGATACACGGCTGGCTGACTCCAAGTATCAATACTGAGTCCTTGGGGCTTAGTGGTTGCCACAAAATGCTGGGCATAAAATGGGGCGCGTAGCGCTAGGCGTTGATTAAACTCCTGGGCTACTTGAGTGAAATCCATTTGGCTCTTTGTTAAACCGAGTGCTGTTTGCTTGGCGATCGCAATGCCTAAACTCTGCGAGCACTTGGTTTTGCAGTGCTTGGTACGACTCGGTTTAGTCTCACTGGAAAGCTTGACTAAGGCCGGGGCTGACTCTCCTTGGCGCGCCATAATCACTCCTTAGGCTTGAATGGATTAAACTGCGGTGAACTCTAGATTTACCGCAGTTTTCATTGATTAACAGTTGGGTATCGACAGTCCGTTAGAAGCGATAATCCAAATTCACGCTCATGCTGCGTGGGGCGCCGTATTGGAACTGGCTATATTGCCCCACTTGGCTGTAGTAGGTTTTATCTAAGGCGTTGTGCACATTGGCGCTTAGCTTTAGCTGCTCGGTAAAGGCATAACTTGCCATTAGGCTGGCCAATGCGTAGGAGTCTTGCTCAACCTCGACTCTGCCTAAGGGTGAGTTCACGGTTTGATAGACTCGGCTTTGCCAATTAACCCCTGCGCCGAGCTGCAACTTGTTCCAATCGCCGCTAAAGGTATAAGTGGTAAAGAGCTTTAGCTGCTGGCGAGGGGAAGTGGTGTTGATGCGATTGCCCTTAGGATCGTCGGTGCTGAATTGGGTGTAGCCGAAGTAGATATTCCAGTCATCGGTGATTTTGCCCGTGGATTCAAACTCAAAGCCTTGGGTTTTAGTGCCGTTAACCTCTCGATACACTGGGATAGTGGTGCCCGGCAACACATCGCCAGTGCGTTCGCCAACATTATCTTGGCGAATTTCAAATACCGACAACGACATATCTAAGCTTTCATCCATCAAGCTCGCCTTAATGCCCGCCTCGTAGTTTTTACCTTTGACGGGGTCGATGTAACTGGCATCGATACGCTGCAAGGTTTGCGGCGCAAAAATATCCGTATAACTGGCGTAAAGGGAGTATTGCTCGCCCAGAGCGTAGGTCAGGCCAAAATAGGTGGTGAGCTCATTGTCGACCTTAAAATCATACATGCTGCCAAAGTTATCTTGGTCGGTTTGCCATTGGTTCAGGCGCAGCCCCGCAAGCAATGCCAAGGCATCGGTCAGATTGAGCTGCGTGGCCACATAGGCGGCGCTTTGCTCGGTTTCACCGAAGGAGCCCGTGGTGTGAGTTTCCTTCCACTGAGGTTTTGGATACTGGAAATTGGGATCGCGAAAATCTCCCAATGGCGGCACGGCGGCCGTAGGGTAATAGTAAGGGTTGGCAAACTCTTGGCGCTGACCCGTCCAGCCAAAGGTGAGCTGGTGCTCTTGGCCAAACAGGGCGAACATTCCCTGCGCCCGTAAGTCGAGGTTATGTTGGGTACGGCTACCATCGACATAGGCGATTGAGCCTGCGGTTGAGCCTATGTTTGTTACCGGATCGGGATAGCCTGTAGCCCAGAGTACATCGTATTTCAGTGAGTTATCGCCGTAACTGTAGGTGCCTTTTAGCTCCCAACCGTTATCAAAACGATGTTCAAGGCTGGCGAAGGTATTGAGTCCTTGGGTATGCGCCGAGGCCCAATCGGGGGCGGTGGAGGTCGCGCGATCGTAATTTGTACGGCTGCCATCACTGTGGAACAGCGGCAGACCGCCGGACATAGTGCCTTCGGGCGTGGTGTCTTGATAATCCACGCCTAAGGTAAGCAGTGTGCTGGCGGTAATATCGGCTTCAACAATGCCATAGAGGGTGGTGCGTTGCTGCTCGTATCTGTCTTGGAAGGATTCTTTATCCTGATAGGCGGCGACAACACGACCACGAATGCTGCCACTGTCGTTTAAGCCGCTGGATAAATCGACCATACCGCGCAGATTGTTCCATGAGCCGACACTCACTGAGGTGCTGCCCATAAATTCTTGGGTCGGGCGTTTACGAATAAGGTTAATCGCGGCCGAGGGATTACCCGCACCTGTCATTAATCCTGTGGCGCCACGGACAATTTCCACCCGCTCGTAGATGGCAGTATCGATAAGATTATCGCCGTAGTTAAAACGGGTGTCATAGGTGGTGGGCACGCCATCGTAAAGAATGCTAGTGACCGCAATCCCCCGCGAGCTGATGCTGTATCTGTCGTTGTCCATCGGCCGAGCATTGATGCCGGCCACGCTGGTCATGGCGTCGATCACGCTGTTTAGTTGTTGATCGTGCATCATTTGGCTAGTCACAGAGGTGACGGATTGCGGCGTCTCTAAATAGGACAAATCTAAGCCCGTTGCCGTATTCATCGCCTGAGTTTTGTAGCGATTATCGTGGAGATCCTTAGCGCCAACGACATTAATGATTTCAATGTCTTTGGTGGACTTTTTCTGGGTGTCGCTGGCATCGGCATAAGCATAGGGCATGCTGAGTATGGCAGAGCAGAGGATAAGCTCAGGGCGGGTGATGGCGAGTTGGCAGTGCGCCGCGAGGCGGTTGAGGGGGAAGGTTTTCATAATAATGATCTTAAATTCCATTTAGGCTGTTTGATTGACTAGGTTGTTTTTGGGCACAGACGCGTGCCCAGAGTGGGCGCGGGCCCACTCAAGGTTAAAATGCTTTAGGGTTTGATTTTTAGCTTCTGATTTACTGAGCCAAAGGCATGGCTTTGCCTGAAGACGGCCAGCGGATTAACAATTTCGCCCGCAAAGCGCAGATTTTTTTCCCGGTCGGCAAGGTCAATCATCTGCTGGTTGTTATTAAGCTGAATGCGATTCAGGCAAGTGCGAACGAAGCTGTCTTTAAAGAGATCGTATTGTGCAAATTTGTCCGCCAACTGCGGATGCTGCGCTTGATAGTCGCGCACATTGTCTGCCACCAACTCCCAAAATTGCGTTTCGCTGACCTCGGTTTGCTTATCCAGAATGGGCGCTAAATAACGGAAAATACAGTCGAAAATATCGAGCAAGATATAGTTGAGCTTCATCTCTTCCTCAAGCTCGACCGCAAGGCGCTGCACCTCTTGCGGCAGTGGCTCGCTACCGTTGAGTACTGCGACTTCTTCGCCGATATCCTTCATCAAAATTTTGACAGGGATGCCAGCATCGAGCACTAAAATCAGGTTCTCGCCATGAGGCATAAACACCAGATCGTAGGCAAAGAAGGCGTGCAATAGCGGTGATAAGTAGAGGTTGAGATAGCGCTTGACCCACTCCTTGGCGCTTAAGCCCGAGTGCGCGATTAAGGCGGCAAGCAGGGCTTGCTCCTGATGATCGACGTGTAATAGCGCCGCCATGGTCATCAGGGTTTGCTGCGGCTCAATATGCGGCAACGGACTCTCGCGCCACAGCGCCGACAGCATTTTCTTATAGGCGCTATCTTGGGTGAGTGCTTCTTCGTAATACCTATGGTGATAACCGATTGCGGCGATTTCTTTTAGGATCACAAAACCTTGCTCGGCAAAATAGCTGTCGCTTTCGATAAGCTTGGCCACCCAAGCGTTGATCTGCGGGGTGCAGCTCATATACAGCGGCGAAAGCCCGCGCATAAAGCCCATGTTTAGGATAGAAAGCGCGGTTTTGACGTAGCATTTTTGCGGCGCAGTTAAGTTAAAGAAGGTGCGGATAGATTGTTGAACTTGGTAGCAATCTTGGCTTTCGCCGAGGTAAATAATGTCGCCACGGGCGATTTCGCCAGCAAAAGTGCGGGCAATTTTTTCGCGCCACTGCCAAGGATGAACGGGCATAAAATAAAAGCTATCGGCCGCTTGTCCCTTTGCGCTTAAGTGTTGTTGAAACTCGGAGAACTGTTCGCCAAGCTCCTGTTTTAACAAGCTATCATGGTCCAATCCTTCTAGGGCGGAGAAGGTGGTTTTGTCCTTACGCACCGCAATCCACACTAGCTGAAGCGCGCTGGCACTCTCGGGGGCAAATTGGTCATAGTCCTGCATATCAAAACCAATGCGGCCATTGTTGGCGATAAACACTGGGTGCCCCTCGGTCATGCCCGCCTCAATCGTTTGATAGTCGGCCTTAGCGAGTGTTGCGGCGGGGATGGCTTGATGGGCCAACTTGTAGGCCTTGCTGTAGAGGGTGCTGGTGATTTCTTCAAGATAGGTTGGCAGCAGAGTTTCACTCATGCCCAAGGCATCTTTCAGTTTGATAATCAAACTCATGGCATCGAGTGGCTTGTCTTGGCCCGCACTGCTGACCCGAATCGACCCGGTTTCTATCTCAAGGTGGTCGAGCTGATAATGGCGCGCACTGAAGTAATAGGTACAGTCCTTGAGCCTCAGTTCATAGTGATTGATGCCTGCCGCTTGGCGGTAAATTTGTGGGGTGATGATCTTCTCATGGGTAAATTCGCAGAGGATTTTTTTCACCAAATGGCGATTGGCCGCCTGCCAATATTCCGGTATTAAGTGGGCAGGGACGTGTGTATGGGCAGTGGCCTCCAGCGTGGGGAATTCGGTTTGAGTGAATGGCGTGAGTAATGCGCGGTTAGTGGCTAAGTTCATCGGGTTACCTGCAAAATGATAGGGTTAACAGCGGTTGTGTGGGTCGCATGAGTTACTTGAGTCGCTTGAGTTGCAGTGCGCGGCATTAAAAGTGCGCTGGTCTTTTGCGCTAATTGGCGACTCTGGGCGCTACAAAAACCGAGGAATGCGGCTTTGCTGCGCAGTTGAATAGTTTTTTGGTAGCGGATCCCAATTTGGCTATTTAAGCGGTGAATTTTGTGATTTTGCTGATCCGGCTCGACCACCATTCGTTTAAAGGCAAGCTTTTCGAGAATGAGCTCAGCAATAGCCTGCATCACTTGACCGGACAAGCCATGAACGGGCTTACCCTCAAGCGGCGCGAGGATGAGGTGCATACCGCAATCGAGCCGTTCCACGGCATAGTGCTCACCCACTTCATCTTGGGCGGGATCGTATAACTCCACCATAAACAGCGGTTTGGCTTGCCATTCACCTATCAGTGCAAGCTTGTGCTCGCTTGGCGCCAACGCCTGAGCAAGTGCATCGAGACTCATCCCCTGCATACCCCAAAAGCGGGCATAGTCTTGGTTAAACCAGCTCTGCAACATAGCGAGGTGTTGAGGGAGATTGAGCGGTTTAAACACAAACTCATCAATCACAATGGGTGTTGAGAGTGAGGCCACACAGTGGCGACTCCAATGTCTGGCCATTACTGCGCCTCCTTGTGGGGTGCCATCAACACCGACACGCTGCCGCCCGAAGGACTTATCCGCAACGCGGCCAGTGGCTCAACATTACGATGCTGCGTAGGTTGCGCCGCCGAAGATACCGTCTTGCTTGGTGTGGCTGTTATGGCTGAGTGGGGGCTGCTGGTGGGCTGGTTTTGCTGCGCGCGGATCTTGGTTGGGTCGAAGGTTTGGAAGGCGATACTGTCTTCAATCGGATAGGGTGCGTAACCTAAAACCGCTTGCAGAATCGTCGCATTGCGATAGCAGCCCATGCCCAGATCCGGTGAGCTGATGCCATGGGTATGCAGGCCCGCATTTTGGATGAAAATATCGCCTCTGATATCGATGCCATAATCCCGCTGGATGGCGAGTTGGCCGCGATCATCAAATTCAATTTGTGATTTAATTCCTTGAATAAATTCGGGTAAACGATATTGATAGCCAGTGCCTAAGACGACGGCGCCCGTCTGTTGCTCGAGGGCATATTCCTGTTCGAAGTGGTTGAATTTGAGCGTTAGCTTGTCGCCCGAGGTTTCTATCTTATCGAGTGCCACGTTGGTCAGCAGCTGGCATTGGATATCACTGACTAAACGTTTTTGGTAAAGCAGATCATAAATATCGTTGATTAACTCGGCATTGATCCCCTTGTAGAGGGATTTTTGATTTGCAATCAATCGGCTGCGTTTTTCCGGCGACAGTTCGTGGAAGTAATCCACATAATCTGGCGAAGTCATTTCTAGGGTGAGTTTGGTGTATTCCAGCGGATAGAAGCGTGGCGAGCGGGTCATCCAATTTAATTGATAACCATAGGTATCAATATCTTGCAACAGATCGTAAAAGATTTCTGCCGCGCTTTGACCACTGCCGATCACGGTAATGGCGCTTTGGCTCTGCAGGTAAGTTTTCTGCTGCATATAGCTGGCGCTGTGCATCACGCGGGGATCGTGCATCGGGCAATTGTCTGGCACGTAGGGCGTGGTGCCCGTGCCGAGCACCAGTTTGCGGCACAAATAGGTTTGGGGCTGGCCGCTGCGTCTATCAACACCCGTAACATGGTAGATACCTTCACCGGCGTTGTAATCTAATTGCGTGACCTTAAAACCGAATCTCAGATTGGAGAGTTGTTTGCTAACCCATTGACAATACTGGTTATACTCATTTCGCGGCAGGAAAAAGTTTTCACGAATATAAAAGGGATACAGCCTGCCAGTTTGCTTGGCAAAATTGAGATAGCTATAGCGACTAGTGGGATCGGCCATGGTCACTAAGTCGGACATAAACGGCGTTTGCAGCCGAGAGGCGCTGAGCAGCATGCCTGGGTGCCAGTCAAACTCGGTTTTGGCATCTAAAAACAAACAGCTAAAGCCATCGATAGGTTCACTCAGGGCGGCCAATCCGAGATTGAACGGACCTATGCCGATACCGAGTAGATCGAAAATCCTGCGATCGTTTTCCTTTTTTGGGGTAGTCACTTACGCCTCCTTAAGTTCCAGCTGCCAACCGAAACTGTGGTTGTCATCATCGGCTGATGGGCAAGCCAGGAGTGGTTCTCTCTATCTCAGCCGAGTGAGTCATTCCCTTATCTTGCGGATCAGGATCGGTTCCATGTATTGCGCATAAGCTGAGGATTACTACCTCAGCGCAACGGCGAATAAATTAGCATTCTAAAAATTACAAATGCAAATCATTCTCATTTATGAGTTGTCGAAGGAGTCGTACTTTTGACTGGGAAATAAAGGGCTGAAATACGGTTTGTTAGCGAGGGAATTGCCGTAGCAAAAATGGTGTAAAACTTATGCTTAAGGTGATGTTTTAAAAATTATTTAAAATAAAACAGTTAATTACATTTGGGGTGAATAGGGATTTATTTCGGACTGATGGGATTGGGGGACGCAGGCTTAAGCAACGAAAGTGTGAGCCAATCTTGAGTGTAAATCGACTGTAAATCCGAGTACTCGACTAGGTTATTAGGTGATTTAGGGGCAAAGCGAGGAAAAACATAAAAGCCATTTTAGAAAATGGCTTTAGCAGCATTAAACACGGAGGTGAGTTTAAGGTAATTGCACAAAGGCGGCGGTTAACTTTCGCACTAAGGGGAGCACCATCAATAGAGTCGGGAAGGCGACAATCCAAGAGATAAACCATGCGCTAAACCAGAGCTCAACAAATTGCCCCGATGCACCGACACCGTTTAAGGTACTGATCCCTGAAACGATGCAACTCATTAAAATTGATAGAAAAAACGGCATCACAATCGTAACGTATTTAGCGGGTAATTTTGGAGTACCAAAAATCGTACGGTTTTTATTGGGTACAGAATCTATGCTGGACATGGGGCCTCAATTGGATTTGCTCTGGCGAAAGAATCTATAGATTAGGCTTAATCATTAATACCTTAAGCACAACGTGTTCGCCATTCTAGAGACAAAGTGGCCTAAAAGCCATTGACGCTTAGCCATGATTCACCGTCTCGTTAGGCAAAGTCATGGTTTAGGAAGGGAGTCTAGCTTAGCTTTAATCTTGCCAGTTAGTCACCCATAATTCCCCTGTGACATTGACCCAATGACCGCGGGAGATCGGAGAGGTGCCCAGTTCGTTATCGAAGGGCAGGGGAAGGCTCGATTGCAATAGATACACAGTATCATCGGGCGTTTGGGTGATCTCAACGATTTGTCCGGATGCCTCAAAGTGACAATTATGTTTAGGGAAATGCAGACTCTGGCGATGTTCAATGATGTCGGTCTGCAGGTTTGCCTTGGCTAAGCGGCCGAAGAGTTCAACCTTAACCCACTGATTAACGGGAAAACGTTGTTTAGCCTGTTGATCGCTCCCCTGATAATAAAACCACACCGGGGCGCCATTATCCCATTGGGCGGCCACTTCACCTTGAAAACCACAACCCCAAGGGGTGACGTAGAGAATATAGATTTGATACTGCATAAAAAGTCCATTTACCATAACAAAACGGCCGATGTTACCGGCGCTATATTAACATCTCTTTCGCTAAGACATGCGACTCAGCGCTCAATATAAGCCTTGGGTTTGACAGTTTTAAGAAGCAGAGAGTTCTTACTTTGGCATCATTGGTTGTCGCAGTGTGGGAGGCGAGAAAGAAAAGGGCCAAATCCGATGATTTGGCCCTTCAGTGGCGAAACACTCATTGAAGGCGATTACAGCGTTAACGTCACCCCAGCGAACACGGCGCGTCCCGGCAGAATGGTTTCTGTGGTGCCGTCGGAATCTTCAGCGGGTTGCTCATTGGTAAAGTTGGTCATACCCGCGCGTAGCTTGATGTTTTCCGTTAATCGATAGCTGGTGCCAAAATCGAAGCGGCTATAGCCACTGCGTTTTATCGCGCTGCTATCTAAGTAGTCACCAAAATAGTTACCGCTGACATAGAGTTGCCAGTCATCAGTCATATGCCAATCGAGCTGAAGATTGGCGGTTTGGTCGGGACGTCCATTTAACTCTGAACCATCGCTTTTTTCCGTATCGAGATAGCTGTAGTTGCCTTTAAGACTGAGATCTTCGGTCAAATCGATTCGGCCCGTCAGTTCTATCCCCTGTAAAGTCACTTCGGACTCATTGTAATAAGTCCGGCTCGGGCTCACTCTATCCCAGGTCGATACTGTGATTAAGTCTTTGACTTTATTGTGGTAGGCCGTTGCTGAAATATCCCAGGTGTTGTCACTCATTAGCACTGAGAACTCATAGTTTACGCTGGTTTCTGGGTCGAGATCGGGATTACCAACCACGGAGCAGGCACCACCGCAACTGACTGATGCAAAAGTGGGCGATGACTCAAATAACGCCGGAGCCCTAAAGGCCGTGCCGACACCGCCTTTAAAGGTCAGTTTATCGGTGGCACGATAGACAATATAGGCGCGCGGACTGAGGTTATTGCCATACTTTTCATTATCTTCGTAGCGGGCACCTAAGGTCAGCGTCCAGTCATCTAAGAAGTCGATTTCATCTTGGGCGAAGAGTGAGTATTGGTCGACGCTATCGCCTTTGGTTGTGGGGTACTGAACGGGATCTTCAACCTCAGTCTTATGGTATTCGCCGCCTAAGGTAAAGTCCTGCTGCCATAGGCTGAAAAAGCTGGTGGCTTTGAAGCTGGTATTTTTTTCATCAATATGGCGTCCTAAAGGCGGCTGTAGGCTGTAACGGCTGTTGTAGTCGTAGAGCTTAGAATCTTCGAGATTGGCCTCTAACTGGGTTTGGCCCCATTGCCAGTCTGCCTTGTGGGTAAGGCCAAAGGTGTTGCGCTCGATTTGCTGTTCGCGCTTTGATTTTTCAGCATAGGTCGTGAGGGGGACTTTGTCTTTATCATATTGATAATCAAAGTCTAATGTTTGATTGTCAGCCAACTGCCAAGTAAGTGCGCTGTAGAGTTTCTTGGTTTTACGCTCTTCTATGGTATCGAAGGTCGGTGTGATTTCGGGTAATTGCCAAAGATCCTGCTCTGCGGATTCGGCGGTGAGCATCAGCCCTAAGCTATCGGTCAATTTCCCCGAGGTAAACACGTTGTAGCGTTGTCTATCGCCGCCTTCACCTTCTTGCATTTGACTGTATTCGGCATCGAGGGTGAGCTGCCAATCCTCGGTCGGCGCCTTAGTGATCACGTTAATCACCCCGCCAACGGCGTCCGAGCCGTAGAGTGCCGACATAGGACCACGGACAATTTCGACCCGCGAGATTGCATCAATCGGAATTGCGGTAATGTCGAAGTTACCGCCGCGCCATAAGCCGTTTGAGGAGGACACGCGTTTGCCGTTAACGAGCATTAGTACATAGGTTTCATCCATACCACGGACATAGAGGCTGTTACGTCCTGCGTTACCGCTGACCACGTTGACCCCGACACTGCCACGTAGCACATCACCGAGATCTTTTACGGGCAGCAACTTAATCTCTTCGGCATCGATAACAGAGATAGAGGCGGGCGCCGAACTTAACTGTTGGTCCTTAGCGCTGGCGGTGACCACTATATGTTCGAGTTCTGTGTCATCGGCCTGTGCCGACAGGAGTGGTTGCAGTGAACAGGCGAGTGCTAACAGTGCGAAAGGAAAACGATTTAGCGTTTTATGGTTACTCAATTTCAATCCCCCGATATCCATTATCTAATTAATTAACAAAGCAAAAAAGGTAAATTTTTGTAAATCGACTATTTCAACTGGTCGCCAAAATAGCACAATCACTCATTCCTTTGAATGATAATAATTGTCATTTACAATGTAATCGAAGATGATGTGATTCATGTCACTTAGCAGGATGGAGGAGGGGAAAGATTGTCGCCTTGTCCCTCAATACAGACTGCGCATTATTAGCGTCTTAAATGCATTTTCATCGAATATTCAATATCTTCCCAATAGGAAACAGTACCCAATGCGATACTTTTTAGTTGTAGTCGGTTTATTGATGGGGAGCGTGATATCGCAGCCCACTGCGGCGGTGGAATATCAAAGCCAGCAATTGCAGTCCAAACTGCTTAAGGAAACACGGCAGTATCTGATTGCACTTCCTGAGGGATATGCACAATCGACTGAAGCGTATCCCGTTGTTTATCTGCTGGATGCAGATGAACAATTTGACCATATGGCAAGCTTGTTACAGTTTTTAAGTCAAGGTGCTATTCCACAGATCCCTAAGATGATTATTGTTGGTATTAACAACACTGAAAGGATGCGGGATTACACACCGACCCATACGCTGGTGTTGCCGAGTGGAAAAAAAGGCAATCCCAAATACCAGCAAACGGGGGGCGCGGGGCGATTTTTAGATTTTATTGAGCAGGAATTAGCGCCGAGCATACATAGTCAGCTGCGAACCAATGGCATTAATGTGTTGGTGGGCCACTCCTTTGGGGGCTTACTAGCGATGGAAGCGCTACGTACCGACAGGCAACTTTTTTCGGCCTATATCGCCATTGATACTAGTCTGTGGTTTGACAGCCCACATTACCTCACTCAGCTCGAAAACCGAGTTGAAAAGGGTGATTTCAAGCAGAAACAACTCTTTATGGCGATTGCAAATAATCCCTTGTCACCGGGATTTAGCGTGTCTTCCTATCATAGAGATTTAAATTTGGCCTTTGCGGATAAGCTGACTAAAAGTCCCCCTCAAGGGCTGAGTTTTGCGGCCAAATACTATCCCGACGAGACACATCAGAGTGTGAGTCACATAGGTTTATACGATGGTATTCGCCATCTGTTTAAAGACTTTGCCATCGATATCTATGCCGAGACGTTTAGCAAGCAGCAAGTGATTGACCAATATCGATTATTATCGGAGCGCTTTGGCTTGAGGGTGACTCCACCTCAGCAATACCTCGAGCAGTTGATCCAATATAGCGAGAGACAACAGCTCAGCGATCGCAAACAAAGCCTTGAGTCATTGAAAGCGTATTTTGCAGGTGTTAAGTCAAATGAGGCACTGAGGTAAACCTGATTGTCGAACTGAGCTGGACGGATTTTTAGCGCTTAGAAACAACTGAGCACAGGTGTAAACACGCCTGTGCTCAGATGGTCAGTGGTTTAATTAGGTTGCCGCTTTCATGGCGCGGGTAAATTCGCCTAATGCTGCCAGCAATTTCACTTCATCCTGTTGATGAGCTTCGATAATTTTCACCACGGCCGAGCCCGAAATCGCACCCGCTGCGCCCGCTTTGATGGCGGCGCTCACTTGAGCGGGCTCGGCAATCCCAAAGCCTAATAGCGGTGGCGGCGCATTAAATGCTTGCAGCTTAGCTAAAATATCTTCAACGGGTGTTCCTGCCTTAGTGTCTGTGCCTGTCACACCGGCGCGGGACAATAGATAGGTATAGCCTTCGCCACTTTGGCTCACTTTTTCAAGGGTTTCGCTATCGGCATTGGGCGGCGCGATAAAAATTGGCGCGATACCATGGGCCTTAGCGGCTTGAATAAAAGGCGCCGCCTCTTCTACTGGCACATCGGCGATAAGCACGGAATCCACGCCCGCTTGCTGTGCTTTGGCATAAAAAGCATCGATGCCATTAGCGAATACCAGGTTCGCATACAGCAATAACCCAATCGGCAGCTCAGGGTATTTAGCGCGAATTTGCGCTAATAAGTTGAAGCACTGTGTGGGTGTTGTACCCGCGGCGAGGGCTCTGAGGTTCGCGCCTTGGATCACCGGGCCATCGGCCAGCGGATCGGAGAAGGGAAAGCCTAATTCCAGAGCATCGGCACCATTTTGCACTAAGGTGTCGATAATTTTCAGTGACAGCTCAGGGTTTGGATCGCCTAAGGTGACAAAGGGCACAAAGGCGCCGCGGCCTTCGGCTTTTAAACGGCTAAACGCTGCGTGATAACGGCCGCCTTGATGAGGGATAGTTTGGGTTGCAGTGTTGCTCATCGTTGTTATTCCTCTTTACCGTTTAAAATGTCTGACACAGTGAAAATATCCTTATCGCCTCGGCCCGAGAGGTTAACGACCAAAATGGTTTCTTTGGTGCACTCTTTCGCTAGGCGCAGGGCGTAAGCGAGGGCGTGGGCCGATTCAAGCGCGGGGATAATCCCTTCGCTGCGAGCCAATAATTGGAAGGCTTCTAAGGCTTCATCATCGGTGGCCGATTCGTAGCGCGCACGGCCAATCGCGTTCAAATGGGCGTGTTGTGGGCCAACGGAGGGGAAGTCAAGGCCTGCCGAAATCGAATAAGACTCTTCGATTTGGCCTTCACTGTCCTGCATCAAAGGCGCCTTCATACCAAAGAAAATCCCGGTTTTGCCATGTTTGAGCGGCGCACCGTGCATATGGGTATCGATGCCTTTACCTGCGGGTTCGACCCCAATTAGCTCGACGCTGGTTTCCTCAATAAAGTCGGAAAACATACCAATGGCATTCGAACCACCGCCGACACAGGCGATCACCGCATCGGGCAGACGACCTTCGCGCTCCAGCATTTGCTTCTTGGTTTCTTCACCGATCATACGTTGGAACTCACGCACTATGGTCGGGAAAGGGTGTGGCCCTGCGGCTGTGCCTAATAGATAGTGGGCTTTTTCGTAGCTGCCGGACCAGTCGCGCATGGCCTCGTTACAGGCATCTTTTAAGGTGGCAGAACCTGAGGTGACAGGAATGACTTCTGCGCCCATCAAACGCATTCTAAATACGTTAGGTGATTGACGGGCAACGTCTTTCGCGCCCATATACACTTTGCACTTTAATCCCAGTAGCGCACAGGCAAGGGCGGTGGCAACGCCGTGTTGGCCAGCGCCGGTTTCGGCAATAATCTCCTTTTTACCCATACGTTTAGCCAATAATGCTTGACCCAATACTTGGTTGGTTTTATGGGCGCCGCCGTGGAGTAAATCTTCCCGCTTGAGGTAGATTTTCACCATAGGGTTAGGGCTTAAATTGCGGGTTAAGGTCAGTGCCGTTGGGCGACCCGCGTAGTTTTTAAGCAGGTCGGTAAACTCGGCTTGAAAGGATTCATCGGCCTGCGCTTCGACAAAGGCGTTTTCGAGTTGCTTGAGGGCGGGGACTAAAATCTGCGGCACATACATACCGCCGTATTCGCCGAAATAAGGGTTAAGCTTTAACTGTGACATACCTTGTTCCTTATCCTATTCATTTGTTTCGATGGCGTTTTAGGTTAACGCCATCGAGTTTCAATTCTGGCTAGCCTGTGCTTTGCACAGGTTTTTATAAAAGCTGGTCTAGAGTCGTAATTGACTAAATGCCGCTTGAATTTTCTCTGCCGACTTAACGCCGGGAGCCGTTTCGAGGCCAGAGTTAAAATCTAAGCCGTAAAATCCTTGGGCGTTGGCTCGGGCGGCATTGTCAGCATTGAGGCCGCCAGCGAGCATGGCCTCGGCTTTATGGGCAATGGGGAGTTGCCAATCAAAGGCTTGCCCCGTGCCACCAAAACCTGCGTCATTCTTGCTATCAAAAAGATAACGCTGCACCCCTCTTGGCATCGCAGCAAGCTCACCACTTTGAGCATCGACACTGACCGCCTTCCAAATTTGAGTGTTCAGTCCGGCCTGTTGCAGCAATTGGCTTAACTCGGCAATTTCCAACTCAGTCTCACTGCCATGCAGTTGCAGCGCGGCTAAGCCACATTCTTGGGCGATATTCGCCATGAATTCAGGCGTGCTGTTCACACATACGCCGACAAACTCAATGGCGGGCAAGTTGGCGGCGCGGTATTGCTGTACTAACTGTTTGGCGGCATCTTGGGTGAGCGCGCGTGGCGATTTTTCAGCAAATATCAGCCCCGCATACACGGCGCCGGCAGTGGCCGCCGCTTGAATATCTTCAAGGCGAGTCAGGCCGCAGACTTTATTGTGACCGAAGATCAATTTACGGCAGGCTAAATCAATGTCTTCTTCGGCCATAATCGAGCTACCGACTAAGAATCCATCGACTAACGGACTTAAGCGGCGCACTTGCTCGTTAGTGTAAATGCCCGATTCGCTGATCACCACGCGATCGCTGCCGATGTGTGGCGCAAGGGCTTCGGTGGTGGCTAAATCGGTACTTAAATCCCGTAAGTTGCGGTTATTAATACCAATAATAGGTGCGTTTAAGGCGATGGCGCGTTTCAGTTCTTCCTCATTGCTGACTTCGGTCAGCACATCGAGTTGATACTTGGCTGCCTCACTGGCCAGTTGCTGATATCGCTCATCCTCGAGCACTGAAAGCATCAGCAGAATCGCATCGGCGCCCTGATGAGCGGCCAACTTGACTTGATATTCGTCTACAAAAAAGTCTTTACACAGAATAGGTTGGCTCACTTTTGCCCGCACTTTCGGGATATAGTCCATGTCTCCTTGGAAAAATTGCTCATCGGTTAATACCGAAATCCCGGCGGCATATTGGGTATAAATCGATGCGATGGCTTCGACATCAAAGTCTTTACGGATTAAGCCTTTGGATGGACTGGCTTTTTTACACTCTAAAATATAACCCGCCTTCGGGGCTTTTAAGGCGGCAAATAAACTACGGTCCGAAATCTTGGGGGTTAAGCTGTCCTCAGGAAAGCGCAACTTTAGGGCGGCGATATGGGCGGCCTTGGTATCGACGATACGGGTTAAAACGTTCGCTTTTGCGGTGCTGGTTTGCATGCTACCCCTTACATCCTGCGATGCTTGATTATCTTCCGAGCGATGGGCGTCGGGTTGTTGAACCTGTGCCATGGTCATTATTCCTGTGCTTCGCTGCTGACTTTAGCGAGTTGATTCAGTAATTCAAAGGCTTTGCCGCTTTTTATGGTATTGAGCGCAAGGGCGGTGCCGGCTTTGACTGAGGCCGACAGGCCACACAGATATAAGGCACAACCCGCATTGATGGCAACCGCATGGGTGTGGGCGTCGCTGCCTTGTCCTTGCAAAATAGATTGAGTGATTTGGGCGTTTTGTGCGGGCTCTCCGCCTTCAAGTTCGCTAATTTGGGCTTGTGGCACACCAAAATCCGCCGGCGTTAGTTGATATTCAATAATCTCACCGTCTTTAAGCTCGGCGACCTGTGTGCTGCCATGGAGCGCCACTTCATCTAAACCACTGCCGTGTACCACCATGGCTCTTTGCGTGCCAAGGGCTTGCAGTACGCGGGCGATGGGCGTCACTAGCTCTGGGCTATAGACCCCAAGTAACATAAATTCTGGGCGTGCTGGGTTAATCAATGGCCCTAACACATTGAATAAGGTGCGAGTTTTCAGCGCTTGGCGCACGGGCACCGCATGTTTGACACCGCCATGGTAGTGGGGCGCAAACAGGAAACACAGATTGAGTGATTCCAGGCAACTGCTCGCCAGTTCGGGTGACATGGTTAAATCGATGCCAAATTGGGCGAGTAAATCCGAAGAGCCCGATTTGCTCGAGACCGAGCGATTACCGTGTTTTGCGACCTTGGCGCCAGCGGCTGCCGCGACAAAGGCTGCTGTGGTGGAGATATTGATGGTATTAAAACCATCGCCACCGGTGCCGACGATATCGATAATCCCTTGGCTACGGCTTGAGGCTGGATAGGGGAATGGCTTGGCGGCGGCGCGCATCGCATCGGCGGCGCCACTGATTTCAGCAATGGTTTCACCGCGAATTTTAAGGGCCATTAACATTGCCGCCATCACGGCCTCATTCATTTCACCTTGGATAAGGGCGCTAAAGAGGCTGGCGGTTTGCTCGCGGGTTAATGCCTTACCCTGAAACAAGATATCGAGCAGGGGCTGAATCGATGTTGCGCTCATTATTGGGCTCCTGCGGTATTGTGGGCGATGTCTTGAGTCAAAAAGCGTAGGGTTTGGGTTAACAATGTGCTGCCCAAGGTCGTTAAGATGGATTCTGGGTGAAACTGAAAACCGACCGCCCTGTGCTCTGCATGCAAAATCGCCATTGGCATCTCTTCTGTGGTGGCAATCACTTCAAGACAATCGGGTACTTTTGTCGCCACTAAGCTGTGATAACGGGCGACAGGTAAGGGTGAAGGTAAGTTAGCAAACACGCCCGTACCATTATGGAAGGTGGGGCTGGCTTTACCGTGCACGACAAAAGGCGCGCGCTCTACTTTACCGCCGTAATATTCCACCATGGCTTGATGGCCTAAGCAGATCCCCAGCATAGGCACTTTGCCCGCGACTTTGTCGATCAGCGCCATCATGGAACCCGCTTCATGGGGCGCACCTGGACCTGGCGATAGGACTAAGGCACTCGGTTCGGTTTCTGCTAACAGCTTGTCGGCAATATAGTCGGCGGCAACATCGTTACGGTAGATCACTACTTCACAGCCAAGGCTTCTAAACTGGTCGACTAAGTTGTAGGTAAAGGAGTCGAAGTTATCGAGTAAATAGAGTTTCATCTTGGGCTCCTTATCTTTGTTGTTCAGTCGTAGTGGTCGCAGTTGCTTGCTGGCTCTCATCTAAGCCTGCGCCCATCTTGATGGCCGAAATCACCGCTTGCGCCTTTTGGCGGGTTTCATCGGCTTCACTCTGCGGGTCGGAATCAAACACTACGCCAGCACCCGCTTGGATATGGGCCACGCCGTTTTTCACAAAGGCGGAGCGGATAACGATACAGGTGTCCATATCCCCAAGGGCGTTGAGATAACCCACGGCGCCACCGTAGCTGCCTCTGCGGGTCTTTTCCGCTTGACGTACGAGTTGCGAGGCGCGCACTTTCGGGGCGCCAACTAGCGTGCCCATATTCATACAGGCCTGATAGGCGTGCAGTGCATCTAAGTCTTGGCGTAGTTGACCTGTGACGCGGCTGACTAAGTGCATCACGTGGGAATAACGGTCGACTTTAAGTAACTCGGCCACTTTGCGGCTGCCGCTTTGGCTGATACGGGCGATATCGTTACGGGCTAAATCGACCAACATTAAGTGTTCGGAGAGCTCTTTTTTATCCAAACGCAATTCGAGTTCGATACGGCTATCGAGGTCGAAATCAATCTCGCCGCTGGCGGTTTTGCCGCGCTTACGGGTGCCTGCAATTGGGTAGACTTCGACTTGATTATTGCTGGCTTCATATTTCAGCGCGCTCTCGGGCGAGGCACCAAACAGGGTGAAGTCATGGCTCCTGAAATAAAACATATAGGGGCTGGGGTTGGTTAATCGCAGCGCGCGGTAAGCGCCTAAGGTATTGGGGCAGGGCAGGCTAAAGCTGCGTGAAGGCACGACTTGGAAGATGTCGCCGGCAATAATGTGTTCTTTTAAATCAATAACGGTTTGCTTGAAGTCATCATCACTAACATTCACTTGCTCTGTGGCCGTTATGCCAACGAGGGCAGGCGCAGGCGTTGCACTCTTAACTAAGGCTTCACATTGGGCGCGGATGTTCTCTGCTCGCTCGGCTAAGGCTTGGGTCACTTCAACCTGTTTTGCTGAACCTTCACTGAAGTTGTGGGTGATGATCTCGGCATGCTTTTGCTTGTGATCGATAAGAATTAAGGTTTCGGCGAGATAAAATAAATAATCAGGACAATCGTTTGCACCATTTGGTGCTTCAGGCAGTGGCTCGACGGTATCAATCAAATCGTAGGAGAGCACGCCACCTAAAAATAAGTCTTCGAAGGCTGGCGTCTGACCACAGTCGATATGCTTTACAAACAAGCGCAAACCATCGAGGGGCGAGGTGGATTTTAAGCGCGCATCTTCATCCTTAAGCTCAGTGTCCTTTTGCAGCGTGACCACTAAGTTGTGACCATCGTGTTGGCATTGAGTTTGGCTTGAACGAGCAGTAAAAAATTGCTCGATGGGGGCGAGTAAACTGGCGCCATTGTCACTCAGTGCACTAAAGCGTAAACGATAGCCATCGCAGCGGATCATCAGCGCCGCATGGGTCATCACCATGCTCTTAAGATTTTCCTTGCTGTCGATTTCTGCCGATTCCAACAACATGGTATGGGGCGCATCTTGGGTGATGTGCTGGTACAGACGCAGTGGGTCGCTATGGTATGCCAGCGTCGCCTTGAGCGTATGTGAACGTGCGAATGTCTGTTGAGACGAGGCAAAATTTTCGCCATCGACTTGGGTAACCTGATTAAATGTCTTTAGGGTCATGCTTATCTCGCTTTTTATCCGTTTACCGCGTTGCAGACATTTTTCGCACCAACAAAAAAGCCCGCATTTCTGCGGGCTTTTTTGTTGATTCTGTTACTTTCAAATGAGCACAGAGCTTCACACTACCCGCTAAGTTGGGAAGTGCCACCACCAAATGATGTTGAAAGAAGCGTTAATCTGAGTCATTCAAAAGGGTCTCAATAATTCGTTAGTTGAGCTATAGAAAACATGAGCCTGAGGCGAAAGTCAATTGAATATTTTTCAAAATGATGGATTAACATCGCTAAATCACTGTACCGAATGCCATTCCTGCTCGATAAAGTGTGAGATAAATGCACATTTCATCTTAAATTCACGTACAATAACGGCATGAATACTCAAAGCATATTGGCTGACTTGCACAGCCACACGACCGCATCCGACGGTCATCTCACGCCGTCCGAGCTGGTCGCCAGAGCCCTTGAAAAGGGCGTGCAGTTATTTGCGATTACGGATCACGATACGGTTGCAGGCTTAAGTGAAGCCCGCGCCTTCAATCAAGCGCAGGCCGAACCGTTAAAACTGATTTCTGGGGTTGAGATTTCAACCCGTTGGAATAGTTACGATATTCACATTGTGGCGCTCAACTTTGATGAGACCCATGCCGAGTTATTAGGCTTTTTAGCACATCAGCGTGAGTTGCGTGAGCAGCGCGCCGAAGAAATCGGCCATCGCTTGGCTAAAGCCGGGATTGAAGGCGCATATGAGGGCGCAAAAGCGATTGCGGCAGGCGCAGCCATAAGCCGTGGTCACTATGCACGCTGGCTTGCCGATAATGGCCACGCGGTGGATATGCCAAGTGTGTTTAAACGCTATTTAGCTCGCGGTAAAACTGGCTATGTGCCCAATAACTGGGGCGATATGGCCAGCGCGATTAAGGTGATCCACAATGCGGGCGGCCTTGCGGTATTGGCCCATCCGAGCGGTTATAAGTTGTCGGCCAAATGGTTAAAGCGTTTAGTGCGAGAATTTAAAGAAGCAGGCGGGGATGCCATGGAAGTGGTGCTCGGCCAACAAACGGTGGACGATAGGGCCAATTTAGTGGCACTGAGTGTCCAAAATCAGTTGCTTGCATCGATAGGGAGTGATTTTCACTTTCCAAGCAATTGGATTGAACTAGGTAAAAATCTCTACCAGCCTCAAGGTATTGATTGGGTCTGGCAGTCGGGATCTTGGGTGGAACGACCATGAGTCAGTTTTTTTATGTACACGAAGTAAATCCACAGGCGCGTTTGATTAGTCAAACCGTGGCTGTGCTTAAGTCCGGCGGGGTGATTGTATATCCAACCGATTCGGGCTATGCCCTCGGTTGTATGATTGGCGAAAAAGATGCGATGACGCGCATTACCCGCATTCGTCAAATCGAACACGATCATAATTTCTCCTTGATGTGCCGTGACTTATCTGAGCTTTCGACCTACGCCAAGGTAGATAATCAGGCCTACCGCATCTTAAAAAGCTGCACGCCTGGACCTTACACTTTCATCTTTAAGGCGAGCAAGGAAGTGCCCCGTCGTCTGCAAAATGACAAGAAGAAAACTATAGGTATCCGCGTGCCAGACAATGTGATTGCCTTGGCGCTGCTCGAGGCGTTAGATGCGCCGCTGATGTCGACCAGTTTGGTGATGCCAAATAGTGATTTTGCTGAATCGGATCCTGAGCACATTCGCGATCTGTTAGAGCATCAAGTGGATGTGATTATTCACGGTGGCTACTTAGGTGAGAAACCGACCACAGTCATCGATATGTCGGAAGATGGTTTCGAAGTGTTGCGCGAAGGCGCGGGTGACGTGACTCCCTTTCTCTAACCGCGATTTATCCTAAGAGATTAAGGCGATAAAACCATCATTTGACAGTATTATCGCCGCTCAATTGCGGGTATAATCGCGCGTTTGGCGTGGGGGCGCTTGCATAGCGAGCTTATGCCGCGCTCAGTACGGGTTCGAGTCAGTCATCTACAACCGTTTAAAAACGATTGTTTTACATGGGGATAGCGGATGCAGGGCACGCAACAAAGTTTACCCTTAGCCGTTGTTCGCGGTCAGGCGATGACCGAAATGCCGCAGGATTTGTTTATTCCACCTGAGGCGTTAGAAGTGTTCTTGGAGTCCTTCGAAGGGCCGCTCGACTTACTTTTGTATTTGATCCGTAAACAAAAATTAGATGTTGTCGATTTACCCATTTCGCAGATCACCGCGCAATATCTAGAATATATCGCGATGCTCACTCAGGCGCGTATCGAACTGGCCTCGGATTATCTGGTCATGGCGGCAACACTGGCTGAGATTAAATCCCGTCTGCTGCTGCCGCGTATGGTGGCGGAAGATGAAGTGGAAGAAGATCCACGGGCCCAGTTGATCCGTCAATTGAAGGCCTATGAGGTGATCAAAGAAGCTTCGCAAAAAATTGATGATTTACCTCGGCTTGAACGCGATGTGTTTCAAGCAACCGCGGCACCTTCACCGAATATCAAACCTTTGGTGATCCCGCCCGATGTATCGTTATTTGAAATCGCCCGCGCCTTTGGCGAAGTGCTCAAACGTATCGATGCCAACGAAGATCATCATGTTAAGCGTGAACAGTTATCGACCCGCGAGCGCATGAGCCAAATTTTAGCCATGCTTAATAGCGAGACGTTTACGCCCTTTGAGCGTTTATTTAGCGTCGAAGAAGGCCGTGCAGGTGTGGTGGTGACCTTTTTAGCGCTGATGGAATTGGTCAAAGAATTATTAGTGGAATTGTACCAAACAGAGCCGTTTTCAACTATTTACGTAAAGGCCTATTAATTGATGCAGATAAATCCAATTCAATTAAAACAGCTTATTGAAGCGAGTCTGTTTGTATTGGGGAAACCCTTGTCGGTGAAAATGTTGAAAGAAACCGTGTTGGCGGATTTCAGTGTTTCCAGAGACAAAATCAAAGCCGCATTGGAAGAGTTGCAGCAGGATTATCAGGAGCGGGGTGTTCAACTTGTGAAAGTGGCTGGAGGTTATCGCTTCCAGACCTTGGAAGTCCTGAGTCCTTTTTTGCAACCCCTGTGGCAGGAAAAAGCACCTAAGTATTCGCGGGCAACATTAGAGACCTTGGCGGTGATAGCCTATCGTCAACCCGTGACCCGTGGCGATATTGAGCAGGTGCGTGGTGTGGCCATTAGTAGCCATATCATAAAAAGTTTGTCAGATAGACATTGGATTAAAGTCGTTGGCCACAAAGAAGTCCCGGGGCGACCCGCACTCTACGCCACGACCTTAGAATTTTTAGCCTATTTTGGCTTAGATACCCTAGCGGATTTACCTGCGCTTACGGATACTGAGTCATTGCAGGCGGTATTTTCAGGTTTGAAAGTAACGCCTGAACAGTCAGAAGAGCAAGATACTAATGAGTGAAAAATTGCAGAAAGTCTTGGCCCGTGCAGGCCATGGCTCCCGTCGTGAGATGGAGGCATGGATTGCTGCAGGCAGAGTTAGTATTGATGGCGTGATTGCCAATCTTGGCGATCGTATCGAAGCCGATGCGAAGGTTCGTATCGATGGTAGAGCCGTATCGCTTAAGTCCGCCGACGATGTGATTTGTCGAGTGCTCGCCTATCACAAACCCGAAGGTGAGATTTGTAGCCGTAAAGACCCTGAAGGTCGTCCAACCGTGTTTGACCGTTTGCCGAAAGTGCGTGACTCCCGTTGGGTTGCGGTAGGCCGTCTGGATATCAACACTTCAGGCTTATTGCTGTTTACCTCTGATGGTGAATTAGCAAACCGTTTGATGCACCCGTCTAACGAAGTTGAACGCGAATACGCGGTACGTACCTTTGGTGAAGTGCCTGAGGCTGCGGTACAACGTCTGCGTACCGGCGTGATGTTGGAAGACGGTATGGCGCAGTTCGATGCCATTAAAGCCGCAGGCGGCGAGGGCATGAACCAATGGTGGCACGTATGTTTACGTGAAGGCCGTAACCGCGAAGTGCGTCGTTTATGGGAATCCCAAGAGGTGCAAGTCAGCCGTCTGATCCGTGTGCGTTACGGTATGGTGGAATTGCCTAAATCTCTGCCACGTGGTGGCTGGATTGAATTGCCAATTGAGCAAGTTAACTACCTGCGCCAATTAGCGGGTCTTGAACCTGAAACTCGCACTATGCTGGCCGCCGATAAACACAGTGTGGCCCGGGCTCAGGTGAAGAGTGCTAAAATTCGCCGCGCCGTACGCAAGCATAAAGTGACAGCAACGCCTAAGGCTAAGCCAACACGTCAGCGCAGTTAATATCATTCGAGTGATGTTAAGTCTCTCAGTAAAAAGGCCGCTTGCGGCCTTTTTTGCTTTCTGCGGCCGATAAAAAATAAAGGGCGCGTAGGGCTCCCTTTACTTTTACTTAGTGCGTTAGGTCTGCGTTGCTTATTGAGCGTTTAATTGCTGACCGTTAATGTCGCTAGAATCTTGCCCCATTAAATAGAGATACGTTGGCATGATTTCTTCGGCTGTTTTTAAATCTAATGGATTTTCGGCAGGGTATGCTTTAGCACGCATTTCGGTGCGAGTCGCGCCTGGATTAATGCTATTAACACGTACAGAAGTGCCATCACATTCGTGGGCGAGTACTTGCATCATGCCTTCGGTAGCAAATTTAGAGAAGGCATAGGGGCCCCAGTAGGCGCGGCCCTGACGGCCAACACTGCTTGAGGTAAAGATAATCGAGGCACTGGGTGCTTGGCGCATAATTGGCAATAGGGCTTTGGTCAGCATGACCTGTGAGGTGACGTTGACTTTAAGTACATCTTCGAGTGATGGAATATCGATGTGTTCAAACGGGCCTAAGGCGCCGAGTAAACTGGCATTGTGTAGTAAACCATCTAAATGACCAAACTGCTCGCCAATGGTTTCGGCCATATCGCGGTAGTTTTGTTCGGTCGCGCCTTTTAAATCCAACGGCACGATCGCTGGCGTTGGGTAACCCGCCTGTTCGATTACATCGTATACGGCTTCGAGTTTTTTGACGGTTTTACCGAGTAAAATCACGGTGGCACCGTGTTTGGCAAATTCAATGGCCGCCGCGCGACCGATACCTGCGCCAGCGCCTGTCACCAGGATGGTTTTACCTTGGAGTAAATCTTTTGCTGCTTGATATTCCAACATGAGCCTTTTATTCCTCTTGGCGAAAATGCCCGCCACTTCTAGAGTCGCCGAATTGCTAAACGCATGTTTCAAACAAATGAATGAAACTTTGTTATAAATAGCTAAAATGTTTGTGACAAACTTGTGGCTAACTCAATATTTTTACGTTAACTTGAAACGAGTTAGGGGCTAACATAAGCCCTATTAGTCATAGCTTTTGCGCTATTGTGACTAATTTCTTGGGGAAAACAAAACTATTACAACAAGATTTGGGGAAAAAAAATGAAAAGACTCATTTTGTGTGTTGCGATTGCATCAGCACTGGGCCTCACAGGATGTGGCGAGGACAGTTATAACGAACTCAAGGATAAGACAGAGCCGCTCATCCCTGAATCCCATATGGTGTTTGACCCCGCGAATGCTAAAGTGCCTTTGCCTAATGATTTGCTGTTCAGCGGCACCACGGATGGCACCTTATCAATCCCGGGTGAAAGTTCGGGGAACTATGTCGATCCGCAAATTGCCCTTGGTGCCTTAGATGGATGGTCAACCACATCGCCCATTTCAATTGATATCGATTTAGCAAAAGACCATGATGGCACCCAACTGACCCTGATGGCGGCATCGGTTGCACAACCGGGCGCAGTGAGAATGTTTGAGGCCACTGTGGGTGGTCCGTTGTCATCGGATCCTGAATGTACAACTAAACCGTCAGTATCTGCCTGTAAAGTCGGCGCGGAATTACAATTTGGGGTGGATTTCGTCTCAACAGCATCGGGTAATAAAGTCGTTATTGTGCCACTCAAACCGCTTAAAGCCGGCCAGTCTTATATTTATGCAACAACCAAGTTAATCCAAGATTCAGAGGGACGTGGTATTGCCCCTTCAACGACCTATGGTACGTTGAAGATGGATATCAACACCTTACCTTTAGAAACGCCTGATCAATTGATGCTACAAACCTTAGTCAACAGCTATGAGAAAGGGATTGCAGCGGCACATAATGTCGATACTTCAACCATTACCTATTCAGGCTTGTTTACCACTCAATCGGTTGCAAACGTCTATGAAACCACAAAACTCTTGATGGCACAGGGCGCACCTTATGCGCCAAGTTTTGCGCAAATGCCAACGCCTGCGGGTTACACTGTGGCACAAGCTGCAGGTTTAACGCCAGCAGATGGCGCAGCGTATGTAGTATCGAACCTAGCCGACGTTTATACCGCTAAGATTAAATTACCGATTTACGGTGACTGCTCTTCGGTCAGCTGCTTGTCATCCGCAGGTCAGCCGCTGATCAATGGCCGCTGGAAAGCCCAAGGTGATAGCCCTGTTTCGGTATTATTAGCGCTGCAAGCGGGTACCTTAAGTCAAACCAACTTTGGTATGCAGGCGGTGGCCAATGGGATTGCGAACCCTGCCGATGCCTTAGCGAATCCTTCTTTGATGGCGGGTAAAACCTGGCTGCTCGATGATGGAACGGCTGCGGATAAAACCAAGCATTTAACCAAATTTAACCCCATCCCTGCGATTAAAGGTTATGAAACGGTACCTGTACTGATTTCTATGCCGAATGCGACCAAACTCGCGGCCTTCTATCAGCAACAAGGTTTAACCTTTACCCCACCGACTTCTGGTTGGCCAACGACGATTGCGCTGCATGGTTTAGGCGGTGGTAAGGAAATGTCATTAGCCTATGCGGGTAGCTATGCCGCTATGGGCGTGGCAACGGTGGCCATCGATATGCCTTTGCATGGTGCCCGCTCGTTTGATGCCAATGGGGATGGGATTTACGAAGTATCGGCAACCGACCCTTCCTTCGGTAACGTGATTGGTACACCTGATGCCTTTAAGAATGGTAATCCACTCGTCTTCGTGAATATCTCAAGCACGCTGTCGGTGCGGGATAACTTCCGTCAGGCCACCATGGATCACCTTGGCGTGCGTTTAGCCTTAACGGGTTTAGCGCAGGGGCTTGCACAGGCTGGTCAACCACAAGTATTCGATATTTCCAAGATTAGCGCGCAGGGCTTAAGTTTAGGTGCGATTGTCGGCACTGACTTTGCGACTTATGCCAGCACGGGCATGAAAAATCCAAACACGGGCGAAGCGCTACCTAACCCTTATGCCATCAATGCGGTCTCTCTGGCGGCGCCAGCGGGTGGCTTAGCGGGTGCGTTCGCTGGTTCTGCGACCTTTGGACCAGTACTGTTTAGCAATGTCACAGCCTCATCGACGTTCCAAGCATTAGTGGATAAAGCCAATACTGCGGGATACGAGCCTGGCAGCCCAGAATATGCGGCATTAGTACAAGGGGTTTACGCGCAGTTTATTCCAACCTTTGCCTTTGCGGTGCAAACGGCGGTGGATTCGGCGGATCCGGTTAACCATGCAGGCATGTTGAAAGCAACAGGATTACCCGTACATTTAATCGAAATTGCGGGTGATGGTAACGGCAACTTACCTGACCAAGTGTTACCAAATCGCGTCGATAACTTCCCACTCTCAGGCACTGAGCCGTTGATTTCGGCAATCGGTCTGCCTTGTGTGGATGCAACCACCAAAGGTTCTGGTGCGGTGCGTTTTGCTAAGGGTCACCATAGCTCGATTGTTGATCCAAGCGAGAAGAGTTCAACGGATGGTATGGCTGCTGCGGCAACGGTTGAGATGCAAACTCAAGTGGCGACCTATGCTTCTACCGCAGGTAAAGGTGAAGCGACTATTTTCGTCACTGATCCAAGCGTGATCGCGACCTGTTCTAACTAATCGCGTGTAAAATCCTAAAAACCCAGCCTTTGCTGGGTTTTTTTATGGCGCTTTAGGCTGTTAGAATAGCGCGCACTAAACCGGATCACCTTAGGCCCCAACGGAGAGTACTTTGGAATTTCTATACGAATATGGCATGTTTTTAGCGAAAGCCGTGACGATTGTGGTTGCGCTTGTTGCTGTGATTATTGTGGTGCTCGCGTCCACGGTAAAGCACAAATCGGATAAAGGTGAACTGAGGATCACTAATCTTTCAGAAGAACTGGAAGAGCTTAAACACAGCTTGAAGGAAGAACTGCTGTCGAAAAAGCAATTTAAAGCCTACGAAAAACAGCTGAAAGCAGACGAAAAGGCGAAGGAAAAAGCGGCCGAAGAAGATAGTAAAGGCAAAGTTTTTGTTATTGATTTTAAAGGCAGTATTGATGCCGCCGAAGTGGCTTCTCTGCGGGAAGAAATCAGCGCGATTTTAACCATCGCCGAAAAGGGCGACGAAGTGGTAGTGAATGTCGAAAGTGGCGGCGGCATGGTGCATGGCTACGGTTTAGCCTCTAGCCAGCTTGACCGCCTGCGTCAGGCCGAGATCCCATTAACGATTTGCGTGGATAAGGTCGCAGCGAGCGGTGGTTATATGATGGCCTGTGTGGCAAACAAAGTGTATGCTGCGCCATTCGCCATCGTAGGTTCAATCGGCGTGGTTGCCCAGTTGCCTAACTTCAACCGTTTATTGAAGAAACATGAAATCGACTACGAGCAACACACGGCCGGTGATTTTAAGCGCACCTTAACCGTGTTTGGCGAAAATACTGACGAAGGCAGACAGAAGTTCCAACAGGAACTGGAAGAAACCCATGTGCTATTTAAAGCTTTCGTGAGCAAGTATCGCCCTCAGCTCGATTTGGCAAAGGTGGCCACGGGCGAACATTGGTACGGTCAACAGGCGATTGAATTAGGCCTTATTGATGCGATTTCAACCAGTGATGATGTGTTAATGCAGTTAGCTGGCGAACGTACCGTGTACAAGTTGCGCTACCAAGTTCGTAAGAAACTGGCAGATAAAATCGCCCATGGTGCGTCTTTATCGGTAAATGCGATTTTTAATCGATTAGTTGAGAAAAATCGTCCCATGTAAGCCGACGAGCTGACTCAATCCTGATGAAAACGCCTGCGAATATGCAGGCGTTTTTGTTTTGTCCGAGCGCGAAATAAAATAATACATTTTTTTAACATTAAGTTTGGTTTAAGACTATTCAAAATAAGCGAGATCTTATACAACTAATCACCTAGGGAATTAAAAGCTGAACAAATCATATTAAGGATTTTCCATGTTACAGCGCGTCGACTACAAGACGAACCTGATGGTAGGTGATCAAACCTATCCCGCATTTGAGCTACGTAATATTCTCGATTTTATTGCCTCGCAGTTAGGCGAAAACGCCTTACAGCAAGTCTGTGAGCATATCGGCGTTGGCCAAGCAGAGCTCAATCATTGCCAGTTTGTGTTTGTGTGGCAGGTAGAGTATGCGATGGAGTTTTTACGTTTGCAGGGTGGCGACCCCGATATCGGCACTAAATTAGGCCTAAGCTATCGGGTGAGTAGTTTAGATGTGCTCTTGCCCCATCTCGCGCAGTTGACTTCTCTACAGGCCTGCTTGCAGTTTGTGGTCAATCATCCCCAACTCGTTGGCAGTTTTACCGATACCTTAGTGCGCTTAGAAGAAGACTGTGTTTGCATTCGTTGGCTCAATACTGGCCGTATTGACAAAGCACAATATGGATTTCAATTTCTGCACAGCATAGGTTCGCTGTTAGGGCTTGCTAGAGAGCTCACAGGGGAGGCGATAACGCTTAGGCAAATCCATTTAGCGGAACCTGTCCGGGATGAGCGTTTTTTAACCCTGGCAACGGGGGCTGCGGTACAGTTTAATTGCGAATATTATGAATGGAGCATTTCCCTTAACCATCTTGCGTTTGCCATCAAGTACCCATTCCCTGCCTACGCCGAAAAGGTCACTGCTGTCTCGACCACATCCTTTATAGAAACCGTGCTCGCGGCAATCAACGAACATTTTCCCCAAGTGCTTCATTTAGATGATATGGCGACGCAACTGCATATGAGCGATCGCAGCTTTCGGCGCAAGCTGGCACAGCTTGGTTCGAGTTATCAACGTTTAGTCGATCAGGTGCGTTGCCAAAGGGCGGTCGAGTTGATTTTAGCAAGCGAATTGGATATTGAGGCGATTGCCGAGACCTTAGGTTACTGCGATGTTAGCCATTTCCGTCAATCCTTTAAGCATTGGATTGGCCATCCGCCTGGATATTTTAGCCGTCTAAATGGTGGGTAAGGGGAAGTATGAAAGCGCTAATTAACAATTAACGCTTTGGTCTGTCGTTAAATATCACTCGCACTCACTTTAAAGAACTTCGTTTTTTCGGATAGCTGTTTGAATTCCCAAGGTGGGTCAATTACCGTGACGTTTTTAATTCCGAGCTTTGTTAAATCATCTAATGAATAGTACCAGCCAATGTACTCTTCAGAATCATGTTGCTTTTGATACAATGGACTTTGACCTAAATAGGTTATTTTTTGATTGACACCAACCTTAGTGAAAAACTCGGCTTCTCTGGACGTTGTTGTCTTCATATACGCGGTGAAGCTATCTCTGGCGGCTTTTTGTTGGCTTTCGGGTAACGTTTTTAGATATTCTTCCGTTGCTTTCTCCATCCCTGTGACACCGCCATGAAAACCAATAACAGCATGATTGGATATACGGCGCTTATGGGCCGAAGAGAATACATAATTAGCACAAGAAGATAGACAGTATTCGGTAACCTCGACGCCAAGATTATTGTTAAAAATAATCTCGCCTAAATCCATTCCACGATTGACTTCACCTCCCTTGCTTTTAATTGATACCCACTCGATTTGCTTAGGATTGTTATCAATCAATGAGATAAGTTTTTGATTTGCTTCCTCGGAGAGTGCACCCTCGTAGAAAACCGTATTATCCCTTAGGTTAACTTTGGTTTGTTCTTCTGTACTGGCATTAGAAAACGCAACAAAAAACAAGGTCAAAAATATAGTCTTACGCATGCCGCCTCCATTTGGCATTTAACTGAGCATTACCCGCCCCTATCAGTAAACTAATCTAGAAAGGATTTATAGCCGGAATGAAGATTCCAACTAGACAGTAAGTTAGCATCATTATCTAATCAGGTTCAATCAGTGGTAATAAGCAAGATTCTGACTGAACATGACTATGTACAACTCCCTAAACTCGGTGCCAGTGAATCTATCCATTGACGAATTAATTCCACGCCTTCTTGGTGCTCAAGGTTGCGGCCGATTGGCGGCATGCGATCTTTAGGTTCTGAAAGTGTTTGGCGATAAAGCAAAATCGAATGGTCGGCATTGCCGGGGACGATATCGTAATCGAGCCCTTTGGCGCCGCCATCCCAGCCGGGTGGTTGCTTGCAAATGCCATATTGATAGCTGGTATGGTCGATATAAAACCCAAGGCGTAAGCCGGAGATGCTGGCATAGCCTTTGGCGCTGTGGCAATGGGCGCAGTTAACATCTAAATAGCCCTTAGCACGGCTGGTTAAATCGGCTTGGAGGTTGTCTATGGCATAGGTTTTAGCGACTTGGCTTAACTCGGGTAACTGCTCAAGTTTGCCTTGTTTGGCCCACAGGCTGAGTTGATTGACGCTTTGCCCTTGGTCGATGATATCGCGATTCAAGAGATGGGCTTTAAGGCCAATCGGAATGATTAGACTGCTGTTATCTTGATTGATCTGGTGGCAAATTTTGCACTCGGCGCGGCTCGGTATGTTGTAATCAAAGCTTTGGTTTTGACCTTGATTAATCAGGGTATGGTGCACGCTTGCGCCCGCGGTTAGCAGCTTTGCTTCACCTTGTTGCCATTGATAAACCAGACTCGTCCAGCCTTGGGAGCGTTTTATCAATAGCCGCGTTTCGATAAGGGTTTCGTTGGCTATGCCTGTGATAGCCGTATCCTGGGGCAGGGCAAAGGTTTTGACCAGCGCGGTGCCGGTTGGAAACTCGAATGCCTCCTGCGCTTGGTATTGCATGCTGCTGTCTGAGGGTAAATAGATAAAACGGTATTTACTGGCGTAATTAGAAAAAAGCTGTGTGGCGAGCTGATAACCAAATCCCGGTGCTTGCGGCTGCGCGGTAGGGTTTGCGGGGTCGATAAAGAGCCCGTATTGACTTAACTCTGGGCAGTCCTCCGCCATTAAGGCGGGCCAGTTAACTTGCCCTGTGGTATTCACGCACAGACTGGTGGGCGTTGTCGGCACTGTAGGTGTCGTCGGCGGAGTCGGCGTTTGGCCATTATCGCTGCTTTGGCTGTCACCGCCGCCACAGGCTGTTACTAACATCGTTAAGCTGAAGATTGCGATAAGTGTTAGGCGGTTTGTCATTGGATTATCCGCTCTTTAAGCTGTTGCTTGAAATAAGAAGGCCTAAGTCGGCCTTCTCTGTCAGGGTGGTCGCTCTGTCATGGAGTGGCAAGCAAGTGGGTGATTGCAAGCCTGCTTTCACCCACTGTTACCGATAACGCTAGTGCGAGCAGCTTGCCGCAGGCAGGCGTTTAATCCATTCGCTGATCAGCGCCACGCCTTCATCATGGGATAAGCTGCGACCAATTTCAGGCATACGATCGCCCGGGGTCGTGCTTTGCATTCTAAAGTGCATGATGGACTCAGCGGCATTGCCAGGTACTACGTCAAAACCTAAGTTTCCACCGCCATAGGCGACTGGCGATTTACAGGTACCGTGGGAGAAACCCGCATCATCGCTGTAGCCACGCCAGTACTCGAGTTTGAGGCCGGTGTTAGAGGCGTTGCCCTCGGGTCTATGGCAATGGGCACAGTTGATGTCGAGATAACCCTTAGCCGTTTGCATTAATGCGGTATCGCTTAAGCTTGCGACTGTGGCTTCATCACCATCGTGGTAGGCGGGCACTTGTGGTACTTGGCTCAGGTTTGGTAATCCCTGCAAAATACCTAGGCTTTCCCATTTCAGTAGTTGGTTCATGGTGCCATCTTGATAGCTGTAATTGCGGTTCAAATGGCGCGCCTTAGGACCAATAGGCACAAACACGGCGTTGCTGTTGTCATCGGCCTTAAACTGGTGACATTGCTTACATTGGTTCATGCTCGGGACCATGTAGTTAAAGGTGAGGCTTTCCCCTTTATGGCTTAAGGTTTGGCTGCTAATTGCACCGGCTTTCGCCAGCGTCGCATCTGTCTTGTCGGCATTCCACACATAGGGCAGGGCGCTCCAACCAGTTGGACGATGGATCAGCAAACGGGTTTCAATCAAACTCTCGTTGCTGATCCCGCGTTTACTGGTGTCGCTTGGTAAGGCAAAGGATTTGACGATAACGCTACCCACAGGGAAATCAAACGCTTCGTTTTCGGAGTAACTGGCTTTTTGTCCCGAAGGCAAATACACAAAGCGGTATTTACTGGCGTAGTCGGTAAAGAGCTGAGTGTTAAGATCGTAAGGGACACCGCCCGAATTGGGCCCTGCCGTGGGGTTTTTAGCATCGCTAAACAGGTTGTAATCCGACAGTTTAGGGCAGTTTGCTTTTAGCAGTGCATCCCAACTGACGTTTGAACCCGTCGCCTGACAAAGACTTTGGTCACCATCACCCACTAAACCACCTTCGCCTTCACCGATAGTGCCACCGCCGCCAACGAGCACGCCGCCATCACAACCCGCGGTATTATCGTCAACCCCGCAGCCAAACACTTGGCCCGCGAAGGTGACGGTGTGAACGGGTAGGCTCACTTGGGTACATTTCAGCAGGTTGTTCTGGGTCTTCTCGTATTGCACATCGGCGATGCTGATGTCGGTGTTGCTGTTGGCATAGAGTCTGCCGTAGGACACATCACCGTTATCACTGGCGCAGACGTTATCGCTGCCATCAGCGGCAAAGGGCGCCTCTTTCAAACCTAGGTAAGCGGCGGTGCCGTTATTGGCAAGCATTTCCCCTAAGCCGTCGTAGAGTACGCCGGGCAAGGTACCGTGACTGATAACGTAAGCACGGATAATATCTTGAATTAAATAACCTTTAGGTTTGCTGCCATAGTCGGTAATTACGTTGTCGTGCAAGTAAATATTGCGCGGCACTGGGCGCCAGCCGTCTTCAATGGCTTGACCTGGTTGACCATAGTTGCCGACAAAGGAGGTCATATCGGGTTCTGCAATAAAGAAGCTACTGACAGTCACCCCTAAGGTATCGTGGTGGGTAATTTCGTTATTAAAGATTTCCACATCGGCGGTAGACAGCACAATCACCCCAGTCCCCGGCGGCACTATATGCACCCCTGCGGGGTTGGCCGAGGCGTTGGCGAAGTTAGGCGTGTTGTTGTCATACACTTTGTTGTTGAAAATCCGAACGCTAGAGCCGTATCTGTGGTTGTTGATCGGCAAGTCGAACACTAAAATCCCGCCGGTGTTGCCCATAGCTTCGTTGTCATACACATCGGCATACTTAGAGTTTTCGACTTCAATCCCGGCAACGTTTTCCTTGGCAATATTGCGGCGCACCACAATATATTGGGATTGGCCCACATAAATGCCCGCATCGGCACTGCCGCGGACATAGCTGTCTTCAATCAAAATGTTTTCACACTCAACGGGATACAGACCATAGGCGCCGTTATCTTTGTCGAGCTCACCTTCCCACACCGCCCCCACGCGGCGCAGTATGATGCCATTGGTGTTTTTAAGCTTGATACCGTTGTTTTTGGCCTCATTGACCGACAGATCTTGAATGGTAATGTTCAGCGCATTCTGCACGAAAATCCCATCCCCTGAGTTGGCTTGGGCGAAATTGAGGATAGTGTCCTTCATTCCGTAGCCCATGATAGTGACGTTTTTGGCATAACTGCCATCCCCATCCACGTCGCCATCAAACAGTAATGTCGAGTCGATATTAAAGGTGCCCTTTGGCAGCACAATCACTGCGCCACTTTGGGCGTTGATTAAGGCTTCTTGAATTCGGGTAGTGAGATTATCCCCCGGCAGGATCTTGATGGCGCCTTCGGGGAAGGTGGGGCCCGTTTCAGGGGGCTGAACCACGGGCGGTGTCACTACCTCTGGTGCTGGATCATCGTCAGAAAAACACCCCGTGAGATTAAAAGCCATCAGTAGGGCGACCCCAGTTGGCATCAGCCAATTCGCCTTAAGTTGAGTTTTATTCCTATGGGAGTTACTCGGCCAAAGGTGGCGTGGTGTCGCCTTTACGCCCTTCTTCGCCAGTGTGTGTGTCGTCTTGTTGAACATAGGTGCTCCTGCTTTTTGTTATTATTTCGTTAACAGAATGCGCTAGGGGCAGCAAAAGGCAATGTGAAATATGGCCAAAATGGTGCAAGTCATCGCTGCGGTAAGGGGAGATGGTTTTACGCGACTCGATTTAAGCTCTACATTCTTATCCCAAAATATGGGTGAGTCGTTGGGGCTTTACTGAATATCCTTACTGGTGTTTTTATGTTCAGATAAGGCGTTTGGATATTATTAATGCAAATTAAAACATACTTGTTACAAGATGAATAAAACATCATCTAGTTAACGCTTAATTTGATTGCCACTAAAAAATCACTATGTTAAAAATCTTTCGCTAAAACAGCACTTAATAATAAATTAAAGTTAATTCAGATTTAATGCCTTATCCATAATAGCCATTAACCTTGATTTGCCTCTTAAACAATATGTGGAGATGAAAATGGGGAGACGCATTCGGGTGATTATTAGCTTATTAATATTCACAGTCTCGTTATTGCTTTTGTATAACCTTGAGCAGGATTATCAATTAAATGATATTTTGGCTGAGGTTAAATTATTTTCATTTTCACAGCTGGCGCTTGCCATTGCACTGACAGTGACAAGTTACTTAATCTTAACCTTGTATGATTATCTTGCGATTAAACAACTTGGCTCATCATTAAGCTATCAAAAGGTCGCTCCCGTTTCATTTTTAGCCTTTACCTTTTCCAATACCATAGGGTTTTCATTACTCACAGGCACTTCGATACGCTATAAGTTTTATTCAGAGTTAGGGCTAAGCGGTAATCAGATTACTCAAATAGTGCTCGCCTGCTCGGTGACTTTTTTCCTCGGGTTATTCTTTATTTGTGGTATCGCGCTGATTAACCTCCCGGCGCAGCAATTGGCTGATTTGCCATTGCCAGCTTGGCTATTTTCCTTAAGCCGCGTGTTTGGTGTTCTGATGCTGCTCTGTGTCGTAGGGTATTTTCTGTTTAGTCTGCGGCGTAAAAAACCGATTTATTTTCGAGGGTTTGAGTTTGCGCCTCCCGCACTGTCTCAGTCGTTGAAGCAGTTTGTGGTCTCGACACTCGATTGGTTAGTGGTGGGAACATTATTCTATTCCCTGCTGCCTGCGGTAGATGGGTTAAGTTACCTTCAAGTGCTCAGTATTTTCTTTGTGGCGAATGCCATCGGGGTGCTTGCTCATGTGCCTGGAGGGATTGGTGTTTTTGAATCTGTAGTAACAGTGACCCTATCCCAGTATTTACCCGTTGAGCAAATACTGGGCTCGGTGATTGTGTATCGGGTCATTTATTATATTGTGCCTTTTATGCTGGCCCTGATTTATTTTGTGGCGGGCTTGGTATTAAATAACAAGGATAAATTATCTAAGATAAATATTGATTTACATATTGTCAGGAAGTTATTGCCATCACTATTAAGCATTAGTGTGTTTACCGTCGGTTTAGTTTTATTGCTGTCAGTGGTTAACCCTTCCATTGTGCATAAATATCATTGGTTAGGGGAGATAGTGCCGCTGCCGATTATCGAATTGTCGAGCTTAATATTGAGTGCCAGTGGTATTTTGCTACTGTTATTATCCCATGGCTTGTTTAAGCGTTATCAAAAAGCCTTTGTACTCACCCAAAAGTTGTTATTAGTGGCCATTGTTTTTATTGTGCTTAAGGGCGCTGAGTGGCAGATTTCCCTGGCGCTCGGTCTTATCTATTTATTAATGCTGCCCTGTGAACAGGTGTTTTATCGCCAAGGTTCGATTGTGGGCGTTAAATATTCCTTCGGCTGGTTATTGTCCCTCGCCGCAGCATTGTTTTTAATGGTGTGGGTGTTGTTTTTTGCCTACCAAGATGTGGATTATGACCATTCTCTTTGGTTAACCTTCTCGCAGGATAGCCATGTGTCCCGTGCGTTACGGGGTGGTGCGATAGCCTTAGTAATTCTGCTCGGTTTTGCCATTCGCTATGTGCTCGCGGTGCGAAAACCCCATACCAGTCGCCTAGATAGTTCAGCCTTAAGTTGTGCCATGGAAATTGTTGCCGATGCGCCGAGTAGCCATGGTTATCTCGCCTTAGTACAAGATAAATCGTTGTTATTTAATGAAGATAAAGATGCCTTTTTAATGTATGCCCGCGCCGGACATTGCTGGGTGGTGATGGGCGATCCTATCGGTAATCCAGATAAATTTGATGATCTCCTGTGGCAGTTTCGCGAGCTGTGTGACGCCTACGATGGCTGGCCAGTGTTTTATCAAGTGACGCAAAAGTATTTACCCCACTTTTTAGAGCAAGGGTTGAGCCTGTATAAACTCGGCGAGGAGGCCATAGTGTCCTTGGCGGAATTTGAGTTGCAGTCGAGCAAGTATCGCAGTTTGCGACAGAGCCATGCCAAGGCATTAAGGGAAGGCTTGAGCTTTAAGGTGGCCGATGCCAGTGAGGTGCAGAATCTATTGCCAACCTTAGAGGCTATTTCAACCAGTTGGCTTAAGGCCAAACAGGGGCGAGAAAAGGGGTTTTCGGTTGGTTATTTCTCCGCCGCTTACCTGTGCGCCACGCCAATGGCCTTAGTGTATTTGAACGGCGAGCTGGTGGCTTTTTCCAATGTGTGGGCCAGTGCCGCCAAAATGGAGTTCTCCGTTGATTTGATGCGTTATCTGCCGAATTTATCGGGCAGCAACATAATGGACTTTTTGTTTACTGAGCTGCTGCTTTGGGGCAAACAGCAAGGATATCAGCAGTTTAATCTTGGCATGGCGCCCATGTCAGGATTAACCGATAGAGCCTTGGTGCCGTTTTGGACCAAGCTTGCCAAAACGGTTTATAAGAAGGGGAATAAATTTTACAACTTTCAGGGGCTTAGGAGGTATAAGGATAAGTTTAATCCAAGGTGGGAAGCTAAGTATTTGATTTGTTATGGCGGGCTCTCTTTGCCCGTAGTGGTGGGCAGTCTGGTGACCTTAACGAGTCGTGGTGCAACTGGCGTATTTAAAAAGTAGGTGCGAGATGACGAAATCCTTAATCAAGATACTGAGCGTTTTACTTTTATGTTCAACTGCTAACGCCTTTGCCGATGAGTTTGCCGATAATCTGGGGCTAACCCTGTTACCTGTCGAACCGCCAACTCAGGTAAACGTTTCCTCATCCCATACCAAACCACCGTTGGTGATTTTTTTGAGTGGCGATGGCGGTTGGGCGACGCTTGATAAAGCCGTAGGAGGCATTTTACAGCAGCAGGGCTGGCCTGTGGTCGGCTGGAGCTCGCTGAAATACTATTGGAAACAAAAAGATCCTAAAGATGTCACCCAAGATACCTTAGCCATCATTGATAAATACCAGGCGGAATTTGGCACGCAAAAAGTGATTTTGATTGGTTATTCCTTTGGGGCCGAAGTTATCCCCTTTGTGCTCAATGAGATGCCCGCGCGGTATCGGAAAAATATCTTGGGCGCTGTGCTGCTCTCTCCTTCACAATCCTCTGATTTTGAAATCCATGTGAGCGAGATGGTCACCTCGGATAATCAATCGGCCCGTTACTTAACCTTGCCCGAAGTGAACAAACAAACCACTGTGCCTATGCTTTGCCTCTACGGAAAAGAGGACGATGCGCCGCTGCATTTATGCCCTGCGGTCAAGCAGCCCAATGTCACTGTGATGGAGTTAAGCGGTGGTCACAGTTTTGACGATGACTACGATAAAGTGGTCAAGTTGATAAAAGGTTGGCTAAAGTCAAGTTAGCGCGCTTTTGTGCATGGCATCCTATGAGCCTAATACTTTGGAATAAAAGATAAAAAGGGCGCGGATGCGCCCTTGTTTTAGGTTGTGCTACAGCGAATGATTAGAGCTGGTAGCTAATGTGCTGATGGAAGCGCACCACGAGATCTTCTCGCTCTGGATCTAGCCCAATCTCGGCGGCAAAGGTTTTCAGCGCGGCTTCGACGTTATTCATAAAACGGCCATAGCCGGAGTCATCACAATCTTTTGCACCCGCGACGATAGTAAAATGCGCGGCTTCGACTAAGTTATCGGCATCCCAGCGGCGGATAACTTGTTGCTCGGTTGCGTTCGGGTCAAAACCGATCATTTGTACTTCGGCCTTGCTGTCGAGTTTCTCAAACTTACTGTTACGCACTAAGGGGGTTAGGCCGTTGGCGATCATCGCCAATCGCGTTAATTGCTTATTGGCAGCCGCCTTGAGGAAGTTATCTTCAAGATGTTGATATAACGGGCTAAAGTCCGTTGCAGAGTCGGGTAGTAAACCTTGTTTGAGTTTGCGACTCAGCGGCAGGCTGACGGTGACATAGGTGAGTGAGCTGACATTTTCCGGCAGGTCACATTTTCTGGCCTTGTATCTTGGTGCAATCGCTCTGAGTTTATAGCCGTAGGTTTCTTTATTACCTTTTGATTTAGCAAATAAATCATAGGATAAATGCTGGTGGTCGCGGATCTTCACCTTAAGATCTTTAATCGGCAGCTTAGGCATTAATTCGTTTAGGAGTTCTCGTACTCGGGTATGGAAATTGGCCGAGTTGCTGCGGATCTCATCGCCAGTCGCTAAAAACACAATACGCAGTTTGCGGGCGCGGTAGTTGTCCTCGGTGAACAGGTTTTGTGCCTCGTGATAGGCGGGATTGTAAAAAAACAGAATTTGTTCAGCGGTTTGGAAACAATAGGCTTCGGTGTGGTAACGCACGACTGGCAGTTTATCGTTAGTGATCACATGAACGTTACGGAGATCGTGTTGTTCTGCCAAGTTAAAAATAATGCGGCTTAAGGTTTGATAACAGCTATGGTAATCGGGGTATTGCGCCAGTAATTCATCCGTGACTTTAATTTCGGCGGTGATGTACTGGTTGGTACGAGCTTCCTTGGGTATGTACACTTTTTGCTGATGGCTAAGGGACATATTGACTCCTTGTTGGGTTAACCATTTGCTAACACGAATTTTACTGTTTATCTCGGGCGTTAATGTTGCGTTGGAGCATGTTTTTATCGCTTAAGTGCAACTTTACATCAGCAAGCTGTTTATTAGCTTAAAATTGCAGCGATTTTATTGAGTTAGTGCTTTTTCAATCCAAGGTTGCATCCAAGTGGCTATTTTCTCTTGGGCCTTTTCATTGGGATGAATTCCGTCCCTTTGCATCAACTCAGGGTGGGGGGCAATGTCCTGCATAAAGAAGGGGATTAATGCAATCTCCTCGTCTTTAGCAATCTCTTGATACACTTGGGTGAACTTTTGGGTATAGCGAGGGCCATAGTTAGGCGGTACCATGATTTCGGTCAGTAGCACTTTAGCGCCGCTATTTTTCGCTAGGGTAATGATTTGGATTAGGTTATTTTTGAGTTGCGTCGGGGGGAATCCGCGTAAACCATCGTTACCACCGAGTTCGACCACCACTAAATCGGGGGCAACCGAATCGAGCAGCGCAGGCAAACGACGCAATCCGCCCGCTGTGGTTTCACCGCTCACCGAACCATTGGTAAATTCATGCTCGGGTAAATTTTTTTGCAGCAGCGCCACCCAGCCTACTTGTTCCGACATGCCATAGCTGGCACCTAAGCTATCGCCGAGGATCAATACTTTCGCCGCCTGAACTGGCGTGGTTATAAACAGACTTAACAGGATGCAGGCGCTCACGGCCTTTGCCATCGGCTTGCATCTTAGCGATTGACGCAAGAACGATTTGTATAAGAAGGATCCTATGTCTAACGTCGTTTCAAAAAACAGTGCCATCAATGTTGTTAACCTCGAAAAATCGGTGACTACTCAGGAAGGTTCGCTCACTATCCTCAAGTGCATTAACTTAGATGTCAAGCAGGGGGAAAGTGTCGCGATATTAGGCCCCTCCGGTTCGGGCAAATCGACTCTGCTTGGCTTACTCGCCGCGCTTGATACCCCCACTTCGGGGGAGATTTGGCTCGATGGCCAAGCCCTATCCCCGCTCAATGAAGAACAGAAAGCCGCGCTGCGTAAACAGAAAGTGAGCTTTATTTTTCAGTCTTTTATGTTAGTTGATACCTTAACTGCCCTCGAAAATGTGATGCTGCCTGCCGAGCTTGCCGGGGTTAAAAATGCCAAGGAGAAGGCTGAGGCCATGTTGGGGCGCGTAGGGTTATCCCACCGTTTGACCCATTTACCTAAACAATTATCTGGCGGTGAGCAGCAAAGGGTGGCCATTGCCCGCGCCTTTATCTGTGAACCTAAGGTGCTTTTTGCCGACGAGCCAACCGGCAATTTGGACAGTGTTAACGGCCATAAAATTGCCGATATGTTGTTTGAGCTGAACCAAGAGAGCCACACCACGCTCATCCTCGTTACCCACGACTTGCAATTGGCGAAACGCTGCCAACGGCAACTGGTTATGGATAACGGCCACTTGCAGGAAGAGTTAGCTTCGGCCTCATCGCACAGCGTGAATGACAGCCTTGAATTAAGCGCCAAGGAGGCCTAACCCATGGAGCTTAATTTGGCATGGCGCCTGTTTAAGCGCGAGCTGCAACAGGGGCAGTTGTTATTGATTATCCTCGCCATTACCTTGGCGGTGCTGTCGGTTAGCGGTCTTGCGCGGGTCAGTGAGCGCTTGCAAGTCGCAATAAACGGGCAAGCGACCCAGTTTATCGCCGCCGATCGCATTATCGACTCTCCCGTTCAAATTGACGCCAGCATTCTGGCCAAGGCCGATGAGCTTGGTCTTAAGCATGTGACCAATATGCAATTTAACTCCATGGTGTATGCGGGGGATAAGTTTCAGTTAGTCACGGTGCGGGCGGTTGAGTCTGGTTATCCACTTAAGGGAGACATCGAACTTAAAGCGGACAATGGACAAGATGTCAAAGCCCAAGGCTTGCCCCACGCCGATGAGGTGTGGTTCGAGAGTCGCTTAGGAGGACTCTTGGGATACCCGAAAACATTGGAATTGGGCAACAGTGAGTTTCATTTAAGTCAAGAAATCAGCCGCTTACCCGATGCGGGTTTTAATCCGTTTGCTTCTTCCCCCGTGGTGTTAATGCGGATAGAAGATGTCGCCAAGACAGGGGTTATTCAACCCGGCAGCCGAGTGACCTATCTGTATCAGTTTGCGGGTGAAGAAAGCGCCTTAAGCGCCTTTGAAAATAGCGTTAAACCGCTGCTGAATAATTCCCAGCGCTGGGTCGATGTGCAGTCTGGCGACTCACCGATAGCGGGCGCGGTTAAGCGGGCAGAGCGCTTTTTACTGCTGGCAAGCTTGCTCGGTATTGCGCTTGCCTGCGCCGCGATTGGGATTGCCGCCCAGCGTTACTGTCAACGTCATTATGATGTGGTGGCTATGCTTAAAACCTTTGGCGCCTCATCAACACAAATTCGTCGACTATTCGGCATCCATTTGCTGCTGGTGACGCTCTTCGGCATTGTGCTGGGGTTAATCGGCGGGGCACTGCTGGATTTAGGCATTAATCAACTGTTACCCCCTGAAATCGCTGCCTATTCGCCACCGTTGACGCGGCCGCTACTGCTTGGGATCAGCACTGGGCTTATCAGCGCCTTTATGTTTTCGGCCTATCCTTTGATGCGCCTGTTGGCGATTCCGCCGCTGCGGGTATTACAAAGGCAACTTGAAGGCTTGCAGCTCGGCATGTGGCTGCATTTACTCTTAAGTTTAGGGGCGATGGCACTGTTGGGATATTTGTATTCCCAAAGCTGGGCGCTGACACTGACTGTGGTTGCGGCTGTGCTGTTACTCGGCGTATTGCTCAGTATTTTAGGCTTTGTGATGATCCGCCTTGGTCACAGTGTCGGCATGAAAACCACCAATCCCTTGCAACTGGCACTGGCGGGTTTACGACGCCGCGCGCGGCAAAATGCGGTGCAACTGGTGGGATTTAGTGCGGCCTTGGTATTGCTACTGACCATTTTGGCCCTAAGGCAAGATTTACTGAATGAGTGGCAAAAACAGCTGCCCAAGAATGCACCTAACTATTTCTTGGTCAATATCGCCCCCGATGATGCTAAGCCATTAAATGACTTTATGGCACAAAAGGGCATAGCAGCGACGGATATCTATCCCGTGATTCGCGGCCGCTTGACTCAAATCAATGGTGAAACCTTGATCTCCAACGAGCAGGCCGAAGCGGGGGATAAAGGACGAGTCGGGATCTCCCGAGAGCTTAATCTCACTTGGCGCAATAGCTTACCCGCCAACAATGAGTTAGTTGAAGGGTATTTTAATCAGGCGGCGAATGAGGTTTCTGTCGAGTCAGGTGTTGCCGAGCGTTTAGGGCTAAAGCTGGGCGATACGCTGACTTACATGATTGATAACCAAGAGCTTAGGGTTAAAGTCGCCAGTATCCGTGCTGTGCACTGGGAAACCATGCAGCCAAACTTCTTTATGATCTTCACTCAAGAAGCGCTGGCGCCCTTTGCCTATACCTCGATGGCAAGCTTCTACCTCGATGACAAAAAGCCGGATGTGCAATGGAATGATGCACCAAAGAACACAGTAATCCTCGAACTTATCCAGCAGTTCCCAACGGTGTCGATTATCGATGTCGGCGCCATGGTGGGGCAATTGCGACAAATTATTGAGCAGGTGTCCCTGTCGCTGACGTTGGTCTTGGTCCTCGTTTTACTGGCCAGTTCTTTAGTGCTTATCGCGCAAACCGAGGCGGGAATGGCCACGCGCCAGCGTGAACTCGCGGTGCTGCGCACCTTTGGCGCCTCGGGTTGGTTATTGCGTAGCGCCACTGGGCTTGAATTTGCGTTACTGGGGGGCATCGCTGGGGTGCTTGCAGTGATAGTGGCGGAATTTGCGCTGTATCTGTTAAAGACCCAAGTGTTTGAACTTAATGTGTATATGCACTGGCCCTGGTGGGGGATTGCTCCCGTCTGCGGCGCCATGTTAGTCGCGCTGCTGGGTGTTTGGCGCTGCCGCCAATTACTCAATCAATCCTGCGCCGAATTATTAAAGGCGGGCGCTTAAGATGAGGCCTGTTTGGTGTTATGGCGAATGCCGCAACACCATCAGATGTAAAATCAAAATGTAAAAAAAAGCACTGGCCTAAACCAGTGCTTTTTTTATGGCGATTATTTGAGTGTTCTAGCCTGAGCCTAAGCTTGAGCATTTGTCACATTGGCTTACAAATGGAAAAAGCCAAGATGTTATCTGCGAAGAACTTAGCCGATATTGATGAGTCTATTAAAGGAGCATGAGTTGCTTACGTCTGGCAATTGATAAGTTAACACTGTCATCAAACGAGAAGATTGCTGGATTTTGGCCTTAGGGAGATAAACAGAATGTTTAAAAAACTTAGAACATTACTTAGAGATAATCGCTCCTTTTTGTTGTTTATCAGCTTAATGCTGGTGTTTAGGAGTGCGGTGGCCGATTGGAATACAGTGCCGACAGGTTCTATGTTGCCGACGATTGTCGAGGGCGATCGCATTCTGGTTAATAAGATGGCTTACGATATCAGAGTGCCATTTACCCATATCCCACTCGTTAAACTTGCGGACCCAACTCGTGGGGATATTATCGTGTTCGACTCTAAAAAAGCCGATAAAAAGCTGATTAAGCGGGTGATCGCCGTACCCGGTGATACTGTGATGATGCGGGATAATCGCTTGTATTTAAATGGCAAACCACTCGCATATACACAGCAAACATTAAGTGCCTATGCGCCGGCGAATGTCACCGAGTGGCAGGAGGATCTCCTCGGCATAGCCCACAGTATTCGACTTAATCCGCAGCCTTCGCAGCTGGCTAATTTTGGCCCTGTTACTGTGCCTGATAACCAGTATTTGGCGCTAGGGGACAATCGAGATAACAGTGCCGATTCAAGAGTCATAGGTTTTGTGCCCAGAGAGGAGATTGTTGGCCGCTCAAGCTCAGTGGTCTTCTCATTGGATTACAACGATTATTACCTGCCGCGACCAGAACGCATGATGCGCGCGTTCTAATTTGTACCTAGATTTCACTCTCCACGAGATATAAAAAAATGGCGCCCTTATCGGCGCCATTTTTGTTTGATGATAAAGCGTTTTCACAAAACCTTGTGCGATTACATCAAAAAGCTGAGGTAGCCCTGCAATACAATTAAATTGACTATATCGATAAAGAAGGCGCCGACAATCGGTACCACCATAAAGGCCTGAGGCGAAGGGCCGGTGCGTGACACCAGTGCGCCCATATTCATCACTGCCGTAGGAGTGGCACCCATACCAAAGCCACAATGACCGCCGGTGATCACCGCCGCATCGTAGTTACTGCCCATAATTTTAAAGGTCACAAAATAGGCGAATACCGCCAGCACTGCGGTTTGCACCAACAGGATAATCAGTAAGGGGATAGCCAGATCCAAAATTTCCCATAACTTTAGATTCATCAATGCCATAGACAGGAATAACGACAGCGCCACCGTACCTATCACATCGATACTCTCGGTATGGGGTTTATAACCTCGGGTCACTTCGGTGATGTTAGCGATGATAACCCCAAGGAATAGGGCATAGACAAAGTCCGGCATCTTGAGCCAATTCAGCTGATATTCACTGACAAACACAGTAAACCATTTGGCGCCTGCGACGCAGATCAGCAGTACAAACAGGGTTTCGATGATTGTCTTGGCGGTGACTTGGTCCTCTTCGAGCTGATCATAGGTCACCAGCTGTGGATGCGTGGCGTGGTGCTTACGGCCCATGCCGTAGCTTGAGACCAGATTGTGTTTGCCAATTAATCGCTGCGCAACGGGGCCGCCGATAATGCCGCCCATGACTAAGCCAAAGGTGGCCGCCGCCATCGCAAGCTCTAAGGTGTTGATGCCGTAGTTTTCGGCAAAGGTTTGTGACCAGGCAACACCTGTCCCATGGCCGCCTGACAGCGTAATTGAGCCTGCGATAAGGCCTAAGATAGGATCTAAGCCGAGGAGGCTGGCAAGACTTACACCCACCGCATTTTGAATGACGATATAGACAGACGCTACGCCTAAAAAGATAAACACTTTTTTGCCGCCACTGAGCAGTAACTTATAGTTTGCCGACAAACCTATGGTACTGAAAAACATTAGCATTAAGGTGTTTTGCATGGGTAAGCTGAAGGCGAGGGTGATGTCTTGGAAATGTAAAAAGGCCACGACAGCGGCGACGACCAGCCCGCCTACGATAGGTTCGGGAATATTGTATTGTCTAAAAACACGCACATGGCGATTGATGGAATGGCCAATAAACAGCACGAAGATAGCAATTAAGAACGACTCGAGTTCGCCAATTGTATAAGTGGTGTGCATGATAGTTCCTTAAAAATGGTTTGTGTGGGAATACCGCTGTACTCATGCAGAGTGAGGGCGACCCATCTCGTTATTTAGCATTGGCTAATGCTAAGTGTTAAACGCGCGATCTAAGGACAGATTCTTGTCAATCCCCAAGGCTGGAGAAGGAGTATTAAGCGCGAATATGAACCGTATTGGTGTAGTTGATCAGCATCGCCACAGAGGGGCGAATACTGAAGATAATGAACTTGCTCGGAGCGTTAACTGTGCTTCAGTGCGGGCGTTAACACGTCAATAGAGATAAGCAAGAGGCGGGGAGTGTAACAGAAAAATGCGTCAATGTCGTTGAATTGTCTTTAAAATCATTGTGTTGCATTTATGTTTTTTGGCTGTTGCCAGATGCGAGCGCAGCATTGCCTAAAACCAAGCCGATAAATAAATCGCCTTAGGGGATTTTTATCTCTGATTTTCAAGCCATTATTCAGCATGGCGTTAACCCAGTCTCACGCGCTTGGTAACATTTTATTCTCAAGCCAGTTACCGAAAATGCTGGAGTCGAAAAAGCTATTAACTCGCGAGTACGTTCCTTAGCGCAGGTTCGAGCCGCTCAAAACGGAAGCTAAACCCCGCATCGAGCGCATGTTTGGGGAGCACAAATTGTCCTTCGATGAGTAACTCCGCCATTTCGCCCATCGCGAGTCGCAGCATAACGGCTGGGGTTGTGATAAAAGTTGGGCGATTTAACACTCGACCTAAGGTGGTGGCAAACTCGGCGTTACTGACAGGATTAGGTGCGGTGGCATTGAAAATGCCCTCGCATTCGTCATGGTTGAGCAAGAAGTCTATCAGCGCCACCATATCCTGAATGTGTATCCAACTCATGCCCTGGCAGCCGTGGCCTATCGGCCCACCGAGTCCTAATTTAAATGGCGGCAACATCTTCGCAAGTGCGCCACCATGGCCAAGCACTATACCCGTGCGTAGGATGCAGACGCGGGTTTTGGTGGCGGCTTGCAGCGCGAGTCGCTCCCATTCCTGGCAAATATCATGGCTAAATTCGGGGTGTGGGGCTGCGGTTTCATCGATGGGGATGGCGCCTTGGCGGCCATAAAAACCGATGGCAGATCCACTTATCATCACTTTGGGCGGGGTGCAGCTGTGTAAAATCAGTTGGCTCAGTCGCGCTGTGGTATTCCAGCGACTATCGCAGATGCGCTGTTTTTGCTGCGCGCTCCAACGTTTAGCAACAATGGGCTCGCCGGCGAGATTTATCACTGCATCAATATGATTTAAATCATCAATTTCGTCTAAGGTGCTGAGATATTGGTGCTGCGGGCCTAATAGTTGCCGACTGCTGCCGGGGTGGCGGGTGAGCAAGACCAATTCATGCTGATTGGCTAAATGGGCGACTAATTGCTGACCAATAAACCCACTTGCACCCGTTATCAATATCTTCATCGTCGAGTCCTTGGTTGATGGTTTTCTTTGATTATAAGCAATATACGATAACGGGCGTGCGGGGATCACTTTATTGCTGTTTTTGGTAACACAACTCCATCGACACCGAATCGGCAAAGCGCAAGGCGTGGGGTTTATCGATTTCGACACTGGCAAATTCGACCCAAGGATGCTCGCTGGCGATGGCTAATGTCTGGCTGGTGAGGTTTTCGAGCAGTGAGAAGCGATTGTTTTCAATCAACTCAATGATTTTTTTTGTGATGGTACGATAATTCAGCGCATCGTCGACATTATCACTGTTGCGCGCCTTGTCGGCACAGTAGTGGATGACGACATTGACGATCACATCCTGCCGATTTTGGATTTCATCTTCTTTTATACCGATAAAAGTGCGCAGTCTTAAGTTTTTAATGCGTATAATCGCGGTTTCTGGTTTCATAATGACAATCTAGTTTTATGGCTTAGGTGATTGAGTTTGAGACTTTTCTTGGGCTAGCCTAACAACTTTATCTAAGATCAAGAAGGATTTTTACGCCATGACACGTTCCAATACGCCGTCTGCCGCTTACAAAGGTTTTGCCGTAATGGCCTTTGTGGTGATTATTTTGGCAGGGATAAAGGCCGCCAGCCCGATTGTTGTTCCCTTTGTGCTATCCAGCTTTATTGCGGTGATCTGTAATCCGGCGATTGGTTTGATGACCAAATACCGCGTACCTAAATGGCTCGCCGTGATCCTGCTGATGGGTTTTATCGTGTTGATGGGCTTATGGCTCGCCTCACTGGTAGGCAGCTCGATTAATGAGTTTTCTAAGCAGTTGCCGCAGTATCGCGATCAGCTGGTGGAGCAGTTTTCCTGGGTGCTGCATAAGTTGCAGGCGCTGAATATCCAAATCTCCAAGGAGCAAGTGCTGGCCTATTTCGACCCTGGCATGGCGCTGTCTATGACCACCAATATGCTCTCAGGCGTTGGTAATGTGATGGCGAATTTGTTCCTGATCATCCTGACCATCGTCTTTATGTTGTTTGAGGCGCAGTCTCTGCCGAAAAAACTGCACTTGGCACTGGACGATCCCGACATGCGTTTGCAGCAGATTGACCGTTTTCTGCAATCGGTGAATCAATATATGGTGATCAAGACCTTAGTCAGTTTAGCGACGGGCTTGATTGTCGGGGTAGGGCTCGCGTTTATCGGCGTGGATTACGCGCTGCTTTGGGCGGTTATCGCTTTTTTATTCAACTATATCCCTAATATCGGCTCGATTATCGCAGCCATTCCCGCCGTGTTGTTGGCTTTTATCCAATTAGGCCCCGCAGCGGCGGGCGGAACTGCGCTGCTGTACGTTGGTGCGAATATGGTGATGGGCAACGTGGTTGAGCCTAAATTTATGGGCCGCGGTCTTGGGCTCTCGACCTTAGTGGTGTTTTTATCGTTAATTTTTTGGGGGTGGTTGCTGGGCTCGGTCGGCATGTTGCTGTCGGTTCCCTTAACCATGGTGGTGAAAATCGCCCTCGAATCCAGCAAGAGTGGTAGCTGGTTAGCCATTTTATTATCCGACGATGTGGATGATAAACTGGTGGGCCAATCGACAAGCACCGCTCCGATTTCTGAACCAGTCGATACCCATTCAACAGATAATAAGTAGTAGATAATGCAACGTTTTATAGAAGCGCTGGCGACGATAGAGGTCGGGGAAGATGCCTCGCGATTATTCCATGGCCGCGGCGGTTATTACCCTGGCTGCGAACATCTTTGTTTAGATTGGTTCGCGCCCGTGTTGTTATTGACCAGTTTTATTCCCCTCGATGCGGCCGAGTTGGCCGAGTGCCAACAGGCGATTACGGCGCGTTGGCAAGTGATACAACCCAATCGGCCGTTAAACTTGGTGTATCAATACCGCAGCGGTGGCGAAACCTTTAGCCAAGTACTGGCGGGTGAGGTGCCCGATCCCCATGTGGTCACCGAAAACGGCACTCAGTTTCAGGTGCATTTATTGCGGGGACAAAACCACGGTTTGTTCCTCGATATGGCTAATGGCCGTGAATGGGTCAGAGCCCATGCTCGCCATAAGAAAGTGCTGAATTTGTTTGCTTATACCTGTGGTTTCTCGGTGGCAGCGCTACAGGGCGGCGCCGACGAAGTAGTGAATATGGACATGAGTAAAGGGGCGTTAGCCATAGGCAAGCAGAACCATCTGCTGAATGGCTTTAGCGCGGGTGCACGCTTCTTAGGGCACGATATTTTTAAGTCTTGGGGTAAGTTACGTAAGTTAGGACCCTATGACATAGTGGTTGCCGATCCGCCGAGTAATCAAAAGGGCAGTTTCGTGGCGACTAAGGATTATGTGCGTTTGATCAGACATTTACCCGAGTTGTTAGCCGAGAATGCCGAAGTGCTACTCTGTTTAAATGCGCCGGAACTCGATACCCAGTTTTTACGTCAGCAGGTTGAAGACGCTGCGCCTGCGCTCGAATACCTAGAGCGCTTACCCAATCCCGCCGCCTTTGTTGATGTCTCTGAGGAGAAATCATTAAAGGTGCTGCGTTACCGCTTAAAGGCGTAAGCACTTTTGTCATAAAATGCGGTCATAAAAGCCGTCATAAAACGCTGTCATGAAACGCCATCATAAGACCGAAAGAGGCTTTATGATGGCACTTCATGATGTAGCTTCGCGCCTTATCCCATCTTTACTCTTACTAGTACTAGCCTGTTAATAGCTTAACCGCTCTGAGAGTTGCGATTGTCCATGATGTTCAATGGCGAGACTGACATCGTGTGGGTTTAAGTGCTTAAGCGCAGAAATTTCAGCATAGAGCTTATCCTGCACATCGAGCGGGATATTCATTTGATCCATAAACATATGGATCCCCAAGATATCGCCGTGGCTGAATAAGGTGGTGAGTTTTGCGGCTTCAAACTCAATGATGGCATTCATATCGACCTCCTACTCGCATCATTACTTAATTGATAGCAGTTTGTGCCCGTCTTCCTAGATTCTTTGTTTGTAAGCCCGCGCCCTTTAGTGCATTAGGCTATATCAACTGAAAGGCTTTCATTTTTAGATACGGCTTTTGGGCTTTTTTAGCGTTAAAAACCATTTTTATCTTTTACATCGAAACAAAACTGAAAGTTTTCTGTAATTATTGGTCTGGCTTTGGTATACTCTGCGCCACGGAAATTCCCTTTCCTCATGGGCAAAATGTCAGCATAGAACGGCATGCCTTTGCGACCTTACAAAATCGAGCAGGAGTTGTTATGGAAGTTCATGAATACGAAAACGCTTACTACCAAGTTAAAGACGACGTAATGACGTCTTTACCTGCACAGAGCGAAGAAGAAGCGGTCTAAGTCCTGTAAGCCTAAGGTTTACAGTGCGAATTCTGAGTCTGAAGTAACAAATACAAGCACAAAAAAATCGCAACCTTAGGGTTGCGATTTTTTTATCTGATTTTGGATATCAACCTGAAAGAGAGTGATACACCGTTTAACCATTCACCTTACGTTTTTCAGGCATGATCTCAACGATAATCCACTTGCCGCTAATCTTATGCAGCCGCAGCGTTCTGTCATCAATCCAAGGCTGTCCACCCTTTAAGCCCTTCATCTTAACGACCACCATGACGTCTTTGGTGAACTTGCGGAAAAAGTCGATATCAATATCATCAATTTCCATTTCGACATTGGTCATCGACAGGCCGAGCATATTGCGCTGCACCGCTGCGGCGATGTAATAGTGGGTTAAGACTTCTTTGAGTGGAGCATCGACATATAACTTGGCCTTCTCCACATCGCGGTCAACATAAATGGCGCTAAAAAAGCCGAGACTCACCTCTTCGGGAGTGAGCACGTGCTGCTCTTTATCTGAGGCATCGCCACAACCAAACAAAAACAGGAATGAAAGAAAAAATAAGGTTCTCATGGCTTTTCGTTATAGGAATTTGTCATGAGTATCGCGATTTTAGCGGCCATGTTCAAGTTTTGTAATAATGGCGGTCACTGCCGAAAATGACTTGACTCGGATCGGCCGCATGTGGCATATCTGAAAGGATGACTTCATTAGGTTATCCACAGAATCTGTGGAAAACTATGTTGAAGACTAGAGGGATAATTTTTAAGTAGCTGATTATATATGTTTTTAATTGCTGGTTAAAAAGTGACGCTTTTCTATGATGCCGTTCTCCAGCCATTTCCTTGTGGATATTTTCTTAGATTTTCCCAGTCTATTCACAGCGTGTGAATTCCCCCAAACAGCATTTTTATGGCCTTTTGAGGATATTTTAAGCGTTTAATGCTGTCCGCTTTTTGTGAGCCTTTCTATTCGGAAATAAAAAAGCACTGAACAGGTCAGTGCTTTTTTGATGATGCTTTTTGTGTAGCTTTAGCAGCCTACATTAGGCTTTGCTAGCATCGTTTTGTGACGCTTGGATAGCCGTCAGTGCGATAGTGTAGACAATATCGTCCACTAAGGCGCCGCGGGATAAGTCGTTCACAGGCTTACGCATGCCTTGCAGCATGGGGCCAATACTGATGAGGTCAGCACTACGCTGTACTGCTTTGTAAGTGGTGTTACCTGTGTTGAGATCTGGGAACACAAATACAGTCGCTTGACCCGCAACAGGGCTGTTGGGCGCCTTAGAGCGAGCCACGTTTGGCATCACGGCCGCGTCGTATTGCAGTGGACCGTCGATAACCAGATCAGGACGTTTTTCTTTCGCGATACGGGTCGCTTCACGCACTTTATCCACATCCGAACCAGTACCTGAGTTACCGGTTGAGTAGCTGATCATCGCCACTCTTGGTTCGATACCGAAGGCCTTGGCAGATTCTGCCGATTGAATGGCGATATCGGCCAGTTGTTCAGCGTTTGGATCGGGGTTAATCGCGCAGTCACCGTAAACCAGCACTTGGTCTGGCATCAACATAAAGAAGATGGAAGAAACCAAGCTAGAACCCGGTGCAGTTTTGATCAGTTGTAGCGGCGGACGAATCGTATTGGCCGTGGTGTTTACCGCGCCAGAGACGATACCATCGACTTCGTTTTGTGCCAGCATCATAGTGCCGAGCACCATGTTGTCTTCTAACTGCTCTTTGGCAACGACTTCAGTCAAACCTTTGCTGCGACGCAGATCGAGCATCGGCTCAACATAGCGATCGCGTACTTCATCGGGGTCGACAATCACAACGCCTTCGCCCAGAACAACGTCTTGCTGTGCTGCAATACGTTGAATTTCATCTTTTTTACCTAACAGTACGCAACGCGCGATACCCCGTTCGGCACAAATCGCGGCGGCCTTGATGGTACGTGGCTCATCACCCTCTGGCAGCACCACGGTTTTGTGGGCGGCGCGCGCAAGTTCGGTGAGCTTATAGCGGAACGCTGGGGGTGATAAGCGATGTTCCCTAGGGGAGTTTTTGGTCACGCTTTCAATCCAGCTCTGATCGATATGACTAGCGACGTATTCTTGGACTAAATCGATACGTACCGCATCATCCACTGGCACTTCGTGGTCGAAGCGTTGGATGTTTAATGAAGTCTGCCAAGTGTTGGTATCGATGAGGAATACCGGTAAACCTGTCTCGAAGGCCTGTTCACACAGTTTCAGAATTTCAGGCTCTGGCTCGTAGCTACCGGTGAGCAGCAGGGCACCAATCTTTACGCCGTTCATGGCGGCAAGGCACGCTGACACAATCACATCGGAGCGATCGCCAGAGGTCACCAGCAGTGAGTCTGTCTTAATGTGGTTGACCATATTTGGCAAGCTGCGGGCGCAGAAGGTGACTTTGCGCAGGCGGCGGGTGTTCATCTCGCCGGCATTGAGAATGCGGGCACGTAGATGCTTAGCCAGATCCGATGCGCGTGGTGCAACCAAATCGAGGTTGTAAGGCACGCTACCTAAGATGCGCAGTGGGCTCTTACCTGGCATTTGGAACATGATGGACGCATCAGAGCGTTGTACGCCTTGATGATCGAACACTTCCGATAAGTCAGGGCGCGCGCGACCTTCATCGTCCACTGGTGCGCCAATCTTGTTGATCACGGCACCAATGAGACGTTTGTTGTTTTTGCCGCCCCAGGAGTTGTAGGCAATTTCGAGGCGGTTCATCAGGCCAGTTGGCGTGTCGCTGCCGGGGGTGGCAATGAAGATCACGTCCGCGTCCATTGCCTTGGCGATAGCGTAGTTCACGTCATCGGCGAAGGGATGGTTACGGGTTGGTACTAGACCTTCAACGATCAGGGTTTCGGTATTGCTGGCGCATTCTGCGGCGCGGGCAATGATTTGCTCCATTAGCACATCGGTTTGATCGGCGCGGATCAGTGCTTCGGCATGGGCCATATCGAAGGGCTCTAACGGATTGACCGTGGGCGATTTGCTTAAAATCGTGGTCGAGCGCTCTGGGCCATTATCATTCGGACGTAGCTGGGAAATGGGTTTAAAGAATTGGACTTTTACCCCGTGACGCTCTAATGCGCGCACCATACCTAGGCTTAAGGAGGTCAGGCCAACTCCTGTGCCTATGGGGATTAACATGATATTTCGAGACATAAAAACCTCTAAGTTCGATGGTTTTTGGCAGAGTGAGTCGTCTCTGCTGCTTTGCTTGTGTTTGTTTAGCTGTAGGTCGCTAATAACAAAGCCGTTTGGCAGAGCAAACGGCTTGAATCATCTTATTATTTTGTAATGAGTTTAATCGAATCTTCGGCGATAACCCACTCTTCGTTGGTGGGGATGACCATGGCAACGGTACTGTTGTCTGTGGTGATGATGCCTTTCTTGCCGAAGCGGGCGGCTTTGTTACGCTCGCTATCCACATGGAAATTGAAGATTTGCAGCATGTTGAGCACTTTTTCGCGGATGATGTCGGAGTTTTCGCCGATACCACCGGTAAAGACCACGGCATCTAAACGACCGAGCGGCACAGTGTAAGACGCGATATATTTCGCCAGACGGTAGCAGAAGATTTCCAGTGCTAAGGTCGCGCCTTTGTGACCATCGGCATAACCTTCTTCGATGCCACGGCAATCGTTAGTCAGTTCAGAAATCCCTAGCAGACCACTTTGCTTGTTCATCAGGTTGTTGACTTCTTCCAGTGTGTAACCCAGTTGGTGCACTAAGTGGTAGATGATAGAGGGGTCGAGATCGCCACAGCGAGTGCCCATCACTAAACCTTCGAGCGGCGTCAGTCCCATTGAGGTATCAACACTCTTACCGCCTTTAACCGCAGTCACAGAGGCACCGTTACCTAAGTGCGCGCAGATCACATTGGTTTCTTCTAAAGGTTTGTTCAACACTTTAGCGGCTTCACGGCTCACAAACAGGTGGCTAGTGCCGTGCATACCATAGCGGCGGATACCGTGCTCACGGTACAACTTGTATGGCAGTGCGTAGATAAAAGCGCGCTCAGGCATGCTTTGATGGAATGCTGTATCGAACACCGCCACTTGTGGCAGTTTAGGGAAAGAGGCAATGGCCGCGCGAATACCGATAAGGTGTGCTGGGTTATGCAGTGGCGCCAGTGAAGAACATTCTTCAATACCTTTGATCACATGCTCATCAATAATTACAGAACGAGTGAACTTCTCACCGCCGTGTACGATACGGTGACCCACGGCTTGGATCTGCGCGGCTAATTCAGGTTGACCAGCAAGGATTTTATTGACGATAAATTCAACGGCTTCGCGGTGAGCGGTAAATGCACCTAAAGAGGACTCATGCTTTTCACCGTTGATTTTCCATTTAATGCGCGAGTCTTCTAAGCCAAAACACTCGGCTAGGCCAGAGATCTGATCGTCACCTGTTTGCGCGTCAATGACGGCAAATTTGAGTGAAGAGCTACCGCAATTGAGTACTAAAACCAGTTTATTAGACATGTGTAAACCTTTTGCCATTGTGTTTAAGTTAACGATTCAAAATCTTGGGAACGCTTGCGTAATTTGCCATCACAGTCTTGGGGCGCAGTGCCAGATTGTGCTATGGTAAAAGCAGTGTTCCTCTGTTGTAGGTGTCTAAAATTGAGTATCAATATTCTCAAAACCTTAGGTGACGGTCGTCGTTATATGAAGACGTGGCCTATGGTTAGACAACTGGGTTTGTATTTTCCTGAGTATCGGGTGGTACGCGCCACTCAGCTTGCCATTCTGGTGATGCCAGTGCTGGCGATTTTGGCGAGTGTGAGTCAGATTTATACCTATGGTTGGGCGTTTTTACCCCAAGCCCTCACAATCGCATTGTTCTTTATTAGCCTGCCGTTGCAGGGCTTATTGTGGTTAGGCTGGCGTGCGCGCCATCCATTACCTTTATCGCTGTTCGACTGGAGTAATCAGTTGAGTGCGAAATTGTCTGCCATGGGCATTCATTGCCAATCCTTGGGCGCTAAGGCGTGTTACCTTGATATGGCGCTCATTTTAAAAATAGCCTTTGAGCGCTTAGATGCCAGTTATTGGGAGGAGCTTTAAGCCTCCCTTGGCGTCTTAATACACCGCATTAATCCCCTGTGAGCTAAACACGGCTTTAATTTTTTCCATGGTGTCGCGGCTCGGTGGGACGACGCCATCGAGTTGATAGGTTTCTCCCATCGCTTCCCACTTGTGTTTACCCAGTTCGTGGTAGGGCAGGAGTTCAACTTTTTCAATATTCTTCATGGGCTTGATAAATTCGGCCAGTTGTAATGCCGAAGCTTCATCGTCGGTAAATCCACCCACAACCACATAACGTATCCAGGTAGGCTGATTGCGTTTGGCGAGATACTCGGCAAATTGCAGCGTTCTGTGGTTACTGACCTTAGTCAGTTCAATGTGTTTATCGTCATTCATTTGTTTGATATCGAGCAACACCAGATCGGTATTATCGAGTAGCTCATCAATCACTGGCGTGTACTTACGCACAAAGCCGTTGGTATCTAAACAGGTATGAATGCCTTCTTTCTTACAGGCTTTAAAAAGCTCGGCGACAAACTCCGCCTGTAATATGGCTTCGCCACCGCTGGCGGTCACACCGCCGTTGCTGGCATCGAGGAAGGGACGGTAGCTAATGATTTGGCTCATTAACTCGTCGACCTGTACTTCCTTGCCACCATCAAGATCCCAAGTATCACGGTTATGACAATACTGACAGCGCATTAAACAGCCCTGCATAAAGGTGATAAACCGTATGCCTGGACCATCCACTGTGCCAAAGGATTCCACTGAGTGGATCCGACCGGTAACTGCCATTGTGACTCCTGTTGAAATAAGTGAGGCTGTAGCACATTGTACTACAGCCTTACCTAATTTAGCTTACAGACCTTTTGTGAAAGTACGTGTGATCACGTCTTGCTGCTGCTCTGGGGTCAAAGAGTTAAAGCGCACTGCGTAACCCGATACCCGGATGGTCAGTTGCGGATACTTGTCAGGGTTAACGACCGCATCCTCAAGCATTTCACGGTTCATCACGTTAACGTTCAAGTGTTGACCGCCTTCGTGTCCTTCGTTGTGGGCGAAATATCCGTCCATCAACGCCGCGAGGTTAGTACGGCGACCGTCTTCATCTTTACCTAAGGCATTAGGCACGATGGAGAAGGTGTAAGAGATACCGTCCTGTGCGTGGGCAAAAGGCAGTTTTGCCACTGAGGTTAACGAGGCAATCGCGCCTTTCTCATCACGGCCGTGCATTGGGTTTGCACCCGGTGCAAATGGCGCACCTGAACGGCGACCGTCTGGCGTGTTACCGGTTTTCTTACCATAGACCACGTTAGAGGTAATGGTCAGAATTGACTGAGTTGGGATAGCGTTGCGGTACATTTTACGGTCGCGGATCTTCGACATAAAACGTTCCACTAAGTCACAGGCGATATCGTCGACGCGTGGGTCATTGTTACCAAATTTTGGATAATCACCGCTGATCTCAAAGTCGACGGCAATGCCGTTTTCATCACGTACCGGTTTAACTTGAGCGTACTTGATAGCAGACAGTGAGTCGGCCGCGATAGAAAGCCCTGCGATACCACAAGCCATGGTACGACGTACGTCTCTGTCGTGCAGAGCCATTAGCGCAGCTTCGTAGGAGTACTTGTCGTGCATGTAGTGAATAGAGTTCAGCGCAGTGACATATTGCGTCGCTAACCAATCCATCAGGCCGTCTAAGCGATTCATCACGTCATCGAAGTTCAACACTTCGTCGGTGATGGGGGCGGCTTTAGGGGCGATTTGGATTTTCAGTTTTTCGTCAACACCGCCGTTGATCGCATACAACATGGTTTTTGCCAAGTTTGCACGGGCGCCGAAGAACTGCATGTGTTTACCCACAACCATTGGGCTTACGCAGCAAGCGATAGCGTAATCGTCAGATTGGAAATCTGGGCGCATTAAGTCATCGTTTTCGTACTGGATAGAGCTAGTGTCGATAGACACTTTCGCGCAGTACTTTTTAAAGCCTACAGGCAGTTTGTCAGACCAGAGCACAGTGATGTTTGGCTCTGGGCTTGGACCCATAGTGTATAAGGTGTTTAAGAAACGGAAGCTGGATTTGGTTACCAGTGTACGGCCATCTAAGCCCATACCGCCGATAGATTCAGTTGCCCAAATAGGGTCGCCTGAGAATAACTCATCGTATTCTGGAGTACGTAGGAAACGCACCATACGCAGTTTCATCACGAAATGGTCAATCATTTCTTGAGCTTGTTGCTCCGTGATGATGCCGTTTTTCAGATCGCGCTCGATATAGATATCGAGGAAAGATGAGGTACGGCCTAAAGACATGGCCGCGCCGTTTTGGCTCTTAACCGCAGCTAAGTAGCCAAAATATGTCCATTGGATCGCTTCTTTGGCGTTAGCGGCTGGGCGAGAAATATCGAAACCGTATTTAGCCGCCATGGTCTTCATTTGACCTAGAGCGCGGTGCTGCTCGGCAATTTCTTCACGCAGTTGGATAACGTTAGATAAATCTTCGCCGGCTTCAAACTGCGCTTGCAGTGAGCTGAACTGGGCAAATTTATCCTTCATTAAGAAGTCGATACCGTAGAGCGCTACGCGGCGATAGTCACCGATAATACGGCCACGACCATAGGCATCGGGTAAACCGGTTAATACGCCGGATTTACGGCACGCCATGATTTCAGGGGTGTAGACGTCGAATACGCCTTGGTTGTGGGTTTTACGCAGTTCTGAGTAGATGTATTTTACATCGGCGTCGAGTTCGCGGTTGTAAGCGGCACATGAGCCTTCAACCATGCGAATACCACCGTTAGGTAACATAGCGCGCTTGAGCGGCGCATCAGTTTGTAAACCAACGATAGTTTCTAAATCTTTATTGATATAACCCGCGTCATGGGAAGTGATGGTAGAGACCATCTTAGTATCGAAATCAACTGGCGCGTGGGTGCGGTTTTCTTGCTTGATGCCTTCCATCACTTTGTCCCACAACTGGGTTGTGGCTTCGGTGGCACCGGCTAGGAATGACTCGTCACCTTCATAGGGAGCATAGTTTTGTTGAATAAAGTCACGTACATTGACTTCAGATTTCCAATCGCCAGGGGTAAAACCTTCCCATGCGTTGGCAAACAGTTCAGTTTTGTCGGTCATCGTACTAATACCTTTTGGTTGAGATAAAGGTCATTGGCGCTCATGGGGCAAACCATGTTGAGTATAGGCCAATCGCTATTTCCTGATTAAAGCTCCCTTCAAGATGACGCCCTATGATGGGAACTGGAACTTGGGGATATTTATCGCGCCAAGTGTCTGTCTATTGATACCCGATAAGATGACAAATATTCGTTTAACTTGGATTATCGGTTATCGATAACTCTTTTATAAATTGGTAAGACCAATTATCCATGAGCATATTAGCATAGCTCTTCTACTCTCGCATCTTAAACGGGCGAGTTTGTGCCCGATTAATCGCAAATTTGCTAGCAAGGTAGCATTTTTTTAGCACAATAAGGTTTAAAGCACGCTTTTACTGGCCCATTGGGAGCCAATGTCATCGCTTATTTGATTGACTGTCGCGCTTTTAACCGACGAAAGCTATCACCGTATCGATTGATTTTAATTGTTTACGATTTAGGCGGTCTTTGGCCTGATAATACAGTCGTCGCAAAGGCTCGTTTATACGGGATGCAAGGCGGTGGTAGGGCATTTGACGGAAAATAAGTCAGTATGAAAGCGTTTGGTTTGAGGGGATAGGAAACATGATTGTTTCTCCTCAAATGAATGCAGCGCGAACAGAGGCGTCGTCAACAAGCCGTCATCTTGATTACGGACGCTCGCCTTATGTAAGGTTAAATCTGCTTCATCTTACCTAAAAATGATATTGAAAAGCAGCATGGTAAATTGGTTAAAGGTGATTAAAATTGGTATGACCAATTAACCTTTTGTGTTTATGGCTTCAAAATTTTTACATTTTACCTGTGAATAACATCACGCTTTGGCAAACTCTGCTTCACGGCTAATGCGATTTGTATGTTACAAAGCGTGACTTTAGTGAGTCATCATTTAAGCAAGTCTTAATGTAAATGTTGATTGGTTTGATCTGCGCTTGGGCGCTGTAGGAGAGACCTATGTTGCAAGTTCGCGTTTGTTTATCGGCTTTGGGAGTACAGTTATGAAAGACTCACACGCTAATGCTCCACAAACATCCTCGACTGGCCATGAGCCAATACAGGTTTCTTCACACTTTAGCTGTTATCACCAAGCCGAGATTTACGGCAAAAGCAAAGTGGTTAAGGCGCCTTGGCAATCCTTTGGTTTAGCGGTATTTGCAGGCGCTTTTATTGCCTTAGCCTTTGTGTTTTACCTGACAGTCACCACGGGGGCGGGTGATAGCGCTTGGGGCTTAGTGCGCCTAGTAGGTGGGATTGCCTTCAGCTTAGGCTTAATTTTGGTGGTAATTTGCGGCGGCGAGCTGTTTACCAGCTCGGTGCTGAGCAGCGTTGCATGGGCGCAAAAGCAGGTGACCACCAGTGAATTGCTCAAATGCTGGAGCCGCGTGTATATCGGCAACTTTGTCGGCGCCATGTTAATGGTTGGCTTGATCATGGCGGCGGGTTTATATGAACTCGATGGCGGCAACTGGGGCTTAAATGCGTTAAAAGTGTCGCAACATAAGCTACACCATACTTGGGTACAGGCATTTAGCTTAGGTATTTTATGTAACATGTTGGTGTGTCTGGGTATTTGGATGACCTTCGCCAGCCGCGAATCCCTGACCAAAGCGATTTTACTGATCCTCCCGGTAGCCATGTTTGTCAGCAGTGGCTTTGAGCACAGTATCGCAAACCTGTTTATGGTGCCGCTTGGGATCACTATTCAGTCGGTCGCTAGCCCTGAGTTTTTTGCTTCTTTAGGCGTGACCCAAGAACAATTTGCCGATTTAACCGTGGCAAACTTTGTATTCAATAACTTAATTCCCGTGACCTTAGGGAACATTGTCGGCGGCGGTGTGATCGTTGGCCTCGGTTATTGGTGGATTGAGCAGGGCCAAATAGCCTTACCCGATCCGCAAAAATCCCATCAACCGCACTTTTTTGCATCGCCCTTACATACCGAAAAGGCGAAAAATAGCCAAGAGAGTAAGTAGCTCAAGGGCTAAGTAGTTAAGAGAAAATGTAACTAAGAGAGTCAGTCGCTTAGATTTGGGATAAGTGTTCCTTGAGTGGCTGTTTTCCTTAGACTTATAAAAAATGCCCAGTGTTACTGGGCTTTTTTGTGCTGCATTCGCAGTAACATGCTTTTTTATGCAGATTGCTTGTGTGTGATAGATGTAAGCATTTTGCGTATTCATGTAAGCGAATGAAGATTTTATGTACTGATTTACAGCGCTTTAGTTTATAGTGCGGCCTTTTCTGTTTGACATAAAATGGCGCATCTATGACGACTCCACCCTCGACGACTCAGCCAACAGAAGCAGCTCAGACTGCTATGGCACCATCCGCTTCACATACTCCCTCAGCCTTTCAAATGCCCGATACCTTAGTGATCATCTTTTTTGTGGCATTACTTGCGGGATTAATGACGTACTTTATCCCCATCGGCTCGTTTCAAACCCAGGAGGTGCATTATCTGGCCGATGGCGTCGATAAAGCGCGGACTGTCGTCGACCCTAATTCTTTTGCCTATCAATTGGATGATGCGGGCGAGCCTAAGTTACAACCCGTGGCACTTTTTAAAGGCGAGGGCGGCGTTGGCTTTTTTAACTTCGCTTTTGAGGGCTTAACCTCGGGCTCTAAATGGGGCAGCGCGATTGGCGTTATCATGTTTATGTTGGTGATTGGCGGCTCCTTTGGGGTCGTAATGGCCACAGGCACCATAGATAACGGCATCTTAAAGTTAATCGATAAAACCCGTGGCAATGAAAAGCTATTCATTCCGGTGATATTTACGCTGTTTTCCTTAGGCGGCGCCGTGTTTGGCATGGGAGAAGAGGCCATTGCCTTCGCGATTATCATCTGCCCACTCATGATCCGTTTAGGGTATGACGGCATCACCACTGTGATGGTGACCTATGTGGCAACCCAAATTGGTTTTGCCAGTTCTTGGATGAATCCCTTCAGTGTGGCGATTGCCCAGGGCATTGCAGGGATCCCGGTTCTTTCAGGCAGTGAGTTTCGCTTCCCCATGTGGCTTGGATTCACATTGCTTGGCATCGTTTTTACTATGCGTTACGCCCATCGTATTCAGCAGCAACCCAGTCTTTCCCATAGTTATCAGTCCGATGCTTATTTCCGTGAGCACCATGCTAATACAAAGCTTGAGAGCCGTTTTAATCTTGGGGATGTATTGGTGCTGTTGTTGTTAGTGTTAACTATGGTGTGGGTAATTTGGGGCGTTGTGGCAAAGGCGTGGTTTATCCCCGAGATCGCTAGTCAGTTTTTTACCATGGGGATGGTGGCCGGCGTCATTGGCTGCGTATTTAAGCTCAATGGCTTAACGCTTAACAAGGTGGCGCAGAGTTTTAAGGACGGCGCCAAAACCATGTTAGAGCCAGCTCTTTTAGTGGGATGTGCCTCGGGGATTTTACTGCTTCTTGGTGGTGGTGCTCCGACTGAACCTAGTGTGCTTAATTCGATACTGAACAGCGCAGGCGGGGTGATTGGTCATCTGCCGGATGCGCTCTCAGCGTGGTTTATGTTGTTGTTTCAATCCGTATTCAACTTTTTTGTGACCTCAGGATCAGGGCAGGCCGCATTGACTATGCCACTGATGGCACCACTCTCTGACATTGTTGGCGTGACGCGCCAGGTGGCGGTATTGGCCTTTCAGCTCGGCGATGGCCTGACCAATATCATCGTGCCCACCTCAGCGTCTTTAATGGCGACCCTTGGCGTATGCCGCGTCGATTGGGGCAACTGGCTGAAATTTGTCTGGCGTTTTATGTTGCTGCTGATGTTGGTCTCAAGTGTGCTGGTGATTGGCGCGCACTATCTTGGATTTAACTAGCTGCGAGGATTTAGCTAGGCGCTAGGGGTAACCTAAAGCAGCGGGTAAAGGCGCTAAGGGTTAACTCAGTTAATTGGTTAAACAGGAGATAAAAAACGGCATCCGAGGATGCCGTTTTTGTTGTGGTTTTCTATCTTCCTATAGGGAAATTAGAATTTCACTTTGTATCCTGCAAACACGACACGACCTAAGATATTATGAGTATCAGTATCGTATCCAGGGTAACCTAAGCTGTAGTTAACCGTTGGCATTGCATCAAACAAGTTGCGAGCACCTACAGTGACTTTGCCATAGCTGTCGAAGTCATAGTTCAGGGTGAGGTCCCATGTTGTGAACGATGAGAAGTCTTGCTTGTTTGTGCCAACTTCTTGTTGCTGTGGAGTTTCACCATCATAAGAGTCAATGTACTTAGCAATCAAAGATGCAGAGAAGTCATCGATGGCGTAGCTAAATGTTGTGTTGAAACGTAGTGCTGGATAACCCTTAGTACCTAACACATCATAACGTTTAGCAATCGGGCTTGCTTGTTCTGTGTATTCAAGCGCATAGGTTCCTTCAACCGCAAACTTAAATGCACCAAATTCAGCAAAATCGAAGTTTGATGTGAATGACACGTCAAGACCTGAGGTTTGTACGCCATCCATGTTGATGTTACCAGCGCCAATTTCATCGATGGTGCCGTCAGCTTTACGTTTAACGTAGATGTAGTTAGGGTCATAAGCACCTAAACCACCAATTGCTTCTAAATCAACGATAGTTTGTGCATCGATATAGCTTACTTGGTCAGTGATTTCGATGTTGTAGTAGTCAACAACTAAGTCAATGTTTTCAGTAATATTCCATACTGCACCGAAAGAGTACTGAGCAGATTTCTCTGGGTCTAGGTCTTTATTACCTGAACTCTTACGTAGGTACTGGTTATCTTCACAGGCTGGATTGTCTTTTTGATCTGCAGGCAGACTTTGACACAGAGTGGTGTCTGTGATTCTGTCGTAACTAGTCGCAGGTTTGCCTAACAGGTCATCCAGTGATGGAGCTCTGAAACCTTGACCGTAAGATGCACGTAACACTAAGTTATCTAAGGCTTCGTAACGGACGTTAACTGAGCTAGAAAGCTGGCCAACATCAGGCAAGCTATATTGGTCGTAACGGCTAGCGAGTTTCACATTCAAGTGATCTAAAACTGGTAGTTCTAATTCAACGAATGCTGCTTTGTAGCTTCTATCACCAGCAGAATCACCACCGTAAGTTCCTAATACATTACCAGCTGCTTGTTGAGCATCACGGGTATCTTTGTATTCGATTTTTTGGTATTCCATACCCACAGCGTAACCTAAGTCACCACCTGGTAAGGAGATAGGAGCCAGTGCGGCCCATGATAATCCTGTACCAGTAGTGTTAGATGTTGCTTTACGAGTCGCTGTATGCAAGAAAGTATCTAAAGTTTCTTGGGTCGCATTACCACCCTCAACAAATGGGTTGTATAGACCTTTATCAACCGCTTCTTGTAACTTATCTTCGAATACGTAAGAGTCAGTTTCAATGTTTACGATTTGATCTGAGTATTGTACGTACCAGCTCAGAGAGCCTGCATCTAACTCAAGGTTTAGACCTGTGACAATGTCTACAACGTTTGAGTCGAATTCAGTCTTACGATCAGCTACGCCCTTCAAGCGATGATAAGCTTGAACTTCTGAAGCATTCGCTGTGCCGAATGTTGGGTTTAATGGGTTATCTGCCGCCATGTATAGGTTAGGAGTCCACAGCGCGGTAGAAGACGTGATGGATTTATCACGCATTACGATAGCTTGACCAAACCACTCTAATTCATCAGTAATACGGTAAGTCATATTAGAGAATACAGAGTCTTTTGTTTGATCTGGCAAATAGTCAGTACCATCAAACTGGTTGAAACCACAAGCTGAACCGTCTTTGGTGGTTACAATGCGATCGGCTGGACAATCTTTACCTGGAACCTGTAAGCCAGTGTAGACTGGGGTGCCGAAGGTACCATCTGCGCCTTTCACTGGACGAGATTCAACTGGACGATATGTGCCTTCTGGCGCATATAAGCCACTACGGCCGTATTTCTTGTCCCAGTTCGCGGTTAAATGAGGACGTTGACCGCCTTGCAGTGGATCAAATTGTTTATGCTCGATGATCACTAAGCTGCTGCTTTTATCACTGGTATTACCGAAAGTGACAGAAGCTGACTTTTCGTCTCTTCCACCTTGAGTCGGGCTACCAAATTTGGCATCGAATGCTAAACCGTCAAAAGTCTTCTTAAGGATGATGTTGATTACACCACCGATAGCATCTGAACCATAAATTGCTGATGCACCGTCACGTAAAATTTCAATACGCTCGATTGCATCCATTGGAATTAAATTGAGGTTAGTAGCATCACCACCAAAGGTTGCAGATGGCGCAATACGGCGACCGTTGATTAAGGTTAACGTACGGTTCGAACCTAAACCACGCATACCTGAACTGGCATGGTTACTGGCAGAGCTACCAGCATCACTAATAAAACTACCAGCAGTGTTAAATGGCATTTGTGCTAAAACAGCAGAAACATCACTTAAACCTGTTTTGGCAATATCTTCAGCCGATAAAACAGTAACAGGTAACGCTGATTCCATATCAGTTCTTTGAATGCGGGAACCTGTTACTTCAATACGTTCTACCTTAGCGTTATCCTCTGCAGCATAAACAACAGTACTAGATAAAGCTGCTGTTGTGGCACCACCAATTAACGCAAAGCGAACCGCTTTGGCTAATGTCGAATTAGCGCGCATATCATTCTCCCTTAACACTTGTTATTTGTTTAATTGTTATTTTAATTAAATACGGAACGTTGTAAGAAATAGAGCCCTATTTAATTAGGCTCAAGATATAACCACAAGAAAATAACAAGTGCAACAGTGTAAATTTGCGTAAGTTGCAATGCCTAACCATAAATTGTTAATTAAATGTTTTTTGTTGGTTTTGTTTATGAGTGTGTTAGCGGTTTTTAGATGTTTAAAACCAATTATGGCAATAAAACCAGCAGTAAGTTTGAATGTATATTGATTAATTGTTCTAAACTTGTAAAAGTTGAAAGTTTTTGTAAGAATAAAATAATCATACTTTTTTTGTATATTTAGATTTTTATTTAAGCTCAGCGTTTATACGGTTTTGAATACTGTATTTTTATTGGCGCCGTATTAAAAATAGCTTAAATCAGTAGATGCTGTACGGTTATTAACTAGTTTTTGAATATCTTTTATTCAATGAGTTTTAAGTATTCAGTGTTTTCAATTTAAGCTAACTATTTTATGGGGATTTTTTAGCAAAATGCATTTAACTAGACAAAAGAAGTGAATTTAAATTCACTTCTTTTGTCATACAAATATTTTGTGAAATGAGATTTGAATGTTTTATAGACACCCGATACTAAGCGTTTTTAATACTTATGAGTAGGTTAAACTGTAGTGGCGTTATCTGTTATGTGAGTAGGATTAGGTAGATAATGAGTTAAATACCTGAGTGCGACATAACAAACGACTATGGTTGCAACACCGAGTTCGAAGTCCGCAAGTAACCTTACCCACTGAGTGAGGTCGCTCATTTGACTAAATTGCGCGAGCCAGTGGGCGGTTTTAAACAGTGCCGTCGCGCCGATCACCATGGGAAAGGTGAACGCAGCATAGCCTGGGCTAAAGGGCAATTTGAGCAGATGGAAAAAAGCGAGATAAATCACTGCTGTCATCAATACTGCAATACTGGCCAATACGGCGACCAAGGCAATCGAAGGTTGATCGCACACAGTTAAGTAGCCCGCTAAGGATAAACTGGCTGGCGCGGCGAGGATGGCAATGGTGGGTTTAGCCGCATCGGGCACGGCCTGACAGAAGATTAATCGATAGAGCATCAATGGCAGCATGACTAAATATGCGAGCATGCCGAAGGCTAGGATCAAGTTCACTAACCAAGGCGCACCATTACTGGGGAAGGTTACTGCCGCCACTATGATGCCAATAGGTGGCACAAACCAGCTCGGCACCATGTGTTCGAGCTTGAAGTCGATAGCGCGGTAATAGATAAAGGCGCCTAAAAAGATGACATGGATAACAATGGCCGCTAGCCACAGGGTTAAGCCTGCATGGGGAAAATAGTGGCCGAGTAGGTTCGAGACCACCATTAACGCCATGGCGAATGTTGGGATCACGCTACCAACAACTGGATGGCTGAGTTCGTTCTTCAGCACTGAGGGATGCAGAACAAATTTTGCAGCCAGCAGCATGAGTAAGACTGAGGCTATGGCCGCACCTGTCAGTTGGCTCCAACCATTGAGTGAGGGCATTACACTCTCCCAGGTCCAACCTAAGCTTGCAATCGCGAGGGCGAGTCCGCCCATGGGGCTAGGTAATTTTGCTGCCTGTGCTGTCCAGCGTTTACGTTTTGAAGTCATGTTTGTTACCTCTCAACACTGACATTAATTCGATGTGTCTATCTGTTAATGTCAGTGTATGGCTGAGAGCGTGATAAATAAAATTGATTAATTTTATTCTTAGGTTCAAATTTTATTAATCTTTAGGGTTTGCGTTTACAGCGCAGTAAAGTATGCCCAAGACCAAGGTTGTCAGTGTCTTCATCGACGTATAAGCCCGCTTGATGTAGTAACTTTATCAAGTCCTTAGAGTGGTACATTCGGCTATTACCATTGGCCATCGCAGTAAAATACAAGCTTGTCGCATTGACGCAATAGGCTGAGGCGGCAGAGGGTTGTCTGTCCCAGAAGGTTTCGACAATGAACAACTGACTGTTTGGCGTCATCGCCTGAGCGGTGCGTTGCAAGATGCTGAGGATTTGTTCCTGAGAGAAGCAGTCTAGGAACTGGCTCATCCAATAGGTATCGGCGCCTTCGACAAAGGGGCGTGATTCATCGAGCAAATCGGTGGCAAAGGTGTGGATCCGCTCGGCAAAGCCATGCTTGGCGGCATTGTCTTTAGCTACGGCTAATTGGCCGGGGAAGTCCATCAGGGTGACTTCAACCTCTGGATTAAACTCGCAGCAGCTTAGCGCCCATTTACCCGTATTTCCGCCTATATCGACTAAGTGTTTGGGAGAATGGGCAAATACTAAGGGTAAAATCTGTGGAAAAGCATGATCAGAATAATAGTGATCGAAGGCAAACCAGCTGGCCTTAGCCTGAGCAGGTAAATCCTTAAGGGCGGGGTAAATTGTCTGCCAATCACCAAATACCGCTAAGCCAGAGGGTTTACCCGCGACTAGCGCCTTATCGAGTTGAAACAGTCCCTGATAACACACGTCTTGCACAAAATTGAGGTTAATGGCCGCCATATCATCGTGCAGTAAAAAATAGCCTGTTTTATCGAGCACATAGGCATCACCATTGAGCCATACCAGCCCCATGCTCAGTCCCATATCGAGTAACACGCCAAGGGCATACTCGTTTAACACGCTGGTTTGCGCGAGTTGGGCAATGCTCAGCCCTTGTTCGCCAGCTTGGTCAATGGTGGCTAATACTTCAAATTTCAGCAGGCAATGGGCAACCTGAAAACTAATGGGGCCAAAGGCGATTTTTTGCGCCTCAAATTTGGCATCGAAGGCGCTTAAGGCTTTCGGGGTGTGGTAGAAGGACATAAATTGGCTGAGTTTACAAAGGAATACAATCTTTATAGCGAAGTTAACGGCAAAAGTCAGAGCGGCGGTGGAAAACTATGAACTAGCTCCAACTTAGTGAATAAATGCGGATCTTGGAGAGGAAAGCGGTGTTAATCGTGTTTACCCATAAATTTCGGCCATAAAAATACCCAGACAATGCTGGGTATTTTTAGCCGGACGAATCGACTTATTACTGAATGTTCTCTTCGTCGCCAAACTGGCCTTGGAAGAGTACAGAAGATAAGTAACGCTCGGCAGCCGAAGGCAGGATAACCACAATGTTTTTATCCGCAAACTCAGGCAGAGCCGCGATGCGGTTCGCCGCAACCACTGCAGCACCAGAAGAAATACCGACTAAAATGCCTTCTTCTTGCATTAAGCGGCGCGCCATGTCAATGGCTTCATCGTTGGTGACGGTTTCAACGCGATCGATTAACTCAAGATCTAAGTTGCCAGGGATAAAACCTGCGCCAATACCTTGAATTTTGTGCGGGCCTGGTTGCACTGGTAATCCCGCTAAGGTTTGGGTAATAACCGGTGAATCAGCGGGTTCTACCGCAACAGAAGTAATGGCTTTGCCAGCGACTTTCTTCAAGTAACGGCTCACGCCTGTGATGGTACCGCCAGTACCTACGCCAGCAACAAACACATCCACAGCACCATCGGTATCGTTCCAAATCTCTGGACCTGTGGTTTTTTCATGGATTTCAGGGTTTGCAGGGTTATTAAACTGCTGCAGCATAATGTATTTTTCAGGCGCCGATTGACGGATTTCTTCCGCTTTATCGATAGCACCTTTCATGCCTTTTGCGCCTTCGGTCAGCACTAGGTTCGCACCTAAGGCTTTAAGCAGTTTACGACGCTCTAAGCTCATCGTGTTTGGCATAGTTAACGTCAGCTTGTAACCACGGGCGGCCGCCACATAGGCTAAGGCAATCCCGGTATTACCTGAAGTTGGCTCAATCAGTTCGTGATCTTTGGTGAGCAGGCCTTTTTTCTCGGCATCCCAAATCATATTGGCACCGATACGGCATTTGACACTGAAACTTGGATTACGTGCTTCGACCTTTGCCAGCACTTTACCTTGGCTTACGCGGTTTAAACGCACTAACGGGGTATTGCCAATAGTATATGAATTGTCTTCGAAAATTTTGCTCATGGATTGCTTGCTCCTATGTTTGCACTATTGAATCATAATCGCCTGTGGCGCATTTAGAAGTGATTGTTTGTTCTTCTTTATTCGATTTGGTTATTAAAGATAATCCTGTTATTCGCAAAGCCCAATTGGCAGTGGGTTTAACTGTGTTAACCTCTTGCTAACATCAATAAAAAATAACCTGTAAATAAGAATAACCACTTGATGTTTCACTTATAAAACGTCTATCGAAATCGGATTGCCACACTATGAAGCAACAACAAACTGACTTGGGCAAAGATCCAAGAACTATGGTCACCCCTAAGGCATTCACTATTGCCGAATCGGTACTTTATACCCCGTTAGCCACGCCATTTAAGCGGGCACTGGCGATGTTAATCGACGGTTTATTTATCACTATTTTAGCCGAACAAATGGATTGGCTGTTTGTTCTGCTGGTGGTGGGGATTATTTATATCGAGAAACGCAGTCGACAGTTTGGTCGCTTACTCAAATGGGGCCTGTATGCGGCCATGCTGGGGTTGATGCTCTTTAGCTCGGCGGGGAATTTGTGGAATTTCCATCAATCGAGTAAAACTTCCCGCGAAAAGGTCTCCGCGCCCCAGGATATCAATGCTGTTGTTAAGGCGATTCCAGATCTTGTCTCCCTCGGACTCTGTGAAAATACCGATTGTGCCCGTGAACAGATCCATTCTTTGCAACAGACGCTCGACACTCAGACACTCGAGAATGTGCCCATGGAGGGAATGTCGGCAGCTGAGCGCCGCGATATGGTACTAGATACTTTAGAAAGCTCGGATTTATCCGAGGCCGATAAAACGCAGTTACGCGATGAAATTATGGCTGGCAGCCTCTGGCCTGAGGTGAAAGGGCTTGAAGTCACCCTAGACTCCACCAAGGGATTAGCTAAAAATTCAACAAAGGATTCAAGCACATTATCACCGTCGTCAAAGCCCAATCAGTCGTCTGATGGCAAGCTTGATGCCGTTCTCGTATCTGAACCGCAAACCGATGGATTAGCCAACGCTCAAATCGATAATCGAGCGGCAATTGAAAATGCTCCCTTAGGTCCTGACACCAACCTCAATCCTTTGCATCAAACCGAAAGCCCTAACAGTGAAGTCGATGATGAAGAAGAGAGTGACACCCGCAGTGTGCTGGCGTGGATCAAAGGCTTTATGAGCGATATGGGCTTAGGTTTTGGCTGGGCAGCATTTTACTTCACTGTGTTTACCGCCAAATTTGATGGTCAGACCTTAGGTAAGAAACTCTTAGGCATCCGCGTTATCCAACTCGATGGCGCTAAAATCAGCCTTTGGGGAGCATTTGGCCGTTATGGCGGTTATGCGGCGGGCTTCACGACGGGCTTACTGGGCTTTATGCAGATATTTTGGGATGCCAATCGGCAGGGGATCCAAGATAAAATATCTTCCACAGTCGTGATAGACTTAGCGCAAATGCATAAAAAGCAACAATTAGAGCAGCAACAGGCACAGGCTGAACACGCATTGGCCGCCGTGCCAACACAGAATAATGCGACGTCTGCTCACCTTACAACAAGCACCCGTTCGGAGCACCTATGAAACAGGTCGTTATTTCTGGCAGCGGTTTATTTACGCCGCCACACAGTATTTCTAATGAAGCTTTGGTGGAGAGCTTCAACGCTTATGTCGATATGTTTAACCTTGAAAATGCAGGATTAATTGAGCAGGGCCATGTTGAACCGCTGTCTTATTCCTCCAGTGAGTTTATCGAGAAGGCCTCGGGCATCAAACACAGATATGTGATGGTTAAAGACGGTATTCTCGATCCTGAAATCATGATGCCGCTTATTCCTGAGCGCAGCAGTGACGAGTTATCCATGCAGGCCGAAATTGGGGTTGAGGCGGCAGTGATGGCGCTTAAGCAAGCGGATGTGAAGGCCGAGCAAATCGATTTAGTGATCGTTGCCTGTGCTTATACGCAGCGCGCTTATCCGGCGATGGCGATTGAAATCCAGCGGGCACTCGGTACCCGTGGCTATGGCTACGATATGCAGGTCGCCTGTTCTTCGGCCACCTTTGCCATTGTGGCCGCCGCCAATGCGATTGCGACGGGCTCTGCTTCACGGGTGTTAGTGATTAACCCCGAAATTTGTTCGGCGCAGGTGAACTACCGTGACCGTGACAGTCACTTTATCTTCGGTGATGTAGCGACTGCTATGGTGCTCGAAGAGCAAAGCCTAGTGGCCGCCAATAAGGGTTTTAACATTGTTTCGAGCCGTTGCTTTACTGACTACTCGAACAATATTCGCAGTAATTTCGGTTTTTTAAATCGTTGCGATCCAAGTTCGGCACATCAGGCGGATAAGTTATTCCACCAACAGGGGCGTAAAGTCTTTAAAGAGCTGTTGCCGATGATTTATCAGCATTTAGACGAGCATCTGGCCGAGCAATCCCTCACACCACAGTCCTTTAAACGTTTGTGGTTGCATCAAGCCAACATCAACATGAACCAATTTGTGGTGAAAAAACTGCTAGGGGATGAGGTAACGCCAGAGCAAGCGCCCGTGGTGCTCGACGAGTATGCCAATACCGCCTCCGCCGGCTCTGTGATTGCCTTCCATAAATATTCCGCTGACTTTAACGCGGGAGATTTAGGGCTATTAAGCTCCTTTGGTGCGGGTTACTCCATCGGTAGCGTGATTTTGCAAAAACGCTAAATCGACTCAGGCCCCATTACCAGCAATGGGGCCTTCGCTTTTATATCAGCATATTGATTAAACGGCTCGATGCGGCACCTTAACCGAAAATGCCTTTACTCAGATAAGGCTGTGAGCTGCCTTAAAAGCACTTTTTTAAAGCCTCAGTTGCAATGCGAGAACATGCCATCATGACGCTTCTTCACCCTGATTCGGATATTCCGTTTCATCCCAATCCTGGTTGGTTTCTTGGCGCCTTTAATTGTTATGACCGTGAGGAAACGCTCGGGGAAATACTCAATCGCTACGATCCTTTAGATCCCGCGCAGCTGCAAGCGTTGTACGATGCTTATGTGTTTGATGAGTTTGGTGGACAGCTGGGATTTACCTCTGCCCACAGGTCTGCAATGGCGACAAATTTAATCGCTGCGCTGAGCGAGACAAAGCATGATTTCGCCGCCTATTTAGCGATTGATGAGAGCGAGGATGAGTGGTGTTTTCCCTCTGAGTGGGCATTCCCTGAGCCACGCTATCCCTTTGAGCAGGCGTATATTGCGCTGCTGCGACATTGGGGCGCGGAGCTCAACGCAATCGGGATTACGCTTCCCAGCCCAAGCTTATTGGGTATTTATGAGTCTTAGTTAGAATCTCGATTTAAGCCCACAAGTCTTATTGTGGGCTTGATGCAAAATCTTTCTGCCTAGAGCAACCAGGCATAGCTTAGCTTCATAAAATAGGTCTTCTCATCCCGAGTGAGCCGCGTGAGCTCATCATCCGAGGTTAGACTGTCGGAATAGCCCAAATAGAACACGCTCTGGGGATTGAGTTTGTAGCCGTAGAGGATTTCATTCCCTAAGTGTGCCGCTTCGCTATCGGGCGTCGAATACAAATACTGCGCAAGATTACGCTCGATTTGGGTGTAAATGCTCGATAGGCGAATAAAGCTGTGCAGACTCAGTTGCCAGTGCAGGCGTACATCCGAGAGATTTGCGGTAAAGAGTTTATCCTGCTCGACTTCCATATGCTGATATTGATGGGAAACATCTACCGACAGGCCGTTGGCTATTTTCCATTTGAACATCGGATTGATTAAGGTTTTTGTGCCTAGGCGATCGTTGAGGAAGTCAATCTCATCGCCGTAATGGATCTCCAGCTCAAGGCTGAGGACAGAGGTGGGCGTAATCGCGCCGTAAAGCCAGCCTTGGGTTTCTTGGTATTGATTGCTGTTACCTAACACCGCCAGTTGCGCGCTGTCATGGCGTGGGCCGACGCGTTCACGGGTTTCTATCCCAAAAGATAGCTCGCTCTGCAGCGCGCCATACATTTCCCAAAAGATTTCAAACTCTTGCTCGAGCTGTTCCCCGGCTTGATTTTGGGTGATATCCCAGTCGCCACCGAATTTAATCTTGTTAAATATGGTTTCGGGATACCAAATTAAGCCACCACCTGCCATCAAGGTGCGGTAATCAATTTTTTCCACAAAGCCTAAATCGGCGCGAAAATCGGGGGACACATCGTGGTACTCGCCGTAGGCGAACCAATCGCGGGCGTTGTGTTCGTAGGTCAGTTGATACAGGGCGCCACTGAAATCCCGATCCGATTGGCTACGTAACACTTGCTCATTCACTTGGCATTGGCCGAGCTCACAGCTTAACGGCGTTTGGCCACAGAGTAGCCCTTCTGTCAGTTCTCCCTCCACATTGCCGCAAAACTGTTGATATAGGGCAGTAGGGTAACGTGTCTGCGAATAGGCCACCTGAGCGGTAAAGATGTCCTGGGCTGTCGGTTGGTATTTCGCATCTAAGCTCATGACATAATTGTGGTAATCATTTTGCGCGGCAAATGCTGTTAGTTGATTGTCGGCACTGCTCTTTGCCGTGATAAGCCCCCCAAAGGAGAAGGTTTTATCCATATCGAAGCGGTAACGCGCCGCAAGGTTAAGGCTTTCTTTCGCTAAGGAGGTGACCTCAGAACTTAAATTCCCCGGCATCAAAAAGGTCGTTTGGCTGTCATTGGCGGCCAGCAATGCCCAAGTGTGTTGTTCGGTTTGGCTGGTGAGTTTTAGCCCATAGTCCGGCGATATAATATTGCGGGTATGCAGCAGATTCACTTGGGTATCGAAGTAGTCTTTATTGTCGAGGAAGAAGGGGCGTTTCTCATCAAAAAACAGCGCAAAAGTGCTGTTGATATCGAGCTGTCCAGCATCGGACTCCACCTGGGAAAAATCGGGATTAATGGTGGCATTTAGCAAGGTGCGTGAGTTAATGCCCCAGCGCAAATCGAGCCCAGGTTCATAGTTGCTCTCGGTTTGCCAGCCATTTGCGCTTTTTTGCTCATTGCGATTGGCGACAAAGGAGGGGGTAATTTGCAGATCTTGTCCTTGCTTGGCGGAGGCTAAGCCCGTGGCGACGCCGAGCTGGCATAACTGGCAACTGATGTTACGATCGATTTTATGGGTGGAGATGCGATGATTTTCATTGCGTGGATAGTAGCGGATCAGCTCAAATCCCCATTCTTGAACGGGCTTTTTATCGTCAAAGTTAAATAGTCGTAATGGCAACTCGACTTCGACTTGATAACCCTCGGCGGTGATTTTACCGGCGGTTTTCCAAATGCCATCCCAAGCTTCGCTCTCTTCGCCCGTGAGCTCATTCTCTATCGAGTCTAGTTGCACGCCCAGTGGGTTGATAAAAAACTGATAGGCCAAACGCGCGTTGTTAAAGGTATCGAGCTTGATCCCTACTAGATCGTCGCTCCAGAGATTATCCCTGTCCTTGAGCGTGGCGCGAATATGTTGTGGTTGACTGTCTTTAGCGGTAAAGGCCACAAATAGGCTGGTTTGGGTCGCGTAAATTCTGGCCTCGGTGTAAACCGGCGCCGCCGTGTTTTCACTGGGCTGAGTTTCATAGCGTAGCTCGACCTGCGCCGCGTGCTGCCACACCGCCTCATCAAATTCGCCATCAATATTGGCGGCATCTTCTAAGGTCGGGATCGTTAATTGAAATTGGCTGGCTGAGCCCGCCAAGCTTGGCGAACTGAGAAATACCGCAGTTGCTAACACTAAGGGGAGAAACGTCTTCAACAACAAGGCCCAAATCATTCTGAAATGGCGCGCAGTGTGCCAGAAATTGCGCGTTAACAAGAGTGGGCAATTGTTACAAGAATTGTATTAAAAATAGCTGAAAACTAAGGCGGCACTGGATGGCGGGCATCCAGTGCGTTGGGGGGATTATTCGGGAGAAACCACAGGATTACGGTAAGCTTCGCGGTACTTATCGACCCACATAGCGGTGGCACCACAAATCGCGACTGGCATGACGATAAAGTTCACCACAGGGATCATCGAAAACAGGGTCACAGTCGCGCCAAAGGTAAAGCTGGTGCCGCGGGTTTGATTAAGGGCAAAGCGCATATCCTTGAAGCTCACCTTGTGGTTATCAAAGGGATAGTCGCAGTATTGAATCGCCATCATCCAAGCGCTGAATAAAAACCACAAAATTGGCGCTAAGGTTTGCCCCACCATGGGCACTAAAAACAGCAGCAAAAATACCAGCGCACGGGGCAAATAGTATTTGAGTTTGATCCATTCACGGCCAAGAATGCGTGGTAAGTCTTTGACTATATCCATGCCCGAGCCCGTATTCATCGGTTTGCCAGTCAATAACTGCTCGACTTTTTCGGCCAGCAAACCATTAAAGGGCGCGGCCAGCCAGTTCATTACCGAACTAAAAACAAACGCCAGCATCACCAACATAGTGGTCACCGCTAACGGCCAGAGCAAAAAGTTAAGCCAACTTAAGTATTCGGGGAGCTGGGCATTCATCCAAGTGAAGAGCACATCGAGCTGCCCAATCGCCACATAGATAACAGCCGCAAACAGCACTAGGTTGATCATTAAGGGAATAAATACAAAGGTGCGCAGGCCTTTACGTTTGATTAAACCAAAGCCATCGAGAAAATAATTCACACCACTTTTACCCTGCGAAGGGGAGGAGGATTTCTGTGTCATATCGTCATTCCAAAAAAGTTGAGATACAGCGTGAGATACAGATAAGTGCGATTGTGATCAACTCGTCGCGAGATGACAAGCTAAAAGCCATATGAATTCAATAAAAAGCGTTACAAAATACTGCCTGCTTTGCTAAAGTTGGCCTCAGAATTCTATGACACGACTCGGGCTAATATTGGCCTGCATCCCTATTGGCCATCGCCCTGATGGCTTTTTATACTGAGACGCGCTAACTGGCACCATGAGATTAAAACAAATAAAACTTGCCGGCTTTAAGTCGTTTGTCGATCCCACCAAAATTCCGTTTTTACAGGCATTAAGCGCCATTATTGGCCCAAATGGTTGCGGTAAGTCCAACGTGATTGACGCCGTGCGTTGGGTGCTGGGCGAAAGCTCGGCAAAGCATTTGCGCGGCGACTCCATGAGTGACGTGATTTTTAACGGCTCCAGCGCCCGTAAACCCGTGTCTGTGGCGGGCGTTGAACTGGTGTTTGAAAATAAAGAGGGCCGCCTTGCGGGCCAATACGCCAGTTATGAAGAAATTTCGGTAAAACGTCAGGTGAGCCGTGACGGCGAGTCTTGGTATTTTCTCAACGGCCAAAAATGTCGCCGTAAAGACATCACCGATCTGTTTATGGGCACCGGGCTTGGGCCGCGCAGTTACGCCATTATCGAACAGGGCACGATTTCACGTTTAATCGAATCTAAACCTCAAGATTTACGGACTTTTATTGAAGAAGCGGCGGGGATTTCCCGCTATAAAGAACGGCGGCGTGAAACGGAAAACCGTATCCGTCATACCCGCGAAAACTTGGAGCGTTTAGGGGATATTCGCAGCGAGTTAGCCAAACAGCTGGAAAAACTCAGTCAGCAGGCCAAGGCGGCGAAGCAATATCGTGAGCTGAAACAAGCAGAGCGTAAAACCCATGCCGAGCTGCTGGTGATGCGCTATCAAGAGCTGCAGAGCCAAATGGCGAGTTTATCGGAGCAGATTAGCTCACTCGAGCTGCAACAAGCAGCGGCCCAGTCCTTAGCGCAAACCGGCGAGTTAGAAAGCACTGAGCTGCAACTCACACTTTCGCAGTTAGCCGAGCAGGAGCAGCAGGCGGTCGAAGCCTATTACCTGACCGGTACCGAAATCGCCAAGCTTGAGCAACAGTTACAGAGCCAAAAGCAGCGCGACGCCCAGTTGCATACTCAGCTCGAGCAATTGAGTGAGCAAATCATTCAAAACCAAGCCAAATTAGCCGCTTACCAGGCCAGCTTTCAAGCGCTTGAGGCTGAGCTTAGCAAACTTGCGCCGCAACATGATTTGCAGCAAGAAATGATGGATGAGCTGCAAGCCCAGTGGGAAATGAGTGTTTCGCGCAGTGAGGCGCAAACTGAAAGCGCCAGAATGCTGGCGGCGGCCGTCGCTCAGCATAAACTGCAATTAGAATTACACCGCAGCAAACAGGCTCATCAGCAGCAATTAAATACCCATAAAATCCAGTTACACCAAGAGCAACAACAAGAGTTGGCCTCGCTTAATGCGCATGCCCTCGAAGATAACAGCGCATCACTCAATGACGAGATTGCCCAGTTAGAGCAAGTATTAGCTGAACAAGTTGAAATCAATCAAGAGTTTGAATCCACTCTGGCTGCCGATACTCACGCGTTAGATTTAGCACGCGGTGAGTTTGAGCAATTATCGCAACGTTTAACCTCGATGCGGGCACGCTTCGAACTGGTTGAACAATGGCTCGCGAAACAAGAAGAGTTAAGTGATAAGCCGCAGCTGTGGCAAAGCATTCAAGTCGAAAACGGCTGGGAAGCCGCGGCAGAGCTTGCATTGCAGGGATTGATGACGCTGCCCGTTGGTGTTAACGCCAATGAGATAGGGTTTTATGCCGATGCGGCCTTGGTGGCGGATGCGCATCTCGATGGCTCTCCCATCTTAGGTGCTAAATTGAACCTTGCCCCTTGGCTTAAGGGACTCAAATGGGCCGATAATCTGGCCAGCGCGCAAGCACTGCTGCCGAGCTTGGCGGCCGATGAGCGAATAGTCACCGCCGACGGTTATCTGCTCGGCAAAGGTTTTTTGATTGCCAAACAAGACAATAGCCAATCGTTAGTGCAATTGAGTAAAGAACAAACCCAGCTGAGCGAGGCTATCGCCGAGTGTGAGCAGGCGAAGGCCATACAGCAGGCAAAGCTTGATGAATTAGCGCAGCAATTAACCCAGGTGCGTGACAGCTTAAGTCAAGGCACTAAACGCTTACACCAGTTGCAGCTGGATAAAGCCACCAAATCTACCCAGCTTAATAATGCACAGGCGCAGGCCAAACAGCGTGAAGCTAAACGGGAGCAACTAGCAGAAACCGTTGCCCGAACCCAGGCCGAGTTAGCCGAGCTTGCCGAGCAGTTAATGCTGCTTGCGGAGCAAGAGGATGAACTGGCAGAGGCGCTGGAGGTCAGCCTTGAGAAGCAACAGCAACAAAGCCAAGATGCGCAAGGGGATATGGCACGTCATCAAGCCTTGAAGGCGCAGATTGGTGATGCGGAGCGGCGCTTAGCGAGCCTCAATGCCAGTCTGCAATCGGTCACCACTCGGATGGCGGTGAGCACAGAACAAATTGAATTACAGCGTGTACGTGTCAGTGAATTAGTCCACTCAAAGGAAACACTGTCAGCCCAACTTGCCAACGTAGCGGCACAAGAGGGCGATCAGCAAACGGCGCAGCTCAGCGAACAACTGGCGCAGTTACTCAATCAACAGCAGAGTCAGCAACAGGCACTTAAAAGCCTCAGGTCGCAACAAAGTTCGCTCACTGAAACGCTAAACAGTATAGGATTAAAGCAAAAACAAGAGCTTGGTAAGCTTGAGGGCTTGACTCAAAGCCTCAGCACGTTAAAGTTACGTCGTGAGGGATTAAAAGGGCAGGCTGATAGCCAATTAGCGGCACTGTCAGAGCAACAAATTGTGCTCGCCCAGATTGTCGATTCCCTGCCTGCGGATGGACATCCCGACAAGTGGCAGCGTGATTTGGATCAGATCCGCCAAAAAATTATTCGCTTAGGGGCGATAAACCTCGCGGCGATCGAAGAATTCGAACAACAAAGTGAGCGAAAATCCTATTTGGATCATCAAGATGAAGATCTAAACAACGGTCTGGCCACGCTAGAGGAAGCCATTCGGAAAATCGATAAGGAGACCCGCACTCGCTTTAAGACCACATTTGATGCGGTAAACGAAGATCTAGGGCGTTTATTCCCTAAGGTATTCGGTGGCGGACGCGCGTATTTAGCGCTGACGGAAGACGATTTATTAGAAACGGGCGTGACCATCATGGCCCAGCCGCCGGGTAAGAAGAACAGTACAATCCATCTTCTTTCCGGTGGTGAAAAAGCCCTAACGGCTTTATCATTGGTATTCGCGATTTTCAGGTTGAATCCAGCTCCCTTCTGTATGTTAGACGAAGTGGATGCGCCCTTAGACGATGCCAACGTAGAACGATTCTGCCGATTATTGAAGGAAATGTCGCAGAGCGTACAGTTTATCTATATCAGCCATAACAAAATTACGATGGAGATGGCTGATCAACTTATCGGTGTGACTATGCATGAGCCGGGTGTATCCCGTATAGTCGCAGTAGATTTAGAGCAAGCGGTGGCAATGGCCGACGCTTGATAACTAGAAGAAAGACAGGGTAACCAATGGAAGATTTGCAACTAGTATTGTTCGTTTTAGGCGCCATAGCCATAGTTGCTGTGCTGGTGCATGGATTTTGGTCTATCAGAAGACAACAACCTAAGTCATTGAAAGATAGTCCGATGGGCAATTTTTATAAAAAGCAGGCCGAACGCGGCGAGGGTGCGCCTAAGCGTGTTGATGCCGATGGTTTCGATGCCGATGGGATTGGTGCCGTCAGAGTCCGTAAAGCGAATGAAGCCCATACCCAAGAGGCACCTGCGTTTAACCCTTATTTAAAGCAAGAAGCCAAAGCACAACCTCAACCTGTGGAACCCGTGCAAGTTGAACCTAAGCCGCTGTTTAAGCAAGAGCCAAGCATGGCGCAGCCTGATTTTAGTCTGCAATCCCCTACGGCCAAAGAGCAACACCGAGGTCCTAAAGCATCACGCCAAGAGCCCGTATTACCAGGACATTCTGCCAATCTCGCTCAAGCCCATGTAGGGCAATCCCATGCGGCCATGGTGGCGCAAAAAGCCGCCGAAGAACAACGTGCGCAGGTGCAAATGCCTACGCAAACCGCTCTTTTCGATGAGGAAGAGGCGTATGAAGAAGAGCAACCTCAAGCCGTAGAACAGGCTGATGATGATTTGGGCGAGCCACGCGATGTATTAGTGCTGCACGTCGTGGCAAAAGAAGGTCAGCAGCTTAATGGCGCCGAATTGTTACCTTGCTTCTTAACCCTTAATTTTAAATATGGCGATATGAATATTTTCCACCGCCATGTAGATAATGCTGGTAATGGTAAAGTGTTGTTCTCCATTGCGAATATGGTAAAACCTGGGATTTTTGACCCAGACAATATGGAACAATTCAGCACCCAAGGTGTGGTGTTCTTTATGACCTTGCCTTGCTACGGTGATGCGCTAATGAACTTCTCCATCATGCTTAACTCGGCGCGCCAATTGGCGGATGATATCGACGCGGTAGTGCTCGATGGTCAGCGTCAACCTTGGGGCGAGTTTACCAAGCAAGATTATTTACACCGCATTCGCGCAAACGCTTAATGCAACACCGCGAGACCGCGGTGATAGACAGATGGGGCCGCTAAATGCGGCCTCATTTTTTGCAACTTTTTGATGCTTAAGAATTCTGGATAATGAATATGCAAGACATTCAACTCGATAAACGCCTATCTGAACTGCTTTCTCAAGCTGTCACGCCACACAATGCGCAGCCATTAATGCAGGCGCTCTGCCAATCTCTGAATGAACACAATATTCGTTACTATGTCGATGATGCGCCAAGCATTACCGACTCCGAATACGACAGATTAATGCAGCAGCTAAAACAACTTGAGGCCGAGTATCCTCAGTTTGTTGCTGCCGACTCGCCCACCCAAAGAGTGGGCGGTATGGCACTGGCCAAGTTTGAGCAAATTACTCATCTTAAGCCTATGTTAAGTCTCGATAATGCCTTCGATGAGGCAGACTTTAGCGCGTTTCATAAACGTGTCAGCGACAGAGTTGGCGAAGTGAGTTTTTGTTGTGAGCCGAAACTCGATGGTTTGGCGGTGAGTATTTTGTATCGCAATGGTGTGCTTGAGCGCGCCGCGACTCGGGGTGATGGTACCGTGGGCGAAGATATTACCGAAAACATTAAAACCATTAAGTCGATTCCGCTCAAACTGCGCGGTGACAACTATCCCGAATTGGTCGAAGTGCGCGGCGAAGCCTTTATGCCCAAGGCGGCGTTTGAGGCGCTGAATGAGCGTGCGCGCTTAAAGGATGAAAAACTGTTCGTAAATCCGCGTAATGCGGCGGCGGGCAGCTTACGTCAGCTCGACAGTAAAATTACCGCGTCACGGGCGCTGTCGTTTTATGCCTACGCTTTAGGTGTGGTAGAGCCGACGTCCCACGAATTAGCTAAGACCCACTACGAGCAATTGCAGCAACTTAAATCTTGGGGGCTGCCAGTCAGTAGCGAGATCAAAGTCAGCGACGAACTCAGCCAAGTGTTTGCCTACTATCAAGATATATTGACTCGCCGCGCCGACTTACCGTTTGAGATCGATGGCGTGGTGATGAAGGTTAACGATATCGCCCAGCAGCAAACCTTAGGGTTTGTGGCTAAATCTCCCCGTTGGGCGATTGCCTATAAGTTCCCCGCACAGGAAGAAATGACGCTGCTCGAAGGCGTGGATTTTCAGGTCGGCCGCACCGGCGCAGTGACTCCGGTGGCGCGTCTAAAACCTGTGTTCGTTGGCGGCGTGACAGTGTCTAACGCGACTTTGCACAATGCCGATGAAATCGAGCGTTTAGGTGTGATGGTGGGCGATACTGTGATTATCCGCCGCGCCGGCGATGTGATCCCGCAAATTGTCGCCATAGTGCCCGAGCGCCGCCCGGAAGATGCTAAGGCGATTGCCTTCCCGCAACATTGCCCCGTTTGCGGCAGTTTGGTTGAGCGATTAGAAGGTGAAGCCGTGGCCCGTTGTAGCGGCGGCTTATTCTGTGAGGCGCAGCGTAAAGAGGCGATCAAACATTTTGCCTCCCGCAAGGCATTAGATATCGACGGCATGGGCGATAAAATCGTCGAGCAATTGATTGATAAGGAGCTGGTTCAAAGCCCGGCTGACTTATTTAAACTCACCGCCTCAATGATGACCATGCTCGACCGTATGGGAATGAAGTCGGCCACCAATCTCGCGCTGGCGATTGAAGCGGCTAAAACCACGACTTTGCCACGTTTCCTCTATGCCTTAGGCATTCGTGAGGTGGGGGAGGCCACGGCGGCGAACCTGGCGACTCACTTTGGTAGCCTAGAGGCGCTGCGCGTGGCCACCATTGAGCAACTTATTCAAGTTGAAGATATTGGTGAGGTGGTTGCTCAGCATGTGGCGCATTTCTTTGCCCAGCCCCATAACCTAGAGGTGATCGATGCCTTGATTGCGGCTGGCGTCAACTGGCCTGCGATTGCGGCACCAAGCGCAGATGAGCAGCCGTTGAAGGGGCAGACTTGGGTGCTAACGGGCACCTTAAATCAACTCAACCGTAACGATGCTAAGGCGCAATTACAGGCCTTGGGTGCCAAAGTGGCGGGCAGTGTCTCGAAAAATACCGATTGCTTAGTCGCAGGTGAAGCGGCGGGTTCTAAGCTTGCCAAAGCGCAGGAGCTTGGCGTTAAAGTGATTGGTGAAGATGAGTTGTTAGCCTTGTTGGCTGCAAATAGTTAACATGCTGTCGCTTCATTGATAAAGCCCTGCCTTGCGGGGCTTTTTTATGGCTAGGTCTAAAGCGCTGTACTCGAATTATTTATGTTAGCCATTGAATTTAGCCGTTACGCCACCATCTTGTTTATATTGCTTTAGTTTTTACTAAATGGATTGCGATTGAATTTTAGTCACATCACTTGGCTCGATGATAAAGGCCATATCAAACCACCGATATTTTTATATGCCATCTTGGCTTTTCTCGCCCGTGGCTGGTGTATTTTTATTGCCTCTCTGACCCAAGCCAGTGACAGAGCTGAATTAGTGCGACTCTTCTATCCCGAAAAGTCTGATTTTTTACTCGCACTCGCGGCGGGGCTGGGCGCCGTGGTGCTCTATGTTGTGGTGCTGGCGGAGCGGCGCCGCTCGCCCTCTTGGCTGCGCCCGGTGTTTGTCCACCTTAAATGTGGATTGTGGATTTTATTATTACTCGATGCGACCTTACTCGCACAGCGATTAATCCACGGGCAATTTTTATTCCATTGGAGCCTAGCCCTCGACGCCTTAGTGTTGTTCTGGTCGGGTTTGTATGTCTACAAGTCAAAACGCCTCAGCTATTACCTCGCAGATTGGCCGAAAGAGACTGTGACATCGGTAAAAGAAGACTAAGGTCATCTCGTTGTAATTTCAGCTTTTTATCTAATATCTAATCACTGAGGGATAATTTGTGTGTACTATCCCTCAGTTTGATAAGCATTTTTTCACTTATAGCTTACTGATTTTGTTGAATCATCTATAGTTATATGTACTTAGCTTAAATGTACGACCGAAGAAGCGAAAATTTGATGCGTCTTGCGTACATGAAAGGAGTCATATTGCGTGGCAAAAGCAGCCCAACGAAAATTATTACTTTCCGAACTTCAACTTGGCATGAGGGTCAAGTTGCCTTTGTCATGGACGAATCACCCTTTTTTATTTAACCGTGTGGATATCAGTAGCCCGGCTCACATTGAGATGATCCGCGGACTCGGCGTGCCCTATGTGTATCTGATCTCAGGCAATAGTGATGAACTCGAATCGACCGATGAAGAGGAAAATGTCGAGGAGATTGAAGAAACTCCACCGGAGCGTGACTTAAAGGCCGATACCCGTAAGGCGATGCGTTTAAGCCAGAAGCGTTTTTTAGAGAGCGTTAACCAGTGTCGCAATGTGTATGGCAAAGTGGTGAGCGACCCAGAAGGCGCTTATCGCTTGTCGGCCGCCTTAGTGGAGGATTTACTCAGCCATCTGCAAGAGGTCGAAAAACCTTTCCTCACTTTGGTCGGTATGGATGAAAAAGATGTCAGTGTGACTCAACACGGCATCTCGGTAGCAGTATTAGCCATGATGATAGGTCAGGCACTCGACTTACCAGCGCGGGATCTGCGCGATATTGCCTTGGGGAGCCTGTTCCACGATATAGGTAAACTCAAAGTCCCCGATGTGATCCGCCGTAAACGGGGCGCGCTCACTGCCCATGAGGCCAATTACCTGCAAATGCACCCGAACTTTGGCTATGACATGCTGAATCGCTCGGGACTCTTCCCAAAGGAAGTGCTGAATATTGTATTGCACCACCATGAGTTTATTGATGGTTCAGGTTTTCCCGATGGATTAACAGGCGCCAAAATCCCCATTACCACTCAAATAGTGAGTCTGGCGAACGATTACGATCAGCAGCTCAGTGGCGAGCAGGCGTCTTCACCGCAGGTGGCATTAGGCTATTTATTCAAAAATCGTGCGAGTAAACATGCCGAATCCTTAATTGCGGTGTTGGTTAAGATTTTAGGTATCTACCCGCCGGGTACTATCGTCAAGTTATCCGACGACACTGTTGCTAAGGTGATCATGACCACCAAAGAGGTGAGTCAGCCGCAGGTGTGGGCCTGTAAGGAAGATGGCAGTGAGGCCTCGTTACGCTTTTTAAGTGATGAAGGGGTGACAGTACAAAAAACCATTCGCGCGGAAGAGTTAACCGAGGGCGCTATCCGCACCTTGCAAATGGATAAAGGCATTAGTTTTTATTTTAGCTCGTTCCAAGCTTGAATCCCGCCACCTGAGTTCCGTATGCTATTGGCCGAAATACCTTGTGGTGTCGGTCAATGGAAATGGAGCTGAGTGTGGCAGATCAAAAAAGTGTGGCGGTTGTCGGTTGTGGTTGGTTTGGTTTTGCCCTCGCTAAGCAGTTAGTGCAAGCGGGTTACCGAGTCACTGGCGCTAAACGCCACGCAGAGGAGTTAGCGCCTCTCACTGAGGCGGGGATCCATGGATTCCAACTGCAACTCGGGGATGAAGCCGATGTACTCCCAGATGCGCAGGCTTTAAAAGCCTTGTTCCAGACTGACTTTCTCGTCGTCAATATTCCTCCGCGCCTAAAACATGGCAACAGTGCCTATCTTCAAGAATTACAGCAGTTAATTGCGCTAACCCAAGGCTGGCACTATCAAGGCATAGTGTTTATTAGCACTACGGGCGTTTATCCCTCCCTCGACAAGTCGATGACCGAAGCGGACGCACAGGTTGAATCGGCTTCATCACAGGTGTTATTGAATGCCGAAGCCTTATTTGCTCGCCAAGCGAATAGCTGCATCGTTCGTTTTGCTGGCTTGGTTGGACCTAAACGTCATCCAGGGCGCTTCTTTGCCGGTAAAACCGATGTGGCGGGCGGCAATGTTGCGGTCAATCTGGTGCATTTACAGGACTGTGTCGCGGCGGTGAGCTTGATTATTGCTGCAAAGGCGAAGGGAGAGAAGGTCGCTGCTATCTATAATCTTTGCGCGCCAGAGCATCCTTCCAGAAGTGAATTTTATGTGGCCGCCGCCGAATCCTTGGGATTAGCAGCGCCGCAATTTAATGAGAAGCTACAAGCCAGCAAAGTCATTCTAGGTGATGCGATAGTCCGCGAGCTGGGGTTTGAGTATCAGTTTGCTTCACCCCTTGCGATGCTGGCGGCCTGTTAGTGGGTGATTTAGCACCTATTGTTAACAAATGTTTAAGAACCTTAGCCATATTTTGAGGTATCTTAATGATCTGTGCGTGTCGCAAACGACTTACGATTCAATGATGCAGTCACTAATAAGAAGAGAAAATATGAAAAGCCTAACTAATTTTGTTCGACCTTTGGCGGCGCTGGCCTGTGGATTGGTGTTAAGTGCGAGCTTTGCACTGCAGGCGGCGAGTTTTGAAGAAGGGAAGGATTATGTCACTGTCGCTGGGATCAACGAAGCACAAAAGCCTGTGCTGCGTGAGTTCTTCTCCTATAACTGTCCGCATTGCTACAAGCAGGAACCCTTTGTCGCTTCCACGGTAAAACTCTTAGGCAAGGATGTGGTCTTCGAGCGCACGCCGGTGGGCGCGGGACGTCCGGCGTGGGAGTTGAGTCAATTAGCCTATTTTGTTGCACAAAAGCTGAAAATGACCAAGCAAGTGCACGAAGCGATTTTTAAACAAATCCATGAAAAGGGTGAACAATTTACTCGCCCTGAACAGGTAAAAGCTTTCTTTGTGGCTCAGGGCGCGAAGGCCGATGATGTCGATGCGGCGATGAACTCTGTTGATGCGAAATTTACTATGATGAATTACGACTCGCAGGCGGAATTATCGGGTATTAAGGGGGTGCCATCATTATTAGTCAATGGCCGCTATTTAGTGACGTCTAAGGTGCATACACCTGAAGAATTGGCCGAGCTGGTCAAATTCTTAGCCGCCAAGTAAAAGACTGATAGCTGCGTTTATGGCAGCGTAAACTTACCCGCCGATCTGTTTTCCAATAACCCAGCGATGCTGGGTTATTTTTTGCCATTTTGCTGAGACATCTGAGCTGTAGCAATTGGGTTTATGACCGCCAACTAACTCCAATCCAGTACGATATTTTGTTTATATCACAGCCAGTTACTGTTACCTATCGTCGTATCTTACTGTCATCTAGCACGTCATTTTGTCGGTTTCTAGCCTTAGGCTCTTCGACATTGGTCTAAGCCGCTTAAAAAATAACTTTTGCATCAAAATGTAAAATCATTGTTAACTTTATGATTTTACATACTATTCTATTTTTTCTGATGTGAGGTGCTTCGCAAATTAGACTAAGGTCTTGATTGTGGTCACTCCAGCTGTTGCTAGATTTAACAAGACTTAAAAATAAAACAGCACAGGGGAGTCGCTATGGCATTTGAAAACAACGATAAAGCAAAAGGTTACTGGAATGAGAATTTACGTCTCGTTTTAGGCCTATTGGCTATTTGGGCCGCAGTCTCATTTGGATGTGGCATTCTATTGGTTGATGTACTCAATGAAATCCATTTCATGGGCTTCAAGTTAGGTTTCTGGTTTGCCCAACAGGGATCTATGTATGTCTTTGTTGCGCTTATTTTTGTCTACGCGGCAAAAGCCAACGCCTTAGATAAAAAATATAACGTACAAGAAGACTAAGGAGAACGGAAATGGGTGTACAAGGATTAACTTATCTGATTGTGGGGCTGTCGTTCGCGCTCTACATTGGGATCGCGATTTGGTCCCGCGCGGGGTCGACTAAAGAGTTCTATGTTGCGGGTGGCGGTGTTCACCCCGTTGTGAACGGTATGGCCACGGCAGCCGACTGGATGTCAGCGGCATCCTTTATTTCGTTAGCGGGTATTGTTTCTTTCGTCGGTTATGACGGCAGTGTGTACCTGATGGGCTGGACGGGCGGTTACGTATTATTAGCCCTGTGTATGGCGCCGTACTTACGTAAATTTGGTAAGTTCACTGTGCCTGATTTCGTGGGTGAGCGTTACTACTCACAAGCGGCGCGTACGGTCGCGGTTGTTTGCGCTATCTTCATCTGCTTTACTTACATCGCGGGCCAAATGCGCGGTGTGGGCGTGGTATTCTCGCGCTTCCTCGAAGTGGATGTGGACACTGGCGTGTATATCGGTATGGCTGTGGTGTTCTTCTACGCGGTGCTCGGTGGTATGAAAGGGATTACCTATACTCAGGTTGCCCAATACTGCGTACTGATCTTCGCCTTTATGGTGCCTGCTATCTTCTTATCTGTGATGATGACGGGTCATATCATTCCTCAAATCGGTTTCGGTGCTCAGTTACTTGATGCTGCGGGGAATAATTCTGGCGTCTATCTGTTAGAGAAACTGAACAATCTGTCTGCGGATCTAGGCTTTGCACCTTACACCGATGGTTCTAAGAGCATGATCGACGTGTTCTGTATTACTGGCGCTTTGATGGTGGGTACAGCGGGCTTACCCCACGTTATCGTGCGTTTCTTCACTGTACCTAAAGTGAAAGATGCGCGTGTGTCAGCTGGTTGGGCGCTGGTATTTATTGCCATCATGTACACCACTGTTCCTGCATTGGCGGCATTCTCTCGCGTCAATATGATCGAAACCATTAACGGTCCAGATCAAAAGGGTGTTGCCTATGAAACTGCGCCAGATTGGATCAAAAACTGGGAAAAAACCGGTCTGATCAAATGGGATGACAAAAACGGCGACGGCAAAATCTACTATGCCAAAGGCAAAATGGAAGATGCTGCTAGCCCTAACGAAATGAAGATCGACAACGATATCATCGTATTAGCAACGCCAGAAATCGCGAATCTGCCAGCTTGGGTTATCGCACTGGTAGCTGCGGGTGGTTTAGCGGCGGCGTTATCTACCTCTGCGGGTCTGTTATTGGTTATCTCCACTTCAGTGTCACACGACTTACTGAAGAAGAACCTGATGCCAAATATCTCTGACAAGAAAGAGCTGATGTACGCTCGACTGGCTGCTGGTATCGGCATCGTGATTGCGGGTTACTTCGGGGTTAACCCACCAGGATTCGTGGCAGCGGTAGTGGCGTTCGCCTTCGGTCTGGCGGCATCCTCTCTGTTCCCAGCCATCATCATGGGTATCTTCTCTAAGACGATGAACAAAGAAGGTGCAATCGCTGGTATGGTGATTGGTCTACTGTTCACTGCGGGTTACATCATCTACTTCAAGTTTGTGGACCCAACGGCTAACGTAGCGGCTAACTGGTTCCTCGGTATTTCACCAGAAGGTATCGGTATGGTCGGTATGGTGGTGAACTTTGCGGTGGCGGCTATCGTCTGTAAAGTGACCGCAGCGGCACCTGCCCATGTACAAGATATGGTTGAATCTATCCGGTTCCCTAAAGGGGCGGGAGAAGCGAGCAGCCATTAATCACTGCTGGGTTTTGCTTAGCTAAATTAAGATAAAAGGACGCATTAGCGTCCTTTTGTTTTTATGGAGTCAGCGCAAGCTTAAGGCTGACTTTAGTCGTATATGGCCCAACAATTGGGCGCGCTATAGTGGGATAAAATTCACCTAAAATAAGGTGTTGCTATGAACGCCAGCGAATTACAACCCGTTGTGCAGTTTTTAACATCCACAGCCCCCTTCGATACTTTGCCCAACGAGATCATCTTACGTTGCGCTAAGTCGGTGACTGTTGGTTACTACAGTAAAGCCTCGGGGTTTGTGAAATTTGATGCCGATGCGCCGAAATTGTACCTGGTGCGTAGCGGCGCCTTTGAGGTGCGGGATCCCGAAGGAGTGCTAGTGGACAGGGTCGCCGAAGGGGAGTTTTTTGGCTTTTCGACGCTGTTGTCTGGGGAGAAAGTCGTTAACCGGGTCGCTATTCTCGAAGACAGTTTGGTGTATCACCTACCGCAGGCATTGTTCGATCAACTGCGAAGCGAGAGCCGACACTTCGATAAATTTTTTACCCGTGCCTTTGCCAAGCGCTTACGTCACGAGGCGCGGTTTAAGGCGAAAGATCTGACAACCACCAGTCGAATCAGTACCTTAATGTCATCTTCGCCCATTATGATCGACGCCCATGCCAGCGTCACGCAAGCCGCGCTCTTGATGCGCAACTCGCGGGTTTCGTCCTTATTGGTTACGGACAATCATAAGCTGGTAGGGATTTTAACCGATAAAGATCTGCGTAATCGGGTGCTCGCCGCAGGGCTCGATGGTCGAATCGCCGTGCATCAAGCCATGACCACATCGCCGATTTCGATTTCATCCAATGCGTTGATTTTCGAGGCGATGTTATTGATGAGTGAGCATAACATTCATCACTTGCCGATCATCGATGAGCAAAATACTGAGGAAGTAAAAGCCATTGGCATGGTGACCAGTACCGACATTTTGCGCGGTCAAGGTTCGCAGCCCCTGCTGCTTATTGGTGAAATCGAGCGGCAGCGGGATCTCGCCAGCCTCATTAGCGTCAGTAAACAAATCCCCTTGTTATTACAAAATTTAATCAGTGCCGATGCCAGAGCAGAGGAGATTGGTCGGGTACTGACCTCGGTCACTGATGCGCTGACACGGCGCTTGATTGTGTTAAATCAGCAAATTCTCGGTGAGGCGCCGATGGCGTTTTGCTGGTTAGCCTTTGGTTCGCAGGGGCGACAAGACCAAGCCGCTTGTTCGGATCAAGATAACGGTCTGCTGGTGGCCGAAGAAATGGACGACTACGCCAAAGGCTACTTCGATGCCTTGACCCATGCGGTTTGTGCTGGGCTTGATCAATGTGGTTATGCTTTTTGTCCCGGTAATATCATGGCGCAAAATCCACAGTGGCGGATGTCACTCAACGAATGGCAGCAGGTTTTTGAAAAGTGGGTGGTCACGCCAGAACCTAAGGCATTGATGCATGCGAGTATTTTCTTCGATATGCGTTCAGTCTTTGGCCCGCAATCCCTGTTTGATGCCCTACAGGACAAAGTGCTGGCACAAACCAAAGACAATGATATTTTCCTTGCGGGGATGACGGGCAATTCCCTCGTCGAGTCGCCGCCCTTAGGCTTTTTTCGTAAATTTGTGTTAGAGCGCGATGGCAGTGAGGTAAAAGGCATTGATTTAAAACATAAAGGAAATGCGTTAATCAACGATATCGCCCGCGTGTATGCGCTGTCTGCGGGGATTAAGGAAGTGAATACCGCCAAACGAATTCGGGCGCTGATGGACGCCAATATTCTCAATCGTAAGGATGCGCTTAATTTGGCCGATGCCCATGAATTCATTGCCCATATGCGTTTATCGAATCAAGGCTACCAACATACGCAGGGGCTGAAGATCAGCAATTATTTGTTACCCGGCCATCTATCTTCTTTGGTGAGGCATCAACTACGGGATGCGTTTAAGGTGGTCCATGATGCCCAATCGGGGATGAAGATGAAATTTATGCGGAGCTTTTAATGGGGCCTTGGTGGGTGAACGCAAAGCTGCGCTGGCGTGCGCTACGCTGTCAGCATCGGCTATTTAAGGACTATTACCAATCCTTAGTGCCGCTGTTGGAATTACCCATTAGCCGGGCGCCCTTGATGGCGATGGATTTGGAGATGACAGGCCTCAACCCCTTACAGGACCAAATCTTAAGTATTGGGTTGGTGCCGATTGAAAATGGGGCGATTCCCTTGATGGGCGCGCAGCAAAAACTGGTGCAAATACAGGGTAGTGTGGGGCAGAGTGCGACAATTCATGGGATCCTCGATAATCATTTAACCGAGGCGGTGACCATTGAAGAAGCAATGGCATGGTTTGTGGCGCAAACCCGTGGTCATGTGTTGGTTGCGCACCATTCCCCCCTCGATTGCCGTTTCTTACAGCAAGATATCTTGTCGATTTATCATCAAGCGATTGTACTGCCTGCGATTGATACCCTACTGCTGGAAAAACACCGTTTGCTACGCGAACACTCAGTGCTTAAAGAAGGCAGCTTAAGGCTTGGGGCATGCCGTGAGCGATATGGATTGCCGATATATGGCGCCCACAGCGCCCTGACTGACGCACTGGCCTGCGGCGAACTGTTATTGGCGCAGGTGGCAAGCATGGGCGGCGCCGAGGAATTAAAGGTGGGTGAATTGTTGGCTTACTCACGCTAAGCGGTGTGTTAGCGCACTAAAGGTTAGCGTTCGATTGCCTTTGCACCCAAATCTCTTCAGCTTGTTTTCTTAGATTGAATTTCTAAATCTGATGCATGTCGTTAGCGTCGAGTGCTAACAAAAAGCGGCTTTAAAAGCGTACTAAATAACGCTAATTCGGTTCGCTAGTCTTTTGATAACTCGGCTTCTAATTCAAGACATAAGCGACGTAATTCCTCGATACGCTCGGCATTCATGTTGGAGCGTGCCACCAATTTCTCCGTAAGTTGAGTCGCTTCTTCCTGTAACTGCCGGCCCTTATCGGTGAGGGAAATGACCTTTTTACGTTCATCCAACTCGGATAAGTTACGGGTGAGTAATCCTTTTAATTCCAATCGTTTAACGATTGGCGTTAAGGTGCTGGGATCTAAACGCGTGTCGTTAGACAATTCTTTGAGGCTGACGTCGTTCACGTACCACAGTGAGTGCATCACTATGTACTGGGGGTAGGTGAGATCATACTCGTCAAGAATGGGACGAAAGGCTCGCACTAATGAGTTGGTCGCCGAATACAGTGCAAAGCATACGTTGTCTGATAATTTTTGAGCCATAAAGCGTACCCAGAATAAACAATGAAGGCTGATGTTAACAAATTCCACCCTGTAAAAATAGTTTGCGTGCAAAATATTTTTAGGCGTAATGGTTGATTTGTGCGTCACTTGTGGGTAGTTTATTGGCAAACAGTTTGTGCGCAAACTATTTGCAAGCTAATAAATTGGTTCATTGTCGACAACACATCACTCCACTCCCTGTTTGCTGTGTGTTCGACGTAATAGAGGTTAACCCCATGATAAGCAGTCAAATTCATTTAGCATCACGCCCTGTTGGTATGCCGACGCTGGCAAACTTTAAACAGGTCGAGGTGACGTTGCCCGCATTAAAAGCCGGCGAAGTGCTGGTTAAAAACACCTGGATGTCAGTCGATCCCTATATGCGTGGTCGTATGATGGATAGGGATTCCTACATTCCACCCTTCCAGATTGATGCGGTTATGGACGGCGGGGCCATAGGCGAAGTGATTGAGTCACTCAATCCACAATTCCCAGTAGGTTCAAAAGTGAGCCATATCAGCGGTTGGCGCAGCGCCTTTATCAGTGATGGGCAGGATCTCACCTTATTACCTGCGGTGAATATTCCTGAGCAATACTTTTTAGGTGTTATCGGCATGCCCGGATTAACCGCTTGGGTGGGGCTGATGCAAATCGCTAAGTTAAAACCAACGGATACTGTGTTTGTTTCAGCCGCATCGGGCGCTGTCGGTATGGTTGTCTGTCAAATCGCTAAGCTTAATGGCTGCAAAGTGATTGCTTCGGTTGGCTCGGATGAGAAGGCCGAATTGGTTCAAAGTTTGGGCGTGGATGCCGTGATTAACTATAAAAAAGTCACTGATTTAACTCAGGCTTTGCGCGACGCGGCGCCTAATGGCATTGATGTGTATTTTGAGAATGTCGGCGGCGCTCATCTCGAAGCCGCGTTGAATGTGCTAAACGAATATGGTCGCATTCCTGTATGTGGGATGATTGCCGATTACAATGCGCAGGCACCAGTCCCAGGGCCAAGTAATCTGTTAGCCATCAACACTAAAAAGTTAACCATGCAGGGCTTTATTGTGATGGACTACTTCGATCAGTTTGAAGAATTCATCGCTCAAATGGCGCAGTGGCTGCAAGCGGGTAAAGTAAAATCGGAAGAAACCGTTTATCAAGGTCTAGAGCAAGCTGCTGAGGCGTTTATCGGCCTGTTTGAAGGTAAAAACAAAGGCAAAATGCTGGTTAAGCTCTAATCTTGCAGTACTCTTACGGCTTAGTATCAAGGTGCAATCAGGTGCACCTTGATGCCGTGGCTGATACCAAGCGTGAGTCATGCCACTTTGCTGAAGCGAATAAAGTCACCGTTTGAGCTGAAGCCTGTTTTTATAAAGGCTTCAGCTTTCACAATCAAGCCGGCTGAGTTTGTGCTCTGGCTAGCGATTTCAGCTTTAATTCACGCTTATCCCATTACACTGCAACATCGCAGTCCTTAGAAGCTCAATGACCCGTTAAAAGGTAAGTTACCCGTATCTCGCTTGGGGAGCTTTACGGAAAACTTGGCAATTAACTGGAACTGTACTTCACTCTTATTATTGAGAATTCAAAGGCTAAGGCATACTGACTGAATGATGGTTCTTTAGAACTATCGGTTTAAAGAAAGGTGAGTTTAAAGTACTGTGGGTTTAAAGAAAGGTGGGTTTAAAGAACTGTAGGTTTAAAGAATTAGGCCTTAAACAAAGGTGAGCGCAAGGAGGGGGCGCAAACTCCATCCGACTTTCTTAACCTGCTATTTCTTAACCTGCTATTTCATAACCTGCTATTTCTTAATGATGCCTTTTACAGATAAGTGATGCCATAAGGGGATGATGATGCCATTACCGTTACTTTGGCTAGGCAGCGCGGCGATGGGCGCGTTGTTGCTCGCCGATGAGCGTGAAAAGCGCCAGCAGCTTGAGCGAGACCGCTTATTAGGTAAGGTTCCACGGCAAACGACTGGCGGCCAAGCCATGGTGGCAGCGCCAAGCCAGTGGCAAAAGGGCTTTAAACAAGTCTCGCCGCAGCCTGGCAGCATTGTCTGTTGCTATGTATTTGGGGTCATTGAACATACGGGCATTTGGTTGGCTGATGATTGCCTCGTCGAGCTACATGGCTCTGGGCTGATAAGGGCGGTATCGGTAAAACGGTTTCTAGCGGGGCGCACTGGTAGCCAAATCTATATTGCCTGTAATCATCAACATCAACCACTTATTGCCAGTGATGTGGTGAGCCGCGCCGAGCGGGCCATTTATCAATACCGCGAATACGATTTGTTCGACAATAACTGCCATCGATTTGTTTGGTCATGCTTATGTGGTGAAGAGGTGGCCATAAAAAGTTTTAACGAATTAAATCAAAAACTCGCAGGCTATTTTAAGCAGGGGATTTACTGGGATGAAATGCGTCGAGTACCTGAAGAGATAAAAATGTAAAAGACCATCCGAAGATGGCCTTTTATCTGTGTTCGGGATTTATTACTTACAGAAATAATCCACAGCACGTTTAACCAGTTCAATGCCACTCAACTCGCAAGGTGGCAGCTGAGCATCGCTCACTTGAACCGGCGTTACGCGCTCGCCCCATTGCAATAGCAGCGCTGCAGAAGTTAACCCCGCACCGAAGGCACATGACAGAATGGTTTGATTTGGCTTAATTAAACCTTTTTCCAAAGCATCGCAGATGGCGATGGGGATAGTGGCCGCAGAGGTATTGCCATAGTTAGCGATGTTCACGAAGGCTTTTTCTTTAGGGATCTTCATGCGGCTAACGAGGGTATCGATAATGCGCTCGTTCGCTTGGTGTGGGATCACTAAGTCGACTTCATCTATATCGACGCCACATTTTTCCAGCACTTGAGTGCTTAACTTATTCATACCATTGATGGCACGTTTAAAGATTTCTTGGCCATCGAATTGAATATAAAAATCTAAAGATTCAGCAGAGAATCTATCCATCGCAGTACCAAAACCGGCTTTTAGGATATCGCGACCGTCAGGGTCGTTATTCAGCTCATAGCCTAACACACCGCCTGGCACATCCGTCGCTTCCACGACAACTGCGCCCGCGCCATCACCAAACAGTACTGCGGTTTCACGGCGTGACCAATCGAGGTAGAAAGATAAACGCTCGGCACCGACGACTAGTACTTTTTTGCATTGGCCACTTTTGATCTGTGAGCTGGCTAAGCCTAAGCCATACAAAAAGCCACTGCAGGCCGCGTTGATATCGAAAGCTGCGCAACTTGCACCAATATTCGCCTGGACTGTGGAGGCAATATTCGGGATCAAGGTATCTGGGCTGGCGCTGGCTAAAATGATCATATCAATTTCGCTGCCGTCAATGCCCGCGGCAGCAAGGGCGCGTTTAGCGGCAACCGATGCTAACTCAGAGGTATTCACATGGCTGATATGACGCTGGCTGATCCCGGTACGGCTTTTAATCCATTCATCGGAAGTTTCGATAAAAGTGGCAAGATCATCGTTAGTCAAAGTGGCGGGAGGAACACATTTTCCCCAGCCAGTGATAGTGGCGTACTGCATGGTGTTTTCTCTCAAATAAAAAAGGCAGAACCTGAAGTGCTGCCTCAAATCGACAACAAAGCTTATCGGTATAACGAATGACAGTCCGTGATCTAGACCACCTGTTTGGCGACGAGATCCCGAATTGTCATTGCGGCATGCAAAATATGATGTCGCAGCAACGCCGTGGCTTTCTCTGTTTCTCTTTGTTTGCAATAGTTGAGCAGCTCGCGGTGCTCGTGCTCTGCTGCGGGAATGCCTCCTGCGAGCAGCAATTGCAAACGAATATATCTATCGCAGTTAGTATTGAGACCGTGGACAACCTCTAGCGTATGTGGACGATTAGCGGCTTGATATAAACAGGTATGAAACTGTGTATTTAGCTCGCTCCAACTGGCGACGGCATCTTCATGTTTAAAGGCCGATTCCAATTGCTCCAATACGCGTTCTGCTTTGATTAAATCGTCTTCTTGAAGTCGTGGTATGGCTTTGGCGAGCAGATCGGTCTCGATCATGGCGCGTAATTCAAAAAGCTCAGTCACTTGTTCAACGGATAATTCGGTCGCGGTCGCCCCTTTATGGGGTTCGAACTTCACCAGCCCCTCCGCCTCCAATTGTAGTAAGGCTTCTCTCACGGGAATGCGGCTTACATGTAAGGCTTCGGCTAAGGCGCTTTGTCTGAGTGGTTCCCCTGCGGCTATATCACCCGAAAGAATTTTCTCTCTGAGCACTTCTACAACTAATTGGGTGCGGGTTTTATGGACTATAGGCGTAGTTCGACTCATTATGACCGTCTATTTTTAGGTGTTTTATTGTTATCCGTGCAAGATTACCGTTAAAAACAGCACAAATAAAGGGAAAAGCTCGATTGAATACCGCATCCCTTAAGCCTAAAAAAGCATTATCGGCCGATTTTATCGGCAAATTGCGTCGGGATAAGTACGATTTAATACTGTTTGAAGCCCGCTTGGGGCGAGATAAGCCGGAACTTGTTCAAACTCCGTCATGTCGCTGACAACTTCGCGGTGCAATTTCTTGCAATGGATGGAATAATAGGGAAATTACGCATTAAGCGCCGTTTTTAGTGAGTGGAGTAGTACTGTGGGTACAGTCAATCGAGCCGTATTTTTAGACCGTGATGGTGTGATCAACAAAGATCATGGTTATGTGCATCAGGTGGATGACTTTGAATATATAGAAGGTGTGTTTGAAGCCTGCCTCGCCTTAAAACAAATGGGATACAAATTGGTGGTGGTCACCAATCAGTCGGGGATTGCCCGTGGCATGTATACCGAAGACCAATTCCACAGTCTCACCGAATGGATGGATTGGAACTTTGCCGATAAAGGTGTCGACCTCGATGGTATCTACTATTGCCCACACCATAATGAAAAAGGTCTCGGTGAATATAAAGTCGATTGCGATTGCCGTAAGCCAAAACCAGGCATGCTACTCGATGCGGCAAAATTCCTGAAAATCGATTTGTCGCAGTCGGTGATAGTGGGCGATAAAGCAGACGATATGCTTGCGGCTAAAGCGGCAGGGGTGCCGACACGTATCCTCGTCCGTACAGGTAAAGCCATTGCTGATGATAGCGAGGCGTCTGTGGTGCTCGATAGCATTGCCGATGTGCCAGGATTTTTAAAGAAGTAACCTATTCTTGCAACTTAAATCGTATCAATCTATTTGAATCGTAAGATTGGAATTAAGGCGAGAGTTTAACTGCAAACAGTGCGGTATTGGCTTTATCGTTTTGCTTTGTGATTGATGCTAACGGCGTTAGCTAGGTGATAGAGATAGCCAAAGTGATGGAAATTACAGCGAATTAGGCGCTAAAACCGATGTTTGGTTTAAAAAATGCACACTCACTTCGGTTTTTCTAATTATTTTGCCTAAAGGGGTTGCGGTAAAATCTGACATCCCTATAATGCGCATCCACTGACCCAGCGGGGTCAACGGTGAAAGCATAAAGCGCTAGGTGCTTAAAGCAAATAACCATGCTCTTTAACAATTTATCAAGCAAATCTGTGTGGACACTCACAGGTGTTGAGTTAATCGAAATTACTCTGCCGTTTGGCGAGTAATCAAAATTTAAATCAATGAATGAGTGTTCATAGCAATATGTACAACGACTTATTAAGTTAAGTCGATTCAGAATTCATTGAGCCGAACCTTAGGGTTCACAAAACTTTTAATTGAAGAGTTTGATCATGGCTCAGATTGAACGCTGGCGGCAGGCCTAACACATGCAAGTCGAGCGGCAGCACAAGGGAGTTTACTCCTGAGGTGGCGAGCGGCGGACGGGTGAGTAATGCCTAGGGATCTGCCCAGTCGTGGGGGATAACAGTTGGAAACGACTGCTAATACCGCATACGCCCTACGGGGGAAAGGAGGGGACCTTCGGGCCTTCCGCGATTGGATGAACCTAGGTGGGATTAGCTAGTTGGTGAGGTAATGGCTCACCAAGGCGACGATCCCTAGCTGTTCTGAGAGGATGATCAGCCACACTGGGACTGAGACACGGCCCAGACTCCTACGGGAGGCAGCAGTGGGGAATATTGCACAATGGGGGAAACCCTGATGCAGCCATGCCGCGTGTGTGAAGAAGGCCTTCGGGTTGTAAAGCACTTTCAGTAGGGAGGAAAGGTTGTAAGTTAATACCTTGCAGCTGTGACGTTACCTACAGAAGAAGGACCGGCTAACTCCGTGCCAGCAGCCGCGGTAATACGGAGGGTCCAAGCGTTAATCGGAATTACTGGGCGTAAAGCGTGCGCAGGCGGTTTGTTAAGCGAGATGTGAAAGCCCCGGGCTCAACCTGGGAATTGCATTTCGAACTGGCAAACTAGAGTCTTGTAGAGGGGGTAGAATTCCAGGTGTAGCGGTGAAATGCGTAGAGATCTGGAGGAATACCGGTGGCGAAGGCGGCCCCCTGGACAAAGACTGACGCTCAGGCACGAAAGCGTGGGGAGCAAACAGGATTAGATACCCTGGTAGTCCACGCCGTAAACGATGTCTACTCGGAGTTTGGTGTCTTGAACACTGGGCTCTCAAGCTAACGCATTAAGTAGACCGCCTGGGGAGTACGGCCGCAAGGTTAAAACTCAAATGAATTGACGGGGGCCCGCACAAGCGGTGGAGCATGTGGTTTAATTCGATGCAACGCGAAGAACCTTACCTACTCTTGACATCCAGAGAATTCGCTAGAGATAGCTTAGTGCCTTCGGGAACTCTGAGACAGGTGCTGCATGGCTGTCGTCAGCTCGTGTTGTGAAATGTTGGGTTAAGTCCCGCAACGAGCGCAACCCCTATCCTTATTTGCCAGCACGTAATGGTGGGAACTCTAGGGAGACTGCCGGTGATAAACCGGAGGAAGGTGGGGACGACGTCAAGTCATCATGGCCCTTACGAGTAGGGCTACACACGTGCTACAATGGCGAGTACAGAGGGTTGCAAAGCCGCGAGGTGGAGCTAATCTCACAAAGCTCGTCGTAGTCCGGATTGGAGTCTGCAACTCGACTCCATGAAGTCGGAATCGCTAGTAATCGTGGATCAGAATGCCACGGTGAATACGTTCCCGGGCCTTGTACACACCGCCCGTCACACCATGGGAGTGGGCTGCAAAAGAAGTGGGTAGCTTAACCTTCGGGAGGGCGCTCACCACTTTGTGGTTCATGACTGGGGTGAAGTCGTAACAAGGTAGCCCTAGGGGAACCTGGGGCTGGATCACCTCCTTACCTATACGACTAACTCGATGTTTGTTGAGTGTTCACACAGATTTGCTTGATAGAAGATAGAGTAAAAGATGGGTCTGTAGCTCAGCTGGTTAGAGCGCACCCCTGATAAGGGTGAGGTCGGTGGTTCAAGTCCACTCTGACCCACCAATCCTTTGAGGGTTGGGACATCTGATACTCGCACTGCATGTAAATGGGGCTATAGCTCAGCTGGGAGAGCGCCTGCCTTGCACGCAGGAGGTCTGCGGTTCGATCCCGCATAGCTCCACCACTTACTGCAATCTGGTTAGAGATGCCAAAGATAAACTGAAAAATTATCTTTGGCTTTTTTAAGCCCGCTCTTTAACAATTTGGAAAGCTGATAGTAATTAATACAATGATGTCTGTCGTTGTGTTAATACGAAAAAAATTGAGTTCTTAAAACACTTTTTAAGTGTCTTGAATATTCAAGTCTAAGGCGAGTCCATCTTCTTGGTCGAAGATGAGACAAGTAAAACCAGCTGGTCGCAACAGCGCAAGTGATGTGAAACTCATTTGGGTTGTATGGTTAAGCGACTAAGCGTATACGGTGGATGCCTTGGCAGTCAGAGGCGATGAAGGACGTAGTAACTTGCGAAAAGCGTTGGCGAGCTAGTAACAAGCATTTGAGCTAACGATGTCCGAATGGGGGAACCCAGCAGCATAAGCTGTTATCGTAACGTGAATACATAGCGTTGCGAGGCAAACGAGGGGAACTGAAACATCTAAGTACCCTTAGGAAAAGAAATCAACCGAGATTCCCCTAGTAGCGGCGAGCGAACGGGGATTAGCCCTTAAGTCAGAGGGTGTTAGTGGAATGGTCTGGAAAGTCCAGCGGCACAGGGTGATAGCCCCGTACACGAAAACTAACCTTTGATGAAAACGAGTAAGGCGGGACACGTGATATCCTGTTTGAATATGGGGGGACCATCCTCCAAGGCTAAATACTCCTGACTGACCGATAGTGAACCAGTACCGTGAGGGAAAGGCGAAAAGAACCCCTGTGAGGGGAGTGAAATAGAACCTGAAACCGTATACGTACAAGCAGTGGGAGCGGTTCTTGAGACCGTGACTGCGTACCTTTTGTATAATGGGTCAGCGACTTACGTTTTGTAGCGAGGTTAAGCGAATAGCGGAGCCGTAGGGAAACCGAGTGTTAACTGCGCGTTTAGTTGCAAGGCGTAGACCCGAAACCCGGTGATCTAGCCATGGGCAGGTTGAAGGTTGAGTAACATCAACTGGAGGACCGAACCGACTAATGTTGAAAAATTAGCGGATGACTTGTGGCTGGGGGTGAAAGGCCAATCAAACCGGGAGATATCTGGTTCTCCTCGAAAGCTATTTAGGTAGCGCCTCGGACGAACACCTTTGGGGGTAGAGCACTGTTAAGGCTAGGGGTCATCCCGACTTACCAACCCTTTGCAAACTCCGAATACCAAAGAGTGCTATCCGGGAGACAGACGGCGGGTGCTAACGTCCGTCGTCAAAAGGGAAACAACCCAGACCGTCAGCTAAGGTCCCAAAGTGTATGTTAAGTGGGAAACGATGTGGGAAGGCTTAGACAGCTAGGATGTTGGCTTAGAAGCAGCCATCATTTAAAGAAAGCGTAATAGCTCACTAGTCGAGTCGGCCTGCGCGGAAGATGTAACGGGGCTAAACATACCACCGAAGCTACGGGTGCAATCCATTAGGGTTGCGCGGTAGAGGAGCGTTCTGTAAGCCGTTGAAGGTGAAGGGGTAACCCACACTGGAGGTATCAGAAGTGCGAATGCTGACATGAGTAACGATAAAGGGGTGAAAAACCCCCTCGCCGAAAGACCAAGGGTTCCTGTCCAACGTTAATCGGGGCAGGGTGAGTCGACCCCTAAGGCGAGGCCGAAAGGCGTAGTCGATGGGAAACAGATTAATATTTCTGTACTTCCGCTAACTGCGATGGAGAGACGGAGAAGGCTAGGCTAGCGCGGCGTTGGTAGTCCGCGTTTAAGGTGGTAGGTGGGTGACTTAGGCAAATCCGGGTCACTATACACTGAGAGCTGATGACGAGTCCCCAAGGGGATGAAGTAGTTGATGCCATGCTTCCAGGAAAATCTTCTAAGCTTCAGGTTAGCGGGAATCGTACCCCAAACCGACACAGGTGGTCGGGTAGAGAATACCAAGGCGCTTGAGAGAACTCGGCTGAAGGAACTAGGCAAAATGGTACCGTAACTTCGGGAGAAGGTACGCTGCTGTTGGTGATGGGACTTGCTCCCTAAGCTGACGGCAGTCGCAGATACCAGGTGGCTGCAACTGTTTATCAAAAACACAGCACTGTGCAAAATCGCAAGATGACGTATACGGTGTGACGCCTGCCCGGTGCCGGAAGGTTAATTGATTGGGTTATCGCAAGAGAAGCTCATGATCGAAGCCCCGGTAAACGGCGGCCGTAACTATAACGGTCCTAAGGTAGCGAAATTCCTTGTCGGGTAAGTTCCGACCTGCACGAATGGCGTAATGATGGCCACGCTGTCTCCAGCCGAGACTCAGTGAAGTTGAAATTGCGGTGAAGATGCCGTATACCCGCGGCTAGACGGAAAGACCCCGTGAACCTTTACTATAGCTTGGCACTGAACATTGACCCTACATGTGTAGGATAGGTGGGAGACTTTGAAGCGGGAACGCTAGTTCTCGTGGAGTCGTCCTTGAAATACCACCCTTGTAGTGTTGATGTTCTAACTTGGGCCCCTAATCGGGGTTAAGGACAGTGCCTGGTGGGTAGTTTGACTGGGGCGGTCTCCTCCCAAAGAGTAACGGAGGAGCACGAAGGTTGGCTAAGTACGGTCGGACATCGTACGGTTAGTGCAATGGCATAAGCCAGCTTAACTGCGAGACAGACACGTCGAGCAGGTACGAAAGTAGGTCATAGTGATCCGGTGGTTCTGAATGGAAGGGCCATCGCTCAACGGATAAAAGGTACTCCGGGGATAACAGGCTGATACCGCCCAAGAGTTCATATCGACGGCGGTGTTTGGCACCTCGATGTCGGCTCATCACATCCTGGGGCTGAAGTCGGTCCCAAGGGTATGGCTGTTCGCCATTTAAAGTGGTACGCGAGCTGGGTTCAGAACGTCGTGAGACAGTTCGGTCCCTATCTGCCGTGGGCGTTGGATGATTGAGGGAGTTGCTCCTAGTACGAGAGGACCGGAGTGAACGAACCGCTGGTGTTCGGGTTGTCATGCCAATGGCATTGCCCGGTAGCTATGTTCGGAATCGATAACCGCTGAAAGCATCTAAGCGGGAAGCGAGCCCCAAGATGAGTCATCCCTTGGACTTTAAGTCCACTAAAGAGCCGTTCGAGACTAGGACGTTGATAGGTCAGGTGTGTAAGCGTTGTGAGGCGTTGAGCTAACTGATACTAATGACTCGAGAGGCTTAACCATACAACCCAGATGGGTTTTGCTAAGAGTACTTAGCTTGAATACAAACACTTAAGAAGTGTAACTCAAACCAGCTTTCCGAATTTAATTTACTGCCTGCGTGAGATAAGACGGGTAGTGAATAACAAATTTGCTTGGTGACAATAGCATTGTGGTCCCACCTGATCCCATCCCGAACTCAGAAGTGAAACGCAATCGCGCCGATGGTAGTGTGGGGTCTCCCCATGTGAGAGTAGGTCATCGCCAAGCGCCTAACATTCTCGTGAAGAGAGCAGAAAGCCAGCTGAATAAGCTGGCTTTTTTGTATTCGGCGTTTGCAATTTTTACCTCTTTACTCCCTTTATATATTCCCACTTCACTCACCATTCAGCTTGGTTTACCCCCAGCAATTTAGGCAAATAACATTAGGCCAATAAAAAGAGCAGCCTAGGCTGCTCTATTTTGTATTGGATAGGTGTCTTGCTCGCTTGTTACTGCCAAAACCTAACGAATACACTTATTGCCCGTTAATTTTTGCCTTGAATTTTGCTTTGGTGGCGTCATCGGCGAGATGATACCAATAATCCAGCATATGACTGATTTCGGCTTGAGTCGGCGAGTCTGGCGCTGCGTCTTGTGTTACTGCAGCTGTTGATGTGGCTGCACTGGCGGTTATGGCTGTTGATGGCGCTTCAGTGGCGGCTGGCAGAGTTGGTGCTCTCGTTGCTGTTGATACTTGAGGCTGGCTTTGCACTGCGGCAAGCGTTATCGATGCGGGATGTTGGCCTTGATTGTATTGAAAGATTTCCTGCTCGAAGTTTCGGCCTATCTGAAGCCCGTTTTTCACTAATCTGTCTTGGTCAAAGCTAATCGCTTGATTGTGCTTATCTAAAAGCGTGATTGACGGTGACTCATCGAACTGCTTTGCAGCTTTTGCCGAGTCGATATTAGGCAGTTTGAGTTGTAATGCTTGGTCAGTTTCATTAAAGCGGACAATCAGTACGTCCGATTGATAGCGCACCGAATTAGCCTGTTTGCGATACTGGGCATTGTAGCGAAACGCGATTTGGTTCAATCCATCACTCAGCGTGACTGGCGAGGTGCTTAATGGCTTTTGTCCATTCACGGTTAACAGCTCGACATCACTTGGCAGCTGCAGGAGTACTTCGGCACAAACGGGTTGCAGGCTGGCAAGCAGTATGGCGGATGCGCACAGGATAGAGGGGGATTTCATAGGCTTTCTCTTGGTTGATATCACGCACTAATGATAAGTGAGATAACCATTAACACAAAGTGGAGAGCTAAGCTGATGGTCACAAAGAACACACAAAGGATGCATAAAGCGCGATACATTCATCGATATTTGGCTGCGATGTAGAATAAAGAAAAGGCTCACAGGGAGCCTTTTCTTGCCTAAGTACGAGACAACGTTATGCCTGATCTTGGCTTAACCTAAGCGCAATAAGGCAAATTACTTCGCTTTATCTTGGCTTAGGTTGATGCGGTACACGGCAAAACCGAGTTCATCTTTACTAATCTTGGTCATTTCGCGTTGTTTATTTGCTTCGATAAAGGTAGCTGCTTTATCGCTATCTTGGGTCTGGAAGCGAATATCTAACGCAACATTGGTGCTGATGGTTTTGAAATCCCAGTTGTAGTCAGCACTTGGGTTGACCATGCCATCATACTTGCCTGTGGTTTCGTTGAACTGAGATTGCGCCGTGATATAGGCCGCTAAGGCTTCACGGTTAGTATCTGGCAGTTCGAGTACCACATGATCACTGCCGGTACCGGCAAACTTGCCACCAAAGGCGCGGTAGTTATTTGAGGCTACGATAAATTCTTTGGCCGCAAACTCTTCGCCAGTGAAGACTTTACCGCTGGCATCTGTGTAGCTTAAATCGACGATACGGTTAGCATTGGCATTGACAACGGCGCAGTCGCGGTCGAACTTACTTGGTTGAGTCACATCAATCTTGTATGTCAAGCCATCGAGCACGTCGAAGTTATAGGTTGGGTGACCATCCCAGTTGATTAACTCCTGTGGCGTGGTCTTGGTTGGATCGATTTGATTGAATTGGTTAGCTGAACACTCCAGCCAATCTTTCAGTTCAGCACCCGTCGCTTTGACCGCCACCATAGTGTTGGGGTAGAGGTAAAGATCGGCGGCGTTTTTAAAGGTCAATGCGCCTTTATCTACTTGTACATATTGGTCTGCATCGCTGGTTGTACCGTGGCGACCACCGGCTTTGAATGGCGCAGAGGCCGATAAGACGGGCAGATCTTTTAATGCCTCGGGGAGTTTGGCTTTGACGTTAGCAATTTGCGCGTCAGAAACGATTTGTACGGTTGGATCGTCCTGCACTAAGGTCAAGAAGCTATACATATCCGCGGCAGCAACCCCAATCGGCTCGTCCACGAAGGCGAGTGTACCTTGGTGCTCGGCGGCAACGGCATCATGGATGGCGGCGTCGGCTTCGACTAATGGTGTTTTGGTGGCACCATCATAGATAGGACGTGCCTTAGTGGTGGCACTGAGAACTGACCACTTACCGTCTTTACGCTCGAGTTTAAAGTCGACCACACCTAAGTTGTCACCCCAGCGTCCAGGCATGACGGCTGGCACACCATTTAACAGACCCTTAGTCACGTCTGTATTAGGTAAGTCGGCATATTTGGCATCGGGGAAAATAGAGTGGCTGTGACCAAAGAGGATGGCATTAATACCGTCAACATAGGTCAAGGCATAGGTTGCGTTTTCTGCCATAGGATCGCCAGGATTTTCGGTCGAACCAATACCAGAGTGGGGGATTGCGATAATCAAATCCGCGCCTTTTGCTTTCATTTCAGGCACATATTTCTTGGCGGTCGCAACAATATCTTCAACCGTTACTTTGCCAGTAAGATTTTGTTTATCCCACAATAAGATTTGTGGTGGCACAAAACCAATATAACCAATCTTAATGGTTTGGTTATTTCCTTCGCTATCGACGATTTGTTTTTCTTTAATGATATAAGGGGTGAATAAATGCTCACCTTTTTTCACATCATTCCAGCAACCATTATCGTCGGCACAATAGACGTTGGCGTTAATATAAGGGAATTCTGCACCATGAAGTGATTTATTTAAAAAATCTAAACCATAGTTAAATTCGTGGTTACCGATATTCCCCACTTCGTAATCTAATAGGTTCATTGCTTTATAGGCGGGGTGAACATCGCCCATTTGTAGGCCGACTTTAGCCATATAGTCACCCATAGGACTACCTTGAAGCAGATCGCCGTTATCTACGAGTACACTGTTTTTGGCCTCTTTACGGGCGGCATGGATAAGGCTAGCGGTACGAGCTAGACCGATTGTTGGGTCTTCTTTACCGCTGTAGTAGTTGAAATCCATGATATTTGTGTGCAGATCCGTGGTTTCTAATACACGTAAATCCGCTTGAACGATTTGCTCATCATCCGAGCCACAGGCGCTTACGCCTAGGGCGGCAGTGATCATCACTGCGAGTAGTTTTTTATTTAACATCGTTTTCTCTATTTATATTTATTTGACCCTAATACATGTTCTTTTGAGAACATGCCCATCATCCTGTTAATTCATAACGAAAGAACCGTTAGGTAATCGCGTCATTGAGTTAACGGACGGGGATTATAAAGAGATTTGATGATCTGAATGTGACATTAATTGGATAAAAGCTGTTTCAAATTGTGACTAGGCGCTTGATTGATTAATTTGTGCACCATGGGTGCGGTATTTTTATTCATCGGCTGGTTAATTCGATGTTGCCAGCTATTTATTAAGAATAATTAATATTTGTTAGCTGATTGAATTTCGCCTGCGCTTATATTCGATGAGTCTTTGAGATAATGTTGCCGATTTTTATGAAGTGTTTTCACATAAGCTTTTATTTATAAAATAAATTCTATCGGTTAAAACCTTGATTGTTTGTACGCTTTGGCTAGGGGCGCTCGTCGTTAAATCGCAGACAAAATCCCCTTGATGCCGTAGTTTGACGGCCGTCACACATAAAGAGATACAAATTCCCCTCGTTCCTAGGCTTTGAAAACTTGGCCGAAGCTCGCTTAACTTGCTAAGGTTGTGCGTCGAAAACGGACGCCCAAACTATGCGTCAGTTGGAAGAGAAGCCAAAATCCGTTACTCGCACCTTTCACTTAAAAAATATAAAGACAGGGCAGTAACACTCTAGGGAGTTCCTATGCGTAAGTCTGTTATTACTACTGCCGTGGCCGCGGCATTGTTATTGGGCGCTTGCTCAGAAAAACCGGCAGCAAATACTGAGGCCGCCAATGCGGTTGCGACACAAGCTGCCGCATCGACTCAAGCTGATGCGACCAATGTGTTACTGAGCAAGAGTCCACTGCAGGATCAAGCTCCGCAGTTTAATCTGATCAAGAGTTCGGATTATGCCCCCGCATTTGCGCAGGGCATAAAGGAACATGAGGCTGAAATTGCCGCCATTATTGCCAATAAACAGGCGCCAACCTTCGAGAATACGATTTTAGCCATGGAAACCTCGGGTGAGTTGTTAACTCGAGTGTCACGCACCTTCTTCAATCTGGCGGGGTTAATCTCCGACGATGATTTTCAAAAAACCGAGGCGGATTTAGCGCCTAAGTTGTCGGCTCACCGCGATAATATTTACTTAGATCCAAGTTTATTTGCCCGTGTCGAAACCGTGTATCAACAACGTGCTGGGTTAAATGCCGAAGATAAGCGCCTAGTCGAGTTTTATTACGAGCAGTTTGTACGTGCTGGGGCTAAATTATCCGATGCCGATAAAGCGAAAATGCGCGACTTTAACGCTGAGTTAGCGACCCTTGCGACTGAGTTTTCCCAAAACAGCTTAAAGTCATTTAAAGACGATGTGATTGTTGTGACCGATAAAGCACAACTGGACGGTTTATCTGACAGCGAAATCGCCACCTTAGCGGCCGCAGCACAGGCGGCGGGTAAAACGGGTTACCTGATCACCTTAGTGAATACGACGCGTCAGCCTATTTTAGCCAGTTTAAATAACCGCGAACTGCGCCAAAAAGTCTGGGAAACCTCGGCTCACCGCGCCGTTGCCAGCAATGGCCCTTTAATCGTGAAGATGGCGCAGCTGCGCGCCAAGAAAGCCAATCTACTCGGCTTTGATACTTGGGCAGCTTATGCCGTGGCCGACCAAATGGCTAAAACGCCAACTGCCGTGTATGAAATTTTAGATGACTTGGCGCCTAAGGCGTTGGCTCACGCTAAGGCCGATGCGGCGGATATCCAAGCTGAAATCAAAAAAGCCGGCGGTAATTTTGAATTACAACCTTGGGATTGGGCTTATTACGCCGAGAAAGTACGTCAACAAAAGTACGCCCTAGATGAAAGCAGCATCAAACCCTACTTTGAATTTAACTCTGTGCTGAAGGATGGCTTGTTCTTCGCGATGCACAAACTCTACGGCATCAGCGTTAAACCGCGCACCGATTTACCGGTATGGAATAGCGATGTCCTCGCCTTTGAGGTTTTCGATAAAGATAACAGCTCTATTGGGCTGTTCTATCTTGACCCTTATGCCCGTGAAGGAAAGGGCGGCGGCGCATGGATGGATGAGTTTGTCACTCAAAGCGGCCAACTAGGCACTAAGCCTGTGGTGTATAACGCACTGAATATCCCGAAACCTGCTGACGGTCCAACCTTGATGACCTTCGATGAAGTGACCACTATGTTCCATGAATTTGGTCATGCGGTGCATGGTTTATTCTCTAAGGTGAAATACCCAAGTGTGGCGGGTACCTCTACGGCGCGTGACTTTGTGGAGTTTCCGTCTCAAGTTAACGAAGATTGGAACATTGACCCAGCAGTCATTGCCAATTATGCCAAGCATTATCAAACTGGTGAGCCGATTCCTAAAGCCCTACTCGATAAAATCTTAGCCTCGAATAAATTTGGTCAAGGTTTTGATACTGTTGAGTATTTAGCGGCGGCATTACTGGATATGGAATGGCACTCGATTGGTGCTGACACCCAAATCAAGGATGTGGAACAGTTTGAGCATCAAGTGTTAGCCAAACACGGCCTCGATTTCGCGCCAATTCCACCGCGTTATAAGTCGAGCTATTTTAGCCATGCTTTCTCGGGTGGCTATTCTGCCGGTTATTACGCCTACCTGTGGACGGAAGTGTTTGCCGCCGATGCCTTTGCCTATATGGGCGAACATGGTGGCTTGAAAGCCGAAAACGGCGATAAGTTCCGTGATGCTGTATTGTCTAAAGGCAACAGCGAAGATCTGATGCAGGATTACATCCACTTTACCGGGCAAAAACCCACGACAGATGCCTTATTAAAGCGCCGTGGTTTAGTCGATTAAACGATTCATTGTAAAAAGGGCCAAAGGCTTGGTAGGGCAACCTATCAAGCCTTTTTTTACGCTATTGTTTTTCGATAATCTTTACTCTAAAATCCCGCCAAATTTGACTGTGGGATAGCTTCTTTATCCCGTATCGACGCCCCTCGAAAATCAGGCTCAGTTCCCCTCCTTTGAGCCCTTGAGTACAGCTAAAGCGTAGCCTCTTATTATTGGATGTAGCATTAATGGTTTCGCAATTAAGTGAAGCAGTGCTGGATGTGATCGCTGACGCCTTGGTAGACAAAGGCTATATCTTTTTACCCGAGTTAATTCCTCACCCAATTAGCCAAGTATTATTGGAAAAAATCCAAGCAACAGAAATACATGAGCTCAAAGCGGCTTCGATTGGACGTGGTGCAGAGCAGCAACTCAACCCCGATATCCGCCGTGATAGGATCCAGTGGCTGGAGGAGCAGAGCGAGCCAGATAGCCTCTATTTAGACTTGATGACGCAGTTAAAGGATGGCCTAAATCGTCGATTATTTATGGGATTATTCGACTACGAAAGCCATTATGCTGTGTATCAGCCCGGCGCCTTTTATAAGAAGCATGTGGATGCGCTAAAAGGCAGTCAAAACCGTATCTTAACCACAGTATTTTTCTTAAATCCCGATTGGACGCCAGCAGATTGCGGCGAGCTGATTATTTATGATGAAGCCGATAATGAGATTGAACGCATCGCGCCTAAAATGGGCCACTTTGTGATTTTCTTAAGCGAGCGCTTCCCCCATGAGGTCAGTAAAACACTAGCCCAGCGCAACAGTATTGCTGGCTGGTTTAGGGTGAGTAATAGCGTGCACGGGTTTTAATCTCAGGCAGTTTTGACTTGAGTTGCCAAAGGCTAATTGCGACGTAAAAGCGCAGTGTTTCTAAGTAAACACTGCGCTTTTTTGATCTTAATGGTGCAGCGTTATCGACATCCGCCAAATCGATGTCTAAGTCGTTCACTTTTGCTCGTTTGCGCTGACGCTAGGCCAAAAGGGGCATCACTATCCGAACTCTTTAGATCCCTGCGTTATTTGGCTGCATCAGAACGACTACAACATCTGCCTAATCCAATTCATCAACATGTCATTTTCGACGGCGAAGCTTAAGAAAATCTTAGCGCCTGCACCTAGAATGAAATTATCAAATCACATTGAAAATAGAGGTTTTTTTATTTTAGATTAATGTTAGGCTAGTAAAAAATGTGCGCAAGGACACACTTTTTAGTCAGCTAATGGAGGCGATACTGTGGGCGAACGCGATCTTTTAGGTTGTTTAACGGGCGAACATGTCGTGTTGGAACCCCTCTCTTTATCCCATGTTGCCGCCTTGAGTTTAGCGGTGGCGGATGGCGAGTTGTGGCGTTTATGGTTTACCAGCGTGCCAGAGCCAAGCGAGATGAAAGCCTATGTGACTAAAGCCTTGGATGAGAAAGCGCGCGGCGAGAGTTTCCCGTTTGCGGTGCGCGACCGTCTCTCCGGTGAGATTGTCGGCTGCACCCGTATCTGCCACTGGGAGAGCGAGCATCGCCATTTGGAGATTGGTTACACTTGGTACGCCAAGCGCGCTCAGCGCACGGGGATTAATACCGAATCCAAGTTATTACTGCTGACCTTTGCCTTCGACACCCTCGATGCCATTGCCGTCGAGTTTCGCACCCATTGGCACAATCAAGCATCTCGCCAAGCCATTGCCCGCCTCGGCGCCAAGCAAGATGGCGTGCTGCGCAACAATAAGATCCTCAAGGATGGCACGATCCGCGATACCGTGGTGTACTCGATTATCGATTCTGAATGGGCCACAGTGAAACACAACTTAGCATTTCGCTTACAGCAACGACCGGTAGAGTAAGGCGAATTGAGGCTTCAAATGACGGCATTCATTCGCTATTTGGAGTCGCAACACGCACGTAGATTTGAGGTAGGAAAGGCCGATGGCAAACATTATTTCTCGCGCTGACGTATCCCATTGTCATGAGGTTGCCCTGTTATTTAATGAGTATCGGCAGTTTTACGGCTGTAAGGATGATGTCCCGGCGGCGGAGCAGTTTATTCGTGCGCGTTTGCAGGATGCCTCGTCCGTGGTGTTTATCGCGCGCTCTCCCGAGGGGATGGGGTTGGGTTTTGTGCAGTTGTATCCCTGTTATTCGTCGCTGCGCTTGGCGCCGATTTTTATCCTAAACGATGTGTTTGTCACCCAGCATGCGCGTTGTGTCGGCATTGGTCGGGCCTTGGTGCAACAGGCGACTGAGTATGCCAAAGCTCAGGGCGCTCGCGCCTTAGTGCTCGAGACCCAAAAGGAGAATGTCCGCGCGCAGGGATTGTATGAGGCTTTAGGCTTTGTGCGGGATCAGAAATTTTTAACTTACGAGCTTGAGATCCACTCATTGCTTAAGTAGTTTATGCTTAATTGCGAATAAAAGGACAACAAGATGTTTAAAGCGTTTGCCGTTGCCGGCTTAATGTTAACTGTGAGCCATAGCGTAGTTGCCGATGAGGCAGAAAAGGCCTTTAGTAAAGAAGCCATTGAATGCGCTGCTTATTATCAAATCAGTTCAGAGGCCATTGGCGCCATGAATGCTCCGCAAATGCAGGCTGTGGGCGAGCGTTTAAAAACCTCTAAGGTCGAGGCTGAAAATCTGGCGAAAAAGTATCAGTCAGAGGCCGAAGTCACCCAAGCGGTTGCCGACGCTAAGGCGCGCCAGATCCAGAGCTTAGGCGGCTCAAGTAACTTAGGTGCGCTGATGGGCAAATACAAAGAAGAATGTAAAAACCTGTTAGCCGATCCGCAAAAGCGCCTCGATTACTGGACCATGGCCACCATGTAAGCCTTGCCTGTGATAAACAAAGGAGCCTGAGGCTCCTTTGTTTTATTATCTGAAGAATGATTTTTTGAATTAGCGTTAAGCACCTGCAATAGAGTTGAGCTTTGGCGGGTCTTACTCCCTAGATAAGCAAGGGCCTGATGGCCGCGAATAAGGGCGAGAGATAAGCAATGATCAGTCTGGTAATAGCAACAATCCTGAGCGCTGGCGTGTGCGTTTATCACTTAGTGGAGGGGAAACAAAAGCGGCTGCCGAAGCTGATGAATGCGCCTTTGTCTGAACCAGATAAACAGTGGTTTAGCGCGCTATTCTATTGCCAATCGGTATTCTATTTATCCACTACCGCCGTGTTTTTGGTGTGTGCCCTCAAACTCCTTCCTGAAATGTATGGCTACAGCTTATTGCTGTTTTTGGGACTGAATTACGGTATGTATGCGATTTGGCTTTTTTACGTGGCCTTATTATCCCCACCCCAAGCTAGCCTGCGCCTACGTTTGCAATCCTTAGTCTTTTTATTGATAGCCTTGCTTGCGGTGCTGAGTCCACTGCAGTTACAAGCACTTTAGTTCGATTAACCATTTTACCCTTCAAAAGACAGTGCTTTTATCCCTTTGGTTGATTTATGAATAAGGCTGAAGATTCACTTATCTATTTGCTCTATTGAGCAATACAATAGGGACTATCTTTGGCAATTTACTTGGCAGGTTTGTAGTGCGCCTAGTGATAGCACCTAGTTGTAGCTCTTAGTGATAGCATCTGGTGAAGTTGCGCTGCCAACGTCAGCAAATAATAGGGAGATTTCAGATTGCGCCATCTTACCTCGCACGTCTATGAATGGCTGGAACAGGGACATATCACGCCAACTGTGGCAAATGAACTGTATCGACAGTTATCCGTGCCACCCAACGCCGCCCGTTGGCGCAGCTTATTAGCGCAGCTTTTACAATGGTCGGGGGCGTTAAGCTTTGCCTGCGGAGTGATTTTCTTTTTTGCCTATAACTGGCAGTCCCTCGAGCGAATGAGCAAGTTTGCGCTGATTGAAGCTGCGCTATTGATGAGTCTTGTCAGCTTTGTCTGGCTGTATTATCGCAGTGCGGCTAAGCGGCTCGTTGACCCTTCTCATTCTTTATTTGGAGCAACTCTTGCCAATGCTGCGCTGCTGGTGGTGAGCCTGTTGGTGGGAGGGCTGTTAGCCCTGGTCGGGCAAACCTATCAAACCGGCGCAGACCCTTGGCAGTTATTCGCCATTTGGGCGCTTGCGATTCTGCCCTTCGCGTGGGTGGCAGGCTTTGATGGCCTATGGTTATTGCTGGTGGGGCTAGCCAATTTAAGCCTTGGGCTGTATGCCGATACGACTTCGCTCTGGCTAGATGAACAGTTGTGGTTATGTCTCTTCGTGGTCCTTAATCTGACTATCTACTATGGTTTTGTGTTTCTCGGCAGTAGCAGCAGACGTTGGCATGCGCCATTTGTCGAGTATGCGAGTTCACTGATGGCCATGGGGTGCTTTACCTTACTGGTGTGTTGGATGATTTTTGAGCCGAGCGACACTAAGCCGCTGCTTGTCAGTGTGTGGGTTGGCTACGTTGGCCATCTATTGTTTGGATTCTGGTGGTTCAGGCACAAACGATTGCAGGTTTATCCCTTGGCGTTGGGTGGCTTTAGCTTGATTACCGTTGGCGCGGCGCTATTCACCGAACTGTTGTTTCGCGATAGCGATCCCATTGGCGGCTTTTTGTTGATTGGGCTTTACATCATTTTAGCGAGCACTGGCTTAAGTGCGGTGTTAAGGCGATTGCATCGGCAAGCTAAAGCGGGCATCTCGCCTACGCAGACACCCAGCGAGAATGAGGAGCTAAGCCATGAATAAGCACCAGAATGAGTTCCAGAATGAGTCGATGCAAACAAGCGAGATATCTGCGGCGCAATCTCTGTGGGAGAGTTTGTATACCAAGGGCGCCGTGAATACCCCTGAGTTGCCTGAATCCCAAGACATGCCCTGGTATATCGCTCTGATGCAAGCCGGTGCAGCCTGGATAGCCGCTTGGTTCTTATTAGGTTTTATGGTGTCACTTTTCGATAGTTTGTGGGGACGATTCGAAGGGGGCGCGGCACTCTTTATCGGTGGCAGCTATCTAGGCTTAGGGCTTGCTTTATATTGGGGCGGGCGCCAACAGCACTTTTTGCTGCAGTTTGCCTTTGCCTCCTGCTTAAGCGGCACGCTTGCCTTGGCTTGGGGGCTGTTTGATTTACTCGGCGGAGCCTTCAATCTGGCTTGGTATCTGAGCATGGCTGCATTGTTTTTACTGCTTTGGGGGATTATCAAGCACACTGTGGCCCAGTGGGTATTTGCATTTGGCTGTAGTGTCTGTGTCACCGGCCTGTTGGCCGAGTGGCATCTCTTATCGTTAACGCCGACGCTGTGGCTATTGCTATCGAGTATTGTGCTACTCAATCTTCACCGCACTGGGCACCACTATCAAAGGGCGAGAATGTGGATTTTTGCCACGAGTGCAAATCTGCTCACCATTCAACTTATGCATGTGTTTAGTCTGGATAGGGAGTTTTCGCAGTTGTATGCCGTGGGGTGGCAGTCGGGGATAACCGCGATTCATTTACTGGTCGTGTTTGCCATCTGCAGCTTTTTGCTCCTGAGTCTGTGTAAGCAATGGCAGATCCCATTCACCCATCCTGCCATATTGTTCGCGCTTTTAGGGTTAGTGCTTATTAGTGCACTGTCTTTACCAATGCAGGGCTTATCAACGGCTGTGCTACTGATATTGTTAGGGCACTACGGGCACGAGGCGTGGCTTAAGGGGATGGGGATTGCCTCTGGGCTGGTGTTTGCGGCGGGCTATTATTATTCCCTAGAGACGACCTTGATGCTTAAATCTCTGTATTTGATGGGATTAGGCGGAGTGCTTATTATCGCGAGATTGCTGATGTGGCGCTATTTTCCCATCAAACAAGTGCTGGTCGCAGCAAAGGAGCAAGCATGATGAATCAAGCGACCTTAGCATTAAGCCGTTTTCATAAGCGCGCCATAGTCTTAGTGGTGTTTACCACTGCGGCACTGCTGATAAGCATCAACTGGCGAATCGCTCAGTTTGAGCAGTTATTACAGGATGGCCAAGTGGTACGTTTTGCCTTAGCGCCAGTGGATCCTCGCTCGATTATGCAGGGGGATTATATGGCCTTGGAGTATGCTATTGCGCAGGAGGTGCGCGCCGCGTTGCCCGAGGGGATGACGCAGGGACAACTGCTGTTGACGCTCGACTCGCAAAAGGTGGCGCACTTTGTGGGTATTTATCGTGACCAGCCCAAAGCTGCCGAGCAACTCACGGTAGATTTTCGCCTGCGCAATCATAGAGTAAAGCTCGCCTCAAATAGTTTTTTCTTCGAAGAGGGCCAAGCCGATCACTTCAGCCAAGCAAAGTATGGTGAGTTTAGAGTGAACGCTCGGGGAGAATTGTTGTTAGTCAGCCTACTCGATGAGCAGTTGCAGCCACTATAACGGGCTACTCTGATGATCTTTAACAAGATGGTGAGCCAGGCTCGCCATCTTCGCTATTTTTCCTAGTCCAATCCGCTAAATCGCCGCCCAAATATCCATCTTAAGTTGCAACTTGCGTGCAACTAATTTGTAACCTTGATTCCCTATAGTATCGTCAGTTTTCGAGGCTAAGCGCTTCGTGAAATCGTAAGTCTTTAACTTCAATACCAATATAAAAAATATACTTATTAGGGGTCATTATGTTTAATAACAAAACGCTGTTGGCGTTAGCCATCAGTGGCGTGTGTGGGTTTGCCCATGCTGCCGATAATCTGATTATTACTGAATATGTTGAAGGCAGCAGCAACAACAAAGCCATTGAGTTGTACAACCCAACCGCCAGCAGCATCGATTTAAGCCAGTATCAATTACGCTTCTATTTTAATGGCAGCACAACGGTGGGCATGACTATCGCCCTGACCGGCACCTTAGCCGCAGGGGCGACTCATGTGGTTGCTGATAATGATGCATCGGCCGATATTCTGGCGGTGACAAATCAACAAAGCAGCGCGAGTTTTTTCAATGGTGACGATGCCATTGTGCTGACCTATCAAGATCAAGTGATTGATAGCTTAGGTCAAGTGGGTGTCGATCCCGGCAGTGAGTGGGGCAGTGGTGATTTATCGACGCAGGACAATACCCTGCGCCGCAATCCCGAACAGCTAATCGCCGATCCCATTATTGATGATGCAGTCACCTTTAATACATGGTTAGGTTTTGCCAAAGACGATATCTCGGATCTGGGTAAGTTCAGCGCGGGCACTCCAACCGATCCTGTTGAGCCGCCACCGAGTTCATTAGCCTGTGGTGAAGCCTCAACGCCTATCCATGCCCTGCAAGGTTCGACCAATGTCAGTCCGTTAAACGGACAAACCTTAGTGGTAGAAGCCATTGTGGTGAGTAACCAAGAAGCTGGCCTAAAGGGCATCTTCGTGCAAATGGCCGACAACGAAGCCGATAACGATCCACAAACCTCGGAAGGGGTGTTTGTTTATACCGGTAATGCGCCAACGGGTTATGTGGCGGGCGATCGTGTACGCTTAAAGGCTAAAGTCACTGAATATCAAGGCTTAACGGAACTGACTACCGTTGCCGATCATAAACTGTGTGCCGCAGGACAAACCCTACCAACTGCGGCCGTGGTGACATTACCTGTAAATTCGAGCGATGACTTTGAGCCATTTGAAGGCATGCGCGTACGCTTTAGCCAAGATCTGGTGGTGAACGAAGTCTACAACTTGGGCCGCTATGGTGAAATTTCACTCGGTAGCAGCCGTCACTTTATTGGGACGCAAGTGGCCGCGCCAGGTGATGATGCCTTAGCCGTCACTGCTGCTAATCTCAAAGACAGTATTTTACTCGACGATGGCTTAACGGCGCAGAACCCTGATCCTGTGATTTTCCCGGCGCCAGGTTTAAGCGCATCGAACACTGTGCGTGTGGGTGACAAAGCCACGAGCCTGACGGGCGTCATGCACTATGGCTTTAATCTTTATCGCATTATGCCGACTGAGCCAGTTAATTTTGTGGCAGAAAATCCTCGTCCACAATCGCCAGTGCTTGCCGAAGGCGGCAATCTGAAAGTCGCTAGCTTTAACGTACTGAACTACTTTAATGGCGATGGACAGGGCGGCGGTTTCCCTACTGCGCGCGGTGCCAATACCCAGAGTGAGTTTGAGCGTCAAAAAGCGAAGATTGTCAGCGCTATGGTGGGGATCAGTGCCGATGTGTTTGGTCTGATGGAAATCGAGAACGATGGCTTTGGCGCTAACTCGGCGATTGCCGATCTCGTGGCGGGCCTCAATGCCGCCGTGGGAGAAAATCGCTATGTCTATGTTATTCCAAAGGTCAATGGCAGTAACTTAAGCGCGATCGGTACGGATGCGATTACCGTTGGTTTAATTTATCGCAGTGACAAAGTGAGCCCTCAGGGTGATGCGCGTATTCTATCCAGCGCTAATTCACCCTTAGATGACGCCGCGCAGCCACTATTCGACGACAGCAAAAACCGCCCTATGTTGACTCAAGCCTTCGTGCTAAACGGCAGTGAGGAGAGTGTAGTCGTTGCGGTTAATCACTTGAAATCTAAGGGCAGTGAGTGTGCTGGCGATCCAGATATGAACGATGGTCAAGGTAACTGCAATATTACCCGTACCCGCGCAGCAACGGCGGCGGGGCAGTGGATTGCAGAGCAGTATCCAGAGCAAGGCGTACTGCTGATCGGCGACTTAAACTCCTATGCCAAGGAAGATCCGCTAAGCGCATTGGCTAACGCTGGCTTTAGCGAGTTGTTTGCAAAACTTGAAAAAGCCAATCCTTATTCCTATGTATTCTCGGGTGAATCTGGGCAGTTAGACCATGCGCTGGCCAATACCGCGTTAGTGGATAAAGTCGTGGATGTGACCGAGTGGCATATCAATACCGACGAGCCACGGGTGTTAGATTACAACGAAGAGTTTAAGACGGCTGCGCAGGTGCAAGACCTTTATGCCAGTGATGCTTATCGCTCATCGGATCATGATCCTGTGGTGATTTCACTCCTGCTCGAAGCGGAAAACGTGGCTCCTGAAGCCAGCTTTACTCAGCTTGTGAATGGTGCGAGTGTGCAATTGACTTCAACCTCCATTGATAGCGACGGCCAAATTGTCTCTACTGAGTGGGACTTTGGCGATAATAGCCAAGCCATGGGCGAGTCGGTATCCCACACCTATGCGCAAACTGGTGATTATCTAGTGACGTTAACTGTGACCGATGATGACGGTTTAAGCCATAGCAGCTCACAAATGGTGTCTGTGGTGGTTGAGAACGTGAAAAAGCCACCCGTGGCGCAAATTCAGCACATCAATTTATGGTTAGTCGATATGTTTATTTCGACCAGCTATGACACTGACGGTGTGATCAAACAGCATAAATGGAAGTTTGATAACGGTAGCCGTGCAAGTGGTCCTGTTGTGTTTCGCCAAGCACGCCGCGGGCTGCATACGGTCGAGTTAACCGTGAAAGACAATGATAAATTAACGGATACCACGTCACTGACCTTCCGTTAAGCCTTAGCCTCTTTCTTTAAATATCAAAAGCCTGCATTGCAGGCTTTTTTACGTTTATTCGCTTACTTTAATTCACAATCGCGTGCTTGAAATTCAAGCTAAGTCGCTGTAAGTACATCCTCGCTTAAGCTAAGATGACGCTACTTATGGATTTTTACTCACAGGGAGCAGGCGCATCACAATGAATGCAGACACCTTGGTGTACCTCAATCAGCATCAATTAACCTCGGTGATGAACCTCACTAAATGGCGTCAGCTTGAGCAGGCGCTCCATGAAAAGCCGGACTTTGTGCCCCATGTGCGTTATAAGCTGCTGGAAGATGAAGGACCAAACCCTGGTTTCACGCCAGTATGGTGGGACGAGTTACTCGCAATTTGCGAGAGGATTGAATGGCTTGAGATTGATCTGCTCAAAAGAGAACACCGCGGCAGATTACTGCCGGAAAAAACCACGGATTTCACTGATTATATCGAGGCGCAACTGCACAAGTATCGGCTCCCCTACAGCAAAGAAGCTCAAGGGATTAGGATTTGGGGCTATCTTCGCCCCGATGCGGCTATGCCGGTATTTTGTATTGCAGCTGGTGGCGAGACGATAAAGGAAGCGTAAGCAACTTCAGATGGTAGATAAAAAGCGGGGCCTAATTGATTAGCGCCCCGCTAAGGATTAAAGCACGATATAAAGCGGCCAGCCGAGTAGACCGACGAGTCCTTCTTTATGCTCGAATCTTTCTAAACGCTCAGGGGAGGCGTCGCTAAGCAGCAGTTCGCGGTAGCTTTTCGCAAAATTCAATGTACGCAGCAATGCTGGCGCAAAGTTTTTACCTAAATCTTTACCGATAGTCTCGGCCAGCTCCGCGGGGAGTTCCGCCAGGGCTTTTTGGGTTTGCTGCTCGATATACTCGAGGCTAAACCATTCGTCCTGCAAGCTGATTTTGGCAATGCGCTTTTTCAGATCTTGTCTGACTTTGGCATTATCAAACAACATCCGATACAGCACGGCTTCGGCCAATACGCTCTCCAGATTTAAGAAATCCAAGGGATCATAGCTAGTTTGGGCATAAAACTGCGCCATTAGCGCTGCAATCGATTGCTGACGTTGGTGCTCGGCCAATGCATCTTGGTAGGCCTCATAGCCCAGCCACTCTTCGGCATCTGGCGGTGTAGAGACTTGTTCCAGCAGGAATTTATCCACGTCACCATAGAGCGACTTACCATTCACCAGCTTATGTTTGCTGACAACGCTGAGCATGCTCCAACCCTTTTGGAAGCATTTGACCACGCCATCGGCGGTGAGCAATAAACGCACCGCTTGCTGTTGGTCCTGATCAGACAGTTCCATTAATCCGAGACTGACGACGCCAATCACATCGTGCGCCGCCTGTTCCAGTAAGTGCATCTTGTACTTGTTGTAGAACTTATCCGCCAATTTGAGGCTCATCAAAATGGCTTTAGATTTGATTTGTGCGAGCTGCTCACCGCTAAGGGTGTCGTCTGCTTGGCCTTTAGCCAACACCTTACTCAGGTATGGGCCTTGGTCTAAATCACGCAGTACCAGTTGCATCTAGGGATCCTTAATCTAAAAAGCTAAACATATCATCCACTTCTGCGTATTCGTCCGTGACTTGGTTTTTCTCTTTCGCTTGGATAACCAGTTCATTGACGAACTTGTTAATGATCATTTCCCAGCCAGAGCTTTCGTTACGCAGCAGGTTTTTAATGGCTTTTTCTACATCGGGTGCCAGCTCATGGATTAACGCCATCAGACTACGTGGGTCATCTAGGCTTAAGCTATGGGCTTCTTCACTGTCGACACGGCTGTCATAGCCGACGGTGTCGGTATCTTCTTCATCGTCGTAATAATCGTTGAAGTGGTCTTCATCGTCGTGGCGTTCGCCCAGCATCATCTCGATAAAGGGGATAGACAGATAGAAGAGGCCAGCGGGATCTTCGGCAATGCACTCTAAAATAGCGGTTTGTTTTTCTTCGCTATCTTGGATGCGAATTAAATAGGTCAAAAAATCAAAGGTATGCTGAATAAGTTCTTCGGCATTGTTCTTGATTTTTTCTTCCCAATACAATGGTTGCTGACAGACGATGTCGCGAATTTGTTCAGGGGTCATCAGCTCCGACATAATTGACGGGCAGGAGATATCGTGGTGACTGTTGATTTGCGTCAGGGTCACAATGTCCATTTTTTCAATGACTTCGACTAATTGCTCATCGTTCATTGTGGTGGCGATGAGTTCGAAACGTTTACTGGCCTGTTTTGGCTCGACATCGGCGAGCTCTTTAATCTCGGCAACGGTTATTTCAATGAGACTAGTGTTCATTAGCGGTCCTCATCATCGTAGTGATCGTAGTAGCCATCTTCCTCTTCGCCGTCATCATCGTCGTCATCGGAATAGTCGGCGTAATCACTGTCTTCGTCTTCAAAATCATCGTCAGCGCTGCGTTTAGGCGCAGGTGCACTTTTGCCTTGGTTTTCCAGTAAATAGAGTACGGCGCAGCTTTCAATCAATAAATCTTCTGAATAGGCGCGCACCGCCTGCACTAATGGGACATCGGCATTGTTAAAGCCGATAGTGACCTTGAACTCATCCCACTCGGGTTGCGTTGCGGTATTAATCCAGTGAGCCCACTTGAGCTTGGCATCACTTGGAAATTTTACTCGGCCATAGAGTGCCACAGGCAGATACTCGGGCACCGATTCGAGCATTTTAGGATCGGCCTGTAATACTTTTTTGATTTGACTGGTAAATTGTTCCAGTGCCTTAGGCGTATCCGGGTCATCATAGGACTCGATATTGTCGTAGGCATTGGTCTTAAGCTCATTAATGCGTGAGATATTCAGTTTTTTGGCCATGGGCATGTCTCGAAATAAAAGCTATCAAACAAACAGCTTCTCAAAATAAACCGTGTTGCAATAAAAGGTCCAAATTAAGGGGCTTGGCAAACTAAGCTCATTAATTTGGCACTCCCAGTGTTGCACTGGAAATAACCCGCTTAAGGGTAAAATTGATCCCACAATTCGCGCATCGCGCCATTGGGATCGGTCACGATCACATTGTTGAAGTCTCGGATAAACGCATTTCTAAGCTTGGGATCTGAGAGCACTTCATAAGCTTTTTTAACGCGCTCAAGTTGTTGTGATGCTTGCTCTTTTTCTTCATCAGAGGCACCTAACAACTTATCGGGATGGTATTTGTTTGAGAGCCGGCGATAGGCTTTTTTAATGTCGTCTTCTTTGGCGCTAGGTTTGATACCGAGCACACTAAAGTGGTTAATCATATTTGTACCTGCAGGCGATGGGTTGGTATCGCAAGATAAAAGCTAAGTGCTGATTATCTGTCAATTTGTGGAATTATGATTAGTCAGCGATGGATCATAGCAGAAATGCGCATTAGGCGGCAAACGACTCTGTTGGCATTTATGACTGAAATCGTGGCATTTATTAGGCTTGATAAAAATCGCCGGCGCTTTTGGAGATAAGGTATATAAAGCCAAACAGGGGCGGGGGAAAAGATAAGTAAACTGAGTGAGTTGATGGCTAGCAACTTGTGCTGGATTTAAACCAGCCACTTCGTCTGTTGCTTATAGATAGTAGAGCCCGACGAGCGAGTCGTTACCATTGGCTGAAACGAATCAGATACACAAGAAGTGAATTTTAGGCATAAAAAAACCAGCTTAATGCTGGCCTAGTGATTGTAAGTCGATAATTGGTTGCGGGAGCTGGATTTGAACCAACGACCTTCGGGTTATGAGCCCGACGAGCTACCAAGCTGCTCCATCCCGCGTCCGATTATTACTTCTATTTGTTATCCATCAATTGGTTGCGGGAGCTGGATTTGAACCAACGACCTTCGGGTTATGAGCCCGACGAGCTACCAAGCTGCTCCATCCCGCGTCCGATATTGAGGATTTACAAGATTGGATATCCTTTTGAATATCATCACCTTGGCTTTAAATTGGTTGCGGGAGCTGGATTTGAACCAACGACCTTCGGGTTATGAGCCCGACGAGCTACCAAGCTGCTCCATCCCGCGTCCGTCTCTAAAGCGGGGCGAACTATAACGGCAGTGCTGTGGCATTGCAAGGAGGAATTTCAAAAAAATGAACGAGTGCTTAATTATGAATCGTAATGGGGGAATTTCGGACAATCTGGGCAATGTGGCCCGCTTATCTGTCGTAAAGAGAGTGGTAACTGCCTGACTAAATCGAGTTTCGGCTAATAACTGTTTATCTTTTATGTCGCTTCACAGGTATAATGTCGCTTTGATTTTGACTGCGTATTGATTATCCCATGCTTAATTTTTTTGCTGCCGCCCCTAAGGGCTTTGAATATAGCTTAGCCCAAGAACTGACAGAATTTGGTGCGACTGAGATTAAAGAGAGTGTTGCCGGTGTCTATTTTACCGCGCCGCTTGCCTTAGCCTACCGTATTACCCTGTGGACGCGTTTGGCCAGCCGTATCGTGCTGGTGATCTATAAGGGCCCCTGTGAGTCGGCGGAGCAATTATATAACGCAGCTTATTGTATTGATTGGTCAGCTCATTTCTCCAATCGCAACACCTTTAGTATCGATTTTCACGGCACTGGCGGCTTTATCAACAACACCCAGTTTGGTGCGTTAAAGATTAAAGATGCGATTGTTGACCGTTTCCGTGATGACGGTGATGCCCGTCCAAACGTCGCCCGTATCGATGCCGACATTAAAATCGACGCCCATTTCCGTAATGGGGTGATTACCATTGCGATGAACTTCTCGGGACCTTCTTTGCATCAACGCGGTTATCGCTCTACGACCGGTGAAGCACCGTTAAAAGAAAACCTCGCCGCCAACATGCTAGTGCGCAGTGGCTGGAAAGCCGCGCCAACGACCTTACTCGATCCTTTCTGCGGCAGTGGTACTGTACTGATTGAGGCCGCATTAATGGCTGCCGATATTGCTCCAGGGTTGCAGCGCAGCCGTTTTGGTTTTGAGCATTGGCGCCGCCATGATAAAGCGACATGGCATGAGATTTTAGAAGAGGCCAAGGCGCGCGCATCCTTAGGTGTAAAGCGTTGTGACGTGAAGTTCTACGGCTCGGATATCGATTCGCGCTTAGTGGCCCTAGCAAAACGCAATGCGCAAAACGCCGGTGTATTTGAACTGATTGACTTTAAAGTCGCTAATGCGCTCAATGTCGAGCCGCCCGCCGCCGAAGGTTACCTGATTACTAACCCTCCCTACGGTGAGCGTTTAGGCAGTGTTTCTGAGCTATTGCAGCTGTATTACCAATTAGGCGACAAGTTTAAAAAGGAGTTTGGCGGCTGGAAAGTGGCTATGCTCTGTAGCGATATCGAGCTGATTTCGGCACTGAAACTCAAAGCCGATAAACAGATGAAGATGTTTAACGGTGCGCTTGAGTGTGCCTTTAACCTGTATACCTTGCACGCGCAAAGCACTCGTCGTGATACGCCAGTATTGCCGGAAGGGGTGGACATTGCCGATATCGCGCCAGCATTTGCGAACCGTATTAAGAAAAACGCCAAGCAATTAGAAAAGTGGGCGAAAAAAGAAGGTATTGACAGCTACCGTTTATATGATGCCGACATTCCCGAATATAACGTGGCGGTCGACCGCTACTTAGATCATATCGTGGTGCAGGAATATATGGCGCCAGCCAGCATTCCAGAGGCCGTGACAAAACGTCGTTTAAGCGATGTGCTCTTGGCGCTGCCTGCTGCGATTGGTGTCGACCCGCACAAGATCACTATGAAGACCCGTGAGCGTCAAAAGGGCACCAATCAATATCAAAAGCTCGATGAGCGTAAGCTTGAGCTTATCACCACCGAATATGGCGCTAAGTTTAAGCTGAACCTGACAGGCTATTTGGATACTGGCTTGTTCCTCGATCACAGATTAACCCGCCGTTTAGTGGGACAAAAATCGAAAGGTCGCCGGGTATTGAACCTGTTCTCCTACACAGGTTCTGCCTCTGTGCATGCCGCATTAGGCGGTGCTAAGTCGGTCACGACGGTCGATATGTCCAACACTTATCTTGCGTGGGCAAAGGAAAACTTTGCGTTAAACGATCTCAGTGGCAAGCAGTATGAGTTTGTGCAGGCCGATTGTTTGCAATGGATCCGCGATAGTGCGCACGATAAATCCGCGCAATACGATTTGATTTTTATCGATCCGCCGACCTTCTCTAACTCTAAGCGGATGGAAGATTCCTTCGATGTACAGCGTGACCATGTGAATTTACTAGGCATGCTTATCAAGCTGTTAAGTCCAAATGGGGAGATAGTGTTCTCCAACAACAAACGCAAGTTTAAGATGGACACCGACACCTTGGTCAAGATGAAAATCAAGGTGGAAAACATCGATGATCTGACCTTGCCTATGGATTACAAGCGCAATCCCCATATCCATAATACTTGGTTAATCACTCATGCATAATGTACCGCAAGCGGGTTACATACTATACCACACCGAAGGCTGTCACTTATGTGAACAGGCTGCGGCATTGCTTAATGCCGCCGAGGTGCCTTTTACGGCCATCGATATTTGCGATGATGAAGCCTTAGCTGAACGTTATGGCGTGTGTATTCCCGTGGTGAAGGCCGAGGATGAGCGTTGCCTGTTTTGGCCCTTTGACGCTACCCAATTACAAGAATTTTTAGGAGCTTAGTTTGAGTCTGGTTCGTATCAATAATGGCTCGTTAGCCTATGGTTATACTCCGCTGCTGCAAAATGCCGATTTTACTATCGAGCGCGGCGAGCGAGTGTGTATTGTTGGCCGCAACGGTGCGGGCAAGTCGAGTCTATTGAAGATTTTATCCGGCGATGTGCTGCTCGATGAAGGTGAGTTCAACATCGATGGCAGCGTCACAGTCAGCCGTTTGCAACAAGATCCACCGAAGGCGGAGCAAGGCTCGGTTTACTCTTATATTGCTGCGGGCTTAAAAGAAGTCGGTGAAGCGTTAGAGCAATATCATCAACTGTCCCATGATGTGGCTTATGCCGAACCTGAGCTGATGGAGCGCATGCTTAATCAGATGCAAAAGCTGCAGGAAACGTTGGATCATCACAACGGTTGGCAGCTTGACTCGCGCATCAAACAAAATTGTGAGTTATTAGGCCTCGACCCCGATAAATCCTTAAGTGAATTATCCGGTGGTTGGCAGCGTAAAGTGGCGCTTGCTCGCGCCCTCGTCAGTGAGCCGGATTTATTGCTGCTCGATGAACCGACGAACCATTTAGATATCGATACCATCGAATGGCTGGAAAAATTCCTGCTGGATTTCCAAGGCGCTATCGTGTTTATCAGCCACGACAGGGGCTTTATTGCCCGCATGGCCACCCGTATCGTCGATTTAGACCGTGGCGTGGTGACCTCATGGCCTGGCAATTATCAAGCTTACCTTGATGGTAAGCAGGAATGGTTAAGGGTTGAAGCCGAGAAAAACGCCTTATTCGATAAGCGATTAGCCGAAGAAGAAGTCTGGATCCGCCAAGGGGTTAAGGCCCGTCGTACCCGTAACGAAGGCCGCGTGCGTGCACTCAAGGCGCTGCGTCAAGAACGCAGTGAGCGCTTGAACCGTCAGGGCAATGCCAAGATGGCGGTGGCCGATACCGAGCGTTCGGGTAAGTTAGTCTTTGATGTAAAGGACTTAAACTACAATCTGCCCGATAAAAATCTGGTTAAAAACTTTAATACCACGGTACTTCGAGGCGATCGTATTGCGCTTATCGGCCCGAACGGTTGTGGTAAATCGACCCTTATCAAGCTGTTGATTGAGAAGTTACAACCTCAATCGGGTGAGGTGAAAGTCGGCACTAAGTTAGAGATTGCCTATTTTGACCAATACCGTGAGGCGTTGGATCCTGAGCAAACCGTTGAAGACAACGTGGGTGAGGGGAAAAAGACCATCACGATTAATGGTCAAGACCGTCATATCTTAAGTTATCTGCAGGATTTCCTATTTTCGCCGATGCGCGCCCGTACGCCTGTAAAGGCATTATCGGGCGGTGAGAAAAACCGATTATTGCTGGCTAAGTTACTTATTCGTCCGGCTAACCTGATTATCCTCGACGAACCGACAAACGATCTTGATATTGAGACCCTAGAATTGCTAGAGTCGCTGCTGACTGAGTATCAAGGCACACTGTTGCTTGTGAGCCATGATAGGGCCTTTATCGATAACACTGTCACCAGCAGCTGGTGGTATGCGGGTAGTGGCCATTGGAGCGAGTATGTCGGTGGTTATCAAGACGCGATTGACCAAGGGGCAAAGTTTTATTCTGAGGAACCTAGTCAGCCAAACACGGTCGAAGCTCCTGCGACAGTAAAAACCGCTGAGGTGAAAGTGGCCGAGCCCGCCAAAGCCGCGAAAAAACTGTCCTATAAGTTACAGCGTGAATTAGAGGCCATGCCTGAGTTGATGGAAACATTAGAGGCAGAAATCCTCGAATTGCAAACCACAGTGGCAAGCCCAGATTTTTATAATCAAACACAGGATAAAATCAATTCGGTATTGAACCTGTTGGCGGATAAAGAAAAGCAATTGGAAGTTTGCTTCGAGCGATGGGAAGAGCTTGAGTCACTGAAGTAAACCAATAATAAAAATGGGAATAGAATTAATGAAGTCAAAGTTGGATAAAGCCCTCTCCTTGGTTGCCTTAGGTGTCCTTGGCGTATTACACAGTGCCCATGCCGCACCCGTATATGAAATTGTTAATCTTGATAATTATGATCTGCAAGGTACGCTTGAAGGCACACGAAACGGTTATGCCTTGGGCGTGAATGCCAACGATGAGTTAGTCGGTATCGCTAAAGGTAAGAAAAAACTCAGTACTTCTGATGTGGAAGGTGGGGTTATCGACGTTGAAGATGGTATTGCCCCTGAAGAAACCATTACTTACTCCATTACAGAAGCTATTGTTGCCAATAACTTTGCTTTTGTTGCCGCGCAAAATGCTGCCGCTGGTGCATGGTTACCGACCTTCGATAGTATCAATGGCACTACACCACCCAGCGATACCTCTGTGGTGAACTCTGTCGATACCTTTTATTACGGCATCAATGATTCCGGCGTGAAAGTGGGCAGCATGACCGCACCTGAAAAGAAGACGGAAAACACCGCAACTACAGAGGATACGACCGATTACTGGTATTACCGAGATTATGAGTATCGCGGTGTAGCCAAAGTAGGCGATAGTGAAATCCCGTTACTGCCACCTTACACTCAGTACGTGAAGGATGATAAAACGGTTGAGTTAGGCGGCTGGTCGGCGGCGACGGCGGTTAACAACAATAATTTGGTTGTTGGTTATGCCAGTACCGATATCAGTAAGTATGGTGGCGATCGCGTAGCCTACTGTTTAGGCACAGATAATACGTTACCGTTAGATGTGTGTATTCAACGCGAGCAATACCCTAATACTCAAGGTACGCGCAATATTCAGTACCAAACTCGTGCTTATGTATGGCAACTGGACAATGGCATTGCAACGGGTACCGCTTTACCTTTAGGGTTAACCCCTGCCAGTGACAATACGCTGACCTTTACCGCCCAAGCTTTGGGTGTTAACAATGAAGGTGTGGTCGCAGGACGCTCGCACGTGTACCGTAACGGCAATACCGATAGATTACGCCAAGATGCGGCTTATTGGAGCAAAGATGCTGAGGGCAACTATCAATACCATTGGATCCCGATGGGGGATTCTATTTCAAGCTCTATCGCCTACGATGTGAATGACAGCGGTATTCTTGTTGGTAGCTATCGCAGTTATATCCAAGGATATTTACGTGATAAGTTCTTCTACTTTGATACCAATACGCCTGATGTGGCTTATGTTACGCCAAATGATTTTGCATCGACAACTACGGATCTATCTAGCAAACCCAAAGATATCAATAATAAAGGTCAAGTTGTTGGTTATATTGAAACCACCTATGATAAGGAAAAACCACGTCCTAAGGCGGGCTTCCTGTATGAGAAATCTACTGGGGAGTTCAGTAACCTCAATAACTTGCTGACCTGTGAGTCTAAGGGTTTTGAAAAGGGCTCTGATGGTAATTGGACTCGCCATCAGGTCGAAGTGCAGGATGGTACTGGTAAGGTGTTAAGCTATAACAGTGACATTCTGGTTGTTGAAGCCGCGAGTATTAATGAAGATGGCACTATCGTAGGTACTGCCTTTATTCGTAAACCTTCCTACCAGTTTGACTCAGATGGCAATATTATCGTAGGTGAGAATGGTCTTCCCCTGTTTGAACTCAGTGGTAATGGTGATCCAGTCACAGCTTATATTCCGCGTATGGTGGTGTTAAAACCTGCGACTAATGGTGAAGCTTGTACAGTAGATGAAAGCACTGACACAGGCAATTATGAACGTAAAGGCGCCGCTTCTCTTGCTTGGTTATTAGCGTTACCTTTAGTCTGGTTACGTCGCCGCACTCGCTAATTTTTCAGCTTTAATTCAGACTCAAAAAATCGAGGCAAAATGCCTCGATTTTTTTTAATCATGATCTCAATAGTTTAATAAATAGTCGATAAAATGGACGATTTTTTGATTGATCTCGAGGCTGAAAAGCACTATCTCTATGGATGAAGCTGTTGCTTCTATTTCACGTAGAACAGAGGACGCTTGCATGAAAAGACAAAAACGAGATCGTTTAGACAGAGCTTTTTCCAAAGGATTCCAGGCTGGTATTGGGGGCCGCTCTAAAGAGCTTTGTCCTTATGCAAATCTTGATTCGCGGTCACAGTGGTTAGGTGGCTGGCGTGAAGGTGTGGATGGCCGAGTTAATGGGCTATTTAATAAATAACGAGTGCTTCTCGTGGATTAAATAGCCCAGAACAGACAGAGTAATGCAGCATAATTGCCCTCAGATGAGGGCATTTTTGTATCGAGTCGTGTAGGGGACAGCTGCGATTAGAAGGTCGAAGTGTCGCTAAATACGCCAACTTTTAAATCGGTCGCGCTATAGATTTGACGACCATCCACTTCAAGGATGGCATCGGCAATACCCATTACTAACTTGCGATGAATAGTACGTTTGATATTTAGCTTGTAGGTCACTTTTTTCGCGCCAGGTAACACTTGCCCGGTAAATTTCACTTCACCTACGCCCAGCGCGCGGCCTTTACCCTCTGCGCCTTCCCAGCCGAGGTAAAAACCCACTAACTGCCACATGGCGTCTAAGCCTAAACAACCTGGCATCACTGGATCGCTGATAAAGTGGCAGCCAAAGAACCATAGGTCTGGATTAATATCGAGTTCAGCTACAATTTCACCTTTGCCAAATTCACCGCCGTTATCGTTAATGGTAATGATCCGGTCGATCATCAACATATTATCGACGGGTAAACGAGGCGAGTTTGGACCAAATAAATTCCCATGGCCACAGGCGATGAGTTCTTCTTTATTGAAACTGTTTGCTTTATTCATTGTTTTACTACTCCAGCAATAAGAGCCGCCAAGATTAGCGAACACGTGTAAGCTAAACAACTCCGATCAGCTAATTAATGGCGAAATAATCCCAGTTTTGCGAGTAACCTCGTCATTAAGCTAATCTCCTCTTCGCCATTTCCTGCCAACTTATCGAGCCGTTCTTGCACTAGGCCGTATAAGGAGTCTTCTGGGAAGTCATTATCTTCATTGGCAACCCCCGCGGGCATCTGCATCAGCAGCTCCACCGCTTCGTCCATATGCTCAATCGCATAGATATGGAATTGTCCTTTGCCTACAGCTGTTATCACTTTTGGGGCAAGGTTAAGTTGTAGAACGTTCGACTTCGGCATAATCACGCCCTGTTCGCCAGTTAAGCCGCGACGCTCACACAGATTAAAGAAGCCTTCAATTTTCTCATTAATGCCGCCAATGGCTTGCACATTGCCGAATTGATCTAAGGCGCCGGTGATCGCGAGTGACTGGATAATCGGTTGCTCGGCAATGGCCGACATCAAACAGCAATACTCGGCGAGCGAAGCACTATCACCATCGATCTCTTGGTAGGACTGCTCGAACACAATGTTGGCATTAAGGTGCAACGGTGCATCGCGACCAAAGATACGATACAAACAGGCGGATAAGATCATCATGCCTTTGGCGTGGATATTGCCACCCAGCTCGGACTTTCTTTCAATGTCCGCCACTTCGCCATCACCATAGTGCACGGTTGCGGTGATCCGCGCGGGTTCGCCATAGCTATGGTCAATCGCATCGATAACCGTCAAGCCATTAATCTGTCCTACCATAGCGCCTTCAGTTGGCAGATTTATGAAATTGTCATCAAAACTTTGCCCCGAAAATTCTTCAGAGCTGTTATGACGGTAGTTGGCTTGCTCGAGTGCGTGTTCAACACTTGCGGCATTGATAGTGGCTTTGCCGCGATAAACCTTAGCCTGAGCCATTAATTGGGCAAAATCGAGCATAGATAAGCTTAAACGGCGTTGATGTTCGGTCAACCTAGCGCTGTGCCTAAACAGCGGCGCAAGGCTTGATTGCTCTAAACCAACTTCAACGCTCTGAGCCACGGCTTGTAACCAACTGGCATATTGCACTTCTTTAAAGCGCGTCAGATCGAGTTCACTCGCCAGCTCTGCCAGCAAACTAAAGTGGCGCTGAAATTGCCAGTCTTCTGAGCGGACTTGGCTGTAAATTAAGCCCGCACCAATAAGAATGATTTTACAATTTAGCGGAATAGGGCTGAGGTGACTGCTTATCTGATAGGATTTTTGCGTCAGAATTTGCATGACCAGATCCCATAGGCCTTCGCGTTTCCACAGTGATTCGGCGCAGATAAACACATAGTGGCACTGGGCGAGTGCACCTGGTTGGTATTTACTGCCATTTGCCGATTGCACCATGCGACCGAGAAGATCGGCACGGCGGATATTGCCGCTCAGGTAACGGTAACTGATATTTTTCTCGGCAATGGCGCCTTGATTATCGAGTGGCGCTTCATATTGCCATTGGAATTGAATGGCTTTTTCTACAGGCCGAGCCGCCACTAAATAAGCACTGGATAAGGGCTCGACGGTTTCCATTAGGGCTTGCATGATGAGTTGTCGGTCGATGCCCGGAAAATCTGCGAGGTAGAGCTGTTGATCGGCAATGGCGTTATGTAACTTAAAGGCATCCAATACACGTTCTTGCCCTAAAAGCAGGGCTTTTAACCCTGTGGCCGATTGCGGCAGGGTAGGAAGGTTAAATTCAGGCGCGAGTGAGGATGATGGTATCAAGAGTGAATTCATATAAGCATTTACCATGAAAAGTTACCGCGATTTTACCATACCAAGACGGCAAGTCTCTTACTGTATAGGTGTTTTTGCGTTGGTTTACTCAGATATTGCTGAAAATTTGTTGGCAATTTGCCTGAAAAAACATCTTGGTGAGCATAAGATGAGCATTTGACACAATATTGAAAAATTGCTGTTTACAAGCACCGATGATGCTTATATTATTTGCGCCATTCGGAGGGGTGGCAGAGTGGTTTAATGCACCGGTCTTGAAAACCGGCGTGGGTTTATAGCCCACCCAGGGTTCAAATCCCTGCTCCTCCGCCATTTTTTACGGAAAAGCCATCAGCGATGATGGTTTTTTTGTTTGTGCAATTTGAATCCGGGTTCCTCATTCTAAGTACAGCTCCTACGCCATATTTCATGGAAAGCAATCGACAATGATGGTTTTTTGTTTATGCAATTTGAACCGGGGCTCTTCATGCTAAGCGCTGCTCCTACGTTATATTCCACGAAAATCCATCAGTGGTAATGGCTATTTTGTTTATCAAATTTGGTCCTAGGGTTCTTTGTCCTAAGCGCAGGGTTTCCGCCATATTTATTAGAAAGGCCGCTAAGTCATTAGCGGCCTTTTTACATTCAAGTCCACACAAGCTTCCTGTTCTGTATTTAATATTGCATCTGAGCAGAGCCAGCTCTACACGCTCAGTTATGCTTGGCTGAAAAAATTCGCATAGGTGCAATCGTACTTCCTTGGTTCATATGGGGGAGCATACGCTTAAGTACTCAGCATTGTCTTAAGTGAACTTATATTTGCCTTGAGGGTTTATATCTAACTTCTAAGCCATTTATGAGTGCAGGTACCTGCATTGCAAATTTATCTTCACATGCCTTTAGCGCGCTTTGATTTGAGTGACTTTTTATCGAGTCTTTATTTCGACTATATAAAGTGGCTACTTTAAGGTGCTGTCGAGTTAAAGAAGTTAATGGGGGGCGAGTGTATTGAGCGCAGCGTGTTTGGCTTGAGTGACCATAAGCGCCACCTTAATTTAGGGATAACACGGCTTTTGATTGAAAATTAGGCGTCATTCGATGATTTTATCGACGGCTGAGTGTCAAATCGCCAATCAATTCAATTAATAATAAATTTAGGTTTACAACCAGAGGGGAGATAGCTATTATCTCGCTCGTTCGGAGGGGTGGCAGAGTGGTTTAATGCACCGGTCTTGAAAACCGGCGTGGGTTTATAGCCCACCCAGGGTTCAAATCCCTGCTCCTCCGCCATATTCTACGGAAAAGCCATCAGCAATGATGGCTTTTTTGTTTTTGCTATTTGAACCTTAGGTTCCTTATTCTCAGCGCCGCGCCTCCGCAATATTCCACAGATAAACCATCAGCAATAATGGCTGTTAGTTAATATCATTTGAATCCCAGAGGTTCTCATGCTAAGTGCTGCTTCTCCGTCAAATGCAATCCAAAGACCGCTAAACAATTCGCGGTCCTTTGTATTTTAGCCTTCCATTCTATGGTGTTTAAAACTTGCGGCGTTGAGCACACACTTGGTTATTTGCCGTGAATACCGAAACCAGCAGTGCGTTAAGTGCAGAATTTAAACTGGGTTAATGAGTCCGTTGTTCCTTTAAATATCATCTAGTTAACAATATTCATTTTATGCTTTGCGAAATGCCATTGTTGGGCTAAATTACCCTGATAACCTATATTCCGGTTGCGGTATTCTGATTTGACTACACAGTGTTAGTCGACATTGGTTAAAGGTGGATAAAAGTTGATATCGATATATTTAGTTGACGACCATGAGCTTGTAAGAACTGGGATCCGCCGCATCTTAGAAGATGAACGTGGGATCAAAGTCGTGGGAGAAGCGCCAGATGGCGAAACCGCGGTACAGTGGGCGAGACAAAATGAAGCCGATGTCATCTTAATGGACATGAATATGCCTGGGATGGGCGGGCTTGAAGCAACGCGTAAGATTTTACGTTATCAGCCCCATGCCAAGATTATTGTGTTAACTGTGCATACTGAAGATCCTTTCCCCAGCAAAGTGATGCAGGCGGGCGCGTCCGGTTATTTAACCAAAGGGGCGACACCTCCCGAAGTACTGCAAGCGATACGTCAGGTTTCCCGTGGACAACGTTATTTATCCCCAGAAATTGCCCAGCAAATGGCATTGAGCCAATTCAACCCTGCCGATGAGAATCCGTTTAAAGCCTTGTCCGAGCGTGAGCTGCAAATAATGTTGATGATCACCAATGGTGAAAAGGTCAATGATATTTCTGAGCAGCTCAACTTAAGCCCCAAAACCGTTAACAGCTACCGTTATCGCTTGTTTGCGAAGCTTGGGATCAGTGGTGATGTGGAGCTGACTCGTTTAGCGATCCGTTATAAAATGCTGGATGCTGGCCATTTCTAATGGCCGCTTGTGTCAATGGTTCTAGCATTAATTAAGTGTTAGCAGTGAGTGTGAAGACGATATATCAAGTTGTGTTGAAGACCGTGAGTCAAAGAGTGGGTGTATAACGATGTCGACAGGTTTTAACGCCCAGAGTTTTTTACGTACAGTCTCATCCTCTGCAGGGGTTTATCGCATGTATGACGTCAAAGGTGACGTCATCTATGTGGGTAAAGCCAAAGATCTTAAGAAGCGCTTATCTTCCTATTTCCGTAAAAACCTTGGGAATGTGAAAACCCAAGCGCTGGTGTCCCATATCCATCATATCGATGTGACGCTGACCCACAGCGAGACCGATGCGCTGCTGCTTGAGAATGACTATATCAAGCAGTACATGCCCAAATACAATGTGTTACTGCGGGACGATAAGTCATACCCTTATATTTTCTTGAGCCAACACGAGCATCCACGCCTCGCATATCATCGCGGGCCGCAGCGGGAGAAGGGCTATTACTTTGGGCCTTATCCTAATGGCGGCGCGGTGCGTGAAAGTTTGCACTTGATGCAAAAGCTGTTTCCTATCCGCCAGTGTGATGATCTCTATTATAAATCCCGCACTCGGCCCTGCCTGCAGTACCAGTTATCCCGTTGCAGCGCGCCTTGCGTCGGTAAGGTCAGTAATGCGGAGTATGACGAGCAGGTTAAACTCGCCAGTCTGTTCTTAAAGGGAAAAGACAAGCAAGTTATCAGTGAGCTCGTGGCTAGGATGGAAGAGGCCGCCGAGCAGCAAGCCTATGAGCAAGCCGCGCGCTTTCGCGATCAAATTATGGCGCTACGCCGCGTAGCCGAGCAGCAAGAAGTCTCGGGCAATACCGGGGATATGGATGTGATCGGTGTGCATTACGCTTCGGGTATTGCCTGTTTTCACTTGCTATTTATCCGCGAAGGTAAGATTTTTGGTAGCCGCAGCTACTATCCAACTGTGCCTGCGCAAACGGATATCGAAGAAGTCTTACGTTCCTTCCTATTACAGTTTTATTTAAATGCCGATATTCAACGCACAATTCCTAAGGAAGTGGTGATAAGCCATCATTTTGAAGAATTGCATGAGTTAGAAGCGGCCGTCTCTGAGGCGCTAAATAAAAAGTTCAGCATCAAAACCAATGTGCGCGCCGACAGGGCAAGCTTTTTGCGCCTTGCGCTGACCAATGCCACCAATGCGGTGATGACGCGTTTGTCCCATAAAAACACCGTTGAACAGCGTTTTGTCTTGCTGGAGGAAATCCTCGAGCTTAATGCTCCAATACAGCGGATGGAGTGTTTCGATATCAGCCATACCATGGGGGAGAGCACGGTAGCCTCCTGCGTGGTGTTTAACCGCGAGGGGCCACACAAAGCCGAATACCGCCGTTACAATATCGAAGGCATTACGCCCGGCGATGATTATGCCGCGATGAAACAAGCCATTAGTCGCCGATTTGATAAAATCGATGCCAGCGGCAAAATTCCTGACATCTTATTTATCGACGGTGGCTTGGGTCAGCTGCGTATCGCCCAGCAAATAGTGGATGAGAAATTCGTCAATTTAGATAAAGCGCCGCAACTTATTGGGGTGGCAAAGGGGGAGAGCCGTAAACCCGGGCTTGAAACCTTAATCTTTGGCGACACTGAAACGAGCTTTTCCCTCGAGGACGACTCGCCAGCGCTGCACCTTATTCAACATATTCGCGATGAGTCTCACCGCTTTGCGATTACTGGCCATCGCAATCGTCGCCAGAAAACCCGTAACACTTCGACGCTCGAGTCGATTCCTGGGATTGGTCCTAAACGGCGCAAGGCGTTATTGCAACATCTTGGTGGTTTGCAGGAAGTGAAGGGCGCGAGTGTGGCCGAGTTAGCGAAAGTACCCGGTATTAGCATAGAAATGGCACAAACCATTCATGATGCATTGCGAGGGTGATAAATTTAAGGCAAGATTGGCGCTGCTTTTGACTAACTGGTTTGATCATGCCGTTTAACTTACCTATAGCATTAACCCTTTTTAGGCTTTTTTTACTGCCCATCTTCGTGGTGCTCTTTTATCTGCCGTACAGTTGGACTCCCTTCGTTGCTGCATTTGTGTTTTGGCTTGCCGCCATTACCGATGCCTTGGATGGCTATGCCGCCCGTAAACTCAAGCAACTCACGCGTTTTGGGGCTTTTCTCGATCCCGTTGCCGATAAACTAATGGTGATCACCGCGCTGGTGTTGCTGGTGGATCAATATGCCGATATTTGGTTAACCTTGCCGGCACTGTTTATGATTGGTCGCGAAATTGTGATTTCAGCCCTGCGTGAATGGATGGCCGAATTAGGTAAGCGCGGGACGGTTGCGGTTTCTTGGATCGGCAAATATAAAACGGCGGCGCAGATGGTGGCGATTATTGGCCTGATCTGGCAATACAACCCACTCATGATCACTGCGGCATTTGTGCTGTTATATATCGCTGCCGTGTTAACCTTCTGGTCAATGATGAGCTACATTTTAGCCGCTTGGAAAGATTTAACGGCTGAATAGCACAATAAAAGATCAAAGAGATTATTTAGTGCGCAAGCAGTAAGTTATCGATAAAACAGCGGTTGACACTGCATCGTAAATAGGTAGAATGCCTCCCCGTAGACGAGAGACGAAGTGAAAACAAAATCTTAACTCTACGAGATGCAACATAAGCTCAGTTGGTAAGGTGGATACGATGCCTTGTTTTTTTGAGTAAGTGTGAAATCGATATGCGACATTAGCTCAGTTGGTAGAGCGATACCTTGCCAAGGTATAGGTCATCGGTTCGAACCCGATATGTCGCTCCAATCTAAATGATTGGAAAGATGGCGCGATGGCAGAATGGCTATGCTGCGGATTGCAAATCCGTCGATCTCGGTTCGACTCCGGGTCGCGCCTCCATATTAAGATATTAATGACACGATTCCCGTCGTTAATATAAAGAGTTTGCCCGAGTGGTGGAATCGGTAGACACAAGGGATTTAAAATCCCTCGCTGGTAACAGCGTGCCAGTTCAAGTCTGGCCTCGGGTACCATTATTATAATGGTGACAGCTCAAAGCGAGCTGAAGCGTTAAACTTCGTTACTTATATTTTTGAAATATAAGTAAAATAACGAAGCAAAGAGTTAACAATATCAATAGCTGTGCTTGCGATATTCAGAGTTTGCCCGAGTGGTGGAATCGGTAGACACAAGGGATTTAAAATCCCTCGCTGGTAACAGCGTGCCAGTTCAAGTCTGGCCTCGGGTACCATTATTCTTAGTGAATAGTAAATAAGCCTCGACATTCGTCGGGGCTTTTTTGCATTTACAGCACTGATTTCTTCGTTTTGTTTTACAACGACTTTTTATCTTCTCATCAGAGCCTCTTGTGCACTGTCTGTCACTTGTCGAACAGGCTCTAGTCTGACCTTGTGATCTTCTTATTTCTGTACTCTAAGCTTGATAGCGTCACATTTTGCAGGGGCTGACTGTGTTTTATCTCCAAAGCTCATTGCCAAAGTAATATTGTTAACCTTGTCCCATAAAAAAGCCCCGTGGTTTTCACGAGGCTCTTTACACATCCACAATATTACTCATTTATCGCTTGTTTTAGCGCTGTCGCCGCCTTAAAGCTTGGCTGGTTAAAGCCTGCGATCTCCATCGTCTCGCCGGTTTGTGGGTTCCGACCCGATTTAGGTAAATGATAACGTAATTCAAAGGTGCCGAATTGCGGCAGGAAGACTTTCTCACCTTCGCTTAAGGCGATATGGATCTGTTGCAGGATTTGTTCGACAACAGGTTTAGTACTGGTCTGGGACTGTTCAAGCGACGTGGCGATACGTTGGATAAGTTGTGCTTTGTTCATTGAAACCTCTGAATTCAGCGAAAGAGCAGGAAAGGGGAGTTATAACAAGCTCGGGATCAGATTGAAAGCCTAGCTTTACCAAAGCTGCTTAACTGCTGCTTTATTGGTTAGTGGTGGTAACTCACCTTTTCTTTGAAACGGAAATACTCCTCATATAAGCAGCGTTAGGGGCTAAGTTGGCCTGTAGTGTTTAGCGTTAAGGTGGACGTGAAACGATAAAGCGTTTTAACACTGATAGTTACGACTGTTCTACCTTTACAGGGTGTAATAAATGGCATTGCTTTCGCTGTGCATAAACAACACTGTGTCTGCTGAGCGCCCTTGCGGGCGCTGTAAGAGTTAGGGTTAAACGTAGGAGTAATAAGGGACTTATCGCGAACTTAAGAAAATAACGTCTCTTCCAATGTGCGTCCTTTCAGCAGCATCTTGTATTGCCAATGCTGCAGCTTAAATAAGGCGAGCAGGGCGGTTTCAAATTCATAATGGCGATTTGCCGTGTCATTCAATTGGATAACAAATACATGGGCTTGTTTTGAGGTGATATTCACTACTCCGGGTATTTGACCTACGGCTTGGATAAGCATTTCACTGTCGCAGTGTTCCATGGTGAGGGTGAGATAATCACTACCGCTGTTGGATGAGCGCATCGAAATCGATTGGCCCAGTTCACCTTTATCTAGATACAGCACTTGGTCACAGAGCTTTTCAAGCTCGTCCAAGTTATGCGAGCTGATCACAAAGGTGGTTGTGGGCGAGAGCGTTCTGACGAGTTCACGGATTTTCTTGGCATTGGCGGGATCGAGTCCTGCGGTAGGCTCGTCGAGTAATACCAGCTTAGGTGAGCCGATTAATGCTTGGGCAATCGCCACACGTTTACTCATCCCATGGCTTAGGCTCGGTGGTTTTTGCTGCGCCACCTCGGCTAAGTCCACTAAATTCAGTACTCGCAGGGCTTCTTGATTTGCCTGCATGCTATCCATCCCTTGTAGACGCGCAAAGAAGCTTAACTGGCTGATAATGGTTAAATTGGGATCGAGCGTTGCATCCTGTGGCAGGGCAGCAATTTGCCCTAATAATGCTGGACTATTGGGCGCTTCTCCCAGAATGCGCACTGTGCCCGCGCTTGGGGTGAGATAACCACAGAACAGGCTAAACAGTGTGGTTTTACCTGCACCGTTAGGGCCTACCAAGGCGATCGGCGCTCCCGCTTCGAGGGTTAAGTTAACGTTATTGAGCGCTTTTTTACTGCCATAGTGTTTGGACAGTCCTTGGCATTGAATGAGGATCATAGTTGACTCCTTTGGATATAAACGCGGCCAAGGAATAAGGCGAATGCGGTTTGTAATAGCGGGATTGGTGCGTAGGCAAAGCTATTGAGTCCATTGGTGTTGACCATGTTCGACAGTTGAGCGCCCGGTAATATCCATTGTAAACCTTCAAATAAGCTGGATTGATTACCCAAAATCAATAGTGCAATTGAGACGACGGTCCACAAGATGGTGGCGAGCACCATAGCCTGTCTTGCCGTGTTGGCATAGAGGGACAATAGGGTCATCACCGCGGTAAAGGGTAAAATCACGATAACCAAGTTGACGCCGACCAAGGCACCAGACGTTAATGCGGGTAATAACAAGCCTATATCGCGAGTAAGTGCCAGTGCTATGGTGGCGAGTATGGTCAATAAGATCAGTAGACCTTGGATCAAGATTTGCCCCAAAAAGCGGCCGAAGAGCAGGCTGTCTTTGCTGGTTCTTAGGGTATAGAAGCGCAATGTGCCGCGGGATTTGTCTGAGGAGAACTGATCGGCGGCAATCAAAATACTGAACATGGGAAACAGATACAGCGCAAAACACCAGAAGATGGCCATTTCTGCCACGGGCCAGTCAAACAGTACATTGAGTGCTTGGTTGCCTAAGAGACCGTCGATCAAATCTTTGATATTGGGCTGCATCAATAGGGTCGAAGCGCCTTGGATGGGGTAGAGCAATAGTATGCCCCACACTAATGCAAAGGCGATCAGGGCGATAATCCCGCGAAGGTTAAATAGAAATTTTCGACATTCAAAGCCAGCGATCAAAAGCATGTTGTTGAATGTACTGGGAGCGTTCGGTGTCATTCGCTGTCTCGTCAGTGAGTGAGCGGACAAACATTCACGTTAGTCATCATTAAGAGCGACCATTCGCGAAAGTCGTCCGCAGCGCGGTTAGGATAAAGAAGCGATAAGCGAGTCTAACTTATCTTTAAGTTCAGCCACTTGCTCTTCAAGCTGCGTGACTCTTGCTTCCAGTTGTTGTCTATCCTGCTCGTTTAACGGGTGTGCATCTGCATTGGTGGCACTGGTGAATGACGCGGCGCTAATTTGCTCAGCACCTTGGGAGAACAGCTCAGTGTAACGGCATTCACGCTTACCCGGCTCCCGTGGCAGTTGGGCTAGCACGGGTTTATCTCGCTCCATCAATTGCTTAATGCAGGCTTCCACTTCGAGCACATCTTTAAAGTCATGCAGCCTGTTGCTGCGGGTACGCAATTCGCCTGGCGTTTGTGGGCCGCGAAGTAGCAGCAAACAGACAATGGCTACCGCCGCGCTGGAAAGTTGTAACTCGCTAAATTCGGTGTTGCAGAATCTGTGCTTATATTTGACGACTCGGCTACCAAAGCCGGATTGCTCGCTGATTAAGCGCTTTTTATTCAACGAATCGAGGGCATCTTGAACCTGCGCCTCACTTAAGTCCAATACGGGATCGCGGCTGGTTTTTTGATTACAGGCGAGGGTTAGGGCATTGAGTGAAAGCGGGTATTGCTCTGGGGTGGTGACTTCTTTTTCAAGTAGGCAACCGATAACTCTGGCTTCGTGTAACGTGAGTTCCATATAAGCTCCAAAGAAAAAAGCATGGCTTTGTTATAACAGAGCCATGCTTAATATCCTAGCGCTTGTCGGTAAACTGAGGTTTAAGGCAAACTATTTGTACAAATAAAGCACGAACATGGGGGCAAGAGAGTGCTAAGTCCCGTATTCGGTTGACTATTCTGCCTGATCAGTCTGCTTCAGTCAGGCGTAAGCCATCATCGTCGATACTTAATTTGCCCGCTTTAAACAGGCCGCCGATGCTCTTCTTGAAGGCTTTTTTACTCATGCCGAGTTGCTCGTAAATCACTTCGGCATCGGTTTTATCGGTCAGCGGTAAGAAGCCACCCGCTTGCTTGAGTTTTACTAAGATAATGTGCGCGTGCTTATCGAGCTCTTGCTTACTACCTTGCTGCAAGACCAGATCGATTTTGCCATCGCGGCGCACTTGTTTGATAAAACCTTTCACTCTTTGACCAAAACGCAGCTTTTGGAACACTTCATTTTGGTAAATCACGCCCCAATGGGCATGGTTAATAATGGCTTTGTAGCCTAAATCTGTGGTGCCACCGATATATAAGTCGACCTGTTGACCCACTTCGTACTGCGCCGGGGTTTTATCGAGGAACTTATCGATTTTTGATGAGGCGACAATACGTTCATCCGCACGGTTAACATGCACGTAGACGAGGTAAGAGCGGCCTTCTTCGATGGGTTTATGCTGCTCGCCAAAGGGCAGCAGTAGATCTTTATCTAATCCCCAGTCTAAAAATGCCCCGTAGGGACCCGTTGCCACGGCTTTTAGATAGGCAAACTCACCGACTTGCGCAAGCGGTTTGCGCGTTGTGGCAATGACAATATCTTCAGAGTCCAGATATAAAAATACCTCTAGCCAGTCACCGACTTGGCAATCTTTTGGGGTGGCTTTGTTGGGCAGTAACACTTGGCCAAATTCGTGGGCATTTAAATACACACCGAAGCTTACTTGTTTTACCACCTCAAGTTTGCAGGTTTTTCCTATCTGTACCATGTAGCTCTCTATCTATAGATGTCATTCGGCGGTGATTATAACCGCTTTATCCGTAAACGGCAGCTTCCAGTTCGGCTTTTAGGTTTGCACTTTAGGATTAATGGCTTAATAGCCGTTAAAAATCATGCCGACGCTGAGATTGTTAGCCATTTATTCTGCAAGCCTATTAAAAAATATTGAACGTATTAAAAGTAAGATTATTATCCAAGCTATTAATTTATAAGAATTAATCATGCATTAGGCAGTCATCCCTGTTAATGGGGTGTTTGTTATATTTTAATGAAAAATATTAAATGAGATTCTTGCTTGCATTCTGTGACATTGCGCGGTTTAATTGCGCCGTTTAACGACTTCGCTCGTTACAGACATGACAAATATTACGTGAGTTGTAATGGTTTTATGGTTCACAGGTCATTAACCGTGTAACGTACAATTTATAATGGTTACATGGGGTTAAGAGGAATTGTTTAGCTAATGCACAAGCATCCATTTTTTGCTCTTTGCCTAAAAGCATCACAATGTCAGCGCTCAATCGTTGTGCCCTATGACGATACCAGCCTTAAACATCTCACGTTAATCCGTATCAATTCTGGCCGCGAAGAAGCCAACAGTCCCCTGTTACAATAATCTTGCCTGTTATTAGGTGCGCTCGGTCTTGCCTAGCCGCTTAATATGTAATGTTGTTCCTTTAGTGTTACCTGTTGTTGTAGACATGCTTAAAACCCCTTGTTAGTGAATTTTGGGTCTTGAGCTGTGATGCGACGCCTAACGTTAGGGTTTTGGGTGTTTTTTAACCTCAAAGCGCGCTAAGGTTAATGCCATTGGTGAGAAACCTTGGCGATAAAGGGTGATATGAACGCAATCTCCTACCATCGCCAAAGTAATAAGAATCTGGGGTCTACCCCGGCTGCGTTAAGGAAAAACGCATCAATGTCACCTAAGCTGGGTTGATTTTGCTGCATTAAATAGGGTGAGTTCATCCTAATTGTATGTCAGGTAAATATATGTTTTACCTGGGTTTGTCGAACGGGCGGTCGTGCAAGAATGCAGTGGCCGTTTAACCCATTTTTTTATAGACGGGCTAAATAAAAATGAATGATTGGTCTATTGATGCTGCTCGTGCTGGGTACAACGTTACCCACTGGAGCCAAGGGTTTTATGGGATCAGCGACCAAGGTGAGGTGACAGTGTCGCCGGATCCTAAGAATCCTGATCACAAGATTGGCTTAAATGAGCTAGCAAAAGACATGGTTAAAGCAGGGGTCGCTTTACCTGTATTAGTTCGTTTCCCGCAAATTCTGCACCACAGAGTGAACAGTTTGTGCCAAGCATTCGACCAAGCGATACAAAAATATGAGTATCAGGCGGATTATTTGCTGGTTTACCCCATTAAAGTAAACCAACAAAAAACTGTTGTAGAAGAGATCCTTGCGAGCCAAGCATCAAAAGAAGTTCCACAATTAGGCCTAGAAGCCGGCAGTAAGCCAGAATTAATGGCCGTGTTGGCCATGGCGCAAAAAGCCAGTTCAGTGATCGTTTGTAACGGTTACAAAGATAACGAATACATTCGTTTAGCCTTAATTGGTGAAAAGTTAGGCCATAAGGTCTACATCGTTTTAGAAAAACTGTCTGAGCTGAAGATGGTGTTGGCCGAGTCTAAGCGTTTAGGGGTGAAACCTCGCTTAGGTCTACGTGCTCGCCTTGCATTCCAAGGTAAAGGCAAGTGGCAAGCCAGCGGCGGTGAAAAATCGAAATTCGGTTTATCAGCAGCGCAAATTCTTACCGTGGTTGATCAGTTAAAACAAGAGGATATGTTAGATTCTCTGCAGTTACTGCATTTCCACTTAGGTTCGCAAATCGCCAACATCCGCGATATTCGTCAAGGTGTGAGCGAAGCGGCGCGTTTCTACTGTGAATTACGTGAGTTAGGCGCCAGCATTAACTGCTTCGACGTCGGCGGTGGTTTAGCGGTGGATTACGACGGCACCCGTAGCCAAAGTAACAACTCAATGAACTATGGCTTAAGCGAATACGCGAACAACATCGTCAACGTGCTTACCGATATCTGTAATGAATACGAGCAACCTATGCCACGTATTATTTCAGAATCTGGCCGTCACTTAACGGCGCACCATGCTGTGTTGATCACCGATGTGATTGGTACTGAAGCTTATCAAGTCGAAGAAATTCAGCCGCCTGCGGAAGAGTCGCCACAGCTGCTGCATAACATGTGGCAATCTTGGACCGAGATCAGCGGCCGCGCCGATCAACGTGCTTTGATTGAGATTTACCACGATAGCCAAAGTGACCTGCAAGAAGCGCAATCGCTGTTTGCTTTAGGTCAATTAAGTTTGGCAGAACGTGCGTGGGCTGAGCAGGCTAACCTGCGTGTATGTCACGAAGTGCAAGGTTTGTTAAGCACCAAAAACCGTTACCACAGACCGATTATCGATGAGTTAAACGAAAAGTTAGCCGATAAGTTCTTCGTTAACTTCTCATTATTCCAATCGTTACCGGATGCTTGGGGTATCGATCAGGTGTTCCCTGTGCTGCCACTGTCAGGTTTAGACAAGGCGCCAGAGCGCCGCGCCGTGATGCTGGACATCACCTGTGACTCTGACGGTATTGTTGACCAATACGTAGACGGTCAAGGGATTGAAACCACGCTGCCAGTGCCAGCTTGGAGCGCTGAAAGTCCTTATCTGATGGGCTTCTTTATGGTTGGCGCCTATCAAGAGATCTTAGGTGATATGCACAACCTGTTTGGTGATACCAACTCTGCGGTGGTGAGCATCGAAGAAAACGGTATGACCAACATTGAGTCGGTTCTTGCCGGTGATACGGTTGCTGACGTACTGCGTTATGTTAACTTAGATGCCGTTGACTTTATGCGTACTTACGAAGAGTTAGTGAATCAGCACATTGCCGAAGAAGAACGCGCCCAGATTTTAGAAGAACTGCAAGTGGGCCTAAAAGGTTACACTTATTTAGAAGATTTTTCTTAATATTGAGTGTGTTAAAAAAGTCAGCCTAGGGACACTTAGGCTGACTTTTTGTTTTTATGGCCCGTTGTTTTTGGCTAGCGAGTTGTAAAGGTGAGTGCGTTGCAAGGCTGTCACCTTGTAAAAGCAAGCTCGGTGGTTTTATTGCGGCGTGAGTCGTGTAAAAATAGCCGCACAAAATTGATGGGGTACCAGTCTTAAAATGAGTGCGTTCACTTAAGTCAGCGTTGCCAGTGAAGCATGAAGGATTGCAATACCAATAGATGCCCAAACACAGGGATAAGATGAGGCGTACGGCTTGATGTTTTTTGAAGGCGCGGAAAAAAAGCTTGAGATCAGACTCACTCCCAAGATGGCGTCACTACGGCAACGAGAGTACGGCTTTTGGTCAACCTTAGTGGCCTGCGCCAATGCGGAAATCCTGTCCACAATCAGTAATCCTACCTGCGATGCCTATCTGCTGAGTGAATCCAGTCTGTTCGTCTGGGATGATAAAATTCTGCTAGTCACCTGCGGTAATAGCACTCTAGTAGATGCCGCCTGCCATTTTATCAACGCCTTAGGTGTGGAGCACATTGCCGCACTCTGTTATCAGCGCAAGAATGAATACCAAGCCCTGCGACAAAGCACGAGCTTTGTGGACGATATCGCGAAATTACGGACCTTAATCCCTGGCAAAGCCTTTCGAGTGGGCCATTTAGACTCACATCATCACTATCTGTTTTGTACTGACAATCAGTTTTGCTCTGATGGTCTGTTTAGCACTGACAAGCAAACTGTATCCTCAACCGAGACTTGTCTTGAATTGATGATGTACCACATCCGTGGCGAGCTTGCCGATTATCTCAAGCAACCGACACAAACTGAACTGGGGATTTATCAGCGGCTTGGATTTCAGCAACTTTTCGGCGATTTTCAGTTCGATATGCATTGTTTTCAGCCTGCTGGGTTTTCGTTGAATGCGATACGTGGGACAGACTATGTTACCTTGCATATCACCCCATCTCTGGGGCAAGGTGAGCATTCCTATGTGAGCTTCGAGACTAATCTCGATTTAGCGACTTATCCCCTGCCCGTCGTGGCGCGGCTAGTGGATTTATTCTCTCCAATCAGTTGGGATTTGATTAGTTTTAATCAGCCTATCCTAACCGAAGGATTCCCAGAGCATCTGTGTCTTGGCCAAGCCGTGGTCACCACAGCATCTGGAGGGGAGATCACCTTTAGTCATTACCAACAGCTTGAAACCCAAGTGTTAGAGCCCGAGTTTATGTAGTGGCAAACCTTAGTGGGTTTCGCCTGCGCCGCTTTAGTCCATCTGAGTACTATCTCAGTACCTTGCTTAAGCGCTGGATTATCTATAAAAAGCTAAGGTTAACTGCCTTGGCTTTTTTATTGATGGCTTAATAACAGAGCAGCGAATAGCGAGTAAGGCATGGTAAACTTGTCTTATCAGCGGATTGCACCGATGGCAATCATTGTGCGCTTGTAAAAGGAAACCCTATGACAGATCTCAGTGATATTCGCCGCGAATACACCAAAGGCGGCTTAAGACGCGCAGATTTACCTCAAAATCCCATGCAGCTATTCGAGTTATGGATGACGCAAGCTCGCGATGCGCAGCTGAGCGATCCCACGGCGATGTGTGTCGCCACAGTGGATGAGCATGGTCAGCCCTACCAGCGGATTGTACTGTTAAAGCGCTTCGATGACTCGGGATTTGTGTTTTTCACTAACCTAGGCAGTCGTAAGGCGCAGCAGATAGCAACCAATAATAAAGTAAGTCTGCATTTCCCTTGGCATCCGATTGAACGCCAAGTATCGATTCTCGGCGAGGCGCAGCCACTCTCTACCGCCGAGGTGCTGAAATACTTTATGACCCGTCCCAAGGATAGCCAGATTGCCGCTTGGGTGTCACAGCAGTCGAGTAAACTGAGCGCGCGACAAGTACTCGAAGGTAAGTTCTTTGAGATGAAAGCCAAATTTGCCAAGGGCGATGTACCATTACCAAGTTTTTGGGGCGGCTACTTGGTTAAACCCTCGAGTATCGAGTTTTGGCAGGGCGGGGAGCACAGACTGCACGATCGTTTCCTCTACACTCGCCAAGCGAATGAATGGGTCATTGAACGTTTAGCACCTTAATGGTCTTTAGGAGCGTAAGCGTGGGACAGTATAAGATTTGGGTCGATGCCGATGCCTGCCCAAACCCGATTAAAGAGATTTTATTTCGCGCGGCTGAGCGTAAATCACTGCCATTAGTGTTGGTGGCGAACCAAATGTTGCGGGTGCCGCCATCGCCCTATATCAGTCAAGTGCGTGTCGGCTCAGGCTTTGATGTGGCAGACCAATACATTGTCGACCATGTTGAGCCCACGCATTTAGTGATCACCGCCGATATCCCGTTAGCGGCGCAAGTGATTGAAAAGGGGGCGCTGGCGCTCAATCCTCGCGGCGAACTCTACACCACTGACAATATTCGCCAAAAACTGACGATGCGCGATTTTATGGAAGATTTACGTTCATCGGGCGTACACACGGGTGGCCCAGATGCGTTATCGGCGGCGGATAAGCAGGCTTTTGCCAATAGTTTAGATAAGTGGTTGGTGCGAGTTTAACGATAGTTAACTGGTCGCTAATTAAGAAAAAGAGTATCTTTAGCGAGACTTAGGTGATCTTTGTCACAGATTGTCTGAGTGATTTGGCGGTTACTCGCGTGTTATCGGGTAACTGTCTTGCCTTTAAACTCACTGATTGAGGATAGATACAATGAAAAAATGGATAGGAATCGCGGCATTATCGACGCTGGTTAGTTTTAGTTGTGCGGCCCAGTGGCAAGTGATGGAGCAGGATTCTCGGGTCAGTTTTGTATCAGTAAAAAAGGGTGATATCGCTGAAGTTCACCACTTTAAGCAACTCAATGGTGTACTTAAAGATAATGGTCAATTTGAATTAACCATTCCACTGATGAGCGTGGCGACAGGTATCGAAGTGCGCGATGAGCGTATGCAAAACCTGTTGTTTGAAGTGTCCTTGTATCCCGAGTTGAAATTAAGCTCGCAGGTGGATACTAAGATGCTCAAAGATCTTGCCGTGGGTGAGTCCAAGGTTGCTGACATCGATGGGAAAATTTCCCTCCATGGCAAACAACAAACGAAAACTTTTTCGGTAATTTTAACCAAAGTATCTGATAATAAACTGATGGTTAGCAGTTTTCAGCCGATAATAGTCAATGCTAACGAATTCGATTTGGTCTCGGGTGTGGATAAATTGCGTGATATCGCGGGTTTATCTAGTATTAGCCAAGCCGTTCCTGTGTCGTTTGTACTAACCTTAACAAAGTAACAGCGATAAGATTGGCTTAGATCAATACGTCAGCTCTCCAGTTCGAGATATGGTTAGTGAGTGGCTGACGTGCAAATCTTTATATCGACCACTTTATAGGTGGGTTTGGTTTTTTCAGTGTCGCTTTTGGCGATAGATTTTGGTGTGTGAAGGGTAAAAAATGGTCACAGATAAAGACGGTTACATGCATTTGATCCAGTATTTGACTGAGCATCTCGGCTTGTTCGAAACGCCTGATACCCAAAATGTGTCCGATGATACTGTGATGGAGTTGTTCGAAGAGCAATTATCCGCACAGATTATTGTGGTTTGCGGCCAAAATCCTTCCCTCTCTTTTGCCGAACGCAACACCATTATCCGTGAGGTCGATGCGATTGTTTACGATCTTGAGGAAATCTTAGCCTCAGTGGCAAATCATAGAGCCACGCCAGAGCAGACGCTGTTTATCACTGAGTTTTCAGGCCTTATCAAGAATTTATTCGATCAAGAAATTGCGAAAATTCAAGTCCATGTGTAATACCTTCGCTCAAGCTTAATCTTAGGATTAACCTCGTTACTTGGTTTAGTCCTATTCATTGGTTAATTATTTCCCTCATTACTTGATATCGAGCTCATTACATAGGCTTAGTGGGTTATTGGGGGGCGTCAGTCGATGCTTTCGCTCAGGTCTTAAAGGCGCGAAGTTCATGGAACTTCACCTACCGAGCATAGTGCTATGCTCGCGCGCAACCTTTGCATACCATCTCACCTCGTATCACAGCCGCTATCACATCCGTTTTACCTCAGTTTGAGTAAAATAATTCCCACTTTTCAAGCATCTTCATTTACAGGGTATATCTTTACTCTATAGCCGTATTTTCTAGTGCGCTGTAAAGGGAGATGCATAATGCTCACCATACGTCCAAGCTATGCCGAAGATATGCTGACCATAATGGTGTCTGGTCAAGTCACCCATGAAGATATCGAAGCCTTACTGCTTCCCGCGATTGAGGCCAAGTTGCAGGATCATGCAAGCCTTCGCTTATGGTACGAGTTCAGCCCAGACTTTATTGGTATTACCGTAGGTGCACTCTGGGATGATGCTTTACTCAGTGTGTTTCATTTTAGTGATTTCTCGCGAGTGGTGATGATTGCGGATATGCAAAGCCTTGGTGCTATGGTCAATACATTGACTTTTATGTTGCCCTGTCCGGTGAAGGTTTTTAGCGAAAATGAGCGTGCTCTGGCGAAGGCTTGGTTAGACGAAGCGAAAGTGGCAGAGGTGTAACGGCTGTAACCATAGTGTGTTAACTTGTGACTATTCCTTATTTATTCATTGGCTTAAATGCTGTATTTGCCCCCGGCTTAGTGTTTTTCGGCTCTTTTCCTGTGCTTTTGTGCTATCACTAGCCCCTACATCTACCAAGGTGATGGGGCTCAATGTGGCTGACCCGTCATCGTTCAGATAAGGAGTGAGGATGTTAAAACATCAAAGTGTCGGTCGCAGCACCACATTATTGCTAGGCGCCATTATCGTAAGTTTGAGTCTTGCTGGCTGCGGCAAAGTCAGTGAAGAGGCGCAAACGACAGCTAAGAGCGCGGTATCTTCTGACACTAAGGCGATAATTGGTCAATCGGAGAAGATACGCCTCATCGCCGCACAACTGGATTTTCAGGCAAGAATTGATACGGGCGCGGCGAACACCTCCTTGCATGCCATCGATCTGCAAGTTGAAGGCGGTGCGTCCGACAAGATGCAGGACAACATAGGTAAAACACTACACTTTACCACCGAAAATGAGGCGGGGGAGCAGCGGCGCTTAGCGGCGAAAATCCTAAAGACCACCACAGTTAATAACGCTCAAGGCAGTGAAGTACGCTATTTGGTGGAGTTAGATATTGGTTTTGAGGGCCAGCATCGTCTGGTTGCCGTTAACCTACGTGACCGAAGCCATATGGATTACAAGTTACTTATCGGCCGTAATTGGTTAGCGGGCCATTATGTTGTCGATGTGGCCGAGAAACGTCTGATTGGCCCGACGGCTTTTATCAATGTGAAAGAGGCGGAATTGACCTTTAAAACACGCATCGATACCGGCGCGGTTGAAAATTCCCTGCATGCGGTCGATATCAAGATTGACGATGAAGATCCTACCAATATGGATAACAACATTGGTAAGTGGCTTAATTTCACCACCGAAAATGAGCGTGGTGAGGAAAAGCGGTTAAGGGCACGGATTGTCGATACCTCGCTTATCCGTAACGCGCAGGGGAGTGAAGTACGTTATATGGTCGAATTGACCTTAGGTGAGCCGGGATTGGAGTATCCCGTCAAAGTGAATCTTAAGGACCGCAGTCAGATGTCCAATAAACTCTTGATTGGCCGTAACTGGCTACAGGGCCATTATCTGGTGGATGTGACCCTCGATAAATCGAGCGAGTAGTTTACCTCAATCGGTTTGTCTATAGCCGTGGCTATATCGCAGATAATGGCCAGTGGCACTCAATCAGAGTGCCACGATTGAGCTCACTCTCTACCTTCAGCTCGCCATGTAATTCTTCTTTTATCCAAAGATTAATGCAAGTCAGTGTGCCAATACATTGGTTTTGTTGCATTTCCAGTCTCAGTTGTTCAAGATGTGCGATTGGTATCCCAACACCATTGTCCTTAAGCTGCATGTACAACTCACCGTCTTTTTTCTCGAGTGTTAACACTAAGGTTCTGTCTTGATTATGCTCTTTAAAGGCATGGTGCAAGGTGTTGTTGATTAGTCGATAGAAAAACTGCAAATATTGCCAAGCATTGCCATCGACCACCAATTGCTCGTCGCACTCTAGCTTGACCTTAACCTGAGTTTTCAACAGTTGTGGCTGCAATAAGCTCAGTAATTGATTGATAAACTGGGCTAAATGCAGCGGGCGTATCTCACTATGCTGATCGGTAAACAGCTGCGATATGTGCCTGAGTCTCGCCGCCTGCTGGCTCATCAGTTGCACCACTTGGGGTTGATGGCTGTCATCCTCTTTACTGCGCACTTGGCAGATCTGAGCGAGGAGTTTGTCCTGCTCGAGCATCATTTGGCTCATAACGTCGGCTAGGAAGTTCTGCATCAGTTTCTGACTTTGCTGTTTGCTCAAGTTGAGTTGGATTTGCTGATTGATCTCATTTTGAATCGCGACGAGTTGTTCCCTGAGCTGGCTGTTTTCTTGCTGCGAGAGTTGGGTCTTGTGCTGCTGCTCTTTAAGCAGACTTAATTGCGATTGCAGCAGCTTTTCTTGTTCTTTTTCTTGGCGTTTTCTCAAGTCCACATTAAAACCAATCGCGCCGACACCCAAGGAATTATCCTCATCGTCGCGAATGTCGAATTTACTCATTTGATAGATAAGTTCGCCTCGAAGAGAGGGAATGACTTCTTCAAAATGCAGGGCCTCGTGGCTATGGGTGACCCTTTGGTCGTTCTGTTGATACTGCTGTGCGAGTGAGTTTGGGAACAGATCAAAGTCCGTAGCCCCGATGATCTTGCGCCGCTCAATCCCTAATACTTCGCAGTATTTGTTGTTCACTAAGGTGTATCTACCATTTAAGTCTTTGATATAAATGATGGTGGAGGAAAAGTCGAGCAAGGATCTTAATTGCTCCTTGCGCTGACTCAACTCCTGCTGAAAATGTTGTTGGGTTAGCAATTGCTGCTCGAGCGCGAGATTACTGGCGTCTAAACTGGCCATGGCGACTTCAAGCTGTTGGGTGCGGGATAAAAAGCTTTTTGCGAGCAGGCCGACTTCATCATGCCGCTCCTTGGCTTTTAATTCGATAGAGGCCGAATCGTTGCTTTTGAGTGCCTGCACCATCTCCATAATGGGGGCGATAATCAGTCGATGTTGCAGTAAAAACAGTAGGATAAGGCCGAGCATCTGAATTAACACTAGGGAAAGCCCGACTTTTTCGATAAGTTTTTTGGCCGTGTCCTGTAAGGGGGCGATGGGGGTGACGACGAGAATTTTCCAGTAGGTGTGGGGCATTAAAAACACCGACACTAGCGAAGGCCCCTTGAGGATGGGATCCATAGTCAATGAAACCGAGGCTATCCGCCTTGGGCTCGAGAACTGGCTCTTAGCATTGTCATTGACGATGGCGGAGAGCATCTCCCGCTCACTGTCCCCGCTTAGGCGGGTGAGGTTATCCATTTGCTCTTGGGTAAATACGCGCTCAGCCACGGCTTGTTCGATAAAACTGCGGTCGGCGAAGTGCAGTGCCGAGGCGATTGGGCTAAAGGCCGCCTCTGTTTTTGCTAACTCGTCGAAGGTTTGTAACGTATGGGGTGGATTTTGCGAAGATTGCGGTAAAATATCGCTATTCGGCGAGGCCAAGATTTGGTTTTGATGGTCGAGGGCTATCACATAGCCGCTCACATCGAGCATGGTATTGCGTAGGAGCTGACTAAGTTTTTCAAGGCTGATATCCGTGGTGGCCGCCCCAATAAACTGATGATCCATCCACATTGCGCCCGATGCGGTCACCATAGGCTCATGGGTAGTCGGGTCGACATAGGATTTAGACCAAAATATTTTTCCCACGGGAAAATAGCGGGTTGGCCGATACCATTCTTCGGTGTGGTAGCTTGGAAAACTGTCATCGTTATAGCTGTTGATGGCGACTAATTCGCCGTGAATATTGTGTGACCAGAATAAGCTATCGCGAAACTTTTGCCGGTCAAATGCCCCTGGTTCGGGCCAAATCCCGCCACCTGAAATAATCGCCTTTTGATTTTCAATCGAGAGTAATACCGGAATGCTCTTACTGAGCTGCTCGGGCTCATAACGGTATAGCATGGCGATTTGACTGATGGCATTGACCTGATTCTCCACTTGGGAGGTCATTTCCTGCAATTTGGCAATGATGATTTGGCCATGGTTTTGATTGAGCAGAGTTTGTTGCTCACTGATCTGTTGGGTCTGAATGTTGAGAATGACCCACGCCGTGCTGAAGATCAGTATGCTGGCGATCAGCAGTTGGATCAGACTGAGTTTAAACGGCAGACTTTTTTGCCAGTGGGTTAACGGTGCTTGAGGCTCAATGAGAGGCCGTTTATCCATGTTCTACGCATTCCAAATGCCGTTATCATGGAGCCAGTTTAGCGTTTTTTGGCCTATTTGCCATTGGCTTAAATCAAAGTTCGAACAGTGCTTTCGGTGATAAATATTGACAGAGACAGTTAAAAATAAGGCAGACCTTATTGTCTGCCTTAGGAAGATTATTGATGAAGATTATTTGTAGAGTGAAGGTTTATTCGAACCGCTCAGGATGGGCACAATAAACAGTAACAGTGCGACCAGATAACCACTAAAGGCTACCACCATCCATTCGGCCATGGTGACGCCCATAAACTGCCATGGCACATCGGTACACATGCCCGTTGGTAACATCACGGATGGGAACCATTCGTGGAGCGGCATCCAAGCTGGAAATTCGGGTAAAAATGAGCAAGTCGAGAAGGGCGAAGGGTTATTCTGCATATCGACTAAGGCTAATGCTAGTTTTAGTCCCCAGGTTGCACTGACGGCCCAACCAATGGCGCCTAGAATGCGAACGATAAGGAACTTGGGCGCCGTCATACCAATCAGTCCTGATGCCAAAATGCCGAATACGGCGAGCCGCTGGTAGATACACATCACGCAGGGGTCTAACTTCATCACATATTGGAAATACAAGGCGGCCGCTTCGAGGGCAATCGCAGAGCCTGTGAGAATGAACCAAGATGCGCGGGAATGGGCAAAGCGAGTGAATGCTGTCAAAAGTGAACTCCGTATCAACAAAAAACGCCCTCGAAGGTAGGGCGTTTTTTTGACTTTACTGAACTCATAAAGTTCAGTCAACTCCGATATTTATGTTAGTGAGCTGCAGCAGGTGCTAACGCTTCTTTAACACTGTGGTGCAATATTGCATGGGAGTCATAGAAGTACTGGGTCATCTGCTCTAAGAAGCCCGATTGGATTGCCATCACTCCCACAATCGATAGCACGATAGTGTAGGGTAATGCCATCCACACCATTCTGCCGTAGGATAAACGGATCAGCGGTGCAAGGGCTGAAGTCAATAAGAACAGGAATGCGGCTTGACCGTTTGGTGTTGCCACCGAAGGCAAGTTAGTACCAGTGTTAATGGCAACCGCTAACAGGTCGAATTGATCGCGGGTAATTTGACCGTTAATCAGGGCGGCTTTGACCTCGTTAATGTAAACCGTGCCCACAAACACGTTATCACTGACCATAGAGAGTAAACCGTTAGCGATATAGAAGATCACTAATTGGGTATTACCTTCATGGTTTAGTGCCCATTGGATGACAGGGCCAAACAGTTGTTGGTCGATGATTACGGCAACAACCGCAAAGAACACCGCTAACAAGGCCGTAAAGGGCAGGGCTTCTTCGAAGGCTTTACCTAGCGCATGCTCATCGGTAATACCGTTAAAGGCCGTGGTTAAGATGATCACAGACAGACCAATCAAGCCCACAGACGCTAAGTGCAGCGCGAGACCCGCAATTAACCACACACCGACAAAGGCTTGGATAACCAGCTTCATCTTGTCTTTATTGGTACGACGCGCGTCTTCATAGGCGGCGTAATCACACAGGATTTTATGCACTGCATCCGGCAGCTGGGCACCATAACCAAACCAACGGAATTTCTCGACGATAAAGCAGGTGAGGATACCTGCGAACAATACAGGTACGGTCACAGGTGACATACGGATCGCAAATTCGCCAAATTGCCAGTTTGCTTGAGCCGCAATAATTAAGTTTTGCGGTTCACCCACCATAGTACAGACGCCACCCAATGCAGTACCGACACCGGCGTGCATTAACAGGTTACGTAGGAAACCACGGAAAGATTCCAACTCGTCTTCATTGAGCTGGTTTTCACCATCGTCATTTTTGCCTTCGGAGGTATGGTCATGATCTGCCGAGAAGTCTTTACCTGAGGCGACTTTGTGATAGATAGAGTAAAAACCAACCGCCACGGTGATAATCACTGCGATAACGGTTAACGCATCTAAGAAGGCGGATAAGAAGGCGGAAGCCAAACAGAACAGCAAAGACACTAAGATTTTCGAACGTACTTTAGTGATCATCTTAGTGAACACGAACAGCAGCAGCTGCTTCATGAAGTAAATGCCGGCTACCATAAACACCAGCAGTAATAGTACTTCAAGGTTTGCTTCAATTTCGTGTAATACTTGGCTGGCAGAGGTCATACCGATGGCGACAGCTTCAATCGCTAATAAACCACCGGGTTGTAATGGGTAGCATTTTAGCGCCATTGCCAAGGTAAAAATAAATTCAAGCACTAATACCCAACCAGCCACAAAGGGGCTGACATAGAAAAAGAGTATTGGATTGATTATTAAAAACGACAGTATTGCGATCTTGTACCACTTAGGAGAATTCCCTAAGAAGTTCCCAATAAACGCCTGACTCATTGTCATCGGCATGGCATCCTCTCTTCTAATTATCTTTTAAAATTGCACAGATTATTGTTTCTGGCATTTGTTTTAGAAAATCAGTCTAGCCTAAAGAGAATGCTAATGTAACGATATACTGAAACCCAGATTTCAAAAAGCGGAGCTAATCGGCAAAATTGGCACAATTGCTGTTGATTCATGTCGTTTTTTTGAACATTTCTGTGACAATTGTACGGTGATTTTAAGGTGAGCCTCAGTCAATGGTTTCCATTTTTTACCGCTCTGGTATGATCAGTGACCATTATAAAGCACAACAACTGGAAAAGTGGGCTGATGATTATCAATGCCAAAGGACCTGCAAGTTTTGCAGAGAAGTATATTGTAAGATCGATTTGGGAAAATAAGTTTCCCCCAGGGTCCATTTTACCGGCTGAACGTGAGCTTTCTGAATTAATTGGCGTAACACGCACCACCTTGCGTGAAGTGCTGCAACGCTTAGCCCGTGATGGTTGGTTGAAAATTCAACATGGTAAACCAACACGGGTGAACAATTTTTGGGAAACCTCGGGCCTTAACATTCTTGAGACCATAGCGGATCTCAATCCTGAAGGCTTCCCTGTGCTGGTGGACCAATTGCTGTCGGCTCGCACCAATGTCAGTGCGATTTACTTCCGTGGCGCACTGCGCAACAGCCCAGATACCGCGGTGGAAGTCCTAGGGCAAATCCACCAATTAGAAGATACGGCCGAATCCTTCGCCGAGTATGATTACCTGTTGCACCACACCTTGGCCTTCTCTTCTGGTAATCCACTGTACGTGTTGATTTTAAACGGCTTTAAAGGTTTGTATAGCCGGGTGGGTCGTTACTATTTCAGTAGTCCTGAGGCGCGTCAGTTAGCGCTGAACTTCTATAAAGAACTCGAAATATTAGCCAAAGCTAAAAACTATATCGATGTGCCCGCATTAATGCGTACCTACGGTATCAACAGCGGCAAAATGTGGTTGCAATTGCGTGACGATATGCCAACTTCGATTGCCCAGCAGGACGGTAACGCTTAAGTTTCGATTCCAAAGCTTAAATTTGGTAAGTGGCCTGTTTTAAGACGGGTTAAATAAAAAGCCGTTTCATTGAGAAACGGCTTTTTGCTTTTTAATTCAAGCGATATTTAGTCGGCCTTAGGTTGCTCTGGACAGGAGGCTAACAAGGTCACGCTGGTATCGGCATTTAACTGCTCCAAGCTGACGGTAAAGCCCCAGAGGCGATGCAGATGTTTTAACACTTCCTTATAGGTGCTGGCGAGCGGAATGTCATTACTGGGGACATACCTTAAAGTTAAGGAGCGGTCGCCGTTTATCTCAACGTTATGTACTTGAATATTAGGCTCAATATTCGACAAATTGTACTGCTGCGAGAGTAAATTGCGAATGTCTTGATAACCCTGCTCATCGTGAATGGCCGACACGGACAGATAATTACGCTTCTCATCATCGTGGATGCCAAACAGTTTGAACTGACGGATCACTCTCGGCGACAGGTACTGGCTGATAAAACTCTCATCCTTAAAGTTTTGCATCGCAAAATGTAAGGTATCGAGCCAATTACTGCCCGCAATGTCCGGAAACCAGGCTTTGTCTTCCTCTGTGGGAGACTCACACATACGCCGAATATCGGTAAACATCGCAAACCCAAGGGCATAGGGATTAATACCACTGTAGTAACGGCTGTTATATTCGGGCTGGGCGACAACGCCAGTGTGGCTCTGCAAAAACTCCATCATAAAGCGGTCGGTGACCACGCCATCATCGTATAGATGATTCAAAATGGTGTAATGCCAGAAGGTTGCCCAGCCTTCATTCATCACTTGTGTTTGTTTTTGCGGATAAAAATATTGCGCCATCTTACGCACGATACGGATAATCTCCCGTTGCCATGACTCCAACAGCGGTGCATTTTTTTCAATAAAATACAGAATATTTTCCTGCGGCTCGGCGGGAAAACGGCGCTTAGTGGTAGAAGGTTGCTGCTGTTGATGGGTGGGAATGGTGCGCCACAAATCGTTCACTTGGCTTTGCAGGTAAGCCTCACGGTCTTTTTGCCTTGCCTGTTCTTCCCTAAAGGAGATTTCCGATGGGCGTTTATAGCGGTCGACACCGTAATTCATTAGAGCGTGGCAAGAGTCGATGATGCTTTCAACCTGCTCGACACCGTATTTTTGCTCGCAATCACTGATGTAGTTTTTGGCAAACACCAAGTAGTCGATAATCGAGCTTGCATCCGTCCAGGTCTTAAATAAGTAGTTATTTTTAAAGAAACTATTATGGCCAAAACAGGCATGCGCCATCACTAATGCCTGCATGGTGATGGTGTTTTCTTCCATTAAATACGCGATACAAGGGTTGGAGTTAATCACGATTTCGTAGGCGAGCCCCATTTGCCCACGTTTGTAGCCTTGTTCGGTTTCGATAAAACGTTTGCCGAAGGACCAATGGGTATAGCCAATGGGCATGCCAATGCCGGCATAGGCATCCATCATCTGCTCGGCGGTGATGATTTCGATTTGATTGGGATAGGCGCTTAGCTTATAAATGGCCGCCACACGCTCAATCTCTTTTAGATAACTTTGTAACAGCTCAAAGCTCCAGTCGGGACCGTCACTCAAGGCTGTACGCGTTTTTGATTCTTTTCTCCCCATAGAGCCCCCTTAAACTGCCTGTTTTTTAAATAATTCTCTAAATACAGGGTAGATATCTTCGGCTTGACGAATATGTTGCACCGCTATGTTGTCGTAGTGTTGTTGTAGGGATTCGTATTCGCGCCACAGGGTTTGGTGCGCACGATTAGTGATTTCGATATAGCTAAAATAGCGCACTAGCGGCAGGATTTTTTGCTCCAATAATTGTCGACAGGTGGGAGAGTCATCGGCCCAGTTATCACCGTCAGAGGCTTGTGCGGCATAGATATTCCACTCATCGGCAGGGTAGCGAGCCTGCTGAATTTCGTGCATTAATTTCAATGCGCTTGAGACAATCGTGCCGCCAGTTTCCTGAGAATAGAAGAACTCATGCTCGTCCACTTCCTTCGCTTGGGTATGGTGGCGGATATAGACCACCTCGAGGTTTTTGTAGGTTCGGGTGAGAAACAAGTACAGCAAGATATAGAAACGTTTCGCCATATCCTTTGTCGCTTGGTCCATCGAGCCTGACACGTCCATTAAGCAGAACATGACCGCTTGGCTTGAGGGCACTTCACGCCTTGCAAAGTTATTGAAACGTAAGTCAAAGGTATCGATAAAGGGGACTTTAGCAATCTTCTGCTTAAGCGCCTCAATCTGGGCTTTTAAATCCAAAATCAGTTCGGCTTTAGTACCCGGAATATTTTCAAGCTCCGCCAGCTCTTGCTCTAACTCTTTGAGCAATTTCTTTTTACTTGCCGACATGGCAATGCGGCGCGCCAAGGAGGAACGCAGTGAGCGCACAATATTGATATTGGCTGGTACACCATCATTGGTGAAACCCGCACGGTAGATTTGATACTCGACGAGCTTGTTTAAGCGATTCTTCTGCAGATTCGGTAGTTCTAAATCCTCAAAGAGCAGCTCTAGGTATTCATCCTTTGAGATTTCAAACACAAAGTCGTCATTTCCTTCGCCCGAATCCGAGGCATCGCCTTTACCCGCTCCGCCGCCAGCGCCGCCTTGGGGTCTATCGATTTTATCGCCGCGGGTGAATTGATCATTACCTGGGTGGACTCTGTCTCTTACGCCTCCTTTGCCTTGATGGAACATAGGTTCACTGATATCCCGTGTGGGAATACTGATTTTTTCGCCTTTATCTACATCCGTTACACTGCGACGCGTGACGGCATCGCTGACGGCTTTTTTGATTTGTTGCTTATATCGGTTGATAAAGCGTTGGCGGTTGACTGTGCTTTTTCCTTTCGCATTCAACCGTCTATCGATAAAGTTCGCCATACGCACCTCCCAAACCCCAGCGAAGGCTTTGGCAACACCAAAGCCTCGTTTTTAGTGAGCGCAAGTTAAGAGGATTTACGAACCCGTAAATACCACTCAGACAGCAGTCTGACTTGTTTTTTGGTATAGCCTTTCTCCATCATTCGATTAACAAAATCATCGTGTTTACGTTGATCGTCAGTCGAGGTTTTGGCGTTAAAGGAAATTACAGGCAATAAGTCCTCTGTATTTGAGAACATTTTTTTCTCAATTACCGTGCGTAGTTTTTCGTAGCTGGTCCAGAGTGGGTTGTTGCCCTCATGGCTTGCGCGGGCGCGCAGGACAAAGTTAACGATCTCATTACGGAAATCTTTAGGGTTGCTGATCCCCGCGGGTTTTTCGATTTTCTCCAGTTCGGCATTCAGTGCGGAGCGGTCAAACAATTGGCCGGTTTCGGGGTCACGGTATTCCTGATCTTGGATCCAGAAATCGGCGTAGGTGACATAACGGTCGAAGATATTTTGGCCGTATTCAGAGTAGGACTCTAAGTACGCGGTTTGGATTTCCTTACCGATAAATTCGACATATTTAGGGATCAAATAGCCTTTTAAGAACTCCAGATAACGTTCGGCGGTATCGCCGGGGAATTGTTCCTGCTCGATTTGGCGCTCGAGTACATAGAACAAATGGACAGGGTTAGCGGCAATCTCTGAGTGGTCAAAGTTAAATACCCGCGACAGGATTTTGAAGGCGAAACGGGTAGAAAGACCGTTCATACCTTCATCAACACCGGCGTAGTCGCGGTACTCTTGGTAGGATTTGGCCTTAGGATCGGTATCTTTAAGGCTTTCACCATCATAGACCCGCATCTTAGAGTAGATGGAGGAGTTTTCAGGTGTTTTTATCCTCGAGAGCACACTAAATTGCGCCAAGGTTTCTAAGGTACCAGGTGCACAAGGGGCTTGGGACAACTCGGAGTTTTGCAGTAATTTTTTGTAAATCTGCAATTCTTCCGATACCCGCAGGCAATAGGGCACTTTGACAATATAAACCCTGTCGAGAAACGCTTCATTGTTCTTATTGTTTTTGAAGGTTGACCATTCTGACTCGTTAGAGTGCGCCAAAATGATACCGCTATAGGGCAGGGCGGATAAGCCTTCGGTGCCGTTATAGTTACCTTCTTGGGTGGCAGTGAGCAGTGGGTGTAGCACCTTAATCGGCGCCTTGAACATTTCCACGAACTCCATCATCCCTTGGTTTGCACGGCAGAGTGCGCCCGAGTAAGCGTAAGCATCGGCATCGTCCTGCGAGAAATGTTCTAGCTGACGAATATCAACCTTACCGACCAGGGAGGAAATATCTTGGTTGTTTTCATCCCCAGGCTCGGTTTTGGCAATCGCCAATTGGTCGAGGATAGAGGGGTAGACCTTGACCACGCGGAATTTTGAAATATCGCCGCCAAACTCATGCAGACGTTTCACCGCCCAAGGCGACATAATGGTTTTTAGATAACGGGTGGGAATATTAAACTCATCCCGCAGCAGCTGGCCGTCTTCTTCGACGTCGAAGAGACAGAAGGGGTGGTCATTCACCGGGCTTCTCACGCCATTAGCACTGAGAATATAAATGGGCACTTTTTGCATCAGGGCTTTGAGTTTTTCCGCCAATGATGACTTACCGCCACCCACAGGGCCGAGTAAGTACAAAATTTGCTTCGATTCCTCTAAGCCTTGTGCCGAGTGTTTTAGGTAGGCGACGATTTGTTCAATCGCATCTTCCATACCGTAAAAGTCTTTAAAGGCGGGATAGCGTGAGATAAGTCGATTCGAAAAGATACGGCTTAGGGTTGGATTTTTCGCGGTATCAATAATTTCGGCTTCGCCGATGGCAAGCAGTAATCGCTCGGACGCTGACATATAAGCACTGCGATCTTCTTTGCAGATATCGAGGTATTCTTGCAAAGTGTATTCTTCATCGAGTTTTTGTTCGTAGCGCTTTTGGTAATGCTCGAAAATGCCCATATAAACCCCCTGAAACGCCAGTGATGTCATGGATGGATAACTGATTTTTCAGCTTCCTACACTAATCTTAGACACAAACTTGCCAGCTGTGTCAAAAAAATATCAAATAAAAACAATAACAAATGATTGCAATTGCAATTGTTGCACTTGTAGCGATTGGGCGGGGTTAGACGAAAAGGGAAAGATGGATGATTTGTGAGGCCATAAAAAAAGAGCCACTTGGGCTCTTTTTAGGAATGACTTAGCAGCGATTAGCCAGCGAAATTTTGGTTCACGAAGTCCCAGTTAACTAATTGCCAGAAGTGGGCTAAGTAGTCAGGACGTACGTTGCGGTAATCGATGTAGTAAGCGTGTTCCCACACGTCAACAGTCAGGATTGGTGTCACAGTGCTGTCAGTCAGAGGCGTTGCAGCATTGCTAGTGTTAACGATAGCTACAGTGCCATCGGCTTTTTTCACTAACCAAGTCCAAGCGCTACCAAAGTTGTTTACCGCAGAATCGGTAAATTGTGCTTTGAATGCGTCGAATGAACCGAATGCAGCATTGATCGCATCAGCCACAGGACCTGTTGGCTCACCGCCAGCGTTAGGCGCTAAGCAGTTCCAGTAGAAAGTGTGGTTCCAAACTTGAGCTGCGTTGTTAAATACGCCACCAGTAGAAGTCTTGATGATCTCTTCTAAAGATTTACCTGCGAAATCGGTTCCTTCGATTAAACCGTTTAGCTTAACAACGTAGGTGTTGTGATGCTTGCCGTAGTGGTATTCAATGGTTTCTTGAGAAATGTGTGGTTCTAGTGCGTTCTTTGCATATGGTAATGCGGGTAATTCGAAAGCCATTAGTATCTCTCCATGGTCTTAGGTTATCGTTTTTTAAACGTGCTCACTGCGCTCTATTGTACCGATAATATTTGTGATGTGAATCATTGTTTGGCTAATTGATTAGATAGGCGTCATCGAAAAACTAATTGTAGGGCATAACCTTACAAACTGTGGGATTTTGTTCTGTGCCTAGCTGTCGTACAATAGCAGCATTGAGTCAATGTCATCGTACTTAGGAATTAAAATGGAAACAGTAGAGAAAATTAAACAGCAGATCGCTGAAAACCCAATCATCGTATACATGAAGGGTTCTCCTAAATTACCAAGCTGTGGTTTTTCATCTCAGGTAGCACAAATCATGATCAACTGCGGCGAGCAGTTTGCATTTGTGGATATTCTCCAGCACCCAGATATCCGTGCTGAATTACCTAAGTATGCAAACTGGCCAACTTTCCCACAATTGTGGATTGAAGGCGAGCTGATTGGTGGTTGTGATATCGTGGTTGATATGTACCAAAAAGGCGAATTACAGCCGTTAATCAAAGCGACTGCTGATAAATACAAAACCGCAGAGTAATCACGCGCAAAAGTGATGAAAGAATAATAAAAAAGCCGTTAAGTGAATAACTTAGCGGCTTTTTTGTTGCCTGCTCCTAACATAAGGCATAAGGATTAGGCGATGAGTGATGAACTACTGTGCTAACTCACACTGTTTAGTGTGATGCAGCGTCACGCTCGTGGTGTTTGCTCGCGGGTAATAGCAGATTCATGGTGATGGCCACAATACCACAGAGGCTGATGCCTGTGAGGCTGAAGGAGCCGATGCCAAAGGCCATACCACCGATACCAAATACCAGTGTCACGCCGACAATGCTTAAGTTACGTGGCTCGGATAAATCCACGTGATTACGGATTAGGGTATTTAAGCCCACTGCGGCTATAGAACCAAAGAGCAAACACATAATGCCGCCCATCACTGGGACGGGAATCGTTTGCATCAGAGCGCCTAACTTACCCACGAAGGCCAAGGTAATAGCGGTAATCGCCGTCCACGTCATGATTTTGGGGTCGAAGTTACGGGTTAAAGTCACAGCGCCTGTCACTTCAGAATAAGTCGTGTTTGGTGGACCGCCGAAGGCCGCTGCGGCAATTGTCGCGACGCCGTCACCGGTTAAGGTGCGATGCAGGCCGGGTTTTTTCATAAAGTCTTTACCTGTGACATTAGAAATCGCCAGGATATCACCAATATGTTCAACCGCAGGCGCAATCGCAACTGGGATCATAAAGGCGATGGCATGCCAGTTAAATTCGGGCGCGACAAATTTCGGAATAGCAATCCAGCTTGCCGCGGTAACCACTGCAAAATCCACGATACCAAAGGCAAGACTTAGGCCATAACCCACCACAATCCCCGCCAGAATCGGCATGACTTTAAGTAAGCCCTTGGCAAAAATAGCCACAGCTATAGTGGTACAGAGTGAGGCGAGGGAAATAATCAAAGCCGTATTGGTGGGGACGAGCGTTAAACTGCCATCTCCACTTTTACCCAGTGCCATATTCACCGCCACTGGTGCTAAACCTAGACCAATGATAATAATCACTGGGCCAACCACCACAGGCGGTAGCAGCTTATGGATAAAGTCGGTGCCGCGCACTTTAACGAGTGCCCCAAGGAGCACATAGACTAGACCCGCGGCAATGATGCCGCCCATGGTTGATGGGATCCCCCAGGTTTGTACTCCATACAGAATTGGAGCAATAAAAGCGAAGGAGGAGGCGAGGAAGATAGGGACTTGGCGTTTCGTGATCAACTGAAACAATAGCGTACCAATACCCGCGGTAAACAGGGCGACACTGGTATCAAGCCCCGTGAGTAGCGGCATTAGCACTAGGGCGCCAAATGCAACAAACAGCATTTGTGCGCCCTGAAGTGGAATAGCGAGTCGTTTCATTTATTATTCTCGTAAATTTAGGGTAAACCGCGAGATGATAACAGTTTGTTGCTATATGTTCCTTATAAAATGGCTCGTTTGCGGGTAAGGATCACTGTTTTATTGCCAAAGCGAGTGGCAGCACTTAATCCGTGCTGGAAATCTCCCCAAGACTCGCTAAAGGCGCTAACTATGGTACAATTTGCACTATCTGACGTTACTTCAACTACTCAAAGATGCTGAAATTCCTATTAAAGCCAAGCTTACTCGCGTTTTTATACTGCCTGTTTACCGTTAATAGCCTGCAAGCTGTTGAAGTGAGTAAATTAGATGAAGCCGATGTGCCCGTGGCTTCCCGCGCCGTGCCTGAACGGAATAAAGCCCTTAAAGCCGCGCTGGAAAAAGTGATCATTAAGAATACCGGGACTGCGCGCTCTTTGGATAACGGCGTTATCCAATCGCAACTGGCCAATCCCGATGCACTGCTCAGCCAATATGGTTATGTGGAGCAAAATGGCCAACTGTTGTTAAAAGCCAACTTTGAGCATCGCCGCATTATTACCCTGTTACGTCAGGCCCAATTACCTGTGTGGGGCATTCAACGTCCACTGACACTCTTTTGGGTTGCCATGCCAAGTGAAGGTGACACGATTTTACTGAGTGACTCATCGACCTTAGCCGAGCGTCAGGCATTTACGACTTTTTCCGATGAACGCGGTATTCCTGTCATGCTTCCGATCCTCGATCTCGATGAGTTGATGGGCATCAATCCCAATGATGTCAAAGGCATGTTTGCCGATATCGTGGCAAGTGTCTCGGGACGTTATCAAGCCGACTTCTTAGCCCTCGTCGCGATTGACCCTGCGGGAAACCAAGTGCGTTATCGCTTAAACTTGTATACCAAGGCCACGATCGACTCATTAACGCCGCCACTGTTTAGCTTTAATGGCACAGCAGAAAATAGCGCGCAGGCGATCACTGCTATGATGGCGGCGCTAGGCGATTACTATTTTACTAAGTACGCCATCGCCGATTCAGGCGAGCAGGTCGGCGCCAGTGTGACCTTTGTGAACATTGATAAAATGGCGCAGCTGGTTGAAGTCGAAAAATACTTAAAACAACTCAGCGCCGTGAAGAATGCGACGCTGTCGCGCATCCAAGGTAATACCGCGACGTTTTCCTTGGATTTGTTTGGTTCTCAGACCGACTTTGAGCGTTTACTGAGTCTAGAGCCACGAATTTCGGTGGTGGCGCCAGGGGAGTTTTCTGCCGGTGCCAGCCCTGCGGGTAAAACTGTCTACCAATGGCGGTTACCTTAAACTTCCCTCGTCGTGACTGGGCATACCTGTGCTCAGTTATGTGGGGGAGTCGATAATTTATTGATATTGAGACGTACGAGTGCCATTAAACTCACCGCTACAACTGTCGTTACCGGTTTACTTACCGGATGATGAAACCTTTAACAGTTATTATCCGGCAGCGGGTAATGACGAACTTATCCAAAAGTTGCGCGCCAATGCCGAAGGCCAAGGTGAAGCCGCTATCTATGTGTGGGGACCTGTGAAATCGGGTCGGACTCACTTAATGCACGCCGCCTGTGCCCATGCCAATGAACTCGACCGCCGCAGTTTTTACCTTCCCCTTGGCATTCATGCGAGTATCTCGACTGCGCTGTTGGAAGGTTTAGAACAGCTCGATTTGATCTGCATCGATGATGTGGATGACATTGCGGGTCACCCGATTTGGGAAGAAGCTATATTCGATTTATACAATCGTGTCGCGGAGAACAAGCGTTGTGCGCTGGTAGTCAGCGGCCGCTCGGCGCCCGCGGATGCAGGCTTCTTGTTGCCTGATTTAGTCTCTAGAATGCAGTGGGGACTCAATTATCAGCTGCAACCTATGGCCGATGATGAAAAGTTAGCTGCATTGCAACGCCGTGCAGCGATGCGCGGATTACAGTTGCCCGAAGACGTGGGCCGTTTCTTGCTGAACCGCATGGCAAGGGATCTACGTACCTTGTTTGATGTGTTAGATAAACTGGATAAGGCATCCCTCGTACATCAGCGCAAGCTCACGATTCCTTTTGCTAAAGAAATGCTCCACCTGTAATCGCATTGACTTACAGTTAGTTACTGTTAATCGAAAAGCCTGTGTTAATAAGCATTCAGCGTTAACAAAAAGCCCGTCGTATCACGACGGGCTTTTTTATCTCTACTTATCTCACATCTATCGCTAACATTAGGTCTGCTAGCAGGCTTGAGTCTAGTGTATCTGCCGATTTAGCAATCTAGATCACTGTTGTGGATGACGGTGACGATCGCCACTGAAACGGAGCTCTGGCTCGGTAAGCGTTTCGCTACTTGTCGCAACTCCTTGTAGTCCTCTCACTGTGGTATTGGGTGAAATCCCCAGGGTTTGGCGCCAGCTTTGGCCTTGAGTCATAGCAATGGGCTCGGGCAGGCTCGTGAGCAGGCTGATGCCGTCAAGCTCTGGCAACATGCCATCGATCACCAAGGCTGCGCGGTTCGCCAGACTATCATCACCAATTCGTCCCCTTTGTCCCCAGTCAACAATCACTGTATCTGCTGTAAGAACTGCGGGTAGGTTAGTGACGGCCACATCGCGCTGGATTTGATAGCGATAGCTCATCATGGCTTCTTCGAACAGCATCGCCGTGTCTTCACGGGTACTGGAATAGTTATAAAAGTCATTGGCGATATCACCGGAGAAAAACGTACTCACATCCGAAGGTTGATAGGCTTTTTGGGTTGCAGTGGCTTTGGCGCCCAAGAAGCTCACCGCCGCAAGGCCTGTCATTTCGGTACTGGTGAGGGGATAGCTGCGACTCACTTGATCGGATATCAAACTCTTATTGGCATTTCGGCGGCTATAGTCGTCCAACAATCTAGGGCCTGTTAGCGTGGCGTGAATGCTTCTTGGGAAGAAGTCATTGGCGTGGGCGAGCTCATGGTATAAGAGTGAAGCGAGATCGGGATTAATCTGGCTGAGCGTGCGGGTGGCGCGCGTCGTGATTGGGAATCCCTGTGAAGCATATTGGTTATTTTTAACGTAACGCCACGGCATGAGGAAATTGAGCTCGCTGCCAAAGTCGCTGCGATAATCTGGCGCCTCGTTAATGCTGTCACGCTGGGTTGGCGTGAGCCACAAATCATTAGGGTCGAGATAAATCGCCCCCGTGACTACCCAATAAAACGAGGGGCGCACATCATAGCTTATCACCACGGCGGTGACCGATTGTAGTAGGCGTGCAAAATCGCTGCTCGGGTCCATTTGACGTAAAAATGCGGCGAAATTGTCCCCCATCCAATCGTGGGACACTAATACGCGATCGAGAATAGTGTCGACATCGAGCGTATTTGAAACTTGGCCGATAAGCGGCAATTGGTTGATAGTACAAGCCTCTTTTAACTGATTCGAGTACACACAGCTCGTTAAGGCACTGGCATAGGGAGAGGTAGTGTTATAAGCGTGGGTGCGCGCCACGGGTGTATCGAAGTAGGTAGAGCTTATCGTGGGCGCCGCCGTGGTGAGCACATAGGCTTCATCTGTCACGGTATTACCGTTAATCGTGGCCGATGCCCTAAGGCGGGTTAAGGTATCTTGACCTACAGTGGGCGCGATAAACAGGGGTCTAAAGGGATCGCTGATATCGAGACTGACACTGGGGCCCTCGGCGATACACCAATTGATGCTAGATGCACTAAGGCCCGCTTGTTGAGCGATGCGTAGGCTGACATCGTTACCCTCAACGGCTTGATGATCTTGACGAATGTTCAGCATTGTCCCCGCGCTGCTGTCGGCATTGATAGCTATTTCGCCAGTCTCATCGATATTACTGCCGCTGATATGTAGGCTAAAACGGTAGCTACCTGCAGTGGGAATATCGAAGGCTAATACTGGACTATTTTGACTCACGAGTTCAATGCTGGGTCCTTCTAACTGTTGCCAGCGGAAAGTAAGATCCTGTGAATCGCGATTCCCTAGGCTGGCGATAATGGCGCTGGGTTGTCCCGCCACATATTGGGGCTCAGTTTTAAAGCGGATGGCGCCTGAGTCTGTGGCCACCAGTGGAGTCACTGTGGCGCAGCGTGGCACGTTAGTGGTTGGTGGGGTGACTGTACCACCATCATTATTATCTCCACCACCGCCACCACAGGCGCTGAGTGCAACGGTTGCCGCGATAATACTTAATCGACGCATTGGAACCCATATTTCCATCATGACTCACTCCAATTAACGCTATGTTATTGTTTTTGTAGTATGACTGGCTTGATTGGCCGTCATTCCTTGGCATATCAATCGACTATAGCATGCTCTTTTGGTTACAAAAAGTGATGAAAGGTAAGTTAAATGTTGTCAATTTGCGGAGTTGGAGTCGTATCGAAAAGGGATTAATACAGCAGCGTATTTTACTGTGAGTGAAGATTATAAAGCGGGGTTAGAATTTATAGAGCCATGATGTTTTGAGTCACAATCTCTTGATTCACAAGCTCTTGAATAACAGCATCTTGAATAACGACTTCTCGAATCAACTTCTCGAATCCAAGAGCGCGGAGCGGTATTAAAACCGAACCGCGCTTACTCATCGGAACTTATTGATCGGAACTTGCTCATCGGCACTGGCTAATCGTGACTTGCTGTTCGCCGCCAGCGATGAGATTGATTGGATCTCACAATCAGTCTTGCTTGTCGGACTTTTTCTTAAGGCCCAGACCGAGCTCACGTCCACGGATACGAGCATAAAACGGGAACGCGACTAACAGCGCGCCAATCAGCAGGACTTCAATAATAGCAAAGGCCAATGCATCGGTCGTGACATACAACAAGGTGAGGGCGTGCAGCATATATAAGCATAAAATAAAGCTGGCCCAAGCGTAGGTGTACGGGTTGCCCTTTAAAATGCCTCTTACAGGTAACAATAAAGGCACTAGCCAAAGCAGGCTGAATAATAAGGTGTATTCCCCATTGATGCCCTGACCAATAAACCAACCGCCCAGCAGGAGAACGAGGGCAAGGTAGCCTAAACGGCTCAGTGTCAGCAGAGTGCTTGAGGTCATGATGTTCCTATTTTAATCGCATCGAATGATGGTGAAATGGCCGAAGATTAGAGAATGTTCAGTACATTTTCCGGTGGACGACCAATGGCAGCCTGTTGATTGGCCAGTACGATTGGGCGTTCAATCAATTTTGGCGTCTTGACCATGGCATCAATAAGTTGCTCTTCGGTTAATGCCGGATTAGCGAGTCCCAGTGCTTGATACTCGTCTTCCTTAGTGCGCATTAACTCACGGGCGCTGAGTTTGAGAGTGGCTAAAATCCCACGGATATCAGCGGCGCTTGGAGGATTCTTGAGGTATTCCACTACTGTGATATCACAGCCTTGCTGCTCGAGTAGGGCTAAGGTTTCGCGGCTCTTTGAACAACGTGGGTTATGGTAAATCGTTGCTTGGGTCATAGTACTTATGCTCAATCGGCTAAAACAATGGCGCGGATGATAGCAGAAAAAACAGCGCCCCGTCAGGGTGTTCGGGGCGCGATTATAAGGGATAGAGATAAAGTGGCTATTTTACTTCAGGGCATCCATCTCTTTATCCGCTTGTTTAAATTGGCGGATACGTGCTTCGATTCGTGCCAGCTGTAAGGGATTACCTTCCGAGGCGCGGTAGGCAAAGTTGAGCTGATCAATTGCCCCCTTATAGTTAGCGCCTAGCGCCATTAACTCAGCATTGGAAAAATACTCCATGCCCTGATTGCCCAATTTTTTATAGGCAAGATTAAGCAGTTGATAGGGCAGTTGATTTTGCTTATCGAGGAAAATCATGTCTTCCAGTAGTGGGATGGCTTTCGCTGGCTCACCGGCCTCAATATAGATATTGGCTAAGTTCGCATTAATCACCTGCGATGTGGGTTTCATCTTACGCTGGGCTTCGAGTAACTTAGTCGCCTGAGCAAAATCCTTACGCTCATTGAGTAAATCCGTCTTGGTATCGATATAAAACAAGTTGTTATCATCGATTTTTAATAGCTCATCGATAATCTTTTCGGACTCATCAAATTTCTTCAATCTAAACAGCGCTAAGGCTTTGCCGTAGAGGGCGGCCTCTTTAAAGCCGTAGGTTTGCTTATTAAGCTGTTTTTCAAACATGCTCAATACCGCATCGTCGCTGTAACTGGAAAAACGCACCTGAATACGGGCTTTGGCGAGCTGGAAGTTCAAATTATCCGGCACATAACGGTGTGGGTACTGGTGGGCGCGATCCCGCGCCTCGGAGATGCGTGACTCGGGTAATGGGTGAGTCAGCAACATTTGTGGTGGCGTGGTAGTAAAACGGTAGCGACTGGCAAGCTTACCGAAGAAATCGGCGGCCGCATTGGGGTCAAAGCCCGCATCGACCAGAATCTGCATGCCAATCCGATCGGCTTCTTTTTCATGCAGACGGGTATAGTTGATTTTTGATTGGGTCGCCATGGCTTGAGTGGTTGCCAGCGCGGCCATCCCCGCCTGAGGTACGGCGATGGTTAATAAAATCGCCCCCAGTAGGCCTGCAACGGTCGCAGGACCACTTTTTTGCTGCGCTTCGAGGGAGCGCGCCAAATGACGTTGGGTCACGTGGGTAATTTCGTGGCCGAGCACTGAGGCCAGCTCACTTTCATTATCGGCGTTAAGGAATAGCCCTGTGTGTACTGCAACGTGGCCGCCGAAGAAGGCGAAGGCGTTGATCTCATCGTTTTGCAGTAAGAAGAAATAAAAGGGCGTTTTGACTCCCGTGGCGTGGGCGACCAATTTATTGCCCAGTTCAGTCAAATATTGGCTCAATACCGGATCGTTCAGCATCGGCGCCGATGAGCGAATAACGCGCATATAGGCATCGCCATAGACCATTTCTTTTTCTAGGCTGAAGGTATTGACGGCGGCGGTGCCCAAGTCGGGCAAGTCGTTGTTGGCAAAACTCTTTGCGGCTCCACCGAGTAACATTAATGAAAGCACACTCGCCGCAAGGGGTTTACATCGGGTCAAAAACGTCAAATTACGCAAGTGGATCCTTTATCTCTTTTAATTGTCTCAACTAAGGCGAGGGAGCCCTTAGCTTGTAGTTTGAGTTGCAACTTAGGATAATAGCCCAAGTTCATTCATAGCAAGTTCATTATGATTTTTATTGATTTAACATCATTTCGCTGCCCCGTTCCCTTGGTTAAGGTCAAACTTGCGTTGAAGTCCGTGTCTGCTGGCGACAGCTTACATATCCTACTCTCAGACCCAGGTTCCCGCCGAGATGTTCCCGCGTTTTTTAAAAAACAGGGGCATACCATCGTGATATTGCAAGATGACGCCAGTCAGTTAGGGTTATTAATCACAAAAGTTGATTTATCGCAGGGATAAGTCTGCACAAAGCATGATTCAATGCCGCAGTAAAAATGGCCAGTTAGCATCGCGGGTTGCAACTTCGCCTTTGTGTGTCGGTCATAGGTAGCAGTTAACTGATTTTCAAGCATATACACAGTAAAACGGATGCGATAAGGTTAACCACCAAAGCATAAGCATCTTTCCTGCGTTTTCGGAAAGCCAATCACCTCATTGGAACGAATTCATGTTTAGTTTTTTCTCTCGTTGGTATCAAGAGCGCTTTAGCGATCCTCAGGCGGTGACGTTGCTCGCCATTCTCGTCGGCCTTGCCCTAGTGTTGTATTTTGCGGGTGGCTTATTAGCGCCGTTACTGGTGGCGTTAGTGCTGGCCTTTTTGCTCGAATGGCCCGTGGCGCAAATGCTGAAATTGGGGATTAATCGCACGACTGGCGCTTCTTTAGTGCTAGTGCTGTTTTTAGGGATTGTGGTGCTGTTGACCTTTGGCCTTATCCCGAGCGTGTGGCGCCAAGGCGTGAGTCTGATGACAGATTTGCCGAGTATGATCGACAAAGGCTTACAAACCTTGCAGGGATTGGCGACCCAGTATCCGCAGTTTGTCAGCTCAGAGCAGCTCAATTTAATGGTCGCCGAGCTTAAAAAACTGCTCGATACCCAGCATCTGCTCGATATTGCCAAGCAGTTGATTGGTTATTCGGCCTCGTTATTGGTGCTGATGGTGTACGCCATTTTAGTGCCCTTATTAGTGTTCTTCTTTTTGAAGGATAAGGACCTGCTGATCAGTGGTAGCAAACGTTTTTTCCCCACTAATCGACAGCTTGCCCGCAAGGTATGGTTTGAAATGCACCAGCAGATCTTCAACTATATCCGCGGCAAAGTGATTGAGATTGTGATTGTCGGAGTAGCGAGCTACATCTTCTTTGCCTTTATGGGGCTGAGATACTCGGCTTTACTCGGGGTGTTGACTGGTTTGTCGGTGCTCATTCCCTATGTGGGCGCAACTTTAGTGACCTTGCCCATCATGTTGGTGGCCTTCTTCCAGTGGGGCTTTAGCTCCGAGTTTGGCTATTTGATGTTAGGTTACGGCATTATTCAGGCGTTAGATGGCAACGTGCTGGTGCCTATCCTGTTTTCCGATGCAGTGGATTTACACCCTGTCATCATTATCGCCGCCGTGTTGGTGTTTGGTGGTTTATGGGGCGTTTGGGGCGTGTTCTTTGCCATTCCATTGGCCTCCTTGGTGAAAGCGGTGATCAATGCCTGGCCTAAAACCGAGATTGAACCCGTGGCGATAACGCAGGTGAAGGCGGATTCGGCAGAAGCCTAAGCCGCTGGCAGTAGGTAAAAACTCATAGAAAACAAACTGAGCCTGAGTGCTCAGTTTTTTTATTCGCTAACTATTTGTACTAACAATTGTTTTACTCACTCTTGCTGAACTCATCATTGCTGTAATAGATGCTGCGCGGTGGCGGCGAGGGCGCGATAGACCAAGGTCGTTTGCTTGGCCTTTATATTCCAATGTTGCCAATAGAGGGGGACCCGAATGCGTTTTTCTGGGGTGAGCTCAATTAATATGCCTTTGTCTATCAAAGGTTTTGCCTGTAAGTGTCCCACTAAACCATAACCCAGACTTAAGTTAATCGCCTCTAAAAAACTCTCCGATGAGGGAATGCTGTGTTGCCACCATTGGCCTGGCAACATTTGAAAATACTGGGCGAGGTACTTTTCATGCATTTTATCTTTGGTTGAAAACACCACAGCCGGGGCTTTCGCGAGCTGTGCTTGGGTAATTTGAGCGCCGACATCATCGTTATTTTTTGCCCATTCGAAATAACGCGCCGCAAATGCTGGGGTCGCGACGCACATATATTCCATGGTTCCTAAAAACTCGCTGCTACAACCGGCCATAGGGTTGGTCGTTGTGGTCACGCAACCGACGGCATCACCGTTTTTCAATAGGTGATGGGTGTAGGACTCATCATCGACAATCAATTCCAGTAGCCAAGCATGTCGGCTAAACATATCGGCCAAGGCGGGCAAAAACCATGTCGCTAAACTGTCGGCATTGACGGCAATTCGCACCGTCGTGGGATGGTTTGGGTCATCGGCATCTAACTCGGCTCTCAATTCACTCTCGAGTAATTGCACCTGAGAATAGTGGCGCAATAAACGTTTACCCGTGGGGGTTGCCACCACGGGCGTTGAGCGGATAAGTAAGGATTGGCCGACTCGTTCTTCTAATTGTCTAACGCGCTGTGACACCGCCGATTGAGTGATATGCAACACTTTGGCGGCGCGCTCGAAGCCGCCTTCGGAGACGACGACCGCAAGCGCTTTAAGATTGGCGTATTCCAACATGATTGCCGTCCTTAAAATTATTAATTTTACTTATGATACATAAAAAACATTAGTTATATTAATTTTGTTGTTTTGTCTATGCTAGCGCCTTCTTCAGACATGAGAGGTAGTTATGCAAACGGCGTTTATACAAGGTATGGGCATAGGTGGTAGTTTGATTATTGCCGTAGGGGCGCAAAATGCCTTTGTGCTAAAGCAGGGGATTAAGCGAGCTTATCCTTTGCCGATTGCGCTGCTTTGTTCAATCATCGATGCCTTAATGATCACTGCGGGTGTGGCGGGGCTTGGGCACATTATCGAAGCTTTCCCGACTATCAAACATGTGGCCAGTTTTGGGGGGGCCGCCTTTTTGATTTGGTACGGTGCCAATGCGCTTAAGGCCTCGTTTGTCGCTAAAGGGATGGAGATGGGCAATGCGCAAAATGCCGACACTTTGCGTAAGGCCATGCTGACCACGCTTGGGATCAGCCTGCTCAATCCACACCTCTATTTGGACACCGTCGTGCTACTGGGGAGCATTAGTACTCAGTTCGAAGATGCCCATCGTCCTTGGTTTGGTGCGGGCGCGGTACTGGCTTCGTTTATCTGGTTCTTCAGCTTAAGTTTTGGTGCGCGTTTATTGGCGCCGATATTTAGCCGCCCAGCGGCGTGGCGATACTTAGATCGCTTTATTTGGTTGACCATGTGGAGCATCGCCGCGGCAATTATGTGGCCTTATCTGGCATAATCTTGGGTGATTAAGCGGCATCCGCTTGAATTTATTCCACAAAGCAGGTTGATTTTTAGACGCAAGCTGAAAATTTTTCATGAAAAAAGGCCCTGATAAAGGGCCTTTTTGCGTTCAACTGCTAATTTTTTGTACGCCGTGTTGAGCCGAGAGGCATTAATACGGCACTAAAATGCGCAATTAACCAGCAATTTGCGCCAGCACGACTTGGTGATGATCGTTGGTTTTAAACTTATCGAACACGTGGGCAATGGTGCCGTCGGTATTGATGAGGAAGCTCAATCTATGGATACCGTCGTAGATTTTGCCCATAAACTTCTTCTCGCCCCACACGCCAAAGGCATCGGCCACGCTGTGGTCTTCATCGCTGAGCAGGGTAAAGTTAAGTGACTGTTTTTCTGCAAACTTAGCTAATTTGGCCACGGGATCAGGACTAATGCCAAGTACGGTCACTTTGTGGCTGTCCAGTTCAGCTTTGCTGTCACGTAAACCACAGGCTTGCACTGTGCAACCAGGGGTTGAAGCCTTAGGGTAAAAGTAGACTAAAACCGGGCCGCGCGTTAAGCATTCTTGTAGGGAAACAGCATTACCTTGTTGATCTTGAAGGGTAAATAGCGGCGCTTTCGCGCCAGCGGTTAATGTGTTCATCAATTATCCTCTATCGCTTCTTGAGGTGGTGCCTTCCATGCGTCTAATGGTGCAATCCAGTGCCATTTCTTCAGAGAGTTGATAGATACTCTTTTCGAGCTTTTCTAGTTCAACTTTTTCAGGAATATTGATGGTTAACGAAATCGTCTGGGTTTGCTCACCGTTGTCGAGTTCTTCAGAGAAAGAGCGTACTGCGGCTAAGTCTAAGGAACGGTCGGCGAGGAACTGGGTGATAAGCTTCATGGTGCCGCGCTGATCCTTACCGGTAAAGCGCACTTCGAGGCGTGAAAGGTAGTTTTGCGGCGTATGTTTAGAGGTGCGCTTCATCACTGTCATCAGTTCTAATTCAACACTGAGACTCGGGAGCAGGCTTTCAATTTTCGTTATGGATGCCCACGAACCTGACAACATCATGATTAAGGTAAATTCGTTACCAAATAATGCCATACGGCTGTCGACGATATCGCAGTCACAGTCGCTGGCAAGCCGAGCTAGTTTACTTACGAGTCCAGGACGGTCTACGCCCATTGCGGTTACGACCAGGAAATTGGTCATGAATTGTCCTCACTTTTTCGATATCATAGAGCGAAAACTCGAGACTGAGTGCCGAGTTTTTGTGCGGGATGTAATGCTACCATAACTAATTCAATTTGAGAGCCCCGTTAGTGCTTGTCATTAATGGTTGGCATCAGTACCATAGCGAATCCTGAAATTTTGGGGAAGTCAGATGATAAACGGAAGCATCGTAGCCTTAATCACGCCAATGAACAGTGATGGCTCAGTAGATTTTGCAAGTCTTGAAAGGTTAGTCGAATTCCATATTGACCAAGGCACAGACGCCATCGTCGCCGTGGGCACTACCGGCGAGTCAGCGACTCTGCCAATGAATGAGCACGTTACTGTGGTCGCGCAAACGGTTAAGTTTGCTGCAGGCCGTATTCCTGTGATTGGTGGCAATGGCGCGAATGCGACATCTGAAGCTATCGAACTCACCAAGTCTTTATCTAAAGTAGGGGTTGCCGCCATGTTAGGCGTGACACCTTACTACAATAAACCCACGCCAAAGGGCTTAGTCGCGCACTATAAAGCTGTGGCGGCGAGCACGGATATTCCGCAAATTCTCTATAACGTACCAGGACGCACCGCCGTCGACATGAAGCCCGAAACCGTGGCCGAATTGGTCGCTGTGAGCAATATTATTGGCGTTAAAGAAGCCACGGGCGATGTATCACGCGTACAGCGTTTACGTGAGCTTTGCGGTAATGACTTTATGTTGTACAGCGGCGATGACGCAACGGCGAGGGAGTTTTTACTCCTTGGCGGTAATGGCGTAATCTCAGTTGCTAACAACATAGTGCCAAAAGCATTTAAAGCCATGTGTGATGCAGCACTGGCGGGCAATGCCGAATTAGCGGCGAGCATCGATGAGCCGCTGCGTGGTCTGTATAGCACACTGTTCTGTGAAGCGAACCCAATTCCTGTGAAGTGGGCTGCTCACCGTATGGGACTGATTGAGTGTGGCCATATTCGTTTACCTTTGACTGAACTTTCTGAGCAATGTCATGGTCTGTTGTTAGATGCAATGACTCGCGCCCAGATAGAGGTTAAATAATTAATGTTAAAGAAAGTCACCCCACTGTTCCTAGTTGCTGCCGTTGCAGCTTGTAGCTCGCCATTAGAGCGTCGCCAAGCAAACGGCGGTGAAGACTATGTGCAGGCCGAGCAAGCGCCAATGCTGAAGATCCCCGAGGGATTAAAAGCACCGCCATACAATAAAGAATTTGAAGTGCCTAACTTAGGGCCGAAGGCGAATTCCGCGCTGGTTGGTAAAAACCTCGATATCCGTCCTCCACTGCAAGTACTGCCAATGGCAGAAGGTACGCACGTGGAAGAGGGCAGCGATAACATCAAGATCGTGGTTGAATCTATTGATAACAGCGTCGATCTTAAGCAAGAGATCTTTACTAACTTAGATGGTTTCTTTGCTAAGCAAGGCATTAGCATCCGCAACCGTGATTTCGATAAAGGTACTATCGAAACCGATTGGATTGAAAACACGGAAGTGCTTGAATCGAGCCTCTGGGGTTCGGATAAAGAGTATCTGCTGCGTCAACGTTATCGCTTCGATGTCGAAACCCGTCCACACGGCCGTACCGCCAATATCGTTATTCACTTGGTTGAACACCAAGAGTTTTACGACGGTAAAGAGCAAGATGTCCTGTTAAGCAGCGAAGATAAACAGCGTTACACCATCGACATGCTGAACAGCTCTATCGCTTATATGAGTGTGAAGCGCGAGCAAGCGATTCAAGCGAACCGTCTGAAGCAGACCTTAGGGATCAATGTGGATCTAGTGACACCTGAAGAAGGTGCCGCTTACTGGTCCGCGAAAGCGCCATACAAGCAAGTGTGGGAACGTCTGCGTATCGTGCTGCCAGAAATGGGCTTTGAAATTGCCGATATGGATAGCGCCAAGGGCTTATACTTCATTAAGTTTACCGACAACTCTGGTTTCTGGAGTTCGTTGTGGAACGACAAGCAATTGGCCCTGAAGGAAGGCAGTTACCGCATACTGCTGGAAGACGGTGATAGCCCAGAGGAAACTAAAATCCTGCTGCGCGACGGTGAAGACCAACCACTGTCAAATGACGTCGTGACCAATGTGTACCAGTCATTGTCTAGCCTGATGAAAGAAGAGCGCAAACTGCGTTAATTCTATCTCAGTCAAAAAAGGGCGATTTATCGCCCTTTTTTGTACCTGCCATTTGAGCACCGCTGTGCTCGCCCTGCGCGTTAACTATACAGAATGATGTTTCAGAATATTTCTGGCGTATATCAATATTTAAAGCATGGTTTTAGATAAACTGGTTGTAATTTTGATATTTGTTGAAGCAATTCGCTGAAAATGCCAATTATCCTACTGTATTCTTAATCCATCTTCCCCTTTCTGACTCGAATCGCCGTTTATTACATATTTTATGCAGTTGGCGTAATTTGTAAGAAAAAGTAAAACGTATTGATGCAATGATGCGAGTGGGTAAACTAGCCGTCACTAATGCGAGTCATCATCATTTGGAAGCCAGATGAAAAAAATCATAATTATCATCGCCATTTTGGCTGCGGGCTGGTTTGGATACCAAAGTATGCAACCCCAAGAGACGCAGCAAGCTAAAATTAAGCTCACCCCTAATGTGGTCATCGCGACGGCCGCCATGGCCCCAGTGCGTGACGAAGTCGAAGCCATAGGCACCAACAAGGCCTTTGAGTCTGTCACTATCACGCCGAAAGTCACCGATGTAGTTACTTCGCTCAAATTTGGTGATGGTGATATCGTCAAAAAGGGCGACTTATTGGTGCAACTGCAAAATGCTGAGCAGATAGCCAAAGTGAAAGTGGCGCAGGTGAAGGTGAGCGACAACCAGCGCGAATTAGCGCGGATCAGCTCTCTGGTGACCAGCCGCACTGTGGCAGAGTTAGAACGTGACCGCCTGCAAACCTTAATCGATACCACCCGCGCCGAGTTAGAGCAGGCACAATCGTCCCTCAATGATCGCAGCATAGTGGCGCCCTTTAATGGCCGTTTAGGCCTGCGCCAAGTGAGTGTGGGTAGCCTAGTGACTCCGGGTACTGAGATCACCACACTCGATGATATTTCTAAGATTAAATTAGACTTTTCTGTGCCTGAGCGCTTTATTCAAGACCTGCAGCCCGGCAAGCAAGTTGAAGCCAAAGCCGTGGCGTTCCCCGATGAAATCTTTAAAGGCAAAGTGATTTCTATCGATAGCCGTGTAAACCCAACCACTCGCGCTGTGATTGTACGCGCAGAAATCCCAAATCCTGATTTACGTTTACTGCCTGGCATGCTGATGAAGGTGAAACTCATCAAGCGCAGCCGCGAAGCCTTGATGCTGCCTGAGTCGGCGATTATCCCGATCCAAAAAGAGCACTTTGTTTACAGCGTCAATAAAGACAATGTGATTGAGCGTAAGCAAGTCACCATTGGTATTCGTACCCGTGGTTGGGTTGAAATCCTCGGTGGTTTAGAGATTGGTGAAAACGTGGTGATCCGCGGGCTACTTAAAGTGCACCCAGGCGATGTGGTTAAAACCGAATTGGCTGAGAAGTTTAGCTATCTTTCCGATGCCAATGCGGAGCCAAGTGTATGATCCTGACAGATCTTTCCGTTAAACGACCGGTATTTGCCTCGGTTATTAGCCTATTGTTGGTGGCCTTTGGTTTAGTGGCATTCGATAAGTTACCGCTGCGGGAATACCCTAACATCGACCCGCCGATTGTCTCAATTGAAACCAACTATCGCGGCGCCAGTGCCGCTGTGGTCGAGAGCCGCATTACCCAGCTGATTGAAGATAGGATCAGCGGCGTCGAAGGTATTCGCCATGTGAGTTCATCGAGCAGCGATGGTCGCTCGCAGGTGACCTTAGAGTTCGATATCAGCCGTAACATTGAAGATGCGGCCAACGATGTGCGCGATAGAATTTCAGGCCTGTTAGATAACTTACCCGAAGAAGCCGATCCCCCAGAGGTGCAAAAGGCCAACGGTGGCGATGAAGTGATCATGTGGCTCAACTTAGTGTCGGATCAAATGACCACATTAGAGCTGACCGATTACACCCGTCGCTATTTATCCGACCGTCTTTCCGTGGTGGACGGGGTGTCGATGATCCGTATCGGTGGTGGCAAGGTCTACGCCATGCGCGTCTGGCTCGACAGACAAGCACTCGCATCCCGAAGCCTTACTGTGGCCGATGTTGAAGCCGCGCTAAGGGCTGAAAACGTTGAGTTGCCCGCAGGTTCGCTCGAGTCTAAAGAACGCCACTTTACCGTGCGGTTAGAGCGTAGTTATCGCACCGCCGAGGATTTTGCCAATTTGGTGATTTCCCAAGGAGAAGACGGTTACTTAGTCAAACTTGGCGATGTGGCTAAGGTGGAAATTGGCTCAGAAGAAGAGCGTATTATGTTCCGCGGCAACAAGGAGGCCATGATTGGTCTTGGGGTGTCGAAACAGTCGACCGCCAACACCTTAGAAGTGGCCCGCGCCGTTAACGCCTTAGTCGATAAAATCAATCCAACCTTACCCGCTGGCATGTCGATTAAACGCAGCTACGACAGCTCAGTGTTTATCGAAGCCTCGATTAAAGAGGTGTACCAAACCCTGTTCACCGCCATGGTGCTGGTGATTATCGTGATTTATCTGTTCCTTGGCAGCGTGCGCGCCATGTTAATCCCCGCGATTACCGTGCCCGTGTCTTTGCTCGGGACGTTTATCGTGCTCTATGCCTTGGGTTATACCATTAACCTGTTGACGCTGCTGGCGATGATCCTCGCCATCGGTATGGTGGTAGACGATGCGATTGTGATGCTGGAAAACATTCACCGCCGTATCGAAGAAGGGGATTCACCCTTAAAGGCGGCATTCTTGGGCGCCCGTGAAGTGGCCTTTGCGGTTATCGCCACCACCTTAGTGCTAGTGGCGGTATTTATGCCGATCACTTTCCTCGAAGGGGACTTAGGTAAACTCTTTAAGGAGTTTGCGGTAGCCATGAGCGCGGCGGTGATCTTCTCCAGTATCGTGGCCTTAACCTTAAGCCCGATGATGTGTTCTAAGCTGCTTAAACCCGCATCGCAGGATTCGTGGTTAGTGCGTAAGGTCGATAGCATTATGACGGGGATTTCCCGCGGCTATCAGAGCTCGCTTGAGAAGGCGATGGCAAGACCTGTACTGATGTCGGTATTGGTCTTGATTGCGCTCGGGAGCAGTGTGCTGCTCGCCCAAAAAGTGCCGCAGGAATTTGCGCCGCAGGAGGACCGGGGTTCGTTATTTTTGATGGTGAACGGTCCTCAGGGCGCGAGTTACGAATATATCGAATCCTACATGAACGAAGTGGAAAACCGTTTAATGCCGTTGGTCGACTCGGGCGATATTAAGCGCTTGCTGATACGTGCTCCCCGAGGCTTTGGCCGCGCCGCAGACTTCTCGAACGGTATGGCGATTATCGTGCTCGAAGATTGGGGGCAGCGTCGTCCGATGAAAGAAGTGATAGGCGATATTAACAAGCGCCTCGCAGACTTAGCCGGTGTGCAAGCTTTCCCTGTGATGCGCCAAGCCTTTGGCCGTGGTGTGGGTAAACCGGTGCAGTTTGTGATTGGTGGCCCAAGCTACGAAGAATTGGCCCGCTGGCGCGACATTATGATGGAAAAGGCGGCAGAAAATCCTAAACTGCTTGGCCTTGACCACGATTATAAAGAGACCAAACCGCAGCTTAGAGTGGTCATCGACAGGGACAGGGCAGCCAGCCTTGGGGTATCGATTTCCAATATCGGTCGCACCTTGGAGTCTATGTTGGGTTCGCGTTTAGTCACTACCTTTATGCGTGATGGCGAAGAATATGATGTGATTGTGGAAGGGGAGCGCAGTAACCAAAATACTGCGGCCGATCTGCAAAATATCTATGTTCGCTCCGAACGGACGAAGGAGCTGATCCCACTGTCGAACTTAGTCACGGTAGAAGAGTTTGCCGATGCCAGTTCCCTTAACCGTTATAACCGTATGCGGGCGATCACTATCGAAGCCAGCTTGGCGGATGGTTATAGCCTAGGTGAAGCACTGGATTACCTCAATCAAGTGGCGCGTGCTTCTCTGCCTGCGGAAGCGGTGATCAGCTACAAGGGACAATCCCTTGATTATCAAGAATCTGGCAGTTCAATGTACTTTGTGTTCCTGCTGGCGCTGGGGATTGTGTTCCTAGTATTAGCGGCGCAGTTCGAAAGCTATATTCACCCTATGGTGATCATGCTGACGGTACCGCTTGCCACGGTTGGCGCCTTGATTGGACTGTGGTTTACGGGCCAGAGTCTGAATATCTACAGCCAAATTGGGATTATTATGCTGGTGGGTTTGGCGGCGAAAAACGGTATTCTGATCGTCGAATTTGCCAACCAGTTGCGGGATAAGGGTGTCGATTTTGACCGCGCCATTATTCAAGCCTCTTGCCAGCGTTTACGCCCCATCCTAATGACGGGGATTACCACTGCCGCGGGCGCCGTACCTCTGGTATTGGCCGCTGGTGCTGGGGCGGAAACCCGTTTCGTGATTGGTGTGGTGGTGCTTTCGGGCATTATGCTGGCGACCTTGTTCACTATCTTTGTGATCCCAACCGCCTACGGTCTCTTTGCCCGTAACAGCGGCTCGCCAGAAGCCATTGCCCAGCAATTAGATAAGGAGTTGGCGCAGGATTAATCCCACGCGAACGCTTAGCCAAAATAGGCGCTTAAGTGGACTTAAGCGCCTATTTTATTTGGGCGAAATCACTTTTGGCGAAATCACTTTGGGTTAACGTCAACAGCTTGAATATAGCGAAAGGAGGTTTTCTCAAAGCCAATAGATTCGTAGTAGGCTTGGGTCTGCTCGCGGCGCATAGACGTAGTGACCTTAAGCTGGCGACAACCCCGCTCACTTGCTCTGCATTTGGCAAAGTCAATCAGTTGCGTCCCTACGCCTAAACCTCGACTCGCTTCAGCCACCACTAAGGCGGTAATGCGGCAGATGTGCTGCTGCGAGGGAAAATAATCAAAAATATTAGGGCGTGTTGACGTTTCGAGATTAAATTTTGTTCGTTCTGGCAAGCTCGTGCTCGCGAAATGAGGAATGAAGTGTAGTTATTCTACTCAAATGACGAGTGACAAAGAGCAAGGGCTTGCCAGACGAACCCTACGGGCAGCGTTTGGCAGACGTTTCTGCTGCGTTATCGTCCGTTTATGTAGAATAACTACATAGCACGGACTTTGCCTTGCATAAACGTCAGCCAAATAGCTGCAAAAATAACCCTGAAACGCCAACACGCCCTATACTTATCAACCCAACCACGGCTCCCTCTGACTCGGCGAGATAGATTTCATCCGATCTTTTGGGATCATCGAGATACTGATGTAACTGCGCCTCGGTAGCACTATAACCCAGCTGCAACAGTAAGTTAGCCATGGCGTTAAGGTCGGTTATTTGTGCTTTTTTTATTAGCATTTCTCTCAACATACTCCAATGTTAAAAACGCTTATCAGTTCATGACCATTTGTTGTGTCATATAAACCTCAGCATTTATAGGCGATGCCGTTGCAGGTGTAACCGAAAAAATCAGCACCATGAAAAGATGAATGCCCTGTTTTAAGTAGGCTATTACCTCCAAGTTCATGGGCTTTAGATTGGCATTGCATAAAAACTCTTGATATGAGTTCAGTGCCAGACAAGTTGAATTCCGGCGTATTTTTTTATAGCTTTCAGAAGCTTTTACAGGTGCGAGCAGTATGCATGTTGTTGGAAGTTCATCCTCTGAAAGATACATTTTTACCGGCTCGGCTGAATATGCCGTCTGGAGAGCGAGAGCTATGATAATCATCGGTAATCGTGTTTTCATACTTTTAAATCACTAATAGTGTTGTTGTATCTGTTATTTAAACTGTCCGCCTAAAGCACTAATTTTCAACCAAATTACGGCTAAATGAAAAGTCAGAAGGCGTAACTAATTCATAGCGTTAAATTGATTTATTATGAGAAGCTTTAAATCGACGCTCGCTAATTGTGATCACCTGAGATATGCCGCTATTACTACAGGGAACATTCTGACTCAGAAGCATTAACGCATAAAAAATCCAACACTCATGGCGAAACCGACAAGCACAATAAAACCCCGCAACAGGGATTGGGGAATGCGATAAGCCAGCGCGGCGCCAAGATAGCCGCCAATAATCGCCATAATGGCAAGCAGTAACAGATATTGCCCGTCAATCAGATTACCTAGGGCGTAAATCACCACGGCAATAGTGGTGAGTAGGGCGGAGAGTAAATTTTTAAGCCCGTTCATCCCATGTAACTGGCTTTGCCCGAGTAGCCCAAAGGTGGCGAGTAAAATAATCCCTAACCCCCCATTAAAATAACCGCCGTAAATACAGACGAGACTGAGAATAATCATTGCCGTCAGTGGCTTGACGGTATTCACACGGGGGTTGCTGGCATTCGCTAAGCGTTTTTTGAGTAACCAAGGTCCGGCGATAAAGGCGAGTGTGGCCAGCAAAATCAACCAAGGGACAAGATAAGCAAATACTTGCTCGCTGGTGCTTAGCAGTATCGCCGCGCCGAGGCATCCGCCAGCTATCGCAATCAAACACAGGGTTTTTAGGTTAAGATTTGCTGGATATTCAATCTCTTTTCGAAAACGCCAGGCACTGGCAAGGTAGCCAGGGAGCAGTGCCGCGGTGCCCGTAGCGTTAGCCATCAGTGGCGGCACGCCGACAAATACAAGGGCAAATAAGGTGATAAAGCTGCCGCCGCCCGCCACCGCATTTAGCATGCCGCCGAGTAAGCCTGCGAGGGCGATCAGTAACCAATCCATAGTGAATGCTCCGCTGGCATTGACGTGTTGAAATCGAACGTCAATTGCTTATAAAAACATCACCTTAACAGTAAGTCAGTTAGATGAAAAGCCATCAATATTGCTAAGTGGCAGCAGATTGATGGCTTTGTGATGGGGTCTGAATCGGGTTTAACTAGAAAGCCTTGGCATCAAGTGCTATGCCTAACTCATCAAAAGTGATTAACACTTTGCACTGATGCCTTTATTCAGCATGGAAAAGTCCTGAAGCAAATATCACAGTGGCTATGGCCAAGTATTGATCGCTAAATACCTCTTCTCCCCAGCAATGTTGCCCACGCTCTTGATAGTACACATGGTAACTGGCATTCGATGGCGTAGCGACGCAGTACCAACCATCAAATGTCTGCTTGCTAAAGTTGACCCAATACTGCGCATCCGCCTGTTTAATCTGCTGCATCAGCGCCTTATCTTGCGCCAATAGCGCTGCAAGTTCGGCTGCGCTGGTAATCTTGTGTTCGGTTTTTAACTGATTAAGGAGTGCTTTGAGTGTCATTATTGAAGTCCTTTTATCCTGAGGCACTATGTTAGCGAATGGCTGAGGCAATAGACGACTCGATTAAAGCGTTAAACACATCGGCTTGGCCTGCGGGGAGCAGTTGCCGATGAATTTCGCGGCGCTTTGCACTGTCAAATAAACGCTCCGCAACCCAACCCGTTAAATAGAGTGAGGACAGACAACCTCCCGCAGTGGCAATATTGCCATTGACCACCAGAGCAGAGTCTTCCACCTCCACGCCCATAGCTACCAATGCGGGTTTGGCATCGGGGTGCGTTGTTGCCGAAATATTGTCGAGTAAGCCTAACTTGGCAAAGAAGAATGAGCCTGCACAAATACTGCCAAGCAATTGCCGTGTGGGATCTAATTTAAGGGCCGACATAAACTCAGGATCCGCAAGTGCGGCAGGTACGCCTTTGTAGCCACTGCTGAATAATACCACGTCAGCATCGGCGATTTCGGAGACATGACCATCGGTTTCTACCGTCATTCCCAAACTTGACCTGTGGCTAGGTTTGGTACCGAGCACTTTGACTGTCCAATCGGTTGTTGTGCGGCCAAGAATATCGCGCATTAAAAAGAAATCGATATCGGTAAATTCATCAAATATCACAATCGCAATCTGGTACATCCTTTGTCCTCTCGTTTGCATTGGGATGACTTAAGGCTTGAATAGGCTCAACCATAAGTCTGGGGTTATCAAAATGGGGTTATTGGAATGCATGGTTAATCAACATTTTTACCAGCACTCAACGATGGGAGCCGCTTGGCAAAAATAGCATGGGCATCAAAATCTTGGCTTTGCATTCTGGCTAATGTCTGGGTTAACACGTCATCGGCCGCATCTTCAATCCGCAGGATCCTCTCTGCTGCGACATAGTCGCTAAAGGCTGTGGAGACTTGCTCAAACAAAGCTGTTATATCGCCAAATGCGGGATGACTGAACTGCGGATTAGGCAAGCCTCTAAGAGATCGCAGTTTCAGCAGCATTAACGCTGTTAGCGGTAAATATGTATGTGGTCCTCCGTTGAACTCAAAAAAGCACTTTTTATCGCCGATAACTGCTTGCTCTACCTGATAGTCACACAGGGTTTGCAACATAGTGCGAACAAACACTTTATCTTGAGTATCCCAGTTATCTAGAAATTCAGCATAGGGAAAGGAGGCTGTTTTACGAAGTGTCACTTGTACTTCAGTAGCAAAAGGCGGCTCAATAACACCCAAATATCGCCCATATAACAACACCAAAAAATCACCGATAAACCCGTGGGAACGAATTATCCAGCCAGCGCGCCAGGCGGTCGCCAAGGCTTGATACAGTTCGTCATTCTCAGTCTTCAGCTCAGAAAACAGCATAAGTACAAGCCGAAAAACACTGGTTGTCATCCATCCAGCATTGGCTATCTCACCTGTTTTCTCAACCGCTGTGTAGTATCGATAGTAGTCGATCGCGGTATTAAAATAGCCGTAAGCAAGCGAGCACATAAGCGGCTTAGGCTCAAGCAAGCCCGATTCAATATAGGTAAGCTGGGCTACATAGCCCCAATGACACTCGGGTACACCAAACTCAGCTCCAAACAATTGCCATTGCCGAAAATCCTCATCAAACTCACGATATTGTTTCACTCTCTCGAAACCATCTGACATCCCACTGTCGATATAATCGGTCAGTAAATACTGGTCATATTCAAAGACGTTTTTGGCATAATCGCGCATATGTTTACGACTGCGACTGCGCTTATTGAGAAATTTAGCTAACAACTTGAGCATCCTTAGTATTTAGGCTGCGGCGAGTTTACCGTAACTGCATACAAAGTGGCTAACCGTGAAGTAAAACGGAGGCTGTGCAAGTCACCAATGCACACGATGTGTAAAGCAGGGTTGAATACGCAGAACATTGTAGCAAACAGCGCTGATGCGTTGGCGACCATCGAAAAAAGGGACTTTTTCGTTGAGCCCCCAAGGATGGGTTTACGGCGTGTCGCAAGAGCATAAGTGCTGTTGCACTCGTTAGGTTCAATGGGTTAAGCAAAGTAATAAAAAGCCCAGAATCCTCTTCTGGGCTTTTTAAAACTAAAAAAATCGGTTAACGCTCAACACTTTTTAGGCTAAAGCTTCAATTTAACGTAAGTTTAAAGCCTTATTGCTATGGGTTATTTGCGCATTTTAAAGAACGCTTAAAACACCATCTCTGGTACATGGTCTGGCACAATTAATTTGCCAGCGGTTTTGCTAACAATTTCTTCAACGCTGACACCCGGTGCGCGTTCTAACAGATGAAAGGCGCCATCTTTAATCTCGATAAAGGCTAAATCGGTAACAACACGTTTGATACATCCGTAACCTGTGAGGGGCAATTCGCATACGGGTAACAGCTTAGAGTTACCGTACTTATCGGCGTGCATCATAGTCACGATAATATTTTCCGCGCCCGCCACTAAATCCATTGCACCGCCCATGCCCTTGATAAGCTTGCCTGGGATCATCCATGAGGCGATAGAACCATTGACATCGACCTCAAAGGCGCCGAGTACGGTTAAGTCCACATGGCCGCCACGGATCATGGCAAAGCTTTCGGCTGAGGAGAAAAACGAGGCACCTTTTACTGCGGTAACGGTTTGTTTGCCGGCATTAATTAAATCCGGATCTATGGTTTCTTCCGTCGGAAATTCCCCCATGCCGAGCAGGCCGTTTTCCGATTGCAGCATCACTTCCATGCCAGCGGGAATGTAATTGGCCACGAGCGTGGGAATGCCAATACCGAGGTTGACGTAGTAGCCGTCTTGTAATTCTTTGGCAACGCGCTGTGCCAGTTGTTCTCTTGATAATGCCATGATCTTTATCCTTCCTTTACCTAGAGTCGCTATTAGCCTCAATTTTTTGTGCTTTTACTTTGAGTCAAGACTCTGTCGCTTTAGCTTGCGTTGTTAATCGTTCGCGCTTCTTATTTCGCCGCTTTTACCGTGCGCTGCTCGATACGTTTCTCGAACTTGCCTTGGATGACGCGATCAACATAAATGCCGGGAGTATGGATATGATCAGGATCGAGCTCGCCCGGCTCTACAATAAACTCGGCTTCCACTACCGTGATTTTGCCCGCAGTCGCCATCATAGGGTTAAAGTTAGCGGCGGTTTTGCGGAACACTAAGTTACCCATAGTATCGGCCTTCCAGGCGCGAACGAGGGCAAAATCGGCGGTCAGAGATTCTTCTAACACATAGTGACGGCCTTTGATTTCACGGGTTTCTTTACCTTCCGCCACGGGGGTGCCGAAGCCAGTGGCGGTGAAAAATGCCGGAATGCCTGCGCCGCCGGCGCGGATTTTTTCCGCCAGCGTGCCCTGCGGCGTTAAAATCACATTCAGTTCGCCCGAGAGCATTTGCTGTTCGAAGGTGGCGTTCTCACCGACGTAGGAGGCGATCATGGTCGAAATCTGGCGATGTTTTAACAATAAGCCCAGACCGAAATCATCCACACCGGCATTATTCGAAATGGCGGTTAAGCCCTTAACGCCCATCTTAACCATTTGATTTATTAAGCCTTCAGGAATACCACACAGGCCAAAACCGCCAACCATAATGGTCATATCATCGGATAAACCTGTTAACGCTTCTTCATAGCTGCTGACGACTTTATTGAGTCCTGCCATTTTGATGTCCTTTAAATTGTTATTCGTGTCCAATCATTTCTAGCACCTAGCACCTAGCACCTAGCACCTAGCACCTAGCACCTAGGCTTTGGCGCCCTGCAAGATTGCATTGGCGACTTTAGAGCCATTAAGACGATTTAATTGTTTGCTGATCCCAAAACCCGCTAATGCCAGTTTTTCTAAATCGATACCCGTCTTCAAACCGAGTCCATGGAGCATATAGACCAAGTCTTCACTCGCCAGATTGCCCGACGCGCCTTTTGCATAGGGGCAACCACCTAGGCCCGCCACTGAGGCGTCAAAGCTGCGCACACCTAAGTCGAGGCAGGCGGTAATATTGGCTAATGCTTGGCCATAGGTGTCGTGAAAGTGCAGGGCAAGTTTTTCGACCGGCACTCGCTCCATCACGGCCTGCAGCATTTTACGGGCTTTTAACGGCGTGCCTACACCGATAGTGTCGCCGAGCGAAATTTCGTAACAGCCCATTTTGTAAAGGATTTCAGACACTCTTGCCACTTCGCTCGCTACGATTTTCCCTTCATAGGGGCAACCTAAAACGCAGGACACATAGCCACGTACTGGGATATTGGCGGCTTTTGCCATGTCCATCAACGGGATAAAGCGTTCAATCGACTCTTCAATCGAACAGTTGATATTGCGTTGGCTAAAGCTTTGTGACGCTGCACCAAAGATAGCGACTTCGGAAGCTTTTGCATCCAGCGCCAGCTCTAAGCCTTTGACATTAGGGGTGAGGGCGCTGTAAACCACGCCCGCTTGACGGCGAATTTGGCGCAATACGTCGCCGCTATCGGCCATTTGTGGCACCCATTTGGGGGACACAAAACTGCCTGCTTCAATTCGCTTCACACCTGCATCGGCGAGGGATTCAATCAAAGCGACTTTGGCCTGTGTTGGGACGGCGGCTTCATTCTGCAAGCCATCACGGGGCCCCATCTCGAATAGGCTAACCCTATCCGAGCTGGCGCTTAAGTTCGAAAGATCCAGCGCAGACATTTAGGCTTCCTCGCTCTGGGCTTTGGGCTCTACATGGAGCAGCACTGCGCCATCGCTCACTAACTCGCCCGCCTTGAAGTAGAACTCGGTAACAATACCGACGAAGGGCGCTTCGATGGTGTATTCCATCTTCATCGCTTCCATCACCAGTAGCCCTTGTCCCGCCTTAACCTCAGCACCGACTTCCACTAAGTGGGTTACAACTGTGCCGTTCATCGGGGCCTTGAGTTTATCTTCATTGCTCGATTCTGCCTCAACCACTTGGGTTTTTACCGCCCTGAAGTGATAACTGCCCGAGGGTAAAAACAGCGTAAAATCATCGCCCTGAGCGCTGACAGGCACTTTACTCTTATGGCCGTTGATTTCGGCTAATAGTAGGTCCTGCTTAAGCTCACCACTAAGGGACTTGCTGACATGACCTTCTTCCGTTGGCAGAGATAGCTGATAGTGATCGCCAAAGTCTAATAGCACCAATTGTTGTAACTCGTGGGCATCGTCGAGCAGGGCAATAGTATGCTGGCTAACGCTGTTGAGTCTAAAGCCACTGACTTGGCCCCAAGGCGAGTAAGGATCGGCGCTATTAATTGCCTGTGCCTTGGCGGCTTCTTTACGGGCAAGTACTTGATACAGTGCGGCAAAGGCGATTGCCGTATCGGTCTCGCTCGAAGCACTGCCAATCAGCGCATCGCCGTAACGGTTAATAAAGTCGGTGCTAAAATCCGCCTTGGCGAAGGCGGGATGCTCAGCAATATTCGCCAGAAATTCAATATTGTGCTTAAGCCCGCTGATTTGATAGGACTCGAGGGCATGCACTAGGCGTTGCAGCGCACGTGGACGCGACTCATCCCACACGATGAGCTTGGCTATCATAGGATCGTAGAAGTTACTGATCACATCGTTTTCACGGATGCCGGAATCGATACGCACGTATTTGCTTTGCTCGGGTTCGCGCAGGAAATTGAGCTTACCGCTGGCGGGTAAGAACTCATTTTGCGGATCTTCGGCGTAAATACGCACCTCAAAGGCGTGTCCATGGATACGCACTTCGTCCTGTTTGAGCGGTAACGGCTGGCCACTGGCGACCATTAACTGCCATTTGACTAAGTCTTGGCCCGTCACCATTTCGGTCACAGGATGCTCTACCTGCAGACGAGTATTCATCTCCATAAAGTAGAAGCTATTGTCGGTATCTAACAGGAATTCAACGGTTCCCGCGCCGACATAATCGATGGCCTTAGCGGCAGCTACGGCGGCTTCACCCATTTGGGCGCGCAGCTCATCACTTAAACCGGGCGCAGGCGCTTCTTCGACCACTTTTTGGTGGCGGCGCTGAATCGAGCAGTCGCGATCCGATAGGTAAATTGCATTGCCAAAGGTATCGGCAAACACTTGCACTTCGACATGGCGAGGCTGGCGTAAATAACGCTCCATCAATAATTTATCATTACCGAAGGAGGAGGCCGCTTCACGGCGCGCCGAGTTGATGGCGTCCATGATTTCGCCTTCATGCTCAACGATACGCATGCCTTTGCCACCGCCACCGTAGGCGGCTTTAATCAGCATGGGGAAGCCGATTTTTAAGGCTTCGGCCTTGAGTGTAGCGTCGGTTTGATCGTCGCCATGGTAACCTGGCACTAAAGGCACTTGGGCCGCCGTCATAATGGCTTTGGCCGCGCTCTTGCTGCCCATGGCATCGATGGCATCACTGCCTGGGCCAACAAATACGATTCCGGCCGCCTCACACTTGCGGGCAAAGTCAGCGTTTTCCGATAAGAAGCCATAGCCTGGGTGAATGGCTTGCGCCTGAGCTTTTTTGGCGATTTCAATAATCAAGTCGCCCTTGAGGTAAGAATCCGCCGGGGCGCTGCCACCTAAGTAAAACGATTCGTCGGCCATGGCAACATGGCGGGCGTTTTTATCGGCATCGGAATATAAGGCTACGGTGCGAACGCCCATGGCCTGCGCGGTTTTGATAATCCGGCAGGCAATTTCACCACGGTTAGCAATTAAAAGCTTAGTGAACATGCTGTTAGTCAACATCAAAGAACTCCTTGAGTATCTGTTGGCGTGTGCCAGTTCGGCTGACGTTTCTCAAAAAAGGCGTTTAAGCCTTCTTGGCCTTCATCAGATACCCGAATGCGGGCGATGCGCTCGCTGGTGTAATCAATCGTATCTTGGTCTATCACGCCATCTTCGAGGCGGGCAAGTAAGGTCTTTACCCATGCCATTCCCTGCGGACTGTTGGCCTGCAGCGCGGTGATAATGGGTTGGGCTGCGGCCGCTAAATCGTCGTTGATCTCATGGATAACATTGAGTTTGAGCGCCGTTTGCGCATCAAAACGCTCCGCGGTCAGCATATAGCGGCGTGAGGCACGATTGCCCATGGCGCGGGCAACGTAGGGGCTAATCACTGCGGGGATCAGCCCTAGTTTGACTTCGCTTAAGCAGAAGCTGGCGCGCTCGGTGGCGATGGCAATATCACTGGCGCAGATTAACCCAAGCGCGCCGCCAAAGGCTGCACCTTGGACTAAGGCGATAGTGGGTTTTGGAAAGGTATCTAAATCCTGCATCAGCTTAGCCAGCGCCTTGGCGTCATTCAGATTTTGCTCAAAATCCATCTTGGCTTGTTTGCGCATCCAGTTTAAGTCGGCGCCAGCGCTGAAGTTTTTGCCATTGGCTTTTAATATCAGCAGTTTGCAATCTTTGTGCTCGGCAAAATAACCGAGGACGGCGATCATTTCGCTGATCATCACCTCATCGAAGGCGTTGTGCACTTCTGCGCGGTTAAGGATTAACTCGCCCACGCCGTTATTCAGCGCATAGCTGACGTGCTGCAAATTAGCTAAGGATTGAGTGCTAGTGTTCTGGTGTTGTGTGTCAGTCATTATTATTCCCGTCATAGTGATTCCCTCTATGAGTGATACGTAAGGCATCGCAAGATGCGTTACATACGGAAGACGCCGAAGCGGGTGTCTTCGATAGGGGCATTTAATGCGGCTGACAGGGCAAGGCCCACCACATCACGGGTTTGCGCCGGGTCGATAATACCGTCATCCCACAGGCGTGCGCTGGCGTGGTAGGGATGACCCTCTTTATCGTACTGGGCAATAATCGGCGCCTTGAAGGCCTTTTCAGCCTCAGCAGACCATTCTTCGCCCTTACGGGCTAAACCGTCGCGGCGCACTGTGGCTAATACGCCAGCGGCTTGCTCGCCACCCATCACAGAGATGCGCGCATTGGGCCACATCCACATCATGGTTGGTTCGAAGGCGCGGCCACACATACCGTAGTTACCCGCGCCGTAGCTGCCACCGATAATCACGGTAAATTTTGGCACATTGGCGCAGGACACTGCGGTCACCATCTTGGCGCCATGCTTAGCGATACCTTCGTGTTCGTACTTTTTACCCACCATAAAGCCGGTGATGTTTTGCAGGAACAGCAGCGGTATCTTGCGCTGGCAGCACAGTTCGATAAAGTGCGCGCCTTTTTGCGCTGATTCGGAGAATAAAATGCCGTTGTTGGCCACAATTCCTACGGGATAACCGTGAATACGGGCAAAACCACAGACTAAAGTAGCGCCATAGTTGGCCTTAAACTCATCGAAATCGGAGTCGTCGACGATGCGAGCAATCACTTCTTTCACATCGAAGGGCTTTTTCAAGTCGGTACCGACGATGCCGTAGAGTTCGCTGATATCAAACTTAGGTGGCTTAACTGGGCTCAGCAGACTATTGATTTGTTTTTGATGATTCAGACGCAGCACAGCGCGGCGTGCAAGCTCTAAGGCATGCTCATCGTTTTGGGCTAAGTGATCCGCTACACCTGAAATTTTAGTGTGTACGTCAGCGCCGCCGAGTTCTTCGGCGCTGACTTCTTCACCGGTGGCGGCTTTAACTAACGGCGGCCCAGCTAAGAAGATAGTGCCTTGTTCTTTAACGATAATAGATTCATCGGCCATGGCAGGCACATAGGCGCCGCCCGCGGTACACAGACCCATCACCACCGCAATTTGCGGAATGCCCTTGGCGGACATTTGTGCTTGGTTGTAGAAAATTCGGCCGAAATGGTCGCGATCTGGAAAGACTTCATCCTGACGGGGCAAGTTAGCGCCGCCAGAGTCGACTAAATAGATACAGGGCAGATGACAGCGGCTGGCAATCTCTTGTGCCCTTAAGTGTTTTTTGACCGTGATAGGGTAGTAAGTGCCGCCTTTGACCGTGGCATCGTTGGCGATAATCATGCACTCTACGCCGCTCACTCGGCCGATACCGGCGATAATTCCTGCGGCGGGTACTTCTTCATCGTAAACGTCGAAGGCGGCGAACTGGGACAGTTCTAAAAAGGGCGAACCAGCGTCGAGGAGTTTCTCAACCCGTTGACGGGGAAGGAGTTTGCCGCGGGCCAAATGGCGCTCTAGGGCAACGGGGCCGCCGCCAAGTTCAATTTTGGCGAGTTTGGTTTTAAGATCGGCCACTAGGGCGGCCATATCGTCGGATTTGGCTTTAAATTCATCGCTACGGGCGTTGATACGACTGCTTAATTGCGTCACTTTGATTGTCCTTATAAAGCGGTAACTCAGTATCAGTTGGCTCGGTGGGCGAAGGGGCATGAAAGGCAAAAGCTCATCATGCGCCGTTCGCCCTAGGCTGCTTATTTCGATTCGTTAAAGAGCTCGCGGCCAATCAGCATACGGCGAATTTCTGAGGTGCCAGCACCAATCTCATAGAGTTTGGCATCGCGCAGCAAGCGGCCAGTCGCATACTCGTTGACGTAACCGTTACCGCCGAGCAATTGAATGGCATCCAGTGCCATTTTGGTTGCCAGCTCCGCGCTGTAAAGAATGGCGCCCGCGGCGTCTTTACGGGTGGTTTCACCACGACCGCAGGATTTCGCCACGCTATAAACATAGGCTTTAGCGGCGTTCATACCAGTGTACATATCGGCTAATTTGCCTTGGACTAATTGGAATTCACCGATGGATTTGCCAAATTGCTCACGCTCGTGGATATAAGGCACGACGATGTCCATACAGGCGCTCATGATCCCCAGTGGGCCGCCTGAGAGCACGACGCGTTCGTAATCTAAGCCACTCATCAGCACTTTGACGCCATTGTTGAGGCCACCGAGAATGTTTTCCTCTGGCACTTCGACATCTTCAAACACCAGTTCGCAGGTGTTTGAACCGCGCATCCCCAGTTTGTCGAGTTTTTGTGCTTGGCTGAAACCTTTAAAACCACGCTCAACGATAAAGGCCGTGATGCCGTGTGCGCCCTTGGTTAAGTCGGTTTTGGCATAAATCACATAGGTATTGGCATCGGGACCGTTGGTGATCCACATTTTGTTGCCATTGAGGATATAACGGTCGCCTTCTTTACGGGCGTGCAGCTTCATTGAAACCACATCTGAGCCTGCATTGGGCTCACTCATCGCCAGCGCGCCGATATGTTCACCGCTGACCAGCTTTGGTAAATACTTGGCCTTTTGCTCTGCATTACCGTTACGGTTAATTTGATTGACGCACAGGTTAGAGTGGGCGCCGTAGCTTAACCCGATAGAAGCAGATGCGCGGGAAATCTCTTCCATGGCGACCACGTGGGCAAGATAGCCCATGTTTGCTCCGCCGTATTCCTCAGGCACAGTGACACCTAAGAGTCCCATTCCACCGAGCACGGGCCAAATTTCGTTAGGGAAGGCGTTGTCGTGGTCGACTTTAGCGGCAATGGGGGCGATTTCGTGTTTAGCGAAATCTTGCACCGCATCGCGCAGCATATCGACTTCTTCGCCTAGGCCAAAATTGAGACTGGTGTAGAGTGAGTTCATTGCTTGTGTCCTATCTTAGGTTCTAATTTATATTTTTATGATTATTAGGTGCTTGAGTCTTTAAAACCGTCTTACAGTGCGTGATATATCCCTGTCACGCGGTCGTACCAACTGAGGTGTTGATTAATGCTATGCTCGCAAGCCTCGAAGGAATTAGGCCTTGGCCTTGCTTTCTTCTAGGGCGAGGCGGCATTGTTGCTCGGCCGAGTTCAGCTCCATCAGTACCACTTTAATGTCGTCCATTTGCTGCTGCAGTGCGGATTTTTTCTCTTCCACTAGGGCAAGCATGGTATTGAGCTGGGTGGTGCTGCTCTTGTCGGCATCGTAAAGTTCGAACAGGCGACGGGTTTCTGCGAGAGAGAACCCAAGGCGCTTGCCGCGCAGAATTAGTTTGAGTCGAACCCTGTCTTTGAGACTGTAAATACGGGTTTGACCGCGACGTTTTGGCTTAAGTAAGCCTTGGTCTTCGTAAAAACGAATGCTTCGGGTTGTGATATCAAACTCTTTGGAGAGATCACTGATCGAATAAGTCGTTTGTGGCGTGTTAGTTGCGCTCATTCAGGCACCTTAGTTAATCATTTTTTAGCAAGATATATGAAGTTTACGTAAAGGTAAAGATTGCGGTGTGGTTAGTCTGAATTTTTTGTCAATTCTTGTTGCCACTCGCTCGAATGACCTCAAATCAACCTATTGATATTAATGAGCTAAACACTGAGTAGGAAAGGCACTGTTGATGCGGGGAAGTGCCGCATTGCCCTCGTCTTACAATTGGGCAACGCAGCGCAGTGGATTGAGCAAGCAACTTGTATCAAAAGCCGCGATTATCGGCGCTTACTCCATGGTGTTGAGCAAGCCATCATCGGCTAACACACCCTCATAGGTTGGGCGGTTTAACGCCTCGATAAGGACCGGATCGCGTTTATATACGTCATTGTAAAACTTGATTTTCCCGTCCTTTAAAGTGACGGTCCAATACATGATCAAAATGTCTAAGGGTTCATCTAAGAACAGGTTTTCCGTTTTTCCCTCACTTAATTTGCTACTGAGCGTGTTACTTGACCAATTGGCATTGGCACTCAGCAATTTATCCGCCAGCACGAGCGGATCTTTGACTCGAATACAGCCATGACTGAAGGCTCTATCCGTTTGTTCAAACAGACTTTTTGCTGGCGTATCATGTAGATAAATCGAGTATTGGTTAGGGAAGATAAACTTAACTAACCCCAGTGAGTTATCTTCACCCGGGTCTTGCACAAACCAGTAGGGGAAGTTTTTGCGCGTCATGCTATGCCAATCGATGCCGCTTGCATCCACGGGCGTGCCCGAGCCTTCGACCACTTTAAAGTGTTTCTTCTGTAAATAATCGGGATCTTTACGCAAGTGATTGATGATTTCAGTCGAGATGCTGCGGGGCACTGTCCAAGTGGGATTGACAACTACGTATTTTAACTTGGATTTAAACAGCGGTGTTTTAGCGTTAATTTTGCCGATGATAATGTCGGTTCGCCAGCTTAAGCTGTTGTCTTTAAAGAGTAACAGCTCGTAACCTGCCAAGTTGACGATAAGATAATTGGCAGGCAAGTTTGCCGATAACCAGCGCGCTCGCTCAAGGTTGATACGGATCTGATCGACCCGTTGCGAGTAGGGCACATTCAGCGCCGCCATAGTGCCCACACCAATCACGCCATCGGCTTTGAGACTATGGTCGGTTTGGAATTGACGCACCGCGGCTTCAAGCGTGCTGTCGTACGTTAAGGGCTGGTTTACGGCGGCGCTATTGTCCGCTGGCGCGCTTGCAGCTAAGTAACCTAACTCTGTTAGCCGTGTGACTATACCTTGTACCGAAGGGGAAGTGCTGCCGGGCTTGATGACTTCCGTATAGGGAATGGGACTAAAGGGATAGCGTGCCGCTAAGTCTTTGTACTGGGCAAGATACTGTTTTAGCTGGTGATAGGGCGCAATCTTAGGTGCTAAGCCTGCAATAGCATCAGCCACAGTGTGTGCTTTAATGTGTTCTTCGAGCTGCTTTAACGTGGTATCGAAATCCAGATGGGTTTCATCATAATTCCAGGTTTTGCCGAGCATACTGGGGTTCACTTTGCCGTTTAGCAAGTGAATGGCGTAGGTGATGATCCCATCGCTTAGAAGCACTTCAAATACACTGCTGCGGTATTCATCCTGCCAATTCGAGGCACTGAGCTGTTGGTAAAGTTCGACTAGCTTGGAGTAGTGATAATCTTCCTTCGACAACCCTTCATCATCGGCACTTTTAATCACATCGAGCATAGTGCCCGCGTATTCTCTGTCTTGCCAGAGCGGCTGATATTGACGCACTTGGTAAACCCGCGACAGCAACTTGGCACTAATGACCTGAGTATTGTCGACCTTGGCTCGTTCACCAATAGATAAGGGTTCGAGTAAGGTTTCTAGCTGCTGGGTTGACGCAACGCCGCTCGCGCTAACGAGACTGAGGATCAGGAGTAAGGCAGGTTTGAGTTGTTTGAAGCGCATCATAATGAGTATTTCTTTCCATGAAAAAATCCATTAAAGACATAAGACTATGTTGAATCATTTCGTACAGCAAGTGTGCTGTACAATTATCCAACATGTTTAACAGTTTTAGTGGTTATATCCCTTAGTCTAATGGGGGAATAGCGCTGGGCAGGTCATAATCAATTTGGGAAGGAAGGGGAGAGTTTCATCTGTGGTGACACGGGTGAGTGTCATGATGGGAGGCCTTATGACAGATGTTGGACAACAATTACATCAGACATCTATTGCGACTAAACAGGCATTTTGGCAACAAGCCGCCAAGGCCTTAGACTGGGTTACGCCGAGCAAACAAATATTAGATGAAAGCGAGGCACCGTTTTATCACTGGTTTAGCGATGGCGAGTTAAACACTTGCTACAACGCGGTCGATAGACACGTGTTGGCGGGGCGTGGTGAGCAAATTGCCATCCATTACGTGAGCCCTGTGACGGAAACCGAATACAGCATTACTTACCGTGAGTTGCAGGCCCAAGTGGCGAGGCTTGCGGGTTATTTACAAAGTGTGGGTGTGACTAAGGGAGACCGTGTGGTCATCTACATGCCCATGGTGCCCGAGACCGCCTATGCCATGCTTGCCTGCGCGCGCATTGGTGCCATCCATTCGGTGGTCTTCGGCGGCTTTGCGGCCAATGAGCTGGCGACCCGGATCAATGATGCTAAGCCAAAGTTGGTAATGTCCGCCTCCTGCGGGATTGAGCCTTCGGGCGTGGTGCCCTATAAACCCTTACTGGACAAAGCATTAAATGAAGCGGTGCACAAAGTTGAGCACTGCTTGATTTTAAATCGCCCCCAATATGAGGCGCAGATGCAAGCGGGGCGCGATAAAGATTGGCAAACCGCCTTATGTACTAGCGACAGTGCCGATTGTGTGACGGTGAAAGCCACCGATCCCCTGTATGTGCTTTATACCTCGGGGACCACGGGTCAACCCAAGGGCGTGGTGCGGGACAATGGCGGCCATGCGGTGGCATTGGCTTGGTCCATGGCCAATATTTATGATATTGCCCAAGGGGATGTGTTTTGGGCTGCATCGGATGTGGGCTGGGTTGTAGGGCACTCCTATATTGTCTATGGTCCGCTGCTTGTCGGGGCGACGACCTTGTTATACGAAGGAAAACCCGTAGGTACGCCGGATCCCGGCGCCTTTTGGCGCACGATTGCTAAGTATCGAGTCAAAAGCTTTTTCACCGCGCCCACGGCGATCCGTGCCATTAAGCGCGAAGATCCCGACGGCGAATTTATCCAAGGTGTCGATTTAAGCTGCTTGAAGAATGTCTTTTTGGCAGGGGAGCGTTGCGATCCCGATACCTTGCATTGGGCCGAAGCCAAACTGAAAAAACCGGTTATTGACCATTGGTGGCAAACTGAAACGGGCTGGCCAGTGGCGGCAAACCTGATGGGCGTGGCACCGATTGCCGTTAAAGCGGGATCGCCTGGCCGACCCGTCCCAGGATATGAGGTCGATGTAGTCGATGAGATGGGCGCCAAAGTGGCGGCGAATGTCTCAGGCAATGTGGTTATCAAATTGCCGCTGCCACCGGGTACGCTCACTACGCTCTGGCAAAATAACAAACGCTATCAAGACAGTTACTTATCTATGTACCCAGGCTATTACCTTACGGGGGATGCGGGTTACATGGATGAAGATGGCTATTTATATATCATGAGCCGTATCGATGACATTATTAACGTAGCCGGCCATCGACTCTCCACCGGGCGATTTGAAGAGGTCCTGTGTCAGCATCCCGATGTAGCCGAAGCGGCCGTGATTGGTGTCGATGATAAACTCAAAGGCCAAGTGCCCTTGGGCTTAGTGGTGCTGAAAAAGGGTGTGACCATTACGGACGAGGAACTGCATAAGCAGTTAATTGCCCTCGTTCGCCAAGAAATTGGTCCCGTCGCGTCCTTTAGGTTGGTGAGCGCTATTCAAAAGCTGCCGAAAACCCGCTCGGGTAAAATCCTGCGCGGTACTATGCGTAAAATTGCAGATAATCAGCAATATACGGCGCCAGCGACGATTGAAGATCCACAAACCCTCGATTTAGTCCGCACGACCTTAACCCGCATGGGCTATGCCGATGCTCTTGTGGGGTAATCTGACAAGGCAGTAGTGAGCGGTCAAAAATAAGGGCCGTACAGCCAAGATAAAGCGATAGCCTGATGAGAGCAGTCCCATCAGGCTATCGCTTTTATTTTGGGAGAAATCGCTGGAGCCCAAGGCTTGCTCTTATATATCACTATTTGCTAGTCTAGCCCGCATACTTAATAGTTAAGTCTTTACGGAGCACTATTAAGGAATTGGATCTTAAGCTTTATATCTAGATTCAAATTGTTAGCGACATTACACATTTCACAACGGCTTAGGGACGACCCTAAATACGCCGATATCAATTTGGGGACGACCCCGTATGGGAGTTCTCTATGAGCTGGTTTCTATTAATTCTTGCTGGACTATTTGAAATTGGTTGGGCGATCGGGCTTAAGTACACCGACGGATTTAGCCGCCTCTGGCCGAGTGTGTTTACTGTATTCTCCATGACAGTGAGTGTGCTGCTGTTGGGGCTGGCGGTTAAACAGCTACCGATAGGCACGGCGTATGGCGTTTGGGTCGGCATAGGTGCCATGGGCACGGCAATTGCGGGTATTATTCTGTTAGGTGAGGGCGTGAGCCTGCTGAAAATCGCCAGCTTAATCCTCATTTTGCTTGGCGTGCTCGGCTTAAAACTCGCTCATTAATCCATTTACTTCCCTAGGGAAGAGTTCGCCCAGATGTATACGATTGGTAAAGATGTTTAATGAGATCTAGGAATATTCTCCTGAAAAAACAGCACATCTTAGGCTGTAATCGGGATTGCCAATCGTATGCATCGTCTATTGTCTCTGGTAATTAAGTTACAAAGCCCGATATAATTACACCTCCAAATTGGTTATTTCTAACCTCTGTGACCCGTGGGAATTATATAATGCAAAACCACAGCAATCTTAATGACATTGGCGTGATTGGCCTTGGCGTGATGGGCAAAAACCTCGCGCTAAACATTGCCGACAATCAATATCGCGTCAGTGCCTTCGACCTCGATCCTGTTAAAGTCAACGGTGTTTTACAACAAGAAAAACAAGAACGTGTAGGACAGGATCTGCGTATAACAGGCTGTGCTAATCTTTCAGAAATGTTAGCAAGCCTCGCTCACCCCCGTATTCTCGTGCTGTCTGTCCCTGCGGGTGCGCCTGTGGATGGGGTATGTCATGCCCTGATTTCTGCTGGTATCGAAGCGGACGATATTGTTATCGATACGGGCAACAGTCTTTGGACGGACACCGTTGAGCGTGAAAAGCGTTACCAAGGGAAATTTATCTTCTTCAGCTCGGCGGTTTCGGGGGGGGAAGTCGGTGCCCGTTTTGGCCCTTCATTAATGCCAAGTGGCGATCTTGGGGCTTGGCAGCATGTGGCGCCGATTTGGAAGGCCATTGCTGCTAAGGTTGATCCTCAAACAGGGTTGCCGATTGAACGTTTTGAGCCGGGCAATCCCGTGACCGAAGGTGAGCCTTGCACGACCTATATTGGTCCAGCTGGCGCTGGGCATTATGTGAAAATGGTGCATAACGGGATTGAATACGCCGATATGCAACTGATTTGCGAAGCCTATCAGTTAATGCACGATGGCTTAGGCATGAGTGCGGCACAGGTGGGTGAGGTGTTTGAACGCTGGAATAAGGGCAGTTTAAACAGCTATCTGATGGGGATCAGCGCCGAGGTGCTCAAACAGGCGGATCCGCTAACCGGTCAGCCGTTAGTTGAGATGATCCTCGATAAAGCAGGGCAAAAGGGCACCGGGCTTTGGACTGCTGTCAGCAGTTTGCAAATTGGTTGCCCGGCGCCCACTATTGCCGAAGCGGTTTATGCGCGCGCGGTAAGCACCCAAAAATCCCTCCGTGTTGAGCTCAGTAAAAAGCTCGCAGGTCCTGCCTCAGTGGCGATGGATGATGCTCAAAAAGCCAGTTTAATCGATGCCTTAGAGAGTGCGCTCTATTGCGCGAAAGTGTGTTGCTACGCCCAGGGTTTCCAACTGATGGCGATGACGGCGCAGGAGCAAAAATGGCAGCTCGATTTTGCCGAAATCGCGAAGATTTGGCGTGCGGGTTGTATTATTCGTGCCACCTTCTTGCAATCTATTACTCAAGCTTATCAAGCGGATGCGGACTTAAGCTGTTTATTGATGGCAGACACTTTTGCAACTACCTTGTCGGAAAAACAAACCGAGTGGCGCAGTGCTGTGGCGGCGGCTGTGATGCAAGGGATCCCCGTGCCTTGTATTAGTTCGGCACTGGCCTATTACGACAGTTACCGCAGCGAGACACTGCCAGCAAACTTGCTTCAAGGACAAAGGGACTTTTTCGGTGCCCATACCTTTGAGCGCTTAGATAAGCCCGCTGGCGAGAAATATCATTTAGATTGGAGTGCCCCAAACAGGGTATTAATTAAGCTCTAAATAGATTGTAAAAAGGCCCCTAAATAGGGGCTTTTTTATTGCTTGGCTTTATTTTGATAAACACCACGTGTTACTTAAATGTTAATTTATGGGTGTTTGCTTATATTATTTACCGCATCTATAGTGTGGTTATTTTTATAAATGTAACATCATAAAAGGATTTGAATATTTAAAAATGTAAAAAAGTATGTGCATTTAACTGTTTGTCATACTGTAAATTTAAAATGGTTTAATATTATATAACAGATTGTTTTTCTTTGGTTTTAATCCGATGTGTTTCGTTTTAACTTATCTTGGTTTCTTTTTGATGTTGTCGATAAAATAATCACAAATATTTAATCGGTCTACCATTCTATTTATATTTGTTTTCACAATTATTTCTTCTGTGTTAAATCTTTGCTTCCTATTTGGTGCTTGTGTTTTATCGGGAATCATAGGGAATAACTAAAATAACAGAACTTAATGCGGAATAAGATTAATCAAAATTATCACGCCAAATTAAGTTGCAATAAGTAATGACAAGAAGGAATGTCTACTATGCGTATGTCCATTGTTGCATTGAGCATCACGGCGGCCTTATTGGCTGGCTGTGGGAGCGATGATAAGAAGGCTCCGGCACCTGTGCCTAAAGTGAATACTGCCCCGACCACGGCGGATATGACTGTTGATGTGTCACAGTCGATGCTGTTTACTGGAAAACTAGAAGCGAGCGATGCCGAAGGTGGTTTGACCTATTCATTGGTTGACCCGGCCGATCTTAAACTGGGCACCTTTACGTTAGTGAATAAAAACACTGGCGAATTTACCTATGCATCCGATGCCAGCGAAGGGACTGAAGTGGTTCGGTTCAAAGTGTCCGACGGTCAATTACAGGCTGAAGCCAATCTGACAATCAATATTAAACATGGCGATCCCCTCTTTACCTACCAATGGCATTTAAAAAACACCGGGCAGAATGCCTTTGCGGCTCACCGTGGTGTGGCCGGTGAAGATATGAATGTGAGCGGTGCGATTTCAGATAATGCAATGGGACAGGGCATTACCGTTGCTGTGGTAGACGATGGTTTAGAGATTGCACACCCAGACTTGATGAACAATACGGTCAATGGCGGTTCTTATAATTTGATTACCGGTACAGTTGACCCAACGCCTTTCTCGGGTGAATCGGGCCATGGTACTGCCGTTGGTGGGATTATTGCGGCCGAAGGCTGGAATGGTATCGGCGGTCGTGGTGTTGCGCCTAAGGCTAAGTTGATTGGCTTTAACTTTTTAGATCAAGACCCAACGGGTAAAGTCGAGAACGTTCAAACATTTGAAAACTTTGCTAAATCACATGGTGCCAGTGCCTATAGTGATAGCGCGCGAGTCTTTAACCAAAGCTATGGTTACAGCGTGCCATTCCCCCATGGTTTTGATGAGGATGAAACCGAAGTTTATCAAGATATTGCAACCCAAAGTTTCGATGGTAAAGGCAGTATTTTCGTTAAATCTGCGGGCAACGGCTATAACTACTACCGTTACCGTACCTTCTGGTTGCCAGGGGATTATTTCACTGCCACGGCGGAAAAGCCTGCTAACCATGGCTTACCTTTCCATAACTCCAACATGTCCTCTGACAATGCTAACGTGTATAACTTAGTGGTCAGCGCCATTAACGCTAAGGGCGAGCTTTCAAGCTACTCATCTGTGGGTTCGAACATTTTCGTCACTGCACCGGGTGGTGAATATGGTGATGACGATCCAGCGATTGTGACTACCGACCGTATGGGATGTGAGAATGGTTCTGCGATTGCTGAAGATAGACCGAGCACGCCATTCCACGGTGGGTTGAACCCATTAAACCCTAACTGTGACTACACATCGACCATGAACGGCACCTCCTCTGCAGCGCCAAATACCTCGGGCGCGGTAGCGGTGATCATGAGTGCGAATCCAGATCTCTCTTGGCGTGATGTTCGCTATATCCTCGCCAAGACAGCAACCAAAGTAGATGCGGATATTGCGCCTAAAACGGTGACCATAGGTGAGGGTGAAGCCGCTCCAGTGTATACGGCTATCCCTGGCTGGTTGCAAAACGCGGCTGGGTTCTCTTTCCATAACCTCTATGGTTTTGGTCGTGTGGATCTTACCGAAGCCGTTAAACTGGCTAAATCCTATGCCGAAGATTTAGGTGACTATGTGGTCACTGAGTGGCAAGCAAGCCCTGAACTCACTAAGGCTATCCCTGATGCGGACGTCAATGGTGTGACTGATACCCAAGTGGTCGCAGACGATTTAGTGATTGAAGCCGTACAGATTGAGCTGACTGCCGACCATCTACGTCTACCGGATTTAGCAGTTGAGCTGATTTCACCTTCGGGCACTAAGAGTGTGTTGATGACACCTTATAACGGTTTAGTTTACCAAGGTGTGATGGATAAAACTGACCCTGATGATCTGGTCACTGGCTACGATGCAACTCCTATGTTATCGAATGCCTTCTATGGCGAATCATCAAAAGGTGAATGGACAATCAAGCTGATTGATGTGAATAGCGGTAGCTATCGATTTGTTAAATACGATCAAGGCTATATCTCTATCCCTAACGAAGCCGATGGCAAGCTGAAAGGTTGGTCAATTCGTTTCCATGGCCATGCTGCCAAGTCTGCATCTTAAGGAGTAATCAATGAAAGCGTTAAATTTATCGTTAGTGGCTGTGGCCCTTTCACTGTCGGTGCAGGCGATGGCGCATGACAAAGTCGAATTTACTGAACCTCAAACCGAGTCTAAAGGTGTTCAGGTTAGTCGTGCTGAGTTTTTAGGGTTGGATACGCCTTACTTTGTAAAAACTGAGTCAGGGGTCAAGCAGGCTAAGCAGTTGGTTAAAGGGCAAAAAGTGGTCACCCAATCGGGTAAGGCCTTTGCCGAAATGACCGGTAAATTAGTGGTTAAGTTAAAACCAGGTGTGTCGGCTGCCGATTTTGCTAAGGCCCATGGTCTAAAAGTAGATTGGCAAAATAACAATAACTTATTGTTGCTTGCTGCCGATGAGGGCACAGATCTGCTCGGTTTAATTCAAGCGATTAAAGCCTCGCCAGAGGTTGAGCGCGCCAAACTTGACCGCGCACTCGCCAAGCAAGAAATCCAATAATCATCTTGTTAGGTTAACATCGAATAAAGGGCCGCAAGGCCCTTTATTATTCTGATGGTCTGCTCAATAGAAGTGATAAAAGTGGGCAAGTTGAGATAAAAACCGTGGATAGTTAACTACTTAATGATAAATCATCTGGTTCTAGGCGGGCTTGGTGATTACAATCTGCGCTTAAGGGTTATATTTTTACTGACTGCAGCCAATACCTAGCGGCTGAAGACAACGCAGCTCAAGCACCTAACTCAAACACCTCTATGAACTACTGGAATAGCGACAACTTTGAAGGATTAAAGACGATAGGGGCCCAGTATTCGGCCCGGAAGGGGTATGAACTTTTTGGTCAATATTGCTTGCAAAAAGAGCAAGGACTGAAGAAGCAAGCGATTGCGACGGTAAATAAATTCGTATCACACTGTAAGAGCTTATCCTTAGCCGAGCAAAGGCACATCGCAGAGGAGCTATCCTCCTTAGGCTTTTGGCACCGTGAAACACACCAGTTACTCGCTTATCCCCTTATCGTGCTGCTTAAAGGCGTGCTAACCCAATGGGCATTAGATGAGCCCAATAATCCCATCCCCCACAAATGGTTAGGTTTTATTGCTGGGGATATCGATTCCTATGAAAGGGCGTTGGCGCTCGAGCCTACCGATGAAATTTGCCTCACTCAAGTCGCGTTGTCCCATTTAAACAGTGTCGATTTTCAGACCCACCATTTATCTGAATCTGTATTGCTGGGGGATATATCGCGGGCAAAAGACTCGCTAGCGTCAGCACAAGCATTAATCGCGCGGTTACAGACGATAGAGAGTAAATCAAGGCTGCAAAACAGGCATGATTATTACCAGTCGATGATCAATTGCTGGGAGGAGTATTCCACTCTTGTTGGGGTTGAGCCGTTTCCGGATTGGTGCGCCGCCAAAGGCGAGCAGTTTGATTTTTGGTCAGTTGTTTATTATCAACGCTGAGTGAATTTATTCGCGGGATAAGAATGATTAAGCGGTCTGTCGGACAAGTTAGGTCACAGTGGCCGCAGATTGCAGGATAAACCAACGATAGACACTTGCTGGATCAGCATAATGAATACTGAATGCATCAGCTTTAGTGCCTAAATTGAGGGGCTATCGTAACAGCCTGTCGTAAGTCGTATCGTGCACGTGAATATCGTTAAACTTGAAATAGCCGCAGTGTTTGGTAAGTTGGAATAAAGCTGTTAGCACTATTCAATGGAGTGAAGCTATGCGAGAAAGCCTGACTGCGCAACAAAGCCCAACTATGCAAGAAAGCCTAATCAGGTCTGCTATCGCGACGGTGCAAGATGGTGTGGCGCGAGCCGATGGCCAGCTAAGTGTCACCGAGCAGCTGGTTTGTTTTTCCCCCTACAATAAAACCTTAGGACTTGGGCCATATCAGCTGCAAAGAAAGGATATCGCCAAGGTTGAATCCTGTTGGGGTAAGGGCGGAGGCATTTTACCTGTGACTTCTGATGCGATAAAAATCACCTTGATTGATGGCAGCGAGTATCAATTTATTTTGGCCAGTCCCCAAGAGTGGTTGAATCTGCTTAGTCATTAGCTCTTTGACTGCTCCATAAATGCTTATTCAGTCGACATATCTTGAGCGTGTGATACCCAGATTGCTTGCTTAGACGCTTTGCTTAGCGGCTAATTGGACTAAGTTTTCCCACAGTGCCTGCGCCACTGGGCCTAATGGCGAGTGGGGTGGGCGCATCACATAGTAATCGAGTTGGATAAGGTTCTGCCTTTCGCGCAGTTCCAGTGGTAATAGGCTTCCATCCGCGAGGGCTTGTTCCACCAAATAATGTGGCAATTTTCCCCAGCCCATGCCGCTCTGAATGAGCATTCTCTTCGTATAAAAATCATTAACATACCAACGGCGTTGCCCAGCTTGCACCCCAAATTCGATATTGGCGGTGCCAGTGCCAGTATCTTGGATCACAATTTGGTACTCGTTCACCAATTCGCGCACATGGCTTAGAGTGGGGTGGCGACTCAGTAAGCGCGGCGAGGCCACATCCAACAGACTGCCTGAAAATAAGTAAGCCAGCTCAAAATGGCTTGAGCGTATCGGCTCAATGCCGCCCGCTGAAATCGCAATATCGGCTTTGCCTTGATTTAAGGCTTCGAGCGCGCCGGTTAAATATTCTTGTTTAAGAATGATTTGAGTGTGAGGGAATTCATTTTGTGTGCGCTCCAGTATCGGCAAGATGCGGGTTAGATTAAAGGATGCTTCGAAGGCTAAGGTGATACTGGCCTCGTTACCTTTAGCTAAATGCTTCGCGACTTGTCGCATCTCCTGCGCTTCATTCAGTACGCGCTGGGCGTATTGCAGCAGCTTTCGTCCCTCTTGAGTGAGCGTTAAGCGATACCCTTGGCGGTCGAACAGAACTAAATCTAACTGGGATTCCAGCTGTTTAATGCTCTGACTGATCGCAGGCTGAGTCTTATGAAGTTTGTCACTGGCGGCCTTTAGTGAGCCGGCGAGGGCGACGGTATTGAACATCAGCAGTTGTTCTAAGGTCATGGCAAGACTCTTAAACAAATAAAGAATTATTTTAGGAGATGTTAGATATTATTCCATATTTATTTATTTTTTGTGGGCGCATAATTCCGCCATATGACAGTAGTGGGCTCAATGCGAGTCCACTACTTTGCGTTTAGGGTGCCGTTTAGCGAGGGGTCACGCTGAACTGAGTCTAAAAGAGATGAGTAATGAGGTAGTTATGTCGATAAATCAATTATGTTTAGCCAAAGGCAATGCAGATAAAACCGTTGCCGAGACTGACCCTCAAAAACTCTTTATCTGTGCCAATACCTTAAATCGTGCGGCGGTGGTGGTGACGCTGGCGATGAGCATAGTGTTTTTATTCTCGGGCATGGGCAAGTTACTCAGTGTGCCGTTTTTCCATGTGCCCTTTAGCGTAATGAATTTGCCCACGGGTTTTGGCTATTTTATCGGTGTGATTGAAGTGCTGGGCGCCATTGGCATTGGCTGGCGTGAATATCGAGTCCTGTCGGCGACCGCATTACTGTCGGTGATGATGGGGGCCATTTACTACCACTTTAATTACGAAACCACCATGAGCGCGTTACCCGCACTGTCTTTATCTGCGCTGTTGTTTTTAATCATCAAGCTCGATGAAACCGTTGATAGATTAGTGCGTTTTCAACGTCAGCTGGTGGACATGAAAGCGGCTTTCTAATCTTAGCCACAAGACTGGCAAGGTATGATTTACAAGTGATAACTAACGGTTTCATCAAGAGAAGTTTATTATGACGCACGCGAATTCCGCTCTAATGCCAGTGTTATTTGTTCCCCATGGTGGCGGGCCTTTACCGCTACTCAATGATGCAAATCATCTGGAGTTAAGAGCATTTTTATCCAAGGTTTCAGATACTATCCCAATACCCAAGGCCATTGTATTGGTGACGGCCCACTGGGAAGAGGCGCAGGTGACACTGTCGAGTCATCCCCATCCAGGCATGCTGTTCGATTACTATGGCTTTCCCCCTGAGGCCTATACACTTTCTTATCCTGCGCCTGGTGAGCCACAGCTTGCCGAAACCATTGCCGGTTTGCTCAAGGCGAGTGGAATCGCGGTGCGGCTCGACAATCAGCGTGCCTTCGATCACGGCACCTTTGTGCCACTTAAGCTGATGTATCCAGAGGCGAATATTCCTGTGGTACAAATGTCCTTAGTGCAGCACCTCGACCCGAGTGCCCATATCGCGATCGGCGAGGCTCTTGCGGCATTGCGCGAGCAAGGAGTGTTGATTGTGGGGTCTGGCATGTCGTTTCACAATATGCGCGCGTTTTTCTCCGGCGATCCTAAGGTGTTGCCTCGCAGCCAAGGGTTTGATACTTGGTTAACCGATGTCGTGACATCAGGCGATAGCCACGCCAAGGCACAATTAATCGATTGGCAATCGGCGCCGGAGGCGCGTTTTAGCCACCCAAGGGAAGAACACTTAATACCTTTACATGTGTGTTTTGGGGCGGCGCATTTGCAGACACCAAAAGCCACGCATCAATTTAGTGGCCTGTTATTTAACACGGCAATATCGGGTTATCTCTGGTCTTAATCTGCCCCTAAAAGCAAAAGGTTCGTCATGTTGCGTATTAAACACATCATGACGAACCTTTTTGTATTTTAAGCCTTGTCTATTTTACTAGCCGCCTTATGGGCAGGTTTTAAACTCAACTCTGGGGCAATTCCGAGACGTTGATATTCCCGTTTAGGAGGTAAACACTAGTCCCACACTGAATAGAGTACTGAAAATCATGGTGAGTTTTGCCGTGCGTCCCAATAGTGGATTGAGGGCTTCACCCGATACGGCATAGAAATCGCTACTGAGTTTACGGGCAATAAGCAGGGATAAACCCGCCAGCAGTACCGGTAATCCCGGCAGAATGCCCAGTAAGAATCCTGCGATCACTAAACCAAAGGGCAAGTAAATTAAGGCTTGATACAAGACTTTGGCCTGCGCCTCGCCAATCCTCACCGCGAGGGTATGTTTGCCCGCTTGGGTGTCGGTACGAATATCGCGGGTGTTGTTGACCAACATAATGGCGGCGTTAAATAAGCCAATCGCACAGCCTAGTAGCCAAGCATTCATATTGGTATCACCCGCCTGCAGATAATAGCTACCGACTACGGCGACTAAGCCAAAAAACACAAAGGCGGCGACTTCACCTAGCCCGTGTGATGCCAGAGGATACGGGCCGCCGCTGTAGCCGAGGGCGCCTAAAATGGCCGCCGTCGCTAAAATAGCAATCGGCCAGCCGCCATGCCAAATCAAATACGAGCCCACGGTTAATGCTAGTACTAAACAGAGGACCATGGCATTGCGTACTTTATGGGGGGGGATCATGCCACTCTGGGTTACGCGAACCGGACCAATACGTTCGGCGGTATCAATGCCGTTTTTAAAGTCAAAGTAGTCATTGGCGAGGTTAACGGCGATCTGCAATAGGATGGCACACAACATCGAGGTGGCGGCAATCAACCAGCTAAAACGCTCAAGGTGCAGTGCCAGAATATTACCGATTAATAGGGGACCGATTGCCGCGGGTAAGGTGCGGGGCCTGATGGCTAAAATCCAAGGATTCATGATGTCCAGTCGTTATCTAAGAAAAGAATTGGGTAGTGAACAGCGTCATAGCATAACAAGAAATTACGTTAAAGTGAGTACTATCTAATACACGCATGTAATAGAGTTTGAATTGGCGCACAGATGTTTCGCTTTCAGGGGAAAGATTTGTCGCCAAGTTCAAAGAAAATCCACTATGCCTGTGTTTTTATATCTCCTGTGATCCACTGCCAAACATCGGTTAAGCCGATGAACTTCACCCCTATTTTTGTAATAACCAGAGCTGTGAGGTGAATGGTCAAGTGTGGCGTTCAGCGTTAATGTCAATGATAAGGATACGATAGGATGCGTTTCGATAATCAAGTGGCGTTGGTAACGGGAGCAGGCTCCGGGCTAGGGAGAGCCTATGCCATTATGTTGGCTGAGCGTGGCGCCAAATTGGTATTAGTTGACCAACCTAAGGGACGTCCATCCCAAGGCGAGGCATTGAGGGCAACTAGCTCTTCTAACTTAACTCAGGTAACTAACGTAGAACTGCAGCAAACCCATGAGGCCATTTTGAAGCTCGGGGGAGAATGCCTGTATTTTGAAGTGGATGTTAGCCAGCAGGATGATGTCAAGGCGATGGTGAATCGCCTACAGCAAGATTGGCAACGCGTGGATATTTTGGTCAATAACGCCGGGGTTTACGGCGCGTGCTCCTTCGAGCATATCCAACAAGCCGACTGGCAGCGACAGTTTGATGTGGATGTGCATGGTAGCTTTTATCTGACCCAAGCCCTGTGGCCGCTGATGAAGGCCCATGGCTATGGCCGAATTTTGATGACCACTGGGGTGTCGGCGTTGTTTGGCGACTTACATCAAGTCCCGTTTAGCGCCGCCAAGATGGCCCTCGTCGGTATGGTTAATAGCCTTGCTTTAGAGGGCGAGCAATATAACATCCATATCAATAGCCTGTGCCCGCAGGCACTCACGGCTATGACGCATAAACACTTAGCCCCAGCGATTCAACCGCTGTTTTCCTTTGATACGGTCACGGCGACCATGGCATTTTTAGTCAGCAGTGCCGCACCGAATGGCCAGCATTTGCTCGCGGGGGCGGGCAGTGTGAGTCATGGGATGTTTGCCGAATTTCAGTCCATCTATTTCAGTGAGGGGCTGTGCACACCCGATAAACTGGTCAAGTACTGGCCCGAGTTGCATTATGCCTTTCCGATTAATCTGCATACCTGCGGCGAAGATAAAGTGCTGGCTTGGTCAAAACAGAGCGCCCTTGAGCATCATATTAAGATTGAGTAGTGCTTTGGGCGGGCAGAAGCCACAAGATGCAATAAGCTATCGACTCTCTACTGGTCAGCCCTAGTCTAACTGAGTTACCCTTGGGCATTAGTTGCTAATTTTCAGTAGGATCCCATGAGTCAGGTATTAGACGATCTCTTATCATTATTATCCCTCGAGCAAATTGAAATCGGGCTGTTTCGTGGTCAAAGTCAAGACTTAGGATTTGGGCATGTGTTTGGTGGCCAAGTGATGGGGCAGGCCCTGAGCGCCGCTAAGCAAACTGTGCCATCCGAGCGTAAAGTGCATTCGCTACACTCTTATTTTTTACGCGCAGGGGATGAGAAGCTACCCATAGTCTATGAAGTGGAAAATATGCGAGACGGCGGCAGTTTCAGTGCCAGACGCGTGAGCGCAATACAAAAAGGACGGCCGATTTTTCATATGACCTGCTCGTTCCAAGAGCCCGAGGCGGGCTTTGACCATCAGGCCCAAATGCCTGAGGTGCCGGGCCCTGAAGGCTTATTGAATCAAAACGAGCTGGCGATGACCTTAAGGGATAAAGTGCCCGCGCGCATTCTCGAAAAGTTTATGGAAGACGCGCCGATTGAGATGCGGTTAGTCAATCCCTTGCATCCCTTCGCGCCCAAAGAAACCGAACCCTATCGCTATGTGTGGCTAAGGGCGAATGGGCCAATGCCAACGGATGCCCATATTCACGAATATTTGCTGGCCTACGCCTCTGACTTTAACTTTTTAGTCACGGCGGCTCAGCCCCATGGGGTGTCGTTTTTAACGCCGGGGATCCGCATGGCAACAATCGATCATGCGATGTGGTTCCATCGCCCGATTAATATGGGAGAATGGTTGCTCTACAGTATCGACAGTCCAACCGCCAGCGGTGGACGGGGTTACGTACGAGGCCAATTTTTTAATCAGCAGGGTGAGCTTGTCGCATCGACGACCCAAGAGGGGCTGATCCGTATGGTAAAAGGAAGTTAATATGTTGGTGAAAATAAAGTTGTTTCTTTCATTCTTACTGGTGATATTTGCCTTAAGTGGTTGTGTGACGGTACAACCCGATCCTCCGGTGGTGGTGAATGGGGCTGCGGGCTATTTGGAAAAAATCCTTCTGCCCCAAGGCAGTGAAATTACCATTGCGATTATCGATTTGAACACGCCCGGCGTCATCATTGCCCAAAAGAGCTTTAATATCGCTAGGGCGCCTGTGCCGTTTAAGTTCTTATTACCGGCGCAATCTATCGATAAACGCATTAATTACGGCGTAGTGGCCATGATCAAGTATCAGGACAAGGTGATTTTCCAAACCTATGACCGCTTCCCTGTGATTAATAATGATAAATACACCACGGAAGTACTGATGAAAGCGGTACGCACTGAGCCCTAGGCTGAATGCTTTAAAGCCTATTGGCAGGATGGTGAATGTGTTTTTTCGAAAGGGGAGTCAATCCCCTTTTTTATTGCTTGTTTTTTTACTCCTTTATCTTTTCTTTCTTCTATCGGGTGGTCTGACTTTTATCGGATTACCATACTCCGTATTTCTTATGGACAATTAAGTTCGCTAAATAAGTACGGCATTCGTTAAATCATATGCCTGTTATTTGTCCATGCAATCCTCTAATTCATCACAGTCTTAATTGTGAAAAATTATGTCTGCTTGAAATTATTTCATTTAAATGTAATCCGTTTTCATCTTGATTTATCGGTTTTGCATACTGTTAATTATCAATTAAGCAAAGGATTTATTAATGAGTGATAATGAATTTTTATTTGGTTTTTAAGCGCTTGCTAACATTCCCTTTCGCAGCATAAACCATCTCGCATTCCGTTAACCGTTAAACAATGAATATTTATTGAGAACGACATTCTTATTAATTGATTTTATGGGTAATTATCCGGTTAATGAGGTGTTTTAATATGTATCATTACGTGTTAAAACGCTGCGGTAAAGTTCTCTCAGTTACAGTCGTTTTATGATATTGCTGTACTGAATAAATATTAAAAATGGAACTTTCAGCAGTAATTTTAATATAGCGAAGGAAGCGAACATGAAAACAAAAATTGCACTAGCAGTGTCTATGGCATTGCTATCAGCTGCGGCAAATGCGCAAACCGTATTATCGCCAACCGGTGAAACGTTACAGTTAGATATTCCTGCCGAATTATCAAATGATTCGACCCGTGGTCAATTAACCGCGGTTAACAACCAAGATGTAAAATTTATTCCTGAGCCAGATTTAGCCGAGGGAGAATATACCTATATCGTGAGATTACGGGACAGCGCCGTCGCGAATTATCAAGGGGATATTCCAGGCTTTAAGGCCACCAGCCCACAACATGCACAGTCGACCTCACAGGCAAAAAGCTCTGGTAAGACAGGTAATGTCAAACTTAATGCCGCCGCACCTGAAGTCAAAAATTACGTCAGTTTCCTCAAGGTCAAGCAAGAGCGCTTTTTAACGAGCGCCAGCGCGGCCATTGGTACCCGTCTTGAGCCGCTGACCACTTACCAATACGCCATCAACGGTGTTGCCGTGCGTATGACTCAGGCTCAAGCCATCAAACTGGCCGAATTACCTGAAGTGGTTTATATCGAACGCGAGAAAATTGAACAGCTCGAAACCGACGTGAGTCAGGCACTGATCGGCTCCCCAAAGGTGTGGGACGGTAGTGCGACGGGCACTAAGGCCATGGGTGAAGGCGTGATTGTGGCGATTATCGACTCAGGGATTAACTCTGATCACGCTTCTTTCGCCGATGTGGGTGAAGACGGTTACGATCACACCAACCCCTTAGGCCAAGGGATTTATGTGGGTGACTGTAAAACCGATTTTGCCAGCATGTGTAACGACAAGTTGATTGGTGTACGCAGCTACCCTGAAATCACCGATATCTATGACGACGAAAAGGTTTTCGGCGCGACGCCGCCCGCTAAAAATGGCGAAGACTACGGCGGCCATGGCTCGCACGTGGCCAGCACCGCGGCAGGTAACATATTACTCAATGTTCCTTATGTTGAGGGGGAAGTGGGTAAACTCGAAGGTTCGGGGATCCAAACTGGCTTAACGTTTGCGCAAATGTCCGGCGTGGCGCCCCACGCAAACATTATTGCCTATCAAGTCTGTGAGCCTGGTGATCAAGAAGATACATACAGTGGCTGTGCAACGGCGCCGATTTTAAAAGCGATTGATGATGCGATTAAAGATGGCGTGGACGTGATTAACTTCTCCATCAGTGGCGGTGGCAATCCATGGAACAGCGCGACCGAGCAGGGCTTCTTAGCGGCGCGTAATGCGGGTATTTTTGCTGCGGTTGCGGCGGGCAACACTAGGGCAAACATCGCGCAGGTGCCTTATTCATCGTCCAAAAACGCGCCTTGGTATACCTCAGTCGCTAACTCGACTCACAATCGTGAAGTGGTACGCGAGCTGGAATTTAACGGTAAGACCTTTGAATTCACCCCAGGCTCTGGCCCTGTGCAAACCGACGTCGTGAAAGGGCTACCCGTATTTGCAGGCGCGATTGATGCGACCAATGTGGAAGGCTGTAAAGTGTTCCCTGCCGATGCCTTTAAAGACAAAATTGCCGTTATCAAACGCGGTTCATGTGATTTCTCGACTAAAGTGTCGGGTGCATTAACCGCGGGCGCTAAAGCGGTCATAGTGTACAACCGTGATGGTGAAGGCAATGCGCGTTTAACCATGTCGGCATTGGAGAAGTTAAATGTCCCTGCGGTATTTATTGGTAACACCGATGGCGTAGCCTTACTCGAGGCCATGGCCGCCAATCCTGCTGTGGAGCTAACCTTAACCCCGACACCGCAAGCGATTAGCCGTGAGGCCGATGTGTTATCTGCCAGTTCACTGATTGGTCCAAATGCGACCAATGATGTGATTGTGCCTTCGGTGGCCGCTCCTGGCTCAGATATTTACGCTGCTTATGCTGATCAACAATTTGGCCATGATAAATCGGGCACAAATCCAGCCGACTTTACCTTGATGTCGGGCACGTCAATGGCAAGCCCCCATGTTGCGGGTGCTGGTGCGCTGCTAAAGTCATTGCACAAGGATTGGACGCCGGACAATATCCGCTCCGCATTAATGCTAACTGCAACGACCGCACAGGCGATGAAAAAAGCCGATGCTAAAACCGTTGCCGATCCGTTCGATGTGGGCGCTGGCCGTATTCGTGTCGATTTAGCGGCTAAAACCGGTTTAGTGATGGACGAAAGCGCCCTGAACTATGAAATTGCTAACCCAGTCGTGAACGGTGACCCACGTAAGTTAAACGTGCCTAGCATGGCCGATTCTCGCTGCGTGAATACTTGTACTTGGACCCGTACCGTAACCGCAACTCAAGATGGTAGCTGGACGGCGAAGGGCCAAGCGGTGACCGATAAGTTAGCAGTAACGGTATCGCCTGAAAGCTTTACCCTGAAAAAAGGTGCGAGCCAAACCATTACCGTGACCGCCGATGTGACGCAAGTAGGCGCAGATTGGGGCTTTGGCAACTTAGTGCTCGAGTCGGCAAGTTTCCCAACGGCGACTATGCCGATTGCCGCTAAGATTGGTAAGCGTAATCTGCCCAATTTGGTGAACATTGAAGCGACCCGTAATGCGGATGAAATCAATCTTGAAGGCCTAAAGGCGGTGGATTTTGCCAGCGTCGGCGCCGAAGTGTCGGGCCTAAAGCTTAGCCAAACCATTGAGTCAAGCGTGAAGCAAGACTCGAACAATGCCTCATACACTGATGATCTCGCCGATGGCGTCAAAGTGTTTAAATTTGACGTGAATGAAAATGCACTGTATTTCCGTGCATCGATTAGCTACACCACATCACCTGATCTTGATGTGTACGTGCTACTCGATAAAAACGATGGCAGCAAGCTTGTGCGAGTGGCTTCATCGGCGAAAGACGGTTCAGAGGAAAGTGTCCTACTCAACAATCCTGTTAAAGGCACTTACTATGTGTTTGTGCAAAACTACAGCGCTTCATCCGCGACGGCCGATGACGTGTTTGGTTTGAAACAATTGACCTTCTACAACAACGAAACCGCAGGGGATAACCTCACGGCGACCCTTTCTGGCGATACTAAAGACTTCGACGTCAAGCTGGCATGGAAGGACGCGCTCAAAGTGGGCGACGATGGTTTAGCCATGTTGACCCTCACTACGGGTGATGACAAGGTTGCGCCAGTCAAGTTACCCGTTATCTTTGAACGTGTGGGTGATGATGTGCTGTCGCCTCTGGGCAATGCGCTGAGTGGTCAGTTGACACCAGGCGTGGCAAAGATGATGAAGACCCGCATCGAAGCCAACAGAACCCAAGAAACACGTGTGTATAACTTAGAAGCTCTACTGCCTGAAGGCCATGAAGTGGCTAACATCAGCCATGACGGTAAACAGGATGGTAATAAGATCACTTGGGCGGTCGAGATGCCATCGGGCGCTGACGCGAAGGACATCAGCTTTGAGTTGGTACCACGTAAGGCGAGTGTCGATAATCAGTTAAGCCTAACAAACAAGGTCAACAATGCCTCGTCAGAAACCCTGACGCAAAGTTACCAGTTTGATGTGGCTGAAGTGGCGCCAGTGGCTAAGGTGGAAGCGTCAACCTCAGTACAAGAAGGTAAACCGCTGTTTATCGATGCGAGCAAATCATCGGATGCGAACAATGATCCGTTGACCTACAAGTGGACTCAGTTAGGTGGCACCAGCTTTAATTTTGACCCCGCTGCGGCCAAATTAAACTTAGTTGCACCTAATGTGAATGGTGCGGCGCAAACCGTGTCATTCCAACTGACGGTATCCGATAACCATGGTAATAGCGATTCGAGCTTAGTGTCTGTATCTATTACTGATACTCCGCCGAAGAAGGATGACGGTGGTGCTCTTGGCTGGTTAAGCTTATTACTGCTGCCATTTGCCTTTGGTCGCCGTAAACCGCGCTAACTTGTTATGAGTTAACCTATTTCACCTTAAGTATTAGGTGACGCATTAAAAGGGCCGAGCAATCGGCCCTTTTAATTGCTTTTTGTTAGCGGTTTTTCATTAAAAATTCCACAAAAGCGCGGTCGGCTTGGCTGACGGGGCGCTGCTTTTTCCACGCGATATGCAGATTTAAAAACACCGGCGGGTCAAAAGGTTTAGCAAGAATGTCATCTTTTGGACTGATGGCCATTTCGAGCACGCTGGTGATCCCAAATCCCTGGGAGACAATCTGTTTGATTAAGTTAATCAGGTTAGTCTCAAAGGCGATATTGGGCTTTTTACCCAGATCTTTGGCTTGGGAGAGGATCCATTCCCGGTGGAAATAGCCAGTTTTAAACATCACCAATTCATGGTCAAAGAAGTCGTTGAGGCTGACGGCAGGATGATCGGCGAGCGGGTGCTCGGCGCCCATGGCGATCACCATCTGCTCACGGATCAACAATTGGCTATCGAAGTCACTCTGCAGATCCTGGGCGGTAATGATGGCAATATCCACTTCTTCCTGCTGTAACATCCGTAGCGCGTCACGAGTACCGCCTTCGAACAGTGACAGCTTTAACTCAGGATATTGATGGCGAAACGCCATAAGCCGTGAGGGCAGATAGAAGGAGCCCAGCATACCCGGCACTGCAATCCGTACTTCCCCCGAGGTAAGATTCGCCATGGCTCGGATTTGCGCTTCCGCCTGCTTGATTTGTTTTAGGATCAACGTGGCATGCTGGTGCAACACTAAGCCTTCGGCGGTGAGCGCGAGGTGCTTGTCATTCTTATTGCTGGTGCGATTAATCAGTATCACCCCAAGCGACTGCTCGAGCCGTTTAATACTTTGACTCAGGGCAGGCTGCGCCATATTGAGCTTCTTGGCCGCCGCGGTAAAACTGCCGGTATTGGCCAGCGCATCTAAATGTTTAAGTTGGCGTATATCCATGATGATCTCTATTTTTGGGGCAATAGCACTTATGCTCGATGGCTCTTATACACTATTAAACAGTGCTTTAAGGGTTAACAAGGCGCCATAACCCAGTACAGTCGTATCTCGCATGGCTTGGCCGATAACAAGACGTATCGCAACTGTTAGCTATAACAAAAATCAATAATTTCAATATAAATTATCTATTATTGTTATGTTATGCCCAGTGCTAATCTTTGTCTATCCTGAGAGTGATGCGTTATCGAGGCCAAAAGTGCAAGCCGTGTTAGACACTATTATCGACAGTAAACAACGTGATACCCGACTAATGTGGGCCCTGTGTGTGGCTTCCGTGGTGGTGTATATCAATCTGTATTTGATGCAGGGCATGTTACCGCTGATCGCAGAGCATTTTGCGGTATCGGGCTCACAGGCAACGCTTATCCTCTCGGTCACCAGCTTTTCGCTGGCGTTTTCGCTATTAATTTATGCGGTCGTGTCCGACAGAATTGGCCGCCATACGCCGATTGTGGTGAGCCTCTGGCTACTGGCGCTGTCGAATCTGCTGTTGATTTGGGCAGGGGATTTTAATGCACTTGTCTACGTGCGCTTTTTACAGGGCGTGCTGTTAGCTGCGGTGCCCGCCATTGCCATGGCCTATTTTAAGGAGCAACTCTCGCCAAGCACTATGCTCAAAGCCGCGGGCATTTACATCATGGCCAACAGTATCGGTGGGATTGTCGGCCGGTTACTCGGCGGGGTGATGTCGCAGTTTTTATCTTGGCAAGAGTCTATGTGGTTGCTGTTTTTAGTCACGCTTGCGGGCGTTGCCTTAACCAGTTATTTATTGCCTTCTGGCGCCGATGCGCAGGCGGTCTCGGGTGGACAAACTACCTCGCCAACACTCTCAAAACGGGCACGTTTATTACAGGATTTTTATGGCTTTAGCCATCACCTTACCGATCCGCAGATGCGTTTAGCCTATGCCATCGGTGGGATCACTTTTATGATGATGGTGAATCAATTTAGTTTTATTCAACTGCATTTGATGGCCGCGCCCTACGAGTGGAGCCGTTTCCAAGCGACGTTGATTTTCCTGTGTTATTCCAGTGGTACCGTGGCCTCCTATTTTACCGCCAAGTGGCTGGCAAAATTTGGTCAGCACAAGTTATATCAATGGTCTTGGTGCTTGATGTTACTGGGCAGTTTATTGACCCTGTTCGATACCCCAGTCACGATTAGCCTAGGCTTTTTGATGACGGCCTGTGGCTTCTTCTTAACCCACAGTTGCTGCAATTCCTTTGTGGCGATGCGCGCGAGTCGCGACCGCGCTAAGGCGACGTCGTTGTATCTGTGTTGCTATTACTTAGGCGCAGCGCTGGGCGGGCCTTACCTGATGCTGTTTTGGCATAAAGCCGAGTGGCAGGGGGTCGTGATGGGGTCATTAACACTGCTTGCATTAATCGCCTTGTCCATCGCTCGGTTGCGTTATCACCAAACCCAGATGAGCCGCGTGGCGTTATAGTCTGCTAAGCCCGTTAGCGCCGCAACCCACAACAGGTTCGATATCCACTGAACGTTTAGGCCAACGATTCCCTGTTGGCCTTTTTGTACGCCAGATTTGCCCTTGCGGCTATTCGCGTTAAACCGATACATATAGCCGAACTCGACATTGCTGCGTTATCCGGCCTCGATTTCCTCACCTCTCACTACATGATTTCCGCATTTTCGGAGTTTTAGGCAAGTAACTACGAGTTTCATGGCTTCAATGTCTTGGGCGTTTTGTCGACAATTTCAGCATGAGTTGCCATGGCATTTTACGTATATCGCCTAAGTGACGCCTCTGTTCCCCATTAAGGACTGAATATGAAAACATCGAACGGTGCATTGTCTTTGGCGGCATTGCTGATCTCGGCATTGTTGATAAATACAAGCATGCCGGCCTTAGCGGCAACATCGGGCCATCAAGGTGATTTATCCCATGGTGTTAACAATTTTTATCGGAGTGCAACCCTGACTATGCAAAAAGTCACTTTTCCAAACCAATACAAAATGAATGTCACGGGCAATCTGTATTTGCCTAAGGGTATGAAGGCGGGCGAAAAACGCGCCGCCATTATCGTGGGCCACCCGATGGGCGCGGTAAAAGAACAAAGTGCGGTGCTCTATGCCCAGCAACTGGCCGAACGCGGCTTTGTAACCCTCGCCATCGACTTATCCTTCTGGGGTGAGAGTGAGGGCAAGCCCCGCAATGCCGTGTTGCCAGACATATACGCCGAAGACTTTAGCGCCGCGGTAGACTTTCTGGGCACCAGCGAGTTTGCCGATAGGGAGCGCATTGGCGTGCTCGGGATCTGTGGTAGCGGTAGTTTTGCCATTAGCGCCGCGAAAATTGACCCACGCATGAAAGCCATTGCCACCGTCAGCATGTATGACATGGGCGGATTTAGCCGTCATCTGTATGGCAAGTCGTTGACCTTAGCGCAGCGCAAACAAATGATCGCCGAGGCGGCTGCGCAGCGTTATGTGGAGTTTAGCGGTGGTCAAACCCAATACACTGGCGGTACGCCCCATGAAATCGATGAAAACTCTCACCCCATTGCCAAGGAGTTTTATGACTTCTATCGCACCCCAAGGGGAGAGTATACGCCAGCGGGATCATCGCCTGAGCTGACGACACATCCGACCCTGAGCAGTAACACTAAGTTTATGAATTTTTATCCATTTAACGATATTGAGTCTATTTCTCCGCGACCATTGTTATTTGTTGCTGGCGATGAAGCGCATTCACTGGAGTTTAGCCAAGAAGCCTACAGCCTCGCAGCAGAGCCTAAAGAACTCTATCTGGTAAAAGGTGCTGGCCATGTTGACTTGTATGACAGAGTGAAGCTAATCCCCTTCGATAAGTTGACGCAATTTTTCACTCAGTATTTGTAATTTAGCTCACGGGCCAGCGCTTTTGCTGGCCTTGATGATTTCTCGCAGAGGCGTGTCATTTTACGTTTCTGCCTCAATCCACAGGGGATGAAATATGCAAACCATTGGATATGCAGCAGCGTCGGCACAAAGCCCGCTAGAACCTTATCACTATGAGTGCCGTGAATTACGCGACAACGATGTCGCTATCGAAATTCTCTATAGCGGCGTCTGCCATAGCGATTTACACACAGTGAAAAACGATTGGGGCTGGACGGTTTATCCCACAGTGCCAGGCCATGAAATCGTTGGCCGCGTGGTGCAAGTGGGCAGCCAAGTTAACAAATACAAAGTGGGCGATCATGTCGCTGTGGGCTGTATGGTCGACAGTTGTCAGGAATGTACTCACTGTCATCATGGTGAAGAGCAGTTTTGTGAGCAGGGTTTTACCCAAACCTACAACAGTGTCGATAGGCACACCCAAGAGCTTACCAAGGGTGGCTATGCCAAGCATATCGTCGTGCGCCAAGAGTTTGTGCTGAGTATTCCAGCATCGCTCGACCTTGCTAAAGTCGCGCCCTTACTCTGTGCGGGGATCACTACCTATTCGCCCTTAAGAACCTGGAACGTTGGGCCTGGCAGTCAAGTTGCGGTCATTGGTATGGGCGGTCTAGGCCATATGGCGATCAAACTTGCGGCCGCGATGGGCGCCCATGTTACTGTACTGAGCCGTTCGGAAAGTAAGCGCAGCGATGCGCTGGAACTCGGTGCGAGTGACTTTTTGATCTCTTCAGATCTTGAGCGCATGCAGCAAGCCGCTAATCGCTTCGAGCTTATCATCGATACAGTGCCAACAAAGCATGACATTACCCCATACCTGCCGTTATTGAAGGTGGATGGCACGCTCACCTTAGTCGGTCAAGTGGGGCCGATTGCCGAGGTGAATACTGTGCCTATGGTGATGGGACGTCGCCGTATTGCCGCCTCACTCATTGGTGGCATTGCCGAGACCCAAGAGATGCTCGATTTCTGCGGCCGGATGAACATTTTGCCAGAGGTCGAGATGATCACAATGGAGCAGATTAATAAAGCCTTCGAGCGGCTTGAGAAATCCGACGTGCATTACCGGTTTGTGATCGATATGCAGGCCTCTTCCTTCTAGGCTAAGAAGGTTATTTCATTTGTTAAAAGGGCGGTTTGCGGACCATTCCCCATGCCGCCATCACTTTTAAATCAGCTTAAGACAACGTCAGCAAAGGAGTTTTTGATGAATACCTTAGAAACCGCATCCATGACACTGATCCCCGCAGGAACACAGCAGTCGATTAAAGGACCGAGTGAATGGTTTACCGGCGAGGTGGTGATCAGCAGCTTATTTAATGCGCCGCCACCAGCGCGGGTGGGTATGGCCGTAGTGAACTTTTCCGCAGGCGCGCGAACCCATTGGCATAGCCATCCACTTGGGCAAATGCTATTGGTCACCCAAGGCGAAGGCTGGACCCAGTGTGAAGGTGGTGAGCGCACTACAATTCGCCCAGGAGATTTGATTTGGTGTAATTGTGGTAAGCGGCATTGGCATGGTGCAACGGCATCATCTTCCATGCAGCATGTGGCCGTTCAAGAGGCGCTTGAGGGGAAAGCGGTCGATTGGTTTGAACCTGTGACTGATACTGTGTACTTAAATGGCGACAGTGTCGGCGAGTAACTCAATCACTGGCGAAAGTGCTCGGAATTAAAAGAAAAAAGGCGAACTCAATGTCGCCTTTTTTGCTTTTATGTTTTGCGTTTTATGGTTAGGGCTGTTTATCGAACACCACCTCGAGATCTTTGCCGCTAAGCAGTTCGACAAATTCATCACTCATCTCTTTACTCGTCTCGTTACTAAGAGTGCCGAGCGGAATTAAGCCATCGGCATAGCCAAAGTCCCTATAGAACAAGGCTAAGTTACCCCAAGGGGCGTAATAGGTGATATCGCCGCGTTTAGCGCTGGTGCCTTTTGGCGCCTGTGCTTTGGTGAGCTTTGGCTCGAGCATGGCGATTTTTTCGGTATTGGCATAGTCCTTAAGCGTGAGTTTTAGGGGTAAGCGGGCGTAGAAATCCTTTGCCGTTGGATTATCGAGGAGGGTAAATCGATATGCTTTGCCGTTTGCGGTCACACTAATCTTCATCGAAGTCACCTTAGATTGCGTCATGGCGTTTGTAGCTTGCTTTGGTTTAACTTGCTTTGGTTTAGCTTGCTTTGGCGAAGAGTCGCCAAGCTTGATTCAGGGCTTGTCATATTGTGCAGGGGAGACACTCTCTAACCATGTGACCACCTTACCCGCGTTGGCTTCTTGTATGGCGATATGTGTCATGGGTGTGCTGCTCGTCGCGCCATGCCAATGTTTGACATTCGCAGGGATCTGCACCACATCCCCTGGATGAATTTCAAGGCGTGTTTGACCTTCTTGCTGCACCCAGCCCATTCCAGAGGTGACGATTAAGGTTTGCCCCACGGGATGAGTATGCCAATGGGTGCGACTGCCCGGCTCAAAGGTAACTAAGGCGCCAGATGCGCGACCTTCGCCCTTGGCCTGAAACAAAGGCTCAACGCGCACTCGGCCGGTAAAATAGTCTTCGAGCCCCGTCGCTGGGAGCTGAGTGCCATTGCGGGCAATACTAATTTGCTCAAAGGCACTCGCTGTTTTAGGCATTATCTCTGATACAGGCACTGATACAGGCACTGGCTCTGTTGCCTGCACGCCAAGCGTTAACAATAGCAGGGAGCCTAATCCAAAATGCATGGGTTTCATCGATTTTCTCCTTTATTCAATGGCTAAAAAATCACTTATTCGGATCCCTTATTCTTGCCGCTTGCAGGCTTACAGGGTAGTTCATTCGTCGGTAATGCTTGCCTAATTCTCCAAGAGTTAGGCATTTCGTATACTAATGAGTTAGGTAGCGAGTAAGATAAATTCAGATGACCGAGTGCCGACTGTTACTGATAAAAATTGGTGAAACTGATGAGCGAGATGCAAATGATGAATGGTTTTTCCCAAGAGCTTGCCGACAATGTGGCCAAAAGAACCCTTGGCGTCGAATGGGCATCATCTGAGGTCGAGGGGCTTGAGTTTTATCGGCAGAATGCGCCCACCTCCAATTCGGTCTGTATTGTCGAGCCAAGTATTGCGCTCGTGGTGCAAGGGACGAAGAGCATGACCCTAGGGGAGCAGGTATTGATCTACGATCCGAGTCGATTTTTAATCACCTCTTTAGAGTTACCCGCCACCATGCAAGTGTTAGAGGCCAGTGCTGAAAAACCTTACCTCGGTGTCGTGCTAAAACTCGATTTGGCGGTGATGAGTGACTTAATGTTGCAAACACCCTTGGCGAGGCAAAAGGATACAGTTACCGAACAAGGCATGATTTTAGGCCATTCCACCCCAAGCTTGTTGAATGCTTTCAGCCGGTTAGTCGCCTTACTCGATGAGCCTGAGTCGATTCCTGTGCTTGCGCCTCTGATTAAAAGAGAGATTTTTTGGCGAGTGCTTATCAGTGAGCAGGGCGCGCGCTTAAGGCAAATCGTGTCGGCGGGCAGCCATGGTTTACGCATCGCGCATTCTATCGAGTGGTTGAAGATGAATTTTGCCCAACATTTTAGCATTGATGATTTAGCTGATATGACCCGAATGAGTAAATCGACCTTTCACCATCATTTTCGCCAATTGACCTCAATGAGTCCGCTGCAATATCAAAAACGATTACGCTTGATGGAGGCTCGCCGATTGATGTTAGGAGAGAGCATAGATGCTGCCGCAGCCGCTTATCGTGTCGGTTATGAGAGTCCATCGCAATTTTCCCGGGAATACTCGCGCCTGTTTGGCAATTCCCCCAAACGAGATGTCGATATCCACTGGTTATCATCGACCTAAGCTAAGCAAGTCAGCTAGACACGATAACCTAGAGTCACGGATGTGGGATAAGTGATTGGGCTTGAGTAGGGTTGAGTGCTTTGGCTAGAGCACGACTGGTTACATGGCTTGGAGTCAGTCGTATCGAACAGGCAATTGTGAGAGCAAAGGCCTGAGTGTGTAAGTTATTCGTAACAAACCAAATCGTTTAAATGATTTATTATGTGCGCTGCCTCATGGTAGGCTTACTTACTCAAGAGACTGCTAAAGTGGCGAGAGCCGCAGACTGGATTCGATGTCAGTCCATCCAATAGATCAAGGTAAAACAACCCCATGACCCAAGCCAAATTCGTTGAAGGTTCGATTCTTCGTCATATCCTCGTGATGAGTTCGACCGCTGCCGTGGGGATTTCTGCCTTATTTGTGGTCGATTTGCTCGATATTTTCTTCTTAAGTTTGCTTGGTGAACATGAGTTGGCTGCTGCTGTGGGCTATGCGGGCAGTATTTCGTTTTTTACCACATCTATTGGCATCGGCCTCTCGATTGCGCTCGGCGCGTTAGTTTCCCGCTCGATTGGTGCAAAGGATGTGGAACTGGCTAAACGCCTATTGCTCAATAGTGCGGCGGTGACCACCTTAATCAGCCTCTTCGTGAGTGTGGTGGTGACCTGCTTTATCCCCGAATTAGTGACCTTGGTGGGGGCGAGCGGCCATACCGCCGAACTGGCCGAGAGTTATTTGTACATTTTGGTGCCTTCTTTACCCTTTATTTGCCTTGCGATGGCCCTTGGCGGTGCGCTGCGTGCCGTTGGGGATGCCAAGCTGTCGATGATGTCGACCTTAGCGGGCGGCGGGGTTAATGCGGTACTGGATCCGATTTTTATTTTTCTGTTTGCCATGGGGATTGAAGGCGCGGCATTGGCGTCGGTGCTTGCCCGTATTGCGGTCTTTATCATTGCCGGGCGCGGTGTAGTGGTCAAACATCAACTGCTGGGTAAGTTTAACTTCAGCTATTTTGTTGCCGATCTCAAACCGATTTTCGCCATTGCCGGGCCTGCCATGCTGACGAATATCGCTACGCCCATAGGTAACGCCTTTGTGACCCGCGCGATTGCCGATTTTGGCGATGCCTATGTGGCCGGTTGGGCAGTGCTTGGCAGGTTAATCCCGGTCACCTTTGGGATGATTTTTGCGTTATCCGGCGCTATCGGGCCGATTGTTGGGCAAAACTTTGGGGCGGGCCGATTCGACCGGGTGCGTGAGAGTTTAACCAAGGCGATTCAATTTTGTACCTTGTATGTGGTGGTGATGTCGCTATTGCTGTTCTTGCTTAAATCGCAGGTGGTGAGCCTGTTCGATATGAAAGGCGATAGCGCGGCGCTTATCGAGTTTTTCTGTAGCTATATCGCGGTGTTTTTTACCTTCTCTGGCATTTTATTTGTGGCCAATGCTTCGTTTAATAATCTGGGCAAAGCCAAATATTCCACCCTGTTCAATGTTGGTAAAGCGACGTTAGGCACTGTGCCATTTGTGTATTTTGGCGCGCAGTGGGGCGGGGTATACGGTGTATTAATCGGCCAAGTATTAGGCTCAATTCTGTTTGGGATCATGGGCGTGTGGGTGGCCTACCGCTTAGTCGATAAGGTGGCTCTGGCAAGTCGTGAGAATGCAGCGCAGTCTGTCGTGAGCGATACCAAAGAGGCGCAGAATAAGTGCCAGCAGCTACTGGCGGGGGACGAGGAAGAAATTGCCAATTGTGTTGGCCAAAATCTGCCCTCATCTACGAGTCCGTTTTCATCCTCCCATGTGCAAATGGGCCAATTGACCGAAGAGCAGGAATGCGAGGCGGTCACCGCTGCGGTGGATTTTGATAAAGCGAAACCCAATACGCCGTAAACCCTTAGATAACCATCTTGGTAATTTAAAGAGATAAAAATTGATAAAACATAAAGGCCACTGAAAAGTGGCCTTTATGTTTTGCATATTCGCATTCAATCGAAAGCGTTTTATGCGAGTGAGAGCATCCCGAGAGTCACGTCACTGAGAAGTGGGACTTAGCTCGCAGCCTTATCTTCCGCGCTAGAAGCGTCGACACCTGCGATCTCTTGCGCTACTTCTAAAGCCACGGCTTCTGGCGTTTCGGCTTCGATACGCGCGCGCTCCGCTTTAGAAATATAACGCGGCTTTGCACCCACCTTGGGCTTCTCGATTTTGTTTTGTTTGGCTTTTTCGCGCTTAGCCATCTTCTTAACGATCTTTTGCTTCTTGTTCATAACATCTCTAATTCGGTTTTTGCCTATGCAGGCTGAGTCCAGTGGCTCAATTAAAGCTGGATTCTAACTGAATATTGCCAATCTCTCCATGTTTTGCTGTTACAGCGCCGTAGAAGCTGTATCTAGAGCGAGGTCGAGGCCGTGCTAGAATATGGCGTTTTTATGGGTAATGCACTTTATTTATGTCAAAATTAGTGCGAGTTACCCATTTAACGTATTGATAGTCATCAATTTTTAATGCTTTAAAAAGCAATAGGTGGAGGTCTCTTGTTAACTAAGATCACTTTCTTTGAGCGTTTCGAGCAGGATATTTTATCAGGGGCTAAGACCATTACCTTAAGGGATGAAGCCGAGTCCCATGTGTTTGCCGGGCAAATTTTGCCGGTATCGACCTTCGAAGCTGACCGTTGGTTTTGTGATATCAAGGTGATTGAGGTTGTGCCTGTATTGTTTTCGGCGCTGACAGAGCAACATGCTGCCCAGGAGAATATGACGCTGCCTGAGCTGCGCCGAGTGATCCACGAGATTTATCCCGGCCTTGAGCAGTTATTTCAAATTCGCTTTTGTGTTGTGAATACAAGGGCGCACCCTATTAATTAACTCAATTGACTAAGCCTGTTGATTTAGTCCATTGATTTAGCCCATTGATTTAGCCTACTGATTTACCCATTGGTTAACGCTATTGCCTAAGTGCTGCTTATAAAAAATAGGCTGGCTTGTTTTGATACAAGTCAGCCTATTATCTTTCAAATGGAATGCGAACTTATATCGCAAACATTAACTAGTTAAACCGTCCAAGGTAGGAGTTTTTGGGCGATGCGGTTCGATTCACCTAGGCGCACCGCGGCGCGATAACGCATCCTGTAGAGCAGTTGGTAACATAATGGCACCAAATACAGACTCGTCACCGTTGAGAATGACAAACCGCCAATAATCGAGATGGCCATTGGCGAGTAGGGTGGGCCACCGCCGCCGATTTGGGTATCACCCATTGCCAGTGGCACTAGGCCAAGTACGGTTGTTCCCACTGTCATCAGTACCGGGCGCAGACGGGTAATACAGACTTCGCGTATGGTGTCCGACAACTTATCGAGCTCCGGTGTCATCTGGTTGATTTGGTCGACCAATACGATGCCGTTATTCACCACAATCCCCATTAGAATCAAGATCCCTATCATGGCCATGACCGACATTGGAGTGCCCGTGAGCAGCAATGCCCAAAAGACGCCAGTGATCGAGAACAGAATCGAGGTGATAATCGCCGTCGGTAATAGCAAGGATTCAAACAGCGCCGCCATCACGATGTAAATCATGGCGATAGCAAGCAGCATATTGATAGCCATCACGCTCTGATCTTCATCCTGACGCTCAAATCCACCGCGCAGCGAATAGTTATAACCATTCGGGAAGCGCACATTTTCCATCACCTGTTTGATCTTAGTTTGCGCTTCCTCTGTGGTGAGATTATCTAAGTTCGCCCCGATAGAAAGCGAAGTTTGGCGATTATAGTGCTTGATGGTATCGAACCTAGGTTGGATCTCGATACTGGCAAGGTTATCAAGGGTATACAGACGTTGGTCGATACGCACGATCGGCAGTTGTTTTAGCTTCTCGAGGGATTTTTGCCATTCCTTCTCATAGGCCATTTCGATACGCAGTTCCCCATTAGGATCGTGTCTAAATGAGCGCAGCGGTGAACCGCGCAGAGCCATTGAGATGCTATAGGCCACTTCGTTGAGTTTTAAATCCAGTCGTGCCGCCATCTGACGATTTATGCGGATAACCACTTCCTGCTGCGCGCCGTTCACTTCGGAGCGCACATCCACTAACCCTTTGATATTGGAGAGTAAGGGTAATACTTGCTCACTCAAATGGATAAGCTCTGAGGTGGAACGACCTGTGAGCGTGACGCGTACGCCCGAGTTATCATTGCCCCAGCCAAATTGAGGCTTAGCGATGGAGAATTTAGGAAAACCGCTGCGGATTTTCTTCTTTAATTCATCCAGTGGCATGGGCAAGTCTTTTTTCAGCAAAATCACCGAAGAAGCATCGTCGGGTGCATAATAGCTATACACTGAATCTATATGGAATTCCTCTTTATTATTATAAAGATACTCTTCCATTTGGCTCACCATTGCCTCGGTCACATTGAGGTTATGGCGACCCTCCACTTGGTAGTTGACGTAAATGCGCTCCTTACTTTGGCTATCCTCCTGATCCTGTTTGACCATCGACAGCGGCAGGGCGGTGGATACTAAAATCGCCACCGAAATCAGCCCAGAATGCCAAGGACGCAGCAGTACCCAGTTGAGGCTACGATTGTAGAAGTTTTGCAACTTACCCGGCGCTTTCTCTGGCGTGATATCGAAGTGGAACTTAGTTAACATCAATGGAATTAATGTTTTAGCCACCAATAGTGAGGCCGCCAGCGAAATACAAATCGCAATCGCCACATGCTCAAGGAAGATGGTGAGCTCGACTTTTACCCCAAAGATGTTGGGTAAAAATACGATAGCCGTGGTCATAGTGCCCGCAAGCACGGCAAGACTGACCTTATCGACCCCTGTCATGACCGCATTTTCATTGTCTTGAACACTTTTAGTATCTTTGCCTTGTTTCTCCTGCAGCACACTCTCAGTCACCACCACCGCATTATCGATAAGCATACCGACCGCCAATAACAGCCCCATCATCGACAAAATGTTTAAGCTGTAACCTAGTAGATACATAGCGGCTAGCGTCATACCAATCGAAATCGGCACAGATGACACCACAATCAAGGTCATCTTGAAGTTTCTCAGGAATAAATACAGCACGATAAAAGACAGTAAGGCGCCGATTAATCCCGACAGCAGCAGATCCGAGAGGGAAGATTTTACGCCAGAGGCTTGATCTTCCATGATAAACAAACGAATACCTTGGAATTGTTGATCTTGCTTGGCAAGCTCAATCACCTTTAACACTCGGTCAGACACTTCTACTAAGTTGGCGCCGGATTCTTTAAACACATCCAGACCGACGGCGTAATGCTTATCTAAATGACGCCCTTCGACCCGTTCAGGCAGCGCAAATTGCACATCGGCAACGTCACCTAAGGTCAGCCCAGGCAATAGCACTAGGGCTTTAATGTCCTCTAGATTGCGAAACTCGCCCTTAGGAGACACCTGATAAACCAGATTACTTTCCCGCAAAGTGCCAGCGCTCAGCACAAAGTTTTCGCGGCCAAGACGTGTCTGTAGCTCGGTTGCCGAATAGCCACTGGCGGCGAGGCGGTTGGCATTGATCCTGACCTCAATCTGCTTTTGCTCAACCCCATAGAGATTAACCTTAGACACCCCCTCGACCCGCTCCAGCGGACGTTTAAGCTGTTTATCAAGCAAGTCGAATGCGCCAGAGAGCTCGCGGTCGCTCGAAATCCGTATGGTTAATACTGGCATATCGGCGGTGGAGAATTGGCGGATAAACACCCGCTCAACATCCTTGGGCAATAAGTGCCGCACCGCATCGATTTTTTCCCGCGCTTCTAAGCTTTTTGTGGCGACGTTTTCACCCCATTTCATATTGATTTCGATTTCCGAACCCTCTTGGGAGGATTCGGATTCCAGCTCATCAATACCGCCCATAGTGGCGAGGGACTCTTCGAGCACCTTAGTGATATCGCGCTCGACTTCCGCCGGCGTTGAGCCTTTGTAAGGCACTTGCACCACAATTTGTGGAATATCGATGCCGGGGAACATTTCGAGTGGCAATAGGCGACTAGAAGCCAAACCAAACAGCAAGATAGCAAAGAAAAACATGCTGGTGGTGACAGGGCGTTTTATCGCTAAACGGGTGAGGTTCATAGGCGAGCCTCCGCAGTTTCTGCCGTGTTGTCTTGCTCTGTGGCCGTATGCGTAAACTCTTTACGGTCAAACAAGGCATAGAGCACTGGAATCACAATCAGGGTCAATAGGGTTGAGAGGCTCAAACCAAAGATCACGGTAATCGCCATCGGTGCGCGGACTTCTGAGCCATCACCTAAACCTAAGGCCATCGGCAGTAAACCTAAGGTGGTGGTTAAGGTGGTCATCATAATCGGGCGCAGACGAGATTTGGCCGCAACCTTAATGGCTTCAGGCTTGTCCACGCCTTCGGTGCGCAGCTGATTAATCCTATCCACGAGTACGATGGCGTTGTTGACCACAATCCCCGCGAGCATGATAAGGCCGATAAACACCACCACACTCAAATGGGTTTGGGTGATATAGAGCCCCAGCACGCTACCAGCCAGCGCCATGGGCACTGCAAATAAGATCAGTAGCGGATGCAGCAGCGATTCGAACTGACTCGCCATCACTAAGTACACCAGAAAAACCGCTAGGATTAATGCAATCTTCAGTGATTGGAATGAATGCTCCATTTCCTCATTTTGTCCACCAAAGCGTGCTTGAACCGAGGCGGGCAACACTTGTGCCGACAAAATTTGCTGCGCTTCGGCTACTGCGTCACTTAAGTCGCCATAGGCAAGGTTAGCCGATACTAAGGCCACGCGTTGTTGGCTGATGCGGTTAATTGCCGATGGACCTAATTGCAATGACACTTCGGCCACAGCGCTCAGGGCAATCGGTTGTGGGCTGTTCGGGTTGATGATCAAGGCATCGATATCACTGATTTGATCCCGCTCATTCAGTTCGCTGCGCACTAAAATATCAATCTTGCGGTCACGTACTGTGTATTGACTGGCGACCGTGCCGCCGACGCGCTGGGCGATGCGATTGGCGACCGTGGGGGCATCCATGCCTAAGGCGGCTAAGCGAGCATGGTCGAAGCGAATGCTGAGTTCTGGCTGACCATCACGCAGGCTAGTATTCACATCGGCAAAGCGATCGGAGGCGGAAAGTGCCTTAACCAGATTATCGGCACTGCGTTTGAGCAAGTGTAAATCGTAACCTGTGAGCTCAATCTCCAATGGGGTTTTAAAGCTGAAGAGTTCAGGTTGCTCGATTTTAGCTTCCAGCTCAGGGATGCGGCGCGCGGTGTCACGCAGCACTTGTGTTACTTGGTGGTAAGCCATGTGATCGTTCAGAACGACCTGTAAACGCCCCCAGTTTTCGCCGCCACGGGCGGTATCAGAGGTCATGAGACCGCCGCTGCCCGCTTGGCTATAGGCATGTTTGACTTCCGGCCTGTCTTTAATCGACATCGCGAGTTGTTGCAGCACTTTATCGGTTTCACCGACCGCAGTGCCAGGAGGCAGCAGGATCTCCACATAAAACTCCCCTTGATTCATCGGAGGGATGAGTTCCATGCCAAGACGGGGGAGCAGGCTGATACAGGCGCCTGTGATCCCAATGGTCAGCAACAAGGTGGCGACTTGTTTACGCAGCGCCATCGCCAGCAGTTTGTGATAAACCGACTCGATAGCGTGGTAAACAAAGTTAAAACCACTGCTCAGCGGACGCATCACTAACCCAAGCAGCCAAGAGAAGAAGCGGCCAATGACTAACGCTAATGTCAGCAATGCACTCGGTAAGTAGCTAAAAAGCAAAACAATCGGGAAGGAAAATACCGTCGCGCTGTAGTGTTTTAACTTACCGAGCTTAGTAGTGGGTTTCTCCTTCGGGGTTTTCTTGATGAGTTCAGGCAGTGCTGTAAAGCCTTCGCGGGAGGCGAGCATCGGAATCGAAGTTAATGCCACTAGGAGTGATGCGAGCAGGGCAAAGGTCACTGTGAGGGCTTGATCCGAGAACAATGCGCCGGCAATACCATCGACAAAAACTAAGGGGACAAACACCGCGAGTGTGGTTAGGGTGGAGGCGAAAATCGCGCCCGCCACTTCTTTGGTTCCAGTCACTGCCGCATCTAATTTGCTCATGCCTTCGCTGCGGCAGCGGTCGATGTTTTCCAGCACCACAATGGCGTTGTCAACCAAGAGCCCAATGGCGAGCGCAATACCGCCTAATGACATGATGTTTAAGCTGATATCGGCAAAGTACATCATGTTAAAGGTGGCAATCACCGAGAAGGGGATGGAGATAGAGATAATCAGTGTCGGGATAATATTGCGCAGGAACAGGTAAATCACCAGCATGGACAAAATACTGCCCATCAACGCGGACGAGGTGACTTCGCTAACGGCACTCTCAATAAACTCGGACTGATCGTAAATCACTTCCAGTTTGTTTTGCTTAGGATCTTGGTTGATTTTGACTAGCTCATCGCGCAGCTTTTTAGCCACCGCGACCGTGTTGGCATCGCCTTCCTTATAGATAGCCAGTTCTATCGACTCTTGGCTGCCGATACGGGTAATGTCGCTGCGCTCTTTAAAGGCATCGGTAATAGTCGCGACTTCAAATAGACGTACTAAGGTCTGTGCGTCGCGATAGACGATCACTTGTCCCAATTCTTCCAATGAATTGAATTGGTTAAGGGTACGCACCAGATATTCGCGGTCGCCTTGGATCACTTTACCCGCAGATAAGTTGATGTTTTCCTCGTTGATGCGACGCTTAATGTCATCGGCATTCAAATTGAGCTGGGATAACTTTTCCTGATTGAGCTGAATATGCACTTCCTGCTCTAAACCACCGGATAAACGCACCGCGGCCACACCTGAGAGGGCTTCTAAACGGCGTTTAAGCTCTTCCTCGGCGTAGGTGCGCATCTGCTTGAGTTCAGCCTCAGACGCATTAGGCACCGACAGCGCTAAGCGCATGATAGGGTCAAGATTGGGGTTAAAGCGCAGCAATAATGGCTTTTTAACATCCAGTGGTAGGGCGATAGTGTCGAGTTTTTCACGCACATCGAGGCTCGCCATATCCATAGTGGTGCCCCATTCAAACTCAAGCACCACATCGGACATGCCAGAGCGGGAGATAGAGCTTATCTTACGTAAGCCTTTCACCACGCCGACGGCTTCTTCAATGGGTTTTGAGACCAGTTGTTCTACTTCAACGGGCGCCGCACCATCGTACATGGTCCGAATGGTCAAGGTGGGGTAGCTTAAATCGGGCAGGAGTTTTACTGCTAAGCGCGAAAACCCCACCATACCGAATAACATAATGGCCAGCATGAACATCCATACCGTGACTGGCCGTTTAACTGAGGTGCTGATGATTGACATGAAAGACTCCTATCAGTTCTTCGCTGAGGCCAAATCGAGTGGGGTAATGACTTCAACTAAGGATTGGTCTTTCAAATTCTGCTGACCACGGGTCACGACTTGCTCACCGGGTTTGATACCGGAGACGACTTCTACCGAGTCACCTTCGCGGTAGCCGATTTCGACTTCGCGGCGGTTGGCATTGCTGCCGTCAATCACATACAGGGCTTGCTTATTGTCTTGGTTTATCAGGGCACTGTAGGGCACAGTGATCACATTCTCATGGGTGTCATACTTCAATTCGACCCGTGTGAACATCCCGGCTTTTAAATGCGCATTTTGATTGGGCACAGCCAAGGTGACTTTAAAGGTGCCGCTCTGTGGGTCGACCACAGGGCTGATGCGCAATACTTTCGCGTGGATGGCATTTTTGCTCTGTTGATTGCTAAAGACTTGCGCTTCTTGGCCTAAACGTAGGCTGGTTAATTGCTGCTCAGGTAAATGGACAATCCCGTGCAGCTCGTCTTGATTGACGATATAGAAGAGGTCACCAAATTCCTGCGCCATGTTGCCCGCTTTGACATAACGCTTAGCAACAATACCGTCGATGGGCGAAACCACATGGCTTTCTTTGACTTGTAATTCAGCAAGATCCCGTCTTGCAATGGCGGCTTGCAGGTTATATTCGAGCTTTGCCATGGAGTCGGCACTGATAAACTCTTTATTGGTCATCTTCTTCAAGCGGTTTAACTCTTGCTCGATGATTTTCACTTCGGCTTCGGAGCGGTCGAGATCGTATTGCTGACGTTTGGCATCGATAACCGCGAGGATTTGGCCTTTTTGCACCCGGTCACCTTCTTCGACATTAATCGCTTCGATAAGGCCAGCGATGCGGCTCACGACGTTAGCTTCTTGCGGGGCTTCAAGGGTGGCGGTTGTGCTATAAAACGAAGACACATTACCCTGCATCACGGTAGTGGTTTCGACGGGAATGGCATATTGTTCTTCTTTTTTAGCCACTTCCTCTTCGCCGCATGCTGCTAACATTGACACTAACAGCACGGGTAGGGCGAACTTAGCAATTGTTGACTTTTCCATAAGAGTATTACCTGTTGTCATTTTTGTGATGCCATCTGAAAGCAGAAAACATGCCAAAGTTAAAAATACATTAATTTCAGTAGATTAACGTAAATTTGTTAGGTTGTAGATTAGGCAAACTCACTAAATGTAGCTAAAAAGTTTAAAAAGTGATGAGAAATGCTAAATAAGCTGAAGCGAGGTCATTCACGATTGTGTTGCTGGGAGTGATAAGAATAGTGAAGGGCGGGTATGAAAATCCCAATAAAAAAGCGCCCAGTGGGCGCTTTTAATCGATAAATGCCGATTAGCGTTTATCTTGGCTTACGAAATCACGCGAAGTCTCGCCAGTATATAGCTGACGTGGACGGCTGATCTTGTGACCAGGTTGATCCAACATTTCTTTCCAGTGAGCAATCCAACCCACAGTACGTGCTAATGCGAACAGTACAGTGAACATGCTAGTTGGAATACCAATGGCTTTCATGATGATGCCAGAGTAGAAGTCGACGTTTGGATAGAGTTTCTTCGAAATGAAGTACTCATCTTCCAGCGCGATACGCTCAAGTTCCATGGCCACATCTAATAATGGATCTTGTACTTTCAGCTCTTTTAACACTTCGTGACAGGTTTCACGCATCACTTTGGCACGTGGGTCAAAGTTTTTGTAAACACGGTGTCCGAAGCCCATTAGACGGAATGGGTCGTTCTTGTCTTTCGCACGGGCGATGAATTCAGGAATACGGTCTACTGAACCGATTTCTTCTAACATTTGTAGACAAGCTTCGTTCGCGCCGCCGTGTGCAGGGCCCCATAGAGAAGCAATACCCGCAGCGATACACGCGAATGGATTCGCGCCTGAAGAACCGGCTAAACGTACGGTTGACGTTGACGCGTTTTGTTCGTGGTCCGCATGTAGAATGAAGATACGATCCATAGCACGTTCAACGATTGGATTTACCTTGTACTCTTCACAAGGCACGGCAAACATCATGCTTAAGAAGTTGCCTGCGTAGCTTAAGTCATTGCGTGGGTAAACGAATGGCTGGCCAGAAGAGTACTTGTAGCACATAGCGGCAATCGTTGGCATTTTGGAGACTAGGCGATACGCGGCGATTTCGCGGTGGCGAGGATCGTTGACATCGAGTGAGTCTTGATAAAATGCAGACAATGCACCAGTAACACCACATAACATCGCCATAGGATGAGCATCACGACGGAAACCTCTAAAGAAGAAGGCGAGTTGCTCATGAACCATAGTGTGGGTTTTTACTGTGTGTACAAATTCAGCATATTGCTCTTTCGTCGGCAGTTCACCGTAAAGCAGCAGGTAACACAGGTCTAAGTAATCTGAGTCAACGGCGAGTTGCTCGATTGGATAGCCGCGGTGTAACAATATACCTTGATCGCCATCGATATAGGTAATTGCAGATTCACAGGAGGCTGTCGCGAGAAAACCTGGATCAAAAGTGAAGTAACCCTTGCTGCCAAGTTTACTGATATCGATTACGTCAAAACCAGCGGATCCTTGCTTTACTGGCAATTCTATCGAGTCGTTCCCTGGTAATTCTAATTTGGCTTTTAAATCAGCCATACCCCGTTCTCCTTACTTCGTTCTTATCTGTGAGTGCGGCATGTCAAACCGCCATTACTTTACAGCCATTCTAGATCACATTTCAATTTAAATAAGCGTTTAAATTTGTTAGACCATGGTATAAATCTCTTTACTTTCCTTGGTGCAGCTGGCACTTAGGTGAAAATATCCTTAAAAAAACAAAATTTGCATTCTGTGATGTTTGTATTTGACATTTCGCGCGAGTATACTTGCCTCCGCCTAATAAGGGCTGCAAACGATGATGTTAAAACACCCTTTGTTTACATGTTAAATAAGTGAGTGTTCAAATAGTTATCTGTTTGTTTAAACTTTGCTTTTGTGTTTACTTTTGCCTTGATTTACCCCTCGGTTTAAAGTTTGTACAAAAGCGGTTCACATAACAAAAAAAATGCTCAATGGAGCTGAGTGAGCAGAACGTGAAAAAGCAAAGACCTGTCCATTTAGATCTGCAGACCATTCGCTTTCCTGCAACAGCGATTGTGTCAATTCTTCACCGTGTATCCGGTGTCATCATGCTGTTCGCTGTTGGCATTCTTATTTGGTTGCTAAATTCATCTTTAGCCTCCGCTGAAAGTTTCGCAGGCGTACAATCTCTGTTTGATAACTTCATCGTGAAGTTCATCATGTGGGGCATTTTGACTGCACTGGCCTATCACTTATTCGGTGGCCTACGCCACTTAGTAATGGATACCGGTCGTTGGGAAGAGTTGGCTTCGGGCACCGCCTCAGCGAAAGCTGTATTTGTACTGACGGTAGCCTTTTCAATTTTAGCGGGGTTATGGGTATGGTAACCAATGCAGCAAGTTTTGGACGCAGTGGTGTTCATGACTTTATTCTACTACGCGCTAGTGCAGTAATCCTCGCCTGTTACACCATTTTCATGGTTGGCTTTATTGCATGTAGTTCCCCTCTCACCTATGACGTTTGGCACGGCCTGTTTAGCGCTCTGCCAATGAAAGTGTTTACCCTGCTTGCGCTGGTTGCACTGCTTGTTCACGCCTGGATTGGTGTATGGCAAGTATTGACGGATTACGTCAAGTGCACTTCGTTACGCGGTGTTTTACAGTTCACCTTCGTCGTCACCGTCTTTTGTTATCTGGCGGCCGGCATTGTTATTGTGTGGGGTGTCTAAGTGAGTATTCCAGTACGTGAGTTTGATGCTGTAGTGATTGGTGCCGGCGGTGCCGGTATGCGCGCAGCATTACAGATTTCTAAAGAAGGTAAGAGCTGTGCGCTTTTATCTAAAGTATTCCCAACCCGTTCTCATACTGTATCTGCGCAGGGTGGTATCACCGTTGCGTTAGGTAACGCCCATGAAGACCATTGGGAACAACACATGTACGATACCGTAAAAGGTTCCGACTTTATCGGTGACCAAGACGCTATCGAATTTATGTGTCAAACCGGTCCAGAAGCCATTATTGAACTCGAGCACATGGGTTTACCATTCTCTCGCTTCGATAACGGTAAGATTTACCAACGTCCTTTCGGTGGTCAATCTAAAAACTTCGGTGGTGAACAAGCGGCGCGTACCGCTGCGGCGGCAGACCGTACTGGTCACGCACTGCTTCACTGCTTATACCAACAGAACGTTAAACACAAAACTCAAGTGTTTTCTGAGTGGTATGCCCTCGATTTAGTGAAAAACCAAGACGGTGCCATCGTAGGTTGTACTGCGATTGAAATCGAAACCGGTGAAATCGTTTACTTCAAAGCCAAAGCCACTGTACTCGCCACTGGCGGTGCAGGTCGTATCTACGCCTCAACCACAAACGCACACATCAATACCGGTGACGGTGTTGGTATGGCGATGCGTGCTGGTGTTCAGATGCAAGATATGGAAATGTGGCAATTCCACCCAACTGGTATCGCTGGCGCGGGTGTACTTGTGACTGAAGGTTGTCGTGGTGAAGGCGGTTACCTGCTGAACAAAGACGGTGAACGTTTCATGGAGCGTTATGCACCAAACGCGAAGGACTTAGCATCTCGTGACGTGGTAGCACGTTCTATGATGACTGAAATCCGTGAAGGCCGTGGTTTAGATGGTCCATTAGGCCCACACTGCTTACTGAAACTCGATCACTTAGGTAAAGAGACCTTAGAAGCCCGTCTACCAGGCGTGTGTGAACTTTCTCGTACCTTCGCGCATATCGACCCGGCCGATGGTCCAATCCCAGTACTGCCAACCTGTCACTATATGATGGGTGGTCTGCCAACGAAGGTGAGCGGTCAAGTTATTCGTAAGAATGACGACGGCAGCGAGCAAGATGTGGTTGGTTTATTCGCAGTAGGTGAGATTGCCTGTGTGTCTGTACACGGTGCTAACCGCTTAGGCGGTAACTCTCTGCTCGACTTAGTGGTCTTTGGCCGCGCTGCGGGTCAACACTTAGGTAAAGCACTCGATGAGACTGCGGATCCAAAAGATGCGACCGATGCGGAAATTCAAGCGACTTTAGCACGCTTAAACCGCTGGGAAAGCAACAAGTCTGGCGAAGATCCAGCGCAAATCCGTAAAGATTTACAACTTTGCATGCAATTAAACTTCTCTGTATTCCGCCGTGGCGATGCAATGGCAGAAGGTTTAGAGCAGTTAAAAGCTATCCGTAAGCGTTTAGAAAATGCCAAGTTGTCTGATAACTCTCGTGAATTCAACACTCAACGTATTGAATGTTTAGAGTTAGACAACCTGATGGCGACGGCAATTGCCACCGCTTATGCCGCTAACTTCCGTACAGAGAGCCGTGGCGCTCACTCACGTGAAGACTATTTAGAGCGTGATGATGATAACTGGTTATGTCACACCTTGTTTGACCCTGTGACTGAAACTATGGACCGTCGTGCTGTGAATATGGCGCCTAAGTTACGTGAAGCATTCCCGCCGAAGAAACGTACCTACTAGGAGTTGCAAAGATGAAATTGGAATTTGCAGTTTATCGTTACAATCCTGATGTAGATACAAAACCTTACATGCAGGATTACAGCCTTGAAGTGGCTGAAGGCTCTGACATGATGGTGCTTGATGCACTGATCAAGTTAAAAGAACAGGACCCAACGTTAGCGTTCCGTCGCTCATGCCGTGAAGGTGTTTGCGGTAGTGACGGTGTGAACATGAACGGTAAAAACGGTCTGGCTTGTATTACGCCAATCTCTACCTTCAAAGGTAAGAAGTTGGAAATTCGTCCACTGCCAGGTATGCCAGTCGTACGTGACTTAGTGGTTGATTTAACTCAGTTCTACAAGCAGTACGAGAAGATCAAGCCGTTCCTCATCAACGATGAGAAAATGCCTGCCCGTGAACATTTACAGTCACCAGAACAGCGTGCGCATTTAGATGGTCTGTACGAATGTATCATGTGTGCATGTTGTTCTACGGCTTGCCCATCGTTCTGGTGGAATCCTGATAAGTTTATCGGTCCTAGCGGTCTGCTACACGCTTACCGTTTCTTGATCGACAGCCGCGATACAGCGACAGAAGAACGTCTTTCTGAGCTGGACGACGCCTACAGCGTGTTCCGTTGCCACGGCATCATGAACTGCGTTGACGTCTGTCCAAAAGGACTTAATCCGACTAAAGCGATTGGTCACATTAAGTCAATGCTGCTTAAGCGAGCTGTGTAATGCGAGAACCCGAGCTTAAATCAATAATAATATAGCTCTCGAAGAGTCACTTTCTGGGTATAGAAGGTGGCTCTTTTGTGTATGTAATGGAAGACAACGCGCCGTGAAATCTGGATATCTAGGGGCGGCAAAATTTATGCATCGAAGGTAATTGCTTGAGATTGCATATAAAAACTATGGCTAAGCACGTGTATAAAGTTTGAAAGGAATAGCAATGCACCAAGGCATCATGAAAGCCTGGCTCGAATCATCTCACTTAAGTGGTGCAAATTCGACCTACGTAGAAGAGATGTATGAAGCCTATCAAGAAGACCCACTGTCAGTCTCTGACGATTGGCGTGCGGTATTTGATAATCTCCCTCCGGTGAACGGTGCTTCTAAAGACGCGCCTGAAGCGGCTCACTCCAAAGTACGTGATTATTTTCGCAGTTTAGCGATGGACGGACGTCATAAGAGCGCAGCTCGTGTGACCGATCCTGAGTTGGATGCTAAGCAAGTTAAAGTGCTACAGCTGATCAACGCCCACCGTTTCCGTGGTCACCAAGGGGCTAACCTCGACCCGTTAGAATTGTGGAAACGTGAACCTGTTGCCGATTTAGATCCCGCATTCCACGGTCTGACCAAAGAAGACATGGAACGTGAGTTCAACACTGGCTCGTTCGCCCACGGCGGCGAAACCATGAAGCTGGCTGACTTAGTCAAAGCGCTAAAAGCCACTTACTGTGGTTCGATTGGCGCCGAATACATGCACATTACCGATACCGATGAGAAGCGTTGGATCCAACAACGTCTCGAACCATCCTTAGGTAAAGCCAACTACGATAAAAGCGTTAAGACCCGCATTCTCGAAGGCCTAAATGCTGCTGAAGGCATTGAAAAATATTTAGGCGCTAAATTCCCTGGTGCAAAACGCTTCTCGTTAGAAGGCGGCGATGCGTTAGTCCCTATGATGCGCGAAATCATTTACCGCGCAGGTGAAGCGGGCACGAAAGAAATCGTCGTTGGTATGGCTCACCGTGGTCGTTTAAACGTACTGGTGAACGTGTTAGGTAAGCGTCCAGCCGAACTGTTTGACGAGTTCGCCGGTAAGCACGCCGATACCCACGGTTCAGGCGACGTAAAATACCACCAAGGTTTCTCTTCAGATTTCGAAACGCCGGGTGGCAATGTGCATTTAGCACTGGCCTTTAACCCATCTCACCTTGAAATCGTTAACCCTGTGGTCATGGGCTCTGTACGTGCTCGTCAAGACCGCCGTGGTTGTAAAGACGGTTTACAGGTGATGCCAATCACGATCCACGGTGACTCTGCAATTGCGGGTCAAGGTATCGTGCAAGAGACATTCAACATGTCTCAAACCCGTGGCTTTAAAGTGGGCGGCAGCATCCGCATCGTGGTAAACAACCAAGTTGGTTTTACCACTTCAAACCACTTCGATGTGCGTTCAACTGAATACTGTACTGACATCGCTAAGATGGTTCAGGCACCGATTTTCCACGTGAACTCTGACGATCCAGAAGCCGTTGCCTTTGTTGCTCAGCTTGCTGTTGATTACCGTAACGAGTTTAAACGTGACGTGGTGATTGACTTAGTGTGTTACCGCCGTCATGGCCACAACGAAGCTGACGAGCCAAGTGCAACTCAGCCATTGATGTATGCCAAGATCAAGAAACACCCAACGCCACGTAAGATCTACGCTGACAAACTGATCGCCGAAAACAGCATTGGCGCTGATGAAGTGACCAGCATGATCAACACCTACCGTGACGCCTTAGACCAAGGTGACTGTGTGGTGAAAGAATGGCGCCCAATGACACTGCACACAGTGGATTGGACTCCTTACATTGGCCGTGAGTGGGACGAAGCGTATCAAGCATCTCTACCACTTGAGCGTCTGCAAAATCTCGCTGATAAGCTGAGCTACGTGCCAGAGAGCCACCCACTGCATTCACGCGTTGCTAAGATTTACGGCGATCGCGTTGCTATGGCAAAAGGTGAGAAATTACTCGACTGGGGCTTTGCTGAAACCTTAGCGTACGCCACGATTCTTGAAGACAACAAGCGCGTTCGCATTACTGGTCAAGACTCTGGCCGTGGTACTTTCTTCCACCGTCATGCGGTTCTGCACAACCAAAACGATGCAACCACCTATATGCCACTGCGCAACCTGTCTGAAGACCAAGGTCCAATCGACATCACTGACTCAGTATTGTCTGAAGCGTCAGTACTGGCCTTCGAATACGGCTACACCACAGCAGAGCCTGGTGGTCTGGCGATTTGGGAAGCCCAATTCGGCGACTTCGCTAACTGTGCTCAAGTGGTTATCGACCAGTTCCTGTCGTCAGGTGAGCAGAAGTGGGGCCGTCTATGCGGTCTGACCATGCTGTTACCACACGGTTACGAAGGTCAAGGTCCAGAACACTCAAGCGCCCGTTTAGAGCGTTTCTTGCAGCTGTGTGCTAACCACAACATGCAAGTGTGTGTGCCATCAACGCCAGCACAGGTTTACCATATGCTGCGTCGCCAAGTGGTGCGCCCAATGCGCCGTCCACTGGTGGTGATGTCACCTAAGTCATTGCTACGTCACCCATTAGCGGTTTCTAGCATGGAAGAATTGGCTAATGGCACCTTCCAAAACGTGATCGGTGAAATCGATACGTTAGAAGCGAGCAAAGTCGATCGCGTCGTGTTCTGTAGCGGTAAGGTGTACTTCGAGCTACTGGAAAAACGCCGTAAAGAAAACATCAATAACATCGCAATAATCCGTGTCGAACAGTTATATCCGTTCCCACATGAAGAAATGGTTGCAGCCTTAGCTGACTACCAACATGTGACTGATTTTGTATGGTGTCAGGAAGAGCCGCAAAACCAGGGGGCTTGGTACTCTAGCCAACATCACTTCTGGGCTGCTATCCCTGCGGGTGCAAAACTGACCTATGCTGGCCGTGAAGCATCTGCTGCACCAGCCTGTGGTTACCCTGAGCTGCATGCTCACCAACAAGAATCTTTAGTGAACAGTGCCCTAAAGCTGTAATAGCTAAGACTGTAGTAATAGACATTTTATAAAAAAGGATCGTTTTTCATGAGTATCGAAATCAAGGTACCCGTACTGCCAGAATCTGTTGCCGATGCAACTATCGCCACTTGGCACGTAAAAGTGGGTGAGCAAGTTTCTCGTGATCAAAATCTGGTTGATATTGAAACTGACAAAGTCGTACTGGAAGTGGTTGCACCAGAAGATGGTCACATCGGTGAATTCCTGTTCCAAGAAGGCGATACCGTTCTGGGCGAGCAAGTGATTGCTAAGTTCATCGCGGGTGCGGTTTCTGGTCAAGAAGTGACTAAAGCCGAAGCCGAAGCTGCTGCACCTGTTGCCGCTGCTGCGACTGAAGAGTCTAACGATGCATTAAGCCCATCAGTACGTCGTTTACTGGCTGAGCACAATGTTGATGCGAGCAAAGTGAAGGGCACTGGTGTCGGTGGCCGTATCACTAAAGAAGACGTCGAAGCCTTTATCAAGTCTGCACCTAAAGCGGCTGCAGCTCCAGCGGCTCCTGCGGTACAACCACTCGCTGCTGGTCGTAGCGAGAAACGTGTTCCAATGACACGTTTACGTAAGACTATCGCTAACCGTTTATTAGAAGCGAAAAACTCTACTGCAATGCTCACGACGTTCAACGAAGTGAACATGAAGCCAATCATGGATATCCGTAAGCAATACCAAGATATCTTTGAAAAGCGCCACGGTATCCGTTTAGGTTTCATGTCTTTCTACGTGAAAGCGGTGACTGAAGCACTGAAACGCTTCCCAGAAGTGAACGCGTCAATCGACGGTGACGATATCGTTTACCACAACTACTTCGACGTCAGCATCGCAGTATCGACTCCTCGTGGTCTGGTCACCCCAGTACTGCGTGACACCGATACCATGAGCCTAGCTGATATCGAAAAAGCAGTACGCGATCTGGCGATCAAAGGCCGAGATGGCAAGCTGACTGTGGCTGATATGACTGGCGGTAACTTCACTGTGACTAACGGTGGTGTATTCGGCTCGTTAATGTCTACTCCAATTTTAAACCTGCCACAAAGCGCGATTTTAGGCATGCACGCCATTAAAGACCGCCCAATGGCAGTCAATGGTCAGGTTGAAATCCTGCCCATGATGTACCTAGCTCTCTCATATGACCATCGTATTGTCGATGGCCGTGAGTCAGTTGGCTTCTTAGTCGCCATTAAAGACTTCTTGGAAGACCCAACTCGTCTGCTACTTGACCTATAATCTAACGCGCTAAACGATAAAGTTTAGCCTGTTAGTTAAAGACAAGCGTCAGACATACCCTCGTGACTGGCCCCGTGGGGCCAGTTGGATTTGATTAGAAGTATACGGATAGATCATCATGAATTTGCATGAGTATCAGGCAAAATCCCTATTTGCCGAATATGGTTTACCAGTGTCAGAAGGTTTTGCATGTGATACAGCCCAAGAAGCTGTAGAAGCGGCAGGCCGTATTGGCGGAAATTTATGGGTTGTTAAGTGTCAAGTACACGCAGGCGGCCGCGGTAAAGCGGGTGGCGTTAAAGTCACTGGCGATAAAGAAGAAATCAGAGCCTTTGCCGAACACTGGTTAGGCAAAAATCTGGTGACTTATCAAACAGATGAGAAAGGTCAGCCGGTTGCTAAAATTTTAGTAGAAAGCTGCACCGACATCGCTAACGAACTGTACTTAGGTGCAGTAGTTGACCGCGCTACCCGTCGCGTAGTGTTCATGGCGTCAACTGAAGGTGGTGTTGAGATTGAGAAAGTGGCCGAAGAAACGCCAGAACTCATTCACAAAGCGATCATCGATCCACTGACTGGTCCTCAACCATACCAAGCACGTGATCTTGGCTTCAAACTGGGCTTAAACCCAACTCAAATGAAGCAATTCACCAAGATCTTCATGGGTCTGGCGACTATGTTTGTTGACCACGATTTCGCTCTGCTGGAAATCAACCCACTGGTTATCACCACTGAAGGTAACCTGCACTGCTTAGACGGTAAAATTGGTATCGATGGTAACGCACTGTTCCGTCAACCAAAAATCAAAGCAATGCACGATCCATCTCAAGACGACGCCCGTGAAGCTCACGCTGCAATGTTCGAACTGAACTATGTTGCGCTGGACGGAAACGTAGGTTGTATGGTGAACGGTGCTGGTCTGGCGATGGGTACTATGGACATCGTTAACCTGCATGGCGGCAAGCCAGCTAACTTCCTCGACGTAGGTGGTGGCGCGACTAAAGAACGTGTTGCTGAAGCATTCAAGATCATTCTGTCTGACAGCAATGTGAAAGCCGTTCTGGTTAACATCTTCGGTGGTATCGTACGTTGTGACATGATCGCAGAAGGTATCATTGGCGCTGTTAAAGAAGTTGGCGTTAAAGTGCCAGTTGTAGTGCGTTTAGAAGGTACTAACGCTGAATTAGGCCGTGAAGTATTAGCTAAATCAGGTCTTGATATCATTGCAGCTAACAGTCTGACTGATGCGGCTGAGCAAGTAGTTAAAGCTGCGGAGGGCAAATAATGTCTGTATTAATTAACAAAGATACCAAGGTAATCTGCCAAGGCTTTACCGGTGGTCAAGGTACTTTCCACTCTCAACAAGCTATCGATTACGGTACGCAAATGGTTGGTGGTGTATCTCCAGGTAAAGGCGGTACTGAGCACTTAGGTCTGCCAGTGTTCAACACTGTGAAAGACGCTGTCGCTGCTACTGGTGCAACCGCTTCTGTTATCTACGTTCCTGCTCCTTTCTGTAAAGATGCCATCCTTGAAGCAATCGACGGTGGTATCGAGCTGATCGTCTGTATCACTGAAGGTATCCCAACACTGGATATGCTGGAAGTGAAAGTGAAGCTAGAAGAAACTGGCGTTCGCATGATCGGCCCTAACTGCCCAGGTGTTATCACCCCAGGTGAATGTAAGATTGGTATTATGCCAGGCCACATTCACTTAAAAGGCAAAGTGGGTATCGTTTCTCGTTCAGGTACGCTGACCTATGAAGCGGTTAAGCAAACTACTGACGAAGGTTTCGGCCAATCTACTTGCGTAGGTATCGGTGGTGACCCAATCCCAGGTACTAACTTCATCGACGTATTGGAAATGTTCCAAAACGATCCACAGACTGAAGCCATCGTGATGATCGGTGAAATCGGTGGTACTGCTGAAGAAGAAGCGGCTGCTTATATCAAAGCTAACGTGACTAAACCAGTTGTGTCTTACATCGCGGGTGTAACTGCTCCTGCTGGTAAACGTATGGGTCACGCGGGTGCGATCATTGCTGGCGGTAAAGGTACTGCTGCTGACAAATTTGCTGCATTAGAAGCAGCGGGCGTGACAACTGTCCGCTCGTTAGCGGATATCGGCAAAGCGCTGCGTGCTAAAACGGGTTGGTAATCTAACCGTTAACACACGAAAAGGCGCCTAAGGCGCCTTTTTTATTGCGCGTCTGTTAGCGAGTGTCGAGCACTAAAGTGTGAGAGTGGGCAAAGCTAACACCGCGCAGGCTAGCATTTTTATTTACAAAGGGTTAGATTGAGCCTCTCTACCGAGCGTCATCACCTGATTGACGTGCGAATGCATTAGTAGAGCCACAACCCTAAGCCCTGCGCTTATGGCACCACGGCTGTTCAGCAATAAATCTTGTACTTAATTATCACGCGATTGCGGCGTTAAGCTGCGAGCGTATTTTTATATCGGTTTATCCCATTGGGGGAGGATAGGCCAGCACAGATGTTTAACCCTAAGGGACATCTATTTACACGAGGGAAAGACTGTGAAAACACCAAAGATCATTATTTCAGAAATCGATTTAGAAAGACTCGAGCGTCTATTGGAGTCATTACCGGCGAACGCCTTCCCAGGGCGCGCGGCATTGGAGGCGGAACTCGACCGAGCCGACATTGTGCCCGCAGCGCAGATGCCCGGTAATGTGGTGACGATGAATTCTGAAGTGAAATTTAGCGTGTCATCCAGTCAGGATACCTTCTGCTTACGGTTAGTTTATCCCAAGGATGCGGCAGGTGAGGGCACCATTTCTATCCTCGCTCCCGTGGGCAGTGCCTTATTGGGTTTATCCCAAGGGGATGAAATCGAATGGCCAGGCCCAGGTGGCTCAATGGTCAAAGTGCGTATCGAAGAAATCGTTTATCAGCCAGAGCGTAGCGGTGACTTCCACCGTTAATCGCAGCGCTGGATATTAGTGTGTAGAGGGCAATATGAAGGAAGCCAAAATGATTATACAAACAGAGCGTTTAATACTCAGACCATTTACCGAGCAGGATATCGATGCCCTCTATTTGATGAACAGTAACCCTGCGATGTTGAAATACATTCCAACCGTGCCTTTTACTGAGCGTGAGCAGGCACGTGAACTGTTCCATAACGTGATTTCGCAGGATTATCAGCAGCGTGGATTTGGTCGCTGGGCCGTCGAGCATAAAGCCGATAATAAAGTGATTGGCTTTTGCGGGCCAAAGTTTATTCCTGAATATAACGAAGTCGAAATTGGCTATCGCTATTTTCCCGAGTATTGGGGCAAGGGGATTGGTACCGAAGCTGCTCAAGCGGCAATCAGCGTGTTTCCGCAGTTTGGTATTACGCAAATCATTGCCTTGATCCTAGAGGGTAACATTGGCTCTGAAGGCGTTGCTAAACGCATAGGCATGCATTGGCGTGAACCTAGCGAGTTTATGGGGCATAAAGTGAATGTGTACGCGAAGGTGCTCTAACAGTGCTTGAGCGTTTCGATAAAAAAACCAGCCTAGATGGCTGGTTTTTTATTAGGCTTGTCTGGTTGATATCCAGATTGAGCTAAATCTGCTTACTCGTCGTTATGATCGCACTTATCGTTAGTGCAATGACCGTACAAATATAAGCTGTGGTTGGTCAGTTTAATGTTGTACTTGCTGGCGATCTCGTCTTGGCGACGTTCAATCACTTCGTCTGAAAACTCAATCACTTTGCCGCAAGAAAGGCACACTAAGTGATCGTGGTGGTGTTGAGTCGATAACTCGAATACCGCCTTGCCACTTTCGAAGTGGTGGCGAGATACGATACCGGCATCATCAAACTGGTTTAATACACGGTAAACTGTTGCTAGACCAATTTCTTCACCTAAATCGAGCAGTTTCTTGTATAAGTCTTCTGCACTGATATGTTGGTTTTCAGGTCCTTGCATCAGTTCGAGGATCTTGACTCGTGGCAGGGTGATTTTCAAACCGGCTTTTTTGAGCGCTTGATTTCCATCTGTCATTGCTAATCTCTTGATTGCAGAACCAATAGGTTCATCCGTGGATAGTGAATGCCATTATAGGGGGTCAAATTAAAAACTTAAACCTTTGTTCTAGCTTTATGGGTCTATATGCAGATAAATTGTGTCACTTAGCGCGAAATTGCAATAAATTGCGGCAATTCAAGCATAGTTTTTGTAAGGTTATACCAAGGAATAATGTTCACGACGCGCAAATGTCGGGACAATGGACAGAATAATTACAATAAAAGGAAGCGGTATGTACCAGCATATTGTGGTGTTAACTGGCGCGGGCATTTCTGCCGAATCGGGATTACGTACCTTTCGCGATCAAGATGGTCTATGGGAAGAACATCATATTGAAGACGTGGCCACTCCTGAAGGTTATGCCCGCGATACCCAACTGGTTGAACGATTTTATAACAGTCGTTGGGAGCAATTGCACAGTGGCGCCGTGATGCCCAATGCGGCGCATCTGGCGTTAGCTAAGCTAGAAGCGGAATTTGCCGGACAATTATTGGTCGTGACTCAAAACATCGATGACTTACATGAAAGGGCTGGCTCACGGCGCTTATTGCACATGCATGGCGAATTATCCAAAGGTCGCTGTCCACGCTCTCGCCAAACTTTTTTATTGAGAGAACCCTTCGGCCCCAATAACTGTTGTACTTGCTGTATTCCGGCGCAACGATTGCGCCCCCATGTGGTGTGGTTTGGCGAAATGCCGCTGGGGATGGACAGAATTCACGATGCGCTCGATAACTGCGATTTGTTTATCGCCATTGGCACCTCGGGTACTGTGTATCCGGCGGCAGGGTTTGTCGATACGGCCAATCATCATGGCGCGCAAACGGTGGAAGTTAATTTAGTCACACCCGACAGACACAGCCAGTTCCAATATCATTTAACCGGTAAAGCGGGGGAGTTGGTGCCTAAATTGGTCGATACCATACTCGCAGGTAAAGTGATTGGCTCCGATTTAGCCGAGTCTAATCTGATTTAACCGGGTCGATTTAAAACAATGAGCAGCGAGTGTATGACGCAAAAACTGGCGATTATTATGCGAGGATTACCGGGAAGCGGTAAATCCCATTGGGTCGAGCAGTTTGTTGCTAATCTACCGTTAGAAGAGGCGCTGCGCGTTCGCCAAGGCGGCATTTTTTCGACCGATAGTTTTTTCTACGAAGGAGAGGAGTATCGATTCGATGCGAAAAAACTCTCCGAATACCATCAACGTAATTTAACCGCGTTTATTCAAGCGCTCAGTAGCGCTCAGCCTATCGTGATTTGTGACAACACGAATCTTTGCCGCTGGGAATACATGGCCTATGAGGCGGCAGCGAAAGCCTTAGGTTATCAAGTGCGTATCGTTCTGGTGGGCGAGCCTTTAGACCGCGCGCATCAACAACTGTGTGCCGAGCGTAATCGTCATGGTGTGCCGCTAAATCAAATACGACGCATGGCCGCGCAGTTTGAGGCATTCTAGGGCGCCTCATCTGCCGCTGTGTAGATGCATAGCGTGTCATCGCTTTGTATTGACTCGACTTTCAATTGACTCGATTTTCTCAGTTAAGTGATAAGTGATAAGTTGTTATCTTCTGCTGTTAGCCTGATATTGAAATATGCGGTTATACAGTCGTGATATTGTGTTGCATAAGCTTGATCTTAATGACAGTTTCGAATTTCAATGTCGATTATAATCAGCTAAGTCCCGCCCTCTGGAGTGTTCCTTGTTAACAAAACTGCTGCTCACCTTAGCCGTTATCATTATGGCGATTTTACTGCTGGCCAGCCAGCGTCCTAAGCAGGCGTCTGCCACTTCGGTGGATTTTCCGCCGATGCAGAGTCTGTGGCGCCGTTACGGCATGCGGGGCGCATTTTTACTGCTGGGGCTGAGTCTTTTAAGCTACAGTGTGTGGTATTGGTACGATCAACATAAAGTCGTGACTGTGATGATAGTATCCCCTGCAGGGGTGTTATCCGGCGTGTACAAGGCGCGTAAAGGGGATATCTCTGAGGCCAAAATGGTGACGGTTGAGGGCGTACATATTCGCTTTTCTAATGCGGAGCGGCTGGAAATTCTCGAAGACTAACACAGATTTATTTTATGAATTTATCGCTCCCGCCTTTTCATTACTAAGTTATGCGTTAAACTAGCGACAATTTTTTAGCCTGCACTTAAGTGGACTTTTTAGCTTAAGTTTTTTTCAGGAGGACACATGATTACTGCCTATGTCTACGAAAACCGTCAACTGACGGTCACTGAGATTAACACACAAGACAGTATTCCGGCGTCGACCATATGGTTGGATCTCTATAAACCTGATGATGCAGAGCGAGAATGGTTAAGTCGTTTTTCCGTTGAAGAAGTGCCCGACGAAGAGGATATCAACGAGATTGAGGCCTCGGCGCGTTTTTATCAAAACAGCGACGGCTTACATATCAATTCGTTATTCCCCCAGCGGGTGGGACAAGACGTACGTGGGGTGAACGTTTCCTTCAACTTGCGGACGAATTTCCTGTTGACCATACGTGAGGAGGATGTCGGCCTTATCCGTTTGTTGCGTAACTATTTACGTTTAGGGCGACTCGAAGTCTCAACCCCGCAGGAATTGTTCCTCGAGCTGTTTAACCTCAAAGTGGATTACCTCTCTGACTTGATTGAGGATGTGTATACCGTGCTCGAAAATGTCGGTGAGCAAGTGTTCGACAGCGAAGAACTCGATGATGTGTTCAAGCTTATTACCTTGCAGGAAGACTCCAACGGTAAAATTCGATTGAGCTTGCTCGATACCCAGCGCTCACTGCGTTATATGCAGCGCTACTACCGCGGTCAATTGTCCGATGAACATTTGAAAGACTTACGGGAAATGCTCTCGGATATCGAGTCGTTAATGCCCCACAGTCAGTTTATCTTCGATAAGTTAAACTTCCTGCTTGATGCTGCCATGGGTTTCAGTGGCTTACAGCAGAATAAGATCATTAAAATCTTCTCGGTTGCCGCTGTGGTGTTTCTGCCGCCCACTTTGATTGCCAGTAGCTACGGGATGAACTTCCATGGTATGCCTGAGTTAGGTTGGCAATATGGTTATCCGATGGCAATCATGATGATGCTCGCCAGTGCTGCGGGCACGTATTTCTTCTTTAAACGTAAGCATTGGCTGTAATAGACATTCAATGATTTCGAAAGAGACAAAAAGCCGGAGTCACTCCGGCTTTTTATTGGGCAAATGAATCTCTTTATGGATTATTTACGACTATCGCCGCCAAAATAGTAGCTCACGCGCTCGCGAGGATTGAGGTACTCGTGTACTTTTTCAGGCAGTGCGGCGGGCGGCAGACAGCGGACTATCGTTATCCCTTCGACTTCAAGATCGACAATCGGCGCCTGATCTTTGGGCACCAGTGCATCATACACAAGGATTTTCGGGCAAAGTAGTTTTTGCAGATTGACCGACATCACCATGGCATATTGACCGCTCGACAACTCCACCACACTCCCTGGCGGATAAATGCCGAGCATTTTGATCATCTTGCCAATATATTCCTGATTTAATTTGGTTTTGTACTGCTTATATAAATAGCCCAAGGCGGCATAGGGCATACGCGCCTTACCTTGATTACTCGGATAACAAAGCGAGTCGTACTCGTTCACTACGGCCAATAGTTGGGAAATTTTATCCAGATCTGCTTCTTTTAAACCTTTTGGATAACCGGTACCATCGAGAAACTCATGGTGATTGGTAATGGGTGGCAAGGCGGCTTCTGGGAAGTTATCGGCCAGTTTAAGCAGTTCAATCCCCAGCAGCGGATGTTGCTTGATAAAATTCAGCTCTGGCGCCGACCATGGTGTGGTCTTTTTCAAAATTTGCGGTGGTACTTTAAGTTTGCCGACATCGTGAAACAACGCACTTAAACCGACCAATTCGATTTCGCTGCGATCCCATTCCATCTCCTTGGCGATGAGCATAGAGAGAATGGCTACGTTTAATGAGTGGTAATAGATGCTCTCATCCTGTTTAGCATCACTCATTAAATGCAGTACTAGGTTATCGGAGGTTAACAGTTGCTCGACAATGGTATGGACTAAATCCTTGGCATCATCCACGGCATTGAGTGGGCGATTGCGAAGCTTAGCAATAAGACTGCGCATCATAGCCACCGAGCGGGTAAAGTTTTGCTCGGTTTTATGGATATCGCGGCGCAGCTTTTTTTGCACTTCGATTTGCTCGGCCTTGTATTGATCCATGTCGTTTTTTAACACATTGATCTCGGCCGTCGGCGGCAATTTTATTGGATTAACGGCATCTGGATTTAAGGGGGTGGTTTCACTGCGCTCTAAATCGACAATCACGAATTCGATGCCCAGATTTTTAATGAGCTCAATCTGCGCAGCTTGTTTGATGTGAAAGCTACTGAATAAAAAAGGGTGATCTTTCCAAGCCACGGGCAAACGCACAAAATTGCCGACCTGTAATTGATGGACTGAAACTTTACAGCTTTTTTTCATATTCTTGTTATCGTGAAGCCAATGGGGTTATTTTATATCAATGATGCAGCTTTACAATTACTTAACTAACGTGTCAGCATAGTAAGGGTAGAAAATAGCCGAAGCACTGAGCATATATGGACTTTATTGAAGTATACCCTAATGCGTTACCCGATGACCTATGTGATCGTCTCATTCTTGCATTTGAACAACATGCCGGTGTGGTCGATGGTCAAACGGGTAATGGTGTCGACCTCGAAAAGAAGATCAGCCGCGATCTCACCTTAGATAATTTTGCCGATTTACAACCCATCAAGAATGAACTGTTATCTTATACCCTAAAGGGCTCCACGGATTATTTTACTAAGTATTCTATGGCCTTAATGGGCGCGGTGGCGGTTTCGGTGAGTGACGAGCAAGGTCAAGCTGTAACCTTAACGCCGAATAATTTTGAGCGCCTCGGCAAGCCAAGAGCCGAAGCCTTAGTTAAATATTTATACCGCAGTGGCAGCATCAATGTGCAGAAATATCAGCAAAATAAAGGCGGATATCCCCACTGGCACTCGGAGCAATTTCCCCAGCTAAACCACAATGAGGCGCTGCACCGTGTCGTGCTGTATATGTTTTATTTGAACGATGTGGAAGAGGGCGGAGAAACCGAGTTTTATTACCAGCAGCGTAAGATTTCGCCAAAGAAAGGCACTATGGTGATTGCGCCCGCGGGCTTTACCCATTCCCATCGCGGCAATATGCCTATCAGTAACGATAAATATATTGCCACGTCATGGGTGATGTTTAACCGCGCCGAGCAGTTATACGCGGTATATGCATAAAATCCTAGGACTTATTTAGACGGGGATGTGAATGCGAAAGCGCGCGCCCTCTAAGTGGCTTTCTTCAATGCTGAGTTCGCCGCCATAACTGCTGACAATCTCATCACACACGGCTAAGCCAATGCCTTGGCCTGGAGATTGGGTGTCGGCTCTCACGCCCCGCTGAATGATTTTTTGGCGCAGCTTCTCTTCAACCCCTGGTCCGTCATCTTCGACGATTAATTCAAAATCACCTTGATCCGTATAACGGGCGCTGACCTGAACTTGGCTGATACACAAACGGAAGGCATTTTCCATCAGGTTGCCACATAGCTCCATCAAGTCGCCCTTATTGCCCGGAAACTGCAGGTTTGTGGGGATGTTAGCCTTAAATTGCACCTGTTTTTCGCGGTAAATCTTAAATAACATTTGCGCGAGTTGATCGACGAGCGGGGCGATAGTTGTGTGCTCTTGTTTCAAGCCTTGGCGCCCCAACATGGCACGTTTAAGTTGATATTTAACCAGTTGATCCATTTGGCTGATCTGCTCCATGATTTTTTCATTGGCAGATTGTTTACTGAGACTCGTGTCATCGGTAATGGCGTGCACGGCGGCAAGACGGGTTTTTAGGCTGTGGGCCAGATCGTTCATCGCATTTTGATAGCGTTGCTGTTGCGCGCTTGATTGTTGTAAGAGTTGGTTAAGCGCTTGAGTGACCCCTTCAAGCTCAACAGGGTAACCCTCTGAAAGCGACTTCGTCTTACCTTGGTTAATCGATTGCAATTCATTTTGCATCCGTACCAACGGACGCATCCCCCAATAAGCCGCACTGACAAGCAGGATCAGCGCGAGGGCGAGCACCATGGCCAAACGGATATAGGTGCGTTTACTGAATTTGCTGTATTCCTGCTCGAGTTTGGCGGCATCTTTCATCACCAGCAGGTTGTAGTGCACCCCCGCGATTTCGACCGCGAGTAAATACACGAAGTAACCTCTGTCATCGGCCATGGTCAGGTAGTAGGGCGGGGAGTCGTTGCGGATTTCGTTGAAACGCTCGCAAGTATCAAACAATCCTCGGTCAACGGCGAGGGAAGATGTCCATACTTGCTTAAATTTTTCATCGCAGCTCGCCATCACATAGCGTTCTTGCTTGTTATTTTCCTCCAACCAAGCGCTAGTGTCGGGGATTAAGTCATGTTCCCTCAACTCGGCGGCGACTTGGGGGATCTCGGCGATCAGCTGCGCAGTTTCTTCGTTGTAGCTATTTTGCGCATGCAGAATATTGACCATCCATGCGAGGCCAAATCCGACTAAGGTGATGATTGATAATGAGGTGAGAAACATCCGCGTGAGCAGACGTTTCTTCATTTTGAGTCTTAATTGCATGGCAGATTGAATTTATAACCTTGGCCACGGATGGTCACAATCGGGTTGTCGATACCATCGCGGGTAAGTTTTTTACGTAGACGGCTCACCATGACCTCAATGGTGTTAGGATCGCCTTCTTTGTCGCCGTAAATCACATCCAGTAGCCGCTGTTTGGCGACGACTTCATGGCAATGGCGCATCAGATATTCCAAGATGAGGTATTCGAAAGCGGTGACTTCCATGACTTCATTCGCGAGGGTGACCTGTTTGGCGGCAAGATCCAGCTTTAACTCACCACTGGTAATAACGGGTTTAACAAAGCCTGCGCTGCGTCTGACTAAAGCGTCGAGTCTGGCGACTAACTCTTCTTTCTGGAAGGGTTTCACTAAATAGTCGTCGGCACCCGCGTTGAGGCCTTCGACTTTATCTTGCCAGTTAACTCGGGCCGTGAGGATTAAGATAGGCGCCTTAACGCCTTCTTCACGTAATTGTTGTATAAGACTAATGCCGTCTTGATCGGGTAAACCTAAATCAACGATAGCCACATCGATGGGATAGTTCGTCGCTTGGAAGAATCCTTCCTTGGCGGTGAGGGCGACTTGGACTTGGTTGCCCAAATCGCTTAACTGCACTTTTAGATGGTGGGATAAAATAAGATCATCTTCAACAACCAAAATTCTCATAATTCTCATGCCTTAAAGTCGACTGGGCTCAGTGTACGCAAAATATACGCGGGAGCCAAATATTGTCTTATTTTAGCCAATGGCAACTTAACCTCGGCTGACCAAGCTAAAGCAGTGGCTAAAATAAGTACTAATTTATTGTCTTTAAAGCAATTTAGTGATGTTTCTGAACGCTAGAATGCCGTCTTGCTATAACGTGCTCTGTTGCGCCAAATTCCGTTCGCACTCCATACCGCGCCAAGACTAAAGAGCATCACGCCACCCATGATGATTGCCAGCCTTATCCAAGGCGCGTCGTGGGCGATACGCATTTGTACCGCATCGATTGCGGTTGTGCCCCAAACGATAACCACACTGATGAATAATATCGCTTGCAGTAGTCGAATGACGACAGGGTGTTTGATGAGTAAACCCATAGGCGCGAATGCAAATAGGCCAGTTAATATAAGCTGGTCATAGCGTAGAAAATGCGCGCTTAACAGCCAAAAGGCGACAATAATCCAGCTCACTCTCCACCACATAGTTTTCCACTCTATCTTTCTATATTGACGAGGACTAATGTAATGGGTTTTAAAGAACTATTCTATTTGCTTGTTCACAAAATCAGGATAAGACAAATAAAAAAGCCCAACTGAGTTGGGCTTTTTAGTAGATGCAATTGAAAGTGAGGATTATTCTACTTTATGCACTTGTTCATCGAAGTTACCGGCAACTTTACCGGCTTGGGTATTGTTGAATACGGTTTCGTTAAATTCGCCTTCGGATTTGGCAATCACCACAGTCGCGACGCAATCGCCTGTTACGTTAACCGCGGTGCGCACCATATCCAGCAATCGGTCAACACCGATAATGAGGGCAATACCTTCAACGGGCAGACCAACTTGGTTAAGCACCATAGCTAACATGATCAAGCCTACGCCCGGAACCCCAGCAGTACCGATTGACGCTAAGGTCGCGGTGACAACAACGGCAGCATAATCGGTAATGGTTAACTCAATACCAAAGACTTGGGCGATAAATACAGTAGCGACACCTTGCATAATCGCCGTGCCATCCATGTTAATGGTGGCACCTAATGGCAGGGTGAAAGAGGCAATTTTATTATCAACACCGAGTCTGTGCTCAGACGCCTCAATCGTAATCGGTAAGGTGGCGTTTGAGCTTGCGGTTGAAAAGGCAAACAACTGCACATCACGCATCTTACGAATAAAGATCAGCGGATTTAAGCCTGAGAATAACTTAAGCAGGGTCGGGTAGACGATAAAGGCGTGGATGAGTAACACCACCAACACGACAAAGAAATACTTGACCACACTTTCGAATGTTCCCAAACCTAGCGTTAAAGCCAGTTTTGCCATCAGTGCAAACACCCCGTAAGGCGCAAGCTGCATGATCAGCGTAACGACCCGCATGATCACTTCATTTAAATCTTCAAATAACGCAGCAACACGTTTCCCACGTTCGCCAATATGCGCAATCGCAAAGCCAAAAATCACCGCAAAGATAATAATCTGCAGCATATTGCCTTCGCTCATGGCTTGCATCGGATTCGTTGGCACTATATTGATTAGGACGCTCGAAAGACTAGGCGCTTCTTTGGCTGTGTACTCCATTTTTTCGGAAGCGAGCGAAGCATTACCTGGATGAACTAATACCGCGCTGACAATGGCGAGAATTAAAGCAATCGCTGTTGTGAATAAATAAAAGGCTAATGTTTTGCCGCCTAAACGACCTAATTTTGAAGGTTCACTCAGTGAGCAAGTGCCACAAACTAATGAAATAAATACCAGTGGAACCACTAGCATTTTCAAACTTGAGATAAAGATAGTGCCGATAACATGTAAGAAACCTTCAGTAATATAGTCTTTTACGATATCGCTTTCTGGAAAGACGTTGCGGAGTATGAGACCTAAAGCAATACCTGTTGCCATACCGAACAGAATTTTGCTTGTAAGGCCGAATTTCTTTTGTAATAAGGTTGCCATGGGGATTCCTGTGTGTTTTTTATACATTCTAATATTGGCGACGACAAGCCTAGCAAGAAAATGCAGAAGTTTAAATGAGTTCCGATGTTAAACTGACTGCAAAATATGAGAAATAAAATAAGAGAGTATTGGAAAAGTTAGGTGAAAATTGTGTAATGTTAGCCTATAAGTTAAAGGCGTCAATCTTAGTATTATCATCAGAGTAACAGGGAGCCTGACAATGAAGTCAGCGTATAAGGTTTTTCTCGCAGGATTATGTTCACTTTTCTTGGTCGCATGTGGCGGCGGAGGTAATATCTCCGACGATGGCACTGGCACCACTCCAACCCCCAGTGTTATTACTGTCACTATGGGGATTTCAAATACCAATATATCCGCGAATGCGCCTGCCACTGTTACAGCTAAGGTGGTCGATTCGAAGGTTGGAGCGTTAGCGGGTGAATTGGTCACTTTTAGTTTGAGTAATTCAAACATGGGGTCTTTTTTCCCTGCTGCGGCAACTGCATTAACAAATAGTGAAGGTGTTGCCTCTATTATTTTAAATACGGCCACTATTGCAGGTGCTGGCACTGTTAGTGCAAAGATTGATAGTGGTGAATCCGGCAAAATAGGTTTTGTAATGGCGGGTGACGGCGGTCAAGCTGGTGGCGGAGCTCAAGTGACTCTAAAACTGACAGACTCTGCTGGTAACGCGATTGATAGTATTACATCGACGACCCCAGGTATTTTAACTGCCACTGTCACTGGATTATCCAAAGCGGCCATTGTTACTTTTGATACTACTATTGGCGATCTTCCTGTAAAAACAGCAATTACAGACGCGAATGGTAAAGCGAGCGTTAATTTGTACGCAGGGAGTACTCCTGGCGCAGGTACAGCCAAAGCATCACTAAACACTGGTGAATTTGGTGAACAAGTGTTTGTTGTGGGAGCGACCAATGTCCTAATGGGCAGTGGTTCACCTTTTGTGTCAGGCAAAGCTGATGTGAGTGCTACGACCCTATCTGCTGGTGGCACTGCAACCGTTTCTATTCTGCTGCAAGACAGTGACGGTAATCCATTTACTGAGCCAGTCGATGTTAAATTCGCCTCGACTTGTTCTAATAAGGCATCCCCAGAAGCAGTACTTAGCACTCCAGTCACCGCTGTTGGTGGACAGGCAACCAGTACCTATCTTGCGAAAGGCTGTGAAGGTGATGACAATATCACTGTTACTGCCGACGTAGGAGGCAAAAACTTATCAGCCACAGGTAAGATTAATGTATTACCTGCAAGTGTTGGAAGTATTGTTTTTGTTGATGCGACACCTGAAAATATTGGTATTAAAGGTACTGGAACCGTTGAATCTTCCACATTACGTTTTCGAGTGTTAAATACAAATGGTATTCCAGTAGCTAATAAGGTTGTAGATTTTAAACTTAATAATGATTCTGCAGGATTGAGTCTAACGCCTGCAACGGCGACATCTAACAATCAAGGTTATGTACAAACGGTTGTGAACTCTGGTACTGTGGCGACAACTGTTCGAGTGACAGCTACAACGCTTGGTACAGACGGTTCGACTATTTCCAGCCAATCCAATGTATTAGTGGTGTCAACGGGTAAGCCGGACCAAGACAGTTTTTCACTTTCTGCTTCAGTATTAAACGTTGAAGGTTGGAACTATGATGGTGCTAAAGTGACTGTCACTGCTCGTTTAGCCGATGCTTTTAACAACCCTGTACCTGATGGTACCGCTGTGGTGTTTACCGCTGAGGGTGGTTCAATTGAAAGTTCATGCCAAACTAAAGATGGGGTTTGTTCTGTTGTTTGGACCAGCCAGCAACCTCGTCCAGTGGGAGTTGATGGGAATGGACCCTTCTTCGATAGTAGTGGTATACGAGTCAGTGAACCTACCGCTTTCTTAAAGCAAGAAGTGAATCTTGCTGGAGGAAGCTATAATGGCAACTATTACGGTCAACCCTATGGCGGACGCGTGACGATTACCGCTACTGCGATTGGTGAAGAGTCTTTCCCAGATCTGAACAGCAACAACATTCTTGATACTGCTAGTGAATTTAACTTATTCGTGGGTAGTGCAACTAACTGCGGTCGTGACAATAGCGGTGACTGTTATGATTTAAGTGAAGCATATGTTGATCATAACGAAGATGGTATTTATACCCCAAAATACATGACAGCAAGTACCACTGATACCTCTGGTGCACGTGAGACCTTTACGGACTTTATTGATCCAGTCAATCCAACAGGACAAGGTGAGTTCAACTTAGCAGATGGCGAGTATAGTGGTGTGCTTTGTGATGCTTCAGTTTCTGGCGTGAAATGTAGTCCGCAGGCATCAATCTCTGTACGACGTTCGCTGGTACTGGTTATGTCCAGTAGCGAAGCCTATGCAACGACGCTTGGAAACGTTGTGATCAATGATAATGTTGCTGGTAACAACCAAATTGATATTGGTATTAAAGGAACTGCATCTGTGATGTTTACTATTGCTGATATTAATAACCAGCAAATGCCTGCAGGTTCTGTGGTTAACTTCAAAGCCTCAGGTGCTACAGTAACCAGTTCAACAAGTTATACTTGGCCAAGCACCAACTATAACGGTGGCAGACAGTTTGTTGTGAGCTTAAAAGGTGGCGATCAAGCGGATTCTGGTAACTTGATTGTGACAGTCACGACCCCGGGATTAAGTGATGTCGGACTCGAGGGGACAACCTCTGAAGTGTTGAACATTCCTATTGTCGTTAAGTAGGTTTCAACTTAAAAAATAAGGTGCCAATGGCACCTTATTTTTTACCTTCAAATTTTACGCTCAAATCACATTAGCGTTGGAATGGATACACACTTCCCAATTTCATGATTTGGGTGAGCTCATCTAATGCGGTGCGTGATTCAATCACTAATTGCGGATCAGCTAAATCTTGAGTCGATAAACGGTCGCGATAGTGCTTATCCACCCAGGTATTTAAACGCGCGAATAAAGCATCGTTAAGTAAAGTGTGTTGATTCACAGCAGCCACTTCTCGTTCATTCATGGCAACCCGTAAACGCAAGCAGGCGGGACCGCCACCGTTTTGCATACTTTGTTTCACATCGAAATACAGCACTTGCTTGATTGGCGTATTTAACGTGAGTAGCTCATTTAAATACGCATAAATGGCCGGATTCTCTTGGCAGTCCGTTGGGGCAATGATGGCCATTTCGCCCGAGGGGAGAGTGATGATTTGGGTATTAAAGAGGTAGCTCTTTACCGCATCGTTAATCGCCACCTTGGCGGTTGGAACCTCGATAAAGAATAATTCGGTATCGAGTTTTCGTCTTATTTCATCTAACTTAGCCTGTGTATTTAAGAATGCCTGCTCATGGTAAAACAGCACATTTTGGTTACCCACGGCGATCACGTCATTGTGGAATACCCCTTGATCAATGACATCGGGATTTTGTTGAATAAAGACGCAGTTATCTTCCTCAAGTTGGTGCAATCTTGCTATCGCCATCGACGCTTCGAGGGTTTGTCTGGCGGGATATTTTTGTGGTCTCGGCGCATTAGGATTGGTGGCTTCTTGACCGTAAACAAACAGCTCGACCCCAGCATGACCATATTCTTGGCACAGGCGAGTATGATTCGCCGCCCCCTCATCACCGAAGCTATTATGCTCAGGTAAATGATTATGGTGATGAAAATAGTGGGGATCGTTGAAAGTTGCTGTTAAGATGCGCCCCGTTGTGATGGGCTCGATACTGCGATGCAACTTATCGACTAAGTTGGCAGGGGTAAAATGCAGTTTACCGTCACGGGTGTCGGCACTGGGCGACACGGTTGCGGCATTCGCCGTCCACATACTCGAAGCACTGCAACAAGCATTAAGCAGCGCAGGCGCGGTTTTAGCGGCTTGTTGTAATACTTGGGCATCACTGCCAGAAAAACCAATTCGGCGCAGTGTATTAAGATCTGGGCGCTCTTGTGGCGCTAACATGCCTTGGATCATCCCTAAATCAGCGAGTGCTTTGGCTTTTTGCAAACCTTGTTTAGCGGCGGCTTTAGGATTTGAGACTAAAGCGGCGTTGTTGAGTGAGGCCACATTGCCAAAAGACAAACCGGCATAATTGTGGGTTGGCCCAACGAGTCCGTCGAAATTCGCTTCAAAGTGCTTCATTGCTTATCCTTGTGATAGGGAAGGTTATTATTTATTCAAATGGTCCCTGAAGCGACCCAGTATACTGAAGGTTTTTGTGGGCACAAGCGCACGGTTTTGTGCTCAAAGCGACTTTTTCACGATAAATGCATAACTATTTCTTGCTTGCTGGCAAATAATGAAATATTAGTTTTTAATTACGCAATATTATTTTTTTACATTTTTTCAACTTTGATTAAAAAGTGACTCGCTGGTACATATAAAAGAGGGATTAGCTTGAAACTCTCAATGCAACCCTCTATATATGGAGCCAATTTCCACCTTCTTGAGATTTTTTGGCGCAAATCAAACTATGGGTAAATCGCTAGTTATTGTCGAATCACCGGCCAAAGCTAAGACTATTAATAAATATCTTGGCAAAGAATTCATCGTTAAATCGAGCGTGGGGCATATCCGTGACCTACCAACCTCTTCTTCATCTGACGGCAATGAAAAGGTGAAATCCGCCGCCGAAGTGAAGAAGATGTCGCCAGAAGAAAAGGCGCGATATAAAAAGGTGAAAGACCACCAGGCGCTGGTGTCGCGTATGGGCGTTAACCCTGAAAAGGGCTGGGCGGCTAAATATCAAATCCTACCGGGTAAAGAGAAAGTCGTTAAAGAGCTGCAAGCCTTAGCCGATTCTGCTGACCAAATCTATCTCGCAACGGACTTAGACCGTGAAGGGGAAGCCATCGCCTGGCATTTGCAAGAGGTGATTGGTGGCGATCCTTCACGGTATCAACGTGTTGTTTTTAACGAGATCACCAAAACTGCGATTCAAGAAGCCTTTAGTAAACCTTCTGCTCTTGATACCAATATGGTCAATGCCCAACAGGCACGGCGCTTTTTAGACCGTGTCGTCGGCTTTATGGTGTCACCACTGTTGTGGAAGAAGGTTGCCCGTGGATTATCTGCAGGACGAGTACAATCCGTGGCAGTGCGTCTTGTGGTGGAGCGTGAAAGCGAAATCAAAGCCTTTGTACCCGAAGAGTTTTGGGATGTGCATGCACAGCTGAATACGCCTGCGAGCGAAGCGCTGCGCATGGAAGTGGTTAAGTACTTAGACTCAGCCTTTGAGCCAACAAATGAGCAGCAAGCGTTAGCCGCCGTTCAAGCCTTATCTTCAGCCAGCTTTAAAGTGATCGCTCGCGAAGATAAAGCGACCCAAAGTAAACCTTCTGCTCCCTTTATTACCTCGACTCTGCAACAAGCGGCCAGTACTCGCTTAGGCTTTGGAGTGAAGAAAACCATGATGATGGCACAGCGCTTGTACGAAGCGGGTCACATCACTTATATGCGTACCGATTCGACAAACTTAAGCCAAGAAGCGTTAGACAGCGTGCGTGAGATGATCGGCAAGGAGTACGGCGCCAAGTATTTACCTGCCGAACCGATTCGCTACGGCTCTAAGGAAGGCGCGCAAGAGGCGCACGAAGCGATTCGTCCATCAAACGTGAATGTCGAAGCGGCAGCATTAACCGATATGGAGCGTGATGCACAGCGTCTTTATGAGTTGATCTGGCGTCAGTTTGTCTCCTGCCAGATGACACCTGCTCAATACGATGCGACAAAGCTCACTGTGAAGGCGGGTGACTACGAACTGAAAGCGACGGGACGTATCCTGCGCTTTGACGGTTGGACCCGTGTTCAAACCGCATTGAAAAAGAAAAATGAAGAAGACAATACCTTGCCTTCGGTGAACGAAGGTGATCTGTTGTCTCTGGTCGAATTAGAGCCTAAGCAACACTTTACCAAGCCGCCTGCCAGATACAGTGAAGCATCATTGGTAAAAGAATTAGAGAAGCGTGGTATCGGTCGTCCTTCAACCTACGCCACCATTATTTCAACGATTCAAGAACGGGGTTATGTCAAAGTTGAAAACCGCCGTTTCTATGCTGAAAAAATGGGCGAAATTGTCAGTGAGCGTTTAGTCGGTAGTTTTGCTGAGCTTATGAGCTACGACTTTACCGCCAGCATGGAACAGACCCTTGACGACGTCGCCAGCGGTGAGCTGGATTGGAAAAAAGTGCTCGATGGTTTCTATGCCGACTTCACTAAACAACTAGAGAAGGCGGAATTGGCACCAGAAGAAGGCGGTATGCGCCTCAATCAAATGGTGATGACCAATATTAAGTGTCCGACTTGCGGTCGCCCAATGGGGATCCGTACCGGCACAACTGGGGTGTTCTTGGGTTGTTCGGGTTACGAGTTACCACCGAAAGAGCGCTGCAAAACCACCATGAACCTAACGCCAGGCATAGAAGCGATTAGCGACAGTGAAGATGCCGAAACCGATGCGCTACGCGCCAAGCATCGCTGTGGCATTTGCGGTACGGCGATGGACAGCTACCTAATCGACGAAAAGCGCAAGCTGCATGTTTGCGGTAATAACCCCATCTGTGAGGGTTACGAGGTCGAAGAAGGCCAATTTAAGATCAAAGGTTACGAAGGGCCATTAATCGAATGTGACCGCTGTGGCCATGATATGGAACTGAAAAACGGCCGTTTTGGTAAGTATTTCGGCTGTACTAACGAGGAATGTAAGAATACTCGTAAGTTACTGAAAAACGGTGAAGCTGCGCCACCAAAAGAAGATCCTATTTATCTGCCAGAGCTGAAATGCAGCAAGTCTGATGCGCATTTTGTGCTGCGTGACGGTGCGGCGGGGATTTTCTTGGCAGCCAGTACTTTCCCTAAATCTCGGGAAACCCGGGCGCCACTGGTTGAAGAGTTAGTGAAATATCGCGAGCTATTGTGGCCAAAATATCAGTATCTTGCCGATGCTCCTATCGCCGATGATGAGGGGAATAAAGCGGCGGTTAAGTTTAGCCGTAAGACCAAAGAGCAATATGTGGCGACCGAAGTTGATGGTAAAGCAACCGGATGGTCGGCCCATTATGTGAATGGTAAATGGGTGACTGAATCGACGGCGAAGAAAGCCAAAAAGTAACGCCTATTCTCAATAGGATTTAAGTTCCTTTTCTTCGCGGTATAGGCAAATGGGCTCACTTAAGGTGAGCCCATTTTGTTATCTAGAGTTAAATACCCGATGACAGCAATGACAGTGCTTTATCGATAACCGAGATATTGAGCATCAAAATATCACGCATAAAAAAGCCAAGTCACAGACTTGGCTTTTTTATGGAAACGTTCCTCATTTAGAAAAGCGATATCACCATTTCTTCTTGGGTTGAAACAGCATATCGATATCATCTTCTTCATTTTTGGGTCTAGGCGCACTCGGGGCAGAAAGCTTTTGTGCGCCCATAATCTCATCTAACAGCATTTTGGCTTCATCGACCTTGCGGGCAATAAAAGGGTCATTCGGCGTTTGTGCTTTAATGGCGTGTAGGGTTGCTAAAGCTTTGGTAACCATTTGCTTAGATGAGCCATATTGCTTCATAAAGCTCGCGGCACGGGCACGAGACAGCATGGAATCGACGTTAATTCGCAGTTGTAAACTATCGATACGATTCTCTTCCTGGGCAAACACATTGGGATCGACACGACCCTTATTATGCTCGGCACGTAAAATGGCTTTCAGTTTTTTGAGTGTCTGTACTAATACTAAGATCTGCTTGTCATTATCCGGCAATCTAAAATTTTCGATGGGGGGCATCTGTGGCGTGTTAGATTGCAATGTCTCGATTTGTGACTTGAGATCGGTAAGACGACGTTGAAAATCCGATTGCTGTTGACTCGTACTTAAAGTGGTGGCGATTTCTAACGCTTCTTGCACACGGCGGTAGAGCACTAAGATGATGTGTGTACTACAAGGTATCATCCCAGTGTTGGATAATACGGTTTCAGTTTCATCAATAATTGCGCGTTGACGGGCAAATTCTATGCGACGTTCAGCCTCAGCACGTTCTTTTTGTTGTTGTATAACGTTAATTCCGATAACAAGCAGTAAAAGTGCACCGATGAGGATCAGAACCAAGGTGAATGTCATAGCTGTTCCATTATTTATCTAATTAGGGTAATGCTACAATAAATCAATAAACTAGCATAGATATCTTAGCCTAGGTTATCATTTCTGTCGTATGAAACTTAAGACTTGTGCTCTATATTCCTATTTGCTTTAATTTTTACTATATACTATAACGATTGATTATAGCTGATACTGAGTTGCGCCATTTTCGCCAATCCAATTCAGCCTGTTTGAGACAAGGACATAAGATGAAACTGCAACAGCTCAGGTATATTGCTGAGGTCGTCAAACACAACCTTAACGTATCGGCCACAGCGGAAAATTTATATACCTCACAACCTGGGATCAGTAAGCAAGTTCGCATGTTGGAAGATGAGTTGGGTATCCAGATTTTTGGACGCAGTGGTAAGCATTTGACCCATGTGACACCCGCCGGACAGCAGGTGATTAATATCGCCAACGATATCTTAGGCAAAGTCGAAAGCATTAAAAAAGTTTCCGAAGAATATACTAAGCCCGATCAAGGCGAGTTGAATATCGCCACCACGGATACGCAGGCGCGTTATGCGTTACCCCATATTATTCGCCAATTCATCGACCGCTATCCTAAAGTCAACCTACATATGCACCAAGGCACGCCATCGCAGATCAGCGAACAAGCGGCACGCGGTGATGCTGACTTTGCGATTGCCACCGAAGCGATGCACTTGTATTCCGACCTAATCATGTTGCCCTGTTACCATTGGAACCGCTCGGTTGTGGTCCCCAAAGATCATCCATTGGCGACCCGCACCCATATCAGTATCGAAGATTTAGCCCGTTTCCCATTAGTCACTTATGTGTTTGGTTTTGACCGTGCATCGGAGATTGAAAAAGCCTTTAACCGCGCCAACCTCGAGCCGCGGGTGGTCTTTAGTGCGACCAGCGCCGATGTGCTCAAAACCTATGTACGTTTAGGCTTAGGGGTTGGGGTGATTGCGTCTATGGCGATAGACCCTAATATCGATAAAGACTTAGTTGCCATTGATGCGGGCCATTTATTTGCCCACAGTACGACTAAGATCGGTTTTAGAAAGGGCAGCTTCTTACGAAGTTATATGTATGATTTTATTCAACACTTTGCGCCGCATTTAACCCGTGATGTGGTTGAAAAGGCCGTGGCATTACGCGATCAACAACTTATTGATGAAATGTTTGCTGATAAAAATCTGCCAATGCGTTGATTCAATAGTGTTAGAGACAATAAAAAATGCCGCAATAAATGCGGCATTTTTATATGGAATTGACTGCGGTCATAGCCGAATTAGGTCAAATCCACTTTATCCATTTCAAGCTGACCTAAGGCAATGACGGCTTGTGTACGATTACGGACACCCAGCTTTCTAAAAATCGCGGTGGCGTGGGCTTTGATGGTGGCTTCAGACACACCTAAGTCATAGGCGATTTGCTTATTGAGCAAGCCCTCAGCGAACATCTGCAGCACTTTATATTGCTGTGGTGTCAGGTCGGAGAGTTTATTCGCCATCTTATCCGTATCATCATCTTCAATCGGGATGATTTCGGCGCCAGCAGGTAACCAGATATCCCCAAATAATACGGCGGTGAGCGCTTCTTTTAAGGTTTCCATCGAGGCTGATTTAGGAATAAAACCACTGCCGCCATAATGGATAGCACGGCTAATAGTATTGATATCCTCATGGGCCGAAATCACTACCACTGGCAGTTCAGGGTAGTGGGAGCGAAGGTGGATAAGCGTCGAATAGCCATGGGAGCCAGGCATTTGCAGATCCAGCAAAACCAAATCGTAATTCACAGTTTGTGAATCTAACACTGACTGCAACGCATCTGCACTGTCGGCCTCATACCATTGGGTGTGCTCAAAAGCGCTACTGAGGGCTTGACGTAGTGCATTTCGAAACAATGGATGGTCATCGGCAATAATTATATTTAAGTTTTCTAGCTTCATGGCTTTGTTGGTTATGTTCGTGGCACGTGAAGATTAAACCCAATGTAACAGAAAAGTAATCGAGGATCCTATTGCTTTATGCAGTAAGATTGACAAAATTTTTATATGTTTCTGGTTGTTATACTTTTGTCTATCAAAAGTGGGCGGGATATTCACATAAAAATGAGCCCCAAAACCAAGGGGTTTAAGGGCTAGAGTGCGTTATCTTGGCTGACTAAATCTTATTCAGCGGTCCACACCTGAGTTGGGTGGCGTTGTTCGTCAACCGCAACAAAGGTGAATACGCCGCGGATCGCATGCTCGCGATGATCTTGATACATGTCTTCGACGAAAATATTCACTTCCACCTTTAACGAGGTATTACCCACATGGATCACGCGGGCGATGAGTTCGGCTAAGGTGCCGGCTGGGATTGGTTTTTTAAAGTCGATTCTATCGGAGCTGACGGTCACTAAGGTTTTACGGCAAAAGCGAGTCGCCGCAATAAAGGCGGTTTCATCCATCCAGGCTAACGCTTCGCCACCGAATAAGGTGTTGTGGTGATTGGTGATAGACGGGAATACCGCCTTGATCACCCGCGCTTCGGATTGATTGATCCGTTGTTCGATGGCATCAGAAAAGGCGGGGCGGCTAGAGTCGAGCGAGTTTGGCATACGGCAACCTGAGGTTATGCATTTTTAAAGAGGCGCAATTATAGTGAGTTTTCAATTTGAATGGTAGAAAACGCCTATATCGTTAGGTGTTAAGGTAAAACGAAAAGTAAAAAGGCTTCCAGTGGAAGCCTTTTTACTGTGGGTCATCGACTTATTTACCGAGCAACTCACGTCTATCTCGAGAGGCTTTAGCCAGGTCGCGCAGTAACTTTTCCGAGTCATCCCAATGCAGGCACGCATCTGTGATGCTTTGGCCGTAGCATAATGGCTGACCCTCAACCACCTTCTGGTTGCCTTCCTGTAAGAAACTTTCGGCCATCACCCCAGCAATTGCCGTGCTGCCCGCGCGCATTTGCGCCATGATATTGTCGGCAACGACTAACTGCTTCAGGTGATTCTTTTCGCTATTGCCATGGCTAAAATCAACCACCATACGTGGTGTTACATTGACGGACTCAAGTTTTAATCTTGCTTCTTCAATGTCTTGCTCAAAGTAATTCGGCTTTTTACCACCACGTAAAATGATGTGGCCGTAAGGATTACCATGGGTGCGATAGACAGACATGGCACCGTCTTTATCCGGTGAATAGAAGATATGTGGCACTTTTGCTGCGCGCACCGCATCGACGGCGATATTAATATTGCCATCGGTACCGTTCTTAAAGCCTACGGGGCAGGAAAGCGCCGAGGCCATTTCGCGGTGGACTTGGCTTTCGGTGGTGCGGGCGCCGATAGCGCCCCAGGTGATTAGGTCGGCAATGTATTGACCGTTCACCATATCTAAAAATTCGGTGGCAATCGGTAATTTGAGCTCCGTGATTTGCTGCAATAACTCACGGGCAATACGTAAACCTTTATTCGGCTCGAAGCTGCCGTCTAAATCAGGATCGGAGATTAACCCCTTCCAACCGACGATAGTGCGTGGTTTTTCAAAATACACGCGCATTAAAATGCAGAGATCGTCCTTCAACTCTTGGTGCAATACGGCTAAACGGCGAGCGTAGTCGAGGGCGGCTTGAGTGTCATGGATAGAGCAGGGGCCAATGATCACTAATAGGCGTTGATCTTCGCCCATAATAATGGCTTCGACTTCACGACGTTGCTGAACGAGATAATCGGCTGCATCTTGGGTTAACGGGTACTCAGATGCCAGTTGTGCAGGTGAGATGACTTTAGCTAATAAGGAAGTGCGTAATTCGTCTGTTTTAATGGTCATTCAAAATACCGAGCTTGCGTGCGGCGCTTTTCGCCAGATTGCCTCGGATTATAACGAATCGAACAGCATTGCACAGTGCCAATTGTGTTAATTGTCGGCAACTGTGCAATGAATTTGATTTAAGTTAGACCTATTTAGCCTAAATCGAGGGACTCGATTGTCTCGTTCGAAATCACGATGATTAGGGCGTGTTGACGTTTCGAGATTAGATTTTGTTCGTTCTGGCAAGCATGTGCTCGCGAAACGAGGAATGATGTGTAGTTATTCTACCCAAATGACGAGCGGCTCTTATGACAGAAAGTAAGAGCAAGGGCTTGCCAGACGAACCCTTCGGGCAGCATTTGGCTGGCGTTTCTGCCGCGTTATCGTCCGTTTATGTAGAATAACTACACAGCACGGACTCTGCCTTGCATAAACGCCAGCCAAATTGCTGCAAAAATAACCCTGAGACGTCAACACGCCCTAAAACATATGACGTTCTAAGCCTGTCACGTCCAAAATTTTAGTGGCGATTTCTTCGACCGAGTGGTTGGTGGTGTCGATATAAGGAATACGTTCACGTTTAAACATCATCTCGACTTCTTTTACCTCTAAACGACACTGCTTTAAGGACGAGTAGCGGCTGTTTTCCATGCGGCTTTGGCGAATCTCGTGTAAGCGCACCGGATCAATGGTTAAGCCGAACAACTTTTTCTTATTGCGTTTTAACGCTTCAGGTAGTTTCAGGTTATCCATATCGTCTTCAGTGAACGGATAGTTGGCCGCTTTAATGCCAAATTGCATCGATAAATAGAGGCTAGATGGGGTTTTACCGCAGCGAGACACGCCAAGTAGGATTAAATCGGCCTGATCCATGTGTTTCATGGTTTGGCCATCGTCATTGTCCATCGCAAAATTGATGGCATCGATACGGGCTTCGTAGCCGTGATTAGCTTTCCCGTGGGTGCGATGTAACACCGGAGAGGCGCTAACGCCTAAATGTTGTTCAAGTGGTGCAACGAAGGTATTTAAAAAATCGTAATCGAGACCTTCACTCGAATAAATAATGTCCCGAATTTCAGGTTTTACGATCGAATGGAACACTAACGGCCTTTCACCTGTTGTAATAAAACAATCATTAATTTGTCGTTTAACGTTCTCGGCTTTTGCCAATGTTTCAACAAATGGAATTGTAAGTGACTCAAATTCTAATGGAAATTGCGAGAGTACTGCATGCCCAAAAACCTCAGCTGTGATCGCTGTCCCGTCGGAGATGTAAAATACCTTTGGTGCCATACTGACCTCTTGTAGTAATAAAATTACAAATAAAATTATAGATTTACGCTGCTTCGGCGGGAGTGTAAAATGCCGCTGCCCTCGTGTGAAGGGGCCACTGAAATAAACTTGCGGAGATAGAACTGTGCAGCAATACGTACTCTGGTATCAGGAATTAGGCATGGGTGACGTCAACTTGGTTGGCGGTAAAAATGCTTCTCTTGGCGAGATGATCAGCAATCTAGCTAATGCCGGTGTTCAAGTACCTGGCGGATTTGCGACTACTTCTTATGCGTTCAATGAGTTCCTTGAACAAAGTGGAGTAAACCAGAAGATTTATGACATCCTAGCAACATTGGATGTAGATGATGTCAATGCACTGGCACAAGTAGGTGCACAGATCAGACAATGGGTTATCGATACCCCGTTCCAACCAGCTCTAGAGCAAGCGATTCGTGAAGCTTACGACAAACTTGCCGCTGAAACGAGCGATGCATCATTCGCGGTGCGTTCTTCTGCTACCGCAGAAGACATGCCAGATGCTTCTTTTGCTGGTCAGCAAGAAACCTTCTTAAACGTGAAAGGATTTGACTCAGTACTCGTGGCGATTAAGCACGTGTTCGCGTCACTCTTTAACGACCGTGCCATTTCATACCGTGTTCACCAAGGTTATGAGCACCACGGTGTTGCCCTGTCGGCCGGCGTACAACGCATGGTTCGTTCAGACAAAGCGGCATCAGGTGTGATGTTCACCATGGACACTGAATCAGGCAATAACGATGTAGTGTTTATCACTTCATCTTTCGGTCTGGGTGAAATGGTTGTTCAAGGTGCGGTAAACCCTGACGAATTCTATGTTCACAAACCTATCCTCACTCAAGGCCATAAAGCCGTTGTTCGCCGTAATATCGGTAGCAAGCTCATCCAGATGGTGTATTCCGATGACGCTTCTCACGGCAAACAAGTGAAAATTGAAGACGTTGCGGCTGAAAAACGTCGTCAATTCTCCATCAACGACGCCGAAGTGATGGAACTGGCTAAACAAGCTATGGTTATCGAAAAACACTACGGTCGTCCAATGGACATCGAGTGGGCAAAAGACGGTAACGATGGCAAACTCTATATCGTTCAAGCGCGTCCAGAAACGGTTCGTAGCCGTGAAGACGTACAATTAATTGAACGTTACCACTTAAAGAGCCGTGGCGCGGTGATCTCTGAAGGTCGTGCTATCGGTCATAAAGTCGGTTCAGGTGTGGCTAAGGTATTAACCTCTATCGCGGATATGGATCAAATCCAACCTGGTGATGTGTTAGTGACCGACATGACTGACCCAGATTGGGAACCTATCATGAAGCGCGCTAGCGCCATCGTGACTAACCGTGGCGGTCGTACCTGTCACGCGGCGATTATTGCCCGTGAATTAGGCGTACCTGCGGTAGTAGGTTGTGGTGACGTGACCGACCGTATCAAGAATGGTCAGTTAGTGACTGTTTCTTGCGCCGAAGGTGACACTGGTTACATCTACGAAGGTAAGCAAGAGTTCGAAGTGGTGTCTAATCGCGTTGACGCTCTGCCTGCATTACCGATGAAAATAATGATGAACGTGGGTAACCCAGATCGCGCCTTTGACTTCGCTCGTTTACCAAACGAAGGTGTGGGTCTAGCGCGTTTAGAGTTCATCATCAACCGCATGATCGGTATTCACCCGAAAGCGCTGCTTGAATTCAACCAACAAGACGCTGCGCTGCAGGAAGAAATCAACGAGATGATCGCAGGTTACGACTCTCCAGTTGAGTTCTACATTGCCCGCTTAGTCGAAGGTATCGCCTCAATCGGTTCTGCTTTCTATCCGAAGAAAGTGATCGTGCGTATGTCAGACTTCAAGTCTAACGAATACGCGAACTTAGTGGGTGGTGACCGTTACGAGCCAGAGGAAGAAAACCCAATGTTGGGCTTCCGTGGTGCAAGCCGTTATATCTCTGAATCATTCCGTGATTGTTTCGCGTTAGAATGTGAAGCGATTAAGCGTGTGCGTAACGAGATGGGTCTGAAAAACGTTGAAGTGATGATCCCATTCGTCCGTACCGTGAAAGAAGCCGAGCAAGTGATTGAACTGCTGAAAGAGCAGGGCTTAGAGCGTGGTAAAGATGGTCTACGCGTCATCATGATGTGTGAAGTACCGTCAAACGCGCTGTTAGCGGACCAATTCCTTGAGCACTTCGATGGTTTCTCTATCGGCTCAAACGACTTAACTCAGCTATCACTCGGTCTTGACCGTGACTCAGGCATCATCAGCCACCTGTTCGATGAGCGTAACGAAGCCGTTAAGATCCTGCTGTCTATGGCCATTAAAGCGGCTAAGGCGAAGGGCGCTTACATCGGTATCTGTGGTCAAGGACCTTCAGATCACGCCGATTTCGCAGCTTGGTTAGTTGAACAAGGCATCGATACTGTATCGTTAAACCCTGATACAGTGATTGATACTTGGTTATATTTAGCCGAAGCACACGGTTGATCTCGGTTGTAATTTTATAAAGGTGTTAAAAAAGCCGCTTTTTAGCGGCTTTTTTTTGTTTATAATGGGCCGCATAACAATAATTGACTGAAGCCGCTCATGTTACCTCTGTTATCACACCAACAAACGTTAGAACCTGTCTATCTGGCCTATCTTGATGCCTTAGCGCAAAGTGGCTACGCCGGTGATATCGATAAGCGCTACAGCGCGCGCCTCGTGCAGGCCACGGATAACTCCGTATACCAATTTTTGCCGCAGGCGGTGCTTTATCCTAAGCATCAAAAAGATATTCAAATCGCTTTGTCGCTGGCGGCAAAAGCAGAATTTGTGGGTGTGACTTTTAGTGCCAGAGGCGGCGGTACGGGCACCAATGGCCAATCGCTGACCCACGGCTTGATCCTAGATGTGTCGCGCTACATGAATCGCGTATTGGAAGTGAACCCTGAGCAGGGTTGGGTACGCGTCGAGGCGGGTGTCGTCAAAGATGCCCTAAACGATGCGCTGCGTCCCCACGGCTATTTCTTCAGCCCCGATCTCTCAACCTCAAACCGTGCCACTATCGGCGGCATGATTAATACCGATGCCTCGGGCGCGGGATCCTTAGTTTACGGTAAAACCTCAGATCATGTGCTAGCGCTACGCAGCATATTGATTGATGGCAGTGTGTTCGACACGCGTCCCCTTGACGCGGGTCTGTTATGTAACCCGGATAACGTGAGCGATAATCCGCTCGGGCAAAAACTGATTTCTGCGATTGCCGAAGTGTGCCGCGAGAAGCGTGCGCTGATCGAACAACAATTCCCTAAGCTCAATCGTTTCTTAACCGGATATGACTTAAAGAATGTCTGGAACAACGGCTTAACCCAGTTCGATCTCTCGCGCATTTTAACGGGGTCTGAAGGCACGCTGGCGGTGATCACCGAGGCGAAACTCAACATTACGCCACTGCCGAGTGAACAGGCGATGGTGAACATTAAGTATGATTCTTTCCAGTCTGCACTGCGCCATGCGCCTTCCTTAGTGGCGGCGCGGGCCACTGTGGTCGAAACCGTGGACTCAAAAGTGCTTAACCTTGCCCGTGAGGACATTGTTTGGCATTCGGTATCAGACCTTATTCAAGAAGTGCCGGGTAAAGTGATCGATGGCCTCAATATGGTCGAGTTTGCAGGTGATGCCGCTGAGGTGAGCGAAAAGCTTGCGGCACTCGAAGCCGTGCTGATCGAACAAATCAGCCGTGGTGAGTGTGGTGTGGTCGGTTATCAAGTCACTCAAGATAAGGCCAGCATTGAGAAAATCTACGGCATGCGTAAAAAAGCCGTGGGTCTACTCGGTGCCACCAAGGGACGTCGCAAACCCATTGCGTTTGCCGAAGATACAGCGGTGCCGCCCGAAATGCTCGCCGATTATATTATGGAGTTCCGTGCGCTACTCGATAGTCACAATTTGCAATACGGCATGTTTGGCCATGTGGATGCGGGCGTTTTGCACGTGCGGCCCGCGCTGGATATGTGCGATGTCGAAGATGAAAAGCTGCTGAGGGTGATTTCTGATCAAGTCGCGGCGCTGACACTCAAATATGGCGGCCTGATGTGGGGCGAGCACGGTAAGGGCGTGCGCGGCGAATATGGTCCATCGGTATTTGGTGACGAGCTTTATGGTGTGCTGCAAGACATTAAAGGCCTATTTGACCCTGATAATAGGCTCAACCCAGGTAAATTAGTGGCGCCCAAGCAAGCGGGTGGCCTGTGTTTTGATGTGGACAGTACCAAGCGCGGCAAGTTTGACCGGCAAATTCCGGTCGAAGTGCGCGATGCCTATCCCGATGTGATGAACTGTAACGGTAACGGCCTGTGCTTTAACTACAGCAGTTTCTCACCTATGTGTCCGTCATTTAAAGTGACGGGGGACAGAGTTCAGTCGCCTAAAGGTCGCGCGGGCTTAATGCGTGAGTGGCTGCGTTTGCTTGAATCCGAAGGCGTCGATGTCAATGCGCTGGCCAGAGCCAAACCCTTAGGCATTTTGCAGCGCATGCAAAATACCATCAATGCGAAGCGCGATTATGATTATTCCCACGAAGTGATGGAATCACTGAAGGGTTGTTTAGCCTGTAAAGCTTGCTCGAGCCAATGTCCAGTGAAAGTGGATGTACCTAAATTTAGGGCGCAATTCTTTAATATTTATTATCAACGTTATCTGCGCCCGGCTAAAGATTATCTGGTGGCGGGCATCGAGGACAGTTTGCCTCTTATGGCGGCGGCGCCAAGGTTGACCAATTTTGCCTCGCAGAATCCGCTCAGCCAATGGGTGATCAAAAAAGCTATCGGCTATGTTGATGCGCCAGCGCTGTCGGTGCCGACATTGAAACAACGACTCGATGGTCATGCGAGTCGCGGTTATGATCTGGCGGCATTACAGGCTATCCCCGCCGATGAGCGGGCAAAGTTTGTGTTAGTGGTGCAAGATCCGTTTAACAGTTTTTACGATGCAGGCTTGGTGTATCGTTTTATCCAACTGATTGAAACATTAGGATTAAAGCCCGTTTTATTACCCTTTAAACCCAATGGTAAACCCACTCATATCAAGGGCTTCTTGGATAAATTTGCCAAAACGGCGCAGTCGAGCGCGGATTTCTTAAACCAAGTGCATAAGTTGGGCATGCCTATGGTGGGTATCGATCCCGCCTTAGTGCTCTGTTATCGCGATGAGTATAAAGAAATCTTAGGGGCGAATCGCGGCGCGTTTGAGGTGAAACTGGCTAACGAATGGCTCCTTAGCATACTGCAGGATATTCCCACTAAGGCCATGCAAGATAAACAATTTACTTGGTTTAGCCATTGCACTGAGTCTACGGCCAAGCCGAATACCGCCAATGAGTGGAGCAAAATCTTCACTCACTTTGGCGCTAAATTAACGGCGGTGAATTTGGGCTGTTGTGGCATGGCGGGCACCTACGGCCATGAGGCTGAGAATCTTGAGCGTTCTAAGGCCTTGTTTGATATGTCGTGGAAAGACACTTTAAGCAAGATAGACGCGTCGCAGGTGTTAGTCTCGGGCTATTCATGTCGCAGCCAAGTGAAACGTTTCGCTGGGTATAAGCCAAAACATCCATTAGAGGCTTTATTGGAGCTTGTTAAGGCTTAACGCAATTTTGCCTTAGGGATTGGATAATCCCTAAGGCAATGCCACACTAAACCAGTCGTCAGGCTGGTTTTTTTATTGAGGGACGCTATGGAAAAGCACACGGACAATGTTATCGACACGCTACAGGAATTCATCAACAAGCCAACGCCGGAGGACATCGTCATACCGCCAACGGCGCTGTGTAGTGAAGTTGCGCTATTTCGTATCCAGCTTTCCGGTGACTGGTTATATCAAAACAGCCCATTACCGACCAAGTTTGCAAAGTTATTTGCCAGTATTTTACATGGCATCGATGGCGAGCATTTTCTGATCACGCCAGTCGAGAAGGTGCGAGTTGAGGTGGAAGATGCGCCATTGGTGATTGTCGATTACGTGAAGAATGACATAGCACCTAGTTTGATGCTCAAAAGCAGTATCGGGACTGAACATCAGATTGCCGATCTCAAACGACTAAAGCTTACCGACTTTGGGATTTATCTGCCCCTAGAGCGCGGGCTATGGGGAAAATTAAGCCGCGCCTGTTACTATAATTTTGTGAATGAATTCAATTTATCCGACGACCAAGGGGCGGATGCATAAAGATTTTGATTGCAATTACTTGGGCAAGCTGACTAGTTTATTACAGGTTAAGTGGTAGTATTAAAACTGACTTCGGCGAATATCCTTTTGCTTGTTGTCTGTGTTGATGGGTCTAAATGGTGTTTTCGGAGGTGCTGTTTGAACCGCTATGAAAGCTTAGGCTATCTTGTTTCCCACTTGAATATTGAGCTGCAAAATGAGCTCGATATACAGCTGAAACGCTATCAGCTCGACATAAAGTTGTGGCCGGTGTTGTTTGCGCTTTGGCAGGAGGAGGGGATCACTCAGACCGAGCTGTCTAAGCGTTGCGATGTGGCCAACTATACCATGACCCGTCTGCTCGATCAGTTGCAGGTTCAAGGATTGATCACCCGTCACCAAGAGCTCGATAACCGCCGAGCATTCCAGATTTTCCTCACCGATGAGGCTAAGGCGCTGGAGCAGGATTTGATCCGTGAGGCCGAGCGCGTCAATGAGAAATACCTGTCCAATCTCAGCGAAGAGGAGCGCCAGCAGTTTATGCGCTTACTCAATAAGATAAATCGTTTACCTTCACTCACAGAGCTGTAAGTTCTGCCCTTAGACAACGCGGTTTAACCGTCTCCACGCATTAGCTAACGGCGATTAAACTGCTATCACAATGTTTGTTTTCTCAGCGTATTGGTTTGTTACTAATACTCCGGCCTATTACTCATTCTTGTTTAAACCAGCAGTACAAATTGCTACTCGAGTATTGTTGCAAAAATGTTTCTCTAAACGCCATCTTGTTGCACTGGAAGCTTGCATTCCAACACAAAAACATTGCTCAAATTGGTTTGTCGACTGAGCAATTACAAGGTGATTTTTCAGGGAACATGAAATGAAACAACTCTTTAAGCGCAGCCGAATTGCTGCGACCTGTCTTATGGCAATGGGACTCGCGACCAGTTACGCCACGCTGGCGGATGATAGCGCGTTCGTGGATGCACAGTCTGGTGCGGTACAATTTACCTTAATTACGGGTGAGGTGGTCACAGCGGTCGTGCGTGCTGATGGTTCACTCGGCGGGATCCGTTTGCTCGGTGAAAATGGGGCCGAGGTGATCACCAGTATTTTTCAAAATGCGAATGGCCAATATCTTATTACACCTAAAGCCCAACCTCTGGTGACATCCAAAGCCGTCGATTTAGAGCTCTTTAACATCACTAAATTACATGCAGCGGGCTATGACGATGCTTCCACCGATAAGCTGCCCGTGATTATCGAATACCAAGATGGCACGCTGGCGGGCTCTGCGGTACCGAATCCGATTGAAGGGGCGACATTAACCGATGAAATCGAGCTTATCGACAGCGCCGCCTTTGGTGTGAGTAAGTCTAAAGCGGCCAAGGTATGGGAAACCCTCAGCACGGATGCTTCGGTGAAATCTGTATGGTTAGATGCCGTGGTGCATGCCGATAAAGAGGTGCCAAATGGCGTGAATGCCTTGGCAAACTTAACCCCAACCGTGCCGTTAACCGGCGCCTATGGCAATTTAGCCAAGCACTTCAATGGTCAAGGTGTCACTGTTGCAGTACTTGATACTGGTTATGATCTTGATCATAACGATTTAGCGGAGCAAGTACTTGTCAGTAAAGATTTTACCTATTCCAGTAATGGGATAGACGATCTCAATGGCCACGGCACTCATACTGCGGCCACCATTGCAGGCACTGGTGTCGAATCTAATGGTCGCTGGGCGGGCATGGCGCCAGGAGCCAAGTTGCTGGTGGGCAAGGTACTGACAAATGCGGGCTCAGGCTCTACTAGTGGGATCTTGAGTGGTATGCAGTGGGCCGTGGCTCAAGGCGCCGATGTGGTCAGCATGTCTTTAGGTGGCAGTGGTACTAGCTGTGCTGGGCCGCTTGTCGATATGGTCGAAGCCTTGAGTGACAAAGCCCTGTTTGTGGTGTCGGCGGGCAATAGTTTTACCCGCGAGACTGTGGGGATCCCAGGATGTGCTCCGAGTGCGTTAACTGTGGGGGCCGTTGACCGCGACAATCACACCGCATCTTTCTCATCCCGTGGACCCTCTCCTGATGGTCATTCTGCAAAACCCGATATCGCCTCCCAAGGAGTGGATGTTGTGTCGGCAGCTTCAGGGGGATTTGGCTCGACGGCCTATCGCGCTCTGTCGGGTACCTCCATGTCGGCGCCCCATGTGTCAGGCGGCGCGGCGATAGTGATGCAAGCCAGACCCGAATTGAGTCCGCGCCAAGTGAAAGAAGTGTTGACCTCTTCGGTATTACCGAATGATTCACACGTGCTTGAACAAGGCGCTGGGCCTATGGATGTGAATCGCGCAATCGCTCAAAGCATTATCGCGCCGCCCAATATGGAGCTTGGCTCCTTTGCCTATGATCAGGATATTGGCGTGACAGAAAAAACCGTTAGTTTGCGCAACTTATCCGACAAGGACATCAATCTTAAGCTGAAAATGAGCTTGATAGGTGAAGATGGTAAAACCCGTATGCCAGCCACATTGGCGGGATTAAGTCTTAACAGTATTACCGTCCCTGCTAAGGGGAGTGCTGAGATCCCTGTGTGGATAGACTCGAGTGTGGCACTGCGTAGTGGCGCCTATGGCACTATCACTGGGCGCATCGAAGGAACAACAACGGGTAAATCCGATGAACGAGTCACTGTACCTGTGTCATTCTGGATTGAGCCACCACAGGTAAACTTGAGCTTAAGTGTGACCGATATGCGTGGTCATCCTGCCACCTCGCCATCAAAAGTGTATTTGATGAATGAGGAAGATGATTGGGGACAAGCCGTAAGCTTAACCAACGGCCAAGCGAGTGTGAACGTACCTGAAGGTAACTATTCAATCGTCGCTAATGTCATGACCTATGACAATGATTTTACTTCAAATGGTTTAGTGGAATCGGCGACACAAATGGCGGTGCTTAATCGCAAGTTAAGCCAAGATACCCACCTTGAGTTTGATGCCCGTAATGCTGAAAAACTGCAGTTTAAAGCCAGCAAGCCGTTAGCGACGCAAGGTTTCTCCTTTGGATTTACCTACGCATTGGATGATAACAAGTTAGCAAAATTGGCGGCGATGGACTTTGCACCCGACTATGTGAAGGATATGTACACTTGGTCACAGGGGCACGATGACAGATTCCGCTCCTTCGTGACGACTCGTGCGATTGCCCCCGAAGCTGTGCTGACGATGCAAAATGGGGAAGTGCTGGAGTATAACAAGCAAGGTTTAGCAATGTCCTTCAACGGCCAAGGCAGTGCAGAAGTGGTATTTGTGGGCGATGGCGGTTACAGCACGGATTGGACTCAGTTCGATCTTAAGGGACGCATTGCACTCATAGGTAATCCCTATTATTTGACCTCCACCATGGTGAACAATGCCCTGAAAAATGGCGCGATTGGGGTGATTTTCTATCGTCCGGGTCTTAAGGGCCGTTACAAGGGAACGATTGGTGGCACGCCGCGCATTCCTGCTGTAGGGATCAGTTCGGAGCAGGGTGAAGCCCTATTGGCGCAGGTCGAAGCGGGCAACAATCTGGTGAGTTGGTCAGGGATTGCCGCAGAGCGTACACCCTATGCTTATTCCATTAACCATATCACCGACGGGCGTATCGATGGTGGGCAAGTGGTGCTGCAAGAGCACAAGATGCAGAAAATTAGCGCGGCCTATCATTCTCAAAATGATGAACGTCCTGTGTTTGTGGATGTGATGGGGATGACCAATAGTACGGGCGAGTTCTATTCCACGGGCAGCACCCAAATGGTGATGACACCGATTGTCCGTGACGAATACTACACGGCAACCAGTAAAAATATGTGGACCAACATCGTTATGCCCGGCTCTGCGATGGCGGCTGAAGGCGCTTACTTCGATGGTCCACGTATGATGACCGAGGGTACAGTTGAGAGCACCTCTTGGCTTAAAGGACCCAAGGCGGGTAGTTTGCTCACTAATGGTGGCGCGATTGCCTATCGCGATACGAATACTATCGATTTAAGTATTGTGCGATTCGGTGATGCGGCAGGGCATGATGGCACAGGTGGCTACAATTCACAGTCTCTCTATGGGTTGAAAGTGAATGGTCAGAACACTTATCTCGACAGTGGGCTGCTGACGCTTCCTGACTCGAATGCTCAAGTAGAACTCGAAATTCGCTCCTACGCCCGAGGTGTCGGTAGCAGCTCGCCGATTAAAGATAACTTAGGCTCTTTCTACCAGGGGATTTACCACTTCAGCACGGATTCGAGTAAGCAAGGTGTTCAGGCGGTATTGGTACCTAAAATCGATATTCCAGTCGCGCTTGATAACACTGTAGCTGCGGGTGAAGCGGTTACCATCAAGCTTGCGGGTGTGATGGATGGCATAGGTCAAGTTGACTTGGCTGATGTCAGCTTAGAGTACGGTTATGGCCAAGAGTGTTCGTTGGCAGCAGTCTCTGTATCGATTTACTGCCCCGTTGCGAGTAAATTTGCTGAAAGTGCATGGAAAACGGCAGAAGTCAAAATGGTCGATGGTCAGTGGACTGCGACCATTCCTAACGATGCTGCCGCGGGTAATTTTGTGCATTTACGTGTACAAATGAACGATGGCAGTAGCACTGCGCAGCAGACTATGATGCGGGTTTATATGCTGAAGTAATACGTCACAGTAGTTTGGATAACACCGCTATTGTTTAGGCAATAGCGGTTTTTTATTACTGAATTTTTAACATCGGCTTAAAAAGGGAAGAGCACGGCGAGCAGCACTAAACTGGAACCCAGCAGTAGCCCCTGTTGCAGCAGGCGTTGGCCTTGAATAAGGCTGTTTTTACCTTGTTTTAAGCTGGTAATAAGTTGATTGTGTTTATAAATTCGGCAAGTCAACTCATCGGTTTGGGGATCGATAAACAGCTTGAAACTGCATTGATGGCCATCATTGAGCTGCACTTTATGTACGCTGTTCGGGCCAAAGTTAAACTTGCGCGACACCATCTGCCCATTCACGAACACACGTTCAATTCCAAACCAATCACTGGCCTGTAGCTCAACCGAGTCCTGATTTAACTCGTACTTAAAACTGACCATATGCAATCCCTTCATTGACAGACGAGTGATTAATTCAAGCAGAGGCACATAGGCTTTTCCACTACAGAAAAGTGAATTTTACGTGGCGTTTTGGTATCTGATTGGTATTAAGAGGAATTTATTTTTAGCTGGATAAACGAAGCGAGGGAAGAGGTTGAGGCGAACAACAAGTCGTTGTCCGCCTATAGCATGATTAGGCTTTTGCTGCTTGATAAATGGCACGGGCCATTTCGTCTGCAACCGCCGCAGTAGTGCGGTTTTCAGCATCGGCTTTAGTGAAAATCTTCAGCAATGTGTTGTAGATTTCTCTGACCTTAGCTTCTGATTTCGCCGCATCATAGTCTTTTTCAAATGACACGTTGATGATACCGCCTGCGTTAATCACATAGTCTGGTGCATACAGAATGCCCATTTCTTTTAACTGCTCACCATGGCGAACTTCAGCTAATTGGTTGTTGGCGCAACCGGCAACAATCTTAGCTTTAAGTTGTGGCAGGGTCACATCGTTTAAAGTGGCACCTAATGCACATGGCGCATAGACATCAACGTCTTGGGCATAGATATCCTGTGGGGCAACAACGATGGCGCCAAAGTCGGTAGCCACTTTATCGAGTGAAGCTTGGTGAATATCGGTGACGATAAGCTCAGCACCTTCTTCATGCAGATGTTTACACAGGTAATAACCCACATGGCCCACACCTTGAACGGCAATCTTAAGGCCTTTTAAGCTGTCTAAACCGAGTTTGTGTTTAACGGCAGCTTTGATCCCTAAATAGGTGCCTAATGCAGTAAAGGGTGATGGATCGCCGCTCTTGCCTTCAAGACCCGCCATGTATGGGGTTTCTTGATGAGCGATCATGATATCCGCTGTTGTGGTACCTACGTCTTCAGCAGAATAGTAACGTCCACCCAGGCTATTGATGAAACGGCCAAACGCACGGAAGAGGGCTTCGCGATCAGGGCGCTTAGGATCGGCAATAATCACTGACTTACCACCACCCATGGTTAAACCTGCGAGGGCGTTTTTGTACGTCATACCGCGGGAGAGGCGTAATACGTCTGTCAGGGCTTCATCGTCGGATTGGTAGTTCCACATCCGGCAGCCACCCACAGCAGGACCTAAGTTGGTGTTATGGATGGCAACGATGGCTTTTAAGCCACTCTCTTTATCATGACAGAATACGACCTGTTCATGTTCATCAAAGGATACATGATTAAATACAGCCACGTGAAGTTCTCCGCTATACACAATAAAACGTCGATGGAATCACTTCCCATCGACAGCTCGTTATATTTATTGCAGAACCATAGCATTTAGCGATACTCTCAACCATGCATAATGACCGAATAAATAGATTATTTGTGGCAATCTAGCTTTCCACTTTACGTAAACGTAAGGTTTTTAGTGTGAAACCAGTTTTTACTGGGATAATCTCAGACATTAGAACGATTCGCGTGCTGTCCCAAGAATGAGAGCCGCGTAATAACAATAAGATAGGACGGAAGTATGACTGAACAAGCTGTCGACCAGGCTCAACCAACAATCTCTCCAGAAGAAATGGAGAAACTGCGCCAAGAGTGGGTCAGAACTCAATTTCAAAAAGCGAACCGTTTTCTAGCCGAGAAAGGGGTGATCCCAAGTAAAGTGTTAGCCGACGAAAGCCGTTATCTGGCGCCTTATTTAGCGATTTGGAAAATGGAATCTAAGCGTCCTTCGGCCAAAACCTATTGGGTGATGTCTGGCGATTTACCGTCGGATTTTGTCGACGTCAAAGTCGCGAAAACGGCGCGCGATGCGATTCGTCACTTCTCTATGATGTGGCAGATGCAGGCCGAAAACCTGATCCGCTCAGGCGCAGTCCAACGTGATGCGACGCAGGCAAAATTTGCGCAGTTATTAGTATCACGTGCTGAGAGCTTGTATCGTATGCACAATGATGAAAAGCTTTGGAATACTAATGCTTAATCTAGTGTTAGCGTAAAAACTAAAGGCACTCAGTTGAGTGCCTTTATTGTTTTGGGTGACGCTAATCTGTCGACCTCACGCAATAGTGCGCTAAGGCTTAAGCTTCATCGTCACTTAAATAATATAAGCCTTGATTGATTAGCTTAAGCAGTAGTTCTTGCACTTCAGCATGCTTACACAGTGCCATGGCGCTGTCGCTATCAAAGCTGACATGATCGCTTAACTGGATTAACACGGCTTCTGGCGTATTGGGCAGCTCATAAATTTCGCCATTGATGAATAAGCGAGATTGAGTGTCGTTTTCTAAACGCAGCACTTTTAAGCCGCCGATGCGATTAACGCCGGCGCCTTGCTCGAACGCATCCTGGAGATCGTCTGCGTTATAGGCTTCTTCACCCTCGCAGATATCCAGTTCAAAACGGTTTTGACTCAACAGTTTACCTAGCACCACTTGGTAGCTTGTTGGATCTTGAGCGAGCTGGCTTAACAGCGACATGATCCCGAGCTGATGATCTTGACTGATCACGCCAGGATTTGCATGCTCAGTCGCCGAGGTGAAACGCTGCTGACCTAAGTTATTGTCGAGCAAGTAATCGGCAACTTCACTGGCGAGCTCCTGTTGGCTCGGTGCGCGGTAACCAATTGAATAGCTTAAGGCTAAGGTTAAGGTTTCACCGCAGTGTGGGTAACCAGGCGGAATATATAGCACGTCGCCTTTCTCTAATACCACGTCGATGATGGGCTCGAAGTCTTCCACCAGTGGCGAGTTCGGGTTGCCGCCACGGCGTTGCTGCGGCGTATTAGCCCCAACAGTCCAGCGACGCTCGCCTTCACCTTGGATGATAAACACATCGTAGTTATCAACGTGTGGACCGACACCGCCATTTGGGGTCGCGAAGGACACCATCAAATCATCGAATCGCCAGTCGGGCAGAAAACGAAACGCTTCCACTAATGGCTGAGAGTCCGGGTACCAATGGTTTACGGCTTGCACCAGTAATTGCCAGTGGGTTTCACCGTAATTGTCGTAATCCTCGAACGGGCCTTGGATCACTTCCCAGTTGTCTTTTTGAGTGACCACGATGCGCGAGGTGATTTCTTCTTCACAGGCAAGGCCTGCAAGCTCATCGGCGCTGATCGGATCTTCAAAGTCAGGGAAAGCGCCCTTGATGACCACAGGTTTTTGTTGCCAGTGTTCCTTGAGGAACTGGGCGATATCGAGATTGAGTGTATACATAGTATCAAAAAAGGCGACTACATCGAATGTAACCGCCTTAATCCTTATTTATGGCTGATAAACAATTTCAGCTCGCGAATCTTTGCTCTCGCTACTTTGTGAGCAAACTCCGCTGAGCTAAAAATATTAGTTAAGCTCGTCGACGAAGGCTTCTGCACGGCCAATGTAGTTGGCTGGTGTCATCTTCTTCAGCTCTGCTTTCACTTCTTCAGGCAGGGCTAAACCGTCGATGAATACCGCTAATTGCTGGGCATCGATACGCTTACCACGAGTCAGTTCTTTTAACTTCTCGTATGGCTTTTCAATACCATAGCGACGCATAACGGTTTGTACTGGCTCGGCTAAGACTTCCCAGTTTTGGTCGAGTTCGGCACGTAAATGATCTTCGTTCACTTGTAACTTGCTGATGCCTTTTAAGGTGGCTTGGTAGGCAATCAGCGAGTGGGCAATACCCACACCTAAGTTACGCAGTACGGTTGAGTCGGTCAGGTCACGTTGCCATCTTGATACTGGCAGCTTAGACGCTAAGTGTTGCATCAGTGCGTTAGCAATCCCGAGGTTACCCTCTGAGTTTTCAAAGTCGATAGGGTTGACTTTGTGTGGCATGGTTGATGAACCAATTTCACCGGCAACGGTACGTTGCTTGAAGTGACCAAGGGCAATATAACCCCAAACGTCACGGTCGAAGTCAATCAGGATAGTGTTGAAACGCGCGATGGCATCAAACAGTTCGGCGATGTAATCGTGTGGCTCGATTTGCGTGGTGTAAGCGTTCCAGTGCAGGCCTAAGCTGGTGACAAAACGCTCAGACAGTGCATGCCAGTTCACTTCTGGGTAAGCAGATAAGTGGGCGTTGTAGTTACCCACGGCGCCGTTAATTTTACCCATGACTTCAACAGCTGCGATCTGCTTGATTTGACGCTCTAAACGCACAGCAACGTTGGCCATTTCTTTACCTAACGTCGAAGGCGAAGCTGGTTGACCATGAGTGCGTGACATCAATGGCACTGAGCGGTATTCAACGGCCAGTTTTTTGATGGCGCTGAGCAGTTCATTGCAGTATGGCAGCACCACTTGCTCGCGGGCTTCGGTCAACATTAAGCCGTGGCTCAGGTTGTTGATGTCTTCAGAGGTACAGGCGAAGTGAACAAATTCACCGACAGCGGCGAGTTCGGCGTTATCTGCGATTTTTTCTTTGATGAAGTATTCAACCGCTTTTACGTCGTGGTTGGTGGTGCTTTCAATGGCTTTCACGCGTAGCGCATCTTGCTCGCTGAAATTGTCTTTAATTGCATCTAACACCGCGATAGCAGATTCGCTCAGCGGCGGCACTTCAGTGATTTCTGGGCAATCGGCGAGTAATTTTAACCAGTTGATTTCAACTTGAACACGGTACTTAGTAAGACCGAACTCGCTGAAAATCCCTCGCAATGACGCTGTTTTACTACCGTAACGGCCGTCTACCGGAGAGATAGCAGTTAGTGCGGAAAGATCCATGTGAAGCTCCTTGATGAAAACTTATTTTATTATAGGGTAAGACTTTTCTTGGCTGTGTCTATGATGGCTTTACGGGCGAAGACTAAGTGTCGACGTTTACCGCCCAGTTGTCGCCATAACACGGCGCTGCGCATGGCTGCGAGCAGCAGGGCGCGAATTTTGTGTTGTACCAGTGGACGTTGCAGACACAGCGGATTGCCTGAGATCTGAATCTTAGGTCCAAGATTACTGATAATGTCGCTATAAATACTGGCCAGATTAGCAATGACTTGCTCATCGGTGATCGCAAAATGATGTAGCTGACGATTCACTTGATTGATGCGTTCGGCAAGCATGGCTAAACCGCTGTTCGAACGGGTTAATTTACGTTCAAGCGCCAAAATGCCGACCAGATAGCGGGTGATTTCCACATCTTTTTGACTGCTGTCGCCCAGTTGATTTAACACCAACTGATAACCTTTGTGCAGGGCAGCCTTGTCTTGATAGACATCGGCGGCGCTTTCAGGGTCGGTCACTAAAATAGTGTTTAAACTGGCCGCCAGCTCATCAGTGTCACTCTCACCATGACGGGCTAAATGCTGAACTTGCGCAATGGCCTGCAGTATTCCTGCAAAGGCCATGGTGCGATTATGGAGCTGCTCGTTCACGGCTTATCCTCGGATCAGTTGATCGATAATTCCGCCACCTAGGCACACTTCGCCATCGTAGAATACCGCTGATTGGCCAGGGGTCACGGCGGCAACAGGCTCGTCAAACACCACCTTGAGGGTATTATCATCAAGATAGGTGAGGGTGCAGGGGATATCCTGCTGGCGGTAACGGGTTTTCACCACAATCTGGCTGCCTTCGGCGGGACCTTTGCGGTCGACCCAATGCAATTGATTGACGAGCATGCCGTTGGACATCAAACGCGGGTGATGCCCACCTTGGCCAACCACCAAGACATTACGTTTGAGATCTTTATCGACCACGTACCAAGGATCGTCATTGCTGTTTTTCATGCCACCAATGCCTAGACCTTTACGTTGGCCTAAGGTGTGGTACATTAAGCCTTGGTGCTTGCCAATGATTTCGCCTTCGGCGGTTTCGATATTGCCCGGTTGCGCTGGTAAGTAATTGCCTAAGAACTCAGTGAATTTACGCTCACCGATAAAGCAAATGCCAGTGCTGTCCTTTTTATCATGGGTAATTAAGCCCATTTTTTTAGCGATTTCACGCACTTCGTGCTTTTCGAGTTCACCAACGGGGAACAGGCTCCGCGCCACTTGTTCATGGCTTAAGGTATACAGGAAGTAGCTCTGATCCTTATTGTTATCGACTCCGCGCAGCATTTGTGTGGTGCCATCGGCATTATCGCGGCGGCGCACATAGTGGCCCATGGCGATGTAGTCGGCATCGAGGATATCGTCGGCAAAGTCTAAAAAGGCTTTAAATTTGATTTCTTTGTTGCACATGATGTCGGGGTTAGGGGTACGACCCGCCTTGTATTCGGCGAGGAAATACTCGAACACATTGTCCCAATATTCGGCGGCAAAGTTGACCGTGTGCAGTTTGATCCCAAGCTTGTCGCATACGGCTTGAGCATCCTTTAAATCTTCGGCGGCCGCGCAATACTCGTCGTTGTCATCTTCTTCCCAGTTCTTCATGAAAAGGCCTTCAACCTGATAGCCTTGCTGCATAAGCAAATAGGCTGAAACAGATGAATCAACACCGCCGGACATGCCGACAATGACTTTTTTTCCTGTATGAGTGGGTTCGATTGATGTCATAGATCCTAAAAACCATTGAGTATATGTATTGGTTAGCCGTGAGGATGACTCACCTTGGTGGGTCACGCTCACGTTAAAATCTGCGTCTTCGCTTAGACTGTGTTTGATGGCAGACAAGCGGGCGATTCATCGAGCGAGTGTTTGCTAAAACAGCGCTTAAATGCCGTGTTGAATCGCGAATTTACGCGGGGGCGTATTCTATCACGCCTTGTCGCTTGGGGCTATCTTTGACATCCCGTCAGACGCTGACTATTGAGTAATTCGAGGGAATAGGTTTGCCCCTGTTGCTGTTGATGGCGGTAATCCTTAAGGCAATCGAGCACCAATGGGCTACGAAGCTGTTGCGTTTTGGCTTCGATTTGCTCAAAGCTCAGCCAATGGGCGGCATCAATATCCGCATCCTGTGGTTGTGAGGGGAGCAGTGCATCGACTTGTACGAAAAAGGTAAAGCGCACAAAAGCGAGGGCGTCACTGGCACTAAACTGATAAATCCCCACTAAACCCTGTGGCTCAAGATTAAGCCCAGTTTCTTCGAGCACTTCACGTTTACAGGCTTGGATCAGACTCTCATTCGCTTCTAAATGTCCGGCGGGCTGGTTATAGCGCTGCTCGCCATCAATCCACTCTTCTACCAACAGATACTTATCTTCGGTAGGAGCGTGGATAATACAGGCCACAGTCACATTGGGTTTGTATCTGAGTTTTTCTGCCACGCTAATCACCTCATTATTGTTGGCTGGATACAGTGACATCCTGTTTATTGTATTCGTAGTGTTGTTAAATCATTCTGCCTTTTGAGTCACTTGGATGCATTTATGCTCACCCGTGGCTAAATCATCTAGACTCCATTGGCCTATTTTATAACGAATGAGTCTTAAGGTTGGAAAACCAATATGGGCCGTCATCCGCCGAACTTGGCGATTGCGTCCTTCATGGATTTGAATTTCCAGCCAAGTGGTAGGGATGTTTTTTCGCTCACGGATCGGCGGATTACGCGGCCAAACATTCGGCGTCGCCATAATGCTGACCTTCGCAGGGAGTGTCATACCATCTTTTAATTCAACCCCTTGGCGCAATTTTGCTAAATCTGCTTCCGTGGGTTCTCCCTCGACTTGCACCCAATAGGTTTTAAAGGTTTTCTTTTTCGGCTCAGTGAGTTTGGCCTGAAGTTGACCGTCGTTGGTGAGGAGTAACAAGCCTTCACTGTCGCGATCCAATCGTCCTGCGGCGTACACTCCCGGAATAGGGATGTAATCCTTTAAGGTTTTGCGGCCTTGCTCATCGGTAAATTGGCATAGCACATCGAACGGCTTATTAAATAAGACGATCATCGGCTCGCCTTGGGGTTTTGTGCGTGCAGCCGTTGAGCGCTGCTGCGGGCGAGGCTTGGCGCCGCTGCGCTCAGCACTGTTTCGCTTGGCACTGTATCTCTCAGAATTAGCCCCTTGCTGTAAACTTGGCTTGGCATTCTTGGCGAAGGTATGGGGTTTCTTGGCGCTATTGCGGTTATCCACCGGATTGGTGCGCCCTGTAGCGGGGCGTTTGCCGCTGGCGCGTGGGCTGGATGCGGTTGCTGGCGTGCTGTTTTTGTTCATGCTGTGGCTAATAGTCGCTGTAAGCTGACGACCGAACTTAAAAGTTTGAGGACGTGTATCAATAATCTGTACACAGTGTACTTGGCATTCGCCGTTAGTGGAATTTGAATATTACTGCGAATGCTCTATGATGTCGGCCTGAAAATGTGATCTACGCCTAAATGTTTGTTAGGTATTAATGAGTCGATTTACCCACGTTGGCGAACGCAAAGAGGATGTTGCCGCGGGTTTTGAGGTAGCAGAGGCGTTCACGATTGCCTCGATAGAGAATTCCGCCGTGCCAATGTTTGTTCGTCATGATATAAAATTATTATAAAAATATTAAATTTTACAATAATGTAGGATGTAACATGAAAGATAACTCACCAACAATTATTTATACCGAAACCGATGAAGCACCAGCTCTGGCAACGCTTTCTCTGTTACCTATCATCAAAACCTTTACCGATGCGGCGGGTGTTGCGGTTGAAACCCGTGATATTTCTTTATCGGGCCGTGTGATTGCTAATTTCCCTGAAAAACTGACTGACGCGCAAAAGATTGGCGATCACTTAGCTGAGCTGGGTGAATTAGCTAACCAACCTGAAGCTAACATCATCAAACTGCCAAACATCAGTGCGTCAATCCCGCAGTTAAAAGCTTGTATTTTAGAGCTGCAACAGAAAGGCTACGACATTCCAAATTATCCTGACGAGCCAAAGACTGACGAAGAAAAGTCTATCAAAGCCCGCTACGACAAGATCAAAGGCAGTGCGGTAAACCCAGTACTGCGTGAAGGTAACTCTGATCGCCGCGCGCCGCTGTCAGTGAAAAACTTCGCTAAGAAAAACCCACACTCAATGGGTAAGTGGACCAAAGAGTCTCAATCACACGTTGCTCATATGAGCGAAGGTGACTTCTACGGTAGCGAGCAGTCTGTGACGCTGGCTAACGCTGACACAGTTAACATCGTACTGTCGCAAAAAGACGGTCAAGACGTGGTATTGAAATCTGGCCTGAAACTGCTAGCTGGTGAGATCATCGACGCGTCAGTGATGAGCAAAAAAGCCTTAGTGAGCTTCTTCGAGCGTGAAATCGCGAATGCCAAGGCCGAAAACGTGTTGTTATCACTGCACCTTAAAGCCACCATGATGAAAGTGTCCGATCCCATCATGTTCGGTCACGCAGTAAAAGTGTTCTTCAAACCTGTGTTTGATAAACATGCGTCATTATTTGCTGAATTAGGCGTTGATGTGAACAACGGTTTTGGCGATGTATACGCCAAAATCGATAGTTTACCAGCCGAAGTCCGTGCACAAATTGAAGCGGATATCGCCGCCGTTTATGCTGAGCGCCCAGCGCTGGCGATGGTGGATTCTGACAAAGGCATCACCAACTTACACGTACCAAGCGACATCATTATCGATGCTTCTATGCCTGCGGCCATTCGTTCATCTGGCCAAATGTGGGGCCCGGATGGCAAGTTGCATGATACTAAAGCGTTGATCCCAGACCGTTGCTACGCGGGTGTGTATCAAGAAACCATCGCTTTCTGTAAAGAACACGGTGCCTTCGACCCTAGCACTATGGGCAGTGTGCCAAACGTCGGTCTGATGGCGCAAAAGGCCGAAGAATACGGTAGCCACGATAAAACCTTCGAAATCCCAGCGGATGGCGTGGTTAACGTGATTGATGCCAGTGGCAAAGTGTTAATGAGCCACAACGTCGAAGCGGGCGATATTTGGAGAATGTGCCAAGTTAAAGATGCGCCAATTCGCGACTGGGTGAAATTAGCTGTACGCCGTGCACGCTTAAGCAATACTCCAGCAGTATTCTGGTTAGATGCGAATCGTGCCCACGATGCGCAGCTGATCGCTAAAGTGAAGCAATATCTGCCTGAGCATGATACTAACGGTTTAGACATCAGCATCATGTCACCAGAAGAAGCGACTCGTTTCTCATTAGTACGCATTAAAGAAGGTAAAGATACTATTTCTGTTACTGGTAACGTACTGCGTGACTATCTGACTGACTTGTTCCCAATCCTCGAACTGGGTACCAGTGCTAAGATGCTGTCTATCGTGCCATTAATGAATGGCGGTGGCCTGTTCGAAACGGGCGCGGGCGGTAGTGCGCCTAAACACGTACAACAGGTTGAAAAAGAAGGTCACTTACGTTGGGACTCTCTGGGTGAATTCCTGGCTTTAGCGGCTTCTTTAGAGCATTTAAGCCAAACTGTGGGTAATCCTAAGGCACAAGTACTGGCGGATACCTTAGATCAAGCCATCGGTCAGTTCTTAGATAGCAACAAGTCGCCATCAAGACGCGTTGGTGAGCTGGATAACCGTGGTAGCCATTTCTATCTGGCGATGTACTGGGCACAAGCGTTAGCCGCTCAAACCAAAGACGAGCAGTTACAAGCTCACTTTATTCCATTAGCGCACGCGTTAAGCGCAAATGAGCAAGTGATTGTTGCTGAGCTAAACAATGCGCAAGGTGCGCCAGTGGATTTAGGCGGTTACTATCGTTTAGACGCCACAAAAGCTGAAAAAGCCATGCGCCCAAGCGAGACACTGAACAAGCTATTAATTGCTTAACGATTTATCGTTAACTTAGCATTAATACTGAAAAGGCCTGCATTGCAGGCCTTTTTATCACATTCAATCTTCAAGAAAGCTATTAATCGCCCAATAAAAAGGCAGGGATATAATCCCTGCCTTTTAGATCATTGGCCTCACCAAACGTTATTTTGTTGGTGAAATGGCTGAAGCGTGCATTCCTTTTGGACCCTGTTCTACTTCAAATTGAACTGGTTGGCCTGCTTTTAGAGTTCTATAGCCTTCCATTTCAATGGTAGAATAGTGTGCAAAAACGTCCTCGCCACCTTGATCAGGGCAAATAAACCCGAATCCTTTGGCGTTGTTGAACCATTTAACAGTTCCGCTTGCCATACTTCCACTTCCTTCTGTTGTCTACTTACCAGTAAGATAGTAAAACCTGTATAGACGGGATTGTTTCACCGTCTGAGCTACAGAATGTAAGGAGTAAAAGCGGAAGTCAAGCTAAAATTAACAAAGAGGTAACAATTAATTAATTTGAAGATAGCAATTGGAAGAGGCCAACACGAGAGGCTAGTATTAAAAAATGGGTAAGACAGGAAACATAGAACACGTTGAAGAGCGTGTGGAATCTGAGTTAATGCCACCTTCGATGTATAAGGTGATCCTCAATAATGACGATTACACTCCAATGGATTTTGTGATCGAAGTGCTGCAAATCTTCTTTCGCAAGAATGAGCAGGAAGCCACAGATATCATGTTGACTATTCATCACCAGGGAAAGGGTATCTGCGGGATTTTCCCCTACGGCATTGCAGAAACTAAGGTGATACAAGTAAATCAATTTGCAAGACAAAACCAACATCCGTTACTGTGTTCGTTAGAGAAGGCTTAACCGCGCTTACTCTGTTGTCAGTTGTTAATTTTGGGGGTGCTTATGCTGAACAAAGATCTGGAAGTCACCTTAAATCTGGCGTTTCAGCAAGCCAGAGAGGCACGTCACGAGTATATGACAGTTGAACATCTGTTATTGGCTCTGATCGACAACCCTGCGGCTCAAGAAGCGCTAATCGCCTGTGGAGCGAATTTAGATAAACTCAGAGATGAAGTAGCAAGCTTTATCCAACAAACCACCCCAATCATTGCAGATATGGATGATGATAAAGAGACCCAGCCAACGCTTGGGTTTCAGCGGGTGCTGCAACGCGCCGTTTTCCATGTGCAGTCTTCGGGCCGCAATGAAGTCACTGGTGCCAATGTGCTGGTGGCCATTTTCAGTGAGCAAGAATCCCAAGCCGTGTATCTGCTGCGTCGCAGCGACATCAGCCGTTTAGATGTGGTGAACTATATTTCCCATGGTTTTTCAAAAAATGAGGACAGCGACGCCCATCAAGATCACGAACGCATCGAAGATCAAGCCGAAGCGGGTGAAGAGCGCAGCATGTTGTCGCAGTTTGCGAGCAATCTAAACCAGCTTGCAAAACAAGGGATTATCGATCCACTCATCGGCCGCGATCAAGAAATAGAGCGGGCAATTCAAACCCTATGCCGTCGCCGTAAAAATAATCCGCTGTTAGTGGGTGAAGCGGGCGTGGGTAAAACTGCGATTGCTGAAGGCTTAGCCTATCGAATCGTTAATAATCAAGTGCCAGAGGTGATGTCGCAGGCGACGGTTTATTCCCTTGACTTAGGCTCCTTGCTTGCTGGCACTAAATACCGTGGCGATTTCGAAAAACGTTTCAAGAGTCTGCTTAAGGAGCTTAGCGCCGATAAGCACGCTATTTTATTTATCGATGAAATTCACACCATCATTGGTGCGGGTGCCGCATCGGGTGGGGTGATGGATGCGTCGAACCTGCTTAAGCCGTTATTATCGAGCGGTAACTTGCGTTGCATGGGCTCGACCACCTTCCAAGAATATCAAAGTATTTTTGAGAAGGACCGCGCATTGGCGCGTCGTTTCCAAAAGGTTGATATCAATGAGCCTTCAGTGGCCGAAACCACGAAAATTCTGATGGGGCTCAAGGCCAAGTACGAAGAGTACCACGGGGTGCGTTATACCCAAGCGGCGATTAACAGCGCGGCTGAGCTGTCGGCAAAACACATCAATGACCGGCATTTACCCGATAAAGCCATCGATGTGATCGATGAGGCGGGTGCGCGCATGGCCATGTTGCCACAGAGCAAACGTAAGAAAACCATAGGTCAGGCCGAGATTGAAACCATAGTGGCTAAGATTGCTCGGATCCCAGAAAAATCTGTCTCTGCTACCGACAAAGACTTACTGCGTAATCTTGATCGCAATCTCAAGATGGTGGTCTTTGGTCAAGATAAGGCGATTGAGTCCTTAAGTTCGGCGATTCGCTTATCACGCAGTGGGTTAGGTACCGATAAAAAGCCTGTGGGCAGCTTCTTATTTGCGGGACCAACTGGGGTCGGTAAGACAGAAGTTACCAATCAGTTAGCCAGTTGCCTTGGCATGAAGTTGGTGCGCTTTGATATGTCTGAGTACATGGAAAGCCATACGGTTTCTCGCTTAATTGGTGCGCCTCCAGGTTATGTGGGCTACGACCAAGGTGGCTTACTTACAGATGCTGTGATTAAGAATCCCCATTGCGTGGTGCTGCTCGATGAAATTGAGAAGGCTCACCCCGATGTTTATAACCTGTTGCTGCAAGTCATGGATCACGGCACCTTGACCGATAACAACGGCCGCAAGGCGGATTTTAGGCATGTCACCTTAGTGATGACGACAAACGCAGGGGTTCAGGAAACGATCCGTAAGTCCATTGGCTTTACTCAGCAGGATCATACCCAAGATGCCCTGTCGGAAATCAACCGGGTCTTTTCGCCAGAGTTCCGTAATCGCTTAGATTCCATCATTTGGTTCAACCATTTAGACATGACTATCATTGCCAAAGTGGTGGATAAATTCTTGGTGGAATTGCAGGCGCAATTGGATGCGAAGCATGTGGTGCTTGAAGTCAGCGATGAAGCTAGAACCTTACTCGCCGAGAAAGGCTATGATAAGAGCATGGGCGCGCGGCCAATGGCCCGTGTGGTGACAGAGCTTATCAAACGTCCGTTAGCGGATGAAATCCTCTTCGGTGAGCTTGAGCATGGCGGTATTGCCCATGTTGATGCGAAGGAAGGGGAAATCGTTATCCACACCGAACGGCATGAGAAGAGTACCAGCAAAGCGTAAATGCTTTGAAAACCAATAAAAATGGCTGCAATTGCAGCCATTTTTCTGATCTTTCGCCAACAAAAAAACCCGGCCTCGCCGGGTTTTTCAACTAAGGGGTACTATTAGCGTGCGCGGAAGACAATACGACCTTTGGTCAGATCATAAGGAGTCAACTGAACGGTAACTTTGTCACCAGTCAGGATGCGGATGTAGTTTTTGCGCATTTTGCCAGAAATGTGGGCTATCACCACATGACCATTTTCAAGCTCTACGCGGAACATTGTGTTTGGCAAGGTTTCAAGGATAGTGCCTTGCATTTCAATGTTGTCTTCTTTCGCCATTAATTAGTTATCCCATTAGCCTTCGAATATAAAAAACGGGCGTATCATGCCGCAAATTCACCTTGCTGTAAAGGGGAAGTGCCTAGCAAACTTGGGAATACTCCCAGCCTTGGGGGGTTAAAATCTGATAAGGGCGGTATAAGCGCTTGTAGGACATTTTTCGATTGGCATCAATTTGATACCCGAGATACAGAAATTCTTTATCCTGTAATTTTGCTAAGCGGCACTGGAGTAAAATCAGCAGTGAGCCAAGGGAGCGGCGTTCTTCGTCGGGGTCAAAATAACTGTAAATGGCCGACAAACTGTTGGGGAGTGTATCTGTCACGGCAACCGCTAAAAGTCGATTACCATCATAGACTTCGATAAAGGTTGGCGGTAGCCAATGGCAAAATAAGAACTGCTCATACTGCGATTTACTCGGGGGGAACATGGGACCATCGAAGTGGCGTTCACGGATGTATTTTTCATACAGGGCATATTGGGCCTCGGTATGTTCAGAGGTAAGACGCCAAGTTAAATCGCGGTTATGGGCTAAGGTGCGTTTTTGCCGTTTAGAAGGCATAAACTCATTAATCGGCAGACGAATCGGCTGGCAGGCACTGCAACGAGGACAGCGCGGTTTATAGATGGCGCTGCCACTGCGGCGAAACCCTATGGCTAATAGGCGATCAAATAAAATTGGGTCGAGTGTTTCCTCTTGGATCACCAACAGTTGTTCTTGCTGTCCATCCAGATAACTGCAGGGAAAGATTTGGCTGATCCCAATAGCGATGGGCGTGTTACTTGCGTTAGAGTTCAAGTGTGACCTCACTTGGTATCCAAGCCGCAGGGTTGACTGGCTTATCCCTAAACTGAGTTAAGAGTTGAATAAAATCAACGCGCTTCACCGATTTGGCACCTAAGCTCTCAAGGTGGGGATTCATCACCTGAGCGTCAATCAGTTTAAAATTCATTTTGATTAGATGCTGTTGCAACACCGCCATGGCCGCCTTGGATGCGTTAGTTTCGCGATGGAACATGGATTCTCCGCAAAAGACTTGGCCGATGGCAATGCCATAAAGGCCGCCAATTAAACGCTCGCCGTGCCAGACCTCGACGGAATGGGCATGGCCATTATGGTGTAACTCGCGATAAGCCATTTGAATTTCATGGGTTATCCAAGTGCCGGCTTGTTTACGCCGAGGTTGAGCACAACCCGCCATTACATCGGTAAAGGCATGGTTGATGGTGAAACGCCAAGGCTGTTTTTTTAAATATTTTCGTAAACTGGTGCTGATATTCACTTGGCCAGGAATAAAAATGGCGCGGGGATCCGGTGACCACCACAAAATGGGATCGTCGGCGTTAAACCAAGGAAAAATACCATGATAATAGGCGGTCAATAAACGTTCAGGGCGAAGGTCACCGCCTATCGCCAATAAACCGTTTGGATCGGTTAGGGCGAGTTCGGGCGAAGGAAAAGCTTCAAATTCGTGATTCAGAAAAGACAGTGAGTTCACAATTGCGTATGATTCAGTAATAGACCCTTATATTAAGTTAGCGGAAATTCGGATATGTGGAAACCTACACTAGCGAGCTTTATGTTTATTTGTGCTTTAGTGATTTCTCCCGTGCAAGCAGGCTACGATCGTAATCAGGCAGTGCCGGTCGAAAAAGTCCTCTATGGCGATATCAACTCGGTACGAAATATCACCGAAACTCAATTGATTGAAGACAGAAACCAAGGTTGGAAAACCTTTGGTGGCGCCTTAGCGGGTGGGGTGATTGGGCATCAATTTGGTGGCGGCTCAGGCCAAGATATCGCGACAGTCTTGGGGGCGTTGATTGGTGCTGGTGTTGGTAATCGCTATGGCAGTGGCACTACGGTGCAATCACTTAAGCTAGTGGAGCTGATGATCACTCAGGAAGATGGCACGCAAGTCATGGTGATCCAAGATTATGATCCCGGCATGGTGTTCAATGTGGGAGATAGGGTACGTGTGGTGTACCTGCAAGGTGGGGTTCGCGTTGATTTAGCCATGTGATAAAGTACAAACTTAAGCGTAACTGCCTATAATCAATAAAAAAGTGTAAACGGTGATAGAATGACACGGACAGAATTAACCCAATATTTAGCCGATTTTTTGCGCGTATCGGCCTTTAAAGATTACGCCCCGAATGGGTTACAGGTTGAAGGGAAAGCAGAGATCCGCACCATAGTGACAGGTGTGACGGCATGCCAAGCGTTAATTGATGAAGCGATCCGCCTCAAAGCCGATGCGATTTTGGTTCACCATGGCTTTTTCTGGAAGAGTGAACCTGAGGTGATCACCGGCATGAAGCAGCGCCGGATCAAAGCCTTACTCGCCCATGATATCAACTTGTTCGGCTATCACTTGCCCTTAGATGCTCATCCTATGCTGGGTAACAATGCTACACTCGGCCGCAAACTTGGGATCCTCGATGCCGAAGCGGTTGAAGATGTGGCGCAGGGGCTCGTATGGCGTGGCAAACTGGATTTACCTGTCAGTGCCAGTGAATTTGCCGCGACCTTAGGTGAGGTGCTCGGTAGAACGCCACTGCATATTGGTGAAAGTTCGGATGAAATCCAGCACTTAGCTTGGTGTACAGGCGGTGCTCAGGATTATATCGATATTGCCGCAAGCCTTGGGGTCGATGCGTTTATCAGTGGCGAAGTGTCCGAGCGAACATTCCACAGTGCGGTGGAGCAGGGTATTCACTATTATGCTGCGGGTCACCATGCGACCGAGCGTTTTGGTATTGAGTCGCTTGGGCGTCATCTCGCCCGCGAGTTTAATTTAGTGCACCATTTTGTGGATATCGCTAACCCAGTCTAATGGGTGACTTTACGATATTCAGTAAATGAAAGGCGAGCCATGCTCGCCTTTGTCTTATGTAAATTACCCCTCAGTTTATATAAGTCCAAGGGTCGACAGGATAAAAATGCCTAAGGTGCAGGTGAGCAGTGAGCAAACTGTGGTGAGGGCGATAATATTGGCGGCTAAGGTGGCATTTCCCCCCATGGCCCGCGCCATCACATAACTTGCGGCCGCCGTGGGCGCGGCGCTCATCAAAAACACTAAGGCCAGTTCCACACCGCGATAGCCAAGTATCAAGGCTCCTAGGGTGATAAATAGTGGCGCAAAGACCAGTTTTAAGGCGGTCGAGAACCAAGTGGAATACTTTTCATGTCTAAGCGAGCCAATATCCAGCGAGCCACCGGTGCACAGCAGTGCTAAGGGCAGCGTCATATTGGCAAAGTATTGTCCGGCATCGAGGACCATTTTCGGTACGGGGATCGCCAGCAGATAAAACAGCATGCCGAGCAGAATGGCAATGATCAGCGGGTTTTTAGTGATGGTTTTAATGACCACCGCAAAGGCGCGGCGGCTCGATTCTTCTCCCCGCGGGCTTAAGCAAATTACGGCTTGAATATTGTAGAGCAGCGTCATGGACGCCACATAAACGGCCGCTAAGGCAACGCCCGATTCGCCGTAGGCATTAGAGACATAGGCTAAGCCGATAATGGCGGTATTGGCTCTAAATCCCCCTTGAATGATGACGCCTTGATCCTTCGGCTCGGGGAAAAATCGTTTCGTCGCGTAGGTCGAGAGAATAAAAAACAGTAAGTTGGCTAATAAGCCATAACCGATTAACGGCGCACTGGCGGCAAGATCGTGATGCGAGCTGATGATGCTGAGAAACAACAGCGCGGGCAGAGTGACATTAAAAACCAGCTTAGAGGCGACATCAATAAAGTGCTCATCAATCACTTGGGTGCGTTTAAGCATCACGCCTAAGGCTAACATTAAACAGATGGGACCGGTTATTGAAGCAGAAAACAACAACTGCTCAATGATATTGCCCATAACTTCTCCTCGAAAATTCCATAGTGCGTTGCCGCTGAAACCGTGCGGCTTAACGATTACAAAAGTGATTACAACAGCAATTACAACTCAACCATGACTACTTGTGATTGCCGCCTCGCGATTAACGCTTAGCCACAGGCGCGATAGTGTCGCACAGTGAGTCGCTTGTCGAGAGCACATCAACTTACACTTCCAGAAAAGCGTAACGGGATGTTTTTACCAACAAATAAGGCCGCATTAAATGCGGCCTTATATCGATTTTGCAGTAGCTTGACTCGTGTTTAGCCTAGCTTACTTCACACGCATGCCAGGTTGTGCGCCTTCGTGGGGTTCTAAAATCCACAAATCGCTGCCACCAGGACCTGCAGCCAGTACCATGCCTTCTGACATGCCAAAACGCATCTTACGTGGCGCAAGGTTGGCGACCATCACAGTCAGCTTACCCTCGAGATCCTCAGGCGAGTAGGCCGATTTAATGCCTGCAAATACCTGACGGGTTTCGCCGCCGATATCCAATTGCAGTTTTAACAGTTTGTCGGCTTCGGCCACATGCTCGGCTTTGACGATACGCGCAATACGCAGATCGATTTTAGCGAAATCTTCAAAGTTGATGGTGTCGCTAATTGGATCAGTCGCCAATGGGCCTTTAGGTGCTTCTGGCTCGCTCGTGGCTTGCAGGTTTTCTTTAGAGTCGGCCACCATAGCGTTAACCTTGTCTAATTCAACACGTTGCATCATGGCTTTGAACGGTGCAATTTCGTGTCCCGCCATATCTTGGTTTAGCGCATCCCAAGTTAAGGTCTGTTGGAAGAAGGCTTCAACATCCAACGCTAAACGTGGTAACACAGGTTTTAAGTAAGTGACCAGAATGCGAAACAGGTTCAGGGCGTTCGAGCACACTTGGTGCGCCGCTTCCTGTTGATCGTCTTGTTTCACTAACTGCCAAGGCGCTGCATCGGCGACAAAACCGTTGGCGATATCGGCCAATGCCATGATTTCGCGCATCGCTTTACCGTATTCGCGGGTTTCATAGAACTCGGCAATTTGTTCTTGCTTAGCTAAAAACGCATCCGTGAGCTTAGTGTCGGCAATCTTGGCCAACTTGCCATCGAAACGCTTAGTGATAAAGCCCGCGGTACGAGACGCGAGATTCACCAACTTACCCACTAAGTCTGAGTTTACGCGCTGAACGAAGTCTTCTAAATTCAGGTCGAGATCGTCGATACGGCTGCTCAATTTGGCGGCGTAGTAGTAGCGTAAGTATTCAGGGTCTAAGTGGTCTAAATAGGTGCGCGCCTTAATAAAGGTGCCCTTAGATTTAGACATCTTAGCGCCGTTCACTGTGACATAACCGTGGGCGTAGACGCTGTTAGGTTGGCGATAACCCGAGCCATGGAGCATGGCCGGCCAGAACAGGCTGTGGAAGTAAACGATATCTTTACCGATAAAATGGTAAACTTCGGCCTTAGAATCCTTCGCCCAAAATTCGTCAAAGCTTAGCTCTGGACGTTTGTCACAGAGGTTTTTGAATGAGCCCATGTAGCCGATAGGCGCATCTAACCATACGTAGAAGTATTTGCCCGGTGCATCTGGGATCTCAAAGCCAAAGTAAGGCGCATCGCGGGTGATATCCCATTGCTGCAGACCCTGTTCGAACCATTCGTCGAGTTTGTTGGCCATTTCGGTTTGAAGTGCACCCGAGCGAGTCCACTCTTTGAGCATGTCTTCGAAGGCGGGTAAGTCGAAGAAGAAGTGCTCAGTGTCCTTCATCACAGGCGTCGCGCCAGAGACGGCTGACTTAGGGTTAATCAGCTCAGTTGGGCTGTAAGTCGCGCCGCAAGCATCACAGTTGTCGCCGTATTGATCCGGTGATTTACACTTAGGGCAGGTGCCTTTGACGAAGCGGTCTGGAAGGAACATCGACTTTTCAGGGTCAAATAATTGCGAAATGCTCTTGCTCTTGATATAGCCATTCGCGCGCAGTTTTAAGTAAATATCGCTCGCCAACACGCGGTTTTCTTCACTGTGGGTGCTGTGATAATTATCGAAGGCGATATTAAAATCGGCGAAATCCTGCTGATGCTCTTTGTTGACTTGAGCGATCATTTCTTCAGGCGCCATGCCTAATTGCTGCGCCTTGAGCATAATCGGGGTGCCGTGGGCGTCATCGGCACAAATATAGTGGCACTCATGTCCACGAAGCTTTTGATAACGCGACCAGATATCCGTCTGGATGTATTCCAGCATGTGACCTAAATGAATCGGTCCGTTCGCGTAGGGAAGTGCGCTGGTCACGAGAATTTTACGTTGTGAAGTTGCCATCTTGTCTCAAATATCGTGGTGGGCCAAAAATAATGGTAGAGATACTAACCGATTACAGGATGATTTTCATCAAAACCTGAGTCGATTGGGTTAAATCTGCGCTAATGTTTTTGTCATTATCTGGTACACTTGGGCAAATTTATTGGTGGGGGTAATTCTTTTGTCTTCAACTCAAACTGATTATCGTTTAAGTGACGATCTTCTCGGGCCCGTTCTGGCCATTCTCGATGCATATATCGACCCGTATTTAGCGAAGGGGTTAGTGAGCGCAGGATGCGTGAATAAATTGGCGATTGAAGGTAAGCGTTTGCAGCTTGGCTTAGTCTATCCATACCCCTGTATGACCCAATACCGTGATACTGTTATGGCTCTCACCAACAAACTCGCGGTGCTGGATGCCATCGACGAAGTTGAGTGCGAAATCGATTTCCAACCAAAAGTGTATTCGGCGATTGCCTCTATTGCACCGATTGCCAATGTGAAGCAAGTGATTGCCGTCGCATCAGGCAAAGGCGGTGTGGGTAAATCGACCACAGCGGTTAACCTTGCCTTAGCACTGGCTGCAGAAGGTGCCCAAGTCGGTATTTTAGATGCCGATATTTATGGTCCTTCCGTCCCATTAATGCTCGGGATCCCCAACTTCAGACCCGTTTCCCTCGATGGTAAACACATGAGCGCCGCCAGCGCCCATGGCATTGCCGCCCAATCGATTGGTTTTATGTTAAGTGGTGATGAGGCCGCAGTATGGCGTGGTCCTATGGCGGCGGGCGCGCTTGCGCAGCTGCTCAATGAAACCCAGTGGCCTGAATTGGATTATCTGGTGGTCGACATGCCGCCGGGTACTGGTGACATTCAATTAACCCTGTCACAAAAAGTGCCTGTGAGTGGCGCTGTGATTGTGACTACCCCGCAGGACATCGCACTGGCCGATGCCAAGAAAGGCATCACCATGTTCCAAAAGGTGAATATTCCGGTCCTTGGGATTGTTGAGAATATGAGTTTCCATTTATGTCCCGAGTGTGGCCATAAAGAACACCCATTTGGTACGCACGGTGGCAGTAAAATGGCCGAGCGTTATCAAGTTCCACTGCTAGGCGCTTTACCGCTGCACATCAATATCCGTGAAGCCATGGATGTGGGGGCGCCGACGGTTGTAGCCGAGCCTGACAGTGAAGTGGCGGCACTTTATCGGGAAATTGCCCGTAAAGTGGGCGCCGAATTGGCTCTCAAACAGAGTCAAAAAACAGTTTCTATTAGCGTATCAGATGACGAGTAAGGTTTAAGGGTATGAATTCTCAGCAGTGTGTCATTATTGCAATTGCTGGCGCGTCAGCATCGGGCAAGAGTTTAATTGCCAAGACGATTTTTGACGAACTTCGCCGCGATTTAGGCACAGATCAGATTGGGGTAATTAACGAAGACGCGTACTACCGCGATCAGAGTCATTTATCCATGGATGAACGTGTGTTAACCAACTACGACCATCCCAAGGCGTTAGACCATCAGCTGCTATGCACGCACTTGCAGTTGCTAAAGTCTGGCGAAGCTGTTGATATTCCTTGCTATAGCTATACCGAACATACGCGTATGGCCGAAACCGTGAAAATGACACCGAAAAAAGTGATCATTTTAGAAGGCATCCTGCTGTTAACAGACCCTAAATTGCGTGAATTGATGGATGCGAGCGTGTTTATGGATACGCCGCTGGACATTTGCTTCCTGCGCCGTTTAACCCGCGACGTGGCCGAGCGTGGCCGTACGATGGAATCGGTGATTTCACAGTACAAGAAGACAGTGCGTCCTATGTTCCTGCAATTTATTGAACCTTCAAAACAATACGCTGATATTATCGTGCCTCGCGGCGGTAAAAACCGTATCGCGACCGATATTTTGAAGACTCGTATTCAACATCTACTGGCAAAATAACGACTAAAACTCAGGGAGTAAAAGGCAAGATGCGCTTAACCGATATCGAAATTGAACAGGCCCTTGATAACGGCTCGATTGTGATTGAACCTCGCCCAAGCAACGATGCGATTTCTGGTGTGAGTGTCGATGTGCGATTAGGGGGGCAATTTCGCGTCTTTAAAGATCATACCGCGCCTTTTATCGACCTGAGTGGTCCGAGTACGGAAGTGCAGGCGGCGCTTGATCGGGTGATGAGCGAAATTATCGAAATCCCTGACGGCGAAGCCTTCTTCCTGCATCCCGGTGAATTGGCGCTCGCCGTAACCTATGAGAGCGTGACGCTGCCTGCCGATATCGTCGGTTGGCTTGATGGCCGCTCTTCACTGGCGCGTTTAGGCCTGATGGTGCACGTGACTGCGCACCGGATTGATCCGGGTTGGCAGGGTAAAATCGTGCTTGAGTTTTATAACAGTGGTAAGTTGCCTTTAGCGCTGCGTCCACGGATGACCATTGGCGCATTAAACTTTGAACGTTTAAGCGGCCCAGTGGCGCGTCCTTATAACAAGCGTAAAAACGCGAAATATAAAGACCAGCAAGATGCGGTCGCCAGCCGTATCAGTCAGGACTAATACCCTTGATTTGGGTTAATGGGGTATCACAGGCAAGCATTGCTCCCATGGACAGAGGGCTTGCCTATGGTGATGGCCTGTTTGCCACTATGCGAACTGACGCACATGGCATTTTGTTTTTTGAGCAGCACCAAGCCCGTCTTACGGCTGGCGCTGCGCGGCTAGGGTTCGACTGGCAAATGAGTCAAGCCCTAAGCCAACAACTCGATACTCTCGCCAAGCAATACCCACAGCATTGTATTAAATTGATGCTCACGCGGGGCGTGGGTGGCCGTGGTTATGCGCCACCGGAGCAGGTTCAAGTCACTGAAGTGGTCTCAGTTCATCCTATTCCACCCCAATATGCCTTGTGGCAGCAACAGGGTATTCGCCTTGCGACGTCAGCGGTCCAATTAGGCCATCAACCCTTGTTGGCGGGCATAAAGCATCTTAATCGCCTCGAGCAAGTGTTGATCAAATCCCAGCCCTTACCACAGGGTTTTGATGATTGGTTGGTGCTGGATTGTACTGGGCAGGTGATTGAGTCTTCGATGGCGAATATCTTTTTTGTCAAAGGCAATCAAGTGATTACCCCATCGTTGGCGCACTGCGGCGTCGCGGGTGTGATGCGCGAGCAAGTTATGTTAGCCTTACTTGCACTGCAGATGAATATCGATTGTTTGCCGTTTGGCGCCGAGCGTTTAGTGGAGTTTGACTCGGCATTTATCACTAACAGCGTCTTAGGTGTAGTAGATGTGCTGGCGATTGACTCGCACACTTTTACTCCTTCTCCTTTGACAGCAGATCTTAGACAAACACTTTCACTCTCACTATGAAGAAAATCATTCTGATCGCAAGTTCTACTTTGTTGACCTTGCTGACCTTAGCTTGTTTGGTTGGTTATTGGGGCTATCGAACGATTATTGATTACAGCCAAACCCCCTTAGTCTTAACCGAAGCCAAAGAATTAACCATTGCCCGTGGCACCAGTGTGCACCAATTAGCGCAGCAGTTAGAAACCGATGGTGTTATCCAAGACAAATGGAAACTCAAATGGTTACTGAAATTGCGCCCAGAGCTGGCGAAGATCCGTACCGGTCTCTACGAGATGTCACCTTCGCAGACGATTGCCGACTTACTCAACGATTTAGCGAATGGTAAGGTGAAAACCTTCAGCCTGACCTTAGTCGAAGGCAAAACCATTGCCGAGTGGGAACAACAGCTTGCGAGTGCGCCGCACTTACAGTTGTCCCCCGAAGTCTTTAGTGCGGTATTGATGGAGCAGGGCGACGATTCGGCGCTGCCTGAGGGTAAATTCTTCCCCGATACTTACCATTACACCGCCGATAGCGATGCTAAGACGCTGCTCACCCAAAGTTATAAGATGATGGAGCAGGAGCTGGCCAAAGCATGGGCGGAGCGTGTGCCCGGTTTACCACTCAAATCGCCCTATCAGATGCTGATCTTGGCATCGATTGTTGAGAAAGAAACAGGCCAAGCCTTCGAGCGCGATCAAATCGCTGGTGTGTTTATCAATCGACTCAATCTGGGGATGAAGCTGCAAACCGATCCAACGGTGATTTACGGCATGGGTGACAGGTTTAAAGGCAATATCACCCGTAAAGATCTCGTCGAAGAGACCCCCTTTAACACCTATCGGATTTTCGGTTTACCGCCAACGCCGATTGCTGCGCCAAGTAAGGCGTCATTGCAGGCGGTGTCTAAACCTGCCAAGGTCAGTTATTTGTATTTTGTGTCGCGCAACGATGGCACCCATGTGTTTTCGACCACCTTGGAAGAGCATAACCGCGCCGTCGATATTTATCAGAGAAAGAAAAAATGACCCAAGCATCCGCCAAATTCATTGTTGTTGAAGGACTGGAAGGCGCAGGCAAATCGAGTGCGATTGCCCTTATTCGCGATTTTATTGAAAAACATACTGGTCTTGCACCCGTGTGCACCCGCGAGCCAGGCGGTACGCCGCTGGCCGAGCGCATTCGTGACTTAGTGAAAATTGCTGACCCAAGCGATCCTCTGTGTGATGAGTCCGAATGTTTATTGATCTACGCCGCCAGAGCCCAGCTCGTCGCCAATGTGATCAAACCCGCGCTGGCAGAAGGCAAGTGGGTGTTAGGGGATAGGCATAATTTGTCATCTTTGGCTTACCAAGGCGGTGGACGCGGCTTAATGCCTTTAGTCGAAGCCGTGAGTAACGCGACACTTAAAGGCTTTAAACCCGATTTAACCCTCTATCTTGACCTTGATCCAAAGCTTGGGCTGCAGCGCGCAGCAAAACGGGGCGAGCTTGATAGAATTGAGCAACAAGCCATCGACTTTTTTGAACGGGCGCGCGCAACTTACCTCAAGCTTGCCAGCGAAGATGAGCTGATTGTCGTTATCGATGCCAGCCAAACCATGGCCGAAGTGCATAAAGATATTCTGGCCGTGTTACAGGCGATGGCATGGTAACGCAAAGCGGCTTTGATGTATTAACCCTGCCTTGGCTCGATGCGCCAAGGCAGGCGTTTTTAACCCAGTTACAAACCCAAAAAGTCCCCCACGCGCAACTAGTGGGTATCGATTCCGCCTATGGCGGTGAACTTTTGAGTGTGTTTATGGCGCGTGCCGCCATGTGTTCGCAACCCACTCCTGCGGGTGGATGTGGTTTTTGTAAGTCCTGCCAGCTATTTGATGCGGGTAATCACCCCGATTTTTATCAAATTGAGGCCGATGGCCATCAAATTAAAGTCGACCAAATCCGTGAGCTGTGTACCCGCCTGAGTGCAACCGCCCAGCAGAGTGGTCGGCGCGTCGCCATCATTCACCACAGCGAGCGCTTAAACTCAGCCTCAGCCAATGCGTTACTCAAGACACTTGAAGAGCCGGGCAAAGACACCTTACTGCTATTACATTCCGATACGCCCGCGCGTTTAATGGCAACGATTAGCAGCCGTTGCCAGCGGCTTCCCTTTGTGGCGCCGTCTAAGATGTTGATCAAAAACTGGTTAATTCAGCACAGTCAGATCCAAGAGGATGTGACTTGGTGTTTGAGTGTGGTCGGAGGCCCATTAAAGTTGGCCGAAAGTTTGCAGACAGATGGGACACAACCGAGTCGCTATCAAACTTTGTTAGGTTTTCGCAAAGATTGGGCGCAAAGTTTGTCGTCAGGCCATCTGTGTGCTAGTTTGTTAACGATAAGTGAACAACAAATCATTGATGCTCTTAAGGTTTTATACTTACTCCTGAGACAAATTTTACTGAAGTACGGCGACCAAGATGCGTTTGTGCAAGCGCAAATAGGGAACTTGGCGGCGAAAATCATGGGAATGTGTCATAGCTTAAGTGCAATGCCGAGTGTCAATTATTTAGGCTTGTGTCAAAGTTATGTCTTAGAATATAGAGAAATAACAAATAAGTAACATGCCATGGTCGATCTTGTCGTCAATTTTGATACCTTACATCAGCTTTACCGCGCCTATATGCCGTTTATTAAACCGGCAGGGCTGTTTGTCGCCACCGGGGAAACCCATTATCTCGGTGAGACGTTAACCATTGCCTATCGTTTACCCGGCGCGACCACCTCAAACGAGTTTCGTGGCGTGGTTGTGTGGATTAATCCGCTGGGCGCATCGGGCGGCCGTCCCGTGGGGATCGGGATTAAAATCGTTTCTGATCCCGATAGCCATAAACACCATATCGAAAAATTGTTATCCCGTGAGCTCGCTTCCGGCGACTTAACCTGCACTATGTAACTGTTATCGTGGTCAGCTAGGGTTTACATCGAGTATTGAACCTGAACTCGGGGTAACGAGTGTCGAAAAAATCTAAATTTAACACCCTAAATCAATGCTGTAACCAATTGTGTTTTTTAAGTTGATAATATTTCTGACAGAATGCGCAGATTTTTGCGCATATCAAGGCGCTCTGTCGTATGCCATAGCGAGCTATGGTTAGACAGAGCAACGCAAGAAGGCCCGAAAAGATGCCTATTCAGCGGCTCTACTTATCCCGAGCTCAGGTTATTTAGTGCTGAGTGTAGCCTTAGCAGAATTTGACCTCGATCCCATCGCTGAGTATCCTTGTGCTCCTTTTTTGTTTCTCTGTGTGGAAATTGCTGTGCTTATCGATTCACATTGCCATCTCGATCGCCTGAAAGCGGCGCCCGATCAACAAACCTTAGAACTCATCTTAGCCAACGCTAAGGCGCGCGGTGTCGACTATATGCTCTGTGTCAATGTGCGCCAGCAGGGATTCGAGTCGATGCGTGACAAGGTTGCCGCTTTCGAGCAAGTGTTTTTGTCTTCGGGCGTGCATCCGCTGGATGTGAAAGATGGCCTAGATGTTGAGCAAATTCGCCGCTTTGCGATGGATCCGAAAGTGGTGGCCATTGGTGAAACTGGCTTAGATTATTTTTATGCCGATGAGACCAAAGCCCTGCAACAACAGTGTTTTGAGCAACAAATTGCCTTAGCCCTTGAAGTCAATAAGCCGCTGATTGTGCATACCCGTGATGCCCGTGAAGACACCATCAATATGCTCAAAGCGGGGCAGGCGGACAAAGTTGGTGGTGTGTTGCATTGCTTTACGGAAAACTGGGAAATGGCCAAGGCGGCGATTGACTTAGGTTTTTATATTTCCGTTTCAGGCATTGTGACCTTTAAAAATGCCGGAGAGTTAAGAACCGTGATCCGCAAAGTGCCGAAAGAGCGTTTATTGGTGGAAACCGATTCGCCTTATCTTGCGCCTATTCCACACCGTGGACAGGAGAATCAACCCGCCTATGTGCGTGATGTGGCTGAGTTTGTGGCAGAGCTGCGCGGAGAGCGTTACGAGGAGCTTGCCGAGTACACCAGTGAGAACTTCTTTAACTTGTTTAAGGATGCGGCTCGTTTAATCGGCCGATAAGAGGTGTAACTCTTGCTTGAGTCCGCAAAGGTTAAGCCTTTACTTACGCGTTGTGGGTAAAGTGGCAGTCAGTAAAGCTCGTTCCATAAAGCTAAAACCCAAAAGCTTTACTCATTAGGCGTCAGCCCATAAAAAAAGGCCCAAAACGATTCCAGCTGTTTGGGCCTAGGGGAATGGCTCGTTGAAGAGCCGTGCGCTACAGATGAAAGCGCCATGCAGTGCGCTTTACAATAGACTCAGTGTAGTTGAGTTTAGTGTGAGTGACATTTTCTCCGCCCCGTTTTTTAGGTTATTTCTCGCTAAAAAATCGCCGATTTATAACCGTTATGCCTGTGGTGGTAGCAATAGGACTTTATCTTTTACTAAGTCTCTGGGCAGGCTGTTTTTTAATTTATTGCCTAAATGTTTAGCCATGCCTAAAGGCGCGCCGCCATAACAGACAATCACTTCGCCCTGAGCTTTGCCCGCCGTATCAAGGGGAATATCTCGTCCCATCAAATACTCTTTCGCCTGCTCATCGTGCACTTCTACGACTTTAGCGCCGTTTTTTGCCCCAGCTTTAAGCGCTTTACCCGCAAGCGCAATAATCGCCTCATGGCGGACTTTAAAGCCATGCTTACTGTGGTCGGCAAGCTTCACCCCAATCCGCTGAAAGCGCATTTTGCCAATAAAGTCTCTAAATTCATGGGGGAAGAGCCAAAACTCATCGTCGCGCACCATAATGAGATCATCGGGCAGTTCGATACCCAGATCATCGGCAAAATAGGCTTGAATGGCTTTGGCTTGTTTGGCACTCGCCTCCGTAAAGGGGAAATTCTTTTGCAATTTAGGCTCAGGTAGCAGGCGGGGCACGGAGCGGGTTTTAGTCAACTTAGCGACAAAAAAGCCTTCACTGTCGTAAATTTGCGGCCAAACGTGCAAAAAGCCCTCTGGCGTAGTGGCTTTTTCGGCACCATCAAACAATTGGCTTAAGGACTCAAATTGCGCCGCATCGCCATAGGTTTGCTGTAAATATTCGCACACGCCTTGGTTTTCGTGCCGATTAAGGGTGCAAGTGGAATACACCAAACTGCCGCCCGGCTTTAACGCCAAAAAGGCGGATTCGATTAACGCTTTTTGGGTTTCGCTAATTTCGATCACTTCATCGAGGGACCAAGATTTTAACGCGTCCGCATCTTTACGGACCGTGCCTTCACCACCGCAGGGAGCATCAATCAATACCGCATCAAAACTTTCATACAGATACTCGCCAAATACCCGTCCATCAAAGTGGGTCAGGGCACAGTGACTGGCGCCCATACGCAGCACATTGGCATGGAGCACTTTGACGCGGCTGGCGGAATATTCATTGGCGACTAATAAGCCTTGATTATTCATTAATGCCGCGATTTGAGTGGTCTTAGAGCCAGGTGCCGAGGCTAAATCTAATACACATTGCCAATTCGCATTTGGGGTAAATAGCGCTGTGGGGGGCAACATGGAGCTGGCTTCTTGGATATAGAACAATCCCTGAATATGCTCTAAGGCGTTGCCGAGCTGCTCTTCTTCATCGTAGCTTATCCAGAAGCCATCCTCACACCATGGAATGGGCTCAAAGATCCATCCCTTGGGTTGCATTAAGCGCTTAAAGTCTTCAGTGCTGATCTTTAAGGTGTTGACGCGAATCGAGCGGCGTAGCGGCCTCGAACAGGCCGCGATAAAGTCATCCATTGAGAGATGGGAGGGCAGTTCTTGGGCAATAGTATTGATAAAATTTTGATTTAATTGAACCATAACGGGATTAGGCTGTGTATCAACTGCGGTAAGTATATCATAATCCCTTACTGGGCTGGGATTTTCTCCCTTGGCTTTTGCCATCAAAAACCTGTCATTAAAGCAACATAAAGACAAAGCATGAATAAGAATAAGGAAGCGGCTGAGTGCTAAATCGGGTGTGGTTAGTGTTTTTCCTCACGTCACTGCTGGCGATGGCGGTACAGCTATTTAATGGGCATATCGACGTACTTGCCAACGCGGTAGAGGCCCTGTTTGACAGCGCTAAACTCGCCGCTGAAATCGCCTTAGGCTTAGTGGGCGTTTTGTCCCTGTGGATGGGATTAATGCGAATTGGTGAAAAGGCAGGGGTTGTCGGGGCGATTGCCTTTGTGTTTGAGCCGCTGCTGCGCAACTTAATGCCCGAAGTGCCCAAGGGGCACCCCGCATTTGGCAGTATGACGATGAACTTAACGGCCAACGTGTTTGGGCTAGATAATGCTGCAACGCCATTGGGGCTTAAGGCAATGCAGGATTTGCAGAGTCTTAATCCGGTCAAAACCGTTGCGACCAATGCACAAATTCTATTTTTAGTGCTCAATACCTCCTCGGTGACCTTAGTCCCTGTCACAGTGTTTTTGTACCGTGCTCAGCAGGGCGCCGCCGCACCTGCGGACATTTTTTTACCGATACTCCTCGCCACATCTGCCTCAACCTTAGCGGGGCTTCTGATCGTCGCCGTTGTGCAGCGGCTTTCACTGCTCAATGCCGTGGTGCTCGGATATGGCGCAGTACTGCTGTCGGCATTAGTTGCCAGTGGCTTTTATTTGATGACCTTAACGGCAGACGCGATTGGCACAGTGTCGACCGCCTTGGGCAACGGGGTATTGCTACTGTTAGTTTTTAGTTTTGTGCTGGTGGCTGGCGTGCGAAAAGTGGCGATTTATGATGAGTTTATCGAAGGCGCCAAGGCGGGATTTAACCAATCGATTCAACTTATTCCGTATCTGTTAGCCATGCTGCTGGCGATTGGCTTACTCAGGGCATCGGGCGCGTTGGATTACCTGCTGCAACTGATTGTCAGTGGCGTGAGTCTTTTCGGGTTTGATACTCGCTTTGTCGATGCAATGCCAACCGCATTAATGAAGCCTTTTAGCGGCTCGGGCGCGCGGGCCATGATGCTCGAAACTATGGCGCACCACGGTGTGGACTCCTTTGCGGGGCGCTTGGCAGCGATTTTCCAAGGGAGCACTGAAACGACTTTTTATGTGCTGGCAGTTTACTTTGGCTCCGTTGGGATCCGTCACGGGCGCCATGCACTCGCCTGTGGCTTAACGGCTGACTTTGCGGGGATCTGCGCTGCGATTGCAGTTTGTTATTGGTTTTATGGATAAGGATGCAATTGAGAAGAGCTGATTGACAGCAAAAGTAGACCGTTGCTTTAGCGGATAAAAATCAGGCGCATTAGAGTTTATCTAATGCGCCTGATTTTTAAGTGATATCGAATTCAATCAAGTTTGCCAAACTACAGATAAGGCTTGATTTTATTGGGCCGGAGCCCATTCCTGCCATTCGCTCTGGGCCTTGTGTTGCAACTTAATTACTGCACCTTGGCTTAAGCGATTACCTGTTTGTGTCGTTTCCTTGGTAGCGACATTAATGCCGCCCGCCAATAGGGTTTCGAGCGAGCCAGCTTCAATTTGCGCACCAGAGAAAATCCCCACATCGACTTTAATGCCTGAAGCGTCCCAGAACTGACTGCTCTGATTCACTAAGTGACTGTACTGCGGCTCAATATGCGCTTGCATTAGCACACTGTTACCTTGAGACGACAGACTATAACCATCGATTTGGCCGACTTTAATACCACGGAAGAAGATAGGCGTGCCGACTTTCATCGAGCCAAGGTTGCTATTCTCTAAGGTAAACTTAAGCGCATCTTCGGCCACGTTGGCATAGCTGCTCTCAACCAATTTGGCTTGGAAGTGGGTGGCTTTTTGGTTGCTCTTACCCGGTAACACGCCAATATAAGGTCCAGTAATTAAGGTTTCTGGCGCTTTGATCCCCGCTAGGGAGATTTGCGCATCAACCATATGGTATTCAGTATCACTGCGGCTGAAGTGCTCGGCATAGTCGCCATAGAGATAAGCCGTTGCCGTGAGGGTAGTTAAGTCGGTATTGAGCTTAACTTGCGTCACCTCACCCACCTGATGGCCTTGGTAACGAATGGCGGCTTTGGCGGCCAATTTCGCCGAGGCGGGTAAGGTGAGTTTGATGGCTTGAGCCTGGGCTAAGGCGAGCTGTTTGCTTTCGTATAGTTTAAGTGCCGCATTAGGTTCAGTCGTTGAGCTGTCCAACAAACCTAAGCTGATGCTGCCTTTTAATGCGCCCAGTAGTGGCGCGACGGCGACATCAATACCCGCAAGACTGGCACTGACATCCACAGCACTGTTGCGCCAAAACACTTTAGGTTTTTGCACTAAGGGTTGGAACTGCTTATCGATAGCGATCTTAATCGCAAAGTCTTCGGTTTTACTCTGCCAGTTGACTGATTCCACGCTACCGATTTGCATTTTTTTATAGTAAATCGGTGAGCCTTGGCTGACATCGGCGCCATCTACGCTGGTGAGGGTAAAGTACAGACGTTGCTGCCGAGCAAAAAACTGTTTTGCTTCATCTATCGAGCTAAAGAGTGACAGGCGAGTATTGGCCGCAAGTGGTGTGTCGCTCGTTCCTGGGATAAGACTTACAGCCCCTTTGGTGAGGGTCGCCATATCGCGGGTTTTCACCGACACTCCATCGAGGGAGGCATCGATGCTCAGCGCCGACTCGGGGATAAAATAGCTATCACTGCGAACTAAGCTGGCAAACTCAGGTTGCAGCTCGAGTTGATATTCAACGGCCGACAGATCTTTAGTTAATTTCACCGCCAGCACCTGACCGATAGGCAGCTGCTTGTAACGCACTTCAGCGCCAGCAGTGAGACCCATGTTTTCAGTCGAGGTGATAGTGAGCTGACGTTTCTTGGCCTTCAGTAGATCGGGCGCCGATTCTTGCAGGGCAAAACTGCTTGGCAGCGCGGTATTGGCATTGGTGCCGGGTAAAAAGTTAATCACGCTGCCCGTGAGTAAGCGTTCGGGGTTTTTGATCCCAGAGAGCGAAATATCCGCGCCTTCAAGCCAAAACAGCCCGTCACTGGTTAACAGGTTGACGTATTCAGGCTCAAACTTTGCCACCGCAGTCACGCCTGTTGCGGTGAGTTGTTTGCTTTGCAGAGTGCCAATGGTGATGCCGCGATACACAATGCGAGTGCCTTTATCAATCGCGTTGCCATCGTTCATGGTCAGGCTGACTTCAATTCCGCCAAGGGCGCTGGTTTCGGAATCATAGAGGGCAAAACTGTCGCCATTTTGTGCCGCAGGCGCTTTATCATCGGAGCTGAAACTCACGCCGCCCGCCAGAATCGAAGCAAGGCTCTCTGTGTTGACTTTAATGCCCGCTAAACTGGCGTCTACTTTCACGCCGGATACGTTCCAAAAGTGAGAGTTTTTCTTCACTAAACGCGCATATTGCTCCTGGATAAAGGCGCTGATAATGACTCTGGCGTTGCCGTCTAAACGATAGCTAACCACACTGCCGACGGGGATCTGACGAAAGAACACCGGCGAGCCTACGTCCAATGAGCCGAGTTTATCGGCCGTCAGTTCAATCATCACCCCTTCAGTACCGATTTGCATCGGTGGTGGTTGACGCTCAGCCTCGAAGAAAGTGGCGGCATTGCCTTTACCTGGCTGAATCGCGATATAGTTGCCCGAAAACAGCGCATCTAGGCCTTCAACACCTGTGATGCTGGCTTTTGGAGTGACTAACCAGAAAAGGGTCTCTTTATTTAAGAAGGGCTTAGCGCGATAGTCCATCATAACTTTGACGTTTACGCCCTTAAGATCCTCATCGATACCAATGTCTTTCACCTTACCGACGGTAAGACCTTGGTATTTTACTAGGGTTTTACCCACGTCGATCCCCGTGGCACTGGGGAAGTGGATCTGAATTTCAATGCCCGATTCTTTGATGCTCTTAATGCCCAGCCATGCGCCGAGTGCGAGCGCCACAATTGGGAGCAGCCAAATCGGCGAAAAGAGTTTTTTCTTCACAACTTTTGGCGATTCAATTTGTGTCATCTTGAGGTTCCAATCGATCCCAGAGTAAACGAGTGTCTAAAACTTTTGCGGCAAGTTGCGTCAGTAAAATCACCAATGCAAACGCCGTGGCCGCGGGTGCAGGCTTTGCATCGAGTAGTTGCCCCATATTGACGAGGGCAACGGTTAGGGAAATCACAAACAAATCGAGCATCGACCAGCGGCCAATCCATTCGATAATATGAAATCCCACCATGAGTTTCTTTTTTGAAATCGGCAGATTAAAGCTAATGGCGCACAGGTAAGTGGCTAAACCGATAATCTTCACCCAAGGCACTAAAATACTGGCAATAAACACGATAATGGCGATGGGCAACATATCCGAATGCACTAAATGGATAATGCCAGAGAAAATCGTATCGTGGCGCACTTGCCCCTGATTGGTGAGCATAGTAATAGGGTATAGGTTAGCGGGAACCAACAAAATGGCGGCGGTGATCAGCAGCGCCCAACTTTTTTGTAAGCTGCTGTAATCGCGCACCTGTAACTCGGCTTCACAGCGGCTGCAATGAGTGCTTTCACTGCTATTGAGCTGCCGGCACACTCGGCACAGACACAGGCCTAAATCTTTCCCCTGCTGCTTCATCTTAGCGGCGCCCCTGCATCAGTAGACTCCACATATGCTCGATATCGTATTCCCGCTGCAGGAACAGAGTGACTAAAAAAAGCATAGTGAAACAAAAGGTGCCCATTCCGAAGTAAATATCCGAAAAATCAGACAATTGAAATGACGAAACCAGAAAGCTAATCACATAAATCTCCAGCATAGTCAGCTGGGATAACAGTCCTTGCAGTTTTAATAACTGTTTGAGGCTGCGACGCCAAAATGGACTGCCAAGTCCCCATTTGACGATCAAAATCTGGCTGAGGATCGATAGAATCAACAAACCCGGACCAATCACGGCGGCGGCGAGCACGGCTAGCCCAACGACCCAATAACCTTGGTCGAACACCGCAAAGGCGCCTTGAAACACTGTAGTGGTGCGAATACTGCCCAAAAAGTGGATTTCGAGCACCGGGAAAAAATTGGCGGGGAAATAGAACACCAGCGCGGTAATGCACAGCGCCAGCATGCCGTTTACCGAGCAGTATGGTGTGTCATAAAGTGCAGTGCTGCAGCGCGGACATAACGCCCTAACACCCGTAGGTAGGGCGCGCTTTCGAATGGCCAAGTCGCAGGAACGACAGAGGATTACAGAGTTTTCTGCTGTATTTTCATGCATATAAAAATATTAAATTAGCCCCAAAGCCATTGAGATTGCGCAAATAATCTGTAAACGAGCAGATTATCCAATGAGACATCAAACAGCTTGACCCATCTCGACAACGAAAAGCGGTCTCATAATATCAGAATAATCAGAACACTTGCATCACTAGTTCACTTTATGTCATCCTGATTACTGTATATAAAAACAGTGCGAGGGCAGTCATGGCAGTTATTACACAGTTTGTCGTGGTAAGAGAAGGGGTGGAGAAGATGACATTCATATCGAAAAAGGAGGCTGATGCCTACGATAAGATGCTCGACATCGCCGACAACCTCATTCCATTTATTCAAAAAGCGCAGCTCGGAATTGATGAAACCGTGAGCGAACAGCTCGCATTCTATTTTGCTAACAATAAAGATGAGCTGACAAACTTGCTTAAAGGCGTAGTTCAAGTTAATAGTACGCCATCAAAACAAAATGCAGCGAAAAAAGCGCCTAAGAAGGACGACGCTGCCGAATAATTTTTTAGGAAGTCTATGAAACCGCAATTTTATGAGTCACTGAATCGTCAAGCGCTGGCCTTACTCGAGGGCGAGGATGATTTAGTGGCTGCTATGGCTAACTTTTCTGCCTTGCTAAACGATAATCTGACCGAACTGAACTGGGTGGGGTTTTACGTGATGCGTGGCGACCAACTGGTGTTGGGTCCTTTCCAAGGTAAAGTGGCCTGTACCCGTATTCCTATGGGTAAGGGCGTGTGCGGTACCGCCGCGCAAACCAATCAGACGCAGCGTGTCGCCGATGTGCATCAATTCGATGGTCACATTGCCTGCGATTCGGCCAGTAATTCTGAAATTGTTATCCCAGTCCGCGCCGATGGTAAGGTTGTGGCCGTGCTGGATATCGATAGCCCTATTTTTGACCGCTTCGATGAAGAAGACCAAAAGGGCTTGGAATTATTGGTAAAAAGCTTCGAAAACTGCCTATTTGCTTAATTTGCGTACAATAACGCATAATTCATAGTCGCAATCGGTGGCGTGCGCCTTATAATAGCGCATGCACTGATAAGGCTTATTTTGAGCACAGCTGAAATAAGCCTGATAGGTTCAGCCGTGAAAAATTGTTAACTTATATTTTTTAACTTTAGTTAACTCGGCGAGAATGCTAATTTGTACTTTGGCTCATATGTGGGCTTAACCAAGATAAACGACTCGTAAGAAGCTGATTTTTATCACCTCGGATTCGATGTCCCTTTTTAACTGTGGAAGTAATGATGGAATCAACAGATAAGTTGACCGACACCAACGCAATTTTGGCGTATTTGTATGAAACATTTCCTTTGTGCTTTATTGCTGAAGGTGAAACTAAGCCATTAAAAATCGGATTGTTTCAAGATTTGGCTGAAAGGTTGGCTGATGATTCTAAAGTCAGTAAAACTCAACTGCGAGTTGCCTTAAGACGCTACACCAGCAGCTGGCGCTACCTGAAATCGGTAAAAGCCGGTGCACAGCGTGTAGACCTCGACGGTCAACCATGCGGTGAGTTAGAGCAAGAGCATATCGATCATGCTCAAGCTATGTTGAAAGAAAGCCAAGATAAAGCCAAAGCTAAGCGTGCTGCTCAAGCACCTAAAGCGGCACCTGCTGGCAAAGCGCCTGCGAAGAAAGCCCCTAAGAAAGTGGCTGTACCTGCACGTAAGACTGAGCGCCCAGCAAAAGCAGCCCCTAAGGCTGAGCCTGCGGTTAACTTAGTGCAAGCGCAATTGACCGATCTAACCAAGAAGCAACGTGTCAATGTTAAGTTAGGTATGACGCCAGTAGCCGGCGTGATCACCGACATTAACAAAGAGGACATTCATGTTCAGCTGGATAGCGGCTTAACGGTAAAAGTGAAAGCGGAACATATCCTGCTGTAATCATTTAATCAAACGGAGTAACTTGTTGATGCGAAAACTCACTTTGGCTACATCCATTGCCACTGTTTTTGTCGGATTCTCGGCTTGGGCTGTACCACCCACGATTCAAATCAGCGAGTTACCCACTCTCAAGCAGGAAGCGCAGCATAAAGTGGCGAGTAAGCGAGTGACGGATTTATACACTCGTTCCCACTATCACAGATTCGCCTTAGACGATGCGTTTTCGGCGCAGATCTTCGACCGTTACCTGCAGCAACTCGATTACCGTCGTAATGTGCTGACGCAAGCCGATGTTGACAGTTTTAAGCCTTATACCAATCAATTCGATGATATGTTGAGTTCGGGCGATCTTGACCCTGCCTACAAGATGTTTGATTTGGTGCAAAAGCGTCGCTACGAAGGCTTTGTGTACGCGCTTTCTCTGCTCGATAAAGAGATGGATTTCACCGTGCCAGGTGATGCCTACGAGTACGACAGAGAAGATGCGGCTTGGCCAAAAGATCAAGCCGAGATCAACGAGCTGTGGCGCCAACGTGTTAAATACGATGCGTTGAATCTGAAACTCACAGGCAAGAAATGGCCTGAAATCGTTGATATTCTGCAAAAGCGTTATAACAACGCCATCAAGCGTCTGACCCAGACCAATAGCGAAGATGTGTTCCAAGCGGTGATGAATGCGTTTTCTCGCAGCATCGAGCCACACACTAGCTATTTATCGCCCCGTAATGCTGAGCGTTTCCAAATGGAAATGAACTTAAGCCTCGAAGGGATTGGTGCACAGTTACAGCTCGAAGACGATTACACTGTCATCAAGAGTTTGATTGCAGGCGGTCCTGCGGCCAGCAGTGAAAAGCTGTCACCGGAAGATAAGATTGTCGGTGTCGGCCAAGAAGGCGGTGAGATTGTTGATGTGATCGGCTGGCGATTAGACGATGTCGTCGATCTGATTAAAGGTCCTAAGGGCAGTAAAGTTGTATTACAGATTTTACCTAAGAAGGGCGGTTCTAACGCTAAGCCGTTTAATCTGACCTTAGTGCGCGATAAAATTCGTTTAGAAGACCGTGCCGCGACCTCAAAGATCATCGAGCCAAAAGACGGTGAATACGCCAACCGCAAAGTGGGCGTAATTCAAATTCCTGGTTTCTATATGAATTTATCCCAGGACGTCGAAAAAGAATTGGTGAAGTTAAATGAAGCCAAGGTTGAAGGCGTCGTTATCGACTTACGTGGTAATGGCGGCGGTGCGTTAACCGAAGCCGTGTTACTGACGGGACTCTTTATCGATATGGGCCCTGTTGTGCAAGTGCGTGATGCCGATGGTCGAGTGTCTGCCCACCGTGATAACGATGGCAAGACGACCTACGCAGGCCCGTTAACCATTATGGTTGACCGTTACAGTGCATCAGCCTCTGAGATTTTTGCCGCTGCCTTGCAAGATTACGACCGTGCGCTGATTGTCGGTGAGTCAAGCTTTGGTAAAGGCACTGTGCAGCAGCATAAGAGCCTAGGTCGTATCTACGATATGTACGAGAAGCCGATTGGTCACGTACAGTACACGATCCAAAAGTTCTACCGTATCAACGGTGGCAGTACTCAGCTCAAGGGTGTAACCCCTAACATTGCTTACCCAAGTGCGTTAGAGCCGGGTGAATACGGTGAAGCGGAAGAGAAGAATGCTCTCCCTTGGGACAAAGTGCCGATGGCGCAATACGGTACTCTCAACGACATCACTCCAGAATTAGTGGCCAGTTTAGAGAAAAAACACCTTGCCCGTATTCAGAACGATGTTGAGTTTAACTATATCAATCAAGATATTGCCGACTTTAAAAAGCATCATAAAGAGAAAACTGTCTCCTTAGTTGAGAGTGAGCGTATTGCCTCACGTGAAGCCGATGAGAAGAAAGTCCTCGATAGAACCAACGAGCGTCGTGTTGCCCATGGTTTAGCCACGGTTAAATCGATGGAAGACATTAAAGATAAAGACGATGTTGAAGCACCGGATGCCTTCTTAGACGAAACGGCCTATATCACCTTAGATATGGCGGATGCAAAAAAGCTGGCTAACGCTGGCACTAAATAGGCGGTTATCGCGCCTGTTTACCTTATCTTAAAACGCGCTTATGGCGCGTTTTTCTTATTTAGAACAAAGTGTTAAAGGGAACGACATGACACAAGCTCAAGCAAAATACCTTAAAGATTATCAAGCTCCCCAGTTCACGATCGAAACCATTGATTTAGATTTTAATCTCGATGGTAAAAACACTCTGGTTAAAGCCGTTAGCAAAGTTAAACGCACTTCTTCCCACACCAATCCCTTAGTGCTCGATGGTGAAAGTTTGACCTTGGTGAGTGTGACCATTGATGGACAAGCGGCGACGTATCACGCAAGTGAAGGGCAGTTGTCCATCGAGACAAGCCTGAATGAATTTGAGTTGACCATCATCACCCAACTCGATCCCGAGGCTAACTCAAGCCTCGAAGGGCTCTATATGTCCGACGGCGCCTACTGTACTCAGTGCGAAGCCGAGGGCTTTAGACGTATCACTTACTTTCTCGACCGCCCCGATGTATTAGCCAAATACACAGTGCGAATCGAGGCCAATAAGCTGGCGTTTCCGTTCCTGCTCAGTAATGGCAACTTGATTGAAAAAGGCGAGCTCGATGGGGGGCGCCATTATGTGCGCTGGCAAGATCCCTTCCCAAAACCCGCCTATCTGTTTGCCTTAGTCGCTGGCGATTTCGATCTGCTGCAGGATGAGTTTATCACCCGTAGTCATCGCAAAGTGGTACTGCAGGTGTTTGTCGATAAAGGTAATTTACACAAAGCGCACCATGCTATGGCGTCCCTGAAAAAGTCCATGGCTTGGGATGAGTCCCGTTTTGACCTCGAGTACGACTTAGATATCTACATGATAGTCGCCGTCGACTTTTTCAATATGGGGGCGATGGAAAACAAAGGCTTAAACATCTTTAATACCAAGTATGTGTTGGCCGATACCTTGACCGCAACCGACGAGGATTACCACGGCATTGAATCTGTGGTCGGCCATGAGTATTTCCACAACTGGACGGGGAACCGCGTGACTTGCCGTGACTGGTTCCAATTAAGCCTCAAGGAAGGCTTAACCGTGTTTCGCGATCAGGAATTTAGTTCGGATCTAGGTTCGCGTGCCGTGAACCGAATTCACGCGATTAAAGTCATCAAAAACCAGCAGTTTGCTGAAGACTCAGGCCCAATGGCGCATCCGATCCGCCCCGAGTCTGTGATTGAGATGAATAATTTTTATACTGTTACTGTGTATAACAAGGGCGCCGAAGTTATTCGCATGATGCACACCCTGTTGGGTGAAGTCCATTTCCAAGCGGGGATGAAGTTATACTTCAAACGCCACGATGGCCAAGCCGTGACTTGCGATGATTTTGTCGCGGCGATGGAAGATGCCAGTGGTATAGATTTAACGCAATTCCGTCTCTGGTATAGCCAAGCAGGCACGCCAATTGTCACCGCAAGTGACAGTTTTGATGCCGAGACTGGGACTTACCAGTTAACCCTCAAGCAAACCTTAGCGGGCTGTGCTTCACCTTTGCATATTCCCTTTAGCTTAGAGCTGTTAGATGAGAAAGGGCAGTCGCTGGTAAATCAAGTGCTTGATTTTACTCAAGCAGAGCAAGTCTTTACATTTGAAGGTATGCGCCATAAACCCGTGGCATCCTTACTACAGGATTTCTCTGCACCGGTTAAATTACATTATCTCTTTGAAATCGATCAACTGGTGCATTTGATGCGCTTTGCCTCGAGTGAAGTGGCACGTTGGGAGGCGTCGGTTACGCTCGTGAGCCAAGCGATTTGGCAAAATGTGGCGCATTTACAGCAACATCACACCATGACCTTAGATGAGCGCGTGAAAGACAGTTTCAAAGGTGCCTTACTCGATGAGTTGTTAGATCAGGCGCTGATGGCGGAAATGTTAGCCATACCATCGGCCTCAGCTTTGATTGAGCAAACCGACACGGTCGATTTAGATGCCTTAGCCCTAGCCCGCGAATTTGTGCTCACAGAGCTTGCCGCCTATTGTGAAGATGAATTAACGGCGCTGTATCGCTTATTGGTAAACCGTGATTGCACAAAAGCGCGAGCGCTGAAAAACCAATGTCTTAACTGGTTGAGCCGAGTCAGTAGCGAGGCCGAAAGCTTTGTGGTTGAGCAGTTTGATAAGGCAGCCAATATGACTGACTCACTCGGCGCATTAAGTGCGGCGAATGTCGGCTCGTTACCTTGCCGCGCACATTTGATGGCAATGTTTGAAGCCCGCTGGCGCGATACGCCGCTGGTGATGGACAAATGGTTTATGCTGCAGGCGACCCATGATGTGGAAGGGGTGATTGATAGCTTGCGTCAATTACAGCAGCACGCGAGCTTTAGCATGAGCAATCCTAACCGCGTGCGTTCACTGATTGGCAGTTTCGCGGCCGGGAATATTTATCAGTTCCACCGCGCCGATGGCAAAGGTTACGAATTTTTAACTGAATGCCTTATCAGCTTAAATAAACTCAACCCGCAGGTTGCAGCGCGTATGGTGACGCCACTCATTCAATTCAGTAAGTTTGATGCGGCGCGTCAGGCCAAGATCAAGGCTTGTTTAACGCGATTACTGGCATTACCAGAGCTTTCAAAGGACTTATTTGAGAAAGTATCTAAAGCCTTAGCGCAATAAGAGTTGGGCGAGGGCAGCGCTTTGCTGCCCTTATTTTTCAAGCGGCTTGCCGCGCCAGGTTGCAAACTGCTGGATATTTTGTAGCTTGATGTCGTGCGTCTTAAACTGAGAGTCTTTGATTTAGATGCTAAACACATAGAGGCTCTCAATGTTGAGCTCTAGGAAAAATGCCTTAGAAGTAGAGCTTTATAAATGTCTGTCCTAGGTGTTTGTTCCTTGAAATGAGCACTCTGTACTCCTTTTTAAACCCCTGTGGAAATTGCGCTCTTTTGGATAGATGCACAGTCAGTGGCATACCTTAGTCATACTCTTTTGCTCGTTAAGTTAAACCTAAGGAAAGCCGCTTTATACTGGGGAGTCTAAGATTTTGCTGTTACGCAGCGCTGTAGCGGTTAGATTGTGAGTTACTGTAAGTCCTTATAGTTTATTTACTTTTTGACGAGTCTAATGATGTCACGCATTTTCGCCATAAAGCCTGCTTGGTTCAGCAGGCGCAGATTATTTTGAGTATCAATATGGAATTGTATTTTAAGCTAAACCTAAGCTATCGAGAGTTTTTGCCTTACTACCAAGGCCTTGCCGATAAGGTTGAAGTGCGTGAACGTCAGGGGCGGATCCTCTGGATTAATGGCCGACATTTTAGGCGTTTTTTAACCGATAACGGTATCCATGGACAGTTCAAACTGGTGCTTGATGATAAAGGGCAATTTGTGTCGCTGGAGCAGTTAGCCTAATAAATTGTTGATTTTTATTTAGAGCAATTACTTTAAACGGTCGACTAATTACAATCGCGTAAATATGATATTTTCTTTGTAATTATGTTAATGAAATATAAAGTTTTTTACCTGCTTTTTCCCACGCTTTTTAATCTGCTGCTTTTCTAATTTAAATCCCATTGCCGTAGTAGATGACATAAATGTGTCTACGTGCTTAATTCTTTAGAAAATTTTCTCTAACTGTGCCTTGCTCATGGGGATTAATTGCTGTAACAATGATGTTACCTGTGAGCTAACAAGATGTTGGTTGTAATTCCAAGAACAAAGAATCCAGCAGGGTACGGAGAGCTAAAATGAAAATTGTTAAAAAAAGTTTTAACAAGTCGGCGCTTGCTTTGGGGGTGGCGTCGGCATTGAGTTTATTGATGGTGTCGAATGTTAATGCGGTTGCGTTCGATTGGGGGGAGATAAAAGGGACTTTTGACTCGACTTGGACTGCGGGTGCCAGTTGGCGTGTCGGGGAGCGCGATTGGGACGGACAAATTGGTAAGGTAAACCAGCCGCAGTTTGATTGGTCAAATTACTCCGCATTTGGCAATACCAAGTACACTTCTGCTGAGATTTGGGCACAACCTGGTTCTTACTCTAGCAACAACGATTTAAGTAATTTACTTTATTCTCAAGGTGATACTACATCTGAAATCGTTAAAGGATTGCACGAGTTATCCCTTAAGTATGAGAACTATGGTCTGTTCGTTCGTGGCATGTACTTCTACGATCGCAAGCTAAACGATGGTAATTACGACTACAATGACCCATTAACCGGGAAAGAATACGATCCTTGCCGCGACAGCAAAGCTTCCGAAGTGCAATGTAAGGACATCCGTCTGCTGGATGCCTTCGTATATGCGAATTTTGATTTAAACGATGGTGCTAACCCGCTTTCTATCCGTGTCGGTAACCAAGTGGTTTCTTGGGGTGAAAGTACGCTGATCGCCCACGGTATTGGTGAAATCAACCCCGTCGATTTGAACATCCTGAACGCGCCTGGCGCGGAACTTAAAGAAGCCTTCCGTCCTCAGGGTATGGTGTGGGCCTCATTGGGGATCACCGAAAACTTATCGGTAGAAGGTTTCTATCAATATGACTGGGAACCTGTATGGATCCCAACCCCTGGTTCGATTTTTGCGACTAACGATTTCGCCGGTTACGGTGGTTATAACCAGAACGCGCAATTAGGCTTTAACGCTAACCCAGACATCAATTTAGACTTCTTGACGCAGGAATATCAGAAACTCGCTGGCATGATCGCCAGTGGTCAAACGATTCCTACACAGCAATTGGTGGCGATGGCACTGGCTTATCCCACTAAAGTGACGTTAGTTCAAGATGAGCAAGCGCCAAGCAACGGTGGCCAATATGGTATCAAGCTAGGTTATTACGCCCCTGAGTTAGGCGATACCGAGTTTGGTTTCTACTTTATGAACTACCACAGTCGTCGTCCACTGATCAGCGGTACCGCCGCCGACTTTAGCACTGGCGCATTGTTGTCTGACCTTGCGGTACTCGGCCAAAACGCGAGTGATATTAACCGTGAACTGTTGCTCAGCTTAAAGAGCTTCTCTAAGGCGCAAATTGTTTATCCTGAAGACATTAAACTCTATGGCTTTAGCTTTAACACCTCACTGGGTGATACCTCAGTCGGCGCTGAAATCGCTCATCGCCAAGACGAACCGCTGCAAATCGATGACGTAGAACTGCTGTTTGCGGGTATGCCACAACAGTTAGCCAACGCGGGTATTCGCCCCGATTTCGACGGCATTTCACAGATTGATGGCGTACAACCTGGCGAAACCGTTGACGGTTTTATTCGCCTCGATACCACTCAAGCGCAAGTCACTTTCACGCATTTATTCGGCCCTACCTTGGGATTGGATAACCTGACGATGTTGGCGGAAGTCGGCGGGGTATGGATCCATGATATGCCAGGTTTTGATGAACTGCGTCTCAATGGCCCAGGTACCGCGCGTTCTGGCGGTAACCCCGATATGCCTGGCATTATCCAAGCCTTACACAATGGTCCAGAAACCAACCCATTCCCAACGGATTTCGCGTGGGGATACCGTCTGGTGGCCAAAGCGGACTTTAACAACTTGTTTGCGGGCGTGAACATGTCTCCTCGGTTGATTTTCTCACACGATGTCGACGGTATTACGCCTGATCCTATGTTCCTCTTTACCGAAGGACGTAAGTCAGTGGCCTTGGGTCTGAATTTTGAATACCAAAACCGTTGGGGCGCAGACTTATCCTACAACAACTTCTTTGGCGGTGTAGGAACAACCAACGCGATGTCAGATCGTGATTATATTTCTTTCAATATCAAGTATTCGATCTAAAGGACTATAACAATGAAGAAACTGTCGATATTGGCAAGCGCCGTGATGATGGCCCTTGTAGCACCTGTAGCGATGGCAAAGGTATCTGAAGCCGACGCCGCTAAATTGGGTAACGAATTAACGCCATTAGGCGCAGAAAAAGCCGGCAATGCCGATGGCTCTATTCCCGCTTGGGATGGCGGTATTACTAAGCCAGTTGCTGGATACTCTAAGGGGATGCATCACCCCGATCCTTTCCCTGAGGATAAAATTGAATTCACTATTACCAATGCGAACAAAGCCCAATACAAGGATTTCTTGACCCCGGGTCAAATGAAACTGTTTGAGCTTTACCCTGATACTTACAAGATGAATGTGTACAAAACGCGCCGCAGCGCATCAGTGCCACAATTTGTTTATGATGCGACCAAAGCCAACGCCACTCGCGCTGAATTAGTTGCACAGGGTAATGGTATCTCGGGCGCATCGATTGGTATTCCATTCCCAATCCCTGCCAATGGCTTAGAAGCGATTTGGAACCATATTCTGCGCTTCCGTGGTGTGGATGTTGAAACTTCACGTAGCCAAGCGGCACCGACGGCCGATGGCAGCTACACCTTAGTGGAAACCGCTGAGGAGATTCGTTTTGAATATTCTCGCCCCGAAATCACCCTTGACCAGTTAAAGGCCAGCAACACGCTGTTCTACTTTAAACAAGTGGTGACTCAGCCAGCTCGCTTAGCAGGTACGGCACTGTTAGTGAAAGAAACCATGGACCAAGAGGCGCTGCCACGCCAAGCATGGACCTATAACACGGGTCAGCGCCGCGTTCGTAAAGCACCCAACGTTGCCTTTGATACTCCGGGTACCGTATCCGATGGTTTGCGCACCACAGACGATTTCGACATGTTTAACGGCTCACCTGTGCGTTATAACTGGGAGCTTGTGGGCAAGAAGGAAATCTATATTCCATACAACGACTACAAATTGCACTCAGACAAGCTGAAATATGACCAGATTTTAAAACCCGGTCATATCAATCCTGAGTTTGTTCGTTGGGAAAAACACCGCGTATGGGAAGTGAAGGCGACCTTAAAAGACGGTATGCGCCACATCTACAAAACCCGTGTGATGTATCTTGACGAAGACTCATGGCAAGTCTCGATTGCCGATCTGTATGACAACCGTGATGAACTCTACCGTGTGGCGGTTGCCCACGGCTTGAACTACTACGAAGTCCCAACCCAGTGGGATACCTTAGAAGTGTTCCACGACCTACAGTCCCGTCGTTATTTGGCCATGGGCTTAGACAACCAGAGTGGGATGTATAACTTCGATGCCAAGTTGAGTGAAGCAAACTTCACCCCAGACGCGCTGCGTCGCGAAGGTATCCGTTAATCAGCCACGGTATAAAGGGGCGCTAAGCGCCCCTCATTAGTTTAAGGAAGTTTGTATGTCGTTTCGCATCCTTCAATGCGCCGCTGCAATCAGTGTTGGTTGTTTATTTTCTTCCCCTTCATTTTCTACGGTGTCTGAGGCTTTCCCGCAAATTCAGCCCTTAGCGGCATCTTCTTTAGTGTTAGATATTGCCCATGCGGGACAGCGTTTAGTCGCCGTTGGTGAGCGTGGCCATGTGCTCGTGCTCAATGATACTTGGCAACAGGTGCCGACACCGACCTCGGCGCAGCTGACAAAAGTGTTCTTTTTAAATGAAAAACTCGGTTGGGCAGTCGGGCACGATGCCACTATTTTACACACCCAAGATGGCGGCCAGACATGGTCGTTACAAATGCAGTCGAGCGAAATTGAAAAACCTTTCCTCGATGTGCTGTTTCTCAATGAGCAGGACGGCATGGCGATTGGGGCGTACGGACTGTTTTATCGAACCCATGATGGCGGCAATACTTGGGCAGAAGAATTCCACGAAGAGTTGCTCGCCGAAGAAGACGTGTCCTATTTGGCTGAGTTAAAAAATAGCGACCAAACCGCTTATTTGACTGAGCGCGCCTCGTTACTGCCGCATTTTAACCGGATGATCGTTCTTAATGATGGTCGTTTGCTATTAGTCGGAGAGCTTGGGCTTGTGGCGGTGTCGGCCGATAAGGGCCAAACCTTTACCCGTACTGGGTTTGATTACGACGGCTCGATGTTCAATGCCATTCAATTGCAGGATGCGGTCTACGTGATGGGATTGAGGGGACACGTATTTAAGGCAGATTTGAGCCTTGGCCAATGGGACGAGATTGAAATGCCCGTGCAGTCATCCATCAATGGCGCTTTGGTGAGCTCAGACTCTAGCCTGTACCTTGTGGGGAATGCTGGCGTTGTTATTCAGCTAAATCAGGATGATAGTGCGAGTATTGTCACGCGTCGCCAGGGGGAAAACTTAGTTTCGATTGCCAAAGATAACCAAGGGAATGTGTGGTTATCGGGTAGCCAAGGGCTACTCACTCTAAAGCCATAAATGATAAAACAACAATAACAGGGCCGATAAGATGTTAGAAAAACTGGTCAACGGATTTGAGTCATTTTTATTCCGCAACCGTGCTTGGGTGGTGAGCATTTTTATTTTGCTGACGGTTTTTTTGGGATACCAAGCTAGTCAATTAAAAATGGATGCAGCATTCATTAAAAATATTCCGCTTAATCATAGCTATATGCAAACCTACCTCAAACATCAAAAAGATTTTGGTGGCGCGAATAGCATTATGGTGGCGGTTGAAGACACCAGCGGCAATATTTTTAACCCGAACTTTTTCGACACCCTTAAAAACGTTCACGATCAGCTGTTTTTTATTCCCGGTGTTGACCGCTCACAGGTGAAATCCTTATTTTCACCTTCGACCCGTTTTACCGAGGTCGTGGAAGATGGTTTCGCGGGCGGCCCTGTGATCCCCGCCGATTTTACGACCACCGAAGCGGGCTTGAATACGGTGCGCGATAACATTGAAAAAGCGGGCATTGTCGGACGCTTGATTGCCAATGATTATAGTGCCGCTATGGTGTCGGCCCAGTTGATGGACTTTGATCCACAAACGGGTAAGCCCTTAGATACCATCGCTTTTGCCGCTCAGCTAGAGAAGGAACTTCGCGGTAAGTATGAAACCGATAAGGTGAAAATCCATATTATCGGTTTTGCGAAGATGGCGGGTGATGTGGCCGATGGCGCCAAAGGCGTATTGCTGTTCTTCGTGATTGCCATTTTGATCACGGCGGTGATGGTCTATCTGTTTTCAAAGTCACTTATTCTGACCCTATTGCCATTAGTTTGTAGTTTAACGGCGGTGATCTGGCAGCTGGGTTTACTGACGGTCATCGGTTTTGGCCTAGACCCCATGTCAATTCTGGTGCCATTCCTCGTCTTTGCTATCGGGGTGAGTCACGGGGTGCAGATGATCAACGCGGTCAGACGTCGCGTGATGGACGGACAAACCACCAAGGCAGCCTCGGCTTCTGCGTTTCGTAGCTTATTGGTGCCGGGCGGGGTAGCACTACTTTCTGATACGGTCGGTTTTATCACACTGTTATCCATTGATATCGGTATTATCCGTGAGCTGGCCATTTCGGCCTCACTCGGGGTGGGTGTGATTATTTTCACTAACCTTATCCTTCTGCCTTTAGTGATTTCTTTCACTGAACTTAAGGTTGCACCACAGGGCGCGCCGACTTCGGATGAAGTGCGAGCCGAGGCAATTTGGCGCTACCTTGCCAAATTTGCCACGCCGAAATACGCGGTAGTGGTAATTGTGGCAACCATTGCCTTGTATTTTGCGGGTCTGCAACAGGCTAATCAGATGAAAATTGGCGATTTGCAGGGCGGGGCGCCAGCTTTACACCAAGATTCACGCTACAACTTGGACACTTTCTTTATTACAGATCACTTCTCTATTACCACCGATGTTATGACTGTGATTGTGGAAGCGAGCCCTGAGGCCTGTACTTACCACGATATGCTGACGCAAATTGATGAGTTTGAATGGTTAGTGCGTAATACCCCTGGTATTGAATCGACAGTGAGCTTGGCCTCGGTGGCGAAAAAAGTGAATGCTGGCTTTAACGAAGGCAACCCAAGATGGGAAGTCTTACCGCGCACCACTGCGAGTTTAGTGCAAGCAATTGGCCAGATCCCAACGACATCGGGCTTGTTAAATGGCGATTGCTCTGTGATGCCTGTGTATCTATTTATGCAGGATCACAAGGCGGAAACCATTGAAACGGTTGTCGCTAAGGTGAAAGCGGTCGCGGCCAAAATGGACAATGATAAACTGCAATTTAAGCTAGCATCTGGCCCTGTCGGAGTAATGGCGGCGACCAACGAAGCGGTGGCGGAAGCCCAATTGCCTATGATGATTTATGTGTATGGCGCGGTATTTGTGCTTTGTCTTATCAGCTTTAAGTCATTAAAAGCGACAGTCGCGGTGATTATTCCGCTCTATGTGGTCTCCACACTGGCGCAGGCACTGATGACTCAGCTTAATATTGGCTTAGCAGTCAGTACCTTACCCGTAATTGCGCTGGGTGTGGGGATCGGTGTTGACTACGGTATTTATATCCTGTCGACCATGTCATCTAAGTTATCGAATGGGATGCCAGTACAGCAAGCCTACTATGAAGCGTTAGTCGAGCGGGGCAGTGCGGTGATTTTCACTGGCCTGACGTTGGCGATTGGGGTGAGTACTTGGTTTTTCTCGGCGCTTAAGTTCCAAATGGACATGGGGATCCTGCTCACCTTCATGTTTGTGGTAAATATGTTGGGCGCCATAATTATCCTGCCAGCACTGGCAGCGGTATTCTGGCGGCAGGCTAAGTAGATACAAACAATGGGGAGTTTTTGACTCCCCATTGTCTTTGAATATAAACGCTGTTTTTTTGATTTTTTGCTCACCTGTTATCGCATCTTTACGCTCTGGCTGGATTTACAGAGGATGTACCACTAAAATTTTCCTCGAAATACAGAGGATTTAGTAATAAACTTCGCGCGACGATCTGGATCACACTAATTTTCTGAGATCGTTAAGCCGAAGCATCCAAATAATGAAAAAAAGCGCTGCCATAGACGCTTAAGGAAACAGCAACATGGCCTTGAAAGATGCAATGCCTTCAGTACTACTTGAAAATGTAGTCAGTTTAATTCACGCTAAAGTCCCTAATTCACAAGCCAAGCAAGTTGAACAGTTCGCGAACTGCCTTTATGCCCACATGTCGAAAGACGATCTCAATGCGCGTAACGACAGCGACCTGTATGGTGCGGTTCTCAGTTTATGGAATGCACTAAACAAAACCCCGAAAGGGGAGACTCACCTCAGAGTATTCAATCCAAGTCAGTCAAAACACGGCTGGCAATCAACTCATTCGATCATTGAAGTTATCCAACCTGACATGCCATTCTTGGTAGATTCAGTTGGTATGGCATTGAATCGTATGGGTATTACGGCTCACATGATGTTACACACTCCGCTGGCGATTGAGCGTTCAGCCCAGGATGTAACCAAAGTCACGTACCTGAATCAAAGCCCTGACAGCACTGAACACGTTGCCGTTTTCCTGATTGAAATCGACCGTCAAAGCAGCAGTGTGGATATCAAAGCCCTTGAGCGCGAAATCCAATCTGTGCTGGGTGATGTGGCTGCATCAGTCAACGACTGGAGCGCGATGTCAGCTAAGCTGAGTGAGACCATTAAAGAGTTACCTAAGCGTCCATTCCCCGGTGAGAAGCAAGAGTTAGAAGAAGCAATTAACTTCTTAACTTATCTTAATAATCATCACTTTACCTTACTGGGTTACCGTCAATACGATTTAAAACGCGTTGAAGGCGACGTCGAGCTAGTGCCGAATATGGCCTCTAGTTTAGGCTTAATGAATAAGCACCATAAAACTCAGCCAGAGCAAGGTTTGTTATTATCAAGCTTCTCTGACAGTGCCCGTAAAGAAGCCTTAGACCACAGTTTACTGATCCTGACCAAGAGCAGCGCCAAGAGCCGCGTGCACCGTCCTGCCTATGTGGACTATATCGGTATCAAACGCTTCGACAAGAAAGGCAATGTGGTCGGTGAAGACAGATTCATCGGTTTGTACGCCTCAAACGTGTATAACCGCAGCCCACGTGAGATCCCACTGCTGAACGAAAAAGTTCAGCGCGTATTAGACCGTTCAGGTTTAACGCCACGTTCTCACGACTATAAAGCCCTGCTGAACATTCTCGAAAACCTGCCGCGCGATGAGCTAATCCAAGCCAATGTGGATGATTTAGCACACACGGCGCACGGTGTGCTCGAGATGCAAGACAGGGACAAACTGAAACTCTTTGTTCGCAAAGATGGTTTCGGTCGTTTCTTATCCTGTTTAGTGTACGTTTCAAAAGACCGTTACAACACTAAACTTCGCCAAGATACCCAACGTATTCTGGCTCAGCATTTCAACAGCAAAGAAGATGTAGAGTTTACGACGTATTTCTCCGAGTCAACCCTGGCCCGTACTCACTACATTGTCAAAGTTGATAACAATAATATGGATGTAGATGTGGCTGCCATTGAAAACAATTTAATTGAAGCGGCACGCTCGTGGGAAGATAAGTTAAATACCGCGCTAAACACTGCCTTAGGTGAAGAAGCCGGTACTCATCTGATGAAGCGTTACGCTAACGCCTTCGAACAAAGCTATAAAGAAGACGTATTACCAAGCTCTGCCGTTGTAGATATGCAACAGCTTGAAGCGCTGGATGACGAACACAAGTTAGGCATGTTGTTCTATCAACCGCAGGAAGCGGCGTTGAACGACAACAAAGTGCGTTTAAAACTGTTCCATAAAGATGAGCCAATCCATCTTTCTGACGTACTGCCGATGCTGGAAAACTTTGGTCTGCGCGTGATCAACGAGCGCCCATACGAAGTGACCACTTCAGACGGTTCTACCTTCTGGATCTTAGACTTCTTAATGACGGTTAAAGTCACTAATACTGACAATATCGCCGATAGCCAAGACAGATTCCAAACTGCACTCTCTCAAGTGTGGCAAAAGAAATTAGAAGATGACGGTTTTAACCGCATCATTCTGGCGTCAGGTTTAACTGGTCGTGAAGTGTCAGTACTGCGTGCTTACGCTAAGTACATGCGTCAAATCGATGCGACCTTCAGCCAAGCTTATATCGAAGAAACCTTCGGCCGTTACCCACAAATCGCTGATTTGTTGGTGAAAATGTTTATCCGTAAGTTCAATCCAAAACTGAAGACCCGTACTCTGGGCAAGTTTATGGAGCAGATCAACCTACGTTTAGACGAAGTATCGAGCCTAGATGATGACCGTATTATCCGTCGTTACCTCGATCTGATTAACGCCACGCTGCGTACCAACTTCTACCAACTGGATGCCAAAGGCGAATCTAAGAGTTATATCTCGTTTAAATTCATGCCTTCGTTAATTCCTGAAATGCCGCGTCCGCTGCCGAAATTCGAAATTTTCGTTTATTCGCCACGGGTTGAGGGCGTGCATTTACGCTACGGTAAAGTGGCTCGTGGTGGTTTACGTTGGTCTGATCGTCGTGAAGACTTCCGTACCGAAGTGCTTGGCTTAGTAAAAGCACAACAAGTGAAGAACACGGTAATCGTACCTGTGGGCGCGAAAGGTGGTTTCGTTTGTAAACAACTGCCTACCGAAGGTGGCCGCGAAGCCTTCTTCACCGAAGGTCAAGAATGTTACCGCATCTTTATCCGTGCGCTGCTCGATATCACTGATAACATCGTTAACGGCGAAATCGTTCATCCGGTGGATGTGGTCCGTCACGATGAAGATGACCCATATTTAGTGGTCGCGGCAGACAAAGGTACTGCCACCTTCTCGGATATCGCTAACGCCATTTCGCAGGAATACAACTTCTGGTTAGGCGATGCGTTCGCGTCGGGCGGTAGTAACGGTTACGACCATAAGAAAATGGGTATCACGGCCAGAGGTGGTTGGGAATCGGTTAAACGTCACTTCCGCGAAGTGGGTATCGATTGTCAAACCACAGACTTTACCTGTTTAGGTATTGGTGACATGGCGGGTGACGTATTCGGTAACGGTATGTTGTTGTCTAAGCACACAAAACTTGTGGCTGCGTTCAACCACATGCATATCTTTGTCGACCCGAATCCAGACACCGCTGCCAGCTATGAAGAACGTGCCCGCTTATTCGCGCTGCCACGTTCAACCTGGGAAGACTATAACAGCAAGCTGATTTCTAAGGGCGGCGGTATCTTCCTGCGTTCATCTAAGTCAATTCCATTGTCTGCTGAAATGAAGCAAATGCTGGAAACGGAAAAGACCTCGATGACCCCGACTGAACTGATGAAAGAACTGCTGAAAATGCCAGTGGATCTGATTTGGAACGGTGGTATCGGTACTTATGTTAAGTCAGCACGTGAAACCCATGCAGAAGTGGGTGACCGCGCGAACGATGCACTGCGTGTCAATGGCCGCGAACTGCGTGCCAAGATCGTGGGCGAGGGTGGTAACTTAGGTTGTACTCAGTTAGGTCGTATCGAATACGCGGCTAACGGCGGTCGTATCAACACTGACTTCGTGGATAACGTGGGTGGTGTGGACTGTTCTGACAACGAAGTTAACATCAAAATTCTATTAAACGCGTTAGTGGCTGAGGGTGAACTGACACTCAAGCAACGTAACCGTTTACTGGAAGAGATGACCGAAGAAGTTGGCCAAATCGTTCTGCAGGATTGTAAAGATCAAACCCGTACGATTTCGGTAACCCAAGTCCGTGGTGCTGAGCAGTTAAAAGAGCAAATTCGCTTTATCCAGTATCTGGAAAAAGAAGGCAAGTTAGACCGCGCCTTAGAATTCTTACCGTCGGAAGAAGAGCTGGCAGAACGTTTAGCCAATGGCCGCGCATTAACGCGCCCAGAGCTATCGGTTCTGGTGGCGTACGCTAAGATGGTACTGAAAGAGCAGTTACTGACTCAAGAAATCACCGAAGACACGTTGCTGAGCCAACTGTTGATTGCTTACTTCCCGAAACAACTTCAGGAACTGTACAGCCACAGAATGGTGACGCACCCACTGCGCGGTGAAATCATTGCCACGTCACTGGCCAACGAATTGGTCAACGACATGGGTCTGAACTTTGTTCAACGTATGCAAGATGAGACTGGTGCCTCAGTTGCCGACGCGGCAATTTGTTACACTATGGCTCGCGAAGTGTTTGGTTTAGCTGAATTAACTAAAGCGATCACTGACTTAAACGGTATTGTTCCTGCTGTGGTTCAGGGCGAAATGCTGCATCAATTACGTCGCAACATGCGCCGTGCATGCCGCTGGTTCCTGCGTCACCGCAACCGTACTTGGAGCATCGAGCAAACTGTAGCATTCTTCAAACCTGTATTTGAACAAATCAAAGCGAATGTTCATTCTTACTTGGTAGAAGAAGAAGCGGCGGGTATCCAAGCTGAGATCAACGCTCTTATCAAAGAGAATGTGCCTCATGAAGTGGCAACCGTCGTGGCTAACATGAGCACACTGTTCTCGGCGCTGGATATTGCGCAAATTGCCCAAGCCGAAGAGAAAACAGTTGAGCTCGTTGCCGAGACATATTTCAAACTCGGTGCCCGCGTTGAGCTGCACTGGTTCCTAGAGCAGATCAGTGCACAACCCGTGGCGAACCATTGGCAAGCACTGGCTCGTGCCGCCTTTAGGGAAGAGTTGGATTGGCAACAACGTGCGTTGACGTCAGTGGTCTTAAGAACATGCAGTGCAACCTGTGACGCCCAGAGCGTTATTTCTCAGTGGATTGATACCAATCAAGCCCTACTAGAAAGATGGTTCCATATGCTCGCTGACTTCAAAACGTCGCAAAGCCATGAGTTTGCTAAGTTCTCTGTCGCCCTGCGTGAACTGAACCTTCTGATCCTTCATTGCGAAGGCCATAAGTAAACTTTTATAACAATCAGAAGCCCTGGCGATCGCCGGGGCTTTTTTTAGGTCGAGGAAAATACATGTTTTATAAAATCGCACAGAAAGTCATGTTTCAGATGGATCCTGAGCGAGCGCATAATTTAGCCATTGGCAGCCTGAAAATGACAGGTAATAGCCCACTGAATGCGTTTTATGCCCAGAATATTGCGCCAGCGCCCGTCAGCTTTATGGGACTGACTTTTCCAAACCCTGTCGGTCTTGCCGCGGGTATGGATAAAGATGGCGAATCGATCGATGCCTTTCATGCGATGGGATTTGGTCATGTGGAAGTGGGCACTGTGACCCCAAGACCACAACCCGGTAATGATTTACCCCGTTTATTTAGATTAAAACCCGCAAAGGCGATCATTAATCGCATGGGTTTTAATAACAAAGGTGTCGATAATCTGGTCAAAAATTTGATCGCAAAGAAAACCGATATCATGGTTGGGGTCAATATTGGTAAAAATAAAGACACTCCAGTAGAGCAGGGCAAAGACGATTATTTGATCTGCATGGATAAAGTTTATCCCTATGCGGCCTATATTGCGGTGAATATTTCATCACCGAATACACCCGGATTACGATCGCTGCAATATGGCGATCTATTAGATGAATTATTAAGCGCATTAAAAACCAAGCAACTTGAGTTGGCCGAGAAACATAAAAAATATGTGCCAATTGCCCTTAAAATTGCGCCCGATTTAACCACGGAAGAAATCGAAAATATAGCTAAATCCTTGATTAAAAACAAGTTTGATGGCGCGATTGCGACTAACACAACGTTAACCCGTGACGGTGTCAGTGGCCTTGCGAATGCCAATGAAAGTGGTGGGTTAAGTGGTAAGCCATTGACTGAGCTTTCAACTAAAGTGATCAAACAATTAGCCACTTATTTAAATGGCCAGATCCCGATCATTGGTGTTGGTGGTATTAACTGTGCTGAAGATGCGTTAGCAAAATTTGATGCAGGCGCGACTATGGTGCAGATTTACTCAGGTTTTATTTACCAGGGTCCAAAGTTAATTAAAGAAATTGTAGAAGCTTACCGCTTAAAATAATGATCTTTAGATCATGATAGGATCTAAAATAAGATCTTTTAATAATAACTGCGATCTAAAACGATCATTAGATCGCAGTTAAGATCTCAAAACGGATCCACTAAGTAATTGTTAACTAATCTGTATTTTATTATTTTTATTTTGATATTGAATAAAATATCTACTATGATGTGCGAGTGTTCAAATAGTAGGTAAACGTTATGTTATTATTGCCACAAAAGGATTGGCACTGGAAATATAACGATTCGTATGGTGTATTAGGCGTTTCGTTAGGTGCCGAGATAGAATTTCTGACGGCTTATAAAGCAAAATCATTAATTCCTGATGCCTTATCAAGCATGGAATTTAATATTGCGCACGCCAAATTCTATATGAGCTTGCTCGACAAGTTGCCGAAAACCTTATCCCTTACCGATGCCGCCATAGTGCAAATCGCCCTAAATGCGACAGCCGCGCATTTTATGCTGACACCGCAAATGCCAAAATCATGGTTTTTTGATTGCAGCGATGTGTGCGTATTTAGCGATGTAGGCAAAGTCTTTGAGCTTAAATGCCAAAAACAACGGGCATTAGTCTTAGTCATAGAAAACACCCTTCAATCCGCGTTGGTGATGTTATTATCGCCAGAATGTGTGTTATCCGGCGCGAAAACCATGACGCAATTTGAAACCATTAAGGTGATGCATAATCGCTTACACCCATTAAGGGTACAGCGTCATGTTGTCGCAGCATAAATGACGGTCTAGCCAAGCCTTGGCCGTCATTTTTATTTCGAGCTATTGCCAACATAATCAGGTGTTATTCTCTATTATTTCCGCACTTTTTCCGCGAATCTGACGTTATTGAGATGCTATTGATTAGCAGGTCGCACTTATCCCATTAAACCTACATGATTGACTGAAAGTCAATTTAGAATATTGACAGTGTTATATCTCCTTATTAATCCAAATTATAGGCTTTAGTGATACTCATCATCCCGATGTTTGAACGCAAGGTATGTGGGTAAATATAGATATGAGCGCTCTCGAATTACTCTTCATTTATCTTAGAAATGGTGTTAATAAACTAGGATAGACAATAAGTTTAGGAACAGGCGATTCATTAGATTGGTAAACCTTAAGATAAGTCGACCAGTTGAATATATCTTCAAATTTCTTTGTCGATACTTTAGTGAATAATGGGCTTTGTTTGCCTATATCGCTAAGGAAACAAAGCCCAGTCAATTTACTTACTACTTAATGCACTATTTTTATGTACTATTTTAATGTGCTATTGCTCGGTGAAGGGGCGGCCATAGTAGCTGTCGAGCAGTAGCTGTTTTAGCTCACTAATCAAGGGGTAGCGAGGGTTGGCGCCAGTACATTGGTCATCGAAGGCATCCTCGGCGAGCTCGTCTAGTTTGGCGAGGAAGTCGGCTTCGTTAACTCCCGCTTCTTGGATAGATGCTGGAATGCCCAGCGTCTTCTTGAGTTGCTCGATTTTTTCCAGCAATTTCTCGACTTTTTCCGCATCTGAACTTCCACCTAAGGCTAAATAATCGGCAATGGCCGCGTAGCGACAGAGGGCTTTGGGTCTGTCGTATTGGCTGAATGCGGCTTGCTTAGTGGGTAAGTCGGTCGCATTAAAGCGGATCACGTTACTAATGAGTAGCGCATTGGCCAGTCCATGGGCTAAGTGGAACTCGGCGCCCAGTTTATGGGCCATAGAGTGACAGATCCCAAGGAAGGCGTTGGCAAAGGCGATACCAGCAATCGTGGCGCCATTGTGCACTTTTTCACGTGCAATAGGGGATGCGGCGCCAAGCTGATAAGCATCGGGTAAATATTTGCACAGTAGGTCAAGAGCTTGCAGAGCTTGACCATCACTGTACTCATTCGCCATTACGCTGACATAGGCTTCGAGCGCGTGGGTGATCGCATCGATTCCGCCGAAAGCGGTTAAGGATTTCGGCATATCCATCACCAGATTCGGGTCAACAATCGCCATGTTTGGGGTGAGTTGATAGTCGGCGATGGGGTACTTTTTACCTGTTTGTTCATCGGTCACCACGGCAAAAGGTGTGACCTCAGAGCCTGTGCCGGATGTGGTGGGGATCGCCACCATAGTGGCTTTGACGCCCATTTTAGGGAATTTATAGATACGTTTACGGATATCCATGAAACGCAGGGCTAAATCGGCAAAGTCGACATCGGGATGCTCGTACATCACCCAAATAATCTTGGCTGCATCCATGGGCGAGCCACCGCCTAAGGCGATAATCACATCGGGTTTAAAGCTATTGGCGACTTTGGCACCTTGGCGCACTGTGGCCAGTGTGGGATCGGCTTCCACCTCGTAAAAGACTTCGGTTTCAAGGCCCTGGGCTTTTAAAATCTTTAAGGTTTCGTCGCAATAACCTTGGTTAAACAGGAATCTGTCGGTCACTACGAGGGCGCGTTTTTTATCGCTCAATTCTTCAAGGGCGATGGGTAAACTGCCGCGGCGGAAGTAAATAGATGAAGGAAGCTTGTGCCACAGCATGTTTTCAGCCCTCTTAGCGACGGTTTTCTTATTGATTAAATGGCTTGGACCGACGTTTTCAGAAATCGAGTTTCCGCCCCAAGAGCCGCAACCTAAGGTGAGCGAAGGAGCGAGTTTAAAGTTGTACAGATCGCCAATTCCGCCTTGTGATGCAGGAGTGTTGATTAGAATTCGCGCGGTTTTCATTCTAAAACCAAAGGTTTTCACCCGCTCGGTTTGGGTGTCTTGGTCGGTATATAAGCCGGATGTGTGGCCAATGCCGCCTAAGGCAACTAAGGCTTCGGCTTTATCGACGGCGTCATTGAAATCGGCGGCGCGGTACATGCCAAGTAAAGGAGAGAGTTTTTCGTGGGCAAAGGCCTCTGCCTCAGTGATATCGGTGACCTCACCAATTAATACCTTGGTGGTGTGTGGGACATCAATGCCCGCCATTTGCGCTATGGTCGCGGCACTTTGGCCGACGATATCGGCATTTAAACCGCCATTTTTAAGGATGACTTGTTGCATTGCAGCAGTTTGCGCCGCATTTAAGAGATAACCACCGTGGGTGGCAAAGCGCTCTTTAACTTGTTCGTAGATACTATCGACTACAATCACCGCTTGCTCTGAGGCACAGACAACACCGTTATCGAAGGTTTTAGACATCAAAATCGAGCTGACCGCACGTTTTATATCGGCGGTTTCATCAATCACAATCGGCGTGTTACCCGCGCCCACGCCAATCGCGGGTTTGCCGGAGGAGTAGGCGGCTTTCACCATTCCTGGGCCACCAGTTGCGAGGATAAGGTTCACTTTAGGGTGGGTCATCAATTGATTGGAAAGTGCCACACTGGGCTCATCAATCCAACCGATAATGTCCTTGGGCGCACCGGCGGCAATGGCGGCATCTAGCACCAGTTTGGCCGCTGTGGTGGTCGAGACTTTCGCCCTTGGGTGAGGGGAGAAAATAATCGCATTGCGGGTTTTAAGGCTGATCAACGCTTTGAAGATGGCGGTGGAGGTGGGATTGGTGGTGGGGACAATCCCACAGATAATACCCACGGGCTCGGCGATTGTGATAGTGCCGAAGGTGGGGTCCTCAGATAAAATCCCGCAGGTCTTTTCATCTTTGTACTTGTTATAAATGTACTCGGAGGCAAAGTGGTTTTTAATCACTTTGTCCTCAATCACCCCCATTCGGGTTTCGGCGGCGGCCATTTTCGCGAGCGATATACGCGCATCGGCGGCGGCCAGTGCGGCGGCGCGGAAAATCGCATCGACCTGGACTTGGCTAAAACTGGCATATTCGGCTTGCGCTTTGGCGACGCGCTCGACCATGAGATCCAGTTCTTGAGCATTGGTTACTGTCATGATTAAGACTCCTAAAAAGATTTAGGGAATGCGCGATTCGCTAAATCTTCTTTATGGTGAAAAATTACACCTAAAGCCTAAGTGAAAGTGTGATCATTCAATCAGTTTGGCGCTTTTATGTAATAAAAATACAGTAACAATGATCTGTTTTAGCCTCTTTGACCTAAAATGAGTCGAGTATCTAAAGCAGCTATTACTCAAACTTGTGATTTAACCTCAAAAATCTCATTTTTCAGTCATCTGTGGTTAAGCTACTATACTTGCCCTTACGGTTAGTTTGATGAAATTGGCGTGACACGCTCAATAAGGACTGCAACTTGGAGTTAACACTTTACGTTAAATTTTTTCTTGGCCTGGTTGCCATTATCAACCCCATTGGTTTGTTGCCAGTGTTTGTGAGCTTAACCAGTCATCAAACCGAAGCCGAGCGCAACCATACGGGTAAAGTGGCTAACTTTGCGGTGGTGGTGATCCTGCTGGTGACCATAGTGGCGGGGCAACATATTTTGAATATGTTTAGCATTTCACTCTCGGCCTTTAGGATCGCTGGCGGCACCTTGATCGCGATTATTGCGATGTCGATGCTGCAGGGTAAATTGGGTGAAGTAAAACGCAACCAAGAGGAAGACCGCGAATCTTCGGCGATGGAGTCAGTGGCGGTGGTGCCGTTAGCCTTGCCGTTAATGGCAGGCCCTGGTGCGATTAGCTCGGTCATCGTGTTTGCCGCAGAGCATAATTCCTTCTCCAATTTTGTGGCGATGTTTATCACAGTGATCATTTTTGGCTTGGTGAGTTTCGCCCTGTTCAGAATGGCATCAATCATCTACAAAATTCTTGGTAAAACAGGGATTAACGTTATTACCCGTTTGATGGGGCTATTAATGCTGTCGATTGGGATTGAGGTGATTGCCGCTGGTATTAAAGGGCTGTTCCCACAACTTTTTAGCTAAAAATGAAGATGGGAGGACACCAAGTCCTCCCTTGTTTTAACTGTGGCATTGGCACAATTATCGACCTAGTTCTTTTGGTTTCCCTTAAGTCTTATTCTCCGACTAGAGTAGGTCTTCTACCACGCTAATGAGTGCAAGCATCTGTTTTTTAGGTATTTAGCAGTTGCTAAATTAGCGCAAAATGGTCGTTATCGTGTTAATCCTATGCTATACCTTATTTGTCTTACTTTTTAACCCCATCTAATAAGGATATCGCTATGAAATGGCAATGGATTGGCAACCTCAGCTTAAAGCAAAAATTACTTATGGTTGTATTGCCACCGTTATTTGCGTGTTTTCTGTATGGTGCGTTGTTTCTCATTGAAAAATATGAATATCGTCAAGAACTCAAGCTGATTGTGCAATTGAGTGAACTCGCCGTCACCAACAGTAATTTGGTGCATGAGTTACAAAAAGAGCGCGGCATGAGCGCTGGCTTTATTGGTTCTGCGGGTAAAGCCTTTGCAGGTAAAATCCCTGGTCAAAGACAGTTGACCGACACTCAGTTGAGGCAATTCCAGGATTTCATTTCAAACAATGCGTTACCTGAAGTGTTTGCGCCTAAGTTGCGGGAGATAAACACCCAACTTGGCCGCCTTTCTAGCATACGCTCGCAGGTAGATAGCTTATCCATTAGTGTGGCCGATGAAGTGGCCTATTACACCGACTTAAACAAACAGCTATTAGCCATCGTCGATGAAACGGCAAAGGCGGGGGCTAACCAAGAAATTGCCATTAAGGCTGCAGCATTCAGTGCCTATCTACAGATGAAGGAGAGGGCGGGGATTGAGCGTGCTGTACTGAGTTCAACCTTCGGCCAAGCAGGCTTTAAGCCTAAGGTTTATGCCAAGTTTATTACCTTAGTCTCTGAGCAAAATACGTATCTTGAGCGCTTCTTGGCGCTGGCCACGCCCAATTTAGTGGATGGTATTCGCCAGCTGCAGAATGGTAACGAAGTTAAAGAGGTTGAGGTATTAAGACAAATAGCAACCGATCAAGATAATCAGAAAATTCAACAACAAAACCCAGAGGATTGGTTTGCTAAATCCACGGCGCGTATCGATCGTTTGCGTGACTTTGAGCAACAAGTTTCTGCTGATCTGTTAAAAACCACCACAGACCGACTCTTTACTGCCAACGAGCATATGTTCTTCGTGCTGGTGACCTTAACTGTGGTGCTAGTCTTAGTGTTATTGCTGAGTTTGTCGGTGATCCGTTATCTACACGACAGTGTGCATCATGTGTATTCGACGGTGACCAAGGCAAGAAAACATTATGATCTTAGTGTGCGCTTAACCCAAAACAGCTCGGATGAATTTGGGGAATTAGCCATTGCATTCAACGATATGATGAATGATTTCGAGAGTGTTATCCTGCAAGTGCGTGCTAGCGCTAGCAAGTTACAGCAAGCGGTAGAGCAAATGGATGTGTGCACCCACGCAATGGAGCAAGATGTGATGGCAGGGCACAGTGAGGCTGAGCAAGTGGCCTCGGCAATGACAGAGATGAGCGCAACCGTGGCAGAAATCGCCAGTAACGCCGTTAATGCCTCGGAAGCTTCCACCGCGGCGAACCATGAAGCGAAAGCGGGTAATATCGAAGTGGGCCGCACCAGTGCCGCCATTAAGGCTTTAGCCAATGATATTGATGGCGCCTCTAAAGCCATTAATGAACTCGACCGTGAAATCCACGGTATTGTGGTGGTGCTCGATGTGATCAGCGGCATCGCCGAACAAACGAATCTACTCGCGCTTAATGCGGCAATTGAAGCGGCAAGGGCTGGCGAAATGGGACGAGGCTTTGCTGTAGTGGCCGATGAGGTGCGAAGCCTCGCGCAGCGCTCACAAACCTCGACCTCGGATATTAAGAACATGACGGATAGACTCAAATCTGGTGCCAGCATCGCCGTTAAAGCGATGGAGCGCGGGCTGATGCAGGCCAATAACAGCGTGCACGAAGCCGAGCAGGCGGGGATTGAGCTTAAACGCATCGTCGAGCAGGTGGATATTATCGACCGCATGAACGAGCAAATTGCCACGGCAACCCATGAGCAGTCCGCCGTGTCAGAGGATGTGAATCGCAATGCATTAAAGATCAGTGAAATTTACCTCAATACCCAGAGGATTTCGGATGAATTACGGGAATTGACCAAAGCACTGACCTACGATGCGGCTTTAATGTCTAAGGAAGTGAACAAGTTCCACGTCAATTAATGGTGAAAGCCGGACATAAATCCCACTTTATCAGGCGGTTTGTTTAGCAATTGCGCAACCGCCTGAAATCCTCTCTTTTTTACTTGACCACCCACAGGCTTTTGCGTACAGTACCGCTCCGTTAACGACGAAAGCTTACGAGTAAAGCTTATGAAGTTGTAACATCGTGGCTGATTAACACGTAAAACGAATCACAACAATCTGGTGAGATGTCCGAGTGGCCGAAGGAGCACGCCTGGAAAGTGTGTATACGGAAACGTATCGAGGGTTCGACTCCCTCTCTCACCGCCAAATTTAAAGAACGGGAATCAGTAACTTACTGATTCCCGTTTTTGCTTTGGGACGAATTTGGGAAAATGCAATTTTTGCCTTGATGACTAGCATTTTACTCTAGGTATGCCACCCCACAGTGTGGTGTATTGTGGTGTGAGTAATGTGCGGCGCATTGCCCATTTCTGTTCTATGCCTTGTGCGGCTAAAAATAAGGTATCTCGCCCATAACGGGCATTTATTCCATCAAATGCGTTCATTAGTGTGGGTTTAGTTTTAGATAAATTGAACAAATCGAGTTGTTGATACCTATTTTGTTCGAGATTTATCAGGCCTATTCCTATTTTGTAGTACTTAACTCCTGGTCGAAATAATCTTGGTGCTGCTAAAGACGCTGCTTGCGTCATCTCAATGGTACAATTGGTTGCTGTGGTGAAATGGATAAGGGATTTAAAACCAACGGGTTGTTCATCGTAAGGGGAGTTATTGGCAAAAATCAGCATCGATTTGCAGCATGAACCCTGCGCTCTGGCTTTTGCCGCTGCAATCCCAACGTGTTTGCTCAATGCTTGTAGTAACGCCTCAAAATCCATGATGCGCTCACCCACGGAGCGAGTGGAAAATATCTGTTGTTTATCTGCCCGTGTGTGATCCCATTGTTTACAGGCTGTGCCATTAAGCTCTCGGACGGTTCGCTCTATCTCTATGCTGAATTGCTTGCGAGCAAGGCCTGTTGGCATTTGTGCCAGATCGTAAGCGGTGTGAATGCCCATACTCACCAATTTTTTGCTGAGGCGGCGCCCAATTCCCCATACATCACTGACTAAGAGTTGTTTAAGAATTTCAATTCGTTGAGGTTCATTATCTATCAGACAAACACCATGATAGCCGGGTAATTTTTTAGCGGCATGATTAGCGATTTTAGCCAGTGTGAGTGTTGCACCTATGCCAACGCAAACGGGTATGCGAGCTTCTTTCCAAACGGTTTGGCGGATGCGAAGGCCGTGTGTTTTTAAGCAGGGGATGCTGGTGTGGCAGTGCTTGAAGGATAAAAATGATTCATCAATGGAGTAAATATGTTGGTCGGGAGCGAAGCGGCCGATGATTTCCATCATTTTTGCCGACAAATCGGCATAGAGCTCGTAGTTGCTAGAACACACTATTACCCCTAGTTTGGCGCATTGTTCTTTGACATGAAAATACGGCGCAAATTTGGGGATGCCGAGTTCTCTCGCCTGACGGTTGGCTGCCACGATACAGCCATCGTTATTGCTTAGTACGATAATCGGTTTGCCGCGCCAATCGGGGCGGAACACTTGCTCTGCGGAGCAATAAAACGAGTTAGCATCGACTAAGGCGTACATGACCATAAGCCCTGTAATGAAGATTTAAAATGCATTCTAATCGAGCGAATAACAATTCCTTCAACACTAAAAGTGTCGCAATCTCGTATCGGCACGGCATGGTATTGCGGATTAGCAGACAGTAACATCCTGCGTTTTTTATCAAAAATTTTGCAGATAAACTCGCCATTGAGCTGGGCAACGATAACGGCTCCCTGTAATGCGTTAACTTGTCGGTCAATAATTAATACATCTCCATCATATATCCCTTCATCTTGCATGGAGTTCCCTTGGGCGACACCAAACCAGGTTGCGCAAGGGTGTAATACCAATAGATCATCCAGGTTTGTCCTAAGCTCAGAATAGTCTGAAGCAATATTAATAAAATCATTGAGATAGAAATGCTGCCTCAAGGTTCGGATCACGACCCCTTCAACGCAAAAATCATCGTAATCGTGTATCACTATGGCTTGGCAGTTTTCATGGGAAGAGAGCAGCATTCTCTGTTTTTCATCATAGATTTTGCAGATGAACTCGCCATTGAGTTGGCCATAAATCACACACCCTGTGTGAGGTTTAACATGGCGATCGATGACCAGCAGATCGCCATCGAATATGCCGACACCTTTCATCGAATCGCCTTGAGCGATGCAAAGCCGTGTTGCACTGGGGTGCAATACGAGTAAATCATCAAGACACAATCCAAGCTGAGTATATTCTGCTGCTGGGCTTTCAAAGCCGCTAATTCCCGCGTGAGCGGGCCAAGGAATAATAGGGTAAACACGCATAGCAATATAATTACTGTATATAAATACAGTAATTATAGCGAGCATTGTTCTATTCGCAAATGGGACTGAGTGTTAAATTGGCTTGCTAGTCAGTCAGCACAGATTAACCACCTAATTAAGTTAGTGTTTTACTTAGTATCAGTCAGTGGCGTGTTTTGAAAAATGCAGCAGCCGATTATTGGCGGGCATGGCGGTATCAGCAATCAGTGTGAAGGCTTGCGCTTGGGCGAGCTGAATAATCCATTCAATGTCCCGAATCCCACTCTCACTATCTCTTTGTTTTAAATACTGATCGAATTGACGATTGCTGTCGCTGGTAAACTGGCCTTGGTAGTTAAAAGGGCCGTAAATACAGAGGGTTTTGAGTTGTGGCAAATATTGGCCCAAGCCAGTAAAAAACGCTTCAACCATAGCTTGACTCATAATATGCAGGGTATTGGCGCTGAATACGGCGTCGATACGGGGGTTATCGATGGGCCAAGGTTGGGTGACATCGAGTGCTAAGGGCAAGCCGAGGTTGTTGATGCCTTTTTGATGCCCTTGTTGGCGGCATCTTGCGCTAATGCCTTCAAGGTAATCAGTTTGGTCGCTGGTTTGCCAAAAAAGCTGAGGCAGATTTTCAGCAAAGTAGACCGCGTGTTGTCCGGTGCCACTGCCAATTTCAAGCACCTGTTTGGCGTTGGCAAAGGCGGTTTTTAGCACGGCGAGTATAGGCGCTTTGTTATTTTCACAGGCTTGAGAAAAGGACAGCAAGCTTGGCGGCGTTTGAGAGTCCTGAAACATGGTATGTCCTAAATTTTTCCTTGCGAGGGGCAGGCAAAGTGTTTGTCTTACAAAAAGCGGGGTGTCAGCCTGCCATCGCGGTGATGATGGTCTGTAGCTTAAGCCAATGCGGCGGCGAATTCTATTGATAAGCACGATTCTGGATGGGTGCACTGCTTGAGTTTCATGCCGGTCCTACAATCTTATGTTGACCCAGATATTGGCTTCGATATACTCAAAAATTCTGAACAAATGTAAAAAATATAAAACAAAAATAACTCAAATCTGTTCAAAGGAGCCCTATGTCTGCCAAACGCTGCGCCTCTTATTACAATGCCACCATTAAGCAAGAGTCTGATTATCCAGAACTTGAAGGCGATATTCGGGTCGATGTGGCCATTATCGGTGGCGGATTTACCGGTGTAGCGACGGCGGTAGAATTGGCCGAAAAGGGTTACCAAGTGGCGCTACTTGAGGCCAATAAAATTGCCTGGGGCGCCACAGGCCGCAATGGTGGCCAAGTGACGGGGAGTTTATCCGGCGATGCCGCCATGACCAAGCAATTGCGGCATCAGCTTGGTCAGGAGGCCGAGGATTATGTGTGGGATCTGCGCTGGCGCGGCCACGATATTATCAAAAACAGAGTGGCGAAGTATGGCATTGATTGTGATTTAAAATTTGGCCATATCCAGACGGCGTATCGCCCCGCACATCTGGGCGAGTTACAGCAAATGTTCGATGAAGCCAATCGCCGTGGCATGGGTGAGTTTATGACCTTAGTGTCTGCGCAGGAGATGCCCGCCTACTTAGCTTCGCCCTTGTATCACGGCGGGTTGGTTAATCGGCGTAATATGCATCTGCATTCGGTGAATTTATGTCTTGGTGAAGCGCGAGCTGCGGCCTCCTTGGGCGCTAAAATTTTTGAATATTCACAGGTGCTGGATATTCAGCAAGGAGAGCTGGCAACTGTAGCCACGCCAAAGGGTAGGGTGAAGGCAAACAGTGTGCTTATCGCCGGTAATGCCTATCATAAATTGGGCCGACCTCAGCTGCGAGGCATGTTATTTCCCGCCTCACTTGGCAATTGCGCGACGGCTCAATTGCCGTCAGAGCTGGCTAAGCAACTGAATCCGCAGGATTTAGCCGTGTATGATTGCCGCTTTGTGCTGGATTATTACCGCTTAACCGCCGATAACCGGTTGATGTTTGGCGGTGGTACCAATTACAGCGGCCGCGATCCTAAAAACGTTGCCGCCGAGCTGCGTCCGGCGATTGAACGCACTTTCCCTCAATTAAAAGGCGTCGACATTGAATTTGCCTGGGCAGGCATGGCGGGGATCGTGATTAACCGTATTCCCCAATTGGGCAAAATTGCCCCGAATATCTTCTATTGTCAGGGATATTCGGGCCATGGCGTCGCGACATCCCATATTATGGCCGAGATTATGGGGCAGGCGATCGATGGGCAAATGCGCGAGTTCGATCTCTTCGCCGCGATGCGTCATATCCGGATCCCATTGAATGAATGGTTTGGTAATCAGGCCCTTGCGTTAGGGATGCTGTATTACACCCTGAGGGAAAACTGGCGCTAAATAGCTTGTAATCCATCAAACTCTAGCGACATTATTAGTGCTCAAATGGTGATTTGTGACTCGGGGTCGCTGCAATGGATTAGTCGCTATTCATTCACCGTCGCCAGTTTTTCCGCCAGATAATCCACGAATACCCGCACTTTGGCGCTCAGGTGACGATTCTGTGGATAGAGCGCCCAAATCCCTTCCTTGGCTTCGCGGTGGGCGTCGAGGAAGGAGATGAGTCTACCTGCATGAATGTCCTCCTCAATATAATAATCAGGGAGTTGCACTATCCCTATGCCCTTTAACGCTGCATCGCGCAGGGCATAACCGCTGTTGCAGATAAGGTTGCCGCGTACCTTGATATTGCGCTCGCGGCCATTTTCGATAAAGCGCCAGTAATTGTGATTCCCGATCAGGCAATTATGTTGATTTAACTCCGAAAGCGTATGGGGCTCACCGTATTTTTCAACGTAACTGGGTGAGGCGGCCACATAATGGGTGCGGCTACTCAAGGGTTTAGCCATCAGGCTGGAGTCGGCGAGTTTGCCAAGGCGAATGGCCAAATCATAGCCGCCTTCAATCAAGTCTAAGGTTCGGTTGGTGAGGTCGACATTAAATTCCACACTGGGATACTGCACCATAAAATCATTGAGTAATGGCATGATAAATTTTTCGCCGTAGGCCACGGGCGCGGTGAGTTTCACCAGTCCTTGGGGCGAGCCTTTTAGATCGGTAATGGCCCGTTCGGCCTCCTCGAGTCCAGTCTGTAATTGGCGGCAATGGCGATAATAAATCGTGCCTTCTTCGGTGAGCGATACCTTGCGAGTCGTACGGTAAAACAGCTTAGTGCCGAGGCGATTTTCCAGCGCGCCGATCTGCCGACTCACGTGGGCGGTGGACACATTGAGGCGCTGCGCCGCCAAGGTAAAGTTCTCGGCTTCGGCTACTGCCACAAATTCTGATATGCCATCCCAAAGGTACATTATTACTCCTTAGTAAAAATGAATTGCCAAAATGCTAGATTATCAATCCTCAGGAAATAAATACAATCTAGTGACTGCATTACTGCACACTATTTTTTTAAGCTTATCCGTCCGCCCCAATCTATGCTTACAAGCGAGTCGGGCTAGGATAAGCCGTAAGTCGATAAGCCCATTGATTAAGAGAAGGAAAGGCAAGCATGTCGAACGAAAAACCACAGTTTATCAAGTCAAAGGCCGCCGTGGCCTGGGGGCCTGGACAGCCGCTCAAGATTGAAGAAGTCGATGTGATGTTACCTAAAGCCGGCGAAGTGTTAGTTCGCATCGTGGCGACTGGGGTATGCCATACCGATGCGTTTACCTTAAGCGGTGACGATCCAGAAGGCGTGTTCCCAGCGATCCTCGGCCATGAAGGCGGTGGTATTGTTGAGCAAGTGGGCGAAGGCGTGACCAGCGTGCAGGTGGGCGACCATGTGATCCCACTTTACACGCCAGAATGCGGCGAATGTAAATTCTGTTTATCGGGTAAAACAAACCTGTGCCAGAAGATCCGTGCGACCCAAGGCAAAGGTTTAATGCCAGACGGCACCACGCGTTTCTATAAAGATGGCCAGCCAATTTTCCATTACATGGGTTGTTCTACTTTCTCTGAATACACTGTATTACCTGAGATTTCATTGGCTAAAGTCAATAAAACCGCGCCATTAGAAGAGATCTGTCTGCTGGGTTGTGGTGTGACGACAGGTATGGGCGCCGTAATGAACACCGCTAAGGTGGAAGAGGGCGCGACCGTGGCGATTTTCGGCCTTGGTGGTATCGGTCTTTCGGCCATTATTGGCGCAACAATGGCTAAAGCCAGTCGGATCATTGCCATCGATATCAATGAATCCAAATTCGAACTTGCCCGTAAATTAGGGGCAACCGATTGTATTAACCCGAAACATTTCGACAAACCTATTCAAGAGGTGATTGTCGAAATGACCGATGGCGGCGTGGATTACTCCTTCGAATGTATCGGTAATGTCAATGTGATGCGCAGCGCGCTCGAGTGTTGCCACAAGGGCTGGGGTGAGTCTGTGATCATTGGGGTTGCGGGCGCAGGGCAGGAGATTTCTACCCGTCCATTCCAACTGGTGACGGGCCGCGTATGGCGCGGTTCTGCCTTCGGTGGCGTGAAAGGACGCTCGCAATTACCTAAAATCGTTGAACAATACCTAGCGGGTGAGTTTAAGCTCGATGACTTTATCACCCACACTATGGGACTTGAGCAAGTCAACGAAGCCTTCGACTTGATGCATGAAGGCAAGAGCATTCGCAGCGTGATCCATTTCGATAAATAATCACGCTCTTTGATATCACAGCAGCAGATAACCGCAAACGGCTTATCTGCTGCTTATGCGTTTTAAGCTGCCTTGAACGGCAAGCTAAACGCTAAATGTGAACAGGAAAGGGATTGAAATGACCATAGAAAATATCAGCTGTAACAAGAGTTTTGGTGGTTGGCACAAACAGTATCGCCATCAATCTCAGGCGCTGAATTGCGAGATGCGCTTTGCGATTTATCTGCCTCCCGAGGCGGCCAACAAACCTGTGCCTGTGTTGTATTGGCTATCGGGCCTCACCTGTACCGACGAAAACTTTATGCAGAAGGCGGGCGCGCAGCGTATTGCGGCTCAATTGGGGATGGCCATCGTTGCCCCCGATACCAGCCCACGTGGTGATGATGTCGCCGATGCTCCGGATAAAGCCTATGACTTAGGTCTCGGCGCGGGGTTTTATTTGAACGCGACCAGAGCGCCTTGGAATCGTCACTATAAAATGTACGACTATATAGTGCATGAACTGCCAGCGTTGATCGAAGCCAATTTCCCCGTAACAGATCAACGCGCTATTTCTGGCCATTCGATGGGCGGGCACGGCGCGTTAGTCATAGGGTTAACCAATCCCCACAGATACAGTTCAATCTCGGCCTTTAGTCCTATCAGTAATCCAAGCAACGCGCCTTGGGGGATTAAAGCTTTTACCGAGTATTTGGGCGAGAATCGCGAGCACTGGCGCCAATACGATGCCTGTGAGTTACTCAAACTGGCGATTAACGAAGTGCCCGTATTAGTCGACCAAGGTGACGCCGACAGCTTTTTAGAGGCGCAACTGATGCCGCAAACGCTCAGTGATATCGCCAAAGCAAAAGGTTACCCCTTAGATTTGCGTATGCAGGCGGGGTACGACCATAGCTATTATTTTATTGCGAGCTTTATCGAAGAGCACCTTAAATTCCATAGCTTGTATTTTAAATAAGGCTGCCTAGCGTTAACCCCCAAGCATTAAACCTCAGAGTTAAAGCCTAGGGTTAAATATTAAAAAGCGCGGTGAACTCAAGTTCACCGCGCTTTTTATTTTCTACGGACAAATTGCGATGTCATTCAACATGTCATGTTGTTCCATTGCGCCTGAATGATTTGAATGCAGCGGCTATATCTCAAATAAGAAAAAGCTGTTAAGTTCTCGCCAATAGGAATATCGGGTTTAATAGGAATGGCTGGGTGCAATAGCATTGCCTTAATCACTCGGTAGTTACCGTCTTAGTGTGGGCATTTTATTTGAGTTAATCCGCTCGCCCAATCTAAATGGCATAGGGACATAATGCGTATCACTCTAACGATTTTACTCCTCTGTTTTAGCCTATCTGCCTCGGCCATAGTGGTGCGCCACGATGTGGATGCGCAAAAGTACCTTGCCGACGCGAGCGATTTTCCACCCTTAGCCACTTTTTATATCGATGGCGCCCATGGGAGCTTAATCAAGCCAGATTGGATTGTGACCGCGGCTCACGCCACTTTTTGCATCACCCCCGGGAGTGATATTCGGATACTGAATACTTACCATAAGGTCGACAGTGTATTTGTGCATAAGGGGTATCAGCCAGGCATTAGCCACGACATTGCGTTAATCAAATTAGTCGACCCCGTAAAAGGCGTGACGCCTGCTCGACTCTACAAACAATCCGATGAATTAAGCAAAAACATCTGGTTTATCGGGGCGGGTGGCACCGGAAATGGTTTAACGGGGCAAACCGTGGATAATGGCGCCAATGCAGGAATGCTGCGCAAAGCGCAAAATAGCGTCGAATTTGCCCAAGGGCCATTATTAACATTTACATTCGATTCAGAGGATGACGCGCTACCCTTGGAAGGGGTTTCTGGCGGCGGAGATAGCGGTGGTCCAGCCTATCTCACGCTTGAGGGCATACATTACTTACTTGGGATCAGCTCCAGAGTGGATGGCGGCGAAATCGGCAAGTATGGTGTGGTGGAAGTGTATTCCAGAGTGTCTTTCTTTAGCGCTTGGATTGAGGATATCACCAGTGGCGACGCCAAACTGCAGCAGCAATTCGCCCTGCCAAAACTGGATAAACTGCCTGCAGGCCTGACGGCGCCAATGTTAGCTGAAGTCTGTACTGAGATAAGATTAAAACCATCTCTTTAATGCGATAGATTTAACCTCGGCTAATTCTACTTCATACCAACTTATGTCACGGCTAAGTGCGCGGTTAACTGAATAGTGGCGAAAGACAACATACAACGATAGGGAGTTCAATATGAAATGGATGTTCGTTCTGTTACTGGCAATTGCGAGTACCGCCAATGCCATGATTATTAGGCATGATGTGGAAGATGCGAAATATCAAGCGGCGGCGCAAAGCGATAATTCGACGGTCACCTTTTTAGGACTTTATAAAGGCGATGAAATTGTGCTTGGCACTGGCAGCCTTATCGATAAGCAATGGATTGTGACGGCGGCGCATGTGGCGAATGAGCTAAAGACTGGCAATAAAGTGCAATTTAAAACGGATTTCTACTCGATTAAAGAGGTGATAAAACATCCACTTTGGAAAGAAAGGCATTTTCCCAATGACATAGCATTGGTTCAATTGGCTTCATCCATTGAAGATGCAACACTCGCTAAATTGAATCATGCCTCTACCGAAACGGGCAAAATCGCCACCTTCGTCGGACGCGGCGATTATGGTAATGGGCTGGAGGGTGTCGCGGGGGCCGATAAACAATTACGTGCGGCACACAATGCCGTGGTCGGGGTGCAGGATCAATGGCTGCAATTTGTCTTTGACCGCGACGCAAATGCCTTGCCATTGGAGGGGATAAGTGGTCCTGGAGATTCGGGTGGCCCCGCATATCTCGCCTCGGCCGATTCAGTTTGCCTTATCGGTGTCAGCTCATGGCAAAATGCCGAGTCAACCAATTGGGAAGAGGGCAAGTATGGCGTGATTGAACATTACTCACGTATTTCATACTTTCGAGATTGGATTGAGCAAACGTTATTTAAAGCATCAAATATTAGGCTCGCTGGCTGCTCTGATAGCTAATTGATAACCACGAGCAATGTGTGCCTAACCTCAACTTATCTGCTTTAGGAAACTATGGGTAAACTGCCGATTTTGTGTTGCTCACTCGCCATGTTGTTTGGTTGCCATACGAGGGGGACTTATGAACAAACAAGCCAAGAGTTGACGGGACTTGAAGTAATAGCGCCCCATCTTGGTTACTTCAAATCATGGGCGCCAATTGGCAATGAAGGAGCCAATCAGATGACGGCTGAGCGACAAGTTGAGCAAGTTCAGGCGCTGAATTTGTGTTTGGAACAGTTGAGCTCATCTGCTGAAATGTTACCTAGCCATGCGCTTCGCAGTGTTTTACTCGTCCAGTGTATGCAGAAACAAGGCTGGCAATTCGTGGTTGAAGAGCTGTATATCACTCGGTAGTAAAAATCGCGCACAAATTTAACTTCATCTCTTGGGACTTTCCAAGTGCAATCGCATTGAGAGAGTCAATCTGCAAGTTATGCTTGAGACAAAAACGCCTGCAATTGCAGGCGTTTTTGTCTGTACTAACTCTCTATTTTTTAACCCATTTTCCTTGGGCATTTTGCACATAGTTGCCTTTATCTGTGGCGGCGATGGCTTTTTCACCGGCAAGTTTGGCCACATCGGCGGCGGAAATATTGTTCTTTTTAGCGATGGTTTCGTAATGGGCGCGGCGTTTGTTGTTCACATCGTCCATCACGGCCTTGGCCTCGCTATTATTTTGCACTAGACCCAAATAGCCATTGAGCTGCTCACCTAAGTAACCTTGGGATTTGGCTTCCTGCAATGACATGGCAAAGGCATTTAAGCTGAATAAACTCAGGCCGAGCAACAGCAGTAATGTGGGCTTTTGTAGCAGGGTTTTGAGTTGCATTGATTTCATTGTATATTCCTCAATTCTTTGTGATTAGAACAACTTATCATCTGATAGAAGCTGATCTAGCTCCTTATCCACTTTGATTTTTATCTCGTGTTCAATTTTCACATTGAGATTAATCACAATCGGTTTATCAGGCGGCTCAATCTTTACCGTTGGCGCACAGCCTTGCAATGCCGCCAGTAGCAGCAATGTACCTATACTCACTTGCTGTAATTGAATGATCTTCACTGAGGTTTCCTTGTTACTTCACGGATTTTTCGATTCTGTCCTGCAGATCGTTACCAATCTGAAGACTCCTGAATAATTGCAGCATGTTCTCTTCATGAGAGTAATTCAAGTGGATAGGACGTTCAATCCCTCGGCTGCGGCCTTTGACTTCCACTAATAAGTTGGCATCGCCGGTTTGATCCATATCGAAACTACTGGATAACTGGCTGTATTCTAAATGTTCTAGTGCCGAAAATACAAAATCGAGATAAGGCTGCGATTGGCGCATTTGATCGACCGCAGGATTACCCGAAATGGCGATGAGGCCGCCGGGCGCACGGGCCGCCAGCTGGCCACCGCTGATCGAGACTTTGCCATCGACCAAATCTACGGGTAGAACACCATCGAAAATACCATCGGCATAGATACCAATTTGTGGCTGAATACGCAGCACTTCCTCAAGGCTCATGCCCTGCAATAATAGATAGGCGTGGGATTTGTCCTGCAATTTTAAATTAAAATCAGGCAGTAAAAACTGACCGCTCAATACTTTGCCCTTAGCAGTCATTGAGACATCGGTATCACTTAAGCCCGTGAGTTGTTGCAGCCAATTGTCGGGAAGCTTCTCCGCATCCTTGGCGAGGACAATATCGGCCTCTACTTCGATGTCGGTCAAGGGGAAGCCGGGATCGAACAAGTTAAAAGTCATCATGGTTTGCGGGCAGTTCAGTCGGCTTAAACTGCTGAAATAGCCTGGCGCTTGTGGCGACTTATAGGATTGCCCCCAGGTGAACTCGCATTGGGCCTGTAATTTCCCGCCTTCAAAGGTCGTGTCTTGATAAAAACCTTCCAGCTCTGTCATCGACTGGGTAATTTGCATCGCAAATTGGGTCTGTTCTGGCTCATGTGTCAGCTTAAATTGTGCCTGTAATTGGTTGTGACCGGTCACATTTAACTCAGCGGGCAAGGGCTGGGTTTGATTCAGCAAAGATAACGCCTCTGTCATGCTGGTATCGACAACCCACTGACCCGTTAACAGCAGGGGGTTGTGAGACGTGGCGAACTGTAATTGATGCTCGCTTTGCAGCTCAACCGTGCCGACTTGCCACTGTTCATGGCCGTGAAGACGCTGGTTTTGCCAGTTTAACGTCTGCGCGAGCGTTAAATTATCCAGTTTAAGGACAGTTTGTTTACGTGTGCGGCCTCTGGCGTTGAGCTGCTTTTCAATCAAGAGTTGCTGCGCTTGCCAGTTAACTTGGTTAGTCAACTGACTCGATTGGATAGTATTTTCAATGGATTGCTGCGAGGAGTAATCGAGCGTCATTGGCTTTGATGTCTCAAGGGAAAACGCCTTGAGGCTAATATCGTTGCGACTGCTCTGTATTGCGCTCGGGGCGGTGCCCGCAAGATTCTCTACCGCTTGGCTTACGCGCAGTTGCGACAGGGCGAGCGAGAGCGGCGGCAGCTTGAAGGTAATCTCGGTCGATTGCGCGCCAGTTGTATCCTGAGTCGCTAACGGGGTTGCACTGGCGGCCATGGGGGCCTTGGCGTTGAGCTGAATACTGCTAAGGCTTAACTGCGTCTGTTTCGTTTGGTGCTCGGCGGCTTGCGCTGTTTGTTGTAGCTGCACATCTTCCAGCGCAAATTGCAGAGTGTTGCTTGAGTCACTTGAATCACTCGTCACTGGCGCTGTGCTCACTTGCCAGTTGAGCCCTTGAGCCGACTGAGCAACACTGACATGACCCGCCGTTTGCAACATTCCCGCGCCCCAACTGAGATCCTGCGGCGCAGCATGCCAAAGCTCCCGCAGCGTCAGTGGGGAAGTTTGCTTAAGCGCGAGTTGCCAGCGGCTCGCGACATTCCAAGCATCTGGCGTGGGCGTTAACTGGGTCTCTTGCAAGTGAATGCGCGTCTCAAGCTTACTGCCTAGGGTGGTTAACTCTATTGCGGGCAGCGCTATTGGTTTATGGGTGTTCGCTTGAGATGTCAGCGCATAGTGCAGCGGCGCTGTCATCGAAAAAGCAAGGCCCACGGGCGCCTCGTTGCTTTTCAGCCCCGAGAGTAGGGTAAGGAGCGATTGAGAGTTTTCATCGCTCAATTGCAGAGACTGATTAAGTGCCGCTAATAGCTGCGTGTGCTGTGCCGCATTCGGCGTAAGCGCAAGGCTAAAGGGCTCAAGGGTGAGATTGAGTGAGGCAAGTGATCCGCTAAGCTCAAACCCCAAAGCCGGCTGGGGCGCGAGTGTTAAGTCGGCAAAATGGATTAAGCTGATGTTGGGCTGCTGAATGCGGTGGCGGCTTGTGATTTCGCCTGTGGCGAGTGTCATTGCACTCTCAGAACTCAGTTGCCCACTTAATCCTATCCCAAGTTGCTGCCACTGTTGATCCCACAGAGTTAGTTGGCTGAGGATGCTCCCTTGGGTTTGGCGCAGGCCAATTTGATGCAAGTTTTCCAGTAGCGGTGCGATATTCAGTTCGCTCTTGAGGCGCCATTGTTCGTTGCCAAGCGTGGCGGCAAGCTCGGCTAACGGCTCACCCTCGGAGCTGCTAAAGGCTGTGGTTAATTCACCTTGATGATTCAGGCTGAGTTTATCCATCATCAGCTGATAGGCGGGAAGCTCAGCCTGCGGCGCTAATCTGAGTGTGGTTTTACCTATATCAATTAAGGGTAAGGATTTGATATTTAACGCCAGCGCCGGTGTTTGTTCATCGGCAATGGTGGGGCTTCGCTCTAGCAGCGATGCGCCGAGTTCAACGTCTATCTCGCCCGTGCTAATACGCTTGATTTTTTGAGTCAAACTCTCAACTTGGACAAGTTGCTTCAGTTCATCAAGGCTCTTGGGCCAGTTGAGTTCAAGCTGAATATCAAGATCATTTATTACTAAATGCGAGTCATGTACGCGTAGACTCGCAGAGCGAATTTGCCAATGTTCTAAACCCATGGGGCCTAAACGAATATCGCTAAGCTCACCGTCCATGCCGCTTAATGCATAATTTGCGACGCGCAGGATCAGGGCTTCGGTTTGGCTGTTGACAATCCAAATGGTTAGCGCCGCGCCAGCTAACAGGCCGGCCACTGTGGTGGCAATCAGGCTTTGTTTTAGGCGCTTTTTGAGTGTTGAACCGCGGCGAGGCGCCGCCGAATATGGCGCTGCGGCCGCAGTCACTTCTTGAGGCATCGCCTGATGCGCGTGCTCGGCAGTCTCCTTATTTGGCGATGTCGGCGTGTTAACCATTGGGTTTTACTGTCATCCTTATCATCAGCGCCTGATTACAGTTCCCCATGGGAGCGTGAGGCGATTTGGGGCTGCCGATGCTCAGCGGCAAGCGGGATTAGCGGCAGTTTAACACTCAAGCCGCTGGCTGACTAATAAAGAACTTGGCAATCTTGCGCGAAGCAAGACTGAGTGCCTGTCATTATTCATCTTGATTTTACATGCACTTATACGGCTTAAAGTAAAATAGCTTTATCGCGATTGTTTATCCGCGCAGCTTATCCCAAAAGCTGAGCGCCAATCACGGCCACTCCGCAGAGCATAGCTAACAGTAAACCGAGCTTCCCCCCTGCGACGCGGTAACCTTGAGGCTGGTTGGCCTTATCGCGCGTTTGTCTTTGTACCCACACCATGGCCACGGGTAAAAAAATCGCGAGGATCACGAGGGCGATCGCCGCATAGCCGAGGGCGGTAATAAATCCCTGCGGGTAGAAGAGGGCAAAACCCAGAGGTGGCACGAAGGTAATGGCGGCGGTAACACTGCGACCCGCGGCATTATCCTGCTGCCTTAAGTTCGCCGCTATAAAGTCAAACAGGCCTAGGCTCACCCCTAAAAAGGAGGTTGCCAGCGCCAGATCGGCAAACACACTGATGGCAGAACTTAAGTATTGGCTGTGCAGTACACTGGCTAACTGATTGATAAAGCCTGAAAGACTCTGATTCGTCATCAGTTGGCTTTGACTGAGTACGCCTTGACTGCCCAGTTGCCACAGCAGGTAAATCAGTAGCGGTAACGCCGAGCCGAGCAGCATGATTTTACGCAGGCTTTTTACCTCAACGCCTAAGTAGCGCACCACGGATGGAATCGAGCCATGAAAACCAAAGGAGGTAAAAATAACTGGAATGGCCGACACGATAAGCCCTTGCTCTAGTGGCAACTCGAGTAAATGTGTGCCTTCGACCTGTGGCAGTAATAGGGCCAGCATTAGGATTAACGCGATGATTTTCAAACTAAAGAGCACGCGATTGATCAAATCGACACAATGGGTGCCTAAGCCGACTATGGTGCCGACTAACAGGGTAAATAAGATGGCGCCGGCCTGTGGCGGCAGATTTAATCCTAACCAAGCATTGAGCTTTTGATTGACTTGCTCGCCGCCACCCGCGATATAGGCGGCGCACAGGGCGTAGAGTAAAAACATGAGGGCAACACTGGCAATCACTTGGCCCTTAGCGCCCAAAAGCGTGCGCGCTAATTGGTTCAGGCTTGCATCGCTCGGGGCAAATTGATGGATTTCAACCATAAGCAGGGCGGTGTAGGCCATCAGCGCCCAGAGGAGCAACATGATCAGGCTCGACACACCAAAACCGAGTCCTGCCGAGGCGATAGGGAGTGCGAGCATGCCCGCGCCGATGGTGGTGCCTGCAATCAGTAGCAAACTACCGAAAAATTTATTTTGTGTCATAACTTTACGCTCAAACGTCTTTATTAATGGCTTAACTGTCTCAGTTGAGTGCTTTATTGAGGAGCTGTGCAGAGTGGCGCGTGATACTGGGAATTAAAGGGTACGTGATGTACCTGTATTGTGATCGTGGCGCAATCTGCGGATCGTTGGGGATATGGCCACAATGGAAGGTCAGGCGGGTGTGCCTATCTATGCCATTGCGGCTACAGATAGGGATAATAAGCTGTGGTAATACGCATAAAACTCGCCTTTGCTTGGGGTTAATTCGGCACTTAATAACATCGAGTGACTTGAACACATCTAATGGCTTGGTCACATCACATAACGAAGGCAATTCGCCTGTTTTTAAATTTGTCTTAAATGTTAATAAGTTGCGTTAATGCCTCGTGCGGGTTCGAGGACGCAGACTACGATAGGTAGTTAAGGTGTACTTGTCAACCATTACAGCAGTATTTTGCTGATTTTTTGTCAGGGGCCAAGTGTACAATTTGTGTGACGTCGTGCCGTTTTTAGCAGAGGTTAAGAGTAGCAAGGTGGATTATGGAGGCTGAACTTTTGTTGGTTACGGCAAGTGAATAGGCCGTAACTGAATGCAAAATCAAGAGTACTCTGCCGCAGACCAAAAGGAATGCGGCAGAGTGGTGCTTCGAGGTTTGAAAGCGGACTACTTTTGCTGCGCTTTTTGATGGCGGGCAAGCAAGTTGGCGTTAATATCACTTAAGCTCAGTGATTGATCTTCAAGCAAGACTAACAAGTGATACACCAGATCCGATGCCTCGTTAATCAGCTCCTCTTTATCGTGGGTCGCTGCAGCCAAGGCGGTTTCTAATCCTTCTTCACCTACTTTTTGGGCGATGCGCTTAGTGCCACGGGCAAAAAGGGAAGCGGTGTAGCTCGACTCAGGGTTTTGTCCCTTACGCGAGGCGATAAGCTCGGCCAGATTGTTTAAAAAGGGGTGAGCATTGCCATCGAGCCAGCAGCTTTCGGTGCCTTTATGGCAGGTTGGGCCATTGGGTAACACCTGCACCAGCAAGCTGTCGTTATCACAGTCTTTATCGATGGCAACCAATTTTAGGGTATGGCCCGAGGTTTCGCCCTTGGTCCATAAACGTTGCTTAGAGCGGCTAAAAAACGTCACATCACCGGTCGCTAGCGTGTGCTGCAGCGCGGCTTTATCCATAAATCCGAGCATTAACACCTTGCCCGATAAGTGATTTTGGATAACCGCAGGGATAAGCCCCTGTTGTTTTTCCCAGTCGAGGCTATTGACCAGTTCTGCACTTGCTGGGCCTTGGCAACAGCTTGAAGTGGTTCCAGTTGTCATATCTGCATACCTTATTATTTGTATCAATCGCTACTGATGTTGAGTTACTGGCGAATGGCGATGCCTTCGGCCGCTAAATACTGTTTTAACTCGCCGATATTGATAATGGCCTTATGGAATACGCTGGCCGCCAGCGCAGCATCCACCTTAGCCTCGATAAACACATCGCGAAAATGCGCCATAGTGCCAGCGCCGCCCGAGGCGATTAAGGGCACGTCGCACAACTGGCGTACTAGGCTTAACTGTTTGATATCATAGCCACCGCGGACACCATCTTGGTTCATCACATTGAGCACGATTTCGCCGCAGCCGCGTTTTTGTACCTCTTCGACCCAGTCTTGGGTGTACCAAGCGGTTTCTTTGGTGGCGGCTTCGTCGCCGGTAAATTGCTTTACTTTATAACTGTCGCTCGCCGCATCATAAAAAGAGTCTATGCCGATCACTATGCATTGACGGCCAAATTCATCCTGCAGGCGCGAGATTAAACTCGGATCGCTGAGAGCGGGTGAGTTGACCGAAATCTTATCCGCGCCAAAGGCCAGTAACTCGCGGGCTTGGCCGATGGTTTTAATGCCGCCAGCGACGCAGAAGGGGATATCGATTTGCTCTGCCACTCGGCTCACCCAAGACTTATCGACCACACGGTCATGGGCACTGGCGGTGATATCGTAAAACACCAGTTCGTCGGCGCCCTCTGCGGCGTAACGCGCCGCGAGTGGCACTATGTCGCCAACAATTTCATGGTTGCGAAACTGTACGCCCTTGACCACGCAGCCATCTTTCACATCTAAACAGGGGACTATTCGTTTGGCCAGCATTGGATTGCCTCCGCCACATTAAACTGATTGATAAGTAAAGCTTTACCGATAATGATGCCCGCGGCGCCGCTGTCTCTGACGGCGGCAACATCCTCAAGGGTGGCAATGCCGCCCGAGGCTTGCCAAGCAATATCGGGATAGCGGCTGGATAGCTCACGATAGAGTTCGGTATTGGCGCCTGTGAGGGTGCCATCGCGGCTGATGTCTGTCACCAGTGCATGTTTAAGCCCCACTTGGCTAAAGTCTTCGACGATAGATTCTAGACTCTTACCGCCACCGCTTTGCCAGCCAGAAACCGCGACGATTTTCTCGCCGTTCTGATTGATATTGACATCCAGTGCTAGGCAAATTGCCTCGCTGCCAAACTTGTTAAACCAGCCTTTGACTAGCTCTGGCTCTTTGACGGCGAGCGAGCCTATCACCACGCGTTTAACCCCAAGGGATAATAACTCGGCGACTTGCTCTTCAGTGCGGATCCCGCCGCCCACTTGAATATTGGCGCTTAGCCCTGCTGTCAGCTTAGCAATCAAAGCCGTTTGGCGTTTAGCGGGATCTTTGGCGCCAGTTAAATCTACTATATGCAGCCAGTTTGCTCCTTGGTCTTGGTAGGATTGCAACTGGGCCAGCGGACTTAAATCGAAGGTGGTCTGCTGCCCATAATCCCCTTGGTAGAGCCTAACTACCTGGCCATCAATTAAATCAATTGCTGGAATGATCATCTGTTGTCCTTAAATTCTTTTTGGTGCATTGCTGCCGCGCTTTATTGCTGAATGTTATGGCTGAAAAATGCTGGTTCTTCCCAAACACAATAAGCGATTGCATTTACTGCATTTTTAAAAAGTTACCTAGGATTTGTGCACCCACGGCGGCGCTCTTCTCAGGGTGAAATTGCACGCCCATAAAGTTGTCTTTACCGATAGCGGCGCTAAAGTCCTCACCATAACGGCATTGTGCCAAGGTGTAGTCGCTTAATGGCGCGCGGTAGCTGTGCACAAAATACACGTAACTGCCAGCCGGAACACCGGCAAACAGCGGGTGAACCTGAGACGGATTGCTAAAGGTCAGTTGGTTCCAGCCCATGTGCGGCAGAGGTAAACCTTCGGCCTTAAGTGTTTGACGGTCTAGCTCGTCAATCTCGGTTGGAATAATGCCTAGGCACTTACAGTCTAAAGCGTGGCAATCCAGCGTTTGGCCGCCGCGTTCTTTAGAGAGCAGAGTAAGCATTTGCATCCCTAAACAGACGCCCAGCACGGGTTGAGTTAACCCTTGGATTAATTCGACTAAGGCTTTTTCAGTTAATGATGCCATTGCGGCGCCAGCGCTACCGACACCTGGCAGTACCACACGTTTAGCGGCTTTAATGCTGGCTTTGTCATCGGTGACTAACACCTTAGCGCCGAGGCGCTCAAAGGCGAAACGGACCGAGCTTAAGTTGGCGCAACCTGTGTCTATGATGACAACATCAAATTCATCTATGTTTGCTGACATTGGGTTTTCCTATTGATGGGTCAGTGGGGGAAGTGGCTTGTCGCCGCATTTCCTAAACTGCCCCTCGTTAAAATCATCAGGCTTTGTATTATTCGCTAATCAATCTGCATCAGGTCATTAAGCACCTAACTCAGGTTTAGCACGGTGTTAGAGCACACCTTTACTCGATGGCAACACATCGCCTTCAACTTTGACAGCCTGACGTAGCGCGCGGCCAAGTACTTTAAATAGTGCTTCGACCTTGTGGTGATCGTTGTCTCCTTCGGCGGCCACATGCAGGGTGCAGCGTAGGCCATCGGCAAAGGAGCGGAAAAAGTGCGGCACCATTTCGGTGGCCATTTCACCGACTTTTTCCCGTTCAAATTGGGCGGCGAATTTAATAAAAGGCCTGCCGGAGAGATCCAGTAAGCATTCGCCCTTGGCCTCATCCATTGGCAAACTAAAACCAAAACGGGCAATACCGCGTTTATCGCCCAGCGCTTGGCGCAGTGCATCCCCGATTGCTAATGCAGTGTCTTCAACGCTGTGGTGATCGTCTATTTCAAGATCACCATCGACATTCACCTCCATTTTGAAATTCCCGTGGGTGGCGATTTGATCCAGCATATGGTCGAAGAAACCAATGCCGGTGTTGATGGCGCCTTTGCTGGCATTGTCGAGATCGACAGTCACGCGAATATCGGTTTCCTTGGTGGTGCGTACCACAGTTGCGGTGCGGCCCTTGTTGAGTAAGGCATCGGCAATGGCGTCCCAGCCTAGGCTGCCACGCTGATATTGAAAGCTTTTTATCCCCATGGCATTGCCCAGTTCTACATCTGTGTGTCTGTCACCAATCACGGCGGACTGGGTAAAATCGATGGTGCCTTGGGTCAAAAAGTCTTTCACCAGCCCTAATTTTGGTTTACGGCAGCTGCAATTTTCATCGTTAAAGTGCGGGCAGATGAGTACATCTTCAAACTTAACCCCTTGGCTGGAGAGGATTTGCATCATCATATTGTGCGGCGCATCGAAATCTTCCTGCGGAAAGGAAGGGGTACCGAGTCCATCTTGATTGCTAACCATCACCAATCTAAACCCGGCTTTTTGCAGGCGCAGTAAGGCGGGGATCACTTGGGGCTCGAATACCAGTTTGGCGAGGCTATCGACCTGTTTGTCGGTTATGGGCTCTTCAATCAAGGTGCCATCGCGGTCGATAAAGAGTATTTTCTGGGCGACATTAGGAGTAAATACTGGGTTCATGCTGCTACCTTTCAATTCAGTTTGTTATCTTTATAAAATCAGTTTATTAGGCCAATGCTGCGACAAGACTTGCGCTAAATGCTCACAGCTTTTGCGATTCAAATAGCGACACTAAGCGGTCGGTGTCAGCCTGAGAGCTGAAGCTAAAACGAATGGCTTTAGCCAGCCTTGGGTCCTTATAGGCCCGCGCGACAATGCCGTTGTCGATAAGTAGCTTTGCCACTTTGGCCACGTCGTCAAATTCGGCGAGCACATAGTTACCATTGGGTGTTAGCACGGCGCCGCCCCATTGCTCGCAGTACAAATTCAGCGCCGCCGCGAGTCGCTCGCCCTGAGCATTGAGCGCTTTGACTTGGGTTTTCATCCGCGCAATCCCTGCAGCTGACAGCGCTTGCACGGCCACTTCACTCACGGGCAGTGGCACTGGATAGGGCGCAATGACCCGCATGATGATTTCGATAATTCCTTCATTGGCGAGCAAAAAGCCGCAGCGGGCGCCCGCTAAGGCAAAGGCCTTTGAAAGGGTGCGCAGCACCACAAGGTTTGGGTAAGACTCGAGTAAATCGGCGACGCTATATTCTGGGCAAAACTCGATATAAGCCTCATCGACAACAACAATGGCATCGGGCAGGGCTTGGATGGCTTGTTCTATGCGCGCCTTGTCAATCACAGTACCGGTTGGGTTATTGGGATTACAGATAAACACTAACTTAGCGCCGCGTGCGGCCGTCGCAAAGTCGCTTGGGAGACCGTACTCAGCCGTTAAGCTTAATGCCTTAACGCCCACATTAAAGGTTTGCGCGCTAATGGCGTACATGCCGTAAGTGGGCCCAAAGGTCGCAATAGCGTCGATGCCTGGGATACAAAAGGCACGAATAAGCAGTTCGATGGCCTCATCGGCGCCGCGACTGGCGACAATCTTGCTCTCTGCTACACCGCTATATTGGCTGTAGGCATTGATTAACGCGGGCGGTTGGCACTCGGGGTAACGATTTAACTTAGATAAATCGAGTTCGGCAACCGCCACATTATTGAAGGGCGATTCGTTAGCGTTGATCCAAATGTCCCCTCGACCACCCAGCCTGCGAGCACTTTGGTAAGGCGTTAACTCGAGCAGTTCGGGCCGAGCAAGACGTGCGGCAAGGGTTGTTGGCTCGATGCTTATGTTATCAAGAATATTGTTATCGAGAGTATTGCTGGCGCAATTGGCGCTCGGAATGTTTGTCACAGGCACATTGCTCGTTTTTGCTGGGCTCGTTGGTGCTTGGCTAGTTGGCACTTGGCTCATCCTATTCATCCTAAGTCTTGCTATGGCGTTAATTAAGCGTACTGTTGATTGCGTTACTTATTTCTATCAGTCCTTAAGACTGGCTAAGCGTATCGCGACCGCATTTTTATGGGCATCGAGTAACTCATTGCTGGCAAGGGTCATCACCGCTTGCCCGAGTCCGAGCAGGCCCTTGGCACTGAGCTCTTGCACCGTAAAGCGGCGGCTAAAGTCTGCCAAGGAGAGGCTTGATACCGCGCGGCTATAACCGTAAGTTGGCAATACATGGTTAGTCCCACTGGCATAATCCCCAACCGATTCAGGTGTATAGGCGCCTAAAAACACTGAGCCTGCGGCGCGAATATGATTTAGCACGTCCCGTGGGAAACGGGTTTGAATAATTAAGTGTTCGGGTCCATAGCGATTCGACACGAGCGCCGCTTCTTGCATATCTTTTACCAAAATGGTGCGGCTGCCTTTTAGTGCGGTCGCGGCAATCTCTTGGCGCGGCAGGGCGGCCAGTTGAGACGCGAGCGCTTGATTGACAGCTTGTGCTAATGGCTCAGAATCCGTGACTAAAATGACCTGAGAATCAGGGCCATGCTCCGCTTGGGAGAGTAAATCCGCGGCAATAAACTGCGCATTGGCATCACTATCGGCAATCACCAACACCTCGGATGGTCCCGCTGGCATATCGATAGACACAGTACAGCGTCCATCTTGGGAGACTAAGCGTTTGGCCTCGGTGACATAACGATTACCAGGACCAAAAATCTTATCGACGCTGGGAATTGATTCAGTGCCAAAGGCCAATGCGGCAATGGCCTGCGCGCCGCCCACTTGGTAAATTTCGGTGATCCCACAGGCGTTTGCTGCATACACAATCGCATCGTTAATCGGCGGTGGACTCACCAGTACGCGTTTTTCGCAACCGGCAATTTTAGCGGGCAGGGCCAACATCATCACGGTCGAAATAAGGGGCGCGCTGCCGCCGGGAATATATAAACCGACTTTTTCAATCGGTTCGCTACGAAGCTCGCAGCGAACACCCGCTTGGGTTTCAATCTCTATGGGGCGAAATTGCTGCGCGCTGTGGAACACATCAATATTGGCCATCGCTTGGGCAATGGCGGCTTTTAGTTCTGCCGAGACTCGTGCGCTGGCGGCGCTAATCTCGCTTTCACTTAAGCGCAGACTGTCGATATTGGCGCTATTAAAGCCATCAAACTTTTGATTAAACTCTTTCAGCGCCGCATCGCCACGGCTAGCAACGGCATCGACAATCGCCCGAACACTTTGTTCTAAGCCGCTGTCACCAATTAAAGGTGAGCGTTGGAGCGCGGCTTTTTGTGCATCGGCGGATAAGGCTGCCCAAGTCAAAATATCCATAGATCACCCCATCATTTTTTCAATTGGCATTACGAGGATAGAGCTGGCGCCGAGCGCGGTGAGCTCTTCCATGGTGTCCCAAAATAAATCTTCGGTACTGACGGCGTGGATGGCCACTCGATTAGTATCGTCGTTTAATGGCAGCACCGTTGGGTTTTCGGCGCCGGGCAGCAGGGCGACAATTTGATCTAAGGTTTCTGTAGGCGCGTGCAGCAAAATATATTTACTTTCACGGGCGCGGATCACGCCGTTTACGCGGGATAAAATTCTGTCAATTAGCGCTTGTTTGCTCGGCGTTTGGGTTTGGGTCGATTGGATAACACAGGCCATGGAGCGGTAGATGACTTCGGTCTCGTATAAACCGTTGGCCTCAAGGGTGGCACCGGTGGAGACTAAGTCACAAATGCCATCGGCAAGCCCTGCACGCGGCGCGACTTCAACCGAGCCTTTCAACATACAGTCGCGATAACTTATGCCTTTTTGTTGCATAAAACGGCGCAGTAGGTTGGGGTAGGAGGTGGCAATTCTCAAGCCTTCCAAGGATGAGGCATCGGCATAGCTAAATTCGCTTGGTACGGCTAATGACAGGCGGCAGGCCCCAAAATCCAGTTGGCGTAACTTCACAAACTCGGCGGGTTTATTTAAGGTTTGACGCTCAATCTGCTCTTCTTCAAGCACGTTCTCACCAATAATGCCTAAATCGACCACGCCATCCATCACCAGTCCTGGAATATCATCGTCACGCACTCTGAGTAAATCGATGGGCATGTTGTCTGCGTGTGCGATAAGACGTTGTTCATTAATGGAAAACTTAACGCCGCAGCTCTTGAGCAATTGCTGAGAGTCGGTGGATAAACGGCCAGATTTTTGGATGGCGATGCGTAAACGGTTTGATTCAGTCATAGTCTTGTCTCGCTCAAAGTTAACAAATTCAAAATGATATTCTTTTGTCGCATGGTTTAACTGGTTTCTATGTTTTGCCGGTGTTTGTCTAGCTAACATATTGAAATTACATACTAAACATGAGTTAAGTTGTAAGTTAAAAAGCCTAAAAGCAAAAACCCCCGGAATTCCTTCCAGGGGTTAGTGATCATCTTTGAATCAGTCCGCCAGAAGGATACAGTCCTCCGGCAGTGAGCGTCCGAAGGCTACCGCATATGGTGGTGATGATGGTGGATAGCGTTCAGTAATGGGCTCATATGACTCTCTATACTCTGTATTCTGTTGAATTCGGTGTTGGTGGATACTTATCCATCGAACGTTTTTTTAAGCTAACCGCTTTCTGTGCCGTTTGCAACAGCTAATTTTAACTAAATAAGAATATTTATGCGTTTTGTGAAAATGTTTCATCTTGGTGGTCGCAGGACGATAATCTGCTTATCGCAAGGAGGGGCGAATACTTGAGGTTTCCTAGGGGATAGGCGCAAAGCCGACGCTGCGTTTAGACAAATTCGGCTGGCGATTGAGGCTAAGTATCAGGTACAGCGCTAATGCTGGATTAGCGCGTGACATCCTTTTTAGCGTGTTAAATATTCTCCAAACAGTCGATCAACTGTCTGTTGGCAATATTTGTCTTCACCACGCCAATATTCGGCAAATACCCAGTCATTTTTGCCTTTGCGTTGTCTATCGAAACAATGAGGTTTTAAGACTCCCAGACTGGCTAATATCTCGATTAATATTTGTCGCTCCGCTTTACTCGATTTAATTACACTCGCTAATCTTTTCTCTAGTGCGCTAGGATAATCGCTCGGGTCTGACGTTTCGATAATCGTTAATATCTCCCTAAAACAGGCAATATCATCTGACGTCGGCTCTGGAATATCGGCATTAATAAATTGGCTTAAATCAAAATAGGTATACAAAATATCCCCATGGCGCACGCCGCCCCATTTTATACGCTCGAAATTGAATACGTTAATATCCATCTCGTTATAGGATTCGCTTCCTCGGATGCCATATTGACTGTCTCGGCAAATGCTACAGGTATAGGAGTGTGCAGTTGGTTCACCATCCGTATAAGAAGTGCCTGAAATGACAGGCGCATATTGGTGTGATGGAATTTTTTGGGCGATAGCATAGGATGCAAGGGATGAGCGCCAATCCAATCGCCTAGAGGTTAGACTGCTTAAAAATCCTTTTGTTACTTGTGTTTGCGAAATGCCTTTTACTAGCGCTGTGATGGCAATGATGCATTCATCGTGGGAGATCGTTAAAGGATCAAACATCAATCCTTTTGATTTGGCGTAGCTAAAGTCGGACTCGGAGAGACTTCTATTTTTTGCGTCAATCCAACCATTCTTCCAATAGGTGGAGAATAAAATCCTTTTTGCTTTTTTATCCATATCTGATTCTTTATTATCTTTTAATAATTGGGTTTAATTTATCTTATAAAATTAATTAAAGCAGTTAGCTCTCTAAATTCATATAAGCATCGTTTTGATAGTAATAACTGACGGCATGAATTATGTCATGCAAAGTGGCATTAGGCAGCTGTTGCACTAAATTAGCCTTGATACTTTGTAAATCCGCAATGCTTAAAAAGTATTGATAACCTTGGATTTGCGGGTAGAGAGGCTCATCCTGTTGGTCGCGCTCCTCTTCAAGTTCATCGTCAATGATTAACATTGTCATTGTGGGGTTCAATGGTTGCTCTAAGGTTTTATACACATCCAAGTGCCACGACAAAGAACCGAGTTGGGATAATAGGGTTTCCAAGGTTAATGTTAATCGCATGATATATCCTTTTGTGCGAGCATCATTATATCATCAACACGAGTTAATTAAGGCGAGTTAATTAAACCGACAGAATTAGGCTTAAGGCCTCAACAGACTCAGCATTAATTCGGTTAACGAAAATGATGAGAAAATAAACAGTAAATTAATCAAGGCCCGCATAATCCAAGGCAATGCACCGTAGGACAGACCATATTTACTTGAGGCAATTACGATAACTCCCATGATGCCAAACCAAGGTGTAAAAAAGAACATGGCTTGCCATTTAACCAGAGCAACGGCGAGATCATGCAGCGCACCACTGACTAAAAAGGTGAGCAAGACGGCAAGCCACATGGGCAGAAACTGACTGAGAGGACGCATAATATTGCGTGATAAATAATAACCCCAAATCGGATTCCAATAATGCCAAAAAATGGGGAATGACTTAGCGCCAAGGGCGCGGGATAGCATATTCCTCATCGAGTGATTGGCACCGAGCGGAACACCATTTCGCTTTTTCACATATTGTGACAAAGATAATGTCGTTTGCATGGTTAACCTCTATGCTCCACGCTTACCACTCATAGAGAGTGGTCTGCAGTCTGTTTTGCCGTCTAAAGTGTACGGTTGTCAATATTCATTACAGCACTGCATCTGGCAAGCAGTAAGTTAGGCTTTTATCTGCCATAGCATAACAGGTTTGATCGATTTTCTCGGGGGATGGCCTAATAAAGATTCCTTGCTTGCCATTAACACGAATAAGCTGCGATTGATTATCCTGCCTCATAAAAATGGTACCGCCATTTTCTAGCGAGACATCAACTATGTATTCGCTAATATTGGCGCAAATCGCGATCTCACAGGATTCAGAACGCTCTTCCTGCCCATCAATAACGAGGCATTGCGAGGTCACTTCATCACAACCTGCCCATGAAGCGTGGCTAAAAGCCAACAATAGTAAAAAGCCTGAAAGGTATTTCATCGAATCATCCTGTCGCGTTATAAACGTTCATCCGTGGCTGATGAGCGCCAATCTATTAAAGCGTATTGTCGACTGGCCGCCAAATTTCGCAATATTCTCCCATATAACTATGTTCGCGTTGAATTCGGCGCAGGACTGAAACTATTGGTATTATTAGGCGGGCTTAATTACACTGCGGCGACGGAATCAGGCTCTTTAACGCTTGCTGACTAATTTACCCTGATTTAGCCGTCTCTGAACTGTATATGTTAACCCTATTAAAGGACCTCGCTCGCCCTTGAATCACACCCGACGCCCAGCTATGCGGCAAGCCAAACTTCAGCAATCCAATCAGCAGTCGAGCGACGCTCAACGTCCGATGAGCCGATTGGCGAGTGAAGTGCTGCGCGCTTTTGACTGCGATGGGGTGCTCGCTAAACATATTCAAGGCTTTAGTGCGCGTCATAGTCAGGTTGAAATGGCGCAAATCATCAGTGAAGCGATTGCGAGTAAGGGCAATGCACTGATCGAAGCGGGCACAGGGGTCGGTAAAACCTTCGCATATTTAATTCCTGCCATCTTAAGTGGCAAGCAAGTGATCGTGAGCACGGGCAGTAAAAACCTGCAGGAGCAATTGTTTCTAAAGGATTTACCCGCGTTGACCTCTATGCTTGGGATTGCGCCCAAGCTCGCACTATTAAAAGGTCGCAATAATTATTTATGCCAGCATCGGCTCGATAGGCAGATGCAGGAGGCCAGCCATATTGAGGCGCGATTATTGGATGATTTACTGAAAATCAACCAATGGGCGGGTATGAGTAAGGATGGTGATATCGGTGGCTTAACTTCTGTTGCCGAAAACTCTCCCGCGCTTCCCTTAGTGGTCAGCACGAAAGAAACCTGTCTTGGGCAGCGCTGCGAATTTTATGATGCCTGTTTTACCCGCAAGGCCCGCAGCCGAGCCATGGACGCCAAAATCATTGTGGTGAATCATCACCTATTCTTTGCCGACAGCGTGTTAAAGGATACGGGCTTTGCCGAGCTGTTGCCCGATCCCGATGTTGTGATCTTCGATGAGGCGCATTTGTTGCCAGACATCTGCGTCAGTTACTTTGGGCAGCAATCGTCGAGTCGCACCATCGATGATTATCTGCAAAAGTTATTGCAGATTTATCAAACTGAGCTCAGCGATACGGGCCAGATTGCTCAATTCTGTCAGCGCTGTTTGGCCAAGTTAAGTGATTGGCATAATGTATTATTTTCGAGCGGCGAGTCGGATTGGCGGCTGCAGCTTGGTAATAAATCCATCGCCTTAGCTTCTTGGGATTTATTGGCTGAATTAACCGCACTGCAAAAGCTGTTACTTGTGCACGTGGGGCGCAGTGAATTATTGGATGATATTGCGGTAAAGCTGACTGAGCTAAACCATAAACTGAATCAATTTTTTAATTGCGATAACCCGCAGGCGGCCTACAGCGTTGAGTTTGGTAGCCGTTTTGTCATGCTACGTATGTCACCTATCAATATTGCCCGCGAGTGCCAGCAGCTATTTGTGGCCAATACTAGCTGGATTTTTACTTCGGCTACCTTGCAAGTGAACCGCAGCCTAGACCATTTTGCGCAGGAGCTTGGGATCAGTGATGCCAAGGCGCATATTTTAGACAGTCCCTTCGATTATCCGAGTCAGGCTTTATTTTGTGTGCCGAGACAACTGGGGAATGTGACGAATCAGCAGCAAGCACTTAAGCAGTTAGTCGATGTGTGTGTCAAAGCGATTGAGGCGGCGCAGGGGCGAACCTTTATTCTGTTTACCAGCCATAAAATGCTCGAGCAAACCGCGCTTGCATTACGCACTCGCACTCAATATCCGCTGTTGGTACAAGGGCAGGCGGGTAAGCAGAGTCTGCTGACCAAGTTTCGCCAATTGGGGAATGCGGTATTACTGGGGACGAGCAGTTTTTGGGAAGGGGTGGACGTTCGTGGCAAATTACTAAGCTGCGTAATTATCGATAAGCTGCCCTTTGTCTCGCCCGATGAGCCGCTTTACCGTGCCCGCGCCGACAATATCAGCCGTCAGGGTGGCGATCCTTTTACTCAAGTGTCATTACCTCAAGCGATTATTGCGCTCAAACAAGGGGTTGGACGTTTGATCCGTGACGAAAAGGACTGCGGCGTACTCATTCTCTGTGATAATCGAATTGTGAATCGCGCCTACGGACAGGCGTTTTTAAATTCCCTGCCGCCGATGTCCCGCACCCGAGATTTAGACCAAGCCCTGCAATTTTTAAGGAAAATCCCTTAATACAATAATTAGTTGGAGCTAAAACGCTTCATTTGTGTAGGTTTTTTTATAGGGAGAATGAACGTGTTTACTTGGTTAAAAGGCTTAGTTTCTAAAGATGTATTGATTGAGTTAACGGAAGCTAAGATTACGATAAAGTCTTTTGGTGATAAGACCTGTATTGAATATGAGCCTGTGCTTGCCCTCGTCGATGAGCCGACTCAGACGCGGATCAAGGCCATTGGTCGCGAGGCGATGGGTTTGCAGGGCGAGGGCGTTCGGCTAGTTAATCCTTTTTCCCATCCTAGGATGTTTGTCGCAAGCTTTGAACTCGCCGAAAAGCTGCTCCAATATGGCATTTCGCAACTTCATACATCTGGATTTCGGGCAACGCCTCGGGTGATTGTACACCAGTTAGAAAAGACTGAAGGCGGCCTTACCGATATTGAGGATAGAGTACTGCGTGAACTTGCCATGGGCGCTGGCGCAAGAGAAGTGGTAATTTACCTTGGCCCTAGACTCAATACTGACCTCGATACGTTTGATGAGATCAAGCGCCGCGTTGAAACACAGAGAGCCTATAAAAAATTAATCTAAACTTGTTTTACTGATATTCGAGGAGAAGCATGGCCTGCCGCGGCAGGCCATGATCTCAGGATTAGAAGCTTGCCGTTACCCCAGCATACACGCTGCGGCTCTTTTGAATGTAATCCAAATCGGTGGCAATTTGATCGCGCTCGGCATCCGTCAAGTTAGTCACCCCTAGTTTTACCCTAAACATAGGGTTAATTTGATAATTCACACCTAAATCAAGTGAACCATAACCATCTGATTTAACATTGGTTCTCAGATATTGTTCACCCGTGTAGTGATAAGCAATAAAGGTGGATAATCCCTCTAACGCCTGCCATTGCAGTTTCAGGTTGTAGCTATCTTCAGGCGTTAAAGTAAAAGGCGCGCCATTTTGTTTATCCTTGGCATCGGTTTTACTGTAGTTACCACTGATACTTAAACTGTCGGTTAAGTCGTACCATGCCTGTAATTCCCAACCGGTGATCTTAGCTTCGTTAACGTTTTGATAGGTGAGTACGGCGCCCGGGGTTCTGTCCCAAGTCTCGGTGATGATTTTGTTTTCTACATCATTATGGAAATAGGTGATGGAGCCGCCAAAATCTGTGGTTTGGTATTGGGTCGATAGCTCATAGTTCACCGAGGTTTCGGGTTGCAGATCCGGATTGCCCGCCACAGAGCAGGCACCACGACAGGCTGGGATAATATAATCGGCTTGGGATTGCGACATATTCGGTGCTTTAAAGGCTTTACCACCGCCACCTTTGATCACCCATTCGGAGCTGAGCGGATAAACCAGATAGAGGCGAGGACTAAACTCAGTGCCATACACATCGTGGTGATCGACACGGCCACCGAGGGTGAGACTCAGTTCGCCTAAACTGAACTCATCCTGCAGATATAGTGCCGACTGACTGTCGTCTAAGGTGCCATCGCCTAAAATATTGCGGCTGTTCTCAAGTTTGGTCCAACGGTATTCGGCGCCGCCCGTCAGCATATGTTCGCCGAGTAACACTGTGGTTTGGCCGTCGAGATTGTGGTTGGTTTGAGTGATATGGCCAATTTGCGCGATCAGTGCTGAATCATCGGTTACTTCGACATTTTCATAATAGTAGCGCAGGCGAGTATCACCCCAATCCCAACGGCCGTTATGGGTCAATCCTGAGCTAATGCGCTCCGCCTGTTGGTTGTTGGTCAGAATCGTGCCGTAGTTATTCCAGTCTGACTCACGCTCGTCGTTGGCGTAACTGATATCGAATTGTAGATCCTGCTGCTTGTCGATTAACCATTGCAGATTAGCTAAGGCGCTGATCTCATCCCTGTCTTCGAGGGCATCGATAGTTGGCTTTAAGTCTGAACGCCAGGCATCACGTTTATTGCTATCGACAATCAAGTTCGCCAGCAGTTTGTCCTTAACGAGTGCGCCGCTAGTGTAGAAGTTGTATTTAGTGCTATCACCGCCTTTACCACTGGTTGGCGTGTCGTATTGCACGCCGACACTGGTTTGCCAAGTTTCGGTCGGTTGGCGCAGGATAACATTGACGACGCCACCTAAGGCTTCGGAGCCATAGAGGGATGACATGGGGCCGCGAACTAACTCGATACGCTCGATAGCAGACATGGGGATAGATGACAGGTCGAAGTCATTGCCATAGTTGGAGGTGAGCGCCTCGCGAGAATTGACGCGGCGGCCATTGATCAAGATTAAGGTGTAGTCAGAATCCAGACCCCTAAGGCTAATTTCATTGCGACCATAGGGCGTACCTTCACTGATATTCACTCCCTGTAAATAACGCACTGCACTGGCGAGGTCATCAATCACTAAGGCTTCAAGCTCAGTGCGATTAATCACTGATACTGATGCTGGCGCCGATAGCTCTGAGTGTTTGGTTTGCGTCGCAGTGATCACCATGCGTTCCATCTCGCCTGTGGCGCTATTGTCGGCGAGTGCCGTTGCCGATATAGCACTGAGGCCGAGGCTGATGGCTAAAGGGAGGGCTTTGCGGGAAAATCGTGTCAGACGAGGGGTAAAATCGGGTTGTGCAGGCATATCATTCTTCCTTGTAAAATTTTGGCGAATGATAATTATTCTTAAATGTGTCAACAAGTCGCTATCCCACAGTTAAGTGTAAAGTCAGTGTAAATTTTATATTTACAACAAAGGGATACTGTTCTTTTTTTCGTGAAAATAAGTGTTTGCTTTGAGCGAACTTTAATCGCGATGAGTAGTTGTAAACTGTGGTTCTGCTTTACAAGCATGTTTGATAAATGCTGGTTGTTGGTGTTAGCGATTTATGTCCATGTTCAGTGTGCGTCTAAGTAGCCACAGTTTGAAATGAACCTCGCTAGCTGAAGCTCAGTTAAAACTTGGCAGCTTAAAGTGTTAACAGGTTAGCTGGTGCACTGAATAAGACAATAAGCAGCAATGCTGAGGGAAGACTATGAATGCAGAAGAGGCCTATAGGAGCATATAGATGAAGGGATAAGCGTTATCCCTTCATCTATTACTCGACTATTACTCGACACTCAATTTTCAGTATTAGACCTTAAGTCCAACCATTAACTGATCGAGTTGGCCAGCGGTGGCTTGTAATTCATCACAACCCGACACTGATTGGTTCGCCGATTGCTCGACATCGTGGGATTGATTGCGAATTTCCATCAGATTGGTGGCGATTTCGTTAGCCACGGCCGATTGTTCTTCGGCAGACGTTGCGATCAGCACGCTCATTTCGAACACGCGGCTGCTGTGGTGGGCAATCGACTCGAGATCCTTACCCGTTTGCAGCACATGTTGCTTTCCTTCACTCGCTTGGCTCACGGTTCGGGACATCACTTGCGTCAGGTTGCGGCTACCCAGTTGCAATGACTCGATCATCGACTTGATTTCAACCGTTGCCGCCTGAGTACGACCAGCAAGGGTTCTCACCTCATCGGCCACCACCGCAAAGCCACGGCCTTGTTCTCCCGCACGCGCAGCTTCAATCGCAGCATTGAGGGCGAGTAGGTTAGTCTGCTGCGAAATGGCATTAATGGTCGACACGACTTCATCGATTTTACTGGCGTTTTCGTTGAGGATATTGACCGCATCCGAGGCGGCAGAAATTTCATCCGATAGCACATCAATCGCGCTCACTGTGGTTTCAATATCCTTAGAGCCCGCATTGACCTGCTGATTCGCCTCTTGGGTTTCGGCGGAGGATTGCTCGGCGTTGCGCGCCACTTCTTTAACCGCAGCGGTCATTTCTTCCATCGCTGTGGCTAAGGAATCGAGGTGCTGACGTTGATTGACCGCAAGGGCTTGTCCTTGCTGCGCCGTGCTTCTAAATGATGAAACCACTTCGCGGATTTTGCTGGTGGATTCTGCAATTTGCTTCACTAGGGTATGTTGACGCTCGACCAAGGTGTCGATACTAATCGCTAAAATGCTGAATTCATCTTTCACTTCGAAGAAGTTTAATCGGCCAGTCAAATCCCCCGAGGCGGCGCGTTTGAGCGCCATCACTGTGGTATAGAGTGCACCGCCCACAAAGGTGGAGATGTAGTAGCTAAACAGGAAGAGCACGAATAACAGCACTGCCATCACGCCATAAACTAAGATGTTGTCATCGGCCAGTAAGGCATCAATCGCGCGATCGTCGACGGGAATGATAGTGACGAGGTTTTGAGCGTTAACCGAGCTTATCGCCCGATTAGGTGAACTGCTGGTATCGATACCGCCACCACTGCGTGCAAGGGTTTGCGCGCGGCTGTCGGCCTCTGAAACCGTGACAATCCGAACATTCTGCAAGCCTTGGCTTAAAAGATTGGGGAGATTTTGCTGTTCTTGTTCGGGCAGTTTGTTATAGATCTGCGCCGCGAGTTGATTGATTTTCTGTGACGAGTCCTGAATGCCGTTCAAATGGCTTTCGAGCAGGGTATCCCTAAACTGAGTATTTAAAAATACCGCTAATCCCACAATCATAAACATGGGAACTAGGGCGAGAATTGCAAATTTGGTTTTTAAGGTCATGTGGATAAGATATTGATCTATCCAGCGAAATTTTACTTCTTTCATTAGCGCCTCGATAAATTGGGCTGTGACCAAATGGATATCGGTCGGTTTGCCATAGACTTTATGATTTTCTGTCTTGTAAGCAGTTGCTTGTATTATTGTTGTCCAATTGCAGTCTTTTTGAGTTTATTTGCTGCAATTTTGGCAAGGTACAAACATAAGTTTACAGTTTAGCTACATATGTAGCTAGTGGTAGCAGATGAGGAACCGTTTGCTGTAAAAATCAGCAATCGTGATTTGTTGCTCTCCAACTCGCGGCATTTGTTGGGGTAACACATGAATTTGCATGATAAAAACCCCGAATAAACCCTAGTAATATGCCGCTCGCTCGCGTAAAATTTCTCTCCTTTTATTTCGTTATAGCTAGCAAAGCGTCTGGCATTAACGCCCGATAACCTGAGCACCCAAATAGCCTGAAAGTTTGGCGCCCATAGCACTTGTTTATCAAGCGCGACTATGCAGTGGAAGAGAAAATGCAGCAGTTAACTGAGATCGTAGAACAAGCCTTAGTCATTATTGACCAGGCCAGTGATCTAAAAGCACTGGATGATATCCGTGTCGATTACCTGGGTAAGAAGGGTAAGATCACCGACATGATGAAAATGATGGGCAGCTTAAGTCCTGAAGAAAAACCCGCTTTTGGTCAGGCGGTCAATGATGCGAAGCAGGCCATTCAACAGAAATTAACTGAGCGCATCGACGGCCTGAAAAGTGCCGAATTGGAAGCCAAGTTAATCGCCGAAAAGATTGATGTGACGCTACCAGGCCGCACTATCGACATCGGTGGCTTACACCCAGTAACGCGCACCATTGAACGTATCGAAACCTTTTTTGGGGAATTAGGGTTTACGGTAAAACAAGGGCCTGAAATCGAAGATGACTTCCATAACTTCGACGCCTTGAATATCTCTGAGCACCACCCAGCGCGTGCCGACCACGATACGTTTTACTTTAATCCTAAGCTGATGCTGCGTACCCAAACTTCGGGCGTGCAGATCCGTACTATGGAAACTGAAAAGCCGCCATTGCGGATTATTTCACCGGGTCGTGTGTATCGTAACGACTACGACCAAACTCACACGCCAATGTTCCACCAAGTGGAAGGTTTGCTGGTGGATGAAAACGTAAACTTCGCCGAATTAAAAGGCGTGTTGCATGACTTCCTGCGTAACTTCTTCGAGGAAGATTTACAGGTGCGTTTCCGTCCTTCTTATTTCCCATTCACTGAACCTTCAGCCGAAGTAGACGTGATGGGTAAAAACGGCAAATGGTTAGAAGTGTTAGGCTGCGGTATGGTGCACCCGAACGTGCTACGCAGCGTGGGCATCGATCCAGAAAAATACTCTGGTTTTGCTTTTGGTATGGGCGTTGAGCGTTTAACTATGCTGCGTTACGGCGTAAACGATCTACGTGCGTTTTTCGAAAACGACCTGCGTTTCCTGAAGCAATTTAAATAACGGAGCTGTATAGCATGAAATTTAGCGAATCTTGGCTTCGTGAGTGGGTCAATCCTGCCGTTAGCCGTGAAGCATTATCCCACCAGATCACTATGGCTGGCCTCGAAGTCGATGGCGTTGATGCCGTGGCTGCCGAGTTCAACGGCGTAGTGATTGGTGAAGTGGTCGAATGTGGCCAGCACCCAGATGCAGACAAACTGCGCGTGACTAAAGTCAGTGTCGGCAGTGGTGAACTTATCGATATCGTCTGTGGCGCACCTAACTGCCGCCAAGGCCTGCGCGTTGCCGTTGCCATGGTTGGCGCTGTATTGCCAGGCGATTTCAAAATCAAAAAAGCCAAGCTGCGTGGTATGCCATCAGAAGGCATGCTGTGTTCATACAGCGAGCTGGGCATCGATATCGACAGCGATGGCATTATCGAACTGCCATTAGATGCGCCATTAGGCACGGATTTACGTGAGTATCTCCAGCTTGATGATGCTGTGATTGAAGTGGATTTAACCGCTAACCGTGCCGACTGTTTAGGCATGGTGGGTCTGGCCCGTGAAGTGGGCGTGTTAAACCGTGCGGCTGTGACTGAGCCACAATGGCAAGCCGTTACGCCAACCATTGATGCCAAAGTGGCTATCAATGTGAAGGAAAGCGCAGCGTGCCCACGCTACTTAGGCCGTGTGGTGAAGAATGTGAACGTGAAAGCGGCTACGCCATTATGGATGCAGGAAAAACTGCGCCGCAGCGGTATTCGTTCTATCGATCCTATCGTCGATATCACTAACTTCGTGTTAGTTGAATTCGGCCAACCTATGCACGCCTTCGACCTTGCCAAGCTGACTGGCGACATCCAAGTGCGTTTGGGGAATGGCGAAGAGAAAATCACTCTGCTCGATGGCAGCGAAGTGACCATTCCAAGCGACACCCTAGTGATTGCCGACGATGCCTGCCCATTAGCGCTTGCTGGCGTATTTGGTGGCGAATATTCAGGTGTGAGTGACACCACGCAAGACATTCTGCTGGAATGTGCCTTCTTCGCACCGTTAGCGATTATGGGTAAATCACGCCGTTTAGGTCTGCATACTGATTCATCACACCGTTTTGAACGTGGTGTTGACCCTGAGATGCAGCACAAGGTTATGGACCGTGCGACTCGCTTAGTGCTGGATATTTGCGGCGGTGAAGCGGGCCCTGTGGTTGAAGCCAAATCTGACGCTGACTTACCAAAGCCTGCGCAAATCCTATTGCGTCGCAGCAAGTTAGATAAAATTCTAGGTCACCATGTTCCCGATAGCGACGTGGTTGAAATCCTTGAACGTTTAGGTTTCGGCGTGGTAGCAGGCGAGGGTAGCTGGCAGGTGACTACCGCCACTTATCGCTTCGATATGGCGATTGAAGAAGACTTAATCGAAGAAGTGGCCCGTATCTACGGTTACAACAACATTCCAAACGTTGCGCCTGTGGCGTCACTGCGGATGTCAGACCATAAAGAAACTGATTTAAGCCTCAAGCGCGTACGTTCGCTGTTAGTTGCCCGTGGTTTCCAAGAAGCCGTGACTTACAGTTTCGTCGATCCTAAGCTGCAAAATCTGGTTCACCCAGGCGAGCAAGCCATGGTGTTGCCGAACCCAATTTCTAGCGAAATGTCGGCCATGCGTTTGTCGATGTTCACAGGATTATTGACTGCGGTTGGCTACAACCAAAGTCGTCAACAGGGTCGTGTGAGACTTTTTGAAACTGGCCTGCGCTTTGTTCCTGATATTAATGCAGAATCAGGTGTAAGACAGCAAGCTATGCTCGGTTGCGTCATAACTGGCCTCCAAAATGACGAACATTGGGCTATGGAATCGAAAACTGTTGATTTTTTCGACCTTAAAGGCGATTTAGAAGCAATTATCGGCTTGACAGTTTCCGCATCAGAATTTAGCTTTAGAGTAGCGACGCATTCTGCTCTTCATCCAGGGCAATGTGCTGAAATATTGAGAAATGATCGAGTGATCGGTCATATAGGTGCTATCCATCCTAGTTTGGAGAAGCCTTTTGGACTCAATGGTAAAACCATCGTTTTTGAGTTGGAATTGGATGCTTTATTGCATACCAGTTTGCCGCTAGCCCAAGCTGTATCTAAGTTCCCGGCTAATCGTCGTGACATCGCAGTAGTCGTAGATGAAAGTGTATCTGCAGGCGATGTAATGAAATTGATAAGAAAAGTTGGCGAAAATCAGTTGGTTGGCATAAACTTGTTCGATGTATACTTAGGTAAAGGTGTTGAGCCCGGCAAGAAGAGCTTGGCGATAGCACTTACATTACAAGACACTACTCGTACACTTGAGGAAAAAGAGATCGCTGAGACAGTAGAATCAGTTGTTTCTGCCCTGAAGACCGAGTTCAACGCATCGTTGAGGGATTAAAGTATGGCACTTACCAAAGCCGAAATGGCAGAACATCTTTTTGAAACACTAGGCATTAACAAGCGTGTCGCTAAAGAGATGGTTGAGTCGTTCTTTGAAGAAATTCGAGGCGCACTTGAAAGTGGTGAGCAGGTCAAGTTATCTGGCTTTGGCAACTTTGACCTTAGGGATAAGAATCAAAGACCGGGAAGGAACCCAAAAACAGGCGAGGATATCCCGATTTCCGCTCGCCGTGTCGTGACCTTCCGTCCCGGCCAGAAACTGAAAACTCGCGTAGAAGCAGCTAACGCGGGCAAGTAATTTCTTAAAGTTTGATAGGAAAGCCACTCCATCGCGAGTGGCTTTCCTATTTTCTTCCTATGCGAATTCAGTCTTTTACTGTCTGAGGTGATTTCTTTGTCAAGACAGCCCAAACATTTTGACCGACGTTTTCAACTGGCCTTATTGCACCCTAAATATTGGGTCACTTGGTTGGCGATCGGCCTATTAGTCATTTTTGGGAGCATGCCTGCCTGGCTGCGTGATCCTATCGCCAGAACCTTGGCCAAACTGGTGGCGCCTATTGCGAAAAAGCCGATAGGCATTGCTAGAGCGAACTTAAAGGCGTGTTTCCCTGAAAAATCCGCCGCCGAAATTGAAACTTTAATCGATGAGAACGTGCAGAACTTCGTCTTAGTGCTGTTATCGCAAGGAGAGCTGTTAGTACGCTCTAAGGCGCATTTACGCCGCCGTGTGAATCTTATGGGCTTTGAGCATGTTCAAGCGGCGCAGGCAGAAGGGCAGCCTGTAATATTTATCATGCCCCATGTGTGGCCCATCGATTATGCGGGACTGAGGTTAAACCTCGACTTGCCCATGGTGACCATGGCTAAGGCCCACAAAAACGCGCTATTTAACTGGTTTAATAATCGGGTACGTAGTAGCTGCGGTGGCCATGTTTATATGCGAGAGGCGGGGATCCGCGCCTTGTTGGCCGAATTGAAGCAGAACAATAGCTTTTTCTACCTGCCCGATGAGGATTTAGGCCCAGATCAAAGTGTGTTTACCCCGTTTTTAGGCACAGTTAAAGCGACATTACCCGTGGTTGGCCGATTAGCTCAGGCGGGAAATGCCCAAGTGCTGCCGGTAAAAATTGGTTATAACCAAGCTTCACGCCAGTTTGATTTAACTGTGATGCCCGCCATTGCCGCCGAAGACATGGTCGGTAAAGAAAACGAAGCGTTGGCACTGAACAAAGCGGTTGAGCAAGTGATCCTCGCTTACCCTGAGCAGTATATGTGGTTCTTAAGATTGCTTAAGACCCGCCCAGAAGGGCAGGCCTCGATTTATCAATAGTGATTTATCTATAGCGACTTATCGAGAGTGATGAATCGCTGCTAGCAGACCAATAAAATGGGCTTTAAGTGGAATACTTAAAGCCCATTTTTTATCAAGTGTGAATGCTTGAGTCAGAGGCCTATAGCAACTCAGCGCTCGTCCTCTTGCTCCATTTCAAGTTGCATCAGCAGCATATCTTCACCATCTAATACCCGCGTATGGTAGCTATGACAGGCAGGGCAGACGATAGAGCGCTCAGCAAGCTCTGACTCTTGGTGGCAATCCAAACATGCAATCAATAAGGGTTGCAGTGTCATCCGCAATTCTGCATCACGGCAGAGCCCATCGAGTTTAAAGGTCTCAAAGGCGGTCTCGAGCAAGGCGGGTTCGACACCGCTCATCACACCGAGTTTGATATCGACGCGGGTGATTTTATTGGCTCGATTGGCCCTAGCGTGTTGCTCGCATTGCTCAATCAAGGCGCTGACGATGGAATATTCGTGCATTAACAAATCCTTGGCAGCAGTTCACCCTGGGGCAAGTCTAAGTAACGTTTGGTATTCCATGGCGTTCTTAAGATCACTTTTCCCGGCAATTCGTCGCTGACGGTGCCGATGATGGCCGCCTGCTCGCAATGACCAAAGCGCTGCATGATTTCCAAGGCGCCAAGGGCGATATCGTTAGGGACTGCCAAGATAAAGGTGCCTTCATTGGCTAAATCCATGGCCTCAAAGCCATAAAGCTCGCATAAGCCTTTGACTTCATCGCAAACCGGAATACTGGCTTCGTTGACGGTAATCCCGACATTGGCGGCGGCCGCCCACTCGTTTAACACGGCAGACAGCCCACCACGAGTTGCATCACGCATCGCATGAATGGGAATATTCGCCGCAATAAGCTGCTCAACCACGGGCCAAAGGGTGGCACAATCGCTTTGCAAAGCCGATTCAAGAGTTAAGCCCTCGCGTGCCATCAGAATCGCGGCGCCATGGCAGCCCACATCGCGGGAAACAATAATTGCATCCCCCGGCGCGACATTCGCCGCCGAGATATTCGGACGTAAAATCCGTCCAACGCCGGAGGTATTGATAAACAAGCCATCGGCGCAGCCCTTAGGCACGACCTTGGTATCGCCACAGACGATTCTGGCGCCGCTCTGTTTAAGCTCCTTCGCCATGCTGCGTACAATAGTGGTTAACTGATTGAGCGAAAAGCCTTCTTCGATGATTACACTGCAACTTAAATACTGTGGCTCGGCGCCCATCATGGCAAGATCATTCACAGTACCGGCGATCGCCAACTTGCCAATATCTCCGCCAGCAAAAAACAGCGGTGATACCGTAAAGGAATCTGTGGTAAAGGCGGTCGCACCTTGCAAATCAAGCTTTGCCGCGTCTTCTTCGCTGCGCAGGATGGGGTTATCGAACTCGGTAAAAAACAGTTCACGAATAAGTTTATTCATCTCTTTGCCGCCACCACCGTGGCTGAGTTGAATCACTTTATCTTTGGGTTGGAAATCAGCCATGGTGTGGCTCCTTGCTATCTATGCCTTGATAGCGGTAATACGCATTACACGCGCCTTCGGAGCTAACCATACAGCTACCGAGAGGGGTTTCGGGATTGCAGCCGCGGCCAAAGACTTTACAGTCTTTAGGTTTGGCGAGCCCGCGAAGAATATCGCCGCATTGGCAAGCCTTATGATCGTCAATTTCTTTGACAGGTAATCTGTCCTTAAAGTACTTCTCGGCGTCCCTATGGGCGTATTCGGGTCTTAACTCAAGCGCCGAGTTGGGAATGGGTCCAAGCCCGCGCCAACGAAATTGCGGCCGAGTCTGGAAAAATTGATTAACCTTGGCCTGAGCGGCAAGATTGCCTTCCTCGGACACGGCGCGGCTGTATTGAATATCTAACAGCGCCGTTCCCGCCACCTTTTGCCGCACGATGCGCAGGATGGACTCCATCACATCAACGGGTTCGAACCCTGAAACCACCACAGGCGTACCGTATTGCTCGACCGCGGGGCGATAGATTTTGGCACCACTGATCACGCTTACGTGCGCAGGGCCAATGAAGGCGTTTACCCTAGCTTTAGGGTCTTGCATGACGGCATCAATCGCGGGTGGCACTAAGACGTGGTTGATATGAAACAACAAATTCGCCAGCTTTTCCTGCTCGGCCAACTGTATCAGCACGGCGGTCATAGGGGTCGAGGTTTCAAAGCCAATGGCGAAAAACACCACGGTTTTATCGGGATTGTCGCGGGCGATTTTGAGCGTATCTAAGGGGTCATAAATAGGGCGAATATCACAGCCCTTGGCTCTGAAACTGGCTAATGAGCCTTGGGAACCGGGCACGCGGATCATATCCCCGAGTGTCACTAAAATCACATTCTCTTGCTGGGCGAGCACTGCGGCTTGGTCAATACGCTCCTTGGGCATCACGCACACTGGGCAGCCGGGACCGTGGATAAATTCAATATTTTCCGGCAGTAAATCCAGTAAGCCGTATTTCATGATGGTGTGGGTATGGCCGCCACAGACCTCCATGATATTGATAGGCTCTTTGAGCGTGCGGGCGCATTTAGCTATATCCTCTGCAAACGAGGCTATGGTATCGGGGTCGCGAAAGCCTTGATAAAGCTGTTTTAGGTCAAGCATCTTCAGTCCTTGCGCAGTTTTGGCTGTTATTTGTTATCACTTTTACTGCGGTGATTACTCAATGCGTGGTCTCATTTTCAAGTTTTGAGACTATCTCTTTATATAATTCAAGACTTTGCAGCGCATCGTTGCGATCAATTTTATTCATCACAAAACCGATATGGATAAGCACATAGTCACCAATGGCTAAAGGCTCAGTCATTAAATGGCTGCTCACATCGCGCCTGACACCTAAGGTGTCGACGGTGACCGATTGACGCTCGTTATCCACGGCCACCACTTGGGAAGGAATAGATAGGCACATTATTGTGACTCTCCCGCAGCGTGGTGAAGGTTGTCGTTCAGCCATGCAACGACGGCACGCATAGCATCGCCATCCTTAATCGAGACTTCCAGAATCTGTGTGTCAGGGTTGAGCTTTTTAAGTTGGGCTTTCGCCTCATCGACACTGAAATCGAAGTAGGGCAAGAGGTCACATTTTGTGATGAGCACCAGATCGGCGCGGCGGAACATAACGGGATATTTCTCAATCTTATCATCGCCTTCTGGAACCGAGAGCAGCACGATATTTTTATGGGTGCCGACATCGTAACTGGCGGGACAGACGAGGTTTCCCACGTTTTCGACAAAGCAAATATCTAAGCCTTCGAGTGGCAAGTGATGTAAAGCGCCGTGTACCATGAATGCGTCGAGGTGGCAGGCGCTGCCGGTTTGAATTTGATGGGCCTGAATGCCTTTGGCGATTAAGCGGTCGGCATCGCGGGAGGTCTCTAAATCCCCTTCAATTACGGCGTAGTTGAGGGCGGTGTATTCTTTTAAGTGCTCAAGCAAGGTGGTTTTGCCACTGCCTGGGCTACTCATTAAATTGAAGGCAGTGATATTGTGCGCCTCAAAATGTGCACGGTTATGGGCCGCTTCGACATCGTTTTTATCGAGAATTTTGTGGATCACCGACAAGGTTTTTTTATCGTTAAGCTGAGGATTGGTGTGCAATTCCTGATGGTGATGCAGATGGCCGTGGCCGTGTTCATGTGAATGGGAATGGCGGGGTAAGGAGCAGCCGCAGTCTTTACACATCTTATATTTCTCCTTGTCCTAGGCCGAGCGCCTCTTTGGGCGCATTTGCCTGACAATATGCTGATGCTATCGAATAGGGTTAATTTGATTACGCTAATGTTAAGTGTGATACAAATCGGCTGCGGATTCTTTGATGTTCGTCAGGTTTATTTGGATAAACAAAGGCCAAAGAACATTTCTTTGGCCTATGGGATGAAAGCGCTTGAGTGACTTACAGTTGGGCGATGCTGATTTTATTGCTGCTCGCGGGGGTTAAGATCACGGGAACCGATTTTGAGGTTGGGGTGTAGGAGCCCACGCCCACACTGTCGATGGCGACTAAGGGATTGGTCTCGGGGTAATAGGCGGCGATATTGCCCTTAGGGATCTCGTAATAAATCACCATAAAGTCATACACTTTACGCAATTTACCATCGTTAGTGAGCGATTGGATATCGACTAACTGGCCGTCGCTAAAGCCCTGCGCCTTGGCATCATCACTGTTCATGAATAGTACATTTCGCTTGCCCTTAATGCCGCGGTATCTGTCATCCATGCCATAGATGGTGGTGTTATATTGATCGTGTGAGCGCAGACTCTGCAGCAGCAACACTGGCAGTGTACTGGTCAGGGCCTGACTCGAACAGTCGGCGAGGATGGAGTCGGGTAAAGCGCAGGCGCTAAATTCTGCCTTGTGGCTTTGAGTATGCCAGTCGAGCTGCGCTGCATTATTGGTTAAATGGAATCCCGCTGGGACGTTAATTTTTTGATTGTAATCTTCAAAACCTGCAATGGTTTGCTCAATCAAATCGCGGATCAGGTTGTAATCATTCCTTAGGGCTAACCAGTCAATTGATTTGGTATTAGGTGTACTCATTGATGGTGGTTTCACCGCCAAGGTAGCGTGCGCCATGCGCGCCACAATATCGATTTCCGACAGGCATAGTGGCGATACCGCATCGTTCATCCCGGTCGAGGCGTGCACCATGCTAAAGGTATCTTCGACGGTGATTTTTTGAATGCCGTATTTTTGCTTATCGAGTTCAGTGCGCCCAAGGCAAGGTAAGATCAACGCATCTTTGCCGACCTGTAAATGACTGCGATTGAGCTTAGTGCTGATTTGCACATTTAACTGCGTTTTTCCCATGGCGTTATAGGTAAAGGCGCTGTCGGGCGCCGCGGCAGCTAGGTTGCCGCCGAGGCAAATTAGCACTTTGCTTTGCTCACTATCTAAGGCCTTCAAGGCTTCAACCACGTTATGACCCGCGGCGCGGGGTAACTGGCAGCCCAAATACTGCTCTAAACGGTCAATAAACTCGGCTTTGGGTTTTTCGTTAATTCCCATTGTGCGGTTACCCTGCACATTGCTGTGACCGCGCACCGGGCAAAGTCCTGCGCCAGCTTTACCTATTTGGCCGCAGAGCAGATGCAAGTTAATGATTTCGCGGATGGTATCGACTGAATGTTTATGCTGAGTAATGCCCATGGCCCAGCAACTGATCACCGTCTTACTTTGGCTAAATACTGTGGCGGCTTGAATAATATCTGCCTTGGATAAGCCCGATTGGGCTTCAATCTGTTGCCAGTCGGTGTGACGGACACTCTGCTCATAATCTGCGAAAAACGCGGTATGGGTGGCGATAAACTCCCGGTCGATACACTTTGAGTTCGACTCAAGAATATGCTTTGCCATGCCGCGAATGGCCGCCATATCGCCGCCCAGCAGTGGCGTGAGGTATTGATGGCTAATGGTTGTGGCTGCGGGGGTTAATAACTCCGTTGGGCTTTGCGGGCTGGCGAATCGCTCCAGCGCCACTTCCTTTAAGTTATTGAAGGTGACAATTTTACAACCCAGTTTGGCCGCTTTACGTAGGGCATTCATCATCCGTGGATGGTTGGTGCCGGGGTTTTGCCCGAAGACAAAAATCGCCTCGGCCGCATCGAAATCGCTTAATACGACAGTACCTTTACCGACACCAATGGCTTGGTTGAGTGCTACGCCGCTGGCCTCGTGGCACATATTCGAACAATCGGGAAAGTTATTGGTGCCGTACAGTCGGCCAAACAGTTGATAGAGATAGGAGGCCTCGTTACTGGCGCGGCCTGAGGTGTAAAACTCCACTTGATTGGGATCGCTAAGGCCATTAAGCGTATCTGCAATCAGCTGAAAGGCCCCATCCCAGCTGATGGGCTCATAGTGATCGGTTGCGGCGTTATAGCGTATAGGTTCGGCTAAGCGGCCCTGATATTCGAGCCAATAGTCGGTCTGCTTAGCTAGCTGGCGCACCGAATACTGGGCGAAAAAGTCGCGATCGACAATCTTGCCCGTCGACTCCCACGCTACGGCCTTGGCGCCATTTTCGCAAAACTGAAAGGCGCCTGCCTTGTTATCGCCCCAGGCACAACCCGGGCAGTCAAAGCCATCGGTTTGGTTTACCCTGAGTAGGTTTTTGATATTTTGCTGGGTCTTTTGGCTGCGCAGCACATGCTTTAAGGTCGATTGCAGTGAGGGGAAGCCGCCGGCTTTGGTCGGTTTTTCAATATGAACAGGCATAAAATTCTCCGCTATTGCATTGGCATGCAAGGCTTTCATCAAATATGGAGTAGTGGATTGGCGGATCAAACTTAGGAATATGGACAAGGTTAAGCTGATATTTCAGCGCAAGTTTCACCGCGAGCTGGCTGGGTGATGCGAGACTAATCAAATGATTGGCACCATAACGCACCGCCTTTTGGATTAACTCGCTGCTGCATCGACTGGTCATCAGCAGCGCCTTGGCGTTGCGCTTTTGCCGCAGCAACGCGCCAATCAGCTTATCTAACGCATTGTGCCTACCGATATCTTCACGGCACTCAAGGATATTGCCAGCCTCATCCAAGGCAAAAGCGGCATGGATAGCGCCGCTGCGCTGCGCCTTCAGTTGATGTTTATGTATTTGTTGTTTGAGGCGGTCGACATGCTCAAGCACCAAGGGAGCGCAGGCGGGTAATGGCGGTAAATCTGGCAAGGCATGACCTAGGGCTTCCACACCACAGATCCCGCAGCCAGTTGCGCCGACGAGCCGTCTTTTACGTTGTTTAAGGGCGATTAAACAGCGATTAGCTAAGATGACATCGAGCATTACGCCGTCTTGGACCGGAGTGATATCAATTTCATGCACATCTTCATCTTGGCTGATAATGCCTTCGGCGAATAAGAAGCCAATCACAAAGTCCTCAAAGTGATCGGGCGTGATCATCATCACCGCATAGCTGATGCCATTGAGGTTGATGGCGGCAGCGACCTCTTCAACCAGATGCGAGTAGCGGGCACTAGCATGTTGTGCCGTGTTTGGGCTGTATTGAGATTCAGGGCAGAGCCTTGGATCATTCGCCGAATCGAGTGGGTGAGTTAGCACGCATTTCAACCTTAAATTGGATGTTGGTCACATTCTAGAGAGGACTTACGCGCTAGGCCAATCAAACTATTTTATAGATTGATAGAGGATTTCTATTAAACTATGGATACCAATAGGGTTTGATTTTTCAGATTTGTCTAAAACACTATATCGAAAGCACTATGAATATTCGCCACCTGCATTACTTCCAACAACTCGCGCAATTACAGCATTTTGCCAAAGCGGCAAACGCCTGCCATGTGACGCAACCGACGCTCTCTGCGGGGATCTGCTCCCTTGAAAAAAGCCTTGGCACTGAGCTGGTGGTACGGGGTAGCCAGTTTGTGGCGCTCACGGATGCGGGGCAGATCATGCTGCAATACGCCGAGAGAATGTTGCAGGAACAGGCGGCGTTAAAGCAGGAGTTGAGTCTGTTTCGCGGCCAGCTCACGGGTTCGTTACGGATTGGCATAGTGCCGCAATCGAGCATCGACATCATGCCGTTGATTAAGCTGTTTAATCAGGCTTATCCCAATATCAGCATCAAGTTATCTGTGATGACCAATGGGCAATTGATTGAAAGCCTGAGCCTGCATAAAACCGATATCGGCCTTGGATTTGATGAACAGCTCACCGAGGTTAATCGACGCAGCTTTGTGTTTTACCCGCAGCGGGCCAATCAAATGGCGCTGTTGTCCTGTGATTCGGTTGATGGCAGTGCAAGCAAGTGCTTGTCTTTATATGACATTGGCACGCGTCCCTTAGTGCTGCTGAGTCAAAATATGCAGTTTAGAAAATACATAGATAATGCGATGGCGCAGGCGGGGATCGATTTTAATCTGGTGCTGGAAACCGACTCATTATTCCACCTAATCGGCGCGGTAAAGCATGGTTTAGGCTGTGCTATCGTTAGCCGCGGTATTGCCGAATCGGTGGCGCAACTCTTTGGGATCCCGTATCAGCTTTTGGACGGTGTCAGTTCAGGGCAAACGGTCTTTATGACCCGTAAGCACAGCATAACACCCGCAATGAAAGCCTTTATGCGTCAGCTTGAGTCTTAAAGCATGACTGGTTATTGCTCACGTCTTGATGAATACCATACCAAAGCTGCCCGAGGGCAATCCCCCCATCGTTGACGGGAATATGTTTGTTGGGCAGCACGGTATTGCCTTGTTGGTGCAGTTTATTGAGGCAATATTCGAGCAAATATTGATTTTGAAACACTCCGCCGCACAGCACCACGGGCAGGGCTGGATAGCGCGCGGCATAACCACAAATGGCATCCCCCACACTATGCAAAAAGGCGCGGGCGATCTGCTCTTGCCGAACGCTAGTGAGCGGCGCTTCGGTAATCAGCGTGATTATCTGCTTAAAGAGTTGGCTGCTGCGCCAGATATGGGGTTCGTGTGCCGAGCTGTCACTGGATTGATTCGTCGTGTCCAAGGACAAGTCGAGCATTAGCGTCGGCAGTTGTTTGGCGTCGGCCCGTCTTGCCGCCGCTTCAATTAACATGCCCGCTTGGCCTTCAAATTGGGTTGTGTCGATAAAGCCTAGGGCGCAGGCGAGGGCATCGAATAAGCGCCCCACCGAGGAGCTGTTAATCCCATGGCCGTTTTGCCAGATCCGATGCAGATTGCTTAAGGTTAGTGGCGTCAGGCTTTTTAGGATGGGCAAATCTAAGGCTTGTACCGCCGCTAAACTCATTTGTTCAAATAGCAAAGCTAGCAGCAATCGTACAGGCTGCTTAATTGCCAGTTCTCCACCAAGCAAGGGAATGGCCTCGAAATGGGCAAGCCGCTCGGCACCGTTAAGGGTGGTGAGTAAGACTTCGCCGCCCCAGAGGCTGCCATCGTTCCCAAGCCCTGTACCATCGAAACTAAAACCTAACACTGCATCCTGATATTGATTGATGGCCATTACGCTTAATACATGGGCGTGGTGATGCTGCACACTGAAGGTTTGGATTGAACGAGAGTCTCCACGCAGCGTATCAAGGCTTTGCTGTTGCTGCGCCTCAGCCCAGCGCGATGGCGCGTAGTCTGGGTGCTTATCGTGGACAATCAGCTCGGGGCTGAAATGATACAGGCGGGCAAAGGTCGCCAAAGTGCGCTCGAAGTACTGCTCGGCGCTCATACTAAAAAGATCGCCAATATGTGGGCTTAAAAACACATTTGAGCCGAAACCTAAGGCAATGGCATTTTTTTGTTGGGCGCCCACGGCAAGTATGGTGCGACTCAGTGGCTTGGGTAACGGAAAACTTAAGGGCGCATATCCCCGCGCTAAACGCAGCACTTGCACCTGTGGCACACAGCCATTTGGCGGTTGGATAAGTTGCACCACGCTGTCATCACAGCCATTGAGGATGGGCCGATTGTGATCGACGATGGCATCCACCACATGACCTAAATGGCTGATGAGCTCATCGCAATGGGTGATAATCGGCTCGCCAGACAGATTCGCACTGGTCGCAACTAAGGGAGCATTAAATAGCCCGAGTAGCAAATGATGCAGGGGAGTGTAGGGCAAAAAGATCCCGAGTTTGGGGATGTTAGGCGCAATCTCAGGGCTTAGATCGTGCTTATGCTGTGCTTGCATCAGTACAATGGGACGCTCCTGCGAGCTTAAGGTTTGCCACTCCGCCTGTGTGCCCGTTACATAGCGTTTTGCCATTTCGATGCTCGGCATCATCACCGCCAACGGCTTAGCCTTGCGTTGTTTACGTTGCCTTAATTGACTGACTGCCTGAGTGTTTCTTGCATCACAGACTAAATGGAAGCCGCCAAGGCCTTTAATCGCCAGAATTTGCCCTTGGGCAAGCTTTTCGGCCGCAGCCGACAATACCGCAAGGCTGTTATCTTGCGAAACAGACAAGGAGTGAGGTGCGAGTAACTCGCCCTGAGGCGATTTTAAACTCAATTGAGGGCCACACTTAGGGCAACTCACAGGCTGGGCGTGGTATCTGCGATTTAGCGGATCTTGATAGGCTTTGGCGCAGTCGGGACACATGGCGAAATCCGCCATGGCCGTATGATGGCGATCGTAGGGCAAGGCATTGATAATAGTGTATCTTGGGCCGCAGTTGGTGCAATTGGTAAAGGCATAGCCATAGTGGCGGTCCTGCGGATTATGCATATCGCCGAGGCAATCCTGACAGGTACTCTTGTCGGCCGATACGGCAACCAGCGCGGCTAAGTTATGCTCACCAGAGCCATTACTTTGGCTATCACTTTGGTTATCACTTTCGATAATATCGAAGCTGGCTTCTTCAAGCTTTACCGCTAACGGACTTTGGCTAATCTGATCGATACGTGCCAGTGGCGGCGGATTGGTGGTTAACTCGCGCACAAAGCAATCCAACTGTGCGGCGGAGCCTTGCAGCTCAATCATCACGCCCTTGGCATTATTCAGCACAGTGCCGGTTAACTTAAGCTCACTCGCCCAGCGGTAAACAAAGGGGCGAAAGCCCACGCCTTGCACTATGCCCGTGATATGCAGTTGGCGGCGCTCGAGTCGCTCGGTTTGATTGGCGGGTGAGGTGGCTTTTTTCAATCTCGGTCTTCTTCGCTTATCTGGCAGCATCTGCATGGAAGATAAAACATTTTATCCTCCATGCGTTAGCGCTATCTGAATTTAAGGCTAGCGGTGAGCGGGTGTTGTTAAAGGCTATTTAACTGCCGCTGCTTCACATAGAGCGCGCCTACGGCTAAGTTGTCGCCCTCTAGATCGAGGCTGCGATTAAGCAATAGCGGGAAATTTTTCCCGAGTCGCAAGCTAATACGCTTGCAGAGGGTTTCGTTGGCTAACTCATTGCCCGCTAAGGCAATGTTGTGTACACCGATATTTAAATCAATGTGTTCCAGCCAATTGGCGAGGTAGTCGGCGAGGGAGTCTTGCATTGCAAAAGCCAGCTGACTCGGATCGCTGTGCCCCGCGACGCGAAAACTTAGCAAAGTGCCGAGGGTTTTACACCAATTCAGGCTGCGGTGCGCTTCGCCCTTGGTGAGGGGATAGTCGATGCGCGGCGCATTGGCACCATGGTAACGCATGGCGGCGGCGAGCAGGGCATCGCTCAAATAGGCTGGCGACTGAGTTTCTTCCTGCGGATTTAATCCAATCAACACTGCGGCAATCGCCCAGAGACTCTGAAGATTATCGCGTCTGCCATGCAGTTTTAGGCTCAGCAGCTTTAAGTAATCATCAGGGAACTGGCTCTTAAACTTTTGCGCGACGGCTTTTTGTGGACTGCTGTCGAGGCAATGGAAAATCTCATAACCATTATCGGGCAGTTCGGGCAGGGCGAAAAATAGCGAGGTTTCGCCCTTATTATCACAGGTGACGATTTGGCTAGGATGCGCGTGGCTTAAGTAAATTACCGCCGCATTTTTGGCCTGCTTGTGGGTGGTGAACTTGCCATTGAGTAAGGTCGCAAACAGCGCCGTATCTGCAATAGTATGATCTTCCTCATCGCCCTGATATTCGGCTGTATTGTCTGTAGAAGTTAGCGCTTGGACGCTGAGTAAACCTTGGTGTGAACGGGTTTTCTTATTGGCTTGCCACTTCGCTTTAAAACCTGAAAAACGAATCTCTTCCCGTAAGGGCTCTGGCGCATGGAAGTGTTTTACCGTTTGGAGTTGTGCACTGCTTGGGCTAGAAAGCTGTGCCCAGGCACCTTCAACCCATGCCAGTTGTGGTCTATGGTGCTGCCCTTGCAGATAAACCCAGTCGATGCCTTTTTGCCTTAATACTTCGGCAAGTACCAGTACCACACGGCTATAACCAAAGCAGATATCGTATAGCGGCGCTGACAGTTTTTCGTGCGCTTGGGTGGGTCTTGCGCAAATCAGCGGTTTTTCGATACTGGATAGGGCGATGACTTGATGATCTTTCAGGCAAAAATGCGCGTTGAGGGTATTGGGATTACAAATAAGTAGCTGCGGTCTTGCCGATGTTGGATTGGTAAAAGGCGCTAAGCTTAATTGCACGCTTTCGCTGGTTAAATCAAGCGTTCCTTGGCTGATAAGTTGCGCGGCCATGGCCTTAAGATCGGAAAGTGTTAACGCCTTTTGCTCGCTGGTTAAGCGCATCTCACCGTGGCAGCAGGGGCAAGTTAAATCGAGCTGACCAAATTGCGCCGCCTGATTATCACCAAAGCGGGGGTAACACTGTTGGCAAAAGGCTGCGACGGATTTATCCGCTTGCGTCGCTTCTGTAGGCACAACCTCCAATAATGTCCGCTGGCCTTGTGGCTCATCGATCACTTTAATGCCTGAATCGACGAGCCAAACGGAAATTAAAAAGTCGGCGGCGATAGCATCGGCGAGCTGCTCAAGCTGTATTTGCTCGCCCTGCGCCTCAATAAAATAGGTTTGAGGGCCAAAATCATTTTGGCTGTCGCAGCCGATGCTGATATTGAGCGCATCGTAATTTAGGTATTGATTACATAAATGCGCATACAAAGGCACCTGCCGTGAGCAGGTAAACTCAAATCTGATGTGTTTCATCTTCTATATTTTCACCAGTAGTGACGCCACGTTTGTAAGAATTGGGGATCAGCGAATCGATACTATGCTCGGCAATGCGTGTCGCGGTGAACCCGAGGGAGGCTAAGTGGGTTAACAGGGTTTGTTCCATCAGAGGGACGGCGGCGGCAACCTTAGTGGTCAGCCCCAGTGTCATAGGCTCTAACACGGTTGGAGTGACGCCCAGCACAAAGGTTTTAGGTCTGTCGCCCACCATTTCCATCATATTGAGGGTTTGTAGCATTTCGACTTCATGGGCGCTGCCTTGCCAGTCGATTTCCTGAGGGGCCTTATCAAAATCGAAGAAATACACTTCGCCAGCCTCGACGCCGTTGGCATTGACGGTATCGACAACGATCAAATAATCGTATTGGCAAATAATCGGAATGAGTCCCTGGGCCAAGGTGCCGCCATCGAGCATCTCCAGCTGGTGGGACTCGTGTGTGAACTGATAATTCTCAGCGATGTAATTGACAAAATGTACGCCGATGCCTTCATCGGCGTACAGGACATTGCCAATACCCAGTAGCAATATCTTCATTGGACTCCTAGTGGTGTGAGTCTGGTTTCGGGTAGTCGTAACCAGAGACAATTGAGTCGACAGAGTTATGTTTGAAGCGTATCCCTGACCAAACCGCCATATAGACGTGGATAACTACAAAGATAACGAATGCCCAAGTGAGGTAGTGGTGCCAAATTCTCACCTGAGCCAGTCCACCCATTTGCGCCGTGATCCAAGCTGCGCTGCTCCAAAGCATGCCACCTAAACCTTCATGGTAGACGTTGGCATACAGCACGAGTCCAGTAATACATATCACAAGTGCCACGAAGGAGATTGCTACGTAGGTCACAAATTGCAGCGGTCCATAAACACCGGCTTTATGCAAGTGTCCCATCCAAATGTAGGATTTCAGTTGGGTGATCCAGCTCTTAACGCTCATCACATCACGGAATGAGCGCCGCTCGATATCGCTTCGACTGAAAAAATACAGGTAGAAGCGGGCCAAGGTGACTGCGGTCAACACAAAACCGCAGATCAAATGGGCAAAGCGGATCCAGCCTTGTACCAATACATCCGTGCTGTCGGGCGCTACAAGAAACGGCCAAGCAATATAGAATCCGGTGATCACCAGCACTAAAATGGTCAGTGCCCGTAGCCAGTGGAAAATCCGTATCGCGGGACTAAAAACCAGTGTCCGAATGCGGGTTTCAGAATGGTTCATGTTGCGTTCCCTCCCTCGTTGTTATTGACCATTGGGGCTGACACGGAACTCGCTCAATGCTTGACCTTTGAAATCCATCACGTGTACAGAACACGCCATACAAGGGTCGAATGAGTGAATAATACGTATCACCTCAAGGGGTTTAGTGGGATCTTCCAGTTTTAAGCCAATCAGTGAGGCTTCATAGGGACCAATCTTGCCATTCGCGTCCACAGGACCTGCGTTCCAGGTGGTGGGCACGACGGCTTGATAGTTCTCAATGACGCCGTTTTTGATGCGGATCCAGTGGCTTAACATGCCGCGTGGCGCTTCAATCATGGCGTGACCCACATATTCCTTACTCGGATCAATGTGTGGCTTCACATAGGTGGTTTCATCGGATTGAATATTAGTGAGCAGGGCATCGAAGGTTCTGAGGCCTTCCTGCGCCACGATAACCGTTTGCAGCATACGTGCAGCGGTGCGGCCTAAGGTGGTGAACAGGGCTTCAACCGGCAGACCCGTGCGAGCCAGCAGCGCATTGACGGCATCGACGACTACTTTGTTGCCACGGGCATAGCTCACCAGCAGGCAGGACAATGGACCTACTTCGACCGGTTCGCCTTGATAGCGGGGCGATTTTACCCAAGAGTATTTGCCATCGCCATCTAAGGTGGGCAGTTTGCCATAAACCGTATCGCGCTCAACAAAGCCGGTGTAGTTGGGGATAGTTGTGCCATCGTAGGGATGCTGCGGCGCATCGGCGCTATACCAGGCATGGCTGACGTCTTCGGCGATAAGCTCTGGGTTAATATCGCTCACACCCGCTAAGTCGCCCTTCATGATCACGCCTTGGTCGAACAGATATTCGCCATTGGCAAGCACAAAGTCATTGGTCGCCATGAAGTTTTTAACGTTCACGCCGCCAAGTACGCTGGCTTCACCACCAAAGGCTTCCGCCGCCATGACGATATCCGCTTGATAGGCACGCAAAATAAAGTCGGTCACTATCGCGTGTTTTTGTTTCCACTCCTGCAGACGCGCAGGGCTTAACATATCGCGAACTGAGGTGACACCGCCGACAACCAATGATTGTGGATGCGGCTGTTTACCGCCAAAAATCGCCAGCATTTCGGCGGCAACCCTTTGTACTTCAAGGGCTTTGAGGTAGTGCGACAGGGCAATCAGGTTTTGCTCTGGGGTAAATTTATAGGTGCCATTGCCCCAGTAAGCGTTAGCGAAGGGGCCGAGTTTACCAGTTTCGACAAAGCCTTTCACCCGCTCTTGCACCGCTCTTAATTCACCTTCGCCCGCGGCAATCGGCTTATCGGTATATTTCAGGGCGACCTGAGCAGCTTTAGCGGGATCGGCACTTAAGGCCGAGACCACATCGACCCAGTCTAAACCGTGTAGATGATAAAAATGCACTATATGGTCATGCATATAGAGCGAGGTTTGCATTAAGGAACGTAGGTATTTAGCGTTTAACGGGATTTGAATGCCTAAGGCATTTTCCACCGCTTCAGTACCACAGCGATAGTGGGAATAGGTACAAACACCGCAGATCCGCTGCACGATAAGACCCACGTCCATTGGCGTGCGGCCCTTGAGGATGACTTCAATACCGCGCCACAGGGTAGAGGATGACCATGCCTTGTTGATGACATTATTCTCATCAACTTCGACTTCAATACGTAAGTGACCCTCGATACGGGTGATAGGGTCGATAACAACGCGCTTGCTCATGGGTTATTCCTCCAGCGGCTTGGCAAAAATACTGGCAACGGCGTGGGCTCCAATGCCGACGACAGTCGCGCCTAAAATCACCGCACCGACGGTGTCTGCGGTCGCATCCAATCCATGGAGGAGTTGACGACCAAGGGGTTTTTCAAAATCGGCCATATCATCCCAGAAGTTAGGTTCTGAGCAGCCCATACAACCGTGGCCCGCTAACACTGGCCAGCTGGTGTGATGGTTAAAGCGCTCGGTGGGGCAGTTGTTATAGGTATAAGGTCCTTTACAACCCACTTTGTAGAGGCAGTAGCCTTCTTTTGCGCCGTGATCGCCAAACTCTTCAACGAATTCACCGGCATCGAAGCGGCCGCGACGTTCACAGTTATCGTGTACCCGTGCGCCGTAGGCCCATTTTGGACGATTGAACATATCCAGCGCTGGCAATTTGCCGAACATGATGAAATACATCAGGGTGCCGACGATGTTTTTCTCACTCGGTGGACAGCCGCCTAAGTTGATCACCGGCTTGCTCACTACTTCGTGTACACCCTTGGCTCCTGTGGGATTGGGGTAGGCGGCTTGCACACCACCGAAGGAGGCGCAGGTACCGACAGAAATAATCGCGGCAGCGCCATCGGCGGCATGCTTGATGATTTCTAAGCCCGTATGACCTTTACAGCCCACGGTTAAGAAGCTGCCGTTATTGGCGGTTGGAACCGCACCTTCAACGGCCAGTAGATAACGGCCTTTGTAGGTTTCGAGGGCATGCTCGAGGTTTTCCTCTGCTTGCCAACCCGCGGCGGCCATTAAGGTTTCGTGATATTCCAACGAGATATGATCGAAGATCAGCGAATCTAAGTTCGGCGTATCGGCGCGGACTAGGGACTCGGAGCAGCCAGTACACTCGGCCATATGTAACCAGATTAAGGGTACACGGTCGGCCAGCTCGGCGGCTTCGGCGACTAAATTACTAAATGGCAACGGCAGGGCAAGCATGCCTGTCACCATGGCGCTCCATTTCATGAAATCACGGCGGGTGATGCCATGTTGTTGCATTTTTTCGACAAGAGAGAGCTGTTGACGGGGAGCGAGTTGGCGCAACGCATCTAAGCGCGCCTTTCCCTGTTCATAGAGGGCTGCATGTGTGTCCATGGGTCAACCTTTTTTGTTATTTAAATGTAAATTGGTAAGGGTTTACATAATTGACATAGCCAGTTTAGGCCCTAGGCGATTGATAATTCTTGATGCATATCAAGAATTTTCAAGAGATGTGATGAAACTGATTTTGACATTTAATTAACATGACGCAGATCTAATTTCGAATTTGCTAATGGGACAAAATGTCGCATTTTTAACATTTTTGCCGCTAGAGTTCACTTTGTAATCAATTGATGTCGTAGGAATAAGTGGAATAGCAGACTTAATTTATTCTTCTACAGTTTAAGAAAACCTTAAGATTCAGTTAATAGATTCAAACGCAATTGTGATGGGTGGAAGACGTATGAAAAAACTCTTGTTGTTACTCGGATTATTCAGTGTGGGAGCCTATGCAGCTCCGTCGCTCGATCACCAAGTTTTCGATCCGCAAAACCAAGCGGTTTCCTTAACCGAGTTTAAGGGCAAAGTGGTCTATGTGGATTTTTGGGCCTCTTGGTGCGGGCCATGCCGTAAGTCATTTCCTTGGATGAATGCGATGGCACAAAAGTATCGCGACCAAGGTTTAGCCGTGGTCGCGATTAACCTCGACACCGATAAGGCGCTTGCCGATGAATTTTTAAAGCAGGTTCCTGCAACCTTTAATGTGCGTTTTAACCCCGAGGGAGATGTGGCACGAAGCTTTGATTTATTGGGGATGCCCAGCAGCTTTATGTTCAATCGCCAAGGCGTGTTAGTTAAAAGCCATGTGGGCTTTTACCAAGACAATGCCGCCGATTATGAGCAAGAGCTCATCAGTCTATTGAAGGAGTAGTGTATGCGTAAAATCACCTTGATTGCCGTTTCGTTGATGATAGTGGGGTTAACTGGTTGCTCAAGCTTAGGGGTGCAGCCGTGGGAAAAGGGGCAATTCGCCCGCGCCGATATGGCGCTCGATAGTGAAAAGTTAGACCAAGCATTAGACGATCATATCTATTTTAGTAAGGAAGGCAGCAGCGGCGGCCGTGCGTTTGCGGGCGGCGGTTGTGGCTGTAACTAGCCAGTATTGCTTGAACAGGTTGTGCCATAGATTTTCATTTTTATTCGGTTTTTAGTCTAAATAAGCTTCAGTGACATAAAGGTGTTGTCAGCCATGACAAATAATAACAATAAGTTAGACTCAATAGCCCCACAAGTTATCCAAGCTAAACCGCAGACCAAGCACATTGCCAGCGCCTTGGCCTTAGCCAGTTGTGGCTTGTTTGTCGCTAATGGTCACGCCACTGAGCTTGCAAAAAATGCCGATGATTGGAAAGTCGATGCCGCGCTTATGTATTACGGTGAGCAAGACAGGGTGCAGGCAATCGAAGCCATTGGGACTGCGCAAAAAAACTTTGGCGACGACAGTGTGTTGGATTTAAAACTGGTGGTCGACAGTTTAACCGGCGCTTCGGCTTCAGGCGCGGTTGCCCAAAGCGACAGCCAAACCTTTACCCGTCCTTCCGGTAATGGCCAGTATAAAGTGGCGGCGGGTGAGACACCGCTCGATGATACCTTCCACGATACCCGAGTACAGGGCAGTGCTAACTGGTCACAGGCTTCCGATTGGAAAGTCAACGGCGGCGTCTATGGCTCTAAGGAATTCGACTATATGTCGATGGGCGTGAATGCAGGGCTTGAGCGTGGCTTTAACAAGGACAACACCACGCTGTTTTTAGGGACTTCTTACAGCTTCGATGTGGTTGATCCCGTGGGTGGCAGACCCGTGGCCTTATCCTCTATGGCGATTCGGGATAACTTTACCACGGATGAAGCCTATCGCGCGGCATTCGATGCGACTCGCCAAACGAGCAGTGACGATAAACAAACCGTCGATTTGATGTTAGGTATTACCCAAATATTGAACCAGCGTTGGTTATTGCAGGCGAACTATGGTTTATCCAGTGTCAGCGGCTATTTAACCGATCCCTACAAAGTGTTGAGTGTGGTGGACAACAATGGCACTACTGAGGACATAGTCTACGAGAATCGCCCCGATTCGCGCCTGAAACACAGTTTCTATGTGATGACCAAAGGCGCACTCGATTCAGGTGTTGTGGACTTTTCCTACCGCTATAGCACTGACGATTGGGATTTAACTTCGCATACCTTAGAGACCCACTATCGCTATTACTTTAGTGGCAGTTTCTACGGACAATTGCACTTACGTTATTACCAACAGTCAGCGGTGAATTTCTATCAGCCGTTCCTGCTTGCCGATACCCAGCTACCCGAGTTTGCCAGTGCGGATTACCGCATTGGTGATATGAGTGCTTATACGATAGGGGTTAAGTTTGGCCACCGTCTGTCTGGCGGCCATGAGATGACATATCGCTTGGAATATTACCAACAGGATCCGAAAAACAATGGCACAACGATCCCGGGCGAGCTGCAAAACTACGACTTATTCCCAACCCAAAAGGCGATAACGGCGCAGTTTAGTTATTCATTTTAAAGGTATACTCTGCTACTGAGCCGTAAACAAAGCGCATCAATATGGGACGTGTTGCCCATATTGAGCGTTACGCGAAGTACAGAATAAGGATACGAAGATGCCAGCAGTTTCCCCTAATGCGCCTTATCGACTCGTGCGCCGTGATTGGGGATTTTTGGGCGAGTTTAGGGCCATGGCGAGCCCCTGTGAGCTATTGATTGCCAGCCATGATGAAGACATCGCCTACGATATGCTCGATATGGCGGCCCGTGAGGCGCGAAGAATCGAGCAAAAGTACAGCCGTTTTATTGAAGGCAATTATCTATGGCGTTTGAATCATGCCGATGGCAAACGTCAGTCAATCGATGAAGAAACCTGGCAACTGTTGGCTTTTGCGAAACAATGCTTTGAGTTAAGTGGCGGGCTATTTGATATTTCGGCCTGCCCGTTAATGCAAGTGTGGCGTTTTACGCAGGACGCCAAGATGCCCGTCAAAGCGGATATAGAAGCTGCGCGAGCCTTAGTCGGCTTTGCATGTATTGAGTTTAATTCCCAAGAGTTGCTGATGCCCCAAGGCATGCAGCTCGATGTTGGCGGTATCGCCAAAGAATATGCGGTCGATAGGGTCGCCTATGAGCTTGCCGAGTCCTATGCGGGAATTTCGGTATTGGTTAATTTTGGCGGAGATATCGCCTGTCCAGTGGCCAATGCCGTGCCTTGGCAGGTGGGGATTGAAGATCCACATCAGCTTGACCATGCCGCGAAAGTGCTTGCCATCACCCAAGGCGCCTTAGCTACCAGTGGTGATACTCGGCGTTTTATTGAGGTCGAGGGGAGGCGCTATGGGCATATCGTCGACCCTCGCACAGGCTATCCAGTAAACGGAGCGCCACGTTCAGTGACAGTGCTTGGACCAAACTGTGTCACTGCGGGCATGTTGGCCACCATGGCCATGTTACAGGGTGAGCAGGCCGAAGACTTTTTAGCCGAGCAATCGGTTCAGTTTAGTATTTTTCGATAGGGCATTATCAATGCGTATCATGTTAGTGGAAGACAACGAGTTACTAGCCCAAGGGATCTGCTTGAGCCTTGCAAAAATGGGGATGCAGGTCGATCACCTCAGTAGCTATCAGCAAGCATTGGTGGGCATTAAGAATGAGACCTTTAGCGCCATAGTGCTCGATTTAGGCTTACCCGACGGTAATGGTAAGGAGCTACTCAAAGCGTGGCGCGCCGAAGGCGTTTCAATCCCAACGATTGTGCTCACGGCTAACACGGATTTTGATACCAAACTCGAGTGCCTCGATATCGGCGCCGATGATTATTTAGGTAAACCCTTCGATGTGCGCGAGTTAGCCGCGCGCATTCGGGCGATTGTCCGTCGGCAATATGGCTTAGATAATAACAGTTTGAATATCGGCGCGTTAAGTATCGACCTCAACACCCGCGAAGTGAGTTTTCGCGATCAAAATGTGCCTCTGTCACGCCGGGAGTTTCAGCTATTGCTGGAACTGGCGCAGTCCGCTGGCCGTGTATTGACCCGTAATCAGCTAGAGCAGTTAACCTACGGCTGGGATGAGGTTGGTAGCAACTCGATTGAGGTCCATATCCACCATTTGCGTAAAAAGTTAGCCAATGACTTGATTAAGACGGTACGCGGCATTGGCTACACCCTAACCGAAGTCAATTAACCCATTAAAATTGACACTCGTGCAAGGATTTAAGTGACAAACCCGGCGTTTATCGGTATTTAGTAACTGCCTTTTAGGCATGTCTACTCTCACCATAAACGACGGGGACCACAGGGTGAATCGACTCAAGGTGCTGGATGTGTACTCATTACGTTTGTTATTAACCTTGTTGATGCTCTCGGGGATTTCAGTTTCCGTGGGCATTTCAAGCTGGTTCAGCACCCGAGACTCTAAGCATCAAATCGAAGAGTTATTCGATGCGCAGATGCTGCAAAGCGCGAAAATGCTTGAACTGTTCTATCACGACGAGGAAGATTTCAAAGCGCCGCAAGAGTTGCCGCAAGTTCTCCATGTGCCCGACAGTCAAGTGAGCACATTTGCCGAAAAAGCCGATGCGTTAAAACTCGCCTATGAGCATAAACTTGCCTTCCAGATCTGGAGTGAGGCGGGGCAAGCACTGGTCTTTTCAGACAATATTGGCCGCAAACCCATCACTAAGTTTGTCCAAGGCTACAGCAAAAAAGTGTTCGAAGGGGAACTCTGGCATGTGTTTAGCTTTTTTTCGGTCAAACACAAAGTCTGGATTATCACCGCCCAGCAGGATGAAGTGCGCCAAGAGTTGGTCTCACAAATTATGCACAATGCCGTGATAGTGCCGTTGATCGTGGTGCCATTAACCTTGCTTATCGTCAGCTTGCTGTTTTACATCTTGTTCCGTCCGTTGAAGTCCTTCGAGCGCGAGTTAATGGCGCGCTCGCCTAACGATCTTACGCCGCTCACTATGTCACTCCCCAAGGAACTCGTGCCCGTGCGCCGCGCGCTAAACCAATATATCAGCAGCATTGCACACTTTATTGCACGGGAACGCCGCTTTAGTGCCGATGCGGCCCATGAGTTAAAAACCCCCTTATCCGTGATTAAATTACATCAACAGGGTTTAGAAGGCTTAGTGGGAGAGGGGGATGCGGAGCGCATCCACCTCGCCGCCATCGATGCGGGTGTGAAGCATATGAGTCACACAGTGGAGCAGCTCTTGCTGCTTGCACGGGTCGATTCGATTGCCGAATTGAATGTGCAGTCTTATCCGCTGTTGCCAATGGTAGAGGATGCGCTGAACCAGTTAATGCCACTGATCACCGACTATGAATGGAATATCGAAGTAGACGCAGCATTAACGCTCAACTGCGATCGCTTTTACCTGTTGATCGTGCTGAAAAATATCATCGAAAATGCCTGTAAATATAGTCCTGCTGAAACGCAAATTTGCATTAGTGCAGCACTAACTGACGCTTATGTAGAGATCAACATCGCCGACCGTGGGCAGGGCATGACCCATGAGCAAATTGCCAGCGCGACGGAACGCTTTTACCGCGTCAATGAAAATGAGGGGATAGGTGCGGGATTAGGGCTTTCCATCTGCCACCACATTATTGATTTGCACCAAGGGCAATTGACGATAACGCCCCGCGAAAATGGCGGTTTAGTGGTTACCCTATTATTACCTCAATAGTATCGTTTGCTTTGTTGATACGCGCCTGATGCAATAAATTTTGTTGCAACAGGCTCGCGTATTGGCAGGCATCACCTAAGATTATTGTCAGCAGTCAGTTTGCAAAAGAGGCTGATTTTGTTTCTATAATGCGAACTAGATAGCACTTTACTCACATACGTTACTTTTAAAGATCAAATCCGTATGTTAATTCGAATTTGATATTCTTTATTGGTATAAGTATATTGCTAAATAGTATCGTGCAAAAGGAGTTAACTGCATCTTTATTTATGAGTTTTTTACTCCTTCTGATATCTTTCGCGATATGTAACAGCCTGTGTTTTTTTACCATCAAACCGCGGTAAAAAAATTTCACTGTGCAGACAAAAAACGTTGATTTCTTAGTTTATTTTTAGGTTACCTATCCTATGGTTAGCTTGTTGCGTTGCCAATCGTTTAAACCTTCTTCTTCACTCATTTGCTCACTGGCGCTTAGCGCAGCATTTGCGCTGTCGAGCACGGCATTTGCTGAAGAGACAAAGCCTGCTGAAAACAAACCCGCCACACCTGTGGTGAGTCCACCTAAGGCGACGGCTCAGCCGGCGAACAAAAATCAAGTGAGATTTACAAAAACGGGCACCTTTGATGGCGATTCTGTAATGAAACTGGCGCGTAAGCTGGCTTCTAAGCCCTATGTGGCGCTAAAGGATCCGCTGCCAGCAGGCCTCGCCAAGTTAACCTACGATGAATACCGCGACATTCGCTTTAACCCGATTTCGTCCATTTGGCGCGATCAAGGTTTACCATTTCAAATGCAAATGTTTCACCGTGGCTTCTATTTCCAAGATTTGATCGAAATTGCCATCGTTGAAGCTAACCAATCGACTCACTTAGCCTACGAGCCTAAGTATTTCACTGCTGGTGAAGTTATCAGCCAAGCATTGCCAAATGATGACATTGGTTACTCAGGCTTTCGCATTCATAACCAGTTAAACACCAACGGTGTGTATGACGAGCTGATGGTGTTCCAAGGCGCGAGTTATTTCCGTGCCTTAGGTAAAGGTAACTCCTATGGCTTATCTGCCCGTGGTTTGGCATTAAAAACCGCCGATCCAGAAGGGGAAGAGTTCCCTATTTTCCGTGCATTTTGGGTTGAACGTCCTTCCTACGACAGCAACCTGATCGTGGTGCATGCACTGCTGGATAGCCCAAGTGTTGCGGGCGCGTATCGCTTCTCTGTGCGTCCTGGTGACAACACTCAAATCGACGTCGAAGCGACCTTATTCCCTCGCGTCGAACTTAGCAAAGTGGGACTTGCGCCTAGCACTAGCATGTTTTTACATTCACTTAATGGCCGCCACGATACCGACGACTTTAGGCCCGAAGTCCACGATTCAGACGGTTTGTTAATGTTCAACGGCCGTGGTGAGCACCTATGGCGCCCTCTGGCTAACCCTCGTCAATTACAGGTGAGCGCGTTTGCCGACAACTCACCACAGGGCTTTGGTTTAATCCAACGTGAACGCAATTACGCTTCTTATCAAGATCTCGAAGCCCACTACGAGCGTCGCCCAAGTTTGTGGATTGAACCCGTGGGGAACTGGGGACAAGGTGCGGTCGTTCTGACAGAAATTCCAACAGAATCAGAAATTCATGATAACATCGTGAGCTTCTGGAAGCCGCGTCAGCCTATTCCTGCGGGCAGCGAGTATCATTTTGCTTACCGTATGAGTTGGGGCGAGGAACCAGCGGCGAAAACCAATTCTGTCGTGGTGAGTCGTACAGCCAGTGGTCGTGCCGACATCGCAAAAGCGACCCCAAGACGTTTGTTTGTCGTGGATTATCATCTTAACGGTGCCATGCCCGATGAATTACCGCTCGCGAAGGTTGAGTCTTCCGGTGGGGTGATTTCAAATGTGGTTATTGCGCGTAACGCGGCTAACAATGGTTATCGCCTCGCGTTTGAGTTGGAGCCAGAAGATAAGGAACTTATCGAATTACGTGCCGAACTCAAGTTCTCAACACCGCGTCAGGTTGAAACCTGGCTCTATCGCTGGACGCTTTAAGGTCCATGACGGAGCAACATAATATGACTGTATCCGAGAATTCGGTTCTTGAGACTGAAGTGCTCGTGGGTGGTAGCGCCATGCCTAATGAAAGGCCTGGCGCGATGGAACCCCAAAGCTTAAGCAAAATGCCTGAAGGCTTCCCACGCCGTAGCACAGTGGCTAACGGCGTGCGCTCGAAGGTATCCCGTCGATTTTTTGTCGTAGGCGGCGCACTTGCACTGTCTGCGTTTGCAATCTACGAAATGGGCGCTGTGTTCAGTATCGGCGGGATCACTCCCCTCGAATATCTGATGTTGGTACTGTTTGCGATTAACTTCTGCTGGATTGCCTTAGCGTTTTGTAGTGGTATTGCAGGCTTTTTCATGTTGCTGAAAAAGCCCAAGCCAAATGAGCTTGAGCAGACTGAGCTACATACCCGCACCGCGATTTTGATGCCCACCTATAACGAGTCGCCTGACCGAGTGTTTTCTGCGGTATCTGTGATGGCAGAAGCCTTGTCGCAAACGGGTCATGGTCATGCGTTCGATTGGTTCATCTTAAGTGATACCACAGATCCTGAAATCGCCCTGTTAGAAGAACAGGCGTTTTTAGTGCTGCGCCAAGAAACCCACAAACATTCTCGCGTGTATTACCGCCGTCGTCGTAAGAACGTGGCGCGCAAAGCGGGTAACGTGGCGGATTTCTGCCGCCGTTGGGGCTCTCGTTACGATCACTTACTGGTGCTCGACGCCGACAGCTTGATGGAGTCATCGACCATCACTGGCTTAGCACAACGTATGCAGGCCGATCCTGACGCCGGACTTATCCAAACCATTCCTTCGCTCATCAATGGCACCACTTTAATGGCGCGTCTGCAGCAGTTTGCGGCGCGTATTTATGGTCCTGTGATTGGTACTGGGCTAGGTTGGTGGGTACAAAAAGAAGGTAACTTCTGGGGCCATAACGCCATTATTCGTACCGAAGCCTTTATGGGCGCGGCGGGTCTGCCAAACCTTAAGGGTAAACCGCCATTTGGTGGCCATATCCTAAGCCATGACTTTGTCGAAGCGGCGCTGATCCGCCGTGCGGGCTGGAGTGTGGTGATTGCCTACGATTTACCCGGCTCTTATGAAGAGTGTCCGCCATCGATTGTCGATTTAGCCGTGCGCGATCGCCGTTGGTGTCAAGGTAACTTACAGCATTCCCGTATCTTGCCGACCAAAGGCTTGCACTGGGTTAGCCGTTTGCACTTAATGACGGGCATTATGGCGTATCTGTCATCGCCATTCTGGTTGCTATTGATTTTAACCGGTTTGATGCTCGCCTTGCAGGCACACTTTATTCGTCCAGAGTATTTTACTGACCAATTCTCCTTGTTCCCGACATGGCCAATCATGGACTCGGACAGGGCATTGAGATTGTTCTATATCACCATGGGCGTGTTGTTTGGACCTAAGATTTTCGGCGTGCTATTGCTGCTAAAAGATGGCAACTTCGCTCGCAGTGTCGGTGGTCGCATCAAGGCGATTTTCAGTGTGATATTCGAGGTGATCCTCTCTGCACTGATCGCACCTATTATGATGTTTATCCACTGCGGCGCGGTGATGTCGATTCTGATGGGACGTGACAGTGGTTGGTCTCCACAGCGCCGTGACGATGGCAGCATGCCTTGGTTAACCCTGATCTATCGCCACCGCTGGCATATGTTGGCGGGCGTGATGTTAGGTTATGCGGCGATTTTGGACTCCTTAACATTGCTCGCGTGGATGAGCCCCGCCTTGATTGGTCTGTGGTTAGCCGTGCCGATTTCGGCGTGGACGGGTTCAATCAAGATTGGTGAGTTCTTCAAACGCATTGGCATTTTGGCCACGCCGGAGGAGCGTAATCCTGCTCCTATCTGTATTCGTGCTCAAGAAGCGCGTGCCGCTTATCAAGCGCATATCGAGCAGCCTTGGACATTAGCGCAAGTGTTAAAAGATCCAGCGTTAATGGAGCTGCATTTAGCCATGGTTGATAAGCAGCCACTGCGTGCGGCGGGTACACCCATTGAACCGGTTGAAGCCATTGTGCACGTAAAAGTGCATGAGGCGCAGTGCCAACAGAGTGCCTTGGCGTTATTTAACCGTCAGGAAATGGCGCTGGTGTTGGCCAATCCGCTGATGCTGCGAAGTTTACAAAAACTGCCCGAGCAGTTTGTGCCGGAAGACTTGGTCTCTTTCTGCTAGTGCGAACTTCAACTTAGCGTTATTTAGCTAACTCGATGAAATGCCACTGATGCCTATCAGTGGCATTTTGTTTTATCCCTTTGCTGCCTGCATTTCGTTAACGGCTTCAGCTATAGTGAATACAGGTTACTGGTGAATTGAGTGTTGATGTCAGCATTCGCGGTATATCAGCTCAGTATCTGCTATTACAGGGGATGTTTATGATGCCTGTGAGTCGATTAACGCCAAATCCTAACAAACGAAACCGCAGCTTGAGTTCAGTTAAGCGCTGGCCACTTAGCGCATTGCTGATGGGACTTTCGCTTGTGCTCATGCAATCCCATGCTGTCGAACCACCAGTCACTGCACTTTCCGGTGTGAAACCACAAGTTGTTGAGCTGCTAGCTGATGCGACTTCCATTGAAGTAGCCGAATCTGACACTGCAGTTGATCAAATCCTAGGGCAAACTTTACTCTTGAGTCTTGCCGATGTGAGCCCGGTTTTTAGCGCCAATTATCAACAGTTGATCCAGTGGCGGCATAGGGCGCTGGATAATGAGGAGCAGGTGAAGCTTCAGCAAATGCAGCTACAACTGGATAACTATTGGCAGTATCTCGATGCCCAAGCTGAATGCATCACACCATGCTCATCGGCAGCACTGCTGCCAAAGGATGCGTATTTTCGCGCAGTGGTCCTCAAGCTGAAGCAATTAATGGCGTTAGCGGAGGCCTCTACGTGGGATACACTCAACCTCGAAGATAAGCTAAGTCCAGGACAAGAGAGTCCACTCATCGCGCCGATTGCGCGGCGTCTTTTCCTATTAGGTTTTCTGCCGGCTATGCCTAGCACAGTTTCCGAGCCAGTAGCCGATAAAGTATCGATGCAAGTATCTGAACGAGGATCTGAGCCAGTCATTAAGTCAGACATTGAGCCAAACATTGAGTCAGATAGAATTTTGCCAGATGCAACAACTCCTGCTGGGTCAGTCGCACAGTCAAAGCAGGTTGCAACTGTTAACAATCCCCTGCGTTATGATGATGCGCTGGTTAGCGCAATCAAAGCCTTTCAAACCCAGCATGGCTTACAGGCGGATGGGGTGATAGGTAAGCAAACCCTGTATTGGCTTAATCAATCTCCCTATGCTCGGGCAAAGCTGTTGGCCAAAAATACTCTTAGGCAGCAGATTTTTACGCGCACCTTACCTGCAAGCTATCTGATGATAAACATCCCGGCATTTGAGCTGCAATTCGTCGAAGCGGGTAAGGTAACTCTTAATTCTAAAGTAATAGTAGGCAAAGCATCGCGGCCAACACCGTTGTTAAGTAGTCATATCTCCAGTGTGGTGCTCAATCCACAGTGGCGAGTGCCGCGCACTATTGTCCGGCGCGATATCTTGCCCCATATACGCCAAGATGGTCATTACCTGCAGGATCGCGGGTTTGATGTCTACGACTATGACGGCGCGCGAGTCGAACATTCGCCGCAGGAGTGGCAAGAGTTGGCGTCCAGCCATTTTCCCTATCGCTTAGTGCAGCGCCCCGGGGCAAAAAACGCCTTAGGTCGGTATAAATTTCATTTCGACAACAGTTTTAGCGTGTATTTGCACGGAACTTCTGAGCCAAGTCTCTTTAAAAAGACCGATAGGGCCTTATCATCGGGTTGCATTCGGGTTGAAAAGGTCGAGGAGCTGGCCCGCTGGTTTCAGACTCACTTAGTTAAAGATACGCGCCTTTGGGACAAATTAGCGCCTAATAGCACTCAATCCCAATGGTTTGCGTTGTCAGATACCATGCCGGTTTACACGGTTTATTGGACAGCATGGCTTGATGATGCTGGGCAAATTCAATATCGCAATGATATTTATCAGCTAGAGGCTGAGTTTACCCTAGCGGTACCTGCAGCAATTTTTTACATTCTATAACGACCTGAACTTTTAAGAGATTTTGAAATCTGAAATCTTGCGAGCCAGTCAAGGCTTGATCTGGATGGCGATTCAGTATAATTTGCGGTTTTAGTGTCCAAAAAACGAACAAAAGGTGATGATGTGACGTTACTTTGTCCTGCCCGTAGGCAGTTGTTGTTAGGCCTCAGTGGTGTGGCATTGTGTTCTTTAATTCCTTCTAAAGCGTTTGCAAGTCGGTCAACCAAAGGGGTTCGCGATCTCAGCCTCTATAATCGCCACACGGGCGAGCATAACAATGGCAGTTATTGGATTGACGGCCATTATCAGAGCGAAGTGTTGAATGATTTCAGTCATTTGCTGCGGGACCATCGCCAAAATGTGGCGGCGCCCATGGATAAACGCTTATTCGATCTGCTTTACACCCTTAAGAGCACCCTCAATACCGAGAACGAAATCCATGTGATTTCAGGCTATCGTTCGCCCAAGACCAACGCCATGTTGGCGGGTAAGAGCAGTGGGGTGGCAAAGAAAAGTTATCATATGCAAGGCATGGCAATGGACATCGCTATCCCGGGCGTGAACCTAAAAACCCTTCGTGATGCGGCGTTATCGCTTAAATTGGGAGGGGTGGGCTATTATCCTAAGTCGGGCTTTGTGCATGTTGACTGTGGCCCAGTCCGCCACTGGTAGTCTTATCGTTTTGTACTGAGAGCTGCTGATAAAACTGCAGCTCGAGTGCTTGAATATCCTGCAAATAATGTTTTAACAGCGGCAAAAAGAGTTGCCCAAGCTTGTTCATTTCCCTGTGTTGTTGCCAGTCATTCACATGCTGATTGAGGCACTGTGAAAACTTAAATTGCCTGAGTCGTTGGCCTTCAACGGCGGATGATTCACAAAGCTGCATCAACATCAGCAAACTGCGATTTTTTTGTTGAGTGCAGGCGAGCAGCTCTAACAGTTTCAATTCGATTGTGGTCTGCTGATAGGGTACCGTTTCGATAAGTGAGACGAGTTCACGGGCTAATTGGCATGAAAGACGATTTTCTTGTTGCAATAAATACAGCTCGTGACGCATGTTTGACAAGACTGAAGTGACAAAATTTGCCCGAGCTTAGCAGGCATAGACGGGCTTAAGTGTGATCAAGATCGCGTGTTTTTTGATTCAGATCAAAGCCGCTTCGGCTATGTAACAGGCTACAAACAAGTTTTCCAATTCAATAAATACTCTTTGTGATTTATAACGATAGCCGCTCGGTATCATTCAGGTTTAAGAGTGGGGCTGTTCTTGTACCTGCCGAGTAACTGTGTTAGTATGCGCGCGCTTTATATGAGTCACCATTGGTCGAAAATGGTGACGGTTTTTACTCTAAATTTAAGTGAGAAACACATGTCTTACACTATCCAAGCACAAACCCGCACTGAAATAGGGAAAGGTTCGAGCCGCCGCCTACGTCATGCAGGTAAAGTTCCTGCTGTTATCTACGGCGCAGGCAAAGAGCCAGTTTCTATTGTTTTTGATCACAAAGACATCATCAACATTCAAACTAACGAAGACTTCTACACTTCTGTTGTGACTATCGTTTTAGATGGCAAAGAAGTAGGTGTTCGTGCACAAGCTATGCAACGTCACGCGTTCAAGCCAATGATCGAGCACGTTGACTTCGTTTACGCTTAATCGCGTGATTGAAGCAAAAAAGCGCCTATAGGGCGCTTTTTTTGTGGCTGTTTTTTAACGTACAAAAGTATCCCCGCGCAACATGGCTACGCGGGGGAGTATCACTTGATATTGAAGTTGTAATAGATATCGAGGGATTGGCCTAAGGTGCCCGATACCGTTTCCAGATAGAGTTGTGATAACAGGTAGTATCTGACCGTCATCTCGTACCCTGGGTTAAATACCCCGACGCCATATTTCACCATCAGGTTATCACCGATAAAGCCACTGATCGCCACGCGGCCCTCATCGTTGGTGTCCAGTTGTACGTTCGAGAAACCAAACTCTTCAATAATCCCTGTGGCGGTACTGCCAATGTTATTGATGGCGCCACCGCCGCCGACTTGTGAACCTAAGCCCAGTGCAGCCCCCATCATCAGCGAATTATTCTGCTCGTTATTGCTGCTGTTAAAGCCGCTGCCTTTGATAATGTAAGACAGGATCTCCGCTTGCTCCTTAGCAGGGTTAGAGAACAGGGTCACCACCGGGCGGGCAGGCGTACCTGTTACACGGACGCCCGCGACCAGATCTTCACTCTTAATTTCACGAATCGCTTCAATATTTAAGTTAGGCACGGATGTTGGTCCGACAAACTGCACTTCACCGGTACGGATTTTCAAGGTTTGTCCCATAAACTTATAGCTGCCTTGTTTGACTTTAATATCGCCAAACAGCAGTGGTGGGCGAAACGCCTGTTGCTGCAGTTTTAAGGTTCCTTGTAGCTTACCTTTAAGCCCCATGCCATCTACTTTTAAGTCGTTACCGACATTAATGTTTAGATCCGCCACTATGGCATAGGGACTGGCTTTCGGTTGCGCCGCGGCAATCGAATCATCGAAGACCACATCTTCCGACAGGGCAACACCGCCCTCGGCGAGCTGGACGATTTTGATATTACCTGAAGGCACATCGACAACCCCTTTGACTTCGAGTTGTTGACTGCTAAAGGCGATGGTGAGATCGGGCGAAACATCAAGCAGCGCAAGTGGCGGTTGGATCACGGCTAATTTGTCGCCCTTAATCGCAAGCTCGCCACTGAATTGGCCCTGAGGCCAGCGCATATCACCCGTAACACGCCCCAAACCATTGCCCATCATCCAGCGGCCTTTGAGGGATGCCTGTTGGCCACCCAAGTCCATCGACATATCGATTTTATTAATAAGCGTCGGGTTGGCCGTCAATGCGAGGGCGCCTTGAGTTAGGGACACATTGCCCGAAACCTCTGGGGCATCTAAAGTGCCGGCAAAGTTTAATCTGCTGGTCAGCAAGCCTTCGAGGGTATTGAGCTGCGGGAAAAACTCACCCAAGGGTTGCAGGTTAATTTGCTTGATATTGGCATAACCCGACAAGGTTCTGTCTGGCGTAACGTTGACCGTGACCTCACTCTGCCAACTGGCGACATCTTCCGATTCAAAGCTAATCGATGAGAGGAGTCGTTTAGCATCTAAGTTAGCTTTAAAATCAAGCTGTTGATAATTAATGGTGACTTCACGGTTTTTGGCCCGTTTAAGCTTGATGCTACCGGGCGTAAAATTAAAGTCGACATTGGCCGTGGGTTTACGTCCCGCCGCCCAGGCAAAGTTTGCCAAGAGTGAAGAACCGCCGTCCCACTGCATATTGTTTGGTAATACAGGCACTAATAGTTTACCTAAATTACCTGCATAGCTGAGCTGAGCCTCGCCAGTTTTGCCAATCGTCACTTGATTATCGAGGCAAACCTTACTGTTGGGGTTGACCAGACAGAAGGGGCTGATATTGCCTTTGGACTTATTTTGATCCCAGGCGACAAGAATATCCTTATCAATCTCCCAGCGTCCGACGGGGGTTGCCAAGTTGATTTTATTCACCTGCGCCTGCAGTTGGGATTTTTTCATATCGTATTGGCTAGTGACGCCAAGCTCGAGTCCAAGATCCCCTGTGGCGCTGAGGGTGAGTTTTTGGTTTTGAATATCGCCCTTACTGCCTAAAGTCACTGTATCTAAACTCTGTGAGCCGAGTTGTAGCGCCTTGGACTTGAGTGATAGGGCAAACTCATGGGCATCCAAAGGCTTATAGTAAGCCTTGAGTGTTGACTCCCTGAGCTTAATATTTTGATGCACAAGATCGACCAGTTGCGCGGTTAACTCTACCTGTGGATGTTTTTCATCCCCTGTGACATTGATATCGGCCTGTAATTGGCCACTGGCTTGGGGCAACCATAAACCGAAATCGGGGACTTGCAGCTTGCCCTCGAGGTTCCAGGATTTGTTGGTTTCGCCCGCTAAGGTTAAGGTGGATCCCAGTACCTTGGCATTTACGCCTTTAGCGCTGATATACAGTTTATCGTTGATGCTGACATCGGCTGTGATATCAAACGGATAACCCTGCATTGTGCCTGACAGTTGGGTGTCCGTTAGAGCCACTTGCCACAGTTTATCTAACAGGCGCCCGGTGGTCTGCAATTGGCCCGAGATTAAACTGTTTGGCAAGCTGCTCGTTGCACTTGGACTTGCACTTGTAGTTGCTTTTGCATTTGTAGTTGCAGCTGCGGTTGTTGTTGCAGGAGCGGGAGCATTTACTGTGGCAGGCGCCGGCTTATCGGTATTTGTGCTCGGCGCTTTAGCGTCCTTTGTAGGTGTTGATCCTGAAGTCTGTGCAGTTTCAGGCAGAGTGATTTCCTGTAATTTCAGGTTATCGAGTAATACCTTGGCTTTCCAAGTGATCGCCTTAGCGTAATCTAGCTCACCAGTCACATCGACCGAACCTAGTTCGCCCTTCGCATTAAACTGCTTAATATCGAGCTTTGCATCCTGATGATGAAGCTCACTGCTGATGGCTAACACTTTATGGAAAGGTGTGATGACATTTCCATTGAGCGTCGCTGCTTGTTGGGAGAGGGAGCCTTGGCTGTCGAGATTGAGGTCGCTGACGAGATACTCGGCATGTTGCAGCGGCCACTGTGCGCGCACTTTTTCCAGTTTGACCTTGTAGGGCAGCGTGGGATCTTTGAGGGTCAATTGTCCATTGAGACTAAAATCCACATCCCCTTTGGCAAGGGCATGGATCCCCAGCTGTCCGACGCTTTGGCTAAGGGTTAGGCTTAATTGTTGATGGGTCAGTTCTGGCAACTCGGCAACCTGAGTGACATTGGCCTGAACCTCAAGCGCGAGCGGATAGTCCTGTTCGAGAGTGAGTTGGCCCACCACAGACACTTCGCCATAACTATGGGCAAGCAACAGTTTTTCTAGGGTTAACTGATACTTGGCAAATTGACCTTGAAGCTCAATATGGCTAAATAGATCTTCGCGCGGACCAATCTGTAAACGGCTGTTGTCTAAACTGAGGTGCTTAACATCCACCGGGAAAGGCATAAAAACCTGTGGTAAATGGGCAAGTGCCCATTGCTCGGTAGATGCTTGCTTATCGGCGTTTTCATCCGTTTGTTTATCCGCTTGAGGATTTGTGGAAGTTTTTTCCGAGTCCTTATCGACACTGGGCTTGTCCGCTGAAGCTTTAGCACTTGCAGTCGCCACTGCGGTTGCTGATTTTTCTGTCTCAGGCTGAGGAGGCGTAGTCGCTGCCGCAGCAGTTGTCTCGGCTGCCTTAGTGTTAGTAACTTGTGTGCCTGTGATTTGAGTGTCAGTGACTTGAGTTCCTGTAGCTTGAGTGCCTGCGCCTTGAGGAGCTGTGGCTGGTGTGTCTGGCGCAGGGCTGTCGTCGGTAGGAATTAACACGGCTAAGCCTTCACTGCTAAGCTGTTCGACCGTCAGTCCTTCGGCAAACCAAGTGGCGGCGGTCTGAATATGATTTGCCGAAAAGCGCATCTTATCGACCGCAATATTGATGTTATTCAGTTCGGCGCTGTCGAGTTTGATGCCAAAGGGCAAAACCAGTTCACTCGGCTCATCATTTTCGGGGGCGACGTCGACTTCAGTGGAACCTGAGCTTAAGGCCTCGGTATCGATATTGACATCGATTTGGCTCGCCGTTAAAGCATTCACGCACAGCTGTTTTTGCAGCAGACATGTGGGTTGCCATGCTAAGTGTAAATCCTTGAGTTCGACCTTAATCCCATCCATCGACCAACTGGCGTGGGCTAAAGTGAGGTCTTTATTTAAGGAGCCTGAGGTGTAGGTGAGCGCCAGATCGGGCACAAACTTATCCGCTAAACCCACACTTACCCGAGAGCCAATTTCAGTCCCTAGCAGTAATGCCGTTAACACCAAAAGACTTAAGGGAACGTAAACAATAATCCGCGTGCAGAGTTTAAATATTTGCCAAATGCGCAGCTTAAGTGATTTGGGCTGCACGCATGTTGGGTTTTGCGCCAAAGAGGATTGCTCAGACGTTTGATTCTCTTGTTGAGCCGTTGCATTAGGTTCATGAATTGGGGGCTGACTCATAGCTCTGTCCCCATGGTTAAGTGAATGCGCCATGAACGGTCAATGGTGTCTGTCTCTTTCAAACCAACCCCTAGATCTAACTTAATTGGGCCAATGGGGGAGATCCAATGGATACCGCCACCCACAGAGACCACAGGCTCAAACTGATTGTTATCAAAGGCGTTACCCGCATCCACAAAGGTGGCAACACGCCAAGTCGGGGTAACGTAATATTGATATTCCAAACTGCCTACCATGAGATAGCGACCACCGATAACCTCACGATTAACTTTGCCATCTGCATCGAGGTAATCGAGATAGGGCCCAAGTTCTTGATAGCCATAACCCCGGATGGTTTGGTCGCCACCGGCAAAGTAGCGCAGTGACGGTGGAATAAAGGCCAGCTCATTTTCATTGGCTAGGTTGGCGGCGAGATCCATGCGCGCCACGATTCTGTGGTTATCAAAAAAGGTATCAATCCACTTAAACTTGGCCTGTAAACGAGCAAGGCGGGTTTCTGATCCCAGATAAGGATCGGCATAATCTAGGCTGTATATTTGCCTAAAGCCGGACTTAGGATCGAGTGAGTTATCGCCACGGGTGGTTTTAGAAAAGTTAATTCCCGCCAGATAAAAACTGGGGCTGTAATCGATATCAGATTGAGTATATTCCTCGCGGATCGCATCGAGGGAATAACTCATGAGCCATTGATTATCTAAGCGTTGTTGCCTAAGTAGCCCGAGCAAATACTTGGTCGACTCCAATTGGCCCGTGTTACGAAAATCACGGTTCTCGGGCTCGTAAATCTGGGTGACCCCGTATTTGTCCCGCAGCAGGCCTAAACGAATTTTGAGTTGATCGTCTAAGGGATGAGTCAGCGGAATAGTATAAGTGGTTAAAAACTTGGGCCTGTCAGGCGACCATTCCAAACTGGTTTCTTGGGAATGACCGTATTTATTGATCTGTGGCGTACGCCAAGTAACCCGTACCCTGGGATCGAAGGTTTTATCCGCGCTTTGACCTATGTCACCACCAAGACCTAACTCGATAGAATGACTGGCTTTATCCGTGAGTTCTACTTTTACGGGAAGCTGATTGTCCTTGGCCTGATCGATCTGTGGGATGACCTTGATATTGGCAAAATAACCCGTATCCAACAATTGGCGGTTAAGTGCACTGACACGGCGGGTCGAATAGGCCGCATCTTCCTTAAAAGGAATAAGCTTAGAGAGAATGTCCGGCTCTAAACTATGGCCTTCAAAACTCACTTGACCAAAGTGGTAACGCACGCCGGAGTTAAAATGCAGGCTAATTTGCGCCGTGTTTAAATCGCGGTTGATTTTGATCTGTGACTCGGTGAATTCGCCATCGAAATAACCTCTAGCCAAGGCAAGCGTCACCAGTTGGGATTTCACATCGGAATACACCCCATGGTTGAGTGTATCCCCAGGTTTGATATTGACCTCCGCCAGCCACTTATCGAAGGCGCGGTCGTCGAGCATCCCGCCGGAAAAATTAATGTCGACCCATTGGATCTTTACCGGTTCGCCCGCTTTGACCGTGAGCTTGAGTTCCCACGGGCCTTTGTCCTTTTCGAGTAACTGTTCTTCCACTTCACCATGGTAATAACCCATGGACTCGAGGGCGGTGGAGACATTGTCTTCCACGTTAAATAAGAAGGCGCGCCGCTGCACTTCGGAGTCTGGCATCGCACCTAAGTGGGCGAGAATGTTACGCTTTAGGGCTTCGTCGACCCCGTTGACAGAAAGCGTTAAAAAGTTATCGGCGGCCATAGTCCCTGATGTGACTAAACTCAGACCAACAAGCAAATGAAGACGAAAAGGTAATGACGTTATTTGCAAGAATCGCTGCACTTTAATATCCCTGTGATGTGGTTTCATTGTCGCCAGAATGGAGGTAACAGGCAAGGAGATGATTGAAATTAGTCATTGAAATGGTTACAAAGGACGCTACTGTTTAAGGGGATGTAAATAATGAAAATAAAATTAGCCACCTTTAGTTTAATTCTCTCGAGTGCACTTTTTATGTCACAAAATACCCATGCGAATGAAAAACCTTTTGCCATTGCGATCCACGGTGGCGCGGGCACCATTTCTAAGGCCAACCTCACGCCAGAGCTGCGTCAGGCCTATAAAGACAAGCTTAAAGAAGCCGTCGATAAAGGCTCAAAAGTGCTCGAGCAGGGCGGCGATAGCTTAGTTGCGGTGCAAACTGCCATCAATGTATTAGAAAATAGCCCGCTGTTTAACGCTGGTGTCGGTTCGGTTTACACCTATGATGGCGGCCACGAGTTAGATGCCTCCATTATGGATGGTAAAACCATGAATGCGGGCGCCGTAGCGGGCGTGCGCCATATCGCTAATCCCATCGATTTGGCCTTAGCCGTGATGAATAAGTCTGAGCATGTGATGCTCTCGGGCGCAGGCGCCGAGGAGTTTGCCTTAACCCAAGGTTTTAAACTGGAACCTAACAGCCATTTCGATAGCGATGCCCGTTATCAGCAATTGCTCGATGCCAGACAAAAACTGCAGGCGGCTGAAAAATCAGATCAAATTGCAGGTATTGAGATGAAAGATCTCGATTATAAATTTGGCACCGTCGGCGCTGTCGCCTTAGATAAAAACGGCAACTTAGCGGCGGGGACTTCGACTGGCGGCATGACGGCCAAGCGTTTTGGTCGCATTGGGGACTCGCCCGTGATTGGGGCGGGCACCTATGCCGAAAACGGCGTTTGCGCCGTGTCGGCTACTGGCCACGGTGAGTTCTTTATTCGCTACCAAGTGGCGGGCGATATCTGCGCCAAGGTGAAATACCAGCAAAAATCCATTATTCAAGCGGCAGATGAAGTGATTAATCAACGCCTTATCACCGCTGGCGGCTCTGGTGGTGTGATTGCGGTCGACCACAGAGGCAATATTGCCACGCCATTTAACACCGAAGGCATGTACCGCGCTACCCGTAGTAATGGCGAGCCTGCCCAAGTGATGATTTGGCAGGACCAATAATCCATATCAATTGCCTTAGCGCACGTGAAGCGAGCGCTAAGGCTCATATCCTCAACGCGTTACCCTCACAAAGGGTGTTTTAAGATCCAATTTAGGCCCACTAAATCGCACTTATTGTTCACCCAATATCCATTCTGATAGGCAAATAGATAACTCCAATCGGTATTAATCGCTTACCTGTTGCGAGATTTTGACTAGACTCAAAGCGTAGGTGTGTTGAGTTGGTAAAGGATAGATTGGGGAGATTGCTATGGATTCAATAAAAATACGCGACCATATGGATCGTCAGCCCGTGTTGCTACGCACCAATATGTCGCTGGCCACTGCGGTTGAAAAACTGTTAGACAACAACAAGATGGGTGCCGCTGTCGTGGATGATAACGGCGATTTAGTGGGATTTTTATCCCAGCAAGATTGTTTAGCCGTGATGCTTAAAAGCAGTTATCACTGTGATATGACCTCAGTGGTAAAAGATTGTATGCGCACCGAAGTCTTGTATGTCGGTCCCGATGACAGCATTTTGCAATTAGCAGAGCAAATGCTTGGCTCTAAACCTAAGATTTATCCCGTGGTCGAGCAGGGCAAAGTCGTTGGTACCATTAACCGCACGAATGTGCTGCGTGCCATGAATGTGTATATGCAGCAATGTTACTTAGCACCCGCCTAAGCTCTAAGCGCTAAGCCCTTCAAAAGGTGATTAATTTGCCTGTTTTTCATCCTTTTGAGGCCAAATTAGTCGTACCAATACGTCCCGTTCCTTGCTAGGATCGCTGTTTTCGATGCTAGCAATGGAATTTGGTTTTGAACTCTGACAAACATCCGCTATCGAGCGACTTTCTCAAGCAGTGCTTTCAAAGTGATGCCTCGCGGATCCGCCGCCGTTTATTTAAGCTCAATAAAGAAGCCGATTCTGATAAGAAAACCCAAGAGTTAGCCAAACTTGCCGAGCAGGCGCAAGCAGCGTTCGAAAAGGTCGAGCAGCGTCTTAAGGCGCGCCCGAAAATCCAATACCCAGATAATTTGCCCGTGAGCGGCATGCGCGAAGAGATCGCTAAAGCCATAAGTGAAAACCAAGTGGTGATCATCGCGGGTGAAACCGGTTCGGGTAAAACCACTCAGCTCCCAAAAATCTGTTTAGAACTGGGCCTTGGTAGCCGCGGCTTTATTGGTCATACCCAGCCACGGCGTTTAGCGGCGCGCAGCGTGGCGACACGTGTTGCCGAAGAGTTGCAAAGTCCGCTCGGCGAAGTGGTGGGCTTTAAGGTGCGTTTTGCCGATGCCTTAAAGAGCGAATCCTATATCAAGCTGATGACCGACGGGATTTTACTGGCGGAGCTCACCTCGGATCGCTATTTAGAGCAATACGATACTATCATCATCGACGAGGCGCACGAGCGCAGCCTCAACATCGACTTTATCTTGGGTTACCTCAAGCAAATTCTGAAAAAACGCCCCGATCTTAAGATCATCATCACCTCGGCAACCATCGATGTTGAGCGTTTTTGTAAGCATTTCAATAATGCACCTATTATCGAAGTCTCTGGCCGGACGTATCCAGTGGAAACCCGTTATCGCCCGCTAGTGCAAGATACCGAAGCGGATCTCGACCAAATCGAAGGGATTTTTGCCGCCGTCGATGAGTTAGTCGCCGAAGGCTTGGGCGATATTCTGATCTTTATGAACGGCGAGCGGGAAATTCGCGATACCGCCGAGCAGTTAAATCGTCGCAATTACCGCGATACCGAGATTTTGCCGTTATATGCGCGCCTCTCCTACGGCGAGCAGTCCAAGGTGTTTAGCAACCATACTGGGCGTCGCATCGTGCTTGCCACGAACGTGGCGGAAACCTCGCTGACAGTCCCTGGTATTCGTTATGTGATTGACCCAGGGACAGCGCGGATCAGCCGTTACAGTTATCGCACTAAGGTGCAGCGCTTGCCCATAGAGCCCATTTCACAGGCCAGTGCCAATCAGCGTCAAGGCCGCTGCGGCCGTGTTGGCCCGGGTATTTGTATTCGTTTATACGATGAGGCGGATTTTAACAGTCGTCCCGCATTTACCGATCCCGAAATCCTGCGCACAAACTTAGCCTCGGTGATTTTACAGATGCTCGCCATCGGTCTTGGCGATATTGCAGCGTTCCCCTTTATTGAGCCGCCCGATCCGCGCCATATTCGCGATGGCTTCTTACTGCTTGAGGAATTACAAGCCGTTAAGCAGCAGAAGGGCAATATTGTGTTAACGCCGCTTGGGCGTCAGTTATCGCAGATCCCGGTGGATCCGCGTCTGGCTCGTATGGTGGTGGAGAGTCATCAGCAGGGCTGTTTGCAGGAAGTGCTAGTGATTGCGGCGGGTCTGTCGATTCAAGACCCCCGTGAGCGCCCCATGGATAGAAAGCAGGCGTCCGATGAGGCTCATCGCCGTTTTGCCGATCCCCATTCTGATTTTGTCAGCTGGGTGAATCTATGGCAGCACTTAAAAGAGCAGCAAAAGGAATTATCCGCCAGCCAGTTCCGTAAAAAATGCCGCGACGAGTACTTAGCCTACCTGCGTGTGCGTGAATGGCAGGATTTATATACTCAGCTAAAACAAGCGGTTCACGATTTAAAGTGGCGCTTAAATGACACTCCAGCCAACTACGATGCGCTGCACCGTGCGTTGTTATCGGGTCTGCTGAGTCATATCGGTTTTAAGGACAATAACAACGAGTACTTAGGTGCGCGCAATCGTAAGTTTTTTGTGTTCCCAGGTTCACCGCTGGCGAAAAAAGGCCCGAAATGGATCATGGCGGCGGAGCTCACCGAAACCTCTAAGCTGTTTGCCCGCTGCTGCGCCAAAATTGAGCCTGAGTGGCTCGAGCCGTTAGCGGCGCATCTGATTAAAAAGAATCACTTAGAGCCGCATTTTGAGGCCAAACAGGGCAGTGTGATTGCCTTTGAAAACCAAGTGCTTTACGGTTTGACCGTGGTGCATCGCCGCCGCGTGCAATACGGGCCGATAAATCCTGTTGAAGCGCGGGAAATCTTTATCCGTAGCGCGCTTGCCGAAGGGCAATTACAGACCAAAGAAGCCTTCTTTATCGCTAACCAAAAGCTATTAGAGGATGTCGAAGCACTCGAGCACAAGTCCCGTCGCCGCGATATTTTGGTCGATGAACAAGTGTTAATGGACTTTTACGAGCCGCGCATTCCCGAAGGCATCTATAACGCGCCTAAGTTCTTTAGCTGGTGGAAGGAAGCGCGCCGTACTCAGCCCGATTTACTCGATTTTAATAAGTCACTGCTTATGCAGCGCAGTGCCGATCATATCTCGGCGCTCGATTTCCCTGACACTTGGCATAAGGGTAATATCCGCCTGCAACTGAGTTATCACTTCGACCCCGCGGCGAGTGATGATGGCGTTTCTGTGCATATTCCAGTGGCGCTACTCAATCAAATCGATGATACGGATTTCGATTGGCTGGTGGCGGGGATGCGTGAGGAGAAATGCGTCGCCCTGATTAAGTCTTTACCTAAGGGGCTGAGACGTAACTTTGTGCCTGCGCCCGATTATGCCCGCGCCTGCGTGCAGGCGATGCAGCCCTTTAGCGCCAGTTTACTCGATGCCATGTGCAAACAGCTTTTGCGTATGAGTGGTACGCGCGTTAATCCTGAAGATTTTGATGTCACGCAGATGCCCGCGCATTTGCAGATGAACTTTAAGATTGAGGACGACAAGGGCAAGTTAGTGGCTCAGGGGCGGGTACTCGATACCCTAAAGGCCGAGTTACAGGGCGTGGTCGCTAAGGCGATTCGTCAAGTGGCGGATAAGGGGATTGAAAAGGAAGCGCTCACCGAGTGGTCCTTTGGCGACTTACCGAAACAATTTGAGCAGCGTAAGGGCAACTATCAAGTTCGGGCTTTCCCTGCACTAATTGACAATAAAGACTCAGTTGCTATCAAATTATTTGATGATGAATTTGAGGCGCAGGCGGCGCACCGTCAGGGTCTACGTCGCTTGTTGTTACTCAATATTCCATCGCCGGTAAAACACCTGCAACAGGCACTGCCTAACAAGGCAAAACTGGCGATGTATTTCAATCCATTTGGTCAAGTGCAAATTCTGATTGATGACATCATTACCGCAGCCGTGCAGCAATTGCTCGATGAAAAGGCGCTGGATGTGCGCGATGCTGCTCAGTTCGAGCAGGCCAAGGATTGGGTGCGCCAAGAGCTGAACCCTACCGCCGAGCAAATCGCCCTAAAAGTGGAGCAAATTTTGACGCTCTACCAAGGCATTAAAAAGCGGACCAAGGGCAAAATTAGCTTAGATATCGCTTTTGCGATGAGTGATATTCAAAGTCAATTAGACCAATTAGTGTTCAAGGGATTCGTCGAAGCCTGTGGTTGGAATCGCCTAGCGGATGTGGCGCGTTACTTAAAGGCGATTGAAACCCGTATCGACAAGTTGCCCGTGGATCCGACCCGTGACCGTTTGCATATGCAGAGTATCACTAAAGTGCAGGAGGCCTTAGCGGCGCAGCTTGCTAAGGTGCCACGCTCGCAACCCGTGCCTGCGGCACTGATTGAAGCCCGTTGGATGATTGAAGAATACCGCGTGTCTTGCTTTGCACAGGCGCTGGGAACGGCTTATCCCATCTCGGAAAAGCGTATTTTAAACCATATCTTGCTGAGTTAATGATGTTGATACATTACTGATTGAATCTGTAGATTCAGTGAGTTGAGCGCAACGCGTCATCTTTAGCATTAAAAGCCGAACCTTAGGGTTCGGCTTTTTTATTGCCCACTTTCACCTAACTACCATTAGCCGCGACAAACTTGTACTTACTGCGTAGATTTTTACTATGGGCTATCGCTACAGGCTATCGCAGGTCGCTAACCCCAAAGGACAAAGCTGGTGGCGAATAAATTAGCCGAAACGACTTTTAAAAGACCTAAAAATTGATGGGTCAGTTAGCCAATACGCTAGAGGATTTAGCAGTATCTTGAGTGAGTTAACGCCTTGACGCAGATGTTAAACCGATTTTGCCGTGGATAATTGGTAATTTGTTCCTTCCTTTACCATCTCCCAATACTCCTTAAGGAATATTTTGTTTAAATTTTGTGCGGTTTCCTTGCTTAGCGCCTCTCTCTTTTCCATGCTTTAGCAATTGGTTAATAAAAAAATATAACCAATCAATCGATTTACAATCTAAAAAAACGCTTAAAAACCATGATCTAACTAAATCTATCGCCAAATTGATGATCTGGATCAAGCATCAAAGGGTTTACCGATTTGGAGGTATACAGTTTGTTAACACCTTAACGCTATGATCATTTCGTGGATCAAAGATGTAATTGAGATACCTATAAATCCTGCATTGGTCAGAGCAATCCATCACAGGAACGAACCTCTTGGAGGACGCATGAGTGCTAACAGCGCAGCAGAAAAATCCTTAGAACTGAAAATTTTTATCTTTTTAACCGTATTTCTCGCCCCCCTCTTATCCGTGTTGTTGGTGAGTGGATTGGGATTTGCCATATGGTTTAGCCAAATCTTCACCGGCCCGCCGGGTGCAGGTTGAGGCCTAAAGAATAATAACAACAGCATGAATAAGCGGAGTGTCGGATGAGCAAAGAGCTTCATATCACGAGTCTAGTGGTGCAAGTCATGCCACACAAAATGGCGGATGTTAGGCAACACATTATGGCGATTGAAAATGCCGAACTCTCTGTTAATAACGAAGTGAAACTCGTCGTCGTACTTGAAGGTGACTCCCAACGTGCCTTGATGGACGGTATCGAACAGATTAATGCCATTCCTGGCGTCTTGTCCGCCACTATGGTTTACCACCAGAGTGAAGAGCTCGAAGAGGGTGAAGAATGAACATGAATAGACGTGACTTTATCAAAGCCAATGCGGTGATTGCAGCAGCGGGCGCAGCGGGCTTAGCGCTGCCGGCATCGGCGAGCAACTTAATCACCAGCTCAGAACAAACCAAATTAGAGTGGAACAAAGCCCCATGCCGCTTCTGTGGTACGGGTTGCTCCGTGATTGTCGCGACCCGCGAGGGCAAAGTGGTTGCCACCCACGGCGATGCAAACAGCGAAGTAAACCGCGGCCTTAACTGTATTAAAGGTTACTTCCTGTCGAAAATTATGTACGGCAGCGATCGTTTAACCACGCCAATGCTCAGAATGACCGATGGCAAGTACGATAAGCACGGTGAATTCACTCCCATTAGTTGGGATAGCGCCTTCGATATCATGGCGCAGAAATGGAAAGAAACCTTAAAAGCCAAAGGCCCGACCGCGGTTGGGATGTTTGGCTCGGGCCAGTGGACCGTTTGGGAAGGCTATGCCGCGGTTAAGCTGATGAAGGCAGGCTTTGGCTCTAACAACATCGACCCGAATGCGCGCCACTGTATGGCGTCTGCCGTTGTCGGCTTTATGCGTACCTTCGGTATCGATGAGCCTATGGGCTGTTACGATGATATGGAAGCGGCCGATGCCTTTGTGCTTTGGGGTTCCAACATGGCTGAAATGCACCCGATTTTATGGACTCGGGTCACCGATCGCCGTTTAAGCGCATCCCATGTGAAGGTCGCAGTTTTATCGACGTTTGAACATCGCTCCTTCGACTTGGCAGATTTACCTATAGTATTTACGCCGCAAACCGACTTAGCCATCCTGAACTTTATCGCCAACTACATCATTCAAAACGATAAAGTGAACTGGGACTTTGTGAAGAAGCACGTGAACTTCCGCCAAGGTACTACGGATATCGGCTACGGTTTACGTCCAACCCATCCGCTGGAGCAGAAAGCCAAGAACGTGAAAACGGCAGGGGATTCAACTCCGATTGATTTCGATACCTTTAAGGCCTTTGTCGCCGAATATACGGTGGAGAAGGTCAGCAAGATGTCGGGTGTGCCTGAGGCTAAACTCATCGAATTGGCCAAACTCTATGCTGATCCCGAGACGAAAGTCACCTCTTTCTGGACCATGGGCTTTAACCAACATACCCGTGGTGTATGGTGTAACAACCTGATTTATAACATTCACTTACTGACAGGTAAGATTTCAACGCCCGGTAACAGCCCGTTCTCGTTAACCGGTCAGCCTTCTGCCTGTGGTACGGCTCGCGAAGTGGGAACCTTCTCCCACCGTTTACCTGCCGACATGGTGGTAACAAACCCAGAGCATAGAAAACACGCCGAAGAAATTTGGAAGATCCCCAGTGGCATTATTCCGCCAAAACCCGGTTATCACGCCGTAGAGCAAAACCGCCGCTTAAAAGATGGCGACTTGAACTGCTATTGGGTGCAAGTGAACAACAATATGCAGGCGGGGCCGAACATCAACGAGGAAGGCTTACCTGGCTATCGTAATCCTGCCAACTTTATTGTGGTATCCGATGCCTATCCCACAGTCACGACCCAGGCTGCGGACTTAATTTTGCCAACCGCCATGTGGGTTGAGAAAGAGGGCGCCTATGGTAATGCCGAGCGTCGTACTCAATTCTGGCATCAAATGGTGCAGGCGCCGGGCGAATCCCACTCGGATCTGTGGCAGTTGATGGAGTTCTCTAAGCGCTTTACGACCGACGAAGTCTGGTCGAAGGAAGTCTTAGCGGCGAATCCACAATTTAAGGGCAAAACCTTATTTGAAGTGCTGTACAAAAACGGCAATGTCGATAAGTTCCCGCTGGCCGATACCGATCCTAAGTATTTAAACAACGAAGCGAAATATTTTGGCTTCTATGTCCAAAAAGGCCTGTTTGAAGAATACGCCACCTTTGGCCGTGGCCATGGTCACGATTTAGCACCTTTCGATGCCTACCACGAAGCCCATGGTATTCGCTGGCCGGTGGTCGATGGTAAAGAAACCAAATGGCGTTTCCGTGAGGGCAGCGATCCTTACGTCAAACCTGGCTCAGGCTTTGAGTTTTACGGTAAACCCGATGGCCGCGCAGTGATTTACGCCTTGCCCTTCGAGCCGCCCGCAGAATCGCCAGACACTGAATACGATATGTGGTTATCCACCGGACGGGTGCTCGAACATTGGCATTCAGGTTCGATGACTCAACGCGTGCCAGAGCTTTATCGTGCCTTCCCCGATGCAGTGTGTTTTATGCACCCAGAAGATGCGAAAAAACGCGGCTTACGCCGTGGTGACGAAGTGCGCGTGGTGTCTCGCCGCGGTGAAATTAAAACCCGTGTCGAAACCCGTGGCCGCAACAAACCGCCTGTGGGACTCGTGTTCGTACCTTGGTTCGATGCCAGTCAGCTCATTAACAAAGTCACCTTGGATGCGACAGATCCACTGTCAAAACAAACCGACTTTAAGAAATGCGCCGTGAAAATCGTCAAGGTATAAGGAGTACAGGATGAAAACATTCAAATTAGTCTCAGCATTCAGTGTGCTTGCCTTCTCCACCCTGATGATGACCAGCGTGACTGCGGCGAGTATTCCTGAGGACAGAATCGATACTTTGCGTCAGGCGCCAATCAACGTTGAGCCAACTCCGCCCGCCATGCAGGCGGTGCTGAACAAAGATATCAAAGAGATGCGTAACTACCCGATGCAGCCACCAGTTATCCCGCACAAGATCGACGGCTATCAGCTCGATCTTAAGGTCAACAAGTGTATGTCATGCCATGCCAGACACCGCACGGGGGACTCCCAAGCGCCTATGGTCAGCGTGACTCACTATATGGATAGGGATAACAACTTCTTAGCCGAGCTTTCGCCAAGACGTTACTTCTGCACTCAGTGCCATGTGCCGCAACTGGATGCCAAATTACTGGTCGAGAACGACTTTGTGGATATGGATCATCTGATTAAAGCGAACACTGAGCAGAAAACACACTAGGAGTCAGCATGTTAGATAAACTCAAAAAGATCTGGCAAGTTCTCAATCGTCCGAGTGTGCACTACAGTTTAGGGTTTTTAACCTTAGGTGGCTTTGTGGCGGGGGTGATCTTCTGGGGGGGCTTTAACACCGCGCTTGAAGCCACCAACAAAGAAGCCTTCTGTATCGGTTGCCATGAAATGGAAAATAACGTCTATCAAGAGTTACAGTCGACTATCCATTTCACGAACCGCAGTGGTGTGCGTGCGACTTGTCCTGACTGCCACGTACCGCACAACTGGACCGATAAGATTGCTCGTAAGATGCAGGCATCGAAAGAAGTGTGGGGTAAAGTGTTTGGTACCATCAATACCCGCGAAAAGTTTGAGAACAAACGTCGCGAGCTGGCCGAACATGAATGGGAGCGGTTAAAGGCAAACGACTCGCTTGAGTGCCGTAACTGCCATAACTTTACCTACATGGACTTTACCAGACAGTCGCCACGCGCCGCCCAGATGCACTCGACATCCTTGGCCAGTGGTGAGAAAACCTGTATCGATTGCCATAAGGGGATTGCCCATCATCTTCCCGATATGGCAGGGGTTGAAGGCTTCTAAACTCGACTCACATTCCATCTCCAGCCAAAGGCCAAGTGCTCTCCACACTTGGCCTTTTTATGGCGTAGATAAAGCGTATGCCGCATAAGGTGGGATTTTGTTCGCTATCGCCTTTTCTGGCTCGTTTCAGCCCTAAAACTAGATAAGTTTGTCGTCAGGTGTGCAAGATGAATTGTCATTGTTTCCCCAGTGACTCGCCGCCTATTTATTTCATAAGAAGCATCCCTATAGGCTCGATGACGGCATCTGCTGTATATGGATGTACGAATGTCGCGTTCACATGGCCAATGATGTTCCCAACATCATAGTGGCATTTCCCATATCCCTATGGGGCAGATGTAAAAGAGCTGCTATGCCGCCAACGGTCACTGTTGCAACAATGCCAATCCTAGCTATCCCTCTAGCTGTTAGCTCAGCTAAAAAGAAATTGCCCCATTCCTGATTTCGGTTCGTTAGCTCAATCGAAAATTCCCACTCCAGTTGCCATACAAATTCTCATCTAGTTACCTATGTTTGGTTCTACCATAAATCGGCTAACAATGTACGGGTATACAGTCATATTTAAATTTAGGTGTTTCGGTATGATTTTTAGACAAAATCAGTGTGCATTAACTCCATTTGCAATAAATAAAACGCTATAAAATCAAATGACTATAGTGGCTGACTTTTAGTTAATAGGTTTGAAAAACGCGCATGCGCGTTTTTCCAGATGGTGTATTTGGCAGAAAGCTGATAAGTTCTTTGCATACAGATACTTAATCGTGCGCGTTTTCATTGGTTCAACGAGGTAAACGCGCATGCGCACTAATAAAATAATGAAATGGACACCCCTCCTATACTGAGAAAGTCAGTTTAAAAGGAGACCGTCATGAGTGATATTTATACAATCGGAATTGATTTAGCCAAGTCAGTTTTTCAATTATGTGCGTTTGATAAGGCAGGGAAAAAACTAGTAAATAGAGCCTTAAGAAGAAATAAAGTCATTAAGTTTTTAAGCAATATAGCCCCTTGTCTTATAGGAATGGAAGCCTGTGCCAGTTCTCATTATTGGGCTCGAGAAATAAGGAAGCTAGGCCATGAAGTCAGGCTCATGCCACCTCAGTATGTAAAGCCTTACGTAAAGACAAATAAGAACGATATGGCTGATGCTGAAGCGATTTGTGAAGCTGTTCGCCGACCAACGATGCGATTTGTTTCCGTTAAAAGTGAAGAGCAACAAGCTTTATTGCTGCTTCATCGAGAAAGAGAAGGCGTAATCAGAGACCGTACCGCATTAATCAATAGAATCAGGGCAAGCCTTCAAGAATTTGGTGTGAGTGTTCCTGCAGGAAGATTTCAGCTAAGAAAATGGTTTAGAGAAGGTTTTAGCTTGGTAGAGTATCAGTTGCCAAAGCTGCTGGTTGGGCACATTAAATTAATGCAAACACGTTTAAGAGAGCTTGAACAGTATGCGGAATATTTGGATAAGCAGATAGATCTCGCGAGTGAAGTCAGTGATGAGTGTCAGAAGGTCAGGGGTATCCCTGGTGTTGGTCGCCTAACCTCATCCGCATTAGTTGCCAGTATTGGTGATGCAAAAGCGTTTTCATCAGGGCGCCAGTTATCCGCTTGGATGGGATTAGTGCCAAGTCAGCACTCGAGTGGAGGTAAGTCACTGCTGCTAGGTATCAGTAAGCGAGGAGATACCTACTTAAGACGTATGTTTATCCATGGTGCTAGAGCAGTGATGAGACATTTGAAAGAAGGAAAACCGTTCTTTGGATGGGTAACCTCGTTGCTCAAGAGAATGCATAAAAATAAAGTGATTGTAGCGTTAGCTAATAAACTGGTTCGTATCTCTTGGGCTGTATTGGCCAAAGAAGAAAATTTTAGCGTAGAACGAACCTATTAAGTGAAAAGTACATCCAGTTTTGCTAAGTGAAAGCAAGTGATGACAATACAGGTTAGACCGTGACTTGGAAATTCTGTGCCTAACATCGTTTCTTAGAAAACGATAAAATGATTAGAGCCAAGCCAGCGAAGTTCATCGGGGATCAAGAGCAAGTCTCTTACAAGGAATCCGAATAGATGGCTGCAAAACCACATTTGTTATCGTCTGATTTCTCTTGCAAAAAACGGGGTGTCCATAGATGTTATATGCCATGAATAGAATCGACGCCATCACGAAGATTGAGGCCTCTTTGAAAAGCTGTGAACCTCAAGTTATTGCTCCTAAAGGAAGGAGCTATGAGGAGTATGTCAAACAGCTTTCGGAACAGTTGCTTGAATCTGTCATTGACCCAGTTTTAGTTGAAGTTACGTCGACAATAATTGAAGGTGGTGATTTCGAATCATATAAACCCGCGACCGTTTGGGGAATAGCTAGAATAGGCATTAATTGGTTGATAACAATTGAAGGGGAGCCGGAGTTTGCGCTTGCATTTGGAGTGGATCCTTTAGACTTGAAAATGCATGGTTGCTCTTCAAGCGATGTTTTAGCGGAATGGTGCAGCTAGGCATATAACAAGCTGTTGAATAGTGGGCAAAATTCAGTTGGCTGATTTCGCTCCGCTCAAGATTATAGCCAACTAAATTTTGCCAATTAACAGGGCGTTATGTTTCAGGACAGTCATGAGTGAACATTTGGAATTTGAGCAATTATCCGAAATAGATGATTTGCTGAAACTAAAAGTTAAGGGCGAAAGTTGCGGCTTTGCCGGTACTGCCGATTGCTACGTTAACGAAGCCCAGTTTCAAGCGTTTTGCGCACAACTGATTGGCTTTCCCAAGAAACGAGAGGATCGCGTTCAGTTTTGCTCTGGTGAGAGTGATCAGTTGTCTTACTTCGATATTAAGTTCTCTTGCATTGATAGTTCTGGGCGCATACTTGCAGCTATACAAATCGTATCTAGAGGTACGCGTTATCCTCGAGAGAAGGTATGTTTTGCCGCTTCGTTCTCATTTAAGGTAGAACCTGCCGCATTCGATCGTTTTGTAAAAGGCTTATCTCGGGTTGCGGTTATTAATAATGTGGGTTTAAAAGCGGCCCTAGTAAATGAAACATAAGAATACGCATCACGCGCAGCCTGCCGGCCGCTGGGATGTCAACCCGCTGCGCGGCTCGTCGCCGTTGTGCTTTGCGTTATATGGCGGAAAAGTTATGAACCTGCTCTTCGTATGCAGTGAGAATAGATTGCGGAGCCCGACTGGAGAAGAAGTCTTTTCTCAGTACGAAGGGGTCAATGCAATAGGAGCAGGAACGAATGCTGACGCCGAGACGGTCGTAAGCGGAGATTTGGTTGAGTGGGCAGACGTTATAATCGTCATGGAAAAGACCCACAGGAATAAGGTCTCAAAGAAATTCAAAGACTTGCTTCATGGAAAAAAGCTTGTGTGCCTAGATATACCAGATAACTATGACCGAATGGACCCTGAGCTTGTCCGGTTACTACAAAACAGAGTGGCCAAACATGTTCGCTTGCGATAGGCCATATAACAAGAAACTGCAGCCGACCGCTACGCGTCGGCTGAGTTAAGTTCAGTATCGAGGTTAAATTTTGAGTCAAAAGGAATTGGATGATTCATTAATTCAGGCGGCAGACTGTGACGTCAAATCAGCTCGAGAGTTGCTTGCTGCTGGGGCGAATCCAAATGGCATGCCGTTGATTATGGCAATTCAGTGTGGTGCTGAGGATATAGTCTCTCTTTTCATAAAAGCCGGTGCTGACTTAAATTCTAGTTATTCTGATACAACACCTCTAATCAGAGCAGTCACTGCAGGCTTCCCTAATATCGTGAAGTTGCTTATTGTTAACGGAGCTAAACATGACTTAACAGATACCTCGGGTAAAACAGCGGAACAAAGGTTATCTGAATGCTCTATGCCTCGTTTAAATGAACACAATAGAAAGTTAATTACTGGGTACCTAAGTGGCGCAAAGCAAATATAACAATCGCCATCAAAAGCGCGCCCTTTGGGCGCTCGACTCGCAACAAGTTGCTCGCGTTTGTGGCGGGCGTTATAAATCAGGAGAGATGTGTGCACGTTGAACCATGGAAAGGACTCAAAGAACATCTAGGTCAGAACAGATTTTTAGCCAATCTTTCATACTCTTATGGTTTACTAACAATCCAAATTGAATACAGAAAACTGGATAGTTCTTATGTCGTTATGTTTAGATCACCTACTTTATTCAGGGTAATGGATGAAGGCGATCTTTTGAGATTCCAGAGTCAGTTTGAAGGGCCTGTATTTGCTAGCAGTTTCATATTCGAGTTGTTTGACACGGAGTTAATCAATTTTTGTTATGAAGAAAGAGATCGCTCTATGGACAAAGAGAAATATTGTCATTTTGCGGTTGTATCAGACGACGATTTTGTTGAAATAGTTACATACGATGATGAACCAACAATCACGGCGATTGATTTATAACAAGCCGCGTCATTTGCAACCTGCGGCTGCAGCGACGCTCACAAGTTCGCGCGCATGCACGGGTCGTTAAGCGTAAAAGAGAAACAGAATGTCATTGCAAGCTAAAGTCAGTAGAGGAGAATACGAAGGCACTCCTTTGTTTCCTCATCTACACGAGGATGGAATGTATGTCGCAACCCGTACCAGGTACAAGGCAGATTATGTGCGGGTAAAGAACCTTGAACAATTAGAAGCTCTCGTTCAACAAGGTTATGGTGCAAGAATGTCAAATCCTGATATTCCAAATGCGCCTTCGTTCATAGTTAACAAAAATATTGAAGTCAGTGATCAGGCAAATAACTTATCTAAAGCTTTGCCTAAAGCTATAGAGGATCTCGATCTTGACCCTGATTCAGTGACAAAACGTCGTGCTGAACAATCACTACTCCGAGCATTTTTGTTAAATGGTCGCGAGCACGCACCTTGCATATTATGTAGCCGTGATTTACCTGAAAACATGTTAGTGGCTGCGCATATAAAGAAAAGGTCAAAATGCAGCACAGAAGAAAAGCTGGATTTTGGGAATGTTGCAGCCCTAATGTGTAAATTAGGCTGTGACGATCTTTTCGAAAAAAAATATGTTTATGTTTCAAATGGGCGGCTAGTCGGTAACTTTAACACAACTCTTACAGAGCCTTTGAGGGATGCAATAAAAGCTTTAGAGGGCAATACTGTTTCCAATTGGAGTAGCAGCGAAAGGTACTATGCTTGGCATGCAAAACAATCAACATAAAGCGCTTAACAATTACAGCCAGCAGGACAAACCTACGCTGTAGGCGTTAACCCCCTAGGAGAATTATGAAGCATCTAAGCATATTTTTAATTCTTGTATTTACTGCTTTTAGCCAATCTACATTCGCTTGTTCCTTTGGAGGTGCGGACCTTTTTAAACCCACCTTGGAAGGCTGGGAAGAACATCCTGGACCAGCTCAAAAAGGTGAGAAAGGAGATTACTGGGAAAAAGTTCCAGCTCCGGTAGTCAAGGTTTCAAGTATCACAAGAGGTTTGGCTAAATCAGGCTGCTCGTGCGATGACGCAGGGGTTATCCTGTTAGAAATCTCGTTGCCGAAAGAATCGACCTATTCAATTGAAGAATTTGCTGTCTATTTCCGTGTTAAAGAGGGGCTGTTGCCGGATGCTATATTTCCTGACGTTCCGCTAGTTGGTGAGTATAAAGATGGGAAAATGACATTGTTACTTGCGTGGCTGGATGGGCACCCATCGCGTCAAATACCTCTTGATTTAAAGGTAGAGGCATTCTTTATTACCAACAGCCTTAACATTGGTGAATCTACCATATTCAATATTGTGGCAAGCAAGGGTTAACAAGTGCAGGCGTTAGGAGACTAGATTAGACTGGCTAAGGATTTAGCAAAAGCAGCATACTTTACTCTGTCGAATATGCGGCCATATTATGCACAATACTATGTAGATTGGGATCAAGCTCAAATTGAGCAAATGACACAAGAGCTTGTGAACTTTGATATTTTGTTTGAAGAAAAGCTTGTTGGTGTTGTTAGATTATCTTTTGACATTGAAGCGTGCTGGTTACGAGATTTACAAGTGGATCAGAGTTACCAGAATCGTGGGATTGGCTCAATCGCTATTGCTGAGGCAGAACGTCTGGCTAAAGAGCATGGCTTTCACATTTTGAAGCTTAAAGTGTTTAAAAATAGCCCTGCCGTTCATTTGTATAAGAGACAAGGGTTTGGTTTAACAAGTGAAGATGATCGGTTTTACTACATGAGCCGTGCCGTATCCTAACAATCAAATTTTATCGTTAGCAAAAAGCGTTGGTGGCGCGTCAACCCACTGCGCGGTTTTCCGCGCTAAATTTAGGCGTTACCCCATAGACATTTTTACCCGAAATTCACCTGATACAGCTGACGTCCTGACACGCCTTTGTTCCTTTCCACGCGTCTTGCTTCGGCTTGTATGAAACTTCAATACGTGAGGCACGTTCTTATCCAACGCATTTTAGTGGCGAGTATTAATCTTTATTATTCAATGCTTCATCTTTGCTGTGAAAGGTTGGTTGTATACGCCAAGCTAGGCTGAAACGTTATTTCTCTCCCATAAAAAAGGCGCTAGTGCGCCTTTTTGAAGAATAAATCTGGGGAGTAAAGCCATTCGCTTAGGGTTTATCTTGCTCAACTTGGGTTGATTTATCGCCATTCTCAATTGTCACATCCGCAGACTTATCGGCATCGGGTGAGGGATTGGCGCGATTATCGGTCTTTAACTGTTTCTCTTTATCGTGCTGACCAAACTGTGGCAGTTTGAATTTGGCACTGTATTTCAGTGCGGCAAGATTGCTGGCAATCACCCCGACCACCAAAATAATAATGATCCACACTTCTAAGCTCGACATGGCAACTCCTTATTGAGCAAGGGCCTGATTAATCAACGGCTAAACGCTGCTCACACTTACGAATATCTTCCGGCGTGTCAACTTCGATTGAGTCGAAGGCGCTGATGGCGACTTTGATCTTATGGCCATGTTCTAGGGCGCGTAGCTGCTCTAACTTTTCCAGATCTTCGAGACGACCTAAGGGGAGGGCGGCGAAGGCTTGCACGAATCTACGGGTGTAAGCATACACGCCTAAGTGCTTGTAAACTGGATAATCTTTGGTATCGCGGCCGAAGGGAATACGTGCGCGGGAGAAATACAGCGCGTAGTAGTCGTTATCGAACACCATCTTCACATGCATAGGATCGTCGAGCTCGGCTTTGTTGACAATTTCATAGCCGAGGGTCGCCATTTCGAACTCGCCGGGATGACGTTCGAAGAGGCTGATCACTTGCTCGATGGAAGTCGGGTCGATTAGCGGTTGGTCGCCTTGAAGGTTAATGACCAGATCGTCATCCTTCAAACCTAATTGGTTAATCGCATCATTGATACGGTCTGTGCCCGATGCGGCATCAGGGCTGGTCATGACTACTTTGCCACCGAAACCTTCTACGGCGCTTTTAATACGCTCATCATCGGTTGCAACATAAATATTGGTGAGGCCTTTGGCTAACGACGCGCGTTCGTACACGTGTTGGATCATCGGCTTGCCGTTAATCGGGGCTAAGGGCTTGCCCGGGAAGCGGCTTGAACCGTAACGCGCCGGGATTAACAGAGTCACATTCATTAAATTATCCTAATTTATCAAAGATATGCAGTGTAGATAGACAAAAGGGCTCACAACGAGCCCTTGTCATCTGCTTGAGAGCTTAAATGCGACGGAACAGAGCAGTCAACATTTCGTCAGTGACTTTCTCTTCCCATGTTGGGCCGTACACGTTTGCCCATAATGGCCCCATGCTCTTAGTCACGGCAACCATTTTCGCGATGGTTTCATCTGGCAGATCTTTACAGATGTTCTTCGGCAGAGTGATGTTGTGCTTCTTCATCATCAGACGGAATTCAGCCACACCTTCTGGGTAGAATTCTTCTAACACGTCGAAGGCGATACAGTTACCGATACCATGGTGGTAGCCGAGAATGTAAGACAGACCATAAGATACCGCGTGGCATGCACCCACTTGGCTGTAAGCGATACTCATACCGCCCATAAATGACGCCATCATCAGCTTGTCGTCTTTTTCTGGGTGATCTTCTAAGTACACTTGGCGGCAAAGCTCCATGGCTTTTTCGGCGTATGACTTAGAGAATTCGTTTAAGAAGGTACCTTCTAATGATTCAACGCAGTGGATATAGCAATCCATACCTGTGTAGAACCATTGGTCAGTTTCAACGCCATCGATTAACTCAGAGTCCATGATGATTTGGTCGAACACTGTGTAATCTGAGTTCAGACCCAGTTTACGCACTGGGCCACACAATACTGCGGTGCGTGACGCTTCAGCACCGGTACCAGAAATCGTTGGAATACCAATGTGGTGAACCGCTGGGTTTTTGATTAAATCCCAACCTTGGTACATGGCAGAGCCGCCTGGGTTGGTCAGCATTAGTGACACAGCTTTTGCCACGTCCATGGTTGAACCGCCACCTAAACCGACGACGCTAACTGGTTGCTTGCCGTTGAAGGCTTGCACTTGTTCGGTCAGGGTGTCGATTTGCACTGTGCTTGGCTCATCATCTACGTTAACCCAAATCAGTAGGTCTTGGGCTTTCACTGGGATGCGTGCTTCGAGTGGTTTGCCTTGGTGAACGTCATCGACTAAAAATACCACGAAGTCATCGTCGGCCTTACGCTGTGCAGCTAATACTTCGTCTAATTGTGCGAAGGAGCCACGACCGAAGATCATCTTTTCAACTACTTTAAAATTTTTAAAACTCATTGCAAAAACTCCCGTTTAATTATTGGGCAAATGCTTTCTTAATGTTTTCAATACGCTCGGCAATCTGAGCATCGGTCCAAGACAATTTAATGAGCATGGAAATAGTGCGGCTCATAATGGCATCAGATTTCGGCACAGAAATTTGAGTATAGTCAGGTCTGTCGGCGATTAATGTGATTGGCAACGCAGCAGGGGCCTTAAGCTCCTGAATGTGTTTCCAGTTTTTCAGATAATGCCAGTTGTTCACGTACCAGTAGAAGCAACCGTCAACGCCATTCTCAGCCAGTTTTTTGCTGATCTCTTGGGTACGAGTTTCTGTTGGTAACATAAAGCTTAAGAAGCCAGCTGAATCACCCTCTGGATCGGGGATTTCGCGGAAGCTGACTTCAGGAATGCTCGCCATCGCTTCTTTAATGACTTTTTTGTTTTTACGTTGAATGTCGATAATGGTATCGAGTTTACGTAACTGGGCTAAACCTAAGGCCGCGTTCATTTCAGAGATACGGAAGTTCAGACCCATAATTGGGTGTGACTCGGCGCCACGGTCTTTACCAATATGGTCATGGCCGTGATCGGAGAACATATGGGCGTGATCGTAGATTTCGGTGTTATTGGTGATTACCGCGCCGCCTTCACCACAGGTGATGGTTTTAACAGAATCGAAAGAGTAACAACCGACATCACCGATAGTGCCTAGGGCTTGGCCCTTGTAGCTGCCGCCAATGGCTTGGCAAGCATCTTCTAACAATACGATGTTGTGCTTAGCGCAGACGGCTTTGATTTCGTCCATCTTGCCCATAGAGCCACACATGTGTACTAAGTTTACCGCTTTAGTACGTGGGGTGATCGCCGCTTCAATGCCTTCTGGTGATAGACACAGGGTCTCGTCGATTTCGGCAAAAATAGGCACTGCACCGGCCATGAAAATGGCTTCTACAGAAGCAACAAAGGTAAAAGGTGGCACGATTACTTCGTCGCCAGCACCAATGCCTGCCGCCATTAAGGCTGTTTGCAGCGCAGCAGTACCGCTAGATAAGAGGTGAGCATGCTTAACATTCATTTTCTCGCAGAGCAGTTGCTCCATATCGCGAGTCTTCCAGCGATCATTACGCATATGGTCGAAGTTATAACGGAAGGTAAAGCCGTGCTCCATCACATCGGCGACTTCTTGCTTTTCTTCTGGACCAAATAATTCAAAACCGGGCATGGAAGGTATCTCCTTAGAATTTGTGGCGCATGGTCGCGCTGCAATTAACTGGCGGATTATAACTGGGCTAAAGATCCCTTGCGATGTTTTATTGATGAAAATAAGGTCATGTTGACGTTTCGAGCTTAGATTTTGCTCACTTAACCCTGTGTTATTGCGTGTGTTCGTGCTTGTTAACCTTTGCGAGCCGTTGTATTTGAGGCATACGAGTCCATTAAGCGAGGTTTAGCTCATGGTTTAGCCGATTAGCGTGAGCTTAACGGCGTTATGCAGAGTCTATGGGGCGAGTGGGGAAGACTTTGGCGTTTATCTTTGCAGGTTCAATCTTGCGGGTGGATCTTGTATGTGGCGTGCGATAGATGCATTAAAACAAAAAACCTGCACTGGGCAGGTTTTTGGCGGAGAAAACGTCGCGCTTATGGCGCGTTTCACTCAAACCGATTTAAATCTTTTGCGCGCGATCGACAGTCACATCAAGGTCGGTTAACAGACCATTATCGATACCGTAAATCCAGCCGTGGATCGCCAGTTCTTGGCCGCGAGCCCACGCTTCCTGCACGATGGTGGTGCTGGTGACGTTGGCCACTTGCTCAATTACGTTGAGTTCACACAGGCGGTCGAAACGCTTGGCTTCATCCATTTGCATTAATTCATCGTGGTAGATGCGGTAAATATCGCGTAAATGGCCGAGCCAGTTGTCGATAAGGCCTAAGCGCTGGCTGCCCATGGCCGCACGTACACCACCACAGCCGTAGTGGCCGACTACCATAATGTGCTTCACCTTAAGCACATCGATGGCGTATTGCAGTACAGACAGGCAGTTAAGATCGGTGTGGATCACCATGTTGGCAATATTGCGGTGAACGAAGACTTCGCCCGGCATTAAATCGATGATTTGGTTTGAAGGTACTCGGCTGTCGGAACAACCAATCCAAAGATATTCAGGGTTCTGCTGTTTTGCCAGTTGCTCAAAAAAATCAGGGTGCTCTTGGCGGATGCGTCCGGCCCAGCGGCGGTTGTTATCGAATAAGGGTTTGAGTAGTTTCATTTTAACCTATTGTTTTATTGACATATTAAAATGTCTTTATTGCCCTAAGTGATGCAAGCAGCACATTTTTAGCAAGAGTATACCAGTAAATTTACGCTTGCTGGTCTATCCAATGTGCCACAGTGTAGTGACACATTGATGATAGGTGCGCAGTTACAATACCTTCGCTAAAAACCGAGTTAAATGCTCAGTGACAAAATCAGCTTGCTCTAGGCTGGAAATATGCCCAGCGTTAGGAATATGCACTAATTGACTACCGTCGATGGCATCGCTCATCAGGTAACTTTCGAGTACGCTGCGAGCCTTGTCTTCTACCCCGACCATGACTAAACAGGGCAGAGTAAATTGCTCGGCAAATTCCATGGTATCGCGGCGGCCAAAAATCATCCGCCCAAGCTTAACTATGCTGGGGATAGTCTCTGGCGTTTGCGCGGCCAAGTAGGCTTCAAAACGCTGCAATAATTCGGGGTTATTTTCTTTGGCATTATCGGCAAAAAACAGCGGTGAAATAGCGCTGATAAGTGGTGCTGGAATACTGCCGGCGGCTTGGATCATGTCCAGCATGCCAAAATATTTGGCGCGGGTGATCTCGGGTTCAAACCCGATAAAACTGTCGAGCATCACCAGTGCATTGACGCGCGTCGGCGCTTTAAGCACTAACTCTGCGCCCCACATGGCGCCCACGGATAAACCGATAACCGCAAATTGTTCGATATTGAGAGTATCCATCAGGGTTAGCATATGCTCGCTGATGTCTAAGAGACTGTTGCAGCTGTCTGGGACGGCGCCCGATTGGCCGTGTCCCCAAAGATCCGGCACGATGCAGCGATACTGTTGACTCAAGCTGGCAATTTGCGGCGCCCACATGGCGCTATCCCAGAGGTAACTGTGGCCAAATAACAGTGCTGGGCCTGAGCCTATATCGAGGTAACTGAGTTGACTACCCGCGATGCTAATTTGTTGTCTGTATGAAGAAAAATCCATAAAACCTACTTTTTAAAGATAAGCGCCGAGTGTAGGGCGCCATCAAGTTGTTGAATTGCTAACCCTTAAGGCTTTGCAATTCGATGTACATATTCCGCCACAAGCACAGGCAAGCGGGCGAGCACCGCTTCTTTAAGCAGCATATCGCTGTGCTGGATAACCTGCGCTAAGGCCTGCACCTCAAATTGGGGTAACAGGGTTTGAGACACGGGGAAATAGCTGATATGCCAAGGCTCGGCGCTGACGGCACTTTTACCGCGCTGAAAAGGAAAATAAAACCCAAAGGTTTTGGCGTGCTGGAGTAGCCAGTGGTGCAAGTGGGCGCAGGGGCCGCCGTCAATGTATTCGGCTTCCACTAAACGCAGGGATTTTACCTCGATTTGCTTGGCATCAAACACATCGATATCCGTGCCCCAGTGATGACGTGACGCGCCAGGCAGTGCCGACCAGAGTAAAATCAAATCGACTAATGCATCATCGCTCAGTGGACTGATATCCACGGGCTGCTCGTTGATATCCAGCACAACGCGCTTACCGCTGGCCTTGGCGTTCCAAATGGCGAGTTGCCGGTCAAAAGGACGATAGGCCGAGCAAATCGCGAGAGCTATCCCATCTTTAGCGGCGCTGTCCTCCATCGCCTTAAAGGCGATGGCAGTTTGGGCTTCCAGCATGAAGCGAGTTTCGCTCGGGTGATAGGGGCTCAGCAGTTCGACTAGCTGCAGTCTATCCGCCGGAACTTGTGTTACAGCAGCGGATAAGTCGGTATTTAAGCCCGTGTCTAAACCGCTTGCGACACCACTCTCTATTCCGCTCTCTATTCCACTTTCTATTCCATAGAGCTGGGCAGTATTGGCTAAGCGTGGCGTGGCGTTTAACACAGTAACTGTTCCAAAATCACTTCGTAGCACAGGGCTAACTGCTCGAGATCGTCGATTTTTACGCACTCGTTCACTTTATGGATAGTGGCGTTCACTGGGCCGAGTTCCAACACTTTGGCGCCGGTTGGCGCAATAAAGCGTCCATCAGAGGTACCGCCCGTGGTTTGCGGATCGGTATCATAGCCAGTGATCTGACGAATCGCATGGCGAGTTGCGTCTAACAGTGGGCCTTCGCCAGTTAAAAAGGGCAGGCCGTTGAAGGTCCAGCTGAGGTCATAATCCAGTTCGTGGGCGGTTAATAAGGCTTCTACGCGCTCGATTAATATCTCGGCGGTCACTTCGGTCGAATAACGGAAATTAAACATCACCTCTAGGGTGCCTGGGATCACGTTCGATGCGCCCGTGCCGCCGTTAATATTGGCGATTTGCATGCTGGTGGGCGGGAAGAATTCGTTGCCATTATCCCAATGGGTTTGGCTTAACTCGGCTAAAAATGGTGCGGCTTTGTGAATTGGGTTATCTGCAAGGTGCGGATAGGCCACATGGCCCTGAATGCCCTTAACGGTCAAGTTGGCGGTGAGACTACCACGGCGACCATTTTTGACTACATCACCGAGTTTTAGGGTCGATGAGGGCTCGCCCACCAGCGCCCAAGTGATTTTTTCATTACGGGCTTCTAGGGTGTCGATTACCCGTGTGGTGCCATTGATAAAGGGGCCTTCTTCATCACTGGTGATCAAAAACGCAATCGAACCGGGATGATTGGGGTGCTTAGCCACAAAACGTTCGGTCGCAACGATCATCGCCGCCAACGAGCCTTTCATGTCGGCGGCGCCGCGGCCATAAAGATAACCGTCGATAATGGTGGGCTCAAAAGGCGGGGTATGCCAGCGGCTCAAATCGCCCGCGGGGACCACATCGGTATGGCCGGCAAAACAAAATACTGGGCCTTCATTACCGCGACGCGCCCACATATTGGTGGTGTCTTCAAAGACCATGGGCTCAATATTAAAGCCAATGGCGGTAAGACGTTCGGCCATCAGGGTTTGGCAGCCTTCATCCAGCGGGGTGACCGAAGGACGGGCGATCAACTCTTTAGTCAGTTCGGTAACTGGGCCAATTTTCGAAGCGTGCGTCATAGGGAAAACACCTTCTTATATTCGGCTTCGTTAAAGCCTACCAACACTTGTTCACCCACGGTGAGCACAGGACGCTTGATCAGCGTCGGGTGAGTGAGCATCAGTTGAATGGCTTTGGCCTGGTCGATATCCGCTTTATCGGCATCACTCAAGGCGCGAAAACTGGTACTGCGTTTATTAAAGACGGTTTCCCATCCTGCAATTTGACACCAATGCTGAAGATCCTTTTCTGCTAATCCATCTTCCCTAAAGTCATGGAAGTTGACCGAAAGTTGATGAGTTTCAATCCATTTACGTGCTTTACGCACTGTATCGCAATTTTTAATACCAAAAAGGGTCAAGATGATGCTCCTATCGAGGGGCGCCGTTGGCACGCATTGATTTTGCTCGCATTGTGGCATTGTGCGCTGGATGCCACAAGGGGGATATAAGCTTGTGTGGGCGGTAACTATTCAGAATGCAGCTAGAAGTATTCAGGCAAACAGTGACGAAACGCTTAAGCGTCAGTTAAGTATTGGCTTCTAGGCTAAGTGTTGAGCCTAAATCGACTAGGGGATCGCAATGAATATCAGTGCAAGCAGCCCAATGTTAGCGCACAGCTATGCCGCCAACCGTCGTCTTCACCCACTGTGTTGCCCGCTCAGCCTACGCCAGCCAAAGTGGAAGAGCTGAGTGAGTCTACCAAGGAGCGCGCCCGTGAGGCGAGTCAAGGCAAATCGATTGATACCTATGCGTAACTGAGCGTGAAGCCTATAGATAAAAGCCGAGCAATTGCTCGGCTTTGTGTTTTAGGAAGCACAGCTAATCAAAACATGAGGTTGATTAGAAGTTCATCTCTACCGCTAAATAATATTCACGCCCAACAACGTTGTAGTAAGAACGTGGATAATGCGGCCAAGAGTTTTGGGTTTCATCAATCTCAGGGCCTGCATCGAAGATATTATTAATACCGCCAGAGAACTTAATCGCATCGGTTAACATATAGCTGGCGGCCCAGTTTACTTCGACATGGCTGTCGATTGTGACGGCATACTTGTCCGCTAAGCCATTGTTAATGAATGCCTCTTTACGCTGGCCATTCATGCTATCTGTGTACTTGATCAGCAGGTTAGTGGCGAAGTCATCGTAGTTCCAACCCAGATTTAAGTTACCACGGATTTGCGGGGCAGAGCCGTCACCATCGATCAGATCTAAAGGCTCAGAATCTGGGGTTAATTGCTCTTCCCATTTCAGCAAATAGGTGCCCTCTAACCGTGCGGTTAAATCGCCGTAGCCTGACGTTTCATAGCGATAACCTACCGAGAAGTCGATACCCGAGGTTTCTTGGGATGACATGTTAATCGCTTGAGTATTCACTTGAATTAACTTGCCGCTGGCATCGCGGAAAATCTTATCGGCGAAGGCGTCAGCGTGATCCAAGATATACTGGGCGCTTGGACTGTTCACTAGGTTATCGATTTCAACAATCCAGTAGTCCAAGGTTAAATTGAGATCGTTATAATCCCACACCATTCCAAGGTTATAGTTTTTACCGGTTTCCGCTTCCAGCTCTGGGTTGGCACCGATAGTAATTGGCAGTGAGTCAATCTTCTCACAGGCTGGGCCTGTGCCACCTGCGGCTTCACAGGTTGGAGTGTCGATCACTGTGCTATAGGCTGCCGTTGGCTCACCAAATAAGCGCTGCATATCCGGTGCGCGGAAGGTTTCCGCATACAGACCGCGTAACAACAGGTTATCAATCGGGCGATACTCGACCGCGACCTGTGGGCTAAATTGACCACCGACATCGGATAAATCGTCATAGTAGTCGTAACGGCCCGCAAGGGTGACTGTGAGGTTTTCGATCACGGGCACGGCGACTTCGGCATAACCAGCATATTGCTCACGTTCACCTTGGGCGCTGCTGCCACCTTTACCAATCACGCCACCATTGCTGGTGAAACTATCTGACTTATCGTAGAACCATTCTTTTCCGTATTCGACGCCCACGGCATAAGCCACTGTGCCTGCTGGTAATTCAAAGGCATCGCCACTGATCCCCGCATTGAAGCTCGATAGGGTGGATTGCCCCTTCTTGCCACCTTGGAAATCCAGCAATGCTGCATCTTCTGCCGAGATCACATCCAGTAGCGAATTACCGTTTGTGCCCGCGGTGAGGTAGTTCCACATGCTTTGGTAGGTTGGCGAGCCTGCGGTGGTGGATTCCACCGTTTGGCGTGCAATCGACCATGAGGTGTCGTACTCGATTGAATCGGTGAGGTAACCTTTGCTGCCTAATAAGAAGGAGAAATTGTTAGTCTCAAAGTCAGAGGTACGCGGACCTAACTCAGACATACGGCGAGTGTAGTAATAGTCCCCATCGGCGGCGCCGGCAAAATCTCCGCCGAAGGCGGTATTTTTATCGAAAACTTGGGATAACCCATTGAGTTCATCAACAATAGTGACGTTATTGCCCGATACATTGAACATAAAATCTTCGCCGACCGTTGCCGATTCAATTTCAGTGTAGGTCGAGGCATGGGTGTAATCGAGGCGCGAATACAGCTGATGATTGTCGTTTAAGTCTTTGGTGAGGTTGATCATGGTTGAGTAACGTTTTTGCTCTGGCGAAAAGTCGCGCTGTGCGGAGCGATCGAAACCACACTTACCATTGGCCATCATCACATAGCCGCGCGCATCACATTCTGCGGCGCTTAAGGTCTTGAGTAATTTACCATTGCTATCCACAAGGTTGGCGCCATAGGAGCTGTAACTGGAATAGTAGTTACCCGGAACAATATCGGTTCCCCATTCAGGACGATCCGAGGCCTTTAACGCTTGGCGGTCTTCATACTCGGCGAAGAAGGTCAGGTTTGCTTTATCACTGCTGACACCCGTCATAAAGGAGAACTGGTTATTTTGCAGACCACCATCGAAGGTATCGGAGTGACGGTATTTGAAGGTGCTTTGTTCAACGTCTTTTTTCAAGATGATGTTAATAACACCGCCCATCGCATCTGAGCCGTAAATTGCCGAGGCGCCTGTGGTTAAAATCTCGATGCGCTCAATCGCCCCTAACGGAATGTTGGCAGTATCGACAAAGCTGTCAGTCCCACCAGCACCAAACGGATATTTAGGCACACGTTTGCCATTGATTAACGTCAGTACGCGGCCAGCGCCCACACCACGCAGGTTGACGGCCGATGCCGCAGGGGTAAAGCCGTGCACTTCCTGCTGGGTCATCGAGCCGCCAGAGTTTTGCGACAGGTTACCTAACACGTCTTGCACTGAGTTAAAGCCGCCTTTTTCGATATCTGCTGCGCTCACCACCACGATAGGGGAGGCATTTTCAAGATCGGTACGTTTAATACGTGAACCCGTGACTTCGATACGCTCCACTTTATCATCGATAACGGCCGCTTCATCGGCGGCAAATACCAACGGCGATAAGGATGTTGATACTAAAGCGAGTAAACTAAAACGAACCGCACGTGCCACGGTTGTTTGCGTAGTCATATTTTCATTCCCTTTGTTATGCCGTGATGATCAGGAAGGTTTTCATCATGGCTTATATTTATTTGCAACTGCCCTCCATAGCCGGAAAATTATCATTAACAACTTTAATATCAACCGCTTAATTGTTATTCAATAGCTGCGACGCTGTTGCATTTGTAATATTTAAAAGGCTAATTAAGTGTGCTAAAAAATAAAGAATGGCGGTATGGCGTGCGAAAATGACTAGATGTATCTCAATGTAACTAAACATCGTCTTTACAATGTCAATTTTATTATTAAAGAGTCGAGGATAAGTAGTTTTAAATAATGTGATCTGTGTCAAGTTAGTGTTGAAGTGGCAAATTAAATAAACGTTAGTAAGTGCTTAAAAATAAACCTTAAATAAGTCTTAAAAACATAATTTAACATTTTATTTTTGTCAGAATGGTCAAAGTTCTACATTTCAAAACTCTCAGTTTTAAAATAGTCGCATTTATCGAGGAATTTGAAACATCCTGTCACCAATAAAGATAGGTTGTATTTAGTGGTGTTGGTATTGTGTCTAAACTAGTCGTTTTACTCTTAACCTGCTTAAATATTATTCGGTCAATTTACCGCTTCTAAAAAGGCTGTTTTATTGCTCACGCCTTATCCTGATCTAGCGAGATGCAAAAGGTCGATAAATCAATTTGCTATCCTGTATAGTGTGCAGCATTGCGGCGATAAGATTCGAGGCTAGCGGATCGTCACGCGAGCGCTACGCTGATGGCGGACAAATAGAACGAGGTGAATGTGAGAATTAATGATCTTAGGCTGTTTTTGTTGGTCGTTGAGTTAGGCAGTTTTGCTGCCGCGGCCAGTTCGATTGGGAGCCCGCGGGCTTCGGTCAGTCGCCGTATCGGTGAGTTAGAGGCGGATCTGGGGACTAAGCTGTTTACCCGCACGACACGCCAATTGTCGCTGACACCCACAGGCGAAAACTACCATCAGCAGTTGATGGAGATTATCCCAAGGCTCGAATCCTTGAATGAGTCGGTCAAAAATCAACGTAATATGCCAACGGGATCGGTCAAGCTAGGTTTAGTTGGCGATGCCGATGTTGTGACCCATCATTTATTGCAGGACTTTTTAAAAAATTACCCTCTTATTACCTTAGAAACCCATGTAAGTAATCTTGGTTATCACGATATCTTAAATTATGGTTTGGATGCCTGTATTCATATCGGGAATATCAAAGATAATTCTTTTGTCGCTCGACCGTTAATGCGCGTGTGTCGCAAATTATATGCAAGCCCTGATTATATTGCGGCCCATGGTATGCCAACATCACTGGATGATCTCAGTCAACATGCATTAATGATCTATCGTTTACAAAATGGTGAATTAGAAGATCGTTGGAAATTTAATTTAGGTGAATATCGAGTAAAAAGTCGACTGGTTTCTAACAGTAGCCAATATATTCGTCATGCCATTTTAAGTGGTGCAGGGATCAGTTTATTATCCGAATTAAGTGTGGTTGAACACTTGCAATTGGGTAATTTGGTTGAAGTTTTACCCGAGTATGAGGTTTACGTTGACGATGCCTGGTTAGTCTATCCTAGCCGCAAAGGCATGACCCATGCGGCTCGGCTGCTAATCGATAGCTTAATTCATGAGGCGAGTAAGACACCGGATGTCACATTGTCACAAAATTCGTGACATTGATGTACCTTTTTTGATTATTGTCCAATAAATTCACCTCCTTTACTCTGTGCCGCCTTAGTCCTAGTTACAGGAAATTGTGGTGAACAGAGTAAAACCAATCAAAATCGGAACGGGTTTGTGTTGTGCGGGCATTGCATTAGTGCTCGCAGGCTGTGGCAGCAGTGAAGACCAAACCCTCACAACCTCAAAACGTCCGTTAGTACAAGTGATGGAACTGCCCGCAGCTGTCACGGATAAAGGTTACAAGTTTAGCGGCGTGTTGGAGTCGGAGAATCGTGCGGATTTGTCCTTCCGAGTCCAAGGCGTCCTCGCTGAACTGTTGGCCGAAGAAGGAGTAGAGGTTACCAAGGGACAAGTGATTGCAAGGCTCGATCCCCATGATTTTCAAGTCAGTGTTCTGGAGCTGACGGCTAAGTTGGATGAGGCGAAAACCGCCCATCAATTAGCAAAAATCGAACTGCAAAGGGTTAAAAGTGCGATTAATGACCGCGCGATTGCCAGCGTGAAGTTAGACCGTGCCGTGGCCGCCGAAGCGCGCGCGAAAGCGGGCGTTGAATTAGTCAGCCAGTCGCTGAAAAAAGCCCAGGATGCCCTGCGTTACACTGAGCTGACCGCGCCCTATGACGGTGTGGTGGGTAAAACCTTTGTCGATCAGCATGAACAAGTCAATGTTGGCACAACAATCCTGACCATTCATCGCCCAGAACGACTCAATGCGGTAGTGGATGTGCCCGAGAGCCAGATCTGGAACCTAAAACTTGGCACCGAAGGCCAAGTGACTTGGTTTAAGGGCACGGAAGCCGTACCCGCTGTAGTTGCCAAAATCGCGTCAGTGCCCGATCGCCTAAAGCGCACCTATGAGGTGACCTTTAATCTAGCGCATGTTCCAAAACAGTTAGTCGCGGGCAAGGCGGTGAGTGTGGACGTCGCTCTGCCTTATGCTAGTGATAAACCTATCTATTGTATTCCTGCCATGGCGGTTACGAGCCGCGAGAACCAACTTTATGTCAATCGTGTCATTGCCGAGCATGTGAGTGCGACTCCCGTGGAATCTGTGAGTCAGACCGACGATTCTTTATGCGTGACCGGCGGCTTAACCTCTGGTGAGCCCATCGTGATTGCGGGCGGCGCTTTTGTCGAAGAAGGCCAAGCTGTCACCATTTTACGTGGGGCGTCGGTTAAATCATGAGTCTTTCAACCTTTGCGCTAAGGCAAAAAACCTTTGTTATTTTCTTCACTGTGCTGTCGATCATCGCGGGGATTTATTCCTACTTCGACCTAGGCAAGCTGGAAGATCCGTCTTTTACCGTAAAAAGTGCGGTGATTGTGACCCTCTATCCCGGCGCGAATGCCAAGGAAGTCGAGCAGTTAGTTACCGATAAAATTGAAACTAAGCTCGAGGAGATGGAATCCCTCTGGAAGTTACGTTCACTATCTCGTCCGGGCAGTTCGATGATCTTTGTCGATCTGAAGGAAAAAGTGAACTCGGAGGCCTTGCCACAACAGTGGGATTTGATGCGCCGTAAAGTGGAAGACGTCAAATTAGAGCTGCCAGTGCAGGCGCAAATCAGCATAGTTCAAGATGAATTCTCTGAAGTCTACGGCATGTTGTTCGCTGTCTATGGCGACAACATGGAAATGGCGGAATTGAAGGATCATGCGCGAGAGTTACAGCGCCGCATTAAAGCCGTCGATGGGGTGAAGAAAGTTCAGCTGCACGGCATTAACGAGCAGGAGGTGAATATCCGCATCTCCGAGGAGCGTTTGGCGGAAGCTAACCTCACCATGCTGCAATTAATTGAGCAATTGCATAGCCAGAATATGCCGATTGTGGCGGGGGATTTTGATCTTGGCATCGAAAACCTACGCGTGGAGCAGGGCGATACCTTTAAGAGTATTGAGGATATTCGCAATCTCAGCATTCAGACTGGCTTAAATGGGCTGCAATCGGCGGTGATCCGCTTAGGGGATATTGCCGATGTGACTATGGCGTATCAAGATCCTGCCTCAACACTCAGCCGCTATAACGGCCAACAGGCGATTACCTTGGCCGTCAGCCCTGTGAATGGCATAAACGTGGTCAGCATCGGCGATACCTTAAAGGCGGTGCTGGCTGATTATCAAGCCAAGTTACCAGATGGTGCGGGCATTGGGGTGATTGCCTATCAACCGGAAGAAGTTCAAAAGTCGGTTAACAACTTTATCGTTAACTTAATTGAGAGTGTGGTGATTGTGGTTGTCGTGCTGCTGATCTTTATGGGATGGCGCAGCGCCGCGATTGTGGGAGTGAGTCTGCTGCTCACTATTTTGTTCACCTTGATTTATATGAATCTAACCAGCGTCGATTTGCAGCGGGTTTCCCTCGGCTCCTTTGTATTAGCGCTAGGGATGCTGGTGGATAATGCCATTGTGATTGTCGATCTGTTCCAAGCCAAGATCAAGCAGGGTATAGAGCGTACTCAGGCGGTTATCGACAGCATTAAAGAAATGGCCATGCCGCTCCTCGGTGCCACTGTGATTGCCGCTATGGGCACGGCGCCCGTGCTGCTATCACAAACCGACTCGGCGGAGTTTTCACTCTCGATTGTGCAGGTGTTGTGTAGCTCGCTGCTGCTCTCATGGATTATCGCCATGGTCGTTACCCCGCTGATGTGTTGGTATTTCTTGGGAAAAACCAGCGAAGTCGATGCTGAAAATGCGAAACCGCCTTCTCGCTACACGCTGATGTATCAACAAGCGGTGGAGTGGGTCGTAGAAAACCCGAAGAAGACCATTCTCTTTACCGTGCCTTTACTGCTGGGCACCTTACTGATCGCGCCGTTATTGAAAGTGAATTTTATGCCGTCGTCCGATCGCGCCATCGTGTTCCTCGATTATTGGCTGCCCAATGGCGGGCGCATCGAGCAGACCTCGACGGATATGCGTAAGGTCGAGCATTGGTTACTGGCGCAACCTGAGGTGGCAAGCATCTCCAGTTATGTGGGCGAAAGTGCACCGCGGTTCTCGGTCACGGTCGAGCCTGAGCCTTTGGATGCGAGCTATGGCCAGATCCTCGTCAATATGCGCAGTTTCGATGATATCGACACCTTAGTGCAGCGTGGCGATGCCTGGTTAGCCAAGGAATTTCCCTATGCAGAGCCAAGATTTAGGGAGTTAAAGCTGGCGACTAAGGATAAATATTCGATTGAAGCGCGTTTTATTGGCCCGGATCCCGAGGTGCTGCATAGCTTAGCCAATCAGGCTAAGGACATCATGCGCCAACATCCAAATTTAAAATACGTTCGCGATGACTGGCGACAAGAGAGCAAAGTCATGACGCCACAGGTGGATTTGCATGCCGCCCGTTTAGCTGGCGTGACACGCACCGATATTGCCAATGCTATCAATCGTGTCACCGAAGGCACCCATGTTGGCACTATGCGACACGGTGACGATTTGATCCCGATTAAATTGCGTAGCGCCGATGCCTCTTTAGAGCATTTTGAAAATATTCCCGTGCGTTCATTACTCGGCACACACAGCGTACCTATGGGGCAAGTGGTTGAGAGTATTGAGATTAAAGGTGAGGAAAGCATGGTGTGGCGTCGCAACCGCTTACCTGCAATCACCGCTCAAGCGGGCGTGAGTGGCGATACCGCATCGAACGTACGCCAAAGCATTGCGGCAGATATCGAGGCGATTGCGCTGCCCGAAGGCTATCGGATGGAATGGGGCGGTGAATACTATGATGAACAGCGCTCGATTGACGACTTGATGCAGCAAAACCCTAAGGCAACCCTGTTGATGGTGATTATTTTGGTGGCGATGTTTAACGCCTTCCGTCAACCGCTGATCATTATGATTACTCTGCCATTGGCGGCGATAGGCATAGTCTGGAGTTTACTCTTATTGGACAAACCCTTCGGCTTTATGGCGATCGTCGGCATGATCTGTCTGTCGGGAATGATCATCAAAAATGGCATTGTGCTAATGGATCAGATTGAACTCGAACGCCGCAATGGCCGCAGAATTGCCGAGGCGATTAAGGCGGCGACGCTCAACCGCACTATGGCGATTTCAATGGCGGCGCTGACGACGGCGCTGGGGATGATCCCCTTGTTGACCGACAGACTGTTTGACCAAATGGCCGCGACCATTATTGGCGGTTTGACCGCAGCGTCTGTGCTGTCCTTGTTTGTGATGCCTGCCTTGTATCGACTCTTTTATCGTCGAGAAGAGCGTGAGGAAGATGCATTAGTCGATGCTCAAACGGACAACACACCATCGGTTATTAGCAGTGCCAAAGGGGCCTAAACATGAATAAACATCTATTAATGGCCTTTACGGCAATGAGCTTGCTTGGCGGATGCAGTATGTCGCCTGATTACGCACCGCCAAAGGTGAAAGTCAATGAGCTGTATTTGAATGCGGCGACAGAGGGCGTGAGCCAAGAGGCCTTGGCTTACCAAGCTTGGTGGCGTCAGTTTAACGACCCTCAGCTCAATGCGCTGGTCGTAAAGGCGCAGCAGCAAAATATTAGTCTGCAGATCGCCAGCGAGCGTGTGCGCGCCGCACGGGCCTATCAGGCGGCGGTGTCATCGTTAAAAGTACCGACCATTTCGGTGGGCGCGGGGTACCTCGATATGCGCATCAGTGAAAACGATCCGCTGATGGGCAGTGCGGTTGGAGGCATCGATCTGCCCGCAGGTTTGGGGGGCGGCAACCTTAAGTTGATGAATCGCGACCCGAACAGTACAACCGTGGGCGCGACCATTGCTTGGGAGGCGGATTTGTTTGGCCGAATCGCGAGTTTAACGCAGGCCGCAGAAATCCGTGCCGAGCAGGCGCAATTGTACCGCGCTAATTTGACAACCCTAATGACGGCGGAGGTTATCGATAACTATCTGCAATACCGTGGTACGCAGGAGCGGATGGCGATCGCAAGGCAAAACATTGCCGAACAAGCCGAAGTCTTGGCCTTGGTGGAATCCTTGGAGCGCAATGGTTATGGCTCGCCGCTGGATGTCGCTAATGCCAAGGCGGCGCTTGCCGCCAGCGAGGCCATGTTACCCATGTTAAGTTCGGCCGAGCAGGCGCATTTGCATCGATTGGCGATTTTGCTCGGGGAAAACCTCAATGAGACGTCAGGACGGTTAAGCACCGCGGCATTACCCGCAATGACGGAGTTAATCCCAACGGGCGTACCTTCAGAGTTACTGACACGCCGTTTAGATATTGCCATTGCCGAGCGTGAAATGGCCGCCAAAAACCAAGAGCTTGGCGCGGCGATTGCGGCTAAGTATCCGAGCTTTTTCTTAACGGGGGCACCGGGATTATCGGCCGATCATATTGACGATCTCTTCTCATCGGATTCCCTTACTTGGGCTTTAGGTGCGGGCGTGAGCTGGAATGTCTTCGATGGTGGCCGCACTCAAGCCATGGTGGAGATACAGGAAGCGGGTTTTAAAACCGCGGCGCTTAGCTATCAGCAGGCGGTGAATAACGCCATCAATGAAGTCGAAACCGTGCTAAAGCATTATGGCAATAACCAGCAATATCATCGATTTATTGCAAAGGCAGAGGCGCAATCTGAGGTCGCGGTACAAAAAGCGACTTCGCTGTATCGCGCCGGTTTAGAAAATCACTTGAGCGTGTTAACTGCGCAGAATGTGAAAAACAATATGAAGGATGCGGAAGTGTTAGCCCGCCTACAAACGGCCTCGAGTGTGGTGTCGCTTTATAAGGCATTGGGCGGCGATTGGACTCTGGCAAACACCGCGGATTAAAGATTGTATAAGGGTGCTCTTGCCGTTAAGTGGTACTACAGCGGCAGGGGCGCCTGATTTCATGACGATTATTCGTTGCTAATAATCCTCTTTAATCGTGACCAGAGTGAGGAGTTGCCGTGTCACAGAACATTTATTCCCGCCATGATGGCGTGTTACAGGCCTGCGAGGAGTGTGGTTTAGTCACGCCTTACACAGAGCCTCAGCCTGGCTATCGTACCCATTGCCCAAGATGTCAGCATGGATTGCAGTCCGTGTTGGCCACTCCCTTTCAGCCGATTTGGGCCTATGGGGCCGCGACCTTAATCATGCTAGGGCTGAGTCTGGGGTTTCCTTTCTTATCCTTTAGCGTGCAGGGCTTATCCCAAAAGGCGAGTCTGTGGTCGGCGCTGATCAGTATGCACTATGCCAGTAACAGTCTGTTGGCCTTGGTCATCTTACTGTGTGTGGTGATCTTGCCACTGATTTATATCAGTTTTTCAATGCTGATTTATCGACAGGCCTATTTAGTCCAGCAAGGGAGAACGATTGAACTGAGCTGGCTTAAACGCGCTAGCAAGTGGGTATTTCGTTTTGAGTCTTGGTTAATGGCGGATGTGTTCCTTGTGGGGATCTTAGTCGCCATGGTGAAAATTCTGTCGTTGGCAGAAGTCGGCTTTGGCCCTTCTTTCTGGGCGTTTTGCATTTATACCTTACTGCTAGTGAAGTTTGTCAGTCTAGTCGACAGCTCATGGGTATGGGATCAATTAACGCCGAGAGTCGCAACGCCGTACGTGAGGGGAGGTGAGTCGCACCTGCAACAGAATCATGGCGTTTGCCCTATTTGTGGTCAGTTAAATGCCATCGATGCGACTGAATGTAGCCGCTGCGCTGGCGCTGTGCACAAGTACTTACCCGCAAACAGTATGCAAGCCGCGTGGGCATTTTTGCTCGCAGCAACGGTGTTTTATATTCCGGCAAACTTCTATCCGATTATGTACACCACCAGCGTCGGCCAAACCGAGGCGTCAACCATTATCAGTGGTGTCGTGCTGTTATGGCATTTGGGCTCTTACCCTGTGGCCTCAATTATCTTCTTCGCCAGCATAGTGATCCCCACGGCCAAAATCGCTTCTCTGGCTTATTTGTTCCGCCAAGCGGGTAAGGCCCATTCATCAGACCAAGCCATTAAAAATCAACAGCTATACCGCGTGACTGAATTTATTGGTCGTTGGTCGATGATTGATATTTTTGTGGTGGCCTTACTCACGGCACTGGTCCAGCTCGATGAGCTAATGGCGATTAAACCCGGCCCTGCGGCCCTGTCCTTTGCCATGGTGGTGATCTTAACCATGCTGTCGGCAATCGCCTTTGATTCTCGCGTGCTGTGGCGACAATCCAGCACCAACAACTGCGAAAAATAACCCATTTAATATGAGTAGTAACATGATAAATAATGAAAATATCCGAGCGAAAGAGTCTAAGGTTAGACAGCTTTCGCCCGTGTGGTTGATCCCTATCATCGCCGCCATGATTGGCTGCTGGATGTTGTATAGCTATTTCAGCCAATTAGGGACCGAAATCCAGCTGCATTTAAAAACCGCCGAGGGCATAGAAGTCGGTAAAACCTTTTTAAAATCCCGCAATGTGAATGTTGGGGTGATAGAAAGCATTAAATTGAGCGATGACTACAGCGCCATTGTTGCAACTGCGCGGATTTCAAATGATGCCAAACGCATGTTAAAGCAAGATGCACGTTTTTGGGTGGTAAAACCACGGATTGGTATGGAAGGCGTCTCGGGATTAGATACCTTGCTCTCAGGCGCTTATATCGAACTAGAGCCAGGGAAATCTTCGACGCCCCAGTATGAATTTACTGTGCTGGACAATCCGCCAGTGGCATCGGCCGACGAGGAGGGGATGCGGATCACCCTGACTAGCCCGCAGGCCGGTAAGTTAAGTGTGGGCGATCCTGTGCTGTATGAAGGTTTTAGAGTCGGCCGAGTGGAAACCTTAGGCTTTAACACCGAGCGGCGCGAAGCCTTTTACCAGCTGTTTATCAATAAACCCTACGATGAACTCGTTCGGGATAACAGCCAGTTTTGGTTGACCTCTGGCATTAACATGCAACTCTCGGCCAAAGGGTTAAATCTGCAGGTGGGGTCGCTCGAAACCTTGCTCTCTGGTGGTGTGAGTTTCCGTTTGCCCGAAGGGCGCCTCGCAGGGGCAAAAATCACAGAGGATGGCCATGATTTTAGGTTGTATGACTCACAGGAGCTTGCGAGCCAAAGCGTATACGACAAGTACTTAGAATTCGTGATGTTATTCGATGAGTCTATTCGTGGATTACACGACGGTGCGACGGTAGAGTTCCGTGGCATCACCATAGGCGAAGTGGTGAAATCACCGCTCACTTTGCAGCAACTCGATCCGCATTTTGGTCGCTTTAGCCATGGCACGATTCCCGTATTGGTCAAAATCGAACTAGCGCGGGTGTTTGAGCATGCCGAACAGGTAGGCTTGGACAATTTACGCGCTGAAATCGAGCGAGAGTTGCACTCGGGTCTGCGGGCGAGCCTGAAAACCGGCAATTTACTCACGGGTGCCTTGTTTATCGACCTGGATTTATACGCCGATGCTAAGCCCTATCAAACCGCCGATTTTATGGGCTATCCGGTATTCCCGACGCAGCGCGCGGGTGTGGCTGAGATCCAAAAGCAAGTTGGGCAGCTTATCAGCAAGCTCAATAATTTACCGCTGGAAAAAACCTTCTCTGAGGTGAATACCACGCTACAAAATACCGCCAGTGCATTGGTGCAGTGGGATAAGGTGGGCGCGAGCTTAGACCAAGTGTTACAGCAGCAAGAAATGATGTCGCTGCCCGCAGAAATACAACAAACCTTGAAAGCCGTAAGCTTGACGGCGAAGGGATATGGGCCAGAGTCGAGCGTTTATGCCGAACTACAGACCAGTCTGCAGCAACTGCAAACCTTAATGAAAGAATTAGCGCCCTTGTCGCGTCAGCTGAATCAAAAGCCTAACGCACTTATTTTAGGGGCAGATCTGCCCGCAGACCCCATCCCAGTTAAAGGTAACTAATATGCGTATTTTACTGTTATTGATTGCATTTTTAATGGCGGGCTGTAGCAGTCAGCCCACTCCTCAAACCTATTTTATCGCCCTGCAACATACGGCAGTTTCAGGTACAACGGATACCAGCCGTGGCGTTATCCGTTCTGGCGAGCCGTGCTCATTAACGGTTAATCGGGTGAACTTGACTGACTATCTCAATACCCATGGTTTGGTCTATCAAACCTCTGCACAGGAGCTGGTCGTAGCAAGGCAGCATTTATGGGCAGGTTCTCTGGCCGAGCAAATCCAATTGAGATTAAACAATTTGCTAAGCCAGTCATGCAGCGCATCTGCTAGATGGGCCTTAGCAACCGATAGTCCTGCGAAATCCGTCCAACTCGACCTGATAGTGACTGAATTTTATGGCAGCTATACAGGTGAGGCTGTTGTGGGCGGGCAGTGGCGCCTGATGGATAATACGCAGCAAGTGCTGCGTGAGCAGCCGTTCCAATATCGTGTCTCTTTGCCTGAAGAAGGTTATCCGGCTCTTGTCAGCAGCCTAGATAAAGGCCTAATACAGCTTGCTGAAGATATCCGCTTAATGGCGCCGCCGCATACGGCTCTGTTACTGCCAGCTCAGTGACTGCCTACTGAGTTACCCTCTGCTCAATAGGCAAAATAACTGCTTAAGGCGATATTAAGCTGAGCTTTTGCCTAAGCTCAGGCATATGGGCTTTGGTCTGCGAGCTTTGGCATAACTGGCCAAAGTATAAATTGCTTAATGTCGCCTTTATCTTAACGTTTGTCGCAGGAAAACCGATTAATGCTTCTGGGGGAGAGTTAGCTTATCCAGCCCAACAACTGCCACCAGAGGTAGTCGAGCGGCATCAGCACTAATAAGGTGATCAGCGCTAAGGGTAAGGTGACTTTCAGTAGATGGGCGAGGGACTCCTGCGACAGTTGCATTGCCAAAATCAGCGGCGGCGCTTGATAGGGGAAAATCACCGTCGAAAAGCCGATCACTTGGGTCATCAATACCGCGGGCAGAGAAAACCCAGTCGCATTCGCTAAGTCGGCAGCCATGGGGGTGAGTACCGTAGGCACACCAGGCACGGTTGCCACTAATCCGGTTAAGGTCGATATCAATGATAAGGACATAAAGTTTAGGAAAGAGGCGCCTTGCGACAAGGGTAAGTATTGGCTGAATGCTTGGCCGAGTGCGCTACCGAGCCCAGATTGATTGACTAGGGCGCCTAATCCTAGCGCGGCGGCAACAAAGATAACCGTTGAAAAATCAACTGATTGATTAAAACGCTTTGGCTCAATAATGCCCCATTTCGGCAGCAAGAGGATGATGGCGGTCGTTTGCCCCACCCATGCCGGATTAATCCCATGCCATGAGTCTGTTATCCAAAACAGCAGGGTGATGATGAGTAACACAGCGAGTTTAACTTGCTTGACCACATCATACGCTTCGATATCCGTCGTTGCCGCAATCTGGGTTTTATCAATCTTGGCCGGAAACAAATACACCACGAGTGCCACTATGATGGCCGATTTGAGCAGACCTAAAATTGGAAAGTGCAGAAACAGATATTCAGCATAGCCAAAATGCACGTTAAACAGGTTTTCGCTCGCACCAGCCAAAATCATGTTGGGAATATTGGCGGGCAGCACCGCAAGGCTTGGCATATTACAGGCAAGTGCTAGGGCGGTGGCTATGCCTATTCGGCCATTGCTGCCACGGCTAAAACCGAGCTGCTCGGCCAAGGCCATGCCGATGGGCAGCATCACTACCGCGCGCCCCACGGAGGATGGCATCACAAATCCCAGTAGCATCGCGCTGATGACCAGTCCCGCAATCATGCGTGGATAACTCATGGTTAACGCGGGGGCGATAACGGCGGCGAGGCGGCGACTCAAGCCCGACTCTGAAATGGCGCTACCAATCACAAAGCCAGAGATAATTAACCACACCGCCGCCGAACCGAATCCCGAAAACAACGCACTGGGATCGATCAGTTTAAAAATGGTGGCCAAGGCAAAAAAGATCAGCCCCGCCATAAAGGGCGGAATAAAGCCAGTGCTCCAAAATAACAGGGTGATGAGTACGACCGATGCGCTGTAGGAAAAAAGTGCAGAGTGCTGCTGTAGTGGAAACATGGCCAACAAGACTGCGACGAGCATGGCGCTAAAGACCAGCCATTTTTTAATACTTAACTTACCCATAGGGGATCACCTTAATATTGCGGGCATTGATATTGCGGCCTAAGATAGCCCAGTTAATATGGCGTTTTAAGGTGGTAATGTGTCAGATGTTATTTCTAAAGCGACAATGTTGGCGCCCAGCCAATTTGCATTCACGTTAGATGCAAATCGTCCCGTATTGAGTAATGCGCGCAATCTTGAGGCCGAAATGGGCGTCGAACCCCATTCTCACCCTCGGGGGCAGTTACTTTGGGCGGCAAAAGGGATTTTACGGGTTCAAAGCGACAATGCGGTTTGGGTGGTGCCATCGACCCATGCTGTGTGGCTCCCCAGTGGTTGCCGGCATCAAATTAACTGTGAAACCCAAGCTCATCTTCGCAATTTATATATCGACCCCAGTTATCGCGTCAGAGTGCAGGACACACAGGTGGTGATGGTTACAATGACGCAGCTAATGCGTGAAATGGTACTGAAACTATGCCAAGACGCCACAATGGAACCAGCCAAGTATTTTCGCTTGGGTTTAAGTGCCATAGACGAGTTAGATGCGCTCGACAGTGTGAATACCTACTTGAATGCGGGCTCGGATCCACGTCTTGGCCGAGTGATCCTGTTATTGATCAAAAAACCGCAGGCGGAGTATACCTTGGCCGAATTAGCCCAAAGCGCGGGGGCGAGTATTCGAACCATAGAACGACTCTTTAAAGCCGAAACCGGGCAGACCTACAGGCAATGGCGGCAAAGATACCGATTACTCAACTCCCTTGAGCGGTTAACCCAAGGGGAGAGCACGACGAGCGTGGCCCATAGCCTTGGGTATTTAAGTGTCAGTAGTTTTAGCGCAGCATTTAAAGCCTTATTTGGTTGCACGCCTCAGGAATACGCCCAAAAAAGCGTGCAAGCCACGCGGTAGAATTACCATATTTAAATCAAATAGTTACAAAGAAGTCTGCTTTAAATAGCTGCAAGGATAGTTCTTTAAGATAGTTCCTTTAGATTGCTCTTAAGGTTAGATCGTAGAGATAGCTCTTAGAAGTAGATCTTAGAGATAGACCTTAGAAATAACCCCTTAAGAGCGTTTCCAAAGAGAGTCCCTTAGTGCTAATCAGCACTAAAGGACACATTTAGATTGTCTCGAGTAGGATTTATTTCAACGCTTCTGGGACGATAGGGTAGTTATCCCATACTCGACCGTCGCTCATTGAACGCACCAGCTTGATATATTCAGCGTGGGTCCAGGCGAGCGGGGTGGCGGAGTTAGTGCCTTGGCCGAGTTGATATTGGTAGCGAGTGGCGTTACCTACACCGTCCCATGCTTGCTCGGGGAGCATCAGACCCGCGTTGGCGAAGGTTTCCATCCCTTGCACATAGGTATTGATAAGCTGCTGTTTGGTTTGCTGCGCGTGAGTACCCGTTAGCTCTCCCTTGGCGCTGGCGAGGGCCAGCTCAAAATGTCCACGCTCGCCGGTGAAGAAGGGCCAGACGCGGCCGCGTTGGTTGTCGCTATTACTGCCCGATTCGGCGTAGTTTGCGCCCGTGACAGTATCTTCACCGTAGCCATCGTTACCGTAACGTCTAAAGCCGGGTACACTACTGCCATCTTTTGCAGTAAAGCTGTATTTGAGGCGTAAATTGTCCTCAAGTTCGGTGTTATCCACCAGCGCAAGACTTTGATTAATCAGCTTATCGGTTGCGCCACGTACGCCATAGCGAACCAGTTCTAAAAAGCCGCCATCGAGGATCTGGCGTTGATCTAATCCCGCTCGACCATTATTAGCGGCGAGTGTCTCGGCGGTGTTTGGCTCACCATTCGGGCTTAAGCGAAGATAATAAGGCGCCTTAATGCCTTGGCCATCCGTGAGCAAACCTTGGGTCGTCACTAAGTGTTTTTCAAGTTGTTGATTAAGCGTTTTAGCGGTCGCTAAATAACGCTGACTAGCATCGCTGTCGTTTACTGCCTTGGCAATATCACTCGCAGCCACTAAGCCTGCGATCACTGCGGCCGTGGTGGAAGGCGAATAACCAGCTTGTTCTTCCCAACGTTCTTGTTGGGTTTTCGGTGGCGTAATTTGGGTGTGATTCCAGTCGAGATTCACCTCTCCGCCGCTAACTAAAAAGTCCGCCGCGGCTTTTAACATCTCTTGATACCAATGGCTCAGTTCCGCTTGGCTGAGTACGCCTGCCTGCCAGAGTTTCCAGCCGAGCATGATCGGCATCGCCGTTTGGTCGAGCTGTACGCCCACCCATTCGATTTGGCCATCCACATGGGTCTTTTGTAAAAACCAACCGGGTGTGCCGCTAAAGCCTGGGGTTTTGTCGCTCACTTGCACCTTTTTAAGGTACTCAAAGGCGACTTTAGGCGTTTGGGTATCGCCCATGGCGAGAAATGCCATGGCGCATTGGTAAAAGTCACGGGGCCAAACGGCTTTGTAGCCCGTGCTGGGGGTGACAGCAGGGACGGTATCGCCCCAAGGATTAGAAAGCGACGCGATAAGGGCGCCCGCGTAGGTTTTATCTTCCTGCGCCTTGAGTACCATGGCACTGGTATACAGCAGTTTGCCATTATCTGTGGTGCTTTGCGCCATAGCAGGCATCGCGGGCAGTGATTGTAAATAACTGTGCCAACCGGCGTTGTATTGGCTCAGCACAGCATCATACCCCGACGTTAGGCTGGCATTGGCATTGGCTAAACTGCTGGTTTCATCATGGCCAAAACCAATCGCCAAATTCACATTAAGAGGTTGATTCGCTTGGAGTGTGGGATAACTGGCGGTAAAGGCAATGTTGCCTTGAGTCGGATTTTCGGCGCTGCTGGTGGCCTGATAAAGGGTATCGAGCTTGCCATTATCGGCTAAATCGGCCAAACCATCGGATACACCGACAAAGCCCGTGGTCGCCTGCGCAAAATCGATATCCGATTTCACCGTCATTACACTGCTGTGTGGATCAGCGGTGCGAGCGATAAGGGCTTGATGATCGATTCTGCCAATATCATTCGCACCCGCATTATCGATATGGGGGTTAACGTATAAATGCGGTGTGATGCCCGCTTCAAAGGCGGTAAACGTCACGCGCATCATCAGCGTATCGCGGTCGGGGTCGGTAAAGATATGTTTTTCTATCTGATACTTACCTTCAACGTCGCGATTGATAATCTTATAGGCCAAGGATTGTGGGCGGCCATTGGCATCGGTATCTAAGTATTCAATGCTACTGATCGTGTTGTCTTTCTCTGTATCGACAAAGCCATTGCCGATGATCACAAATTGCAACTCTTTGAGTTGAGCGTTGTGAATAAGGCCGTACATGGTTTCGGTTAAAATCCCCTGCGCGACGGAGAACCACACGCGGCTGATGGGATTTTGGGCACTATCTTGATATTGCCCTTGAGTATAAGGCTCATAGGAGGTGCCAATCCCTGTTTTACCGGAGAACGCCCAAGTAGGCGCTTTGCCGGGGGCGCCGGGGGCAATCTGTACGTTTGCGGATTTGGCGACGGTCGGTGTGGATACGTCAGTATTGGGGGCCGAGGGTGAGCAGCCTGTTAAGCTGGCAACGCCAATAAGGCTTGCGGCGATCGCAAGCGCAATCGGCTTACGGCTTAAGTCGCGGCGGTCAGAAAAGCTGCTAACTGTTGTTGATTCCATATTCATCAAAATCTCCCCAATCAATAGATGGTGCTAATTGCGATTTATTCTTGTTGTAAGTTATGCGTCTTGGCGTTGAGTTGCCCAAACGCCTAAACGCCAAGTTTGCTGAGTTGTAGGATTTATACTTGAGTGTGCTGAGTATTCGGTTGCTCAACAAAGAGCACGGCAATTCCGGCGCAGAGCATCAGAACGCCGCCGGTGATCAGGGCGTAGATGGGTTGACCATCAAATAATCCATTAAGAATTAAGCCTAAAACACTGGCTGCGAGCAGCTGTGGGATCACAATAAAGAAGTTAAAGATCCCCATGTACACGCCCATCTTTTTCGGCGGCAAGGCGCCGGATAACATGGCGTAGGGCACGGAGAGAATCGAGGCCCAGGCGATACCCACTCCAATCATAGGCAGCCATAACAGACTGGGATCTTTAATAAAATAGAAACTGATCAAGCCAAAACCGCCGCAGAACATATTAAAAGTGTGGGTCAGTTTGATGCCGATACGTTTAGCAAGCAGTGGGATAAACAGGGCCGCAATGGCCGAAAATCCGTTGTAGGAGGCGAACAGTACACCCACCCAATCGGCGCCATCGTTATAGGCCTTAGACAACACATCGCTGCTGCCAAAATGGTAGGACGTCACCGCCGAGGTGGTGTAAATCCACATCGCAAATAGCGCGAACCAAGAGAAAAACTGCACTATCGCTAACTGATGCATGGCCTTCGGCATATGGAATAAATCGTCGACCACATTAAAGACAATGCCCAGTTGCGCGCGTTGTGAGGGCGTTGATTTGCCTAAACGCAGTGCGCAGTAAAGTTGCAATGGGCCAAAGGCAAAAATCCCTAAGGTTAAAATATACAGCTGCTTATCTAAATCCTGTGCCCAAACCGCAAGAGTCAGTAGTGCGCCTACGGCCATCCAAACGATAGCGGCAAATTGATAATTCTTATGGGTACGAGTGCGATGTAGTTGCTCCTCAGCACTTGAGTCAGCATTGCCATGGAAGGCGTCGAGTTCATCGGGGGAATATTCTTTGGTGGAGATAACAGTCCAAGCCACACTGAGAAACAGCACTGCGCCACCAAAATAGAAGGCATAACGCACAGAATCGGCTATTTCGCCTGCGGACGCTGTATTGGCGACATTAAAGAAGTTGCTGAGAACATAGGGCAGGGCTGAAGCCACAACCGCGCCGATGCCGATAAAAAAGCTTTGCATGGCATAGCCTTGGGTGCGCTGCTTGGGAGGCAAATTATCCCCCACAAAGGCACGGAAGGGTTCCATGGCGATATTGATTGAGGCATCCATAATCCACAGCATACCTGCGGCAATCCACAACGTAGGGGAATGTGGCATCACAAAAATAGCAAGAGTCGTACAAATGGCGCCGATTAAAAAATACGGCCGGCGGCGACCTAAGCGCCCCCATGTGTTATCGCTCAGATAACCAATAATAGGTTGAACTAGCAGACCGGTTAACGGCGCGGCAATCCACAGGATAGGAATATCATCGATAGAGGCGCCAAGGGTTTGGAAAATGCGGCTGACGTTGGCATTTTGCAGTGCAAAGCCGAATTGGATCCCCAAAAAGCCAAAGCACATATTGAAGATTTGCCAGAAATTCAGCTCGGGTTGTACCTTATGCACGGCGCGTTGCGCCACCTTGGGCGAGAAATTCTCTAATGGGGTAACCGTTTGTTGATCCGCGGACATGCAACTTCCCTTCAGTAGCGGGCAGCGGGGCTGCCTTGAGTCATTTATCGTTATAATGTGTGGCCTATTCAATGGCCTTTGCTCAGTTTTACGCGTGTTGTGCTAGCTTCCACAGAAAATGCATCACCGCCTGGTCGTGTGGGTGAAAAAATGGCGAATATACCTCTCCCTCAGAAGCATATTCGCCAATAAATTCATTTTCATACGCTATGATGCAAATGCTCAGTAGCAGAAAAGAACCTAAGCCTGACAGCTATCCTCAAAGGCAACCACCAGAAACGACCTCACAGTGTTCAACCCCACAAGCAGAGGGTGAAACTAGCGAATTTATAGTAGCCGCAGCGCCAATTGACGCACAACCGCTTACATACGTATTCATCATTCCTTGATAACCCTGGCGAAACAGCCTTGTAACTAATAGTGTGTGGATTTTACGTGAGGTGTGGATGGGTTTAAACCCTAGATGTATCCTGTTATCACATCGGTGGGGATGAGTGTAGCGTCTTGGAATTGGGTTACTCGCGTTGTGATGAGTGGGAATGTGTTGAAATCTGCTAATTGGTGGAAGTACATGGATCATTTTCAATTTAATCAACAGACTCATCTTTCTAGGCTATTGATAGCGAAAGCATAATGCATCACTATGTCGCCAGACTTTACTGACCGTTAGCGACTTGCCGCCATTGACGTGTGTGGCAAGAGCAATTGAATATTCATTCTGGCTTGGTATTACGCCCTTAAGGAACCCTATGTTTGTTATCACCTTAACCTACAAAAAACCGCTGGCCGATGTGGAACTGCATTTGGCGGCCCATATTGCCTATCTCGATGAATATTATGCCAAGGGCACCTTTATCGCCTCCGGTCGTAAGGTACCCCGCACTGGCGGAGTGATCCTTGCCAAGGCTGATAATCGCGCCGAGCTTGAAACCATTGTCAAACTCGACCCCTTCTATATCGAAGAGGTGGCCGAATTTGAGGTGGTGGAGTTTGTACCTACTCGGGCCGCAGCAGGTTTAGAAGCTTTAGTTGAGCAGATTTAAAGGGTAGGGATACGAGCTAAAAACATAATGGAATATACCCAAAATTTAATGCAGCCTGTGGATCTTGAATGGGTGCCTGCGCAACAAGTCCCTATGGCCTTGCTGTTAGAGGCCGATCCTTCCACTGCCAGTATCGAAGCGTATTTGGATAATGCTTGGTGTTTTGCCGCCAAGTATAAGGATGAGATTGTGGCCGTGTGTGTGGCTAAGCTCATTCGCGATAAGGTTGCGGAAATCTTCAATATGGCGGTGCGGCCTGACTATCAGCGGCAGGGAATTGGTTCTGTGTTACTGTCATTTGCCTTAACTGAATTGGCGAAAAAGTCGGTGGTTCGTGTGGAGTTGGGTACGGGTAGCTTTGGGTATCAACTCACTTATTATCAGCGACTGGGGTTTAGAGTCGAGGCTGTGATAAAAGACCACTTCTTAACCCATTACGACGAACCTCTGTTTGAACAGGGATTACAACATAAGGATATGCTGCAATTAGCGCTGGAGTTATAAACCTTGCTGTCGATTATGGACGTAATGACAAATCGAAAGGATCTCGAATGAAACGTTATTTCACGGCAGTCTTATTCGCACTGTTCTCTCAAGTCGCACTGTTTTCAGAAGTCACAGTTGCTGAGCCACTTAAGTGGCAGACAAGATTAGCAGATCATGACGCGGTGATTTTTGCCTCAAGCACGGGTGTAGATAGCTTGAAAGACGCGATTACCGCAGTTCCCAAGTCGGTGTGGATTCGTTCGGTACAAGTGTCAACCCTTGCACAGTTCGATGGTCTTCAGCACGAGTTGCACACTTATCTGCAGCGACATTACCCTCAGGAGTTAGCCGATGCTTTGGCTTCTTCGGGCAATATACATAACCCAAAGGTGGTGGCCCTACGGGAGGGATTTAAGGAAGCCATTCTCGCCTCAGGTTTTGTTAAGCAGATGAATGCCGATTTTAGTGCGCGCTGCGAAAGTATCACTTCAGTCGATATCGAGAAGTTTTTTATCACGACACCATCCTCATCACCCCAATTTGAAGCCATGCTCTGGTTAAAGACCGAACAGTGCCACTAGGCTACAAAAATCCCTTATCTAGCGTGAGTCACTATCAATATTTCCTTGACCAAACTGCTATCCCTCTTTACTGAGTCAGCCGATCAATGCTGTTAGATATTGGATGCTCGCCAAAACATGACTGCTGCGAGTGCTGGTATTGAGGGCACCAGAGTAGGTGCCCTTGCTGGCTTTGAAGAACAGGCTTGCGATAATTTTAGCGCGACTAGAGCGGTTGAAGATGGAAGGCGATCGCGATGCGGTTCCAACCATTAATGGCGATAATTAGGCTGGTGAGATCGACAATCTCCTTCTCTGAATAATGCTCGGCGAGCGCGGCGTATTCACTGTCGTGCACTGGCGATTGGGCGACGCGGGTTAAGGTTTCCGTCCAGCGCAGCGCCGCTTGCTCCCGTGCATCAAAGAGATCATCGACTTCGTGCCAAGCGGCCAGTAAATCTAAACGGCGCTGGGTTTCACCGTCGTGTCGCGCTTCTTCGGCGTGCATTCGCTGACAAAACGCGCAGCCATTGAGTTGCGATGCCCTCAGTTTGACTAAATGTACCAATAATGGCGAAAAAGCCGAGTCAGCGGCTGCTTTATCTAGGCTAATGAGTGCCTTGGCGAGCTCGGGTTGGAGTTGGTAAATCTGTTGGCGCGGAATACGTTCTGACATAAAGCCTCCTGTAAGTTGAGGCTTGAATCTAAGGGATTAATCGTCCTTGATATTGGAGATTTGCGACATCTTGCGTTTTTTATATTGTCCCGGTGTTTGCTGCATCACCCGTAAAAAATGCTGATGTAGATGGGCTTGGTCGTAAAATCCACAATCGAAGGCCACCTGCGCGAGGCTAAGCGACGGCGATTGACTCAATAGGTTGCGGGCAATTTTTACTCGATTCAGCTGCAATAACTGCGCGGGCGATAAACCCGTTTCCTGCTTAAATTTGCGTTCAAATTGGCGACGACTCATGGGGAGTTGCCCGTAAAAGGTCTCCAAATTGGCTTGGGTTTGAATGAGTCGAGGCAAGGTTGCGGGCACTAGGCTCATTCGCGTCGATAAGCTTAAGTCTAATTGCTGCGCTCGTTGCAATAGCCAACGTTCCACGAGGGCGATACGCTGGCTTGGCTTGGGCGTATCAACGAGTTGGTATAAGAGCGTTGTTAAACCGACGATGGGCCACTGGGTCACATCGATAACGCTTGCTGTCGTATCGGCCTGCATGGCGGCAAACTCAACCCCCAGTAAATGGAAGGCGCCACTGGGCTGAAAACGCACCGTAATTTGCTCGGTACCCGGTGCGAAGCTGTGGTAATGCCGCTGCTGGCCCGAGTAAAAATACACCGAAGGCGCGTCGCCAATGCCGGGCGATGGCAAATAAAAATGCAGGCTTGTGCCGCCATCGGGATAGAAGGTTTGGTCGATTGGCTCGAGTAAATCCGCCGCGACACGCAAGTGAAAATAGCGCTGAACCCAAGGGCGCAGTGGGGCAATGGCTTGAAAATGATTAAAGCCTAAGTGGGCAAATTGGGTCTCAAAACGCTTAAAACTGCACATTTCGAGTTCATTAGCCGTGTATCGCAAGGTCGTCACCATTAAGCATTGGGGGAGTTTAGCTTAAGCTAACTTTCGATGATTTGCATCCTAGTGGAGGGCCGTGGTACTGCTCAAATGAAATCCGCCAACGGTTGTTAGGCGCTGTAACTAAAACTAAGCAACTCAATAATAAAAAATAGTCACCAAGAAGGGCTTCTTGGTGACTATTGTAATGGCCACTATCGTTTCGATTGCTGTTGCAATAGTCACTGTTGCAAGAGTGACTGTCGCTCGAGGTTTTTAAGCGTACATGTTAACGCTTGAGTTTACAGCGCTTTAAAGCGGATCGCTGTGCCGCCACTGCTGGCTAGCTGTAATGCCAGGCTATCTTTGGCGCTAACCTCTTTGGTTTCAATCACATAATCATATGGGTTGGTTTTCCAATCGGCTTTTGCGCCATCACGGTAGATCTGTGCTTGATAACGTTTGTTTGGGTCGAGGAAATCCAGTTTAACCTTAACATCGCGGGCATTTTCATCGGTCAGCGCGCCTAAGTACCAATCCTGTTGGTCCTTGGCTTGGCGGGCAAACACCACATAATCACCCACTTCGCCAGCCAGTGCGATACTTTGATACCAGTCTGTTGGCACATCGCGGATGAACTGGAAAGCATCTAAATGTTTTTGATAATTACGCGGTAAGTCAGCAGCCATTTGGATTGGGCTATAGAGCACCACATACAGGGCGAGCTGCTTCATCAAGGTGGTTTGCACGCGGTTTTCGGCATCTAAGCCCTTAGGCGCTAAGTCAAAAATCCCCGGGGTAAAATCCATAGGGCCTGCCAGCATGCGGGTAAAGGGCAGCATGGCGGTGTGCTCTGGGCTATTTGGAGGACTGCCCCAGGCATTATATTCCTGTCCGCGTGCGCCTTCGCGGGCAAGCCAGTTCGGATAGGTGCGACGAAGCCCTGTATCTTTAATCGGCTCATGGCTGTTGATGCTGATATGGTGCTTGGCGGCTTCGGTCACGCTTTGCAGATATTCGCCAACCATAAACTGACCATCGTGCCATTCGTGACGGGTAATACCGTTCTCATCGATGCGTTTGATTTGTCCTCCGTCAGCCACATAGCCGGTTTTGACTTGGGTCACGCCATGTTTTTCATACAGGGCGAAGGCATCATCCATTTGATTACGGTAATGGGTCACTGAGCCTGCTGTCTCATGGTGACCAATTAGGCGCACGCCTTTTTTCGCGCCGTAGGCGGTAATGGCGGGTAAATCGAAATCATCATAGGCCTTGGTAAAACTGAATTGGTCGCCATTATGGAACCAATCACCATCCCAACCTTGGTTCCAACCCTCGACCAAGACACCATCAAACTGGTACTTGGCGGCGAAATCCATATAGCGCTCAGTTTCACTGGTGGTTGCGCCGTGTGTTGGGCCCGAGCCCCAAGTGTTTTCATTGAGGTGCATACCCCACCAAATACCGACATATTTGCCCGGTTTAACCCAAGTGACATCCCCCAGTTTATTGGGCTCATTCAGGTTGAGGATAAGGTGCGAATTAAGCAGTCCCGTGGCCTTGTCGGCGATTTGAATCGTGCGCCATGGGGTATAAAAGCCCGCTTGGGTTTTAACCCGAATACCATCTGACCAAGGGGTGAGATCGGCCTTGAGCTTGCCATCACGCTGTTGATCGAGGGTCATCGAGGCAAAATCAACTAACGCCGCCTCGTGAATGCTTAAATGGGTGCCATCGACCAGTTTAAAGGTAAAAGGAGTATGGGCTCTGTCGACCTGATTGAGCGCGCTGGTGCGATACAAATATTCGTAGCGGTTCCATCCCCGAGAGGGGATCCACCAGGCGGTGGCCTTATCACTCTGACCAATATTAAATTCGGTGAGTTCATCGGTAATGGCAAGCTGTGTATTAGCTGGCAGGGCGTTTTGAGCCGCTAAGTGATAACGAAAGCCTATGCCATCGTCAAAGGCTTTAAACTCGAGTTTTAAGTCGATTTTCCCGTCGGTTAATACCACGTTCAGTTGATTGTGTTGATCCTTTATCCACTCTTGCTCACCCCAAGGTTGCTGCCATTTTTCATCTGCGCTGGCGCTGTTACTCGATTTGATGCGTAGACCCTGGCCTAATTCCCCCAGTGAGGCAAAGACTAAGCCTAAGCGGCTCGGTTCGATAATCGATTTGCCATGAAAATGAATTTGGTATTCGGGGCGGCCCGTATCATCACTCAGACTCAAGACGATTTGTTTATCGGGGGAGCTTAGGTTGAGGGTCTGCGCTGTGGCACTGGTGCTGAGCAGGCTGCCAATGCTGAGTGCTAGCAAGCTGGGCGTAAATAGGTTGGCGGCCCAATGGCGGCTATGTCGTTTTGGCGAGTTGATGTGGCGCGCGTGGGTAAGAGGATTGCTGAACATTCCCTGATCCTTGTTTTTATAGTGAATATGGGTCAATGCATACTAGTGGCGATGGGTTTTTGCTCGCAATGGTTTGCATACGTATTCACCATAGTGAGCGGTTAGGCGGCAGTCGGATAGTAAGGCGTAAAGAGATGGGTTTTAACCGCTGACTCGGGTAGAATGCGCGGCTTTCTTGGCTTTCTTATTGTGTTTAAGGGGCTTTAGGTGTTTAAGGCACTAAGCCGATATGGGCAGTGATATAAACGGGTTTGGGAGTGAGCGGTGAAAATCAGTCAGCGATTACAGCAGATCAATCGAATGGTGGGCCCTGGATACGATCATATTTGGGACTGCTGCTGCGATCATGGTTTACTCGGCATGCTACTACTGCAAAGAAATGCTGCACCTAAGGTGCATTTTGTCGATTGTGTCGCACCCTTGATGCAGCAACTTAGCCTTGAGTTAGCAAGGTTTTTCCCCCAGCAGCCTATCTCAAACACTCAAAACGCTGAGCAACAGGCCAATACCCAGAGTGAATGGCAAGTGCATTGCCTCGACGTGGCGGCCTTGCCACTGGTGCAATACGGCAAACAAGCCAAGCACTTAGTGATTATTGCGGGTGTGGGCGGTGAGTTGTTGGTTGAATTGGTGCGCAGTATTGTTATAAACCAGCAAACTCAACATGTTGCTCAGAGTGGAACTGATTCGGGCAATCATGACCTTAGTCAAGGCGCCTGCCAGCTCGAATTTATTTTGTGTCCCGTGCATCATAATTACCATGTGCGCAGCGCGTTGGCGGAATTGGGCTTATCCCTTAAAGATGAATATTTACTCGAAGAAAACCAACGTTTCTACGAAATACTGCATTTAACTCAGAATGCTAGCTCAAAGACGAATACCAGCTCAAAAACAAATCAAGCTGTGCCCTTAAGTGCGACGGGCTCAATCATGTGGCAAGGGCTAAATGCGGATAAAACCAACCAAGCCAAGCGGTATCTTGACCAAACCATAGGCCATTATCAGCGTATTCCTGCGCATCGCATACCAAACAAGTCGCAAATTGTGGCGGCCTATCAGCACATTTTGCAGCAACTGAATTGTTAACCTCATAGGTCAACATGTAGTCATTGAGCGCTTAGCCTTGGCGTTGAAACGGTTTTACTCTGTAAATCCATCGAGTTGGTTTATGCTATTAGGCCGTTAATCTTGAGTTTTATTATGCGTTTATTGAAGTCCACCCAAGCTGCCAATCTCAATCTTAAACAGGCGAAGATTTTTTATCGCCAAGCCGCCCGTGCCATAGTGCTATCGGGGGAAGATATTTTGCTGCTCTATACCCAAAAATATCGCGATTACGGTTTGCCTGGTGGTGGGGTAGATAAGGGCGAGAGCCTTGAAGTTGGACTTATCCGCGAGTTGCAGGAAGAAACCGGCGCCATTGCCGCCAAAGTGTTAGCGCCCTTTGGTCGTTATGAGGAATATCGTTCCTGGTTTCGTGAGGGCGCAAATGTTGTACACATGGACTCTTACTGTTACCTGTGCGAAATCGATATGAGCCTTGGCGAGCGCGGCTTAGGTGAGCCAAGACTTGAAGCCCATGAGATTAAAAATGGCATGCGCCCCGAGTGGATCAATATCCACCAAGCGATTGCCCATAATGAAGAAATTCAGCGAACGTTTGCAAATAAAGGGCAATCCATTGACAGGGAAACCTTTCTGCTCAAACGAATCGTAGAAGAGTTGCTGTAGATAAAGTCTGCTTGATGGCGTTATTGCACAGTGGTTTAAAGCGCCGCCATAAAAAAGCCATCCTGAGGATGGCTTATGAGGATCTGTTGTGCGAGTAGCCTAGCGTCTAGATCACGGTTAAATAAATACAAAAGAAATGGCTCATCGCGCCCGCCAATACAAATAAATGCCAAATCGCGTGATTGTATGGGATGCGTTTACCAACATAGAAGACCACCCCTAAGGTGTAAAACAACCCGCCCAATAGTAGAAGCTTAAATCCTAGCGGTGACATCGCCGCCGTCAAATCGCCCATTACAGTCACACACAGCCAACCCATCACTAAATAGAGCACTAGGCTCATTTTTTTAAAGCGATGAATAAACAAAGTCTTAAATAAAATCCCACCAATAGCCAAGGACCAAATCGCCGTCAGGATAATGGTCGAAAGTTGTCCTTGCAGGCTGATTAACATCAGTGGGGTATAGGTGCCTGCAATTAAGCAGTAGATGGCACAGTGATCGGCAATCTTAAGTTTATGTTTCCAGCCTACATGCGTCACGCTGTGATACAGGGTAGAACTTAAAAACAACAGGATAAGGCTTGCACCATAAATAATAACACCTGTGAGCTGAATACTGGTGAGGTGGTCGGCGCCCTTGAGGATCATAAAGACTAAGCCGACCACGCCTGCGATCACCCCTAGGCCATGGCTGATGCTATTGGCTATCTCCTCACTAAGGCTATAGCCACTGATATTCAATGATTTTTCATGACTCATTTGCGGCTCTATCAAACTCTGGCTTGGCATGCTGTTGATCCACTCGATGGCGATAATGACTGAGTCTATCAGTTGATAAATTGGAAAGCCATAATTAGCTTACACGTGTAAGCTAATTTATTTTAAGGGTAACATCATCAACTGAGACTTAGGCGAGCTCTTATCTAGTTGTACAACATTATGGTGGCTGTTTACGACTGATTAATGTCAATGCCTTGGAACTTTGTGCGATACGCTTTCTCTAATCCCCCGTAGATGTCATGGATTTGTTAAGTACTTTGTCCATAAAGTACTAAGGGATGGATTTTGCCTGTTCGCTCGAATATAACCCCAGAAGATGATCTTAGTTTTGATGCGTACGGCCGCGTGACAAACGATGAGACTGTAGCATTTTCCGCTATGCCTTTTTGTGCAACGTCTTTCAGCGCTACAGCCCAAGGCGCTACAGATTTGAACGCTAAGCCTTTTAGCGCTCATGCAGAGCCTTTGGGGAGCGGTATAAGCCTTAATTTGCATGAGGCTAACCAAAAAGATATCGATAGCACATTTCAAACATCTTCAAATCTTAGCTGGCGAGAGTGGTCGCAGTATTTCAATCTTAAGCCATTGTTTTGGGTAATCTTTGGCCATGGCTTACTGCTGTTGTTATTGATTTTCCTATGGCGAACCCAGTCGGAACACTTAGGGCTGTCGTTTACCGAATCATCTTCCAACGCACGGACTACAACCAAGGCGTTAAAGGCATACTTTATTTATGCGCCGCCAACGCAAACCGCTCCAGCGGATCCGCCTCAAGATTCCTCCGTTGAAGAACCTACCGTTTCTAGTGAGCCGATAACTTCGCCGCCTAACACTACGCAGCTGACAGTGGATGTTGAACCAGCCGCAAAAATGCCGTCAAAACCCACGGTAAAGCCGACACCTAAACCGATAGAACAGATTGCAAAACCTCCTGAAGTCAGTGCACAAGGGTCAAATAGAGCAGTTTCAAAGACTTCAACACAGGAGCAAACCCAGCAGAGTGCAAAAGAGGCTGTTAATCCTCAAAAGGCAGAAGTCCAATCAAGCTCGGCCCAAGCGGTAAGTACTCAGCAGTCAGATACTGGTGAGCAAAGCAGCGGTGCAGCTGGCAGTGTGGGGTTATTTACCCAGCGTTATTTTGAACGTCAGCGTGAGCAAGCCTTAGATGATTTAGTGTTAGAGCAGGCAAATCATTACACTAAACGGTCAAATTTATCTGAAATGAGCTCCGAGATGGAGGTGTTGATTGTGCCCAATGCCGATGATTTTAGCGGCCCCACCAGTTTAGATTTAGAACTGGATCCTAATCGAATTGTCCGTAAAGGGGATACCTGCTATCGGGTCGTTAAAGTCGGTACCCAAATTAATCCCTATGCTGAGAATTTAGGGTTTCCCTTCAATTGCAGTGGCAAGAAAATGAATCAAGAAATTGACGATGCTATTAAGGCGCAACTGGATAAAATGATGGTAAAGCGGCCAAAAGGTTAAAAAATAGTGATGATAAATTTTCACTGAAAATAGTTTTATCCATGAGTTATAAAACATATTTAAATTAAAAACGTTTAAATACAGTGTGTTATGTATTCTTTGTTTTTGATTGATAATTTAATTTTTATTCTGAAATTACGCTTGTTTGTTCACTGCGCTTCTGCCTATACTTTTGCCCATCTTGTCGGAGTGCCTCTTGGCTGAGACCGTTTATTCGGGATCCGTTGAACCTGATCAGGTTAAAACCTGCGAAGGAAACAAGCATAATAACATCCATTAAATCGTCTCAGCGGCCACCTTTTGCCCTGTATTAACCCATCGATTTAGTCGTTATTGAGTCCGTAAATCCGCTTAGGGTTTGCAAGGCTCAGCTTCAACACTCAAGTCTCCAGACAAGCAACCCCATTTTTATTTGTTAAAGTGAGATTGCTTATGTCCAGTTTAGAATCGTCCTCAGAATCGATTGCCGTGAACACCCAAGGGCAAACGAGCCGCCGTGCGGCGCGCGCCCAGGCCCAAGCCTTTATCGATACCCTTAAACCATTACAACATCCTAATTCGCAAAAGCTGTATTTGCAGGGAAGCCGTGAGGATCTCCGTGTAGGGATGCGGCAAATTCTGCAAACCGATACGCGGATTGGCGGCACTACAACTGCGCCCATAGTCGAGAAAAATCCTCCCATTCCGGTGTACGACTGCGCGGGTCCTTATTCCGATCCGGCTGCGCAAATTAACGTGCGCCAAGGACTAGCCAAACTCAGATTACCTTGGATTATCGAGCGCCAAGATACCGAAGTGCTCGATTGTGCGACCTCAGATTTTACCCAGCAGCGCCTGAAGGATGATGGGTTTGACCATCTGCGCTTCGAGGTTGGCTCAAGTGCGATTGTTCGCCCTCGCCGTGCCTTACCGGGTAAGCGCGTGAGCCAATTACACTATGCCCGCCAAGGGATCATTACCCCCGAAATGGAGTATGTGGCTATTCGGGAAAATATGGCGCTCGCCGAGGTGCAGGATGAAATCTTAAACCGCCGCGGCCAAGGTGAATCCTTTGGCGCCGTGATCGGTAAATCGATTACCCCTGAATTTGTCCGCGACGAAATTGCCCGTGGCCGCGCCATTATTCCGTTAAATATCAATCACCCAGAAGCTGAACCTATGATTATTGGCCGTAACTTTTTGGTGAAAGTGAATGCCAATATCGGTAACTCGGCGGTTACGTCCTCCATCGAGGAGGAAGTCGAAAAGTTAGTCTGGTCAACCCGTTGGGGGGCGGACACTGTGATGGACTTGTCTACAGGGCGGTATATCCATGAAACCCGCGAATGGATCATCCGAAACTCGCCAGTGCCGATTGGCACAGTGCCGATTTATCAAGCTTTGGAAAAAGTAAACGGTGTGGCTGAGCACCTGACCTGGGAAGTGTTTCGCGATACCTTGATTGAGCAAGCGGAGCAGGGCGTCGATTACTTTACCATCCACGCGGGCGTGTTATTGCGCTATGTGCCCATGACTGCCAAACGGGTTACTGGGATTGTGTCCCGCGGCGGCTCGATTATGGCCAAATGGTGCTTGAGCCACCATCAAGAAAACTTCCTCTATACCCATTTCCGTGAGATTTGCGAGCTGTGCGTGGCCTACGATGTGTCGCTGTCATTAGGCGATGGTATGCGTCCAGGCTCCATTGCCGATGCCAATGATGAGGCGCAGTTTGCCGAGCTGGAGACCTTAGGCGAGCTAGTCAAAATTGCCTGGGAATACGATGTGCAGACCATTATCGAAGGGCCTGGGCATATCCCGATGCAGCTTATCAAGGAGAATATGGATAAGCAGCTTATCCACTGCGCCGAAGCGCCGTTCTATACTTTAGGTCCACAAATTACCGATATTGCACCCGGTTACGATCATTTCACCTCTGGGATCGGCGCGGCGATGATCGCATGGTATGGCTGCGCCATGCTTTGCTATGTGACGCCAAAAGAACACTTAGGTTTACCCAATAAGCAGGACGTCAAGCAAGGGCTGATTGCCTACAAGATTGCCGCCCATGCGGCCGATATTGCTAAAGGTCACCCGGGCGCGCAGATCCGCGACAATGCGTTATCTAAGGCGCGTTTCGAATTCCGTTGGGAAGACCAATACAACTTGGGGCTCGACCCTGATACTGCACGTGCCTACCACGATGAATCCCTGCCACAGGAGTCGGCCAAGGTTGCGCATTTTTGCTCTATGTGTGGCCCCAAATTCTGTTCGATGAAGATCACCCAAGATGTACGTGACTATGCGGCAAGTTTAGCGGCGGGAGCGTCAGCTGCGGCTTCGTCAAGCCAGAATCATGAAACGACTGAAGGGCTTGCATTGATTAACTCTGCTCCACAAGGGCAAGCTAGCAAAGAAACTATCCAGCAGATCACAGTCAAAACCCAAGATGAATTAGCTGCGGCCATGGCGCAAAAGTCGGCCGAGTTTGCGGCCTCGGGTGCCAAACTGTATCTGCCGCTAGGCGATGCTAATGCAGCCAATACAGCTAATACTGCCAATGAATCGACCAAGCATCAGGATGGGACAGAGCTCCAACCCTCAGTACAGGTTGCGGAGGTTTGATAATGACCCCTGCTAAACATGATAGCCACTTAGCGCCTAAACCTATCGTCTGGACCATTGCGGGTTCGGACAGCGGTGGCGGCGCGGGGATCCAAGCCGACTTAGCCACCATCAAGGATTTGGGCGGCCATGGATGCAGCGTGATCACCACGTTAACGGCCCAAAGTTCGGTGGCGGTGGACTTAGTTGAGCCAGTGAGTGAAGCAATGCTACTCACACAGCTCGCGACCCTGTTAGCCGATTTACCGCCTCAGGCGATTAAAATTGGCTTACTCGCGAATCAGCAGCAACTGCATTTAGTTGCCGATTGGTTGGCTGGTTTTAAAACCCAGTTTCCACTCGTCCCTGTTATTCTCGACCCTGTGATGGTTGCAAGCTGTGGGGATGAACTCGGGGATAAAAGTACGGTGAACCAGCCTCTGGATTTTACTCCCTTTAGGGGCTTGATTAGTCTGATAACGCCGAATGTGCAGGAGTTGGCAAGGCTTACTGTAGCCAAAGACATACAAGCGTCACCATTACACACAAAAGCAGAATTCGCCGCTGCGGCAATGCAACTCTCTGAACAATTAGACTGCAGCGTATTAGCCAAGGGTGGCGATATTGATTTTGCGGCTCAGGCAAGTGTAGTCATTAATACAAGGGATAGCTTAAGCGATCAACAAAGCGATATCACAAATCATCGCAGTGCCAAAGATAATCAGCGTATGGCGGAAGATCTGCTGATTTGTCATCAGGTTACGGGCTGCTCACCGCTCGACGCGAATGGCGGTTTTTGGCTCAGCAGCGCGCGGATAAATACGCGCCATAACCACGGCAGTGGTTGTACTCTGTCTTCAGCCATCGCCTCGGTGTTAGCCTTTGGCTTTGTATTGCAGGATGCCATTGTGGTAGCAAAAGCCTATGTTAATCAAGGCTTAACTTATGCAGAGGGGATTGGCAAAGGTCCTGGGCCACTCGCGCGTACCGCTTGGCCGCACAATTTAACGGCGTATCCTCACGTCACTGCTTATCCTAATAATAGCTTGAGTGAATCCAGTGATGTGCAATGCGGCGCGTTTAAGCGCCTTGATCCTGACTTAGGGATTTATCCCGTTGTCGATAACTTACTGTTACTCGAGCAGTTATTGGCGGCGGGCGTGAAGACGGTACAGCTCAGGATAAAGTCTAATGCGCTAAAGTTTAATGCGCTAACGTCGGACGAACTCGAGGCACAAATCCAAACCGCGATTGCCTTAGGTAAGCATTATGGTGCGCAGCTTTTTATCAATGATCATTGGCAATTAGCGATAAAGCATGGCGCATTTGGGGTCCATCTTGGCCAAGAAGATCTAGCGGTGACGGATCTTAACGCCATTCACGCAGCAGGATTAGCTTTTGGCATCTCGAGCCACGGTTATTTCGAGTTGCTGCGTGCCCATCAATATGCGCCATCTTACATTGCCCTTGGGCATATTTTCCCAACGACCACCAAGCAAATGCCATCGGCGCCGCAGGGTTTATTCAAACTCACTCATTATGTTGAGCTGTTAAATGCACACTATCCCTTAGTCGCAATTGGCGGCATAGGACCTTCGAATCTTTCGCAAGTCAAAGCGACTGGGGTGAGCAATATTGCCGTGGTTCGGGCGATTACCGAGGCAAAAGATCCAATAATGGCCCTTGCAGAATTGACGCAAGTCTGGGAGTCAAGCCTATGAGCACGACACAAACGCAGGCGCAATCCCTTGCCGATAAAGACTTTATTCGTTATTCGCGGCAAATATTTTTACCCGAGGTCGGCGAGGCTGGCCAGTTGCAGCTGAAACAGGCTCATGTGCTTATCGTAGGCCTAGGCGGCCTTGGACAACTGGCGGCGCAGTATTTAGCCTGCGCTGGTGTTGGGCGCTTAACGCTTGTCGACGGCGATAGGGTGGAATTGTCCAATCTACCGCGTCAATTACTCTTTAGTGACGACGATATTGGTCATCACAAAACCCTCATTGCTAAACAGAAATTGGCCGTGTTGGCGCAAGGTTGTGAGATTGATGCCGTTGCTGAGCATTTGACTCTTGAGTCTGCGAACGCGGTATTTTCGAATCTGTTAGCCCATGGCGTAGGGACTAGGTTAGTACTTGATTGTACGGATAATCTTGCGGCGCGCCATTGTATCAATCGGCTGTGTGTTGAGCATGCCTTGCCTCTGGTGAGCGCCTCGATTGCCGCTTTCAACGGCCAACTGTTTGCCGTTGATAAGCAGCGTTTCCCTACGGGCGGCTGTTATCACTGTATTTTCCCCTCGAATACTCGCGCGCCACAAAACTGTAGCAGCCAAGGAGTGCTCGGCCCCAGTGTGGGCGTGATGGCATCGATGCAGGCGCTGCTTGCGATGCAATTGTTGCTCCTAGCCACGCCGCCAACTTCTACAACACAACAAACGGGTAATCAATCTTTCGAAGAGACAAGCCAACCAATAGCCTCCACTAGAGCGTTACTTGGCCGATTTTGGCGTTTCAATGCCAAGTCACTCCAATGGCATTCGGCTGCCTTAACCCGTGATCCCGAGTGCGAGGTGTGCGGATTAAAGCCAAGTGCATTAATGCAATCAACTACAGCCGCTTCATTCAAATCTGTCCCTAACCGAGGTTTGTTATGATTTTAATTCATCTCAATAATGTGCCCCAGACACTTCAACAATCGCTGAGTTTACAAGCCCTGTTAGAAGCACAAAATATTTGCCAACACTCGGTTGCCTTAGTGCTTAACGAGGCTGTTGTACCAAAACACAGATGGTCATCTATCCTCTGCCACCACGAGGATAAAATTGATGTATTTGCCGTTGTCGCGGGAGGTTAAGATGTTAACGATTGCGGGCGTGGAATTTGAATCACGATTATTTACGGGTACGGGTAAGTTCAGCTCAAGTCAGCTGATGCTGGAGTCAATTAAGGTGTCTAAATCGCAGTTGGTTACGGTTGCGATGAAAAGAATTGATTTAAAGACGGGGGCCGATGATTTGCTTACGCCACTAAGGCAAGCGGGCGTGCGACTCTTACCTAATACCTCGGGCGCGCGTAATGCTAAAGAAGCGATATTCGCCGCGGAATTAGCGCGGGAAATGCTGGGAACACAATGGGTTAAACTTGAAATTCATCCCGATCCCAAATACCTAATGCCCGATGCGGTCGAAACATTAGCCGCGGCCAAAATCCTCTGTGAACGCGGGTTTATCGTGATGCCCTACGTACATGCCGATCCTGTGCTGTGCCGACGTTTAGAAGAGGTTGGCTGCGCGGCCGTGATGCCACTGGCAAGCCCAATTGGCACCAATCAGGGGCTGGTGACTGAGCCTTTTATCAAGATGATTATTGAGCAGGCAAAAGTGCCCGTGGTGATTGATGCGGGAATTGGCGCGCCCTCCCATGCGGCCCACGCGATGGAGCTAGGAGCCGATGCCGTGCTGGTTAATACCGCCATCGCGAGCAGTACTTATCCCATTGAAATGGCGCAGTGCTTTAAGGATGCGGTGGATTGTGGGCGCCGCGCCTTTGAAGCGGGGCTTGGCCGAGTTCAAACCCAGGCTGTGCATACCAGTCCACTAACGGGATTCTTGCAGCAATGAGTTTTGTCGACCAATTTGCCCGTATTGAACGGGATAAGTTATTGCTGGCGTTATATTCCTGCACGGCAGTAGAGGTTGAGCGCGCTCTGATGCAACCCGAGGGTAATCTACAGAGTCTACTCGCCTTGTTGTCTCCAGCGGCCGAGCCCTATATCGAAGAGATGGCTCAGCGCTCGGTGGCGCTCACTCGGCAACGCTTTGGGGCCAATATCGGACTCTATCTGCCCTTATACCTGTCGAACCTGTGTGCCAACGAGTGCGACTATTGCGGCTTTAGCATGAGCAATAAACTAAAGCGCAAAGTGCTCAATGAGCAGGAACTTGCGGCCGAAATGGCGATTATCAAATCCCGTGGCTTCGACTCCATCTTGCTGGTGTCGGGTGAGCATGAAACCAAAGTGGGGATGGATTACTTTAAGCATGTTTTACCCATTGTAAAACAGCAGTTTAGTTATTTAGCCATGGAGGTACAGCCGCTTGAAGAGGTTGATTATCGTCAGCTTGTCGAGCTAGGGCTGGATGCTGTGATGGTGTATCAAGAAACCTATCAAGCGGCGACCTATGCCAAGCATCACACCCGAGGCAATAAACAGGACTTTGCATATCGACTCGAAACGCCCGATCGCGTTGCCAGCGCGGGTGTCGATAAGATAGGCCTAGGTGTGCTACTGGGTTTAGATGACTGGCGGCTTGATGCTTTACTGATGGGCCATCATCTGGACTATTTAGAACGGCATTACTGGCGTAGTCGTTTCAGTATTTCTTTACCACGTTTGCGGCCTTGTACTGGCGGCATCGCACCAAAAGTGCATTTAACCGATCTTGGACTGGTGCAGATGATCTGTGCCTTCAGGCTGTTTAATCAGCAACTTGATATCAGTTTATCGACACGCGAAGCACCATCACTTCGGGATAACTTACTGCCGTTAGGGATTACGCAGATAAGTGCGGGGAGTTCCACGCAACCAGGCGGTTATCAGGCGCCAGAGAGCCAATTAGATCAATTTGAGATAAGCGATGAACGTACTGTTGAGCAGGTCATGACTCAGATGCGACTCAAGGGATTTAACCCGGTTTTTAAGGATTGGGAATCGGCTTGGATTGCGTGTTAATCGTGGGCTTAAAGTGATTTTAAAATGCCTTTATGGAGGGGGATAAACCTGTACTTTGCCTGAGGTTTGATTAATAATTAACCCAGTTATCACCAGATGCAGGAAAACTCCTATGCAAATCCAATCTGCTTATGCTTCCGGTCTGCAAGGCTTGCAAACGGCCCAATCAGGGTTAACGCAAGCAACGATTGATGTGGCTAAACCTAGCCCTTCGCAAAGTACTGCGCCCACAGAAACCGCTAAAGCGGTAGATGAGCCCGATAAAACCTCTGCATTACTGTCGGCGAACAAATCATTGCGACAAGGTGAGGCATCGACTGAGGTGCTTGAACGTGAATCTGAAGCAATAGGTTCGATAATCAACATCAAGGTATAGTTATGTCGGTTATGGCGCTGTCATCACAAATTGGCGCGCCATCCACTTCGTTTTTAGGTGCAGATAAGTCTATTGAATCGTCAAAAGGGGGAAAACCTCAAGGCGGGCAGACGTATCAAGGGGGAAATGGTCAGGCGGTCGCAACGCTCTCCGCTTCAACCGTTAACCTGAATCCAGCAAAATTCGAAGCGAGTGGGGCACTTGCGCCATCATTAAGCAGTCTCGGGGCTGCGATGGGCCAAGCTGTGCCCATGAGTACGACACCGCCCACGTTATTGACTGATATCAAACCTGCTAGTCCTCATGTTTCATCTAATGTTGATTCAGTCTCCGTTCAGAAGGCTTTCACCTCACTCGGTGAAAACGCCGCGGCACAGCTGAATTCAAAACAGTTACATTCGAATAAGCCGCTTTCACAAGCACTACAATCCAATCAGCCACATTCGGCGCCGTTAGATACAAGCCTACTAGCATCAAGTAATAGTAGTTTCAGCTTACTTACCGGCCCCCGCTCCATTGGCGGAATGAGGGAGGGCCAAATTGCTGCCATATCCACTCAGCCATCAGTATCAACCTTAAGTGCATCGGATGTTGGTTTTAGCGCCACAAGTGGTGCTGTTACGCCTTTTTCTCCTCCAGCCCCAAGCCTTGCGGCCACCATTGCCACTACCAGTAGCAGTGTTGGCTCGGCGAGCCTGGGGGTAGCCAATATTTTCTCCACATCAACGCCAGTCGGTGCGAATATTGGCCCAACAGAGTCAAATGGCATATTGCCAAATGCCTCAAGTGCAGTGGTTTCTCCCTTTGCGACTGAATTTGCAGAAGCAGATGCGGCAGGCAAAGCATCACATTCCAGCGCTTCAGCTTTTGCCAATTCAAATGCGATTCCTGATAGCAAACAATCCAGCGGTTTGAGTGAGCAGTTAAGCCGTATTTTTAGTGAACCCTCGGGTGAAAGTGGCCAAGTCGGTGCTGGAATAACCCCAAATGCTCAAACGCAACAGCAGCAGACTCAAACGGAACAAATTCAGGCTCAAGATGCGCGAGATGAACAAGCCAAGCAGGCAAGGACACAGGCGATACAAGAGCAGGAACAAAAGCAGCAAGCGTTAGCCGAGGTTTTTGCCAAAGCCGACCAAACTAAACAAGCGCAGCAGGCTCAGGACGAGCAAACTCGTCAGCAAGATTTAGCGAAAGAGCAAGTTAAACAAGCGCAAGAAAAGGCAATTGAGCAACAAAAAGCCCAAGTGGAAGCATTAAAATCAAGGGACACAGAAGTCAAAGCCCATGAGCATGCCCATGCCAGTGTGGGCGGTCAATATGCTCAAAGCCCCAGTTTCAAGTATGAAAAAGGGGCTGATGGTCAGCGTTATGCGACTGACGGTGAGGTGCAAATCGATGTGTCGATAGTGCCTGGCGATCCACTGGCGACCATCAATAAGATGAAGCAAGTCTATGCCGCGGCGATGGCACCTGTTGATCCCTCTTCGGCGGATATTCGTGTTGCCGCAGAAGCGTTACAGAAAATGAATGAGGCCAAGACTAAACTTGCTGAGGAACGTCAGCAGCAGATTGTTGATCAACCGACAACAGAAACGCTGATTGGCGCCGAGGCACAGATTGAAGGTTTACCACCGCTTAAGGAGCGGCAAATTCAAGTCACGGGCAAGATTGATGCTAATGGCAATATCACTGCGCCCCAAGATGAACCATCGGCACCTGTGACAGAAGTGATTGATAAGATTAAGCAAGCCATTGCGGCTCAGGTGGCATCAAGCAATACCTCAGATACTGCAAGTAACGCTGAAGTTGATACGACAGAGACCATTGAGCCGCCAACGGCGACCTTAGCGATTGGTGCCGTACCAAATAAGGATGAAGCGCCAGAGGTTGCTATGCAGCGGTTGGCGTCGCCTCGTGACAATAAGAGCGGCTTGAGTTACACAACAAACGGCAGTAATGCGGTGCGCTTCTATGGCTCGGTCGCCGTGGCAACGCTGGCGAGTAAGGGAAACGCTGAACTTAATCAATCAGGTTCGGATGATGTTTCACTCGAGCGGATAGATGATTCGGCACTAACCACTCATTCGCCTAGCAATGAGGGGAATAGTGTTATTTCCAATGAATTAGCGCTCGAGTCTTCAAGCCGCCAAAATACACGCGGCTTGTTCAACCCTCAGACCTTAGCATTGCACCGTCCGCGCTTCTTAGATGTGAATGTCTAGCCTCTTATTCTCGATATGTCTTCAAATCTAACTATCTAGCGTTTGGCCATAAAGACTGATCACTTAAGCCTGCTTTGTTTGGCAAGTTCAGTCGCTATTAAAGATAAACCCATAGTGATTCCCTGCTAGCCAAGAGTTGGTTTTGCCGCACACGATGGAAGAAGGTGAGCGTCGTTACTCGCTTGTACTCACACCATGATGTTTGAGGAGATAAGAGGCCAGCAGTTTTGAGGCGGGGCCCTGTTGGTCACGATTTGGGATCACAAGGCTTAACATAATCCGTCGCTTCTGGCTGCCTTGGAGGTGTAAGCGCACCAATTTGCCTGCGGCTAACTCTTCTTGGATAAGGAATGATGGGATCCAGCAGAAACCAATCCCCTGATTTAAAATGACTTTCGCCTCATGGAAGTTCGATACTGTCCAGCGCTGCTCGGCCTTTAACCAACCGATATCCACATTGGGTTGCAGGCCCGTGTCTTTGATCACCAGTTGCAGGTGCTGCGCCAGTAGCTTGTCATCGTCTAAGGTACCCATTTCAGCCAAGGGGTGGCTCGGGTGGCAAACCAGATGCAGCTCCTGCTCACACAGAGGCTCGGATAAATAGCCCTTTGGTGGAATTCCGGCGCAAATCGCAATATCGACCTTATTCTGAAGGATTAATTCTTGAGTACCTGTGATGACTGAGTCCAACATTATGATGCGTGTGCCGCGGCTGTGGGGTAAAAAGTCACTTAGCGCGCACACTAGACTTTCCATCGGATAGACGATTTCGCGGGCAATGGTGAGTGTGGGTTCCCAACCTTGCTCGAGGTTGCTGGCTAGTTGTTCTAACTCGTTGACCGCCTGAGTCACATGGCGCGAACGGCGCAATAATACTTCGCCCTGCGGTGTCAGGTAAGCTTTGCGGCCTCGAACTTCGAGTAGCTCTATCCCGAGCTGATGTTGTAACTTTGCCACCGCATGATTGAGTGAGGATTGGCTCTTGTTGAGCTTTTCCGCCGCCTGCGCGTAGCCGCCATAGTCGACGACAGCCTGTAAAATACGCCATTGTTCAAGGGTGGATTTCGCGCGAGTCATGGTTGTCCTCATGTCGAAAACGACAGGTTTCTAAAAAAGCGATAGATTGAGGCTTATAGTGGCGAGCTATGATCGTTTTTTCAATACTATTATCGTGTTAATTGTAAAAGAGGTTATCGCGCTGCAATGTGGCGGCGTGACAACCTCTGATCAGTAAGCTTTATGGGTAATGGATTAATCGATAACCTTAGGCGTCACGCCCATAGGTAAATACTTTTTCGTCGCGTTAAGTTCGTTAAGATAAGGCCCGGGATAGAGGGTTTCTGGCCAATTAAGCAACATTATCGCAAGCACATTGCGATGCTCACCAAGGGCTAAGTCAGGATTGCCCTTGGGTGAGGGGATAATTTGGCTGTTGGCATCAAACGAGTTGGCAATATAAGCCCGAGTTTGAGCCACGACGGGATGGTCAGTCTTGCCCGCTAGCAGAAAACTAATGCCGACTTCGGCAATAATATCGTCGGTTGCATCCTGTAAAATCCGCTCAATGTTGGCATCGAAGTAGTCCAAAATCCATGCAAATTCAGTGGCATCCACCCGATGCTGATAATATTCACTCGCGGCAAAGATAAAATGCGTCAGGCCGTAGAGCTTGTTGCGAAACTGTGCTTTGCTGAGAGTGGCATCCTGCGCGTCGGGGTAAACCCGAGTAAATGCCGTTTTATAATCCTCTAGATAATCTCCCACCCCCAATTGTTTGGCCCAATACACATAGTTAATTAGCTGCGCTGCCCAGGCTTTAATCATTGCGGGATCGGTCAAACCTTGGCGTAAGTCGGCTTTTTTGAGGGCTTGGATCATTTGACTATGGCATGGACCTGTAAAGCCTAACTCATCGATTCGACTGGCAAATCGCAGTAGTACATCGGAGTAAAATAAAAATTCAGGAAAGGGCGCGAGGGCTTTTTTTCGGGCCTTGGCTCTGGGACCATTCCCCAGTTCTGCGATGGCGTTCTCTGAGGCTTGACGTACAAACTCAGGGTTATCCACTTGGCAGGCATAAAACGCTTGGGCTTCGGTTACCGCATAAAGATCGACTAACGCGGCGTTGGCATATTGCTCATCGCCCGTCAGGCGATAGAGGCGGATCCCATAATGCCCCTGCACCCGAGGCGGGAGTGTATAGAGATGGGTTTCAAGGTTGTGTTGAATAAGCTGCGCAACGTCGCTTTGGCTTAATTCGGTTTTATCCGTGGTGTTTGGCTTGAGAACGTTTTGTGAGTTCTCAAGCCAGGTGTGACTTATGGGCGTGCTTTGCGAATTGGCGAAAGCATTCTGCGCGGTAAATAAGGCTAAACCGCTAAAAAGCGCAATGGGCAGCGTGAGTTTGTGTTTCAGTTGTGGTGTGTGGGTGATTTTCAGATCCTGAGACATGGATAATCCTTTGGATAAGCGCAGCGGCATCTACGGGTTCGCCAAGTATGGCGCGCAGTTGCTCGCTCAAGGTGAGTGCGGTTTCATTGACCACGAGGAGATTAAAAAGCCCAAGTTTATCTTGGCAGTCTTGGGTGGATTGATGAACAAGCGTTGCGAGTTTGGCTTGCCACAGGGATTGATAATAGCGGGGGCCTTCGTTGGCGATAGCATTGAAACTATATGGGTAATCAATCGCTTGCACCCAGTTCGCCCCAAAGCTTTTGCTAAATTCAGCAGGTAAATCCGGATAGCTTTGCTGGTTTAAGGACTGGTAAAAGTTAAGTGCCACCTTAGCGCGAAAGACTTTAAGCTGCGTCGCATAGGCGCTTGCAAGCGTTTCCCTCGTTTGAATATATTGGGTATCAAATTGGGGAAATAGCGCTTGGCGTAATACCTTAGCGAGCCAAAGACTCGGTAATTGATTGGTATCGAGCGTCGGGCCTAAGGTGTTGTTTAGGTAAAAATGACTGCCGCGTGCCAGCGAGGTTATCGCATCGGCAAGGGCTTGGGTAAAGCGTTCGATATCTTTGAAATTATTGAGTGTCGCGGGCAGCTCGAGCGCCTGTTGACCAAATTGCTGGCCAATCACACTTTGTCTGAGGGTGTGTTGGTTGGCATTGCTAGGCTTATTCACTGCATCCTGAGCGCCAATGGCCAGATACACTTCTCCCAGTAATCTATCCTGATGATAAACGCGGAGGATCTGTTGCTGCGCTTGTGCTGGTGCCGTTTGAGAAAGTGCCGTTTGAGACAGTGTCGTTTGAGTGGCTGTTGAATCGAGATGCTCGCCAATCACCTCAAAACGTAAACCAAACTCGCCTAAGGTTGTTAAGGCCTTGTCGAGTAGCTCTCGGGTATTTAGAGCGGTGGCTTGTGCACTGGGTAATTGCGATAAGGTGCGGCCAAGATCCCAAGGGGCAACTTGAATCGCTTCGGTTTGACTGTCGAGAAACGCTTTAACTAACTCAGGGGTATTGAGTAGCTGATCCTTGAGGCTGTAACTGGCGTAATCGCTAAAACCTGCGTCATTGGCGAGGCGCTGACGCAGCTCGGCAATACGGTGTAAAGCGACTTGATTATGCTCCCTAGCTCGACCTTGATAGGCTTGCCACAGGGTTTGTCGACATTCGACATCGGGTTGCTTTAACAGATAACTGGCAATAGTCCCTGAGAAGCGGCTTTGAGGATCACCAGTCTTATCCGATGTTTCTTCCTCGTTATTGGCCGTATTAACCTCGGCTCCTTCATTCGTAAGCTGGCATTTATCTTCTTGAATATCCAGTTGAAACTGCTGGTTGCCCAAGCCTTGGCGAATGCTGGCCTGCGCCGTGTGCAGCTTGGCTTTATCCATAATGGATAAATGCTGGCGCAACAAAGCCGTTAATTGCTCACCGAGTAAAGCCTGTTCCTGACTTGCTGCATTGTGATTTATCGATGCTGCTTGCGTCAGCTCAAACGTCAGTTGGACAAATTCAGTTTGGTTTAGTAAGTCGCTCAGAGTGTCGGCTAAGCGCAACTGACACTGCAGTAAACCTTGGCGCTCAGCCCCCGACAGCGGTAAACCACGGTAGTAGGTGAGTCTGTCGTTGACATTATTCAGCCCAATGGTTTGCTGCTCTAACACTAGGGCCTTATCCGCCAGTGTTAAGCTTTGGATCTGGTGGGTACTGGCGTAACTGGCGAAGGCGTCAGCCAAATCGATATTGGGTTGGCGCAAACACTGTTCTACCAGCAGCGGCATGGGACTTGGCGCAGCATAGGCTGCACCGAGGGAGGATAAACACCAGCCAAACAGGCTAGCCGTTAAAATGGATTTTTGCATAGGCTACACGTTCTGCAACTGTCATTGAATGGGATGACATGGCTTCGACATGCTTAAGTCTAGGCAAAATGCCTTTTCCATTTGCAATCTGGATCGCCAGTCCCGGGCGTGCATTGAGTTCCAATAACAGCGGGCCTTTAGTCTGATCAAGCACCATATCCGTGCCCAAGTAACCCATCTCACACATTTCAAAGGCGCTCGATGCGGTATGCAGCAAGCTGTCCCAGTGGGGTACAACGATATCGGTGAGCTTTTTGCCTGTGTCTGGATGAAACTCAATTGGAGCATCAAATTGCACAGCATGTAACCCTTTTCCCGTGGCAATGTCAACGCCCACACCCACGGCGCCTTGGTGCAAATTGGCCTTGCCATCGGAGGCGGCGGTGGAGAGCCTGAGCATCCCCATCACAGGAAACCCTTTAAAGACAATCAAGCGGATATCGGGCACGCCCTCATGGCTGTAACCGTCAAACACGGGATCGAATTCAATCAACCCCTCGACAATCGCCACATCGGGTTTGCCGCCAAGGGAGAATAAACCGCTGAGGATATTGGACACGTGTCTATCCAATTCCGATGGGCTGACCTCGTGTCCGCTGGGTTTATAGTAACGCCCCTGTTCGATATGGGTGATCACTAAAATCCCTTTACCACCAGAGCCCTTGGCGGGTTTAATCACAAACCCCGTGCGGCCTTTAACGCGCTCGGGAATATGCACGATTTCGTGCTGCTCGCGCACAACGGCGATTAAATCGGGCACGGCAATATCATTGGCCAGTGCTAATTGTTTCGTCAGCAGCTTATCGTCCACTCGCTTATAAAATTTACGCGGATTATAGCGACCAATGTAATCGATATTGCGCTTATTCATATTGAGCACGCCGCGCGCGCGAAGCTCCCATGGCCAAGCAATATTCATTAGGCATCCCCCGCGAGTGGTTTAAAGCGTTTGAGTTCCAGTAGGCGATAACCTGTGTATTGGCCCATTAATAGCACTAAGGCCAAGATCACTAAGTGGATCCCTAGGAAGTTAAATACCCAGTGTTGTACCCAACTGGCGCTCATAGCTAAGTAGGCAAGGGTGGCGACCATTAGACTGCCACCGCCTTGCACTATCACTTCTTTCGGGCCTTCTTCCTCCCACAGGATAGACATACGTTCGATGGTCCAGGCCAAAATAATCATCGGGAAGAAGGTAATCGTCAGTCCTTCGCTTAAACCGAATTTATAAGACAGCAAGGTAAAGACGCCAATAATGCCGATCACGACGATGATCACCGCCGATATTCGCGAGATCAGCAACAGATTTAATTGGGATAAATAAGAACGGATCATTAGGCCGCAGGCCACGATCAGTAAAAAGCCGACTAAACCCGTGACTAAACTGGTCTGAATAAAGGCGAGGGCGATAAGGACAGGCATAAAGGTGCCCGAGGTCTTGACCCCAATGATCACCCGTAAAAACACCACCATCAGTACCCCGATAGGGATCAATAAAATGCCCTTGAATAGACTCTGCTCCTCTAGCGGTAATTGGTAGAGTGAGAAATCCAAAGCATTGTTATTCATCATCATATCGATGGAGGTCGCCAATGCCGAGCGGGTGTCTTGCAACATCGAGAAATGCACCTGCGAGTTCACTCCGCCCATCACATCGAGCACGGAATGGCCCGAGCGTTCCCACAGCAGTAAGTTCTCTGGACGACCTTGCTTGCCTTTAACCAAATCAAATAAGACCCACTCGCCGTTATGGAACACTTCCACAAAGGGCGAAAGGGATTGACGGCGACGTTGGTCTTCAAGGTAGAGCCCGCTGACTTCACGGGCCGGAATGCCCTTAGTTTGCAGCATATGCAAAAACACTTGCGTCGCAGTTTGGCTTGATAACAACAGCTCCATATTCTGACTGCGCTTAGTGGCGGTAATCGCATTCATTAATTGCTGGGCGAAGGACAAATTCGATGCACTGCGCACCCAAGTTTCGCTAATCACTTGCTCTGCGGCGGTCTTCTCGGTCGCGGGCCAGAGGTAAGGCTCTGGTTGACTTGGAATATTGTCGCTGTGGATTTGGGTCACACCCGTCGGCACTAGGGTCACTTTATAGTAGAGATCTTGGCTGCCATAGGCCTCGCGAATCGACCAATTGGCACGGCGCGCGTCCTTATCATCACTCACCGATAACCCAAAGCCCGGGGAGCTGGCGTTCTCGACCAAGACCTCATAGGCGGGATCCTGTGGTAAAGAGAAGGACACTTCGGCTGCATCGCCTGTGCCATCGAAGCTTATCTTGGCGTCTACCGCCCAGCTTTGCACTTGCTCACCGGGTAGAAAAGGCACTTGATGCTTAACGCCGCGGTAGATGCTGGCGCTTAGACCGACAATAAAAAGTAATGCCACCAAAATGTAAAAAGGTTTACGTGAATGCATACGTGTTTCCCATGTTGCGCCAATGGCCGAAAAGCGTGGGATTACCCCAGGGCATTGGCGGTTCGAACTCGACGTCACGCGTAAGATTGTCGCGTGGCGGATATTAGCTATATCAGGCAGCGTCAGATTGAGCGGCGATGTCACAAGCTGACAGACCAATAAGCGCAAGCGGCTCCATGCTTAAGCTTGTGAACGACTTGGCTCAAGCGGTTATTTTTTGCCGCTGGAGACGATGGCTGACTCTGCTTTTGGTTGCTCAGGATCGGGTTGTTTGGGTTTGGGCTGTTTGGCTTTACCGTGCACATATCGCTGGCCGACATCGACAACGGCGATATCTTTGATAAATTTACGGCCGAGCAATAAGGGATAGTCGAGGTGACTACGGTCGGTGAGGTTAAGATCTGTCTCTGCGGAATATTGGCCAATCTTAAGGTGCGCGTGGATCACGGGGCGGCGATCGTCCTTCTCATTGGCGTCCTGCTTGATGCGTACAAAACGCACGACCTTAGATTCGAAATTTGTCGCAGGCTGTTTTTCCCCTTGGGTAAACACATCGAAGCGTACCCATTGGGCGCCATCGCGCTCAAACAGGGTGATATTACGGGCATCGATGGAGGAAGATTCTGCGCCGGTATCAATGCGAGTGGCAAAACTGGCATTGAGTTCATCGATAAACACATTTTCGATTTCACCGAGTAAAAACTTGTCCCCAAGGGCGGATTTAGGGCATTGGCTCGGCGCAGGCGTCACCACCGCGGCTTGCTTTTGCGCGGTGAGGTTTTTCGCTGCTTGATTTAAATGATTGATTTGCTGACTTAACTGCTCGACTTGGCTGCTCATGGTCGCAAGCGAGGTTAAATCCGCCGGTTGGCATTGCTGATTAATCGCAGCGACTAACTGATCTTGCTGCTGATTAAGACGAGTATTAAAGGTATCAGTATCGAGTGGTTTGGGGGCGTGGGCGGTCGGTTCTGTCGCTGCGCATCCCATTAAGCTGCTGGCAACGGCGATAGCGATCAACTGCTTTAGCATAGTACTTCCTATTGGCGTTAAAACGGGTTTTATGCCTAGGGTTTACCTAGGCATAAGCGTATTAGGCCACTGGAGTTAACTCGTTAGGTCAAATCTTGATTGGGTTGATTTTTCACCGCAATAATCGTTGCGCGTTTCGGCGCGGGGTAACCCTCGATAGTCTTAGTGATATCGTTAGGGTCAAGATATTCAACCAGTGACTCATTCGGCATCCAATCGGTTCGGCGCTGTTCGGCTAATGCGGTGACATCGGTGTCGACACAACGTATGTCTGTGAAATCACACTTCTTTAGCCAGAGCATCAGGGCCGCGACGGATGGAATAAACCATACATTATTCATTTTCCCATATCTATCTTGAGGGACGAGTACGGCGTTTTCATCACCATCTATTACCAAAGTCTCTAACACTAACTCCCCACCCATACGTAACTGATCACGTAATTGTAACAAGTGATCAATAGGCGAACGTCTGTGATACAAGACGCCCATGGAGAAAACCGTATCGAATGCATCCAGCGGTGGCAGCTCTTCAATGCCTAGCGGCAATAAGTGTACGGGATGATTTTCACCGCTTAGGCGCTTAATCGCTTCAAATTGGCATAAAAATAATGGCGAAGGGTCGATGCCCACCACGCGTTTGGCGCCCGCGCCAAGCATGCGCCACATGTGATAGCCGCTGCCACAGCCGACGTCGAGCACAGTGCGGTTTTGCAGGGGAGAAATATGTGGGCTCACGCGATCCCACTTCCAATCGCTGCGCCATTCGGTATCGATATGAATGCCGTGAATATGGAAAGGGCCTTTGCGCCAAGGCATAAACAGGCGCAGTAGGTTCTCAAGCTTTTCCTTTTCGCCGGGCGTGAGTTGCTCACCTGTGCCGACGGTGACACTGCTGACAAAGTCCACTTGGTCTGGGGCGGGATAGTGCAGCTTATTGAGCACTTTTTCCCACTTGGGTAAGTTGCCGTGTTTATGTTCTCTCTGCCATTTGCCGAGAATGGCGGGCAAAGTCTCGAGCCAATGCTGCAAATTGGAATCGGCGATTTGTTGGTAAAAGGAGCTGAAACTGATCACTTGATAGCCACCATGGAAGAGAAATTAAAACATTGGAACCACAAGCTAAAGTGGCTAAACCCTTGGCGAGTCAAACGTTGCTGGTGGAGAGTTAAGGTATCGGGCTTCATCACGTTTTCAAGCGCGCTGCGCTTTTGACTGATTTCGAGCTCGCTGTAGCCATTGGCACGTTTAAAGTCTAAGTGCAGCTCTTCGAGCACACTTTGAATCGGCGCATCATCGAAACGAATTTTTTCCGACAGCACTAACAGACCGCCGGGATTCAAGCCGTGATAAATCTTTGCGATCAGCGCTTCTCTGTCCTCTGGCGGTAAAAATTGCAGAGTAAAGTTAAGCACGACTAAAGAGGCGTTTTCGATGTGAATATCGCGAATATCGCCGCAGATCAGCTCAACCTCGGTATCACTCACATAGGCATTGAGGTTTTCTTGGCAGCGCGTCACCATGGATTCGCTATTGTCCACGGCGATGATGCGGCAATCGCGGCCTTGGATTTGACGGCGAATGCTTAAGGTCGCTGCACCTAAAGAACAACCTAAATCATATACTTGGGTATTAGGCTTGACGAAACGATCCGCAAAATCGCCAATAGTATTGATAATTTGCGTATAGCCAGGCACCGAGCGGCGGATCATGTCACTGAAGACACCCGCGACACGGTTATCAAACTGGAAATCGCTAATGTGTTCGCTCGCTTGAGCGTAGATAGTATCTTGGGAAGCGTTCATCTGGGAATATCTCGAAAATTCAGCCATGCATTTTAACGAATCCCGTCGACTAGCAGCAAGTCTCGGCTAGTAATTTGCCCGAAATTTCTGTCTAATATGCATCAATAACAAAGTATTTACATTGTACATCAAGTACTAGGGACCCCAGTTGAAGTTAGTGCTCCAGCTTATCGTGATCCTGTGTTGCAGCATGTTGAGTAACGCAGTAAACGCCAGTCAAGGACAGACTGAATCGCTCATCGTGGTGATGGGGGAAGACAGTTTCCCCTATCAGTTTGTCGACAACGACGGCGAAGCCACGGGTTTATTAGTCGATCTCTGGAAGGAATGGGGCAAGCGCACCAATACACCATTAGTGTTTGTGGCGCGGCACTGGAATGAGTCGCTGCAGCAATTGCAGCAGGGCAAAGCCCAAGTGCATATCGGCATGGGCCAGACGCCTGAGCGTGAGCAGCTGTTTGATTTCGCAGAGCCTATCGCCGATGTCAGTACCTATCTTTACCTGCATAAATCCTTACAGGGTAAAAAGTCCATTAAGGAACTTGTTCCTTATCAAATCGGGATCGTGAGTGGCTCATCCCATGAGGCTGAGCTTCGCCGTATCGAGCCGAATTTAGTCTTCAAATATTATGAAAGCCGTGAAAAATTGCTGGCGGGTGTTGCAGCGGGCGAAACGGTTGTCTTTGCAGGACTCGATGGCTATCTGCGCGATCCTGCATCAAGCCAAGCGGTTGCGGGCAGTTTTCCCATCAGTGCGCGTATTCCAATCAAGGCCATGCAGTTTGTTCCCGCGGTGATGAAAGGCAATCAGGCTTTAGTTGAGAAGATTAATCAGGGGTTTCATTCACTCGATGCACGTTTTGTGCAACAAACCGAGCGCCGCTGGTTAGGCTATCACGGGCAAAAGGCGGGGCTTGTGGTGGCGATGCAGCTAGGCGTTGAGCCCTTTGTCGATTTAGGCGTCGATGGCTTGCCCCATGGATTTTATGTGGATCTCTGGCAACTATGGTCGGCTAAGACCGGCATTAATGTGGATTTTATCTCGGGCGACATGAATGCCAGTGTCAATGATGTGCGCCAGGGTCTAGCCGATGCGCATATTGGTTACCCTGAAAGTGACGAATTGAAAACCGGCTTAACCCGCGCATGGCAACTCTATACGGTGAAGAGTCGGCTGTTCTTATATCAGCAACAACTGACCGATTTACAGAGTTTAAAAGGCAAACGTATCGGTGTTGTGCCGACAGCGCCTTATCTTGTTGCGCTGCGTAAAGCGCTGCCAGATGTCACGCTGCGTTATTACGAAAATATGGACAGCATGGTGGCGGGCGCACGGTCAGGTGAGATTGCTGGCTTTGTTGCCGCGGGGGCATGGACTTCCCACTATTTGCTGCAAAATAAGGCTTGGTCCGAATTTCATCAATACCCTGAGCTTGAGTTTCCGACCGATGTGTATGTCCTGACCCGCAGTGACGATCCCGGCTTAACCCAGCGCATCGCCAATGGTTTTCGCAGTATCAGCATGCAAGAGTTTGCCGAGGTAGAGCAGAAATGGATGCTTAACCCTAAGGATCGCATTTTTAATCAAAAGGGATTACACGGTATTCAGCTTTCAAACGGTGAGCAAGATTACCTCTCACAACTCGGTGAACTTAAACTCGGTTACTTAAAACAGTGGCCGCCGATGGAGTTTAGCGATGAGCAAGGCCAGTTTGCGGGGATCAACAGCGACATTACCCACATTTTGGCAGAGCAATTAAGGATCAAGATAGAACCTGTTGGCTTTGATGATTGGCAATCACTAATAAGTGCATTACGTTCAGGGGACATTGCTCTGGCTGGCAGCGTGGCGCAAACCGCCGAGCGCCAGCAATTTTTAACCTTTAGCGATCCCTACTGGCCATCGCCGTGGGGAATGGTGTCGCAGCTTGAGCAGGTGTCGGTGTTTAATCTGGCACAATTGGCGGGGCAGAGGGTCGCTGTGGTGGAAGGTTATCATCTGGTGGCACAACTGATGGCATTACAGCCCTCGCTCAAGCTGGTGCTAGTGCCTGATACCCAATCAGGGCTCGCGGCGGTCAACGACGGCCATGCCGATGTGTTTATCGATAAGGTGGTGACGCTGGCTTCTGAGTTAAAAACAGGTCAATATCCGTTGCTTAAAATGTCACTCCTTAGTGACTTAGCCGATCAGCACAGCCACTTTGGGCTCAATCCGCAATATGCTCAGTTAATTCCGTTAATCAATCGCGTGTTAGCGCAAATCGATCAACACACCCAGCAGCAAATCTATTCCCATTGGGTCAGTTTTTCCCTCGACTCAGACAATAGTCAGTATCTGCAATGGATCCGTTATCTATTAATGGGTGCACTCGTGTTGTCTGCGGTGATGGTGGCGGTGTTAGTGGTCAATCGTCGCTTAAACGTGGAGATCACCCGCCGACTTGCCGCCGAAAAACGTTTGCAACATGTTGCCAGTCACGATGCCTTAACTCAGCTACCGAATCGTGCTTTATTAGATGATAGGCTGTCACAGGCCTTACTTGCCCATCGTCGGGATCATAGCCATTTCGCCTTATTGTTTATCGATTTAGATGGCTTTAAACAAATTAACGATCAATATGGTCATCCTGTGGGGGATGCTCTGCTATTAAAAGTGGCGGGATTATTGAGCAAAGCCATTCGCAATTCTGATACAGTGGCAAGATTCGGTGGCGATGAATTTGTGATCCTGCTAAATCGTGTGCAAGATCTCGATGCCGCGACCCAAGTTGCTGATAATATTCTGCACTCGCTTGCATCGCCTTTCAGCGTAGAAGGAGTGATGGTGGAGGTTGCGGTCAGCATTGGTGTGGTCATTTATCCCCGCGATGGCGATACGGCCATCGAGTTAATGAAGCAAGCCGACCAACTGATGTATCAAGCCAAAACGGCTGGCGGCCGTTGCTACCGCGTGGCTTGATGGTTTTTTGAACGTTTATACGCAGATAGTGCGTTCGCCTCTAGTCAAGGGCGTAAAACTGTTTGATACTTCACCGCCTAAAAGTGAAGTACTTTGGTAATCGGCATTATTTGACTATAATGCCGCTTTTATCTCGTTTTGATTATTTCCAAAGCACCGGTTTCCGGATAAAGGATAGAGTTAGATGCGCAGTCATTATTGTGGAGACGTCAATAAGTCTCACGTTGGACAAGAAGTTACCTTGGTAGGTTGGGTTAATCGTAGCCGTGATTTGGGTGGCGTGGTCTTTTTAGATTTAAGAGACAGAGAAGGTCTGGTCCAAGTGGTTTACGATCCAGATTTACCTGAGGTGTTCAATGTGGCCAGTACGCTGCGCGCCGAGTTTTGTGTGCAGGTAAAAGGCGTGGTTCGTGCCCGTCCTGATAGCCAAGTCAACGCGCAAATGAAGACCGGCGAAATTGAAGTATTAGGTAAAGAACTGACAATTATCAACAGTTCTGAGCCGCTGCCGCTTAGCTTAGATAACTATCAAAACAACAGTGAAGAGCAGCGTCTAAAGTACCGTTATTTAGATTTACGTCGCCCAGAAATGGCGCAGCGCTTAATGTTCCGCGCGAAAGTGACCAGTGCTGTGCGTCGTTTCCTCGACTCAAACGGCTTCTTAGATATCGAAACGCCTATCCTGACCAAGGCGACGCCAGAAGGTGCCCGTGACTATTTAGTGCCAAGCCGCACCTACAAAGGGCAATTCTTCGCACTGCCACAATCACCACAGCTGTTTAAACAGTTACTGATGATGTCAGGCTTTGATCGCTACTATCAAATCGTGAAATGCTTCCGTGACGAAGACTTACGTGCTGACCGTCAGCCAGAATTTACTCAAATCGATATCGAAACCTCATTTATGACGTCTGAGCAGGTGATGGCTAAGACTGAAGAGATGATGCGCGGACTGTTCCTTGAGATGCTGAACGTCGATTTAGGCGAATTCCCACGTATGACCTATAACGAAGCCATGCGTCGTTTCGGTTCAGATAAGCCAGATTTACGTAACCCATTAGAACTGGTTGACGTAGCTGACTTACTGAAAGAAGTGGAGTTTGCGGTATTCTCAGGCCCAGCTAATGACGAAGAAGGCCGTGTTGCGGCGCTGCGTATTCCTGGTGGCGCGAGCTTATCCCGTAAGCAAATCGATGATTATACTAAGTTTGTCGGTATCTACGGTGCTAAAGGTTTAGCGTGGATGAAGCTAAACGATCTGACTCAAGGGTTAGAAGGCATTCAATCACCTGTGCTGAAGTTCTTAAACAAAGGCATTGTGAACGAAATTATCAGCCGCACTGGCGCACAAACGGGCGATATCATCCTGTTTGGTGCTGATAACGCGACTGTGGTTGCCGAATCTATGGGCGCTCTGCGTCTTAAAGCCGGTGAAGACTTTAACCTGCTCGAAGGTCAATGGCGTCCACTGTGGGTGGTTGACTTCCCAATGTTTGAGAAGATCAACGGCAGCTTCCACGCGGTTCACCATCCGTTCACTGCGCCACGCGGCGTGACACCACAAGAGCTGGAAGCCAATCCGGCGAACCGTGTGTCAGATGCCTACGATATGGTACTAAACGGTTGTGAATTAGGTGGTGGTTCGGTGCGTATCCACAATCAAGAGATGCAGTCTGCAGTATTCCGTATTCTCGGCATTACCGATGAAGAAGCGAAAGAAAAATTCGGCTTCCTACTCGAAGCGCTGCGCTACGGCACGCCACCACATGCGGGTCTGGCATTCGGTTTAGACCGTATTATCATGCTGATGACGGGCGCAAGCTCAATCCGTGATGTGATGGCTTTCCCGAAAACCACCACTGCGGCGTGTCCGTTAACCAATGCCCCAGGTTTTGCTAACCCACAACAATTAGCTGAGCTAGGTATTTCCGTGGTGAAAGCCGCGAAGACTGAAGACTAATCTTTAGTGATTATCGAGTACCGAGGCGCAAGCCTCGGTCTATTTTTACCCCGTCATTTCATTTCTTATCAATATCTGCGTTATCGACGTCACTGAATTTGCCGTCAATCTTTGTGTAAAGGAACATAGGTATAGGAACCTCACAAGAGGCGCCGTCAAGGTTACCTTAGGCTATTGATAAGATGTGCAATGGCTATGTGTAGAGGAGAACTCCCATGGCAGGTCATAGTAAATGGGCCAACATTAAACACCGCAAAGCAGCGCAAGATGCCAAACGCGGTAAACTCTTTACTAAATTTATCCGTGAGTTAACGGTTTCAGCCCGTGAAGGTGGCTCGGATCCCGATTCAAACCCACGTCTGCGTATCGCCATTGATAAAGCACTTGGCGGCAACATGACCCGCGACACCATTGAGCGCGCAATCAAACGTGGCGCCGGTGAGCTTGAAGGGCAACAACTCGAAACCATTATTTACGAAGGCTACGGCCCGGGTGGCACCGCTGTGATGGTCGAAACCATGACAGATAACCGTAACCGCACCGTGAGTGGCGTACGTAATGCCTTTAGTAAATCCGGCGGTAACTTAGGGACCGATGGCTCGGTTGCCTATTTGTTCACTAAGCGCGGGGTGTTGTCCTATGCGCCGGGCACAGATGAAGACGCCCTGATGGACGCGGCGCTGGAAGCGGGCGCCGAAGATGTGGTGAGCTACGATGATGGTGCAATTGATGTATTTACCGAACCGACCGAGTTTTACGGGGTAAAAGATGCCCTCGATGCGGCAGGATTTGTCAGTGATAACGCCGAAATCGCGATGATTGCTTCAACGAAAGCCGAGTTAGATGCCGAGACCGCGGAGAAGTTTATGCGTCTTATCGATACCCTCGAAGAGCACGATGATGTGCAAGAGGTGTATCATAATGCCGAAATCTCCGATGAGATTATGGAAAGTTTAGGTTAGGTCTTAGCATTAACCTGAGTTAGGTGGCCTAGAGTCTGCTGACAAACTTAGCTACAAAGCTTGAGACAGCGATTGAGCTTAGCGTCTGTGTTTTGCTTTAGGACCACCTTAGTGAGATTTATGATTTTTTGCACTGTTGCTAGTGCTTAAGTTATCCGTTGAATGGGTTGTCTTAAGTCGGGAACAAGCATTAGGGATAGCATGGCAATTATTTTAGGGGTTGACCCAGGTTCACGGATCACAGGTTATGGCGTTATCCAATGCCAAGGGCGACAGCAACTTTATTTGGGCAGCGGCTGCATTCGCACTTCGGGTGAGGATTTACCATTAAGACTCAAGCAAATCTTTGATGGGATCAGTGAAATTATTCGGCAATACCAACCCGATGAATTTGCGATTGAGCGGGTGTTTCTCGCCAAAAATGCCGACTCGGCCTTGAAATTGGGCCAAGCCCGTGGTGCGGCTATCGTGGCTGCGACAGTGGCCAATTTGCCCGTTGCCGAATACAGTGCCACCCAAATTAAAAACGCGGTGGTCGGGACGGGGCGGGCTAAGAAAGAACAGGTTCAACATATGATCCAGCAATTGCTTAAGCTGCCCGCGGCGCCACAGGCCGACGCTGCGGATGCACTCGGCGTTGCGGTATGTCATTATCACACCAATCAAAGTTTGGTCGCCTTAAGTGGCCGAGCGACAACAAGAACATATGGACGGTACAGATGATAGGTCGTTTACGTGGCGTGTTAATTGAAAAGCAAGCGCCAGAGGTGTTGATTGATGTCAATGGTGTGGGCTACGAGTTACAGATGCCCCTCACCAGCTTTTATGAGCTCCCCGAGGTCAATCAACCGACCACAGTGTATACCCATTTTGTGGTGCGTGAAGATGCTCAGCTGCTTTATGGCTTTATCACTAAACAAGAGCGCTCACTGTTTCGATTACTTATCAAGGCCAATGGTGTGGGGCCTAAACTGGCGTTAACTATTCTTTCAGGCATGACCGCCAGCGAGTTTGTCGGCTGCGTCGAGCGCGATGATATCGTAACGCTGGTGAAATTACCCGGTGTCGGTAAAAAGACCGCCGAGCGTTTATTGGTTGAGATGCGCGATAAACTGAAGAGCTTGATGGAGGCATCCGTAGGCTCTGAGCGTGAGTTTGTGCTGCAATCCAACTACTCACCAGCACCGACGATCAACAGTGCCGAAGAGGATGCGATTTCAGCCTTGATTTCCCTCGGCTATAAACCACCACAGGCGAGTAAAGCCGTTTCCGCCGCCTATAAAGAAGGCATGGACAGTGAGACCTTGATTAAGGCCGCGTTAAAATCGATGCTCTAATGGCATGGTTTTTATCAAGGCTGGTGTTATATTGCGGTACGCGATTTTTGCAGCCAGTTAGGTTGCAACTGCACCAAAATAGCAAGTGCCGTATGCCGATGCGGTAACAGGAATAGGTAAATGATTGAAGCTGATAGACTGATCCAGCCGCAGCTGCAAGGTCAAGATGATGTTATCGACAGGGCGATGCGCCCTAAATTGCTCGATGAATATACTGGGCAGGATGATACGCGTGCCCAATTAAAAGTGTTTATTCAAGCGGCAAAGAATCGTGAAGAAGCCTTAGATCATATGTTGATCTATGGCCCGCCGGGGTTAGGTAAAACCACCTTAGCCATGATCGTGGCCAATGAAATGGGCGTAAATATTAAATCGACGTCGGGGCCTGTGCTTGAGAAAGCCGGGGATTTGGCGGCACTACTCACCAATCTTGAGGCGGGTGATGTGCTTTTTATCGATGAAATTCATCGCTTAAGTCCCGTCGTCGAAGAAATTCTGTATCCTGCGATGGAAGACTATCAGCTGGATATTATGATCGGTGAGGGGCCAGCTGCACGCTCAATTAAGTTGGACCTTCCACCTTTTACTTTAGTGGGGGCGACCACGCGGGCAGGGGCGTTAACCTCTCCGCTAAGGGCGCGTTTTGGCATTCCACTGCGGCTCGAGTTTTATAATGTTAAAGATTTAAGCACCATTGTGACCCGCTCGGCGCAGGTGATGGGATTGGCCATTGATGCTGAAGGGGCCATCGAAATTGCCAAACGCTCACGGGGCACACCGAGGATCGCCAACCGTTTACTGCGTCGAGTGCGTGACTATGCGGAAGTGAAACACGACGGCGCTGTGACGCAAAAAGTTGCGGAGCAGGCGCTTGATTTGCTCGATGTCGATGGCGAAGGTTTCGATTACATGGACAGAAAACTGCTGCTTGCCATTATCGATAAGTTTATGGGCGGCCCTGTGGGGCTTGATAACCTCGCCGCAGCTATTGGCGAGGAGCGTGAAACCATTGAAGATGTATTGGAGCCTTTCCTCATCCAACAAGGCTTTATCCAACGAACGCCACGCGGTCGCATTGCCACAACCAGAGCCTATCTACATTTCGGCATGATAAAACCAGAGTAACATCCAAGAAGGATGACCTTGTTAACAAAAAGCGGCCTCGGCCGCTTTTTTTGTTTTTATCGATTTGTTATTGCTACTTTTTGTCACCAGATTACTTGCCGCTAGGAGTATCCACATCTGTATCGTTAAATGAATATTATTTAATGAATAACGACTTAATTAAATGGGCTGTGGAGCAGGTTCGTCACTGGAATACTGTTTTTATTTAAATTTATTCGGCTAAATAATGCTCTTATTTTGGTTTGTAAATAATATTTAATCTAGTTAATTAACAATAATAAAACAAATGTATTTATATGTTGAGTTAAAACAACTCGAAAAGGCATTTGTGTTGCTTATAAAAACAGCATCTAGAGTGATGTTGCTCAACGTTTTCTTATTCCATTGATGCTGTTTATTTCTCCTTTGTAGCCCTTATCTCATCCTGAATCACCTCATTTTTATGCTTGTTCTAAATTGGCGATGAATTGTTGCATTTGTGTTTATTGCACACTTGCGGTGCATAAAAATCACAACTTATTCATTTTGTATCAATGCGCACTGTGAAATCACTGATATTTACACGTTTCTTTCTGTTGCAATGATTACTGATATGCATATTTCTTTATAATTAATCGACACATTATTCTGTGCGTCAGATAGTCGCTCGCTGATAAAGTGTGATATAAATCACACTTTTGAGGTTGTCACATGTTTATTAAATGTTATTTCTTTAACAGTTTTAATCGCTGTTAATTACTGGGATATACGGTTTTTAATGCTGTAAATAGAAGTGAATTAGCATTCAAGATTTTAAATAAACAAATATTTTACAATAAGAAGTAAAATAATAAACAAAACAGTTTTTAAGGTTAAAAAAATGAACATTGACTGAATGAAAGTGAATCCTCAGTATCAAGCGCAACAGTCGTACAGCAAATTGTTGTACAAGCTGTAAGCATAAAAATAATAGTAAGATCTAGGGAGCATTCATTCATGATCAAAAGAACCAAAGTTGCGTCGGCTATTAATTTAGCTGTCGTTAGCTCAATTGCAGCTGGTACCTTTGTAGCATCAAGCGCATTTGCAGCTGAAGAGACTGCAAAAGTTGAGCGTATTGAAGTCACGGGTTCACGTATTCAACGTCAAGATATGGAAACAGCTTCTCCTGTTACCGTTATTGATGCTGCTGCAATCAAAGCCGAAGGCTTTACCTCTGTAGACCAAATGCTACAAGTGCAAACTTCAATGGCAGGTGCTGCGATTGGTTCAACCACTAACAACGGTGCAGACGGTGTTGCACAAGTTGACTTACGTGGTATGGGCTCGCAACGTACTCTCGTGCTATTAAACGGCCGTCGCATGGTGAACTCAGGTTCGGGTGCAGACAGTGCTGTGGATTTAAACTCTATCCCAGTTGCTATGATCGCTCGCGTTGAAATCCTGAAAGACGGTGCTTCAGCGGTATACGGTTCTGATGCGATTGCCGGTGTAGTGAACATCATCACTAAGAAAGATTTCGATGGTTTCCAATTAGACTTCAACGGCAGCGGTACCGACAAAGGTGACGGTCAAAACGGTGATGTGAGTGCACTGTATGGCTTTAACACCGATGGCGGTAACTACACTTTTGGTGCGGCTTATTCAGATCGTCGTGGTGTGATCCAGAGCGACCGTAGCTGGACACCTGCTGGTGAAAGTTGGACGATCCCAACAGGCGCTTTAGATTACATGGTTAAAGATGCCAATGGTAAGTGGGTAGACCAAGAGAATACATACGATTATACACAGGATAGTTACTACCAAACTCCAAGTGAACGCCGCAGTTTATTTGCAAATATGACTCAAGAGTTAGGTAACGATGTAGTATTAACTGCTGATGCTATCTACACTAATCGTCGTTCAAATCAGCAAATGGCCGCACAACCCGCAAATATTGGTTTAAATGTTTGTGGTGATTCTCATACTCCAGCTGGTGCCCCATGTTTGACATTAGATAGTGAGATGATCGCAGCAGGAATCAAAGCCAACGATAAAGGATTAGTGAATTATCGTCGCCGTACCAATGATGTAGGTCCACGTATCTATACTCAAGATACTGATACTTGGCGTTTATCTGGTGGTTTAGCGGGTACTTTAGATGTACATACTGGTATGAACTGGGATGTGACTTACACCTATGGTAAAAACCAAGCTAAAACTGCAGTAGAAAACTCAATCAATGGCGCCGATATGGCGGCTTCCATCTATGCTAATCCAGATGCATGGTTCAGTGGTGCACCATTAACTCAGCAAATGACAGATGCGATTAGCTATGCTGAAGAGGCTAAAGGTGGTAACGAGCAACAAACACTGTCTGCTGGCCTAAATGGTGAGTTATTCGATCTGAGCGCAGGAGCAGTAGGCTTCGCTATTGGTGCTGAATACCGTCGTGAAAGTGGTTTTTATACACCAGATGAAAAAGTGATTGCAGGTGAGAGTACTTCAGCTCAGCAAGACCCAACTGAAGGTAACTACAACGTTATTTCTTTCTTCCAAGAAGTCAGCGTACCATTCACCGAAAAATTGACAGGTGAGTTTGCGCTACGTTTTGACGATTACTCTACTTTTGGTAAAGCAACCACTTGGAAAATTGGTTTAACTTACAATGCAACAGACGAGCTGATGGTTCGTACCGTGGCTGCTACGGGCTTCCGTGCTCCAAGCGTTGCTGAATTGTATGGTGGTAACTCTGGCTCATTCGATTATTTGACTGACCCATGGGGTAAGATTAAAGACGCACAAATTCTCGTAAATCGTACTTCAGATCCAGATTTGAAACCTGAAGAGTCAGAATCTTACACCGCTGGTTTAGTGTACTCACCAGGCTACCTAGATGGCATGTCAGTGACGCTTGACTACTGGCGCTTTAAATTAGATAACGCCATTGCGCGTATGGACACTCAAGTTGGCTTGGATTCATGCCATAAGTTTCAAACTAAAGGTGATCCATCTGGTGCTGCTGCTTGTGAAATCTTCAATATTGGCGCAGGTGGTGACTTAGATAACTTAACCAATGCGTTAACTAATGTAGGCTCACAAGACACTAGCGGTATCGACTTCAATTTAGCCTATAACTTCGAGTTAATCGGTTTAGACTGGAAAGTAAGCAACGATACGACTTACTTAGTGCAATTCGAGCAGGACGGTGTTGATTACACTGGTACTATTGACGGTAACTTCGGTGCATACTCACGCGTACGTAACAACTTCAGCATTTCTGCTGGTCAAGACGATTGGAGTGTAATGTACTTCAACCGTTATATTGGTGATATGCGTGACCTAGGCGAAGGTAACAAAGTGGGTGATGTCCTGTATCACAACATTTCTGGTACTTACCATATTAATGATATGGCAACTGTTAGCTTAGGCGTGAAGAACTTTACCGACGAAAAACCATTAACCGTATCTAACGGTAGTGATGGTGGTACTGTTCCAGAAGTTTACGACACTATCGGCCGTACTATTTACGGTGGTGTAACAGTTAAGTTCTAATCTAAAATAGAACCAACCTTTAAAAAGCGCCTTCGGGTGCTTTTTTGTTTTGGTGCAAAAGGTTACAAGCCATTATCTATCGCTGCCAACTTGATCACAATTAAGTGAATACTGATTTTTAATCATCTTCTAATGCTAGAGACATATTTTTAATTATGGTAACATAAATGATATTGATTCTCGTTTGGTGTTTAGGGATGAGTAAAATACTGTTAGTCGATGATGATCCATTATTCAGAGTTTGGTTAACCGAGGCGCTGAAAACACAGGGACATGAAGTTGAATGTGCCGTAAATGGCGTTGAAGGGCTCAAACGTATCCGCAGCTTTATGCCCGATATTATTATGCTCGATCTGGTGATGCCGCAAATGGATGGTTTCTCACTATTAGAGGCGAGAGACTGTATGACACCTATCATGATGTTATCTGCCCGTGATAATGAGGCTGACAGGATCCGAAGCTACGAGCTTGGTGCGGATGATTTCTTAACGAAACCCTTTAGCATTAAAGAGTTATTGGTGCGTTTGCATGCCTTAGAGCGGCGATTAATTCCGCGCGCCATAGAGCCAATGGCAATCGAGCAGGCGACAATCCAGCCAGTCAAATTCGATGAGGCTGCCTATAGGATCACTATTGGCAAAAATGCCGTGGACCTCACCCAAACCGAGTTTAGGTTGTTTAAATATCTGTTCGAGCGTAAGGGGCAAGTGATCACTAAGCAAGAACTGCAAAAATCCGTATTGCAGAAGGACTTAGGCCGCTTCGATCGTAACTTGGATATGCATATCAGTAATACAAGGCGCAAGCTGGCGAATACCCGTTTACCGCGGACATTAATCAATACGGTCCGTGGTCAAGGATACAGTTTTTCCGCTTGATGTGTTGCGAGAGGTTAACAAACTAGGCACTGATGAATTACAGCGCGACTGCTGGCTTCTTAGGCAATTTTAGTCGCTTTCATTTTCCCCTGATACGGATTTGGTTTATTCTAATGGGCATTATAGTAGATGCGTATTCAGCATCATTACCCTCACATGAATAACCAAGTAGGAATCATTATGCGGATCAGTGCCAATTTTGATGGCGGAAATATCCAAGTCATTAATCTTGATAATAAAGACGATATTCAACTGGCAATCCGTCCCGATGCGGGCGGTGAGTTTTATCAATGGTTCAACTTCCGATTCGAAGGTGAGGTGGGTAATCAATACACCTTAAATATCATCAATGCGGGCACCGCTTCCTATCCTAAGGGCTGGCAAGATTACCATGCGGTCGCCAGTTACGATCGCCAGCATTGGTTCCGTGTGCCAACCCAATATATCGATGGCAAACTGAGCATTCAGTTAGCGCTTGATTGTGATGCGATTCAAATCGCCTACTTTGCGCCCTACAGCTACGAGCGTCACTTAGATCTACTCAGCAACGCACAATTGCATCCCGATGTTAATCTTGAGCATTTAGGTCTGACCTTAGATGGCCGCGATATCACACTGATGAAAGTGGGCGATGGCAATCCTGATAAACGCAATATCTGGATCACAGCAAGACAACATCCCGGTGAAACCATGGCGGAATGGTTAGTCGAAGGCTTAGTGAATCGTCTGCTGGATAACGATTGTCCAACGGCAAAAGCGCTGCTCGATAAAGCGAACTTCTACATAGTGCCTAACATGAACCCGGATGGCAGCGTAAGAGGCCATCTGCGTACCAATGCGATTGGGGTTAACCTTAACCGTGAATGGCAAACTCCAAGCTTAGAAAGAAGCCCTGAGGTCTACCATGTAGTGCATAAAATGCAGCAGACGGGCGTAGATTTATTTTACGATGTCCATGGCGATGAAGGCCTGCCCTATGTATTCCTCGCGGGTTGTGAGGGCGTTCCCGCTTACAATGAGCGATTGGCACAGCTGCAAGCGGATTTTAGTCAGGCATTAACCTTGGCCAGTGCCGATTTCCAAACCGAGTTTGGTTACGCTAAAGACGAGCCAGGTCAAGCCAACTTGACCGTGGCCTCTAATTGGGTAGCACAAACCTTTGATTGCTTATCGAACACCTTAGAAATGCCTTTTAAAGACAACAACAACCTGCAGGATCCGTTTGTGGGTTGGTCACCAGAGCGCAGCATTTATTTAGGCGAAGCGTCATTGATTGCCATGCTCGCCGTGGTTGATAAGTTAAGATAGGTGCGACTATGGCATTAATCGAATGTCCAATCTGCCGTAAACGGATGTCGAGCAAAGCACCAGCTTGCCCGCATTGTGAGGCAAAAACCAATGGTGACAATAGCTCGCTCGCACGGATCAGTCATATCCAAAAATCCAGCAGCTTAATGAACCAAAGCTTTGTCGCCATGACGCTGTTTATTGCGGGGGTGGTGATTTGGTTTTGGGGCGGCGAGCCCGCCGAAGGTTTGCGCGCGACCATTGGTGCCATCTGTTTTGTCTTTGGTTTTGTGGGCTATTTAATTACCCGCGTTAGAATCGTATTACATAAGCGAAAGAGTGTATGACCGACATTAATCAAGTGATCGACCAAATGCCCGAAGAAGTCTATGAAAGGCTGCGTAGCGCCGCTGAATTAGGCAAATGGGAAGATGGTACAGTATTAACCGAAGCCCAGCGTGAATCGACCCTTCAAGTGGTGATGCTCTATCAGGCGCGCCGCTTAGATCAAACTGAGCATTTCACCATAGCGGCCGGTGGCAAATTAAATGAGCTGTCGAAGGCGGAGTTGAAGAAACAATTCCGTGGCGAGTCTATTGCTGAGTTTAAAGCTGACGAACTCTAATTGTTGTGTTAATGCTTAAACAACAAAAAGCCCACGAATGTGGGCTTTTTCATGCGTAACGTTTCGATACTTAGTCGGGGCTGAGCTCACCAACCAAGTTTTGCAGCATGGCAGTTTTAATTTCGCTCGGCTTTAAGTTTTTCGATAGCAGATAATGCAACTTAGCCAGTGCGGCTTCAATGGTCATGTCTGCACCACTGATCACCCCCGCTTTGGCGAGGGCATTGCCCGTAGCGTAACCGCCCATATTCACTTTGCCTTGGAAACACTGAGTTAGGTTCACTAACACAATTCCACGCTCATCCGCTTGCTTTAGGGTATCGAGTAATGCCGCATCCTGTGGTGCATTGCCCACGCCAAAGGTTAGTAAAATCAGCGCCTTTACAGGTTGCTGTAGAATGTTCTCAAAAATTTGTGTCGAAATACCAGGGTAGAGAGTCACTACGCCAACGGGCTGCGGGCTGATATTCGCCACTTCCAACGGCTTATCGCTTGGCGTGGCAATTTTACCTGCACGCAGATTAATTTTAATCCCCGCTTCAAGCAGTAAGGGGAAGTTAGGCGAGGCAAACGCATCGAAGCCATCGGCGTGGGCTTTGGTGGATCGATTGCCGCGGAACAGTTTGTTATTAAAGAATAAACACACTTCAGCCACTGGATAATTGGCGGCGATATACAAAGAGTTGAGCAGGTTGGTTTGACCGTCGGATCTCAGCTGTGCCAGAGGAATTTGAGAGCCGGTGACGATAACTGGCTTTGACAGGCCTTGGAGCATAAAGGATAAGGCAGATGCGGTATAGGCCATGGTATCTGTGCCGTGGAGGATCACAAAGCCATCGTACTTGTCGTAATTGGCCTTGATATCATCGGCGATCATTTGCCAGTCGGTTGGTGCCATGTTTGATGAGTCGATGAGCGGGCAGTACTCATGGATCACAAACTCAGGCATTTCATCATGGTAAAACTCGGGCATGGATTGGACGCATTGGGTCAAAAAACCTGCCACCGGTGCAAAGCCATTCGCGGTTTTTTGCATGCCTATGGTGCCGCCCGTATAGGCGACGTAAATGGAGCGTTTAGTCATTCTTGTCGTTATCTTAGCTGCAAGTGAGCTAATTATACGATTTTGCAGGCATAAACCCAATAAAAAAGCCCGAGGCAATCGGGCTTTTGTGTCTTTCATCTTGAGTCTGCGTTAGTTGATCGCACAGCTGTCACAATACACATACACATGGTTAGGATCGTTAAAGGCCGCGATGGTCTTTAAGCTGCCAGTCCATTGAGCCAGCATTTGCTCAAGCAGTGTTGAATGGTTGAGTGAAGCGGGTAAATAAGCCGACACAGAGGCAAACATTTGCTGCACAAAACGCTGCTCAGGCGTGAGCTCTTGTTCAATTAAGCGGGTATCGAACAGGCTTAAATCTGCAAGTTTAGCGGCTTTGGCAACGGCTTGGTCTATATCGCCAAGTTCGTCCACTAAACCTAACTCTAGGGCTTTTTTACCACTCCACACACGGCCTTGAGCGATGCTATCCACTTGTTCTAAGGTCATTTTACGTTCCTTAGCGACCAGTGAGATAAAGTCTAAGTAGCCACGCTCGATATGGCGCTGGATAACCGATTCAATTTGTGGCGAAAGGGTGCGAGTCACAGACAATCCCGCCCATTCGGAGGTCGATACACCATCGGTATGGATGCCTAAGCTGGCGAGTGAATCTTCGAAAGTGGTGATCATCCCGAAGATCCCGATAGAGCCTGTCAGCGTGGTTGGGGTTGCGAAGATATAATCGGCGCTGGCCGAAATCCAATAGCCACCGGACGCCGCAAGGCTGCCCATACTCACTACCACAGGTTTACCCGCCGCTTTGAGGGCGAGTAATTCTTGGCGGATCTGCTCTGAGGCAAAGGCGCTGCCGCCAGGGCTGTCGACTCTAAGCACCAGCGCTTTGATATGTTTATCAAATCGTGCCTTGCGTAACAGCTCAGCGGTGCTATCGCCACCGATTTGGCCGGCGGGTTGGCTGCCATTTAAAATGGTGCCGCTGGCAACGATAATGCCGACACTGTCTTGCTCAACAAAGCTTGGCAAAGGCGTCACTAAGGTTAAATAGTCGTAGAAACTGACCTGTTTAAAGCTGTCACCTGACTTCTCTTTACCCACGCTATCGAGCATGACTTTACGGAACTCTTCATCGGTCGCTAGGGTATCGACCCATTTCATATTGATGGCCATAGTGGCGGAGTCGCCTTCGGCCTTATCCAGTTGCGCGAGGTAATTTGCCGAGTCGAGCACTAAGGTATTGGCATCGATTTGGCGATTTTCTGCCACCGTTTGAGTATAACTCTGCCAAACATCGGCGAGTAGGGCGCTGCTGGCCTCTCTGGCCGCATCCGACATATCGTCACGCATGTATGGTTCTACTGCCGATTTAAAGGTGCCGACGCGGAAAATGTGTGCCTTTATCTTGAGCTTCTCGAGGGCGGACTTGAAGTATTGGTTATACATACTCAAGCCATCGAGGGAGACGCTGCCTTGGGGATTGAGGTAAATGGTATCGGCAAAGCTGGCAAGAAAGTATTGGTTTTGCTCGTAATAATTTCCAATTGCCACCACCTTTTTGCCGCTTTCTTTAAAACGATTCAAGGCATCGCCAATCGATTGTAATTTACTGATCCCTGCGCGTTTCAGCTCGGCCAAGTCTAAGACTATGGTGCTGATCCTGTTATCGTGCGTCGCGTTATCAATCACATAGATAATATCCGCCAGCAGGATTTCACCATCGCTGCTGCCGTTATTGCCTTGCTTAAGTGCGGCTTCAATTGGGTCGACCTGCTGTTTTTGATCGACAATCGAACCCGCCAGATTAAGCACCAATGCTGAGTTCTCTTCGACCTGAATATCCTCACTGCTGCCAATAATAATGAGAATGATGGCCAGGAAGCCAAAAAAAATCAGGTTGAGTGTGAATTTACGGATCCCGTTGAGGGTGTTCCATATAAATAAACATATTCTCTTGAAAAACGATGGGTTAGCGGACATTAGCCACTCCTTTGCTTATCGAATCTGCCAATGCTAACTGAAAATCCCCTCACTGGCTAAACACAATTGTAAAGGATTTTAACTTTTAACCCCCTAGCAACAGTTGAGCTTACATTTGACTCAAGGTATGCTCATTTAAATCACTTGTTTAAAAAGGATGTTTGAATGTCGTTTCCCCATTTATTAGAACCCTTAGATCTGGGATTCACCCAGCTCAAAAATCGTGTGTTAATGGGCTCCATGCACACGGGTTTAGAAGAAGAAAAGGGCGGATTTGAGAAACTGGCAGCGTTTTATAAAGAGCGCGCGTTAGGCGGCGTCGGTTTAATTGTCACCGGCGGTATCTCACCAAACCTACGTGGTCGCTTGACTCCCCATGCTTGTCAGCTGAGTTTCCCTTGGCAAGTGGGTAAACACCGCATTGTGACTCAAGCAGTGCACGAGGCTGGCGGTAAAATCTGTATGCAAATCCTGCATGCGGGGCGCTATGGTTATCATCCTTTTTCGCAGGCGCCGAGTAAAATCAAGTCGCCTATCACTCCCTTTACACCTTCGGCCATGTCGAGCCGTCAAGTTCGCGCCACTATTAAGGATTACGCCAGTTCTGCCGCCTTAGCGAAAAGAGCGGGGTACGATGGCGTTGAAGTGATGGGCTCTGAGGGGTATTTGATCAACCAATTTATCAGTTCGCGCACCAATACTCGCACCGACGAATGGGGCGGCAGTTTTGAAAAACGCGCGCAATTTCCGATAGAGATTGTGAATGCCATTCGCGCCAAAGTGGGCAAAGATTTTATTATTATCTTCCGCTTATCTATGCTCGACTTAGTCGATAACGGCTCCACTTGGGATGAAGTCGTGCAATTGGCTAAGTGGCTCGAGCATGCGGGGGTGTCGATTATCAATACAGGAATTGGTTGGCATGAGGCCCGTGTGCCAACGATTGCGACCAGCGTGCCCCGCGGCGCCTTTGCTTGGGTAACTGAAAAACTTAAACAGTCGGTTTCAGTGCCTCTGATTGCCACAAACCGTATCAATACGCCTGAGATTGGCGAGCAAATCATTGCTTCTGGTCAAGCGGATATGGTGTCTATGGCGCGGCCGTTCCTAGCCGATCCTGAGTTTGTGAATAAAGCGGCGGCCAACACGCCAGAGCTTATCAATACCTGTATTGGCTGTAATCAGGCCTGCTTGGATCATACATTCTCACTTAAACGTGCCACTTGTTTGGTCAACCCTCGTGCCTGTTATGAGACCGAAATTAACTTTTTACCTACCAGCAACAAGAAGCGTATCGCTGTGATGGGCGCGGGCCCCGCTGGGATGGCATTCTCTGTGTATGCGGCCATGCGCGGCCATGAGGTGGTGCTCTTTGAGGCGAAATCTGAGGTGGGTGGGCAGTTTAATCTGGCACGTAAAATCCCAGGAAAAGAAGAGTTTAACGAGACGATTCGTTATTTCCTCAATCAAATCAAACTGTATAAAATCGATTTGCGCTTAAATACCCGTTTAGATGCTAAGGTGCTGGAAACCGAAACCTTTGATGAAATCGTTATCGCCTCGGGCGTGGTCCCGCGCGAGTTAAGCTTGCCAGGATTTGATAGCCCCAAAGTGGTGGATTATCAACAGGTACTGACGGGCCAAGCCACGATTGGCAACAGAGTGGCCCTGATTGGTGCCGGCGGCATCGGGTTTGATATGGCGCATTACCTCTGCGAATCTGAGTCGAGCACCCTCAATCCTGAAAAATGGTTAAAGCAGTGGGGCATAGATAAACAATATCAACATGCGGGTGGGTTAGCCGAGCCTGCAGTCGATAATAGCGACCATAGACAAGTCTACTTGCTGCAACGTAAGACCTCTAAGATGGGTCAAGGCTTAGGTAAAACCACCGGCTGGATCCACCGTTTAGTGTTAAAACAGCACGATGTGAAGATGAAAACCGGTGTCAACTATGACAAGTTTGATGACGCTGGCCTACATATCCGCGTTGGCGAGCAAACTGAAGTATTAGCCGTGGATAATGTGATCCTCTGCGCCGGACAAGAATCTAACCGCACCTTAGTCGATGAGATGAAAGCAACGGGGATTCCGGTGCATTTGATTGGCGGTGTCGATGTGGCCGCCGAACTCGATGCAAAACGCGCCATTCGCCAAGGCGCCGAGCTTGCCATGCGACTCTAGTTGTAAAGCTATTTCACCAATAAAAAGCCTGAGTTTAACTCGGGCTTTTTTGTTGATTGATATGAAGATAAGTGCCTATCTGCATGAGTGGGTCATTTGCTTAGTTGGGTAAATGCCCATAACTCACGACCCGCGTGACTTGCCACTGGTCATTGGTGCGTTGCCAGAGCATTAAAAAATTGGCTTTGCCATCACAACTGCCTGTTTCTAGGATGCAAAATTTATGAATGCCCTCAGTTATCGCGCCAAAGTCTTTGATCGGATAGGCTTGAAAGCTTTCTTCAACCAGTGAACGAGTGTATTTGCCGCAGGCATAGTTTTTGGTGTTGTTGATCATCGATTGGCGGTCCCAAGTGACACCACCATTGTCGTGGTAAAACTCGACCTTCTCCGCAAAGTAACTTTCATGAAGCTTGAGTTGTTGCTCATCGGTACAACGATTAAATGAATCAAATACCTTGCTATCCATGTCTTTCATCTCGGCAACGAGGTTATCTTCACTCGAAAACGCACTCATTGACACAAGCAGCAAGATGATCGCGATTAGCTGTCCCATAAATCTCCTTGAAAATACTAGTCCATTAAAGCAAAGTAAAAGTAAGTGGAAAGCAATAACATAATGATCTTTTGGCAAGCTAACAAGGGCGAGTGGTAAAGCATTTTGGAAGTCGAAAAATGTAGTCTTTTACTTAATCAGCAGATGTTGTGCAGGAAATACCAATCCCTTGCAGACGACTCTGTTAGTCTTCAACCACTTCTTGCTGTGGCACGGCTTTAAGATTGGCGGTTTTACGCGTCGATGGGGTTTGGGCGCGACTGTTACTGCGGTGATAGGTCACCACGGCAGCACCTTCGGGGGATAAATCGAGTTCTAAATCTTCGCTAGGAATGCAGCAGCAGGGCAGACATTCGTCGGCATTAAGCTCGGCTAAAGGCTCGGTTAAATAGCTGACGCTGCCGCTAATAATACGGGTCTTGCAAGCGCCGCAAAAACCACTGCGGCACTCAGAGAAAATGGTCACTTTTTTGGCTTCAAGTGCTTGCAACAACGAATTGTGCTGCTCGGTAAACAGCAGCACAGGTTGCCCTTGAAGGCGCACAATGGGCGCCTTCGCAAAGGGGTTGTTTAACAGCAGATTCGATTTAGCCATGAGCAATCAAATCCCGTTAGAGATCGAAATCGAGGAATTCGTCACTGTCGACGGCCGAATCGATTTGACCGACAAGATAAGATGACACTTCGACTTCCTGTGGCGCCACTTGTACCGCGTCACTCTCTAACCAGTTCTTCATCCAAGGCAGTGGGTTAGACTGCTCGGCATAAGGCAGTGGCAGGTTAACGGACTTCATCCGTTGGTTGGTGATGTACTCAACGTATTGGCAGAGGATCTGCTCGTTGAGACCGATCATTGAGCCGTCTTTGAACAGATATTTTGCCCATTCTTTTTCTTGCTCGGCGGCCTTGAGGAACAGGTTGTACGCTTCCTGTTGGCATTCTGCGGCAATCTCAGCCATTTCAGGGTCGTCTTTGCCGCCCTGCATAATGGTTAAGATATGCTGGGTGCTGTTTAAGTGCAGTGCTTCGTCACGGGCGATAAGACGAATAATTTTCGCGTTACCTTCCATGAGCTTACGCTCTGCAAATGCGAATGAGCAGGCAAAACTGACGTAGAAGCGAATCGCTTCGAGGGCGTTAACTGACATCATGCACAGGTACAACGCTTTTTTTAGCGTGCGAGTGTTGACTTCAATCGGCTCGCCATCGATCACATGGGTGCCTTCGCCTAACAGGTGGTAAACCTGCGTCAGCTTGATCAAGTGATCGTAGTATTCGGCAATGTCAGTCGCGCGGCGCAGGATCTCTTGATTCACCACGATATCGTCAAAAATCACCGAAGGATCGTTCACGATATTGCGAATAATGTGCGTGTAAGAGCGCGAGTGGATGGTCTCGGAGAATGACCAAGTCTCAATCCAAGTTTCTAATTCGGGCAGCGACACTAAAGGCAGAAACGCCACGTTAGGCGAGCGACCTTGGATAGAATCGAGCAGCGTTTGGTATTTCAGGTTCGAAATAAAAATATGCTTTTCATGATCTGGCAGTGAGTTGTAGTCGATTTTATCGCGGCTCACGTCAACTTCCTCTGGGCGCCAGAAGAAAGACAATTGCTTTTCAATCAGTTTTTCAAACACTTCATATTTTTGTTGGTCATAACGAGCGACGTTAACCGATTGTCCGAAGAACATAGGTTCACGGGTGGCATCGTTGGGTGTTTGGCAAAAAGTAGAGTAGGTCATGGTACGAGTATTCCAATAAGTCGGGATCCCAAAGGGATCCCGCAACCGTTAACATTGAAGATTAGATTTTGCAGGCGCCGCCAGCACAGCCGTCATCTTCTTTCTCTATGTTGGTAATGTCATCGTGTTGATCCGATGCACCATCGCGAGTGTTATGGTAGTACAGCGTTTTTACACCTAACTTATAGGCATTAAGTAAGTCTTTCAGCAGAGTCTGCATCGGAACTTTACGGCCTTCGAAACGCGTTGGGTCATAGTTAGTGTTGGCCGAAATCGCTTGGTCAACGAATTTTTGCATGATACCCACGAGCTGTAAGTAACCTTCGTTGCTTGGCATTTGCCATAGCAGCTCGTAGTTGTATTTCAGCTCATCAAAATCAGGTACCACTTGCTTTAACTGGCCATCTTTACTCGCTTTAACGCTGATCAAACCGCGTGGTGGTTCGATACCGTTAGTCGCGTTTGAGATCTGTGATGAAGTTTCAGACGGCATTAATGCAGACAGGGTCGAGTTACGTAAACCGTGCTGTTTGATGTCTTGGCGCAGTGTTTCCCAGTCTAAATGCAATGGCTCGCTGCAAATCTTATCTAAATCACGTTTGTAGGTATCGATAGGTAAAATACCTTGAGCGTAAGTGGTCTCATTAAATAATGGGCACGCACCTTTCTCTTTCGCCAGATTCATTGACGCCTTGAGCAGATAGAATTGAATCGCTTCAAAGGTCTTGTGAGTCAGGTTGTTCGCGCTACCATCGGAGTACTTCATACCATTCTTCGCTAAGTAGTTAGCGAAGTTGATAACACCAATACCTAAGGTACGACGGTTCATCGATGAAATTTCGGCCGCTTTGATTGGATAATCTTGGTAATCCAGTAGGTTATCCAGTGCTCGCACCGCTAAATCGGCTAATGGCTCAAGCTCGGCTAAGTTTTTGATCGCACCTAAGTTTAACGCCGACAGCGTACACAGTGCGATTTCACCGTTTGGATCGTCAATGTTGTTCAATGGCTTGGTCGGCAGCGCGATTTCAAGACAAAGGTTAGATTGTCTGATCGGGGCAACTTTCGAGTCGAATGGACTGTGAGTATTACAGTGGTCGACGTTTTGAATGTAGATACGGCCCGTTGAAGCACGCTCTTGCATCATCAATGAGAACAGTTCAACTGCTTTCAATGTCTTCTTACGAATACTGCTGTCTTGCTCATATTGCAGGTACAGACGTTCGAATTCGTATTGATCTTCGAAGAAGGCATCGTAAAGACCTGGCACGTCCGATGGACTGAACAGGCTGATGTTTTCGCCTTTTATCAGACGTTGGTACATCAGCTTGTTGAGCTGCACGCCGTAGTCTAAGTGGCGAATACGGTTATCTTCAACACCGCGGTTGTTTTTCAGTACCAGAAGGGATTCCACTTCTAAGTGCCAAATGGGGTAGAAGAGGGTCGCAGCACCACCACGAACGCCGCCTTGCGAGCAAGACTTCACCGCCGTTTGGAAATACTTGTAGAAAGGTAAGCAACCGGTGTGGAAGGCTTCGCCGCCACGGATTGGGCTACCTAGTGCACGGATACGACCCGCGTTGATACCGATACCTGCGCGTTGGCTCACATACTTCACGATAGAAGAGGCGGTCGCGTTGATAGAATCTAAGCTGTCGCCACATTCAATCAGAACGCATGAACTGAATTGACGCGTTGGCGTACGTACACCCGCCATGATTGGCGTGGGCAGAGAAATCTTAAAGGTCGATACCGCATCGTAAAAATCTTTCACGTATTGCAGGCGCGTTTCTTTTGGATAACGGGCAAACAAACAGGCCGCCACCAGAATATAGAGGAACTGGGCGCTCTCGTAGATCTCGTGGGTCACACGGTTTTGTACCAGATACTTACCTTCGAGCTGTTTTACCGCCGCGTAGGAGAAGTTCATATCGCGCCAATGGTCGATATAGCTGTCCATGATATCGAGTTCTTCGCGGGTGTAATCCTGCAGAATATGCATATCATACTTGCCAAGCTCGACCAGTTTAGTCACATGGTCGTATAACTTTGGCGGCTCGAACTGACCAAAGGCCTTCTTACGTAAATGGAATACGGCTAAGCGCGCAGCCAGAAACTGATAATCCGGTGATTCTGGGGAAATTAAATCCGCCGCAGATTTGATGATCGTTTCGTGGATAGCTTCGGTTGGGATCCCGTCGAAAAACTGTAAATGCGTGCGAAGTTCAACTTCAGAAACAGAAACGTTTTTTAATCCCTTGGCTGCCCAAGTAATTACGCGGTGTATTTTGTCGAGATCGATTGTCTCACGTGCACCACAGCGTTTTGTGACTGTCATATTGCTATTCATTGAAGAGAGGCCTTGGTTCTGATATCTGTTCAGGTGAACTAAGTCACCGTACGTTTCCTTGTAAAACAATCAACCTGAAAACCCTTAATACTGCTGACTATGCAGGAGATAGTCGATTTAACGGGGAACTTCTAGTGTGTCTGATTGCTACCTATACACAAGATATGGTGTTTTAAATAATCTGAGATACAAGATAGTGAGGTTTGCCGCCATTTGCAAGTCTCAATTCAGGGGGTATCTTGTGGATATCTTGAGGATAAAGAAAAGCGTTAGTGATGACTAACCCTGAAGCTCAAATTGAGATTAGCGTGCAACATTGATGACGTTTTTTTGCGCAAATTTCACTGTGTGATCGATCGCTAAAATAAGCAGCGATCGCGATCGCAAGGATTGACCCTTAGCCTAAATTGCATTACCCGCAAAAGGAGCATTATTTCACCATTAATGGTTAAGCTGAGCAATTAGCACGAGTCAATTCGTTACCGCTATTTTGCGAATGCTTGGCTTAAGGCCGAATGTAAACTCGATGGCGAGTTAAACTGCGCATAGGCAGGCCATGCATCGGGCGTATCGGTCTCGCCTAAGTATCCCCACAACGCCACACCGCCGAGCATGCCCGCCGCTTGAGCCGCGAGTAAATCCCGCTCAGCATCACCTAAATAGAGTATTTGCTGTGGCTGGCACTGCAGCTGCTGCGCGCCCAATAGCATTGGTGCAGTATGGGGCTTAGGGAAACGAGTCGAATCGCCACTGATCATCACTGGCATACGCAAGTTGAGCTTCAGCTTATGCAATAGAGGGCGTGTAAAGCGGGCGGGTTTATTGGTGATCACCCCAAACGGTACTCGGCATAAATCGAGCCAATCGAGCAGAGGAGCGATACCATCAAACAACTGGCAATGGTCGCCATTGATCCTTTGATAGTGGGCGAGGAGTCCTTGCTGTACTTGAGTGCGCAGGGCGTCATCCGCACCGGGAATCGCTGCATCAACTAAGGCAAAGCTGCCATGGGAGGCGGCGCTTCGCATGTCTGCGATGGGTTTTGCCGCGATACCGACATCAGACAAACTGAGGTTAAGGGCTTGAACCAGATCCGGCGCGGTATCGGCAAGGGTACCGTCAAGGTCGAATAAGACCCCTTTAACCTCAGCTAAGCTCATCTTAATCTACCTTTTGCGTCGCAATCATATAATTAACATCGACCTTTGGCGTGTACTTAAAGATCCCCGTCAGTGGGTTATAGGTGATCCCAAGTGCATCTTTACAGAGAAGATCGGTGTTATCGACTAAGGCCATGAGTTCCGATGGCTTGATGAACTTATTATGGTCATGGGTGCCAATGGGCAGCATCTTTAATAGGTACTCGGCGCCGATAATGGTCTCGACGAAAGACTTAATATTACGGTTGATGGTTGAGAAAAACACAAAACCGCCGGGTTTAACCATATCGCAGCAGGCTTGAATCACCGATTGCGGATCCGGCACATGCTCGAGCATCTCCATACAGGTCACCACATCATAGTATTCGCGGTGTTCTTCCCGATGGGCCTCGGCAGTGTTTTTGACATAGTTGATGCTCACGCCAGTTTCCAGTGCATGTAAACGCGCGACTTCTAATGGTTCTTCACCCATATCGAGGCCGTCAACGACCGCGCCGATGCGCGCCATGCTTTCGGATAAAATGCCGCCGCCGCAGCCGACGTCGAGCACTTTCTTACCAAAAATCCCGCCTGCCGTTTGATCGATATAGTTAAGGCGCAGGGGATTTAATAGATGCAGCGGCTTAAACTCGCCGTTGAGATCCCACCAAGTTTCGGCCATACGTTCAAACTTTGCGATTTCCTGCGGGTCTACGTTGGTATTCTGTTGCATGCTATTACCTATTACGGCTGTCATTGTGCGGCTATTATAACGACAATGGGGGATAAACACAGTATTGGCTGATCCTAAGTCTTTGTGGTTGAGTGAAATTTCAGCAATTATCATTAATTCTTAAACACTTTGTGAAGCAGAGCGGTTTTTCTGCTCAGAGATTAATCAAGTCTTGGCTTCAATTTCGCCATTAACAACGGGTTTTATCGGGTTTAAAAGGGCAAATTGACAGTGTTTTCATCTATTAAGCCACATCCTTCGCAATTCACGTAGGATAGGTCTGGCGACATTAAATAACTGTGTTAGAATGCCAAATCACGTTTTTGGGCCGCTCAATGATACGGATTATACGTTGTCGGCTAATTTTCAGGGGAACGAGCAGTTTATGACTGATCTGGCATCATCTATTTCGCCAATTAATATCGAAGACGAACTAAAGAATTCGTACCTTGATTACGCCATGAGCGTCATCGTGGGACGTGCATTACCAGACGTGCGTGATGGCCTTAAGCCTGTGCATCGCCGCGTGCTGTTTGCCATGAGTGAATTGAAGAACGATTGGAACAAGCCGTACAAAAAGTCTGCCCGTGTGGTTGGTGATGTGATCGGTAAATATCACCCCCATGGTGATTCGGCGGTTTACGATACTATCGTACGTATGGCTCAGCCTTTCTCTCTGCGTTACACCTTAGTCGACGGTCAAGGAAACTTCGGTTCGGTTGACGGTGACTCCGCAGCGGCAATGCGTTATACCGAAATCCGTATGGACAAGTTAGCGCACCAGCTCCTCGCCGATCTTGAAAAAGAAACCGTTGACTATGTGCCCAACTACGATGGCACAGAACAAATTCCCGCTGTATTACCGACACGTGTCCCTAACCTGTTAATCAACGGTTCATCGGGTATTGCGGTCGGTATGGCGACTAACATTCCGCCTCATAACTTAACCGAAGTCGTTAAGGGCTGTTTAGCACTGATCGCCGATCCTGCGTTGTCTATCGAACAGTTGATGGAACATATTCCAGGCCCAGACTTCCCAACGGCGGCGATTATCAATGGCCGTAAAGGCATTATCGATGCGTATAAGACGGGCCGCGGCCGCGCAGTGATGCGCGCACTGGCTGAAGTCGAAACCGAAGATAACGGCCGTGAACGCATTATCGTCACCGAAATTCCTTATCAGGTGAACAAGGCTAAACTCATCGAGAAAATCGCTGAGTTAGTCAAAGATAAGAAGATTGAAGGCATCAGCGGCCTGCGCGACGAGTCTGACAAAGACGGTATGCGCATCGTTATTGAAATCAAACGCGGTGAAGTGGGCGAAGTTGTTCTGAACAACCTCTATGCCCAGACACAAATGCAATGTTCTTTTGGTATCAACATGGTGGCCTTGACCAATGGTCAGCCTAAGTTGTTCAACTTAAAAGAAATGCTCGAATGCTTTATCCTGCACCGCCGTGAAGTGGTGACCCGCCGTACCGTATTCGAACTGCGTAAAGCGCGCGAACGTGCCCATATCCTTGAGGCATTAGCGGTCGCACTCGCCAACATCGATCCGATTATTGCGCTGATCAAAGCCTCGCCAACCCCAGCTGATGCCAAAGTCAAACTGGTTGAACAGGGTTGGGCACTTGGCCATGTACAGGGCATGCTTGAAAAAGCAGGTGACGATGCGGCGCGTCCTGAATGGTTAGAGCCAGAATTCGGCATCCGTGATGGCTTATATTACCTGACTGAGCAGCAGGCTCAGGCAATCCTAGAGCTGCGTTTACACCGCTTAACTGGTCTTGAGCACGACAAGATCATCGCTGAATACGAAGAGCTGCTCGAGTTCATCGCGGGTCTGCTGTTTATTCTGCGCAGCCCTGAGCGTTTGATGGAAGTGATCAAAGAAGAGCTGGAAGAAATTCTGGCCGAATACGGTGATGCACGCCGCACTGTCATCAACGCCAACGAAATTGATATGAGTCTTGAAGACTTAATCAACGAAGAAGACGTGGTTGTGACCCTGTCACATTTAGGTTACGCCAAGTACCAACCGCTGAGCGATTACCAAGCCCAGCGTCGTGGTGGTAAGGGTAAAGCCGCTACTAAGGTGAAAGACGAAGATTTCGTTGAAAAACTGCTGGTTGCGAACACCCACGATACAATTCTGTGCTTCTCAGATTTCGGTAAGATGTACTGGCTCAAGGTCTATCAATTACCGCTTGCGAGCCGCACATCGCGCGGTCGTCCGATTGTCAACTTACTGCCGCTGTCCGATGGTGAGCGCATTACGGCGATTCTACCAGTGCGTGAATACGCAGAAGATAAGTACATCATCATGGCGACCTCTAACGGTACCGTGAAGAAGACTGCATTGACGGCTTACAGCAACCCACGCGCTAACGGCATTATCGCCGTGAATCTGAAAGACGGTGACCAGCTGATCGGTGTCGATATCACCAATGGTGATGATGAGATCATGTTGTTCTCGAACGAAGGTAAAGTGGTTCGCTTTAAAGAAGGCGAAGAAGTGGCTGTTCTCGATGAAAACGGCAACCCAGTGCTGGACGAAGAAGGTAACCCACAGATCAACTTCAAGGGCGTGCGTCCAATGGGCCGTGGCGCGACCGGTGTTCGCGGTATTAAGCTCGAAGAAGGTCAAAGAGTGGTGTCTCTCATCGTACCTAAGGGCGATGGCGCTATCTTAACCGTGACCGAAAACGGTTACGGTAAACGTACTGAACTGTCTGAATACCCATCGAAGAGCCGCGCGACCAAAGGTGTGGTATCGATCAAGGTGAGCGAGCGTAACGGTGCGGTGGTTGGCGCGGTACAAGTTGGCGGTAATGACGAAATCATGCTGATCAGCGATAAAGGTACCTTAGTCCGTACGCCTGCGAACGGTGTGTCTATCATCGGCCGTAACACCCAAGGTGTGACCATTATCCGTACCGCAAGTGACGAGAAAGTGGTTGGTCTGCAACGTATCGATGAGATCCAAGGCGACGAAGATGAAGTCGAGCTGGATGAAAACGGTATGCCAATCGTCCCAGTTGTTGTTGAAGGTGACTCTGTTCAAGAAGAGCCTTTAGAAGATGAACTGGAAGAAGAATTAGACGAAGACGAAGAGCTTGACGACGAGCAAGACGAAGACTAATTCGAGAGTATGAAAACGAGCGTCCAATTGGACGCTCGTTTTTTTCATGGCAACGTTTTATTTTATGAATTCTAATATCATGGTTTGTAAATAAGGAGAGTGGTAGTGAGCGCGATTTATAATTTCTGTGCAGGTCCTGCGATGTTACCCGCAGCGGTAATGAAAAAAGCACAACAGGAATTACTCGATTGGAATGGGCTAGGTGTCTCCGTGATGGAAGTCAGCCACAGAGGTAAGGAATTTATCGCGCTGACCAAGCAAGCTGAGGCGGATTTACGCGAGCTGATGCACATTCCACAGAACTATCATGTGTTGTTTATGCACGGTGGTGGTCGCGGTCAGTTCTCTGCCGTTGTGAATAATTTTTTAGGCAACCAAGGCCGAGCCCTGTATTTAGTCAGTGGTCAATGGTCTTCTGCAGCATTAGCCGAAGCACAAAAGCTAGCGGGCGACGCGCAAATTGATAGCCTTAACATTGTTGAAAAACAGAATAGACTCAATGCAGTAGTGCTGCCTGTTCTGCATAAGATAGATGCCGATTACCGTTATGTGCACTATTGCCCAAATGAGACAGTTGATGGTATCGAAATTTTTGATGAGTTAGACAGTCCATGGCCGATTGTCGCCGACTTATCATCTACCATTATGTCTCGCGAAATCGATGTCAGTCGTTACGGCTTAATCTATGCTGGTGCGCAAAAGAACATTGGTCCTTCGGGCTTATCAATTGTGATAGTGCGTGATGATATGTTGAAACTGCCGAGTTTAACCCAATCATCCATCATGGATTACCGTTTAGCGGTGGAGCATGACTCCATGTTCAACACGCCGCCAACCTTTGCTTGGTACTTAGCGGCCGAAGTGTTTGCCTGGCTCAAATCCTTAGGTGGTGTGGCAAGTATCGCGAAAATCAATCAGCAAAAAGCGCAAATGCTGTATGCCTGTATCGATGCCAATCCTTTCTATAAAAATGGTGTCGTCGCGGCAAACCGCTCACAAATGAACGTGACTTTCCAACTGGCGGATGAATCCCTTGATGGCGCCTTCTTAAAAGAGGCCGAAGCGGCGGGCCTAGTGGCCTTAAAAGGGCACCGAATCGTTGGTGGCATGCGTGCCAGCCTTTACAATGCGATGCCACTTGAAGGTGTCGCCGCGCTGGTGAGCTTTATGAACGAATTTGCGGCAAAGCATAGCTAAGCCAAGTAATGAAGTTTACCTAACTTGCTTAACTCGCTGACTGATACGCGTCGAATAAAGTCAGTTTTAACAGCCTAAGGTGAGACAAAAAACGAATGCCTAGGCATTCGTTTTTTATTGGTTGCATAAAGCTTAATACTTATTTAAAGCTGGTACTTATGTCAAAACTAGCACTGAGCAATAGCAGAAGTGTAAGGCTAGGGGACTTAGGCCAACTCAGGCGCTTCATCCCAACTGTCTCGTTACAGTACTTTAGCAATCGATTTGGCTAAGTAATCCACATTGTCTTCGCTTATGCCTGCAATGCTAATGCGGCTCGAACCCACCATATAAATGCTGAATTCTTTCTGCAGACGTGCCACTTGCTCAGGATTAACCCCTAGGAAGGAGAACATACCTTTTTGGCGTGCGATAAAGCCAAAGTCACGCTCAACGGCATTGGCTTTGAGTTTTTCGACTAAAATCGCGCGGTTACCATTGATGCGGTCACGCATCACTTTGAGCTCATCTAACCACTCTTGCTTTAATTCTGCCGAACCGAGAATGGTTTCAACAATTGCCGCGCCGTGGGCTGGTGGCATGGAGTACAGACAGCGAACCACGTAAAGCAGTACAGAGTGCGCGATGTTTGCCGTGTTCGCATCCTTTGCAACCACAGAGCATGAACCGATACGCTCACGGTACAGACCGAAGTTTTTCGAGCAAGAGCTACACAGGATCATATTATCGACAGCAGCGGCCATTTTACGCACGCCATAGGCATCGATATCAACACCATCACCAAAACCTTGGTAAGCCATGTCGATAAGCGGGGTAAAACCTTGCTCCTTGGTGAGGGCAACCACTTTATCCCATTGCTCTGTCGTTAAATCCATCCCGCTCGGGTTATGGCAACAGGCGTGGAACAGCACCACATCGTTCGGACCAATCTGCGCAAGCGCGCTGAGCATCTCATCAAACTTTAACGATTTAGTGTCGTAATTATAGTAAGGGTAGGTTTTAACGGTAATGCCTGCCGCTTCAAACAAACCTGTGTGGTTCGCCCAGGTGGGATCGCTTACCCATAGCACCGCATTAGGATTGCAGCGTTTAATAAAATCACCGGCAACGCGCAGGGCGCCCGTACCACCAGGAGTGGATACAGTACGAATGCGGTTGGCGATGATCGCGCTGTGATCACTGCCAAAGGCTAATTCTGTTATCAGGGTATTAAACTGAGGCGAACCGGTTGGGCCGATATACACTTTGGTAGTTTCAGTGTCTAAACGGAATTTTTCGGCTTTTTTCACGCAATTAAGGATGGGAGTGTTTCCCGCGGGATCCTTATATACGCCCACACCTAAGTCGACTTTTTGAGGATGTGAGTCTTCACGGTATTGGGTTAATAGGCCGAGGATAGGATCCGCAGGCATTGCGACGAGTGAGTTAAACATGGCTCCATCTACCTTTTTGGTTATATTGCGACAACATGAATTGCAAAGAATATGCGTGATTTATCGTTTGAAACCTAGAATAGCGTGGATAGATGAAAAATTTAAAGCAAAAACTGTGAACTATGGCCAATTAATCTGGCAAAAAAGCCTGCCAAAAAACGCTTTAGATCACAATTTAACCGCTGATATTTTATATTTTTGTTATTTTTAGACTGACTTGAGTAATTTTCCGGTTTAAAAAGCCGTTTTTTAGCAAAAAACGGTTGAATCCTGCGTCACTATCGGTAATTTTATAACGACGAAGCACCAACAAGGTCCCCAATCTCCTTTAATTTGTAATCTTAACTTGACGCTATGTAGCGTGAGGTTGCCATTTACCTATTTTCAATCAGCGTACCGTCGATGGTTACGCCCTAAGAGAAAGAAGATTTATTCATGAAGCAATTACGTCTTGAACCTGTTGTGCAAGTCCGCGGTGAGATCAACATTCCGGGCTCAAAAAGCATTTCTAACCGCGCGTTATTATTAGCGACCTTAGCCAAAGGCACCACTACGCTAACCAATTTGCTCGACTCCGATGATATTCGTCATATGCTGGCGTCTTTAAAGCAGTTGGGCGTCGAATACCGCTTATCGCAAAATAATACTGTCTGTGAACTGACTGGCTTAGGCGGCGTGATTTCATCAGATACCGCGCAAACGCTGTTTTTAGGCAATGCGGGCACGGCGATGCGTCCATTGTGCGCTGCGCTCACCTTAGGCCGCGGCGAATTTACCTTAACCGGCGAACCGCGCATGGAAGAGCGCCCCATTGGTGACTTGGTCGATGCCTTAAAGCAATTGGGCGCCAATATTGTTTACCTTAAGAATGAAGGATTTCCGCCTCTAACCATCAATGCAACCGGTCTTAACGGTGGCGATGTGGAAATTGCAGGGGATCTGTCTAGCCAGTTCTTAACCGCGCTGTTAATGGTTGCCCCCCTCGCTAAGGGCAGTGTGAATATTCATGTCAAAGGTGAACTGGTTTCAAAGCCTTATATCGACATTACTTTAGCGCTGATGGCACAGTTTGGCGTTCAGGTGATTAACCATGACTATGCCCGCTTTGAAATCCCTGCCGGGCAGCAGTATGTGTCTCCGGGGAAAGTGTTAGTGGAAGGGGATGCATCTTCGGCATCTTACTTTTTAGCCGCAGGAGCCATTAAAGGCGGCGAAGTGAAAGTCACGGGTGTAGGCCGTTTAAGCATTCAGGGCGATGTGAAATTTGCCGATGTGCTGGAAAAAATGGGCGCCGATATTGAGTGGGGCGATGATTACATTATTGCCCGTGGCGCAGCGTTAACCGCGGTTGATTTAGACATGAATCATATCCCCGATGCGGCGATGACCATTGCCACCGCGGCCTTGTTTGCTAAGGGCACAACCACCATTCGTAACATCTATAACTGGCGCATTAAAGAAACCGACCGATTAGCGGCGATGGCCACCGAGCTGCGTAAAGTGGGGGCCTTAGTGGAAGAAGGCCATGATTATATTCAAATCACCCCGCCAGCGGTGCTCAACACCGCAGAGATTGATACTTATAACGATCATCGCATGGCGATGTGCTTCGCCATGATGGCCTTTGCCGATTGCGGGATCACCATCAATGATCCCGATTGCACCTCGAAAACCTTTCCAGACTATTTTGCCCAATTTGCCAGTCTCAAAGCCTAACCGCTTCCTGTAACAGACTGACTTAGGGTCATATCAAGATGATGAAGCCGCATTTGAGCGGCTTCTAAACTTCATAAAAAATCCACGGATTTTATTTGTATAGTATTGTACAATGCGGCGCGCTCATTTTCGGGGCTCTAGTTAAGAACTCACGGATGATGATTATTTTTTGCGGAGGAATGTATGTCTGAACGGGCTCCTGTAGTCACAATCGACGGCCCAAGTGGTGCTGGTAAAGGGACAATTAGCCAATTGTTGGCTAAACATCTCGGATGGCAACTACTTGATAGTGGTGCTATTTACCGAGTGCTTGCGTTAGCTGCAATTCACCACGATGTAGAACTGGAAAATGAAGAATCCATCACCCTCCTTGCTGCGCACCTTGATGTGAAATTTTTAACCGGCAACGAGAAAGACCCAGTTCAAGTGATCTTAGAAGGTGAAGACGTCACTACTGCGATACGTACTCAAGAATGCTCAAATGCGGCCTCTAAAGTGGCGGCATTTCCCCGTGTGCGGGAAGCCTTATTACGTCGTCAACGTGCCTTTAGAACGGCACCCGGATTAATCGCCGATGGCCGCGACATGGGCACGGTTGTTTTCCCAACGGCATCGGCTAAATTATATTTAACTGCTTCTGCAGAGGAGCGGGCTCAAAGACGCTATAATCAGTTGCAGGACAAGGGCTTCGATGTTAATATCGAGCGCCTTTTAGCTGAAATTATCGAGCGTGACGACCGCGATATGAATCGTCCAGTGGCCCCTTTGGTCCCTGCCGAGGATGCGCTCGTTATCGATACTAGCGATAAAGGTATTGATGAAGTACTTGAGCTTGCGCTCAACTACATCAACCAAAAATTATCCCACAATAACTAAGTTATTGTTTGGATAGGTATTCGTATTAAGGATGATACGGATAATTTGACTGACTCCACGTCTAGGATTGACTGTGGTTTATTACATTAAAGTAACTTAAACATGACTGAATCTTTTGCTGATCTATTTGAACAATCCCTTCAAACTCTGGAATTCCGTCCAGGCTCTATCGTTCGTGGTACTGTAGTTGCTATCGAAAACGGTATGGTTCTGGTTGATGCAGGTCTGAAGTCTGAAAGCCCAATCCCAGCTGAACAATTCAAAAACGCTCAAGGCGTTTTAGAAATCGCTGTTGGTGATGAAGTTGACGTAGCTCTTGACTCTGTTGAAGACGGCTTCGGTGAGACTCAACTGTCTCGCGAAAAAGCAAAACGTCACGAAGCTTGGATCGTTCTGGAAAAAGCTTACGAAGATGCTGAAACTGTAATCGGTATCATCAATGGTAAAGTGAAAGGCGGTTTCACTGTTGAATTAAACGGTATCCGTGCCTTCTTACCAGGTTCTCTAGTTGACGTGCGCCCAGTTCGCGACACCGCTCACTTAGAGTACAAAGAATTAGAATTCAAAGTTATCAAACTAGACCAGAAGCGTAACAACGTAGTTGTTTCTCGTCGTGCAGTTATCGAATCAGAAAGCAGCGCTGAGCGTGATGCACTGTTAGAAAACCTGCAAGAAGGTCAAGCAGTTAAAGGTATCGTTAAGAACCTGACTGACTACGGTGCATTCGTAGATTTAGGTGGCGTTGACGGTCTGTTACATATCACTGATATGGCATGGAAACGCGTTAAGCACCCATCTGAAATCGTAAACGTTGGTGACGAAATCAACGTTAAAGTTCTGAAGTACGATCGTGAGCGCACTCGTGTGTCTCTAGGTCTGAAACAACTTGGCGAAGATCCATGGTTAGAAATCAGCAAGCGCTACCCAGAAAACACTAAGTTAACTGGTCGCGTAACTAACCTGACTGACTACGGCTGTTTCGTTGAAATCGAAGAAGGCGTTGAAGGTTTAGTTCACGTTTCTGAAATGGATTGGACTAACAAGAACATTCACCCATCTAAAGTGGTTAACTTAGGTGATGAAGTTGAAGTTCTGGTTCTGGACATCGATGAAGAGCGTCGTCGTATTTCTCTAGGTCTGAAGCAATGTAAGACCAACCCATGGGATGACTTCGCAACTCGTTACAACAAAGGCGACAAGGTTTCTGGTAAGATCAAGTCAATCACTGACTTCGGTATCTTCATCGGTCTTGACGGCGGTATCGATGGTTTAGTTCACCTGTCTGACATTTCTTGGAACGGCACTGGCGAAGACGCAGTATCTGAGTACAAGAAAGGCGACGAAATCCACGCAGTGGTTCTGTCTGTTGACCCAGAGCGCGAGCGCATCAGCTTAGGTGTTAAACAAACTGAAGACGATCCATTCAACGCTTACTTAGCTGACAAGAAGAAAGGTACTATCGTAAACGGTACTGTTTCTGCTGTTGACGCTAAAGGTGTGACTGTTGAACTAGCTGACACTGTTGAAGGTTACATCCGTGTAGCTGACATCAGCCGTGAGCGCATCGAAGATGCATCTACTGTTTACTCAGTAGGTGACGCTATCGAAGCTAAGTTCATGGGTGTTGACCGTAAGAACCGTTCTATCAGCCTGTCAATCAAAGCGAAAGACGAAGCTGAAGAAAAAGAAGTAATGGCGACCTTGAATAAACAAGAAGACGCTGTTATTAGTAATGCAATGGCTGAAGCGTTTAAAGCAGCTCGCAAATAATCGCCTGTTGTATGGGGAGTTTTTTCTCCCCATTAGGTGACTGTGTTTGGCTTGATAATAGGGGATAGCTAGGATGACAAAATCCGAACTGATCGAAAAACTCGCCACCAGGCAGTCGCAGCTGTCGGCGAAAGAGGTTGAAGGCGCAATCAAAGAGATGTTGGAGCAAATGGCAACGACATTAGAAAGCGGTGATCGTATTGAGATCCGTGGCTTTGGTAGTTTCTCGCTTCATTATCGTGCACCGCGTACTGGCCGTAATCCAAAGACTGGTTCATCAGTTGAATTGGAAGGCAAATACGTCCCGCACTTTAAGCCAGGCAAAGAACTGCGCGAACGCGTTGACGCAGTTAATGTATAATTGACCGCATTACAAAAAGCCTCCGTAAGGGGGCTTTTTTATATCTAATGCAAGGCAAAGCTGGTCAGCTCAGTAAATTTCTTGGATAATCAGAAAATTGAAAGGCGTTTAAGGGAGTGCGACGTGAAATCTTTTGTAGCGACAGTCCTTGTGGCACTGTTATTTATCGTGGCATTGATTTTTGGTGCGCGTAATGAACAAGTAGTGACGATCAGCTACTTTGTGGCTCAGGGTGAGTACCGTTTACCCGTAGTATTAGCCGTGGTTTTCTTTGCAGGCTTTATGTTGAGTTGGCTCGTGGCCAGCTATTATATTGTCAAACTTAAATTGGCTTTAGCGGCGACCAGAAAGAAATTAACGGTCCAAACCGCTAAAACTCCTCAAGGTGTAGACGCCTAATATGCTTGAGATCCTCTTCCTGTTGCTTCCTATTGCTGCCGGTTACGGTTGGTATATGGGGCGGCGGAGCATAAGGCAAAACCAGAGTAATCAGCGTAAGCAATTAAGTCGTGATTATTTCACCGGCTTGAATTTCCTGTTGTCAAACGAGTCAGACAAAGCGGTCGACTTGTTTATCAGTATGCTCGATGTGGACGATGAAACCATCGATACCCATCTTTCCCTCGGGTCGTTATTCCGCAAACGCGGTGAAGTTGACCGCTCCATTCGTATCCATCAAAACTTAATCGCACGTCCCACACTCACCAATGAGCAGCGCGATATCGCGATGATGGAACTGGGTAAAGATTACCTTGCCGCGGGGTTTTACGACCGTGCAGAAGAGATTTTCCTGAATTTGGTGAGTCAAGATGACCATAGTGAAGAGTCAGAGACGCAGCTGATTGCCATTTATCAGGTCATTAAGGAATGGCAAAAAGCTATCGATATCACCAAGCGCTTGAGTCGCAAGCGTCAGCAGGTGCTTAAACCGATTATCGCCCATTTTTATTGCCAGCTTGCGGATGAAACCAGCGACGATGCCGACAAGATCAAGTTATTACAACAAGCATTAAAACAAGATCCTAAGTGCGGCCGAGCCTTACTCACACTTGCTAAAAAATTCCTCGACGCCAAGGATTACAACCAGTGTAAATCTATGCTGATGGCACTGAAAAAGGCTGACATAGAACTCTTTGCCGATGCTTTACCAACGGCCAAGCAAGTGTATCGTGATACCCAAGATAAAGAGGGCTATCAAGAATTATTAGCGGGCGCGATGGCCGAAGGGGCGGGCGCCTCAGTGGTGGTAGCGCTTGCTCAACATATGATTAGTCTCGATGAGATAAAAGCTGCTGAAAACATGGTGTTGGATGCTCTGTATCGCCATCCCACCATGAAGGGATTTCAGCACTTAATGCAGATGCACCTGCGTCAAGCAGAAGAAGGGCAAGCCAAACAAAGTTTGACTATGCTTGAGCAACTTGTTGAACAACAAATTAAATTCCGTCCAAGTTATCGCTGTAAAGAATGCGGTTTCCCATCCCACACCCTGTATTGGCATTGCCCCTCCTGTAAAAAATGGGGCACCATTAAACGGATCCGTGGCTTAGACGGTGAATAACCTTTAGAAATACCTTGTTAGTGTAACCCAGTTGGAGAGATGATGACGACCAAACCTATCCTCGTAGCGCTTGATTACGATAATAAAAACCACGCCTTACAACTGATAGATCAACTCGATCCCAACATGTGCCGCCTCAAAGTGGGCAAAGAAATGTTTACCCTGTTTGGCCCACAATTGGTGAAAGATATTCACGACCGTGGTTTCGATCTTTTCCTCGACTTAAAGTTTCACGATATTCCTAATACGGTCGCCAAAGCGGTCGCGGCTGCGGCAGAACTTGGTGTGTGGATGACAAACGTGCATGCCAGCGGTGGCTTGGCCATGATGGAAGCGGCGAAAAAAGCATTGCTGCCCTATGGTAATGACGCACCTCTGCTAATCGCAGTAACGGTTCTCACTTCCATGAGCGATGAGGATTTAAAACTCATCGGCATTGATGTACCAGCTTTTGAGCATGTGCAACGTCTCGCTAAACTCACCAAACAGGCGGGGCTTGATGGTGTGGTCTGTTCGGCGCAAGAGGCGAGCGTACTTAAATCACTCTTAGGTCAAGATTTTAAACTTATCACCCCGGGGATCCGCCCTGTGGGCAGTGACGTGGGTGACCAACACCGGGTGATGACGCCACCGGAGGCGCTTGCCGCCGGTTCTGATTATTTAGTGATTGGTCGACCAATCACTAAAGCCGTCGATCCTCTGGCGGCGCTGCAGGCGATTCATCAATCTCTCGCTTGAGAGGCATGATAACAACCATTGCGGCTAAGCACTTATTCGCACGTTAATTTGACCGTTCACGGAGAATGCCCATGCTGAATACTACGATGTTTAATTATCAAGGTAAGAATGTTGTCGTTGTCGGTGGTACGAGTGGAATTAACCTCGCGATAGCCAACGCGTTTGCGCAGGCTGGCGCGAATGTGGCGGTGGCGAGTCGCAGTCAAGACAAGATTGATGCCGCCGTTTTGCAACTAAAACAGTCAAATCCAGATGGGATCCACCTCGGGGTGAGTTTTGATGTCAGGGATTTGGCTGCGGTTGAGCAGGGCTTTGAAGCCATCGCCTCCGAATTTGGCTTTATCGATGTGTTGGTCAGTGGCGCGGCAGGCAACTTTCCGGCGACTGCGGCAAAACTCTCTGCTAATGGCTTTAAGGCCGTGATGGATATTGACTTGTTGGGCAGTTTTCAAGTGCTAAAGACGGCTTATCCTTTACTGCGTTGCCCCCAAGGGAATATTATTCAAATCTCGGCGCCGCAGGCATCGATAGCCATGCCAATGCAAGCCCATGTGTGCGCCGCCAAAGCGGGCGTAGACATGCTCACTCGGACACTGGCGATAGAATGGGGCTGCGAAGGGATCCGCATAAACTCCATTATTCCTGGACCAATCGCGGACACTGAAGGATTTAACCGTTTAGCACCGAGCGCTGCGCTGCAACAGCAAGTTGCACAGTCTGTACCGTTAAAACGCAATGGTGAAGGGCAAGATATTGCTAATGCCGCGATGTTTTTAGGATCAGAATATGCCTCGTACATCACAGGGGTTGTGTTACCCGTCGATGGTGGCTGGTCACTTGGCGGTGCGAGCATTGCAATGACGGCATTAGGCGAGTTGGCGACTAAAGCTCAGCAGTGATAACTCATTGCTAAAACGTTGTAACTTATTTATTTGATAGAGAAATCGGGTGAAAATCCATGGCGAATGCATTACAAGAGCAGCTGCTTAAGGCTGGCCTTGCCAGTAAACAAAAAGTGCGTGATGTGAAGACGCAAAAACGTCGCGACAAAAAGGCGCGGGTGGATGATGGTTCGAGCGCATTGAAGAGTGACATTGCCGAGCAAAAACGACTCCAAGCTGAAAAAGATAAGGCATTGAACGAGCAGCGTTTTGCCGAAGCGACGGCCCGTGGGCAAGTGCGTGGCTTAGTGAGTGAATTCACTCAATTTGCGATTAAGATCCCAAGCCATGCCGAGGTAAAATTTAACTATACCCTCGACAATAAAATCTATTCAGTCTATATCGATGAGAAGATCCAATCAGAACTGCTTAAAGGCCTGTTAGGGATTGTTCGATATGAAGATAAGAGCTACCTAGTCCCCCATAAATTGGCCGAGCGCGTCAATCTATTGGTGCCACAATGGTGCGGTTACTTGTGGAAACAAGATGAAAGGAAAGCGGTTGAGGTCGAAGATGATCCCTATGCCGATTATGCGATCCCAGACGATTTAATGTGGTAATCAATGCGTTAATCGTGAGCTAAGCCGACGACGCATTGCTTATCTCTGGCTACACTAAAACCCTTAAGGCAACTTAAGGGTTTTTTATTGCCCGTATTTCACATTAACGGTTTTGCTGGTTCTGAGTTGCAAAGTGAATTTGTAATGAGATTGTTTTCTGTATTGAACTGGTATAAATTAAAACAACTGTTTAAATCCTACGTTTAAGAGTCTACCCATGAATCCTTACCAAGCTCCGTTAGCGGATATGCGTTTCTTATTGGAACAGGTTTTTGATGCACCAAATACTTGGGCACAACTCCCTGATATTGCTGAAATGGTCGATATGGATACGGCCAGCGCGATTCTCGAAGAAGCCGCGAAAATCAGTGCTGAATTAATCCATCCGCTTAACCGTGCTGGCGATGAGCAAGGCGTTCTTCATCAGGATAATCGAGTGATTACCCCTGATGGTTATAAAGCTGTTTACGATCAATATTCCCAAGGCGGCTGGGTAGGCCTGTGTGGTGAACCCGAGTTTGGCGGTATGGGCATGCCGAAAATGCTGGGGGTGTTAGTCGATGAAATGGCTTACAGCGCCTGTAATGCATTCACTCTGTATGGTTCACTTACGGCGGGGGCGGCATTATGTATTAATGCCCACGGCAGTGAAGAGATTAAAGAAACCTATTTGCCAAAACTTTACAGCGGTGAATGGGCTGGGGCCATGGATATGACTGAACCTCAGGCAGGCTCAGATCTACGCAATATCCGCACCCGTGCGATCCCACAGGATGATGGCAGTTATGCCATTAGCGGCAGCAAAATCTTTATCACGGGTGGCGATCATGATTTGACCGAGAACGTCATTCACTTAGTGTTGGCAAAGCTTCCTGAAAGCAAAGGTATTTCACTGTTCCTCGTGCCTAAAACCACGGTCAATGCCGATGGTAGTTTAGGCCAGGCTAACGGCGTGAGCGTGGGTTCCATCGAACATAAAATGGGGCTTAAGGGCTCGGCTACCTGTGTGATGAACTTTGATGAGGCAAAAGGTTACCTAATTGGTGAGCCAAATCGAGGTTTAGTGTGTATGTTCACTATGATGAACTACGAGCGCTTAGCCATCGGTATTCAAGGGCTTGGCAGTGCGCAGGCCGCTTATCAAATGGCCGCCGATTATGCTAAAGAGCGCAACCAAGGCGTTGCCGCTGGCGGCTCGCCCACGGGTAGCGACTCCGATCCTATTATTGTTCATGGCGACGTGCGTCGTATGCTGCTGACCATACGTGCGATGACGGAAGCGGGGCGCGCACTCTCGGTATTTACCGGTAAACAACTCGATTTAGCAAAATATGCCGAGGGTGAGGTTAAAGCTAAGGCTGCTCGTTATGTGGGCTTGTTAACTCCCGTGGCAAAAGCGTTTTTTACCGACCGCGGTTTAGATGCCACTATCATGGCGCAGCAAGTGTTTGGTGGTCATGGCTATATTCGTGAAACTGGTATTGAGCAGTTAGTGCGTGATACCCGTATTGCCCAGATTTACGAAGGCACTAACGGTATTCAGGCTATCGACTTCCTCGGCCGAAAAGTCACTGGCGATAACTTGGCAACGCTCAAGGAGTTTGTGGCCGAGTTAAAGGCGCAAATGCGTGAGTTTACTCAGGTCGATGCGGTGAAAGTGTCCGCTGTTTGTGCCCGTTTGGATGCCTTAGTCAATGTAGCCGAAACCATCAATGAGCAAAAGCTGACTCAACCAGCACTCATTAACGCCAGTGCGGTCGACTTTTTAGATGCCTTTGGTTTCACTCTCTATGGGTTCTATTGGTTAGCCATGTTAGATAAAGCGGTGGGCGCTGAAGATAAGCAGTTTGCCGAGCAAAAATCCTACCTTGCCAAATTCTATTTCGACAAATTGCTGCCTAAGGCTGACTATCACTTAGCGCAAGTGCGTGCGGGGGATACCAGCACTATGGCGATGCCTGCAGAGCTGTTCTAACCCAAGCTTAATCGCGTTAAACGTTCGAATTAATCGAATAAAAAAGCACTGATATTCAGTGCTTTTTCTTTTTAATACTTTGCATATTGCTATACGTGCTATTGGGAGTTAATCACTTAACTTAACGGTGTTGAGCTCTGTGGTAGTAGTTTGGCTAGTCTGAGTTTGAGTTTCGACAGCGCTCATTAGCCGAGTTAAAAAGTCGGCGCTAAAGGCAGGCTTACGTTGCTTTTTGGTCTCAGGACTAATGCCATTCTCGAGCACCACAAAGAGAATATCCCGCTGCTGCGCTAAACGCATAAAACCTGCTAAATTGGCGACGCCTTGCATCGAGCCGGTCTTGGCAAACACCAGATGTTTTAAGGGCGGTTTAGTGTATCCCAATCGATATTGCAGTGTGCCGCTGACACCGGCCTCGGGCAAACTATCAATGAGGCTGTGAAAGCGTGCATCTTGGTAAATGAGTGCTAGGACATCGGCTAATTGCTTTGCGCTCAACAGGTTATAGCGAGAAAGCCCTGAACCATCGACAATATTGGCGTTGGTTAAATCAATCCCGAGTTCAGTCAGAATATGGCGCATCGCCGCTGCACCATGGGTAAAGCTGCCTTGGGTTTTGTAATAACTTTGCCCCACGCGCTTAAACAAACTGTCGGCAATCAGGTTATCCGACTTCAGCAGCATGATTTTGAGCAGCTCAGGCAAGGGCGCGCTGCTATGGCTGGCAATGAGTTTTGCCTTGGCAGGGATGGCGTTGCCTATCTTCACTTTACCAGAGAGCGACATTTCACCCTTGAGCGTCGCCGTTAGGGTGTCCATGGCAAATTTTTCGGGATCGCTAATGGCAATCGCCAGTGGTATCGCTTCACTGCCGGGATAGCAGCCCCGTAGATGATACTGATTCTGGCCAAGGCGCACTAAATCGAGTTGGCAAAAATCATGGCCTGCTTTGGGGGAGAATATGGCGTCGCTACTCACTTTCACCCCAAAACTCGATGCCCTTAATTTGACCTCAGAAGCATGTTTGGCTGAGCTTGGAGCAAACTGCCCGTACACGCAGTTTTGGTTGATGATATAACTCGACACCGGCGCGGCAAAGCAAATCCCAAGGTCATCCCACACCCAGCCAGGTGCTTGTAATTGCTCTTGTTTATCCCCGATAAGATAGAGATGTCCCTCAATGCTTGTTATGCCTTGCTTTTGTAGATGGGCAAACAAGGCCTTAAGGTCGTCCTGAGTTAGCGTCGGATCGCCGCTAAAACGCAGATAAACACTGCCCGCAATATGACCTTGGCGAATAGGCGCATCACTCCACAGCTCAGTGACATAGCGAAAATCTGGGCCAAGGGTGGCCATAGCGGTAACGGCGGTCAGCACTTTTTGTGTGCTGGCGGGGATAAATAAGGTATCGGCTTGCTGGCTGTATAACAGGGTATTGGTACTTAAATCACGGGCCAACAAAGCCACTTGCGAATGACGCGGAGCAATATCGGCGATTTGCTTGGCCAATATCGACTCATCTATCGGATGAATTGCCGCATGGGCTTGGGTTGACAGCAGCATGCTTACCAAGCTACCTAAGAGTAACCCTTTAATCTTGGGGCGAGTGAATGATGCCTGTAACTTATCCTTGTTTACCGAGTGCGTCATAGGTGTCCTGAATATCATTTTTACCATTAGCGGTCATTGCTGCCATCGTCTTTTTCCATTAGACGATACAGCCTTAGGGTGACAAATAAAACCAAACCAATAAAAAGCGGCAAAATGAGTAAGCCGAGCTGCGCTTTAAAATGAAAAATGCCCCAAGCTAAGGCTAAGGTGAGGGCGAGGGTCAGTAGGATTTTTTTGTTCATGGTGTTAGGCAATTGGGACTTAAGATGTTTTAGTTTACGCTAAAACAACGATGACAGGCACGCTTGCCTAAGGTAGAAGCCCTGTTTTGTGACTCACACACCATTTTGTTTATGACCTGATTAGTGTTGGTTAATCATCATGGACAATAGATTCAGGGAAAAACAGTAAAAGCATTTAGTTAGCCGAAAATACAGGCATAGAAGCCTGCCATTTGCGGACTAAATTGCTGCATTTTAGTTCCATTGATGTGGAATGCGTCGTTTCAGGTCAAATTACCAGCAAAATAGGCGCTATCCCGCGTGCTTTTCGCCGAAAAGTCTTGCCGAGTTGCAGTGAAGTCGGTAATTTCTACCCCTTACGATTTTAGGATCTCAGGTAACCACTAAAACCATGCCTCATATTAGTATGCGCGGCTTGCCACAGGCAGTTGTTGCAGAGCTTAGCCAAACATTACTGCAGTCTTTGGCGGCTATATGTAAAGGTAATGCAGAGAGTTTTACATTAGATTGGATCCCAAGCATCAGCTACCGTAATGGCAGAATTGATCAACGCTTTGTCCAAATCGAATTGCTTTGGTTTCCGGTCGACCCTGATATCCATCTTAAAGTAGAACAAACGATCAGGCTGGCAGTGACAGAAGCCTATCCAGAATTAACCCAAATTGCTGTGATGTTTTTGTCACTGACCCCAAGCGCTTCCTATCGGGGTGGTCAGCATGTTTAAAGGAGGATGCCTTGCTAGATAAGCTTGGTGGAATAGCCGTTCAACCCGAGGCTTTAACGTGGTTGCTTACGCCATGCCGATTTAAGGCAGAATTGCTTAGCCGTATCGAAAATGCCAAGGACAGCATTTATATCGCCGCACTCTATCTTGAAGACGATGAGGCGGGGCGCGAAATTTTACAGGCCTTGATGACGGCTAAGGCGAATAACCCCGCGTTAGATGTCAAGATTTTGGTCGATTTTCACCGCGCCAGACGCGGCTTGATTGGTCACAAGGGCGACAGCGGTAACTATCTGATGTACCGTAAGGTTATGGCTGAGGCAGAGCATCCTATCGACATTATGGGCGTGCCGGTCAAATCCCGCGAGTTTATGGGCGTACTGCACCTTAAGGGCTTTGTGATCGATGACGCCGTGATTTACAGCGGTGCCAGCCTGAATAACATTTATCTGCAGCAAAACGATAAATACCGTTTCGACCGTTACCATGTGATTGAGTCGGCCGAGTTAGCACGTAGTATGCGCACTATGATCCAGCGCTATATTATTGCCGATCCAGCCGTTGCCTCGCTTACTCAAGATGCGCAGCAAGAAGTTTTGCCACCCAAAACCGATGTGCGCAGCTTCAAACTTAGGTTATCGCAGGCTCAGTACGAGTTTAACGCCACCCGCAGTGGTAACCGTGTCACCCCTTTACTGGGATTAGGCCGCAAACATAACCTGCTGAATAAAGCCGTGATTGCCATGGTGGAAGAGTCAAAAGACAGGTTATTTATTTGCACGCCTTATTTTAATCCACCCTATATTTTGGTGCGTGCCTTGGCAAAGCACCTGCGTAAAGGCAAGCGAATCGACATAGTGGTTGGGGATAAAACGGCGAATGACTTTTACATTCCGCCCGAGCAGGATTTCTCTACCATTGGTGCCTTGCCGTATCTCTATGAGCAATCGCTGCGTAAATTTGCTAAGCGTCAGCAATGGGCAATCGATAATGGGCAGCTTAATATTCACCTGTGGAAACACGGCATCAATAGCTATCACCTCAAGGGGATCAGCGCCGATGGCCGTAAGCATTTGATCACGGGCTCAAACTTAAACCCAAGAGCATGGGCGCTGGATTTAGAGAATGGTTTACTGATTCACGACGAAAGCGGTAGCTGGAAGGCACAATTCGAGGCCGAGCAAAGCCATATCCTCGAACACACGCAAAGACTTTATCACTACAGTCAAGTGGATACCTTGCAAAGCTATCCCGCGCCAGTGAAGAAGATTATGACTCGCATTAGAAGATTAAAGGCAGATTTCCTGCTCAGACGCATTCTCTAATCTAAGCAATAAAAAAGCCCACGAATGTGGGCTTTTTTATTGGGTGTTTTGCCAACTATGGATTTTGTGGCAACAGGGTGTGGTGGGTATCGTTTTGGTCTTTTGCATAATGCAAGGCGACAATCACTAACAGCACCATCAGGGCGCTCAGCAAACCAATACTTAACTGGCCGCCCATTGGCACGAGCGACATAGTTAAGGCGGCAAGCCCCGCACCGAAGTTTTGTAAGCCTCCGAGTAGGGCACCCGCAATACCTGCCTGGCGTGGGAATGGCTCTAGCGCCGCCGAGGTTAATGTCGGAAATAACATGCCAGCGCCACTGAAAAACAAAATTGAGCCTATCAATAAACTCCAACCCACGACCAGCTGGAAAATACCGGGGATCAACATAAACAAGGCGCCTGCGCCCAAAAGTGCAACGCCTTGCAACACCGTACGCTGGGCCTGTTTTTGTCTACCCGCAATCAGGGCGCCGAGTAAATATCCAGGGATGGGCGCGACAAAATAACAGCTCACCATAAACGGTGAGAGTTGCAAATATTGGCCATAGAGTACGCCTGCAATGGCTTCGAAGGCCGCAATGCCAGCAAATGTCGCGATAAGGGAAAGCAAATAGGCCCTAAAACTGCGGTGGCGCAGTACATGACGATAGGATGCCAAAATGGGTTGTTGCTCTCGCTTATCCTTGGGTAAGGATTCTCTAAAGCCAAAGCAGAGCAGTAGCCAAACCAAGGCGCCAAATCCAAACAGCACCCAATAAACGGCCTGCCACCCCCAGTAAGCGGAGGCAAAGCTGCCTAAGAAGGGGGCAACCAAGGGCAAGAACACCACGGCCATGGACACATAACTGTTAAATCTAACTAAGTTATCGCCGAAGTAATGGTCCCTTGGAATACTGCGGCACAGGGCGCCCGCACTCGCGGTACCTAGCCCCTGTAGCAGGCTTGCGAAAATCAATTGGCTAAAACTTGTGGCATTTGCCGCCATCAACGCACCAAGGATAAAAATCCCAATGCCGATGAGCAGCGGCATTTTACGCCCAACGCGGTCGGACAATGGGCCATAGATAAACTGACATAGGCCGTAGGCGAGCAGATAGCTGGCCATAACCGCCTGCAATTTACTGGCATCCACAGCTAAGCCTTGGGCGATAAGGGGGAGTGCGGGGACAAAAATAGTTTGTGCCATCTGCCCACAGGCCACCATAAATACCAGCATAAAGAGTAACTGAGTGGCGCTGCCTGCGGCGGGTGTCGGCGCTTTTTGTGAGATTAAAGACGGTATGTCGTCTGACATCATAATTCCATTAAAAAGCTGAGTTGAACGATGGCGCGCATCTTACCCCCAAAACATTTCAGTTCAAGTGGCAATCATATTGATTTACAGGAATATTTTTTAATCTTATTCATAAGTTTTTCTATCGAATTATCATTGTCAAACTAAGCGTACACTTAGTGAGTAACTTGTTAATTGGGTTTTGATTTTGATAAATAGCGGCAGCTTAAATTAATCAACACAAGTTATTTATTAACAAGATTTTTTATATCCGATGTGGATAAAAGAGTTATCGTTCAGATTAGTACAGAGATAGAGGCGTAAAGCGTTATGCGAGTTAACAATTAAAAAGATGGAAAGCAGAATCTGCCTTCCATCGAATGAGGGGGGCTAAGGGATCATTTCGCTGGCAGTGCTGTTAAGCCCGTTAATATCTGGTAGCCAACAGTTACCCGAGGCGGTACGGGATAATTTTTATTGCTCAGTAACACCATGCCCAGTTTCTTCGCGGGAATATAAGCCACATAGGCGGCAAAACCACCAGTTGAACCTGTCTTATTTATCCATAAATCCGGCTGTGGTGCTTGCGGCGGCTCGATTGGTTTCACTGGCACACTGCCAAACACCACGTCTTGGGTATGTCCCGTAAGCAGCTTATCGAGGGCTATAGGATAGGGATAATGCTCCCAAATCATCTCTTGGGTCATCATACCGACATCAAAGTAGCCAACGTGAGTTGCATCGATAGCCTGTTGCAATGCGGAAGAGGCTGGATGTAGCTGCATATTGGTTTCAACAAAACGCAGCAAATCCACGGCCGAGGTTTTTATCCCGTATGCCTCATCGGCTAATACACCGGGATTCAGGCGTACAGGCTGATCTTGCTTATTATACCCTTGGGCATAATCGGCCTGCTTGTTGCTTGGCACTTGAAGATAGCTGTGAGTCATACCCAGTTGTGGAAATAGGGTTTGCTCCATTGCGTTTGGAAAGCTTTGCCCTAACTGTTTAGCCGCAATTAAACCGAGTAACCCAATGCTGGGATTGGCATAGTTGCGGTGTGTTCCCGCGGCGTAGGCGGGTTGCCATTCTTTAAAATAGCTCATCAATTCTGCATTGTTGGTCACTTTATCTGGCACTTGCATGGGCAAATCGCCCGCGGTATGGGTCGCAAGGTTGATAAGATTTATCTGGTCAAAGGCACTGCCCCTTAATTCGGGCAGGTATTGGCTTACTTTATCAGTCAAGGTGAGTTTACCTTCGACTTGAGCATAGTTTGCGAGTGTCGCGGTAAAGGTTTTACTGATAGAACCAATCTCGAACAGGGTATTCACGCTGACATCTTGCCCAGTGGTTTTTGAGCTCACACCATAGGGGAAGAAATACTGTTGACCATTCATACTGATCCCAACAATAGCCCCAGGGATCCCATATTCTTTCATTAACGGATTAACCGCCGAATCGACAAGGGATTGCATGGCTTCTGTCTGCACCTCTGGTGCTGCATTGGCCACTAATGGTGCAGCCGTAAGCAGCACTAAACCGAGAAGGGGTGATGGGGTCGATAAGCGTAGAATACTTGCTGTTTTTACGGCTGGCTGAAGAGACTCTGGCATACAATTCCTTTCGCGATGATGGGATGATTGAACGGCATGGGTTAACAATCTGCGCCGTTTGAAACTCGATAATGATGAAAGGTTTAGCATGATTTAGGCTCGACTCGCCATTTAATTTCACTTGGGTGACAGGATTAACGGCAATACTTTAGTAAAGGGTGAACAAGAGGTTGATGCTTATAACACAATGCTGAGTTTTTGATCTGATTTAATGGTGTTTTTGTTGTGTCGGGTAGTGAAATATCCAAAAGAAAATTTAGTGGCGATGCCACTTTTACACTAGGCTAATTGCGCCTTTCATGGCCAAAGGATACACTGCGCCACCGCACGTAAGTACACGCATAAATGGCGTATACTGAGTCGCGCCTCTAAAAACAAGTTTGACCGAAATAGACTGAGAATTGGCTGCCATGGCTCTAGCCCCCCACGCTGTACATCGCTTATATGAATACCGTAAATCCATATCGACTAAGCCCTTTGGCGCCCGCGGTAAAAAACTGATCCGCTGTCATTTTTGCCTATTGGGCGAGCAATTTTGTACCTGTTCACTGCGTAAACAGTTGACCACTCAGGCCAGTTTTCTGCTGCTGATGTATAACGATGAGGTCTTAAAGCCGACCAACAGCGGTCGCTTAATTGCCGATCTTATCCCGGATACCCATGCCTTTCTCTGGTCGCGCACCGAACCCGCCCCTGAGCTGTTGGCGCTATTAGCTTCAAGCGACTATCAGCCCTTTTTAGTCTTTCCGGCGCAATATGCCGACCAAGGGCAAACCGTATTGACTGAAGTGCCCATGGACAGTCTTGCCGAGGGTAAACGACCTTTGCTGATTATGCTCGACGGCAGTTGGCGTGAAGCGATTAAGATGTTTCGCAAAAGCACTTATTTGCAGGGGTTGCCTATGCTGTCCTTCGACCCCGATACCTTAGCCACCTATGCCTTACGTAAGGGCAGTCATGACTTTCAATTAGGGACGGCAGAAGTTGCCTCACTTGCGCTGGCGGCAATCGGCGAGGAGGCTAATGGTAAGGCACTAACGGCTTGGTTCGATCTGTTTGTGGAGTCCTCATTGCTCGGGCGCAATCGCCGCTGCCGCGAGGATATTTTACCCATCAGCGAGTTTACCGACGCCTTCGAAGCGGCTTACTGCGCCGCAACGCCAACCAGTGTATAACACTAGATAGTTTTTAATCCCCCAAGAGTACACTGACACTCTTGGGGAGTGATTTCACTTGTTCTCATCCGCTGTAAATCCTCGCTTTAGCATTCCCATCACAAATCATTGAACTTATTGATTTTAAAATTTCAATTTTATGCTGTTTGCCTTACACTGAATTTGCATTGGTCACAGGACGTTACCTAGAACCGACTAAAATTGTTAAAACCACTTTGCCCTTGCGAGTGGTTCCACTGTCTTTAGAGTGCGGGATTCGCATATGCCTCAACCATCTGTTACAGCTCGTTTTTTTGTTCCACGCTTAGGCTCATTTCCCCTTTATCTGAGTGGTGTTTTGCTCTGTCTCTCGGTGAGTGGCTGCCAAGATCCTGAAATTAAAATCTCCCCCAAAATGGTGGTGGTGGAAAAAGTCACCACGGCAACCGTACCACTCTATGGCAATTATATTGGCGTGACCCAAGCTTCCTTAGATGTGGAAGTTCGGGCGCGTGTCGATGGCTTTGTGGAGGAGAAGCGTTTTGTCGAAGGTAGTGCTGTCAAAGCGGGTGAACTACTGTATCAGATTGATAATAAACCCTATGTGGCGGTGGTGAATCGTTTAAAGGCCAAGCTGTCTTCTCAGCAGGCTATTCTCGATAAGGCCGAGCGAGATGTGAAACGCTTAAAGCCGCTGTATGAGCAGGATGCAGCCAGTCAGCTCGATTACGATAATGCGCTCTCCACCTTGGCTCAGGCGCGTTCTAACCTCACCGCGAGTCGCGCCGAGGTGGAAGAGGCCGAATTAGAACTCAGCTATACCGAAATTAAGGCGCCAATAGCCGGACTGGTGAGTCGCTCCGAGGTCGATATTGGTGCACTTGTGGGCAGTAAGGGCCAATCGCTACTGACCCGCGTTAAACAAGTCGATCCGATTTATGTCAGCTTTAATATGTCGGCACTGGATTATTTAAATGCCCAGCGCCGCCTGACCAGTTATTCGGCGAAAAAAGAAGCCGAGGTCGAAGGTAAAGCACTCGCGGGTTTTGTGCGGATAACGCTTCCTGATAGCAGTGAATATCGCTACCTCGGGGATGTGAGTTTTACCGATCCCCAGGTAAACCCTAACACTGGCACCTTTGAGGTGCGCGCCATTCTGCCTAATCCTGAAAAAGAGCTGTTACCCGGCCAATATACTAATGTGCGGATTAAACTGTCCGAAATCCCCAATGCGATTGTTATCCCGCAAAAAGCGACCCAAGTGGATCAGGGTGGGGTGTACGTGATGGTGGTATTGCCCAATAACACGGTCGAGCGACGTTTTATCGTGATCGATCATCAAGGGATTGAAGGGGTTGTGGTTAAAAGTGGCCTCAAAGCTGGCGAGATGGTGATCACCGAAGGCATGCACCGTGTACGCCACGGCCAGATTGCCGAGCCGTTAAGCGCGAAGGAATACGCCGAGAAGGAAGATGAGATGTCAAAAGCCGAGGCACTTAAGCGCCAAGCCTTGGAGCAGCAAAAGCAGGAGCAAAAATAATGGCGCAGTTTTTTATTAATCGGCCGATTTTTGCCAGCGTCATCTCGATTGTTATCGTGCTGCTCGGGGTGATTGCGATGTTTAAGCTGCCCGTCGATCAGTATCCTTACATCACGCCGCCACAGGTGACCATTTCTGCCTCTTACCCTGGTGCGAGCTCTACCACAGCCGCCGAATCTGTCGCCACACCGCTCGAACAGGAAGTGAATGGTGTGCCCAATATGATTTACATGAGTTCCAAGAGCACCAACTCGGGCGGCACCAGTGTGACCATTACCTTCGATGTGGGCACCAATGCGGACTTGGCGGCGGTGGATGTGCAAAACTCCGCTCAGCAAGCTTCGGGGGGGCTGCCAATCGATGTGCAAACCGAAGGGGTGACCGTCTCCAAAGATGCGTCGGTGGAATTGCTAAAACTCGCGTTAACCTCGAACGATGAAAGGTTCGATGAGATTTACCTGAGTAATTACGCCACCATCAATATCGAATCGGCGCTGAGGCGTATCCCCGGCGTGGGCCGCACCCGTAACACGGGTTCACGCAGCTATGCGATGCGGATTTGGTTAAAACCCGATGCCATGGCGGGTTACAGCTTAACCACCACAGATGTGATCAACGCCATCAAGGCACAAAACAAAGAATCCCCCGCAGGCACCATTGGTACTCAACCCAATAATGACGACATCAGTTTAACCTTGCCCATCAGTGTGGCGGGCAGATTAAGTTCGGTGCAGGCATTTAACGAGATCATTGTGCGCGCCAATCCCGACGGTTCAATTATCCGGCTGCGGGATATTGCCGGCGTAGAACTAGGTTCATCTGCTTATACGTTGCAATCCCAGTTAAATGGTGAAAATGCCACCATCTTGCAGGTCTATTTATTGCCGGGCGCGAATGCCTTAGAAGTGACCCGCAAGGTGAAACAGACGATGGCAGAGCTGTCACAAAAGTTTCCCCAAGGGATGAAATGGGAGGTGTTTTACGATGCCTCCATCTTTATCCAGGAATCTATCGATGAGGTGATCCACACCCTAATAGAAGCCTTAGTGCTTGTGGTGTTGGTGGTGTACTTATTCCTGCAAAATGTGCGCGCCACTTTAATCCCGGCCATTGCGGTACCAGTTTCCTTAATTGGGACCTTAGCGGCCATGCTGGCCTTTGGATTTACTATTAATACCGTGAGTTTACTCGCGCTGGTTCTCGCCATCGGCATTGTGGTTGATGATGCCATTGTGGTGGTCGAAAACGTGGAGCGCTTAATCCATGAGAAGGGTATGAGCGCGATAGATGCAACCCGAATTGCGATGAAGGAATTGTCGGGCGCATTAGTGGCCACCAGTTTAGTGCTCTGCGCGGTATTTGTGCCAGTATCATTCTTAGCGGGGATCACCGGCATCATGTACCGTGAGTTTGCGGTGGCGATTACGGTCGCGGTATTGATCTCCACCCTAGTCGCGCTGACCTTAAGTCCGGCACTGTGCGCCTTATTATTAAAACCCAGCAAGTCACCAGAAAGGGGATTCTTCCATTGGCTGAATCGCAAACTCGACTTGGGAACCAATCAATATGTTGGCTTAGTCGCCTTAACCAATAAATACGCCAAACGCAGTTACTTAGCCTTTGCGATTATGTTCGGTGGCACCTATTTCATCATGTCCCATTTGCCGAGCAGCTTTATGCCCGATGAGGACCAAGGTCGATTCTTTATCGATATGACATTGCCCGATGGCTCAACGGTGAATCGTACCGAGGCGATTTTAAAGAAAGCCGAGCAATATGTGCGTGCTAATCCTGCCGTGGCCTATTCATTTACGCTGGCGGGGGAAAACCGCCGCTCGGGGGCGAATCAGGCCAACGGTCAATTTGAAGTGGTGCTTAAGCCTTGGGCTGAGCGCGAAGCCAGTCATGCCACGGTACAATCCGTGATGAAGGCAATAGATAAGGAGCTGAAAAACGTCTTAGAGGCTGAGTTTAATCTGTATTTGCCATCGGCCGTCCCCGGCTTAGGCAATGGCTCAGGGGTGGAAATGCAGCTCCAAGACACCTCTGGCACCCATTTTGATGGCTTAATTGAGACCGCCAACGAATTAGTCGAGCAGCTAAAACTGCAACCTGAAGTCGCCAGTGCCAGCGTGTCACTGCAGAGTGCAATTCCGCAATTGCATTTGACGGTCGATGAGGCAAAGGCGATGGCGATTGGGGTGAATGTGAGTGATATTTACAGCACCATCAAAACCTTAACCGACTCCTCAACCGTGAATGACTTTAACCTCTTTGGTCGTGTCTATCGGGTGAAGATCCAAGCGGAAGAAAGCTACCGTCAATTCCCGCACCAGATCAAAGATTATTATGTGCGCTCATCGAGCGGTGCTATGGTGCCGATTGGCGTGTTGGCGAAGTATGATTATACGGTTGGGCCATCTTCCGTGACCCACTACAATTTATTCTCCAGCGCCTCCATCAATGTCACGCCCGCAACAGGCTACGCCACTGGCGATGTTATCCAAGCCATAGAGCGGGTCGCAACGCCGATTTTGCCCGATGAGTTTAAATACGAATGGACAGGCATTACCTACCAAGAGGTGCAGTCGGCGAACCAAACTGGCATTGCCATTGGGTTAGCACTGTTATTTGTATTCCTGTTTTTAGCCGCGCTTTATGAGAGTTGGAGTATCCCAGTCGCGGTATTGCTGATCGCGCCCATCGCACTCTTAGGCGCGGCGGTGACGACCTTAATCAGTGGCATGCAGAGTAACTTATTCTTCCAAGTGGCATTTATCGCCTTAATCGGTATGGCGGCGAAGAATGCGATTCTAATTGTCGAGTTTGCCAATCAGTTGCACCAGCAAGGTCGGACGCGAATTTCGGCGGCGCTCGAAGCTGCGACCATGCGCTTTAGGCCGATTTTAATGACCTCCATGGCGTTTATTCTTGGGGTGTTGCCGTTGGTGTTATCCGAAGGGCCTGGGGCCGTGAGTCGGCAATCGATTTCGTTACCCATCCTGGGCGGCATGGTGTTGGCAACCACCATAGGCATAGTGTTTGTGCCACTGTTCTTTGTGACGACAGCAGGCTGGGTTAAAAAGAGAGTCGTTAAACAACCCATTAGAACAAAAGAGGAATTACTCCTAGATCAAGAAACTGTCGAGGAGGTGAGCCGTGGTTAATCGCCATACTTTATCTGACTCTCAATCGACGGTGACTCAGCCTGTGATGCAGTCTGTTTCAGTGGGTTTGCGTTTAAAGCCGCTTTATTTGGGACTCGTGACGGCATTGAGTGTTGCAGGCTGCGCCATGGGGCCAGATTACCAGCGGCCAGATCTGGCGTTACCGAGCCAGTATCAAGCGCAAATGTTGTCGCAAACCACTGCCGAGCAGGGGAATGTAAAGGAAGTCTCGGCGCTATCATGGCGGCATTTTTATCAAGATCCTGTGCTGATTTCCTTGATTGAACATGCGCTGGCGAACAATCTGGATTTGCAAATGGCGCAGTCGCGTCTTCTCGCTGCACGTTCAAAAATGACTGTGGTCGACAGTGCGCTTTGGCCTGAGGTTTCAGTCAAGGCGGGGTATGAACGCAGTTTAGATAGCGGTGCAACCAGCACTAATCCAAGTCCGAGTACCACCTTGGATTTAGGCGGCGCAGTTTCGTGGGAGCTAGATCTTTGGGGCGCAAACCGCAGGGCGAGCGAGGCCGCTATGGCCGATTATCTTTCGGAGGTTGAAAAGCTCAGGCTCAGCCATGTCAGCCTTATCAGTGATATTGCTAGCCGTTATTACGAATGGCTCGATATCGAGCAGCGTTATAGTGTGTCTATCGACACCGTGGGATTACGGCAGAAGGAGCTGGATATCGCCAAGCTTCGCCATGCCAATGGCGTGATTTCGGGCCTCGATGTGCGTCAGGCAGAAGTTGAGCTTCAAAGCACAAAAGTGACTTTGCCGACATTAGACTACGAAAGAAAATATAAAATAAATCAGTTGCATATCTTACTCGGTGAATATGATTATGCTTTACCATCTCCCCAAGGTTTACCCGAAAATATGGGTTTACCCTATGAACTTAATACAGGTGTTCCTTCTGAATTGCTGACATTAAGACCCGATGTCAAAATTGCCGAGCAGCAGATGATTGCAACGAATGCGGAAGTGGGTATCGCCAAGGCGGCCTTTTTCCCTAAATTTACCATTTCGGGTGTGTATGGTCGGGAGAACGATCATCTTAAAGATATCTTCGACAGTAGTGGTGTCACTTGGTCACTCCTTGGCGGCATTAGTGCGCCGATTTTTAACCGCGGAAAGATTGCTGCCGAATATGATATCGCCACCGAAGCCGCGAAACAGTCGATGTTAAGTTATCGCAATGTGGTGCTGACCGCTTACTTTGATGTAAACGATGCGCTAAATAATCTTAAACGTGCCCAAGAGGCCATCAAAGCGCAAAAGGAATTAGTTGAATCTTCATTGGCTTATGCGCGTCTTGCACGACTGCGTTACCAAAATGGTGTGGCCACTTCGCTGGATTTAATGGATGCGCAGCGGCAATTGTTTAGCGCCCAATTGGCCTATAGCGAGATCTTAAGGGATAAGCAATTGGCCAAAATCGCCCTGTATCGAGCGCTGGGTGGTGGTGCCGTGAGTGAATAAAAAATCCCCGCATGGCGGGGATTTTTATCGGGTTTAGGTTGGATGAGTGATTAGACCGCTACTTCTTTACCATCGAGTTTGCGGATCACCACAGTTGCCGCACGTGGGCGCAGTACTGTACCAGCAGGCGTTATTTCGGCCGCATTATTCGAATAGGGCCAGTTACCCGGATGCTGGATGTTGGCAAAAACTGAAGTGTAATCGGGGCTGATAGCAAAGCCTGTGACTTCACAATCGTTTGGCCCGACAAAGAAACGCTTCAATTCCATTTGGTTTTCGGCCGTGACGCTGGCTTGCTTGTTTGCGCTGTCCACTAAGGTCGATGGCACAATTGCCAGCATTTGATCATTGGTTTCTTCGGCGACTTCTTTGGCACCATTATCGGTTTGCACCCATAAAATACCGCGGGCGTCGAAGGCCAATCCATCGGGGCTGGCAAATTGGTTTAGATCCGTTAAGCCCGACAGGTTGGTCTCGGCATTGCCATCACTCGGTGAGCCAAAGACAAAAATATCCCATGTGAATTCAGTGTCTTTATCACCTTCATCCCAACGAATAATGTGCCCAAAGGAGTTTTTAAGCCTTGGATTAGCTGGGTTTGCCTCGGTACGCTTAGAGTTGTTGGTCAGGGTTAAATAGGCTGAACCTGTGAAGGGGTCAACCGCACACCACTCTGGGCGGTCCATAGGCGTTGCGCCGACTAAATCCGCCGCACCTGCAGTATTTAAGATAATCTCGGCCAGACTGGCAAAGCTATCGCCTAAGGTTTTACCGTCTGTCGTTTGGCTGTCTAAGGTTAAAGGCAACCATACACCAGCGCCATTTTCGTTAAACTTAGCGGCATACAATGTTCCTTCATTCATATATTTATCACCCATTTGCAGGCGATTTGTGCTGTTTGCATCCTGTGGGTCCCACACTGCATTCGACACAAATTTATATAAGTATTCGAATTGAGAATCGTGGCCAGAGTAGAACACCACAGGTTTACCTTCGGTTAATTTCCCGAAGGTACATCCCTCGTGGCGGAAGCGACCAAGGGCAGTCCGTTTGATGGCGCGTGAACTTGGATTATAGGGGTCAATTTCAACGATATAGCCGTGACCATTAGCCTCGTTGCGGTAATCATCTTGTGCACTATTACCCTTTGGCGTGACATCAAAACGCGCGAATTCATCGAGACGCTCCTCGGCGTGACCCGCTAAATCATCCCAGCCATAGCGGGTACTGCTTTTGCTGATCCCGATGCGGGCTTGATCGGCGGCTAAAGTGCCACGGTTGGCAAAGTACCCCGGCCAGTTTTCTTCACAGGTCAAATAGGTGCCCCAAGGCGTGTAACCATTACCACAGTTATTTAAGGTGCCACGAGCCTGACTGCCATCGGGCGAATAACGGGTTTCTAGTAGTGGCGAATAAGCGAGTGGCCCAGCGATATCCATCACAGTTGCGCCGGTAAAGCGGCGGTTATGACTGTCGTTGTAAACAACTTCCCATTGATTATTAACGAGTTTAATTCTTACCACCGACACGCCGTGGGCATTAATTTCCTTACGGATTTCATCGATAATGGTCCTCAATCCAGTGGTTTCATCTACGGTTGGGCCATTAGGATGCAGGGCTATCTCATCGATATATTCATGGTTGATACAGAGTAAACCGTCATCGCCTACATCATTCAATGGGAAGAAATGCATGCCATCATGGTGCATACCGACAGAGTTTGCTTGGTCATCGGCGGTATTGCTGCCATCGGCTTTCCAAGGTGCGGCCTTCGCATTTAATGGTGTTCCCCAAGGGGCAAGTACTTGCGCGCTATAACCTTCGGGTACCACAACCGCATCCAAGCGGGCGCCGGCGACTGATGTGAAGTTTAATTTGGCACTACTTTGAGTCGGTGGTAATGGTGGTATGGGATCGATAGGTGTTGGGGCAGGGGAATTGTCCGAACCACAACCGACTAATCCCATGCCTGCAAAGGCGGTCATCGCACCTAGGCCTAATCCACTCTTAACAAAATTACGACGGGATAAATGTTTATCCAACACTTGATTAAAAGGTTCGTTATTACTTTTATTATAAAGTGTTGGATCAAAGGTGGCCTTGCTCATATTTCACTCCAGCTAGTTCGAAGAATTAAATTTCGAAGCTAAGCCTAAAGTAGCAATATGACACTAAAGCTGAGTTTATATGACAGTAATACTGCAATATAATAATTTTTCTTATTTATTAAAAATAACTTAAAAAATAAAATTATTCTTAACATAAATATTAAAAACAGTATTATTAATTAAGTGCTAATGCTGTGGTTAATCCTCTTTTGGTTTGAGGTAATGGCGTAATGAGCGGGGATCCGTATGTCCTGTTCTTGCCATGATATACAAGGTATCTTTATTATTTTCATGTAGTTGTGTTACGCATCCGCTGCGCAAACTGTGGGCGCCATAATATTGCGCCGGTAATCCCGCCTTTAAACAATACTGCTTAATGATCCGATAAATATCATCACCATTTAAGAATCCACTATTTCGGACGAGTGATGATTTAGATGTGACCTTATCACTGACTTGATAAGGTCTTAAGGTTTTTCCATCTCGCGAAATTGAGCGGAATAAATGACCTTCGGTAATTTTACTTTCATGTAACCAGTCCTTGACGGCATTATAGGCGGCAAAGGGTTCTGAGTCGGGTAAATTCTTCCATTCCCTTAATCCCTGTTGATTGCTTTTAGAAAAAGGCAGCCGTACTTTTAATTTATCCCGCATAAAACTTAAATATTGTACTTTTAAGTTTGCCAATTCAGAGCGGCGAAATCCGCCCTGTAGTCCGAGTTGAATGATGGCTTTATCCCTCAAGCGTAGCAGTGGATGGGGTTGTTGCTCTATCGCTTGGATCAGTAGTTCGACCTCATCGTACATGATTGGTTGCTGATCATAATCTTGAACTTGTCTATGGTGATTACGACTAAGACCACGCATCACACGGATCACTAGCGGATGTTCAGTGGGGGATGGCAATCCTGCTTGAATATGATAGTAACGGATCGCGGCTAGCCGAGTCGTTAAAGTTTGCTTTGAAAGCTGAGTTCCACTGCTAGCTTGGAGCAATTCTTTTTGATGACCGATAAAAGAAATAATACTGCGCGGATCGGCGGGTAAGGACTGCAGCTGATGTGTCGCGCAATATTGCTCAAATAGGCCAAAGCTGGTCCGATAAACCCGACGGGTATTGCTGGAGATTTCGTATTCAGTTTCGGCCGCCGCGTTAAAAAAATCACTGTGAACCGATTGGGGTAATGAGCTTTCCTCAAAAAATGGCGGATCCATTTCTCTATTGTTTGGCGTGATATTCGATGCTATGCCAGAGGAGCGGCTAGTAGTACTTCCACCTGTGGAATAATGGATAATCGATTTAGACATGGGAGTATTTTGCCGCCGATAAAACTGGCGCAATTATACGTAAAACCAACCTTTATCTACCAGTGATAATCGTCATTATCACTGGTAGAGGTGTTATTTGTGTTTTAATTGATCATATCGATTAAAAAGAAAGCATTGTTTAACGTGAAGCTGTTATGAAGGCGGGCACAAAACTAACTCGAAGTATAAGATGCGTTCAAATAACACATTAATAAGAGATAAAGAGGTGCTTAGTTTTGTTGTTTGTTATTTAGCCAACTTCAATAATCTAAGTTAAATTTGGCGAGAAAATAATCTGCATTTATTTAGCTAGTCGCTTAACTCTGTAGATGAGTAGCTTTATTTTTAAAAGATGGTTTAACCATTTTATGCGGTTAAAAACTAGCAGCCAAAATTTATCTTATGGTTTAGTGATGTCAAACTGATGTCGATTTAGCCATGCGAAAACAGTGGATTAGTGGACAAGATAAGTATGTGCTCAAGCTCGTTTGTTTCTGGGATGGATCATTTACCGATGTGCGGTATAAATGAGCTTATAAAATGGTGTAACCATTCTTTTAATCTGTGCTGTTTGTCGGTATCATAGTCTATTCATAACCCATTATTAGTAAGTATAAAACCATACCAATGACGACAAACACGCTATGGGAATATCATCACACCGCGCCTACCGCGGGCCGAAAATTATTACTGTTAGATAAAACTGAATTAGTGTTTGCCTTGCCGTTAATTTATCGCATGATTCATCCCGAGAGTGTCGCCGAACGGGCAGAGTGGTTTCAGTTAAATCTGTCCCAATCCAGTTATACCGAATTAATTGCGAATTTAAATTTTCTGGTTCAACTGCGTAAAAAAAATCAGCCCGTTGACCAACAACTGCAATTCGTAAATCGAATGCTGAATCAATATTTCAGTGATTTGGGTTGGCGCATGGTGCGAAAAGAACTTTCACAAATTAAGAAGCGCCAGAAAAAATCCCATATCGAAGTTAGCAAAGATATTATTTTGCGTTTGAAGCGTTATATGGAACTCGAACGTTTGGACAGTTTTGATCAAGCGCTCGATACGTTATTATCGGAACATGCCGCGACCGTCGCTGCCATGGCTGAAGATGATAGCGAGGCTTAAAATATCGATATATGATTTTTAACCTTAGCGTATGTGACTTCTTACGCGTGTCACATACACTCAAAGAGAGGGAGCTTAAGCGCAAAGATGACTTATTCGCTTTCGCCAACTCTTAAGTAACTATCTATTTTTGATGCGTTTTATACAGGGAAACAGCATGTCACAGCATAGAACGGTTGCCGTCCTTTGCCGCGTCGAACCCGGGTGTTTGGGGCCCGATGGGCGTGAGCATATTGAAGCTTTTTGTGCCTTAGCGCAGCAAGCGATGAAGCACTTCGCCGCCGATGTGGTGACTTGGACGCTTGTGCCCAGGTACGATAAAACGCTGCCTGAAATGGAATACAGTGTCGCCAATAAAAGCCTGTCTCGCGCGCAAGTAACACAGTATTTCAATACCTTAGGTCAAAATGTTGATGCCTTTGAAGAAGCCTTCAACGACAAACTCACCGCCTTTATCAATTTATATTTAGCCAGAAAATCATAGCGACACGCTTACTCGCATTCATTCACACATTCATCAGTTTGCGTGGTCGCCTCCACCCTTGTGGTGGCATAAGGATTTGTTTATGTCTTATTCAATAACGCCGTCAGCTAATGCCACTGATTATGCGTCATTATTACAGCAACAGTTTGGTTTTGATGGATTTAGGCAAGGGCAGCAGGAGGTTGTCTCGCAACTGTTGTCGGGCCATTCGAGCCTTGCTATTTTTCCCACCGGCTCAGGAAAATCACTCTGTTACCAATTTACCGCGCTGCAACTTCCCCATTTAACCTTAGTAGTGTCACCTCTACTGGCATTGATCAAAGATCAACTGAGTTTTCTACATGAGAAGGGCATTAAAGCGGCAAGTATCGATTCAACCTTAACGCCTGAATTGACCCAACAGGTGATGCGTGATGCTCGCTCTGGCGAGTTAAAACTCCTGATGGTGTCGGTTGAACGTTTTAAAAATGAGCGCTTTAGGCAATTTATTCAATCCATTCCTATCTCTATGTTGGTTGTCGACGAAGCACACTGTATCTCGGAATGGGGACATAATTTTCGCCCCGACTATTTAAAGCTTCCCGATTATCGCCGCGAATTAGCGATTCCATTGGTGCTGTTACTCACGGCTACGGCGACACGTAAAGTGAAACTGGATATGGCGGCACGCTTCGATATCAAGCCACAACATATTGTTCAAACAGGCTTTTATCGTTCAAACCTCGACTTGACCGTCTTGCCTGTGGCAAGCCAACACAAACTGGCGGCGCTGCAACAACAGCTTAATCACTTTACTGGCGCGGGGATTGTGTATGTGACTTTGCAGCATACTGCGGAAGATGTTGCGGCAAAACTTTGCCAAATGGGTTTTGATGCGAGTGCCTATCATGCGGGGTTTGAGGATGAAAAACGTCAGCTAATTCAGCAGGATTTTATGCAAGGTAAGATCCGCATCGTGGTTGCGACCATTGCCTTTGGAATGGGCATAGATAAAAGCAATATTCGCTTTGTGGTCCACTACGATCTGCCTAAATCCATTGAGAATTATTGCCAAGAAATCGGCCGTGCAGGAAGGGATGGTCAACTCTCCCACTGCGTGACCTTGGCCAATTTAGATGGCATTAACACGGTCGAAAATTTTGTTTACGGCGATACGCCGGAACTGGCCAGTATTGCAGCCGTGATTAATAACATTCGCGAAGAAACCCACAATGGACGTTGGGAGCTGCAACTTCATCAACTGTCAAATGTGAGTAATATCAGACAACTCCCCCTTAAAACCTTGCTGGTTCAGCTTGAAATGCTGGGCGTGATTAAACCGCTTTATGCATATTACGCCGATATCAGTTACCGTTTTATTGAGCCACAGGCGCAGATCTTGAGTCAGTTTTCCCCAGAGCGTCAGGCATTTTTAAATGACATTTTTACCCATACTCAGATGAAGCGGGTATGGGGCAGTTTAGATTTTTCGGCGCTCTACCAAGCCACAGGTGCGGAACGTACTCGGGTATTAGCGGCATTAGAATATCTTGCCAGTCAACAGCTTATCGAATTGGAAGCCAAGCGGGTGACGGATGTCTATCAAGTGGATGCTGAGGTGTTAACGCAGGGGCATTTAGCCAACGAGCTCCATCAATACTTTACCGACAAAGAGGCGAAAGAAGTCGCCCGTATTGCCCAGTTAGTGCGTTTTTTTGAGCTAACGACTTGCTTAAATTACAATTTGGCCCGCTACTTTGATGATAACGCCGCGCCTCAATCCTGTGGTCATTGCAGTGTATGCCGTGGCCAAATGGCTAAATTGGCGTATTCCGAAGTGCCAAAGTGGCCTGATGATGCTCAGCTTAAGGCCGATTTACATGAACTAGAGCGAGTGGCGGAATCGAAAGGTTTAGCTTCATTATCCCTAGATACTCGTTGTCGGTTTTTGGCTGGCATGACACTACCGTTGTTTACTCGCCTACAAGTACGGAAATTATCGGGTTTTGGTCGCTGCGAACACCTTAGATATGCCGAGATTAAAGCCAAATTAGTGCAGTTAGCCGACGAAGCTTGCTGATAAAAAAGGGCATATCTAGTGAGATATGCCCTTTATATCACCGTAGTAATACAATTAAATAAACAACTTATATTGATGCGAGTTTATTTAGCGTAGTGATACGTTGAATCGACTTTCCAGGTTCTAAAGCGTAGCTCTGTGCCTTCCGGTAGATAAAATACCTTAGGCAAACGGCTGTTGTAACGCATTTTAAGTTCACCTGGAATGCGGACAAAAGCTTCTTTTTTCGCCATATCTAAACAGGACATCATAGTGCTTGGACCTTCAGAGACTTCTGATACTTGATAATAGCTATAACCCCAGCCTTTAACCGAGAGTTCTTTTAACTCGCCGTTCAGACCATGCTTATTACAGTCGACTAATTGGGTTTGGCCAATTTGGATTTCAACCATGTAGTCGTCTTCATTCTCAAGCTTTGGTAAGGTCAAAATATGTTGCACCATACCCGCCTCAGGTGCCGGAAACATTTTAGTGGCTTCTTGCTCGGCATAATTTTTATGGTTGAAACTCGCGACATTGATCATAGGTGCATTTAATCCCGTTGGATGTGGTGGGCTCACTGCTGCGGCATTAAAAGACAATAATGCAAAGGCAAGGGGAAGTGCCGCAGTGTTAAATAGGTGAGTCAATTTCATAATAGTCTCCTAGTGATGTTGATAAGGCATAGCACAGATGGTTGTACCATCATTTGCTGTATTCTTATCTTTGTAAACGTAGTAGCTGCAAAAAAGGGTTAATCTTTTTGAAAATTTTTTCAAAAAAGATCGGACTTTCCTACAACGTCATGAAAATAATAGCTTTTAAAACTTAAACTCTGCGTGAATTTCTGGCGCTATGATACCCGCGCCGCGGTTAACCTGAGCTGAATAGCGCGGGAATATCCACCGAATGATTGATGGTAATATCTCTAAATGGCTTAATTTGTTGACTATAATCTGTTCAGAAATAATAAATATCGGGTTGAAATAGGGCATGAATGAATTTGAGCCATGGGATCAAGAAACGCTAGATAAGATTAAACAGGATCCGACCATTCTCAAGTTATTGGCCAAATTACCACCACAGATTGCCGACAGTTATACAAAAGAACAATTAATGGGGATACGTGTTGCCTTGGGGGACAGAACTTGGGGTAAACACTTTATTGATAACCGAGGTACGTTTGCGCTGCCTTTTATTAAATGGCGCTTTTATTATGTATTTCTTTTAGGCAAAAACCGACGCGCTTATACCCGCCGAGAAAAACGCTTCTCCTTGGTGATGTTTAGCCTGTTCTTTATTGCCTTTATCTTGCTGTGTACCTTGTTCGGCCTCTTGCTGTTATATCTGCTGAAATCGGCGCTCGGTATCGATTTATTACCCGAAACCTCACTTGGAATCTGGGATTGGTTTAAAGACACCTTCTTATAAATGGCTTTATACCAAGGTCCGATGGCGGATTTATTTATATCAGAGCTTTTATATCTAACTTTCATATCCGAGGCTTGATATCAGTGCCAAAGGTAAACTTAAACGACTGAGTTTGCCCTTGGCGCAGGTGCTGCTCTAAGCGTGCAAAACTGTCATCATGCCTTTCATCCACAGATATAGCATCTGTCGCTAAGTTATCCGCTGATAAACAGCTAGCGTTCTGCGACCAATATAAACACTGTAATTGTTTGTAAGCCTTATTTGGCTGCGGTTTGGCGTTAAGCTGACTCATCTCCAGCAGCAATGTTAATAAGTGATCGAATTGATAGGCGACCTGGCCAATAGTGAGCGGGTCTTGACCTATATCGTAGCAATCGCGGCTCTGATTGAGATACTGCTCATGGTCGAAACGGTAAAAGAGAACAGGGATCTCAAGTGGCAGTACATCGATGAATAACGACGAGTAATCGGTGATCAGCAGGTCGACACGATGCAAAATCCCGTAAACATCATCCCATTCGCTGATATCAAGCACATTGGGATTGGCACAAAACTGTGCTGCGTAGTGGCGTTCATTGGGATGCAGGCGTAACAGTAATAAAGAATCTGTATCGACTAAATGTTGGGACAAGGTTTGCCAGTCAAAAGCCGCTTGGTAGGGCGAATCGTTATTACCTCTCGTTAAATGTGGAGTTAATTTTTGACTGTTTTGCCATAGAGCATCCCGCCAAGAAGGCGCATAGAGAATGACTCGGCGATAGGCCGTCCCATCCGCCTTTAAGGGTAGCGTTTGGCGCTGCTCCGGGTAACGCAGATAGTAATCGGTGCGCGGATTAGTACTTGGTAGCAGCGAATCGTCGTTTAAACGAAAGGCAGCTTTGAAGCACTGACCGACCAATGGGCTTGGGCTTAGCATCAAACTCGGACGGACATATTCCTGATGATAACGCAGCGCCTTGAGTCCAGCTTGCAAAAGGGACTGGGTTTGATACTTGGGGGCTAACGGGCCTGTGGTGATATCGAACTCGATTTTTTTAAGCGGCGAACCATGCCAGAGGTTAATGCGAACCGCACCCGCTGCAAACCACTGATTAATATCGCCAATATAACTGTTGTATACATAGTATTTGGCCGTGAGCGCATGGTAAATGCCCAGCAGGCTCCAGCGCGAATGGGCAGTATAGCCTTGTTGCTTGAGAGTATGGATAAGGGCTTTATCGCCGCTTATCCAAATGGTTTGCATAAAGTGCGTCTGCTGCCAATGCAAAAACAGGTATTTGCTATTGTCGGCAAAACGGTTCTTGTAGCAACCTAATACCGCCTTGTTAGCGTTTCTTGGCATCAACCAAGAGAGGGTGAAAATGCATTTCTTCAGTAAGGCTAATGCTAGATTTGTGCCCATGATATCCCTCACTTACCCTTTGATTTCGATGATTTCCTTCAATCTCGGCCTTACTTAATCAATTGGGGAATCGCTAGCGCCATCTTAGTGTGTGGCATAGCCAGATTGGTTTTGATTTCCGTCGTCGAAATCGCTTCGGTGCGGCCTAAGTAAATCACCTGACAAAGGGTGCCGAGGTAATCAAATTTGCCTTGCCAGTCGTCGCCCATGCCGAAGATGTCGACATCTAACGCCACAATATCCTGAGGTTTTTGCTGCCAGTGCGTCTCGGGGATCACTAAATCGACGTACTTACAGGCGGCCACCATTTCGGCGCGCTGTTGATAGTTGAAAAAGGCTGCTTTGCCCTTAAGCGCATTAAACTCATCGGTCGATACGCCGACGATCAGCTTATCGCCCATGGCTTTTAAGCGCTGAAACAGCCTCACATGACCATAGTGGAATAAGTCGTATGTGCCATAAGTGATGATGGTTTTCATTGTCCGTTCCCCCATTCATTGGCGATATCTGGCTGGCTTGTACTAAGTTGATTTGTGCTGGGCTGTTTTGGCGTGGCAGAGCCTGTTGAAGCCACTGATTTTGAAACTAATTGAAAGCACAGTTTGACCACTTGATAGCATTGCGATGCCTTAGGCTTACTAAGAAACTCCTGCTCAATCAGCCCTTGTTCTTCCTCTGGCAGTTCGGCGCCAAGCAGTTGCAGCGGGCCGTAAACACCATATAGTGGCGTAGCTTCGCTAACCGCGGATGCTGAATGCATCTCAGGGGATTGACCGCCTAACAGGAATAATCGCCCCAAACATACTTGATAGAGCTGTGGTAGCAGCGCTAATCCCATGCCTGATGGCGGCAAATTAACGCGCCACAGCTTAATGGGCTGATACGCAATACTCAGCGCTGGTCTAGACTGGCCTAGAGTTGATGAATGGCATAAGCTCCACAGCCAGAGTAATGGCCAAAAGGACAAACTTAAGCCTAGCAATATCAAGGCAATAAGACGACTTGACCAAGGTACATGGGCGTGTAAATTCTGCTCGGTTGAGGCGATAAGCCTAGGGTCATCAACTTCGATGGCGGTGTTAAATCCGACATTAATCAGTAGATTTTTGCTGATAATACAGTTATCGACATTCAGTCCTTCACCGACAAAACTATTGGTCAGGATCACGCTGTTACTCAAACGACAGTTTTTCTCGATAACACATTGATCGCCAATTATCAGTTGCTCGTGCATATCTACATCGGGGGCTATCCAGGTTTGCTCACCAATCGCGCCCCAGGCGGTATGTTGGTCCAATTTGCCCGTTTGTGCCTTAGCCCCTAGGTGAAAAAACTTGGCATTGCGACCACTGGGAGTGGGGCGACCAGAAGGAGAGATTCCAGTAAAGCTGCCATCGCCGATGGCTAAATTGGCATTAAGATAGGATTCGAAGGAGTCCAACATGGCGCACTGCCCTGGTAGCGGTTCCATCATGGCATTGGTAACCGTTGGATCTCGTTCTAAGGGCCAATCGAGGAGATACAGATGGTTACAGGCGCTGGGCAATAACAGCATGCCAGGATTGCAGTCGGCCATTATGGGTAACACTAAGTGTAAAGGTCGCTTTAGACTGTAATCGATAAAGCGTTTAATGCAGGGGGATCGCAGCATATCGCCCCTCACAACAAGATAGTCTTGTTCGAAATCCAGTTTTAGTCGTGACATCACGCAATTGACAGACTCTTGTTCTCTGCTGAGGAAGTAATCAATCTTCACTCCCCAACGGCTACCATCGCCAAGATGCGCTTCGAGTTCTTTGGCATGGCTTGAGATAATCAGTTTTACCTCAACAATCCCGGCATTGGCGACATCTTCTAGGGTGTATTCAATCAGGGCACGGTTTCCCATGGGGAGTAATGCTGGGCAGTATTGTTTATCCAGCGGTGCCAGTTCGTGTCCATGGCGATTGGCGAAAATAATGGCTTGCATAGTAACCCCCTTAGTAGGCACCACGGCTGAAAATCACGGCGGGTATGGTCTTGATAAGCAAGTACAGATCCGCCATTAAGGATTGTTGGTAGATATAATCCACATCCAACTCGACCTGACGGTCAAAGGGAATGTCGGAGCGACCCGATACTTGCCAGATGCAGGTAATGCCGGGTTTAACTTCTAAGCGGCGGCGATCGCTTGGGCTATATTGCGCGACTTCTCGTGGCAGCGCGGGGCGCGGGCCAACCAGTGACATCTCGCCCTTTAAAACATTCCATAACTGTGGCAGCTCATCGATGGAGGTTTTACGGATAAATTGACCGACACGGGTGATCCTGGGGTCCTGTTTCATTTTAAATAGGACGCCGCCTTGCATTTCGTTCGCCTGTTGTAAGCTGGCCAGTCGCGCCTCGGCATCTTGATACATGGAACGGAATTTCCACATGGTAAAAGGTTGATTCCACTTGCCGACGCGCTGCTGGCAAAACAGCACGGCGCCAGGGGATTCCAATCGAATAAGCAGTGCGGCGATCAACAGTAGAGGCGATAACAACAGCATGGCGATGGCCGCGACTAAGATATCGAGGCAACGTTTAACGATGCGGTTCAATAGCAGCTGCAAGCGGATGCGTTTGCAGCGTTTCAGTGAACCTGAGTCACTTAAGTTAGGAAATTGGGGCGTAACGGGTGTTTGTTGTACGTCAGCTTGAGTCTTCGTATTAAGGCTGGCGTTAGCACGCAGTTCTTTGTATACCCGATATAAAAACAGGGGATTACCGATAATGTAGCGGCGCCACATTCTCTTGGGCTCTTGCATTAAGCGCCAGATCCACTCCATACCGATTTGCCTTAACCAAAGTGGCGCGCGGCTAATACGGTTGGAGTAAAAGTCGAACAATCCGCCCACACCAATACCGACCGCAGGAGTAAGTTTTGCTTGATACTGATTAAGCCAAAGCTCTTGTTTAGGGGCGCCCATGGCCACCAACAGCACGGCAGCGCCAGATTGATTAATCTTTTTAATCACTTGCTTGGTATCGGCCTCATGGAAATAACCATGGTGGGTGCCTGCAATCTTTAATTGTGGGAAACGATACTGAAGCTGTTCGGCGGCTTGGTGGGCAACTTCTGGCGCGCCGCCCAAAAGATAGAGCGACAGATTGGTCTTAATCAGGCGCTCACATAAGAGTGGCAACATATCTGTGCCATTTAAATTGCCTTTAAGATCCACGCCTTGCCACCGGCAAGCCATACGTACACCAATCCCATCGGCAAAAATGGCTTCACATTGATTCAAAATCTGATGGTACTGGGGATCGCAATAGGCTTTGTTTAAGCAGTCGGCATTCACAAAGGCAAATGGGGTTAAGTGGTGTTTAGGATGTTGTGCTTGTTGTACTAGCATGTCGAGCATGCCTGTCATGCTGAGGTTACGCATAGTCACGTCAAAAATCGTGACTTGGTTAGTGTGCGAGCGTGAAGCAGAGGTCAAAAGGCTATTCAAAATAGCGCTTAGCAGCGCGAAAAAGTAACGGCTTAAGCTCGAATAGGCGATGCTTAAGCTTTGCTCGCTGGATTCAAAGTCAATCCCCATCCGGCGCTGCATAGCACTGATGGAAAATATACCCACTCGAGCAATACGATTAGCTTTAGGTAAATCGACTAAAGGCGTGAAGGCAAATTGGGCTTCAACACCTAATAGGCCGATATCTCCTTTGAGTAAATTAAACAGTTGGGGGAGACGATATCCTTTGCCTTGATAGGTAAATTGCCACAGGCCAATTTGATTACGGCCACCATGCACATACACCCGTTCGAACACCTTTTGTCCCTGTGACTTGCGGTAAAGATAAACCACAAGAATAAAAGGTGAGCAGAGCAATAAGGCCAGCACCGCAACGGCGCTATCGAATAATCGAATAGACCAGCGTACTTGAGTCGAGTTCTGAGTATTCATCATGACCTCCATGCAATTTGCTTGATGCCAAGAGGGACGCTTGATAACGGCTTATAGATGCGCTTGGCAAGAGTCACAAAGCATAATGCAGGCCAGATTGATAAATCATTTAAAAACAATCGCTAAGGAATTTTATCTTTATGGATTAAGTGGTTTTTTGCAGTTTGCTTTGCAAGCTGCAAATCCGTTTGAGATGGAAGTTAGGCTAGGGTGTGGCGATCTCAGGCGCTGTTACTGTCTTAACAATCTCAATCTCAAACGCTCGCAAATAACGTGGCAGAACGAGCGCAATGTAATAGAGACTAACCTTCGATAAAAGCAAGGCGGCTGAGGTAGCCGCCTTGAATCTGTAAACGATGAATATGCAACGTTTGCTGTCGCGTCTATTTGACTTATTTTAATTGGGTGGTGAGTAAGCTTGCCGTCACACCATCACGTTTGATTTGCATACGTTGGCGATAACCTAGGTACTTTTGCCCAAGGGTTTCGCACATTTGGTATAAACCTCGGGGCATTAACCATTGCAAATAGGCCGCAATCAGCGTGGTAAGGGTGCGATTGGTTTCCTTGAATAAGATCTGTGGTGAAGTCAGCAGCGCTTGATTGACTAAGTTTTTCGCCATACGACCATCGCCTAGGCGAATGGCTTGCCTGGCTAAGTAGCGAAGCTGATAGGCTCTGGCAGCATTTTCATGCTTTAACAGGATCTTAGGGGCATAACGGCGTGCCTTAGTGACCATTTGCTCCCAGGATGCCAACTGTTTCACTAAATTCGCTGAAAGGCCGCCGTGATTTAAGCGGTAGTAAGTTAATGGCTCGGGGATCCCCTCCATTTGCCACTCGGTTGTCGCCACAATGCGAAACCAACACTCAATATCCTCCGATTGGCGAAATTGTTCATCGAAGTAACAAGTGTAATGCTCGCTGTGGTTCAGCGCTTGGAAGCGAATATCATTTAAGGTTTCGCGGCGGATCACCGGCGCTGAACCATTGCCCACCGGATTGCGGCACAGCAAATGGCCAGCATCTATGTCGGTAAGTTGCGGCATTTGGTAAAAATTGATCGGGTTGCCCCGGTAATCGATAAAGCTTGAACGCGAGAAGCTGATCCCCACCTTGGGCGATTTTTGCAGATGATCCACATGCAGCTTTAACTTATCCGGATGCCAGAGGTCGTCCGAATCGATAAAGGCCACATAGCGACCAATCGCATGGCGTATACCAGTATTACGTGCGGCGGCTAAGCCCTTATTCACGGCATGCTGCACGATACGAATGCGGCTGTCGCAAAATTGTTTACAGCGGGCGAGGCTATTATCGGTGGCGCAGTCATTGACTATGATGAGCTCAAAATCCGTAAAACTTTGAGCTAATACAGAGGAAATCGCTTTTGAGACAAAAGCTTCCACATTATAGACCGGCATCACCACAGAGACGGTAGGGATCATAATGAACCTCCTAATGAAGGGGATAAGGTGGGTAAACTCAATTTGAGTGCTATGGGTTTCATCACAAAGTAGGCAAATAGCGGCATACAAATCAGGTAACAGAGGAAGATGCCCATGGCGACGCCTTTCAGCCCCCACAGGGTGCCTAGGCTGATACTCAACGCCAATAGGCCAATAAAGCCGACATTTGAGACTAAGTTCAGCTTACTCAGCTCGCAGGAGATCAGTAGTTGACTCGCGGCTTCACCCAAGGGACGCGTTAAACCACTCAAACAGAGCAGAATAAAGACCGGCAGCGCGCCAGCTTCAAGCCAATGTTGGCCATACACCAAGGGTAAATACCAAGGGGCGAGCGCGCTTTGTAAGCCTATGATAGGTAAAGTCACTAGCATGATACTCAGCAGGCCGTGGCGGTATTTAAGCAGCGCATATTCACCATCACTCTGGCAAAGATGAGAGTAAAAAGCGGTACCAAAGCTTTGAATTAACCCTAAGCTAATGCCAAGGCTGGTATTGACCGCAAAAAAATAGATCCCAAGCGCCTCGACACCTAAAAAATAACCCACTAATAAATAATCAATATTTTGTCTTAGGGCGAGGCAAAGATCCCCAAGCGCCACCTGAGTGCCAAAGCGAAATAGTGATTTACATTGAGTTAAGTTTATCTGGGAGAAAGAACGCGCGAATGGGGCTGTGTGAATATTTTGGATGCCAGAATGCTGCCGATGCACGGCTACCCAAATCAACACCACCAGCACTTTAGGTAGAATAATCCCCCAGATCCCCATACCGCATAACGCTAAGATAGCGGTGAGCACACTGTCGGCCACCGTCTGCCACAGGTTGGCCTTGGCGACGATACGCATCTTATTTTGGCGTAGGTTGGCGGCGGCATGCAGCATGCCAAAGGGGAGGAGCAAATAGCTTGTTGCCATGAGTATCATAGGCTTCACTATCTGTGCATCTTGATAGTAAATCGCTAACAGGCCACTGAGTAAGCTCAAGGCAACAAAAGACAGTACACATACAAAAATGTTGATCAGATTGGCGCTGGCGAGATGAGAAGCAAAGGTGTTATCGTCCATTTTGATCAGCGATGCCGAGGTGATCCTGCGAATAAAAATGCTGACTATTTCAAAACTGGTCAGAATGATCGCGATTTGGCCAAAGACCTCGGGGGTGAGTAAACGGGCTAAGATAATGCTGCAACCAAGACGCACTATACGACCGCCGACTTGGGCTGAGCCTAACCACAGTATGCTGCTAACCAATTGGCGAATACCTTGGTTGTTCTTAAGGGTTTGTATCCATGCCCACTTGCTCATCACAACACCTATTAGTTAAGAGTGCCTATGTTGACTATTCAGTTTCTATGCCAGCTTTTCTCGGTTTACTTTTCCATTTAAAAACATATTGTTAGATTATTTATAATGTAAATGCATATTAGGGCGGCGGTTTGATTTGCGGCCGATTGCAAAATGCAAATCAAGTTGCAACGGCCGTGTGTATTGAAAGGACGAGGAAAAAACTAACGAAGGGAGCTCAGTCAGCACTTGGTTGAGTGGTTTCTGATGATTGCTGTGATGGTTGTAGTGATGGTTGCTGTAATAAGCTCTTATGGCGAAGACTTGCCACTTGCTTTGCCTGATTGTGGGCAATCCCTAGCACGATTAACCCTGGCCAGAAGAGATAGGCGAGGATCTCTAAATTTTCGCCAAAGGTGTAAAGCAGCAAAATCATCAGTACCGCCATTCCAACCGCCGACAGTCTGGACTGCATCAAACTAGGCAGTAGAGATAACACGCTGACAAACAAGGCTACCGCCAGCGCGAAGGCGCCAACGATTCCCTTCACAAACAATAGACCGTACCAAGTATGGTGCGAGCCAATCGGCATATACTCCACCATATGGGGGCCGCGCTCGACAATGCCATGGCCCCAGACAATCGCCTCGTTTGCCCAGCGCTCGAGGGCAATTTGGCCGAGGGCCTCACGCACCCGAGTCGAATCGGCTCTGGCGGCTTTTACACTGTGAATACTGGCTTCGATGCTAGACAGTACCGACTCGCCAAAAATACCCGCCAATAAAAATACCGGACTCACCAATAAGTACAGCCAAGGGGATTTGGCATAGCGAATAAAGTTGAAATAACAGACGAGAGCGAGACAGCAGAGGATGGCGAGTCTGGATTGGGAGATAAGCACCATCAAGATACTGCCAGCTAAGCCATAGAAGCGATAACGCTTATTGGTCTCCTGCAGGGCAAATAGAAAATAAAAGTTGCCCACCATGCCAAGTGCAGGAGCCCAAGGGGTAAATAGGCGCCATCTTGGCATGCCGCTGCCAGGGTCGATTTCATACAGACTAACGGCGAAAAACTCAGGCCCAGGTCCGCCGACAATACTTAAGGGAGAGACATACAAGGTTGTCGGCAAGTGAAGCAGCCAAGCGAGTACAAACAGCGGAAACAATATCAAGGTATGTTTGCCAACCACGCAGCAGGCGCGGTAAATCAGCTGTGGCCGAATGTGCAGACCGCCAATCAGTGGAAATACCGCCAGCAGCGCCCAGCCCTTAGCCCAACCAATGGAGGATTTAATCAGTTGGGCTATGCCTAAATGCTCTACCAGATGGCCTATGACTAATGCCAGTAGCATCAACAACATGGCAAATATCCAACTTACTATCGGTAACGATATCCGGCATCCTTCGGCGTAAAACAGCAATCTGCCGAGCATTCGCAGCACTAAGATCCAACCGATCACTGGCGCAATCAAATACATGGCACCTAAGAACCAAAAAAAGTAAGTGCCCGTAATGGCGAACCAGACTAGTCGTTCGTCAGAATTTTCTGGAGTATAGGTTTGCGTATCCATAGTATGCTCAATCCGACAATGACCATCATCGAGGCGGCAATGCCACCCACTAAGGTTAGAATCAAGCCCAGCTTGTCAGGCTTTTCGGGGCGAGTCGGGGCTGCAAACAGCTGTAATAACGGGTAAGCGGAGAAGATGTCGGCCTTACCCACATCAATTTTAGCAATCGCGGAAGTAAACACTGCGGTGGCAAGTTGATGGTCGCGGTGTAAATCCTCAAGCTTAGCGGCATCGTCATTACTGTGTTTAAGCCGGGTTTCCCATTCATCAATCTGGGTGCTCAAGGACGCCAGTTCATGGGATAAGCCTTCGTTTTCTGTGGTGATATTAATCAGTTTTTGCATCAGCGCGGCGCGGCCATCGATATCATCGACGGAGAGGACCAACATCAACTTTGGATCGCAGCGCGCCAACAATTTTTGGCAGCGGCTATGCAATGCATCCAACATGGTTTTTTGCTCTGTCTTGGCGCTCAGCACTTGTGGATGTTGCTCGCCATAATGACCATTAAGGCCCACAAGTAGCGCGGTCGATTCGGTATATTTGAGTAAGAGTTGTTGGAACAGCTGATCGTTTTTCAGCTTGAGCAAGTCAGTGGATTGGGTTGCCGTCAGGGATAAATCGGCCTCCAGCAGTTGCTGGCTGGCAAGGCCGCCATTGAGTTTAGCGGTAAGATTGACTTGGCTTTGGCGTAAATGCTCAATGGTGACCGCCACTTCCTTAAATTGATCCAACGAGACCAGCCCAGTCTTAGATTGGAAGGCGACAATATTAGCCTGACTCTGATGCACTTTATCGGCAAAGCTCTCCAGTCCCATTCTGACGCCGTTTTCACGGATATGGATTTCATCGATTCTCAGGTGTGAGAGTGTGCCCTGCAGAGTGCGATAGTGTGCCCATGCCTTTTGCTCGGCAAGTTCGGCGCTGTTGGCGCTGATGCTGAATTCCATCAGCCCTGTTTGGCTGGGGAGCTTTAACTTAGGCGTGCCCAGCGCTGAGGCCTTAAGGTCTAATTGCGCTGCGGCATCGCTTAATAGCTTGTCGCTTAGGGCGATGGCCTTGTAGTTTTCCCGCGGATCGATGGCAGAACTCAGATATGGAGAACTGCTCGAACTGCTGGCTTGACCTAGGCTATCCAAACTCACGACGGCGCCTGCGCCCGCACCGGGTAAAATCAACACCCATTTGCAGGTGTAACGGGTTGGAGTGATAACGATGACAAGACCTGTGATCAGCCAAATCACCGCTAATGCCGATAACACTGTCTTTAGATATAACTTACGGCGGGCGGGGGCGGGCAGGCTGCTGCCATTGACCAGCGCACGCTTTAACCACAGTAGAGGGTAGCCTTCCTGAGATGCTTTCATGATCAATGTCCCCTCGTCGAATCATCCTAGGGGTGACGTAACCTGTCACCCAAGCGCTGGTTCCGAACTACAAATTCCGTACTACAGCAAACCGAGTAAACTTGCGGGCACCAGTAAGTCGGTTAAGCTGCGCGCAATCTCACGCACATTGGTCACGCCAGAGTCATAACAGGCAATGCCATCGCCGGGGAGCAGCACGGGGTTCATTTGTGGCTGCCAAGACTCACGGATCAAGCTGTCCAATGAACGCTCGACGATATCGGTTTGATCCGAGAGCGGATTACGGGTCACCAGTAACACATGGCGACTGGCATTGGTGCTTTGGGCACCGCCAACACAGTTGGCCGCAATAGCACCTGTGAGCAGACGCGTGCCGTAGGGGAAACGTGTCGCTTCGGTATCGACGGCAGATTGCGAGTTACTGCTCGCCGGTTGAGTTAAGTTTGAAATAAACACGCGGATCCCAGGCGCGGTGATCTGCGAAGGGCGCACCAGTTTATCTTCAAAACGGCGGGTACTTGGGACAAAGATTTGATCGCCAGCACTTAAGAGGAAGCGTGGCACTTGGGTGCCGCTAATCACCCCGGATAAATCCAGTAAAAAATGTTGCTGGCCGCGGATCACGCGTACCTGGCGGATCTGGGCGTCGGGTCTAACACCTCCGGATGCGCGAAGGGCGGCGGCTATGGTTCTATCACTGGCCTGATCGCCGCTATGACTTTTATCGTCATCCTTAATTTCGGTATCGGATTTTTGATTGATAAAGTGCTGCCCAGGTTCAAACACTGAACCTAATACTGTCACTTCAATCGGTGCCCAGGCGATGGGGCTGATATTGACGCGCACACTGCTGGCCTGCATCAATTGCTCGCTCACTAAGGTTTGACTTATGCGCTGCTTGAGGGAGGCGATTGTTAAGCCTTGGGCATTGATGGGCGGTAAGTAGGGCAGATAGATTTGACCGTTGGCATCAATCTCGACATCGGCACTGAAATCCTCGCCATGTAAAACGCCTACCCGCAATTTATCACCCACTGAGAGCTGCACATCTAAGCTGGCAGTATCGCTGAATGTGGCGCTAACGTTTTGAACTGCTGTTGGATTAAGACTGATGTTTTCCGTTTGCGCGGTTAACAACTGTTGATCCGCCTGACGCAGATAGGAGGTTTGCGGCCCAAAGTAGTGGCAATATTCTCCGGCCTGTTGCTGACAGAGTTGGTCCTGAGTGGTGCGCTGGGGAGTGACGCAGGCCGTTAACATGCAAATAGAGGCACCTAGGGTTGCTAGGCTCAAGGAAAAACGGCGTTTGCATTCAATCTTGCCTACATGGCGGTGTGATAAGGTTTCCATGATGTCACTCCCTCTTAGCTGATGCTCACGCCCGACTAGTGGCAACTAAAGTGCGCGATGGCTGCGTCTTGATCTTCATAAATACTGAATATCTGATGTAAGCGCGTTAGTTCGATCAGGGCACGCACATGGGCCGAGGGTGATAACAGCAGAATTTCACCATCTTGTTGCTGCGCCCGCTTAAGGGCGGAGATCAGCACCGACAGCCCGCTAGAGTCGATATATTTCACTTGTTCAAGATTGATGATTAAGCGGTTGGTATTCTGCTCCATATGGCGCAATAGTGCGGCTCTATGGGTAGCTGTGTTGGCCATCATCATCTCGGTTGGAAATATCACTAGGCTCGCGTTGTATTTTTCAAGTGGGAAGAATTTCATGATAATCACCTCTGCCTGCCAGTTAGTATTGAAACCGCATCTTCAGACAGCATTTATCAGGCCAAGATTTTTATTGATTAAAATCAGGTGGTTAATTTGCTTATTAACTGGGCGCTATAGTCAGATTTGAAAATGCATTGCAATTTGCAATGGGGATTGTGTAACGCGAAAACCAAACCTAGCGGTTCGCTAGGTTTGATATCGAGTGGGTTTAATGATGACGCATTAAGGTTAATCTTAAGTGTGAGCCAAGCACTGTGGTTTGAAAACGCACCGCATCCATCCAGTTGTACATGATCCACAGGCCACGGCCATGCTCGCTCAGTTGGTTTGGACACTCCTCGAAGGCAACCTTGGGCACTGTGGGGGAATGATCGAGTAAATCGACGACGATACGGTCGTGGTTACAATGCACGATCAACACAATAGGCTCATGGGTATCCTGAGTATGGCTAATCACATTACTTACCGCTTCGAGTACGCAGGTAATCACTTTAAAGCGTTGGCGCTCATGCACATTTTGTATCAGCATAAACTGCTCTAACTCGTCACAGAATGGATGTTGACGCCACTGTTCATGGGTGAGATTAAACTGCAAGCTGTTCATAGGGCCTCCAGAGCCGTATTGGCATAGTTGGCAGATGGGTAAGTAATTAACATCATGGAAATATCATCTTGGGTTGTGCCGCTTTGCCACAGCTTTAAGGCGTGGCTTAGATGGCGCAGCAAGTCTTGGTCGTTTAGGCTGTAGGCATTACGGCACAGGGTTTGTAATCGTTCTAAGCCAAAAAAACCAAATTTAGGGTGTTGGCACTCGTAGGCACCATCGGAAAACAGCAAGAGTCGAGCCCCAGGTGCAAGCCTTATGAGTTGATCTTGATACTGCACGGCGGCGTGGATCCCAAGGGGTAATTCGGTATCAAGAGACAAAGGCGCGCAGTCAGTTTCACTCAGCAGTAACGGCGCAGGATGGCCTGCGCTGCACAGGCGCAGCTCGCCAGTTTGGGTATGGATCTTTCCAAGTAGTAGGGTCACAAAACGGCCAGTATTATCAGGATCGCTCAACTCACGATTGAGCTGATTGACAATCTCCTGCGGCGACAAGCCACGCCAATCGGTTCGCTCTAGCGACAAACGCTGGGCAAGGCTGACACTCTGCAGCGCGGCGGCAACGCCATGGCCGGCGGCATCGATCAGGAAAAAACCAAGTTCACCATCACCCAAATCAAAACACTGATATAAATCCCCGGCAAGGTAATGGGCGGGTTGAAACTCATGGTGTAACTGCCAGCCCCTTGGCAAGGTTTTACTGCGGGGCAACAATTCCCGCTGCACTTTTGCGGCAGAAACTAAATCTTGTTTTAGGGTACTGAGCAAGGCGGATTCCTTAGCTAGCCCTTGCTGTAACAGTTGATTGTTGCGGCTCAGATGGTGCTGCAGCTGCACGATACGCATCGCGGCTAACATTCTGACCTTGAGTAGCTCCGGGTGAAACGGTTTACAGATAAAATCATCGGCGCCGGCTTCAATACCCAGCACTATGTCTGCGGTCTGATTATTAGAAGTTAACAGGATCACAAAGGGCGGTAACTGATGATTTTTAACGATTTGGCACAGCTCAATACCATTCATCTTGGGCATGCGCCAATCGCTGACAATAATATGTACCTCGTTGTGAGCGAGATAATCCACCGCCTCCTGACCATTGCTTAGGCTCTGAACTAACCAACCAAATTGCCTCAATAGCTGTGTGATATAAAGGCGCTCACTGTCCGTATCTTCCACGACCAGCACAGACAAGGTAACGGCTTGCATCGATGACAACGAAGAGAGCGGCATAGTCTGGCTCCGATAATGGCGAATATTCTTCGATAGCAAGAGCTATGCCCATTTAAAAAAAGCCAACTAATTGAGGTTGATACTGCAAAGCATCGCCGAAAAGCGCAGGCTTAAGACTGATTTTTGCCATCTTGTTGCAAAATGCAAAACCCTCATCCATAGTGAGTTTATCTCAGGCAAAATGTTCTCCAAGGTGATTGTTTTTATTGATGGTATTTTTTATGGCACAGGGGTTGCTGATGCAGCATAGGGGCAAAGTGTTTTATGCCCTATATGTAGAATGCATATCATTGAGAAAAGGACATTTAGCATGGCTCAGTTTTCCAGATTGTGCGTCAAGGCAGCGCCTAACAATGCCATAAAATGGCAGCTTATCTATCTGATAATATTCGTAATGGCTTGGGTATCGCCGACTCATGCGCAGGATAGCAATCCCCCTGATACCCCAAAACCGACGCTAGTTTTTGGCGTAGTACCCCAGCAGTCAGCCACTCAACTCGCAAAGCTGTGGCCACCGATCCTCGCCGCCTTATCCGAAAATGCAAATTATCAATTGCAATTTGCAACGGCGCCCGACATTCCCACCTTTGAGCGGCGGCTCAAGGCGGGGGAATACGATATTGCCTACATGAATCCCTACCACTATGTGGTGTTTCATGACAGCCCGGGTTATTTGGCCTTAGCGCGTGAAAAGGATAAAAAGCTCAAAGGCTTGCTTGTGGTGCGCAAGGATTCTCCGATCAAATCGTTAGCCCAATTAGAGGGAAAAACCTTGGCTTTTCCAGCGCCAGCCGCATTTGCAGCCAGTGTGTTACCAAGGGCACATCTGCAGCAGGCCAATCTTAATGTGCAGGTAAAATATGTAGGCTCCCATGACTCAGTATATTTAGCCGTGCTGCAAGGGCTTGTCGATGCGGGGGGCGGTGTGCAGCGCACCTTTAATAATCTGAGCGAGGCGCAAAAACAGCAATTAACAGTATTGTGGCAAACACCGACCTATACGCCCCATGCTATCGCAACGCATCCAAGAGTCTCGGCGGCGCAGCGTCAAATGCTGCTCGAGCGGTTAATGGCACTCTCGACAACAGCGCAGGGCAAAGCCTTATTAGAATCGGTGGACTTTTCAGCATTTACCGCGGCAGAAGATCAAGATTGGGATGATGTCCGCTCGCTCAAACTCGGCTCCTTAACCAAACCGCTCGGGGAGAAATAGTGTGTCGTTTAGACTGAAAACAATTTTAGGGATCGCCTTAATCGAAGGTTTATTACTGTTTTTGCTGGTGTATACCAGCATTAACTACCTTAAGTTGTCTAATCAGTCGCAAATTGAAAAACGGGCCGAAACCACATTAACGCTGTTCTCTGTGGCGGCGCAGGATGCGGTGATCAGTAACGATCTGGCGACATTACATTCGTTAATTCAAGAGCTGTTAAGCCACAGCGAAGTCTTGTATGTAACTGTGTCTGATCAGAGCCGCATTTTGGCCTATGGCGGCGCCGATAAATACATTCAGGTTTCGCATCAAGCGGATAAACATCTGGATCAAGTTAAGGATGGGATCTTCGATCTCGAATATCCCATTGAAGTGAATGGCTATCTGTTTGGCAAAGTGAACATGGGGTTTGAGACCCAGAGCCTTGAAAATCTGGTTAATACGGTGACACAACAGATCCTCTCAATCGCTGGGGTTGAAATGCTGCTGGTGGCCTTGTTTTCATTGCTGCTTGGGCATTACCTCACCGGAAACTTAACTCAGCTAACCAGCGCTTCTAAACGCATTCTCGCGGGCGAGATTGGGGTGAGGGTGCCTGTCAAAGGCAAGGATGAAATCGCCCAGATGACCCGCGCCTTTAACAATATGGTCGATAAAGTCGATGCTAGGACTAAGGCATTAGAGGCGGCAAATATCCGTCTCAATACCATTCTTGAGTCGGCGGTCGATGGCTTTGTGATCATCAATGAATTCGGCATTATTACCGACATCAACCCCGCCGTCAGTCGACTCTTTGGTTATGCCCATAATGAACTGATTGGCCAGAATGTTTCGATTTTTATGCCGTTCGACCAAAGGCCATTGCACGATGGCTACATTCAGCAGTACTTCACGACCCATGTTGCCAAAATCATCGGCACCAGCCGCGAGTTAACGGCGCAACGTAAGGACGGCCAACTATTTCCCATTGCTTTATCCGTGTCGCAAATGAGCATCGATAATCGCGCGATGTTTATCGGTTTAGTCAAAGACTTATCAGAAGCGAAACGCAAAGAAATCGCCGCAGCGAAAACCGAGTCAGTGCTGCTTGCCACCTTAGCGGCGAGCCAAGATTGCTTAATTACCATCGATATGTCGGGCAAAGTCATTGAATTTAACCTCGCGGCCACAAGGTTGTTCGGTTATAGCCGAGAGGAGGCTGTCGGCGCCTTATTGGAGGATTTAATTATCCCCGAAGACAAACATCATGGGCACCAACAGGGGATGGCGCGTTATCGGAAAACGGAGAAAGGCCATATTCTCAATAAACGGGTCGAATTACTCGCGCGCTGCAAGGCGGGAAATCTAATCCCCATTGAGCTTGAGGTGGTGCCGATCCAACTCGGAGATGAAGTGCTGTTTACGGCATTTTTGCGGGATATTTCTGAGCGCAAAGCCAACGAGCAAAAACTGCAGCAGGCAAAGGAACAAGCCGAGCAGGGCAGTAAGGTGAAGTCACGTTTCTTAGCCACCATGAGCCATGAGATCCGCTCACCGCTGAACGCGATTTTAGGCGGGGTGGAATTGTTGCTCGACTCATCCTTAAGCAAAGATCAACGCATTCACGCCAATATCGCGCGGGAAGCGGGCAGTGCTTTGCTGCATACCATTAACGATATTTTGGACTTTTCGAAGATTGAAGCCGGGCAGATGGTGCTCGAGTCCCATGAGTTTGAGCCAGATAAACTGGTCGCTCAAGTGCTGCAAATTCTTGAGCCCAAAGCCTTCGAAAAGGGGTTAGAGCTGGTCAGTTTTGTGAATCGAAATGTGCCAAGAACCGTGGTTGGCGATCAGCAGCGCTTACGCCAAGTGCTGCATAACCTCGTCGATAATGCGATTAAGTTCACTGCATCCGGCACCATCACAGTGGAAATGTGGATCCCCGACAATCACCAAACCGAGGTGCAACTCTATTGCCGTGTCACAGATTCAGGTATTGGTATCTCAGCGGAAGCGCAAAGCAAACTATTCAAAGAATTTAGCCAAGTACACGATACCCATAACACAAACTACAAGGGTACGGGCCTTGGTTTGGCCATCTGTAGCGAGCTTATCACTATGATGGGCGGCACGATTGAGCTGCAAAGTGAACTTGGTCAAGGCAGTCGCTTTACTTTTTATGTGTCTTTGCAATTGCTTGAGGGGAATTTCTGCCACAGTCATTATTTCCCCGCCCATTCTCGGGTTCTGCTCGCTCATCATGATGCAATCTGGCTATCGCTCGTCTCGAAACAATATTCGCAATACGGTGTTGAGACGGTTGAAGTGATGGACTGGCCATCAATAAAACGGGCGAAAAAAATAAAAGGTCAATTCAACCTGATTTTGCTCGACGAAAGTTTCTTTTTGGATGTGAATGAACAGGATGTCAATCGCTTAAGGCAAGCGCATTTAACCGCCGATGGTTCTATGGTGGCCTTGGTATCGGGTATGAGCACCGAAATAACCCATTCGCTCGCTACTTTAGGATTAGATCAAGTCGTCAATAAGCCCCTAAGCCGCGCCATGCAGTTGGCACTCTTGAGTAAAGATGCGCTGGCGAATGAGTTTGAAGAGGAATATGTGGCCCAAGAGAAATTCCAAGGTCATATCCTCCTCGCCGAAGACAGCCCCGCGAACCAAATTATTGCCGGAACCATGCTCACCAAGGCAGGGTTCGATGTCACTTATGCTTGCAATGGGCTTGAAGCGGTTAAGTTGGTCGCCGAAAAGCCCTTCGACCTCGTCTTGATGGATGTGCGTATGCCCGAGATGGATGGGCTCGAGGCCACGGAAGTCATCCTGCAAAATCACCCTGAACAAGTTATTTTGGCGATGTCGGCCAATGTGATGAAAGAAGAGATAGAGCATTGCTATCGAGTCGGGATGAAGGACTTTATCGCTAAGCCCGTCAAACAAAAGACCTTACTGCATGCCATTCAAAAATGGTTGCCCAATGCCGTTGTCAGCTTACAAAACTCACCGAAACCCGCGGAAAATACAGCGAGTTTACTCGATGAGCCGCTCCTTGCGGAGCTTGAACATACCTTAGGTAAAGCGAGTCTATCGAACATGATGGCGATCTTCTGCGATGAATTGGCGCAGCGGCTTAATCAGTTGAGCGAACTCGAATCGACGCAAGTGGACGAGATTGAAGATCAAGCGCACACTCTAAAAAGCAGTTCAGGCAGTTTTGGGGCGACGGCGCTGTTCTTATTAGCTCAGAAATTAGAAGCCTGTGCCCGTCAGCAACAGCTCGGTGCCATTCCCGAGCTGATGGCACAGATTGATGTCCTCGGAAAACAGACTCACAGCCTATTAACGGAACGATTTATTCAATAGGGATAGCTATGAATTATTCAGCATTATTGGTTGAAGACAGTATGTCACTCGGTGCGCTCTATACGGAGTATTTACGCGCGGAGGACATTAACGTAACCCATGTGCATTACGGCGCGGATGCCCTAAAGGAATTATCGAACTGGCAGCCAGATCTGTTAATTCTCGATATTAAGCTGCCGGATATGTCGGGGCTCGACATCCTTAAGCAAGTGCAGCAGAGTCATCCCCATATCAGCACCATTATGATCACTGCCCACGGCAGCATCGATATTGCCATCGATGCGATGCGCTCAGGGGCGTTCGACTTTTTAGTTAAACCCTTCGATGCCAAGCGACTAGCGATAACGGTGCGTAATGCCCTTAAACAAAAGCAATTACTCGAGCTTGTGACTCAGTATGAAAACAGCTTACCAAAAGGGCATTACCAAGGGTTTATCGGCGATTCGCTGGCAATGCAGAGTGTGTACAAAACCATTGATTGTGTCGCCAACAGTAAGGCATCGGTTTTTATTATGGGGGAGAGTGGTACGGGTAAAGAAGTCTGCGCCCAGGCCATTCACCAAGTCGGTAATCGCGCCGACAAACCCTTTATCGCCTTAAACTGCGCATCAATCCCGAAAGAACTGATTGAAAGCGAAATTTTTGGCCACTGCAAAGGGGCATTCACTGGCGCCCATAACAATCGTGATGGCGCCGCGACCCGAGCCGACGGCGGCACCTTGTTCCTCGACGAAATCTGCGAAATGGATTTAGAACTGCAGAGCAAATTACTGCGGTTTATCCAAACGGGGACCTTTCAACGGGTGGGCGGCTCTAAAGAAGAGCATGTGGATATTCGTTTTATCAGTGCCACCAATCGTGAGCCCTGGGAAGAAGTCAAACTTGGGCATTTCCGTGAGGATTTGTTTTATCGCCTGCATGTTATTCCTATCGAACTGCCGCCCCTGCGCGCACGGGGAAATGATGTGCTCTTGCTGGCCAAACAATTATTAAAAACCTACAGCAAAGAAGAAGGTAAAAAGTTTATCGACTTTAATCCTCAGGCTGCAGCCATGTTGCAAGCCTATGATTGGCCTGGAAATGTAAGGCAACTACAGAACGTGATCCGTCAGATTGTGGTACTCAATGACGCAAGCCATGTCGAGCCAAGTATGTTCTCCGCACCGCTAAGGCCGCTAGCACAGCTTCAAACAAAAGTTCAGCTGCAGACTAAGATGCAGGTCGAAACGACAAAACTGGACATTGATACACCCGTTAAAGTCGCGAGCCGCGAATTATTGTCAGAGTCCACGCAAGAGGCGCATTCACATACTGCTGAGCAACAGCGGATCCAACCGCTTTGGTTAACCGAGAAGCAAACGATAGAAGGAGCGATTGCCCTGTGTGATGGTAATGTTCCTAAAGCGGCCGCACTGCTGGACATTAGCCCATCGACCATTTATCGCAAACGCATGACATGGGAAGAACAAGCGGAACGTTCAAGCTAATAAATCGCTGTATTTGAGCCGCTGACACTTGCGTTAAGACAGAGCTTCAACAGATAGCTAAACAATGAGCTTTCGCATTGAACGTCAACAGTGTTTGCGGTTAGGTGTTTATCCTCTTTTGTAGCGCAACCTAGACTCCACTAACCTAGGCTGCGTTAAATCTCAAGTGTGCTAACGTTCAGTGGTTCGCTTTAACTCACAATCGCCCCACTGGATACATCTATTCTCTAATCAATAACTGCGCTTGGTTTTGAAGAAGGCAAGTAGCTGTTTTTGTTTACCCGCTTCAGATAACACATCATGGCAAGCCTTACTGGCGTTGCCGACTCCCACCACGTTTTGATCGACCATTTCAACCGTCGATGAGATATTTCTGGAAATGTCTTCGGTCACGCTGGATTGTTCGCTCGAGGCAGTGGCAACCACGGTATTAACATTAGAAATCGCATTGACGGACGCCGAAATACCTTGGAAAGCACTACGCACTTTTTCCGATACCATTTGTGACTCATCCAATAAACTGGTATTGGCCTTCATATAATGGTCGGCCTTTTCCGCCTGAGACTGTAATTTTGAAATAATTTCTTGAATATCAATTGTGGATTGCTGGGTTTTAGCCGCAAGAGAGCGAACCTCATCGGCAACAACGGCAAAACCGCGACCCGCTTCTCCAGCCCTTGCCGCTTCAATCGCCGCATTAAGTGCCAGTAGGTTGGTTTGTTCGGAAATACTGGTAATCACATCAATAACCGAGCCAATTTCGATGGAATAATCTTTCAACTGATTGACTATGGTGCCTGAATCTCGGATCGCCGCACCAATTTTGACTGAAATATTATCGGACTCGCCGAGGGATTTATTGCCTTCAGAGACATTGCCCATCGCCTCACTGGCACTGGTTTCCGCTTCAGTCGCATTTTTACTCACTTCGAGTGCCGTACTGGACATTTCATTGAGCGCCGTCGCGATTTGTTCTACCTGCACCAACATTTGCTGGGAATTATGCTCAACCTGATTCATGGTGGAGGCGAGTATTTCGGCCGAAATCGCGGTATTATCGGCAACGGTAATTAATTGCTCGGTCATTTCAGAGATTTTATCGGCTGTCTCATTACAGCCCTGGGCCAAAACACCCAATTCATTATTGCCAATATCGGCAATGCGATCCGAAAGATCGCCATTAGCCAATTTCGCCATAAAACTCTGCACGGTTTTAATCGATGTAATAATAAATTTTGAGATAGCCGTCGACGTCACTAACACCAGCAATGACACTATGACCAAAATGAATAACATTATTTTGATCGATTCATCGTAAATCACATCGCCATAGTTGCTTGCGTCCTGCGCGCCTTTGTAATTCAGGTCTGATAATTTCAGCAATAAATCCGAGTATTCGTTATACGCGTCGAGTGATTCCGTCAGCAGCAATTGCTTCGCATCTTCGTTTTTATTTGCCCGTGACAGTATAAGCAGCTTCTGGTGAACGACCAGATATTCCTTATATAAGCGCTGAAAATCATTGAAGATATTTCGTTCTTCATTGCCGCTGATCAGTTGCTCGTAAGTGCGGATAGAGTCATCGATTTGCGTTTTGGTTTTCTCCAGTTCTCGCTCGGTATCTCGCATCTGTCCTTCATCCAGCGAGAGAATATGCCGGGATTCTAATACCCTAAGATCTGCGGTTTGACCGTTGAGTCGCTCGATGACACGCACGGCTGGCAACCAGTCATTGGATATGACGGTGGACTGGTCATTGATGACTTGCATTTTGCTCATTGCCATCATGGTTAACCCTAGAATTGCAATAATTGGAATCGCAAAAGCGCCAAGTAATAGGTGACTGATCTTTAGATTACGCATGTAAACCCCAGCAATGATGATTCTGTTCAAATGTGTTTATCCGACGCCTGAAGCTGGCTTATTCCCTCCATAAATATATAAGCCAGACATTCAACTTTCGCTATGCCAACGGATAATTAATCGCTGAATTAACAGTAGTTATTTGCTGGGTTTTAACGGAGGTAACCTTGGCTAATACATGATTTAAAGTAACAGCGATAAATGTGGGGCAGTGCCAAAGCACACTAGCGCTTTAAGTAGCAGGAAAAATTGGTGCTCACCTAACTGTGTGCCTTCTTACGCAAGGTGATTGTAGAGTTTTTTTCGCAAATGAAACGAATTGCAGAATGATTATCTCACTTAAATAAAGCAATAAACTATGCCAATCAGTTGAGTCACCCGTCTGTGGTTCGTAATCACACGGCACAGACCCATGAGCTAATGGGAGTAATTATGTCAAATCATATCGATAGTCAGCGTATTCAGGCGTTATTAGATCGCGAAGAGATCCGTGCGCTGCGCCAGCACTACAGTAACCTGCTCGACGGTAACAATGCCGAGCGTATGGGCGAAGTCTTTACCGAAGATGCTGAAGTGGTGGTTACCGTTGGGTCAATGCAGGGGTTGCCTGCAATCAAACACAGCCTTGCCGCGGCCTACCAAGAGTTTGATAGTCAGCAACGCGGCCACTTTCCATTTATGCATGCGATAACCAATCACATGATCACGCTGACAAGCGATAACACAGCTACGGGTAGTTGTTACTTACTCGATTTTGTTACAGACCGGCCAAGCGCCCAGCATCCATTTTTGTTGGTAGGGCGATATATTGATGAATATCAGCGTGTAAATGGTGAGTGGCGTATTGCTAAAACGATATTAGATGTCATTTGGCCGCACGCAGAAAGCGATGTAAAAACCAATAAAGACCGATAGGAGGCGGCATGTACGCTAAATTAGATGAAGCGCCTCGCAGTTTTACCCGGGTATTTTCGCCACAGCGGCTAACCATAGGTTTATTAACGCCACTTGAGGCGTATCCTGACTCACCCTTTCCAACATTGGTAGAACATCAGCGTTTGGCACAACTGGCTGAAGAGGCGGGCATCTCCAGTATTTGGCTAAGAGACGTACCGTTTTACGACCCCAACTTTGGTGATGCCGCGCAAATGCTCGACCCCATGGTATATGCAGGATTTCTAGCGGCAGTGACCAAAGAAATTACCCTAGGTACCGCTGGTATTGTACTTCCGCTGCGTGAACCTATAGCGGTCGCAAAACAAGCCGCTTCACTAGATTTGCTTAGCCATCAGCGGTTTGTACTCGGTCTATCAACGGGGGATCGCCCGGTAGAATATCCCGCCTTTGGTGTTGACTATGATGCCCGTGGCGAGCTGTATCGTGAAGCAGTTGAATATATTCGTTATCTGCAGCAGCAATCCTTTCCTCGAGTGCAAACGACCCATTATGGCCAACTGAGTGGCAAGCTCGATTTATATCCTAAAATGACTCAGCGGTTGCCGATGATGGCAGTAGGGCGCTCGAGGCAGCCCATTGAATGGTTAGCCAAAAATGTGGATGCGTGGCTCTGGTCGGTCGATGATGATAACGCCATTACAGATATTATTGCGTCGCTGCAACAGGCTGCGGGTGAGTTGCCTGCGCCCGCTTATGGTTACTCGACCTTTTTTGATTTGGACAAGAATCCAAATGCACCATATCAGCGTTTTTATAATGTGGTGAGTATTGGCCGTAATGCACTCATCGAGAGGTTACGACGTCATCAAGCCTTGGGCGTTCAACATGTAGCACTTAACCTAAAACCCTCATCGCGCCCAGCCACTGAAGTGATTGATGAGCTTGGGAGTTATGTCATTCCAGCGCTGGAAATGCGTTAAGGAAAGGGGGTAGGTCTGGGGCAATGGGTTTGCGAAATCTTATGCCTACATGATTTGGCATTACATCATAGACGGTAGCGCCCATGCTCTTAAGTGGACTTAGTGACAGTTCGGCCTAGTTAAGTTACTCAATATGAATAAGAATGTAATCTTAGGTCAGCGAGGAAACTCATTCTACAATAAACGCTAGCCACTCCGGTAAACTCAAATGACCAAACTGATGACCCAGCAATAAGGCTTCTCATGCGAAAAAATGACCATATGGGCGGTATCAATGCGTTTGTGATGACAGCGCAACATGGCAGTTTTACCGCTGCGGCAGAACGCTTGGGACTGACAAAATCCGCAGTAGGTAAAAGTGTAGCGCGCTTGGAAGAACGGCTAGGGTTAAGCTTGTTTCAACGTTCGACGCGGCGTTTAAGTTTGACTCCTGATGGGGAACGTTATCTTGAAAGCTGTTTGAATGCATTGGAAATTCTTGAACAAGCCGAAGCAGAACTCACCTCCCACATTAGCCGTCCTTCTGGCCGATTACGTATTGATTTACCCGCAGCTTATGGCCGCAAGCGTATCTTGCCTTTGCTATTGGAGATGACGCAGCAGTTCCCTGAGTTGAGCTTAACTGTGACATTCAGCGAGCGCTTTGTCGATTTGATTGAAGAGGGGATCGATCTCGTGGTACGTATCGGCGAGTTGGCAGACAGTAGCGGCTTAATTGCGCGGCGATTAACCTCACAAAAGTTAGTGATCTGCGCGTCGCCCAATTATCTAAAGCGCGTTGGTGCACCGCAAAAACTAGAAGATTTACAACAACATCAATGTATTGTTGGCTTTCGCCGTGGGCAACCCATCTCTTGGCTACTGAAACAACTGACTGGCGAAGTGGCTCGATACACGCCGCCACCGACCCATGAATTATCCGATGGCGATGCTATGCTATCGGCAGTGCTTGCTGGCTGTGGTTTATCGCAATTACCCTTGTGGTTGGTGGGAGAAGAACTGTGCCAAGGAAATCTTTGTGAGGTGCTCGAGGGACATTCTGGTGGAGAAATGCCAATCCATGCTTTATGGCCTAAAAATCGCCAAATGTTGCCCAAGATACGGCATGTTGTCGATATGCTGATCGATGCGAGTCAACGTGGGGTGCTTGATTAACGTTGAACGCCAGTCGCTTAATACCAGTCATTTTAATAGCGTGGTTAAATAGGCTGTGACCGTTTGAGAGCTAAGCTGAGATCCAAGTTGATAGCAATAAGTAGGATGCTTTACAGAAAATAAAAGCTCTATCCTGTGTTTAAGATCGAGCTTTTAATTATGTTAGTTAACAGACAATCCGTTAATCCGCTTTAGCTGAATCAATACTTGCCGATGATATCGGCTGCCAACCACCACCTAATGCCTTAAACAGATCGACCTGTGCGTTGGTTAACGCGACTTGCGACTCAGCATTTGCAGCGCGGCTATCAAGCATGTTGCGCTGACTCACCAACAACTGCACATGGGCAATCGCTCCCACATCAAAGCGAGCTTTATCGAGCGTGTAAGCACGGTTAGCTTGTTGTTCTGCACGTGCTAACGCCTGTTGCTGCTCGGTCACCGCGTTTAACGAGGTCAATGCTTGCTCCACTTCTTTTAGCGCGTTTAACACCTGCGCATCAAAGCTCGCTACCGAAGCATCTGCTTGGGCTTTTGCTTGAGTTAAACGTGCTCTTGCCGCTGAAGTGTTTGGAAAATTCCACGAAATGAGTGGCCCAATACCATAACTAAAGCTATCGCTGCCTTTGATTACATCGTTATGCAGATAGTTGGCCGATGCGCCTAACGTGATACGTGGATACAGATCAGCGGTGGCCACGCCAACACGGGCGATATCCGCCGCCAACGCCTGTTCCGCTTGGCGCAGATCGGGCCTACGACGCAGTAGCTCTGAACCATCACCCACGGGCAACGCCAGCGACACGCTCGGTGGTAACCGACAATCTTGTAAGTTAGCGGGGGCTTCAGCTGGCGTTACCCCCAGCAGCGCTGCTAGCTCAAACAGCGCATTCTGCTTTGCTGCCTGCGCCATCGGAAGCTGCGACTTCACGGTTTCCACTACTGATTCAGCACTGGCGAGCGCAGATTCGGTCACTTTGCCTGCTTGCCACTGTGCCGCCACGATGTCCCGCTGCTGTAGGCTGTTAGCGAGTGAGTCTTGGACCACTTGTAACTGATTGCCGTAGGCACACAGATTGAGGTAAGCGCGGGTCGTCTGCGCCGCAACGGTGACTCGCACTAAATCGCGTGCGGCTAGCTCCGCAGCGACATCGGCATTGGCCGCATCAATGGCTTGGCTGATGCGGCCCCAAAAGTCCGCTTCCCATGCCACTGACAAGCCAGTCGACTCCGTCCATTGTTCATCCGTGACCGTTGGCTCGGCATCGCCATAACTGGCGCCGCCGGATAGGTTAGTCGATGGCAATCTGTCTGATTTTGACTGTTTTAGCACGGCTTGCGCACGGCGAAGATTTGCCTCTGCAACGCGTAGATCATTGTTGGCACTTAGCGCCTGTGTCACTAGCTGGTTTAAGCGCGGGTCGTGGTACAGCTGCCACCAATCATTTGGCAAGGGTTGCACCGATTCTTGGCCATCAACAAGGCTGACAAACTCGCCGACATTAACCGCGTGCGGTGCGTAATCTTGTGGATTAGGCGCAGTGCTGCATGCATTAAGCACGAGCGGTAGCAATAACGCTAACGGACGCAGCTTATGAGCTGAATGTAACTTAACCATGGGCCACCTCCGTGGTGTTATCAGTTGTGGCAACATCGTGATGTTGGTCATGTTGGTGATTCGCTGCCAGCAGGGTGTAAATCGTTGGCAGCACAAACAAGGTAAACAGCGTACCGATCAACATGCCCATCACGACCACAATACCGATAGCGAAACGGCTCGCCGCGCCCGCGCCAGCGGCAAATAGCAACGGTACTAAACCCGCCACCATGGCCGCTGTCGTCATCAATACGGGTCGCATCCGCACAGCCGCAGCGTGACGAATGGCGTCTAGCTTGCTCATCTTCTCGTGCAACTGCATATCGTTAGCGAACGACACCATCAAAATCCCGTGTTTTGAGATCAAACCAATCAGTGTCACAAGCCCAATCTGGGTGTAGATGTTGAGCGTAGTAAAGCCAAGATAAATAGGCACTAATGCACCACAAACTGCCAGTGGCACAGTCACCAGAATGACCAAGGGATCGCGAAAGCTCTCAAACTGCGCTGCCAGTACCAAGAAAATCACAATCAAGGCAAAGGCGAACGACACGGTCAAGCGGTTGCCTTCATGCACAAATTGGCGACTGTTAGACAGCCAATCGACTGTGGTGCCATCTGGCAACGCTTGCTGCTGTAAGAAGCTTACGGCTTGACCCATGGTGACGCCCGGCATCAATACCGCAGAGAGTGTCGCAGAGTTCATCTGGTTGAATTGCGGCAGTTTGTTCGGTTGCGGTTTAATCTCAACGCTAACCACAGTTGATAACGGCACTAACTTACCAGCGCCAGTACGCACGTAGTAATTACCAAGATTATCTGGTGTGAGGCGTTCAGTTTGTGGCACTTGCGTGATCACATCATATGAGCGATCAAACCAGTTAAAGCGGTTGATGTAGTTCTCACCAACCAAAATAGCCAGCGTATCAGCGATTTCGGCCATGCTGATCCCGAGTTCACCAGCTTTATCGCGGTCGATATCAATATGGGCTTCGGCGCTATCAAAAGCTAAATCGCTATCAACGAAGGCAAATAAACCACTGCCATAAGCCGCACCTTTAAGCCCCATCAGTGTTTGGTACAGTTCACCAAATTCACCGGAGGAGCGGATCACCATCTGTACCGGCAAACCACCAGTCGACGCTGGCAACGGACTGTCTTGGAATAGCGAGGTATACACGCCATCCACGCCTGCGGTCATGCCCGCTAATTGGCCTTGGATTTCGTCGGCGCTACGCTCACGCTCTGACCATTCTTTGAGAATGACGCCGCCAAAGCCCACGTTAGCTTCATCGTTGGCAATGGCAAAGAAACTGCGTTCAAATTCAGGTAAGTCTTGGAATAGCTTGTCTACTTGGGTGCTGTATTTGGCTGTGTAGTCTACGTTGGCATATTGCGGCCCTTTGGTTTGCGCGAAGATGTAACCCATATCTTCGGCGGGCGCCAACTCACGTTTCGCACCACTGAACAATACGCCAATCGCCGCCAGAATGACCACACCGACCAGCAGCACGGCAGGGCGCGACACTAAGGTTTTATCCAGTAGTTTGACGTAACGGGTGGTGAGGCCTTCCATGTAACGCTCAATCCACTGCGCCAATTTCGATTCGGATTGACGCGATTCCAATAACTTGCCACTCATCATTGGCGAGAGGGTTAGTGCCACCACGCCGGAGACGATCACAGAGCCTGCGAGGGTAAAGGCAAACTCACGGAATAGGGCGCCGGTCAAACCGCCCATCATGCCGATAGGTGCATACACAGCGGCGAGAGTGATGGTCATGGCGATAACTGGCCCAACAATTTCGCGTGCGCCTTTAAGGGCGGCGTTAAAGGGGGATAATCCTTCCTCAATATGACGGTGAATGTTTTCTACCACCACAATCGCGTCATCCACCACCAGACCAATCGCCAACACCATCGCCAGTAAGGTCAGTAGATTCAGCGAGAAGCCAAAGGCTAACATCAGTGCGGCAGTACCGAGCAATGACAGTGGAATGGTAACGATGGGAATAATGACCGCGCGGAACGTACCGAGGAATAGGAAAATGACCACCACCACGATGGCAATCGCTTCAACCAGCGTATGGGCGACTTCCTCGATAGAGGCATCGACGAAATGCGCCACATCGAACTGGCTAATCACTTCTAAGCCGGGCGGAGCAACTTTCTGCATATCATCAATCAAGTCATTGATCTGAGCTACGATATCCAGCGGGTTGCCGTCAGGCGTTGGTGAAATCGCCACAGATACCGCGCGGCGGTTAGAGGCCAGCATGGCGGAATCGTAGTTTTGCCCACCAAGTTCGACGGTTGCCACATCCTGTAGGCGCACAACACCTTGGTTGCCTTGCTTGAGCACCATCTGGCGGAAGGCATCGACGCTGCGTAGGTCGGTGCCCGCGGTGATATTTAATGCAGTGGCGTCGCCTTTTAATTGTCCCGGTGATGCTTGGATATTGTTGCTACGCAAGGCGCTGGCAACATCGCTCGCCGTCATTCCTCGGGCGGCCAGTTTGACTGGGTCGACCCAAATACGCATGGCGAATGATGCGCCGCCAACGACGTTAGCCGATGCGACACCAGGAACCGAAGTAATCAGTGGTTGTGCCACACGGGAGATAAAGTCAGCAATTTGTGGCGGTGACAAGGTGTCACTGACAAACGCCAGATATTGAATGGCTGAGGCACCATCGGTAATTTTGGCGATCACTGGATCGGTCACGCCTTCAGGCAGACGATATTTTACCGTTTGCACTTTGGACAGAATTTCAGTCATAGAGCGGTCCGCATCGGCATTGAGCACCAATTTGGCCGAGATATGACTTTTACCTTGGCTTGAGGTCGAGGTGATGTACTCGATGCCACTTGCGGTAGAAATGGCTTGGGCAATCGGTGTGGTCACAAAACCTTGCATCATGTCCTGCGTGGCACCGGGTAACGCGGTATCAATGGTAATCGTGGCGCTTTCCATCTGCGGATACTGGCGGATGGGCAGGTTATAGGTGGCGCTGATCCCAATCAGCAGGATCATCAAACTGACGACGATCGATAATATCGGCCGCCGAATAAAGAGGTCGGTAAAGTGCATAGTGCTTACTCTCCTGCGGCCAGTAGATTTTGTACTACAACGTCAGCACCGGGTTGCACGCGGTTTTGGCCAGTCACGACAATCACGTCACCCGCTTGAATACCACTGGTGATTTGAATGCGATTGTCGATGCGTTTACCAATCTCCACCGCAACGATATCGGCTTTGCCTTGTTTGGCGTTATCGCCCCGAACCACCACCATGCTGTAGCCTTGGGCTGAGGTTTGTACGGCCGTAGCAGGGACCACTATGGTGTTTTGTTCGGCGGGTAATTGCAGCGCTGCATTGACGTACATACCGGGGCGTAGCAGTTGCTCGGCATTATTAAACTCACCCTGTACGCGAATGTTACGGGTATCGCTGTCTAGTTGCGGTTCAACGGCATGAACCTTAGCGCTGAATTGCTGCTGCGGATAGACATCGCTGCTGAGCATAATGTCGCCGCCCACCTTAATGGCGGCAAAGTTTTGCTGTGGCAGGGTAAATTCCACATACAACTTATCGAGCGCGGTCAGTGTGACAGCCGCTGCACCGGGATTGATGTATTCACCAAGGTCAATTTGGCGGATCCCTAACTCACCAGCAAACGGGGCTAAGATCTGCTTTTGGCGCAGTTGTGCTTGTGCGGCTTGCACATCGGCTTGCGCTTGGACAAATGCCGATTGACGCTCTTGCAACACATCCAATGATTCTGCACCTGATGGGGCTAATTGCTGCGAGCGCGCCAGTTGATGCTTGGCATATGCGAGGCGCGCCTGCGCCGCTTGCAGTGCGGCTTGCTCGGGGCCGTTATATAACTCCACCAGTAGCTGCTGTGGTTTAACGTGTTCACCCGAGTGAAACTTAATCGCATCTACGCGCCCAGCTACATCAGCGGATAAGGTCACTTGCTGCACCGCGGTTAACTCACCGACAGCAGTCAATTGCATAGGTAACGGCCCCGCAGTGACTTGCATTGCACTGACTGGCACAGTTTGCGGCTGCCAATGGCTTTGGTGACCCGCGAGGTAGGCCTTCCAGTAATAAACGCCACCTAACACTAGGGCGAGAAAAACCGCCGTGATAAGCAATGTGGTTTTTAAGTGCTGGTTGTCTTCGACAGGGGCAGGAGGCAGTTGAACGCCATTACTCATGCTGGCCTCCCAATGCGAAAGAAATAGTCAAAGAATCAATACTGCTTGCGAATAAAAAGTCATGACGAAGGGAAGAATTGTTACCCATGTCGGCTCCTGAATAAGTTGTCAGAGATGAATAAACGCTTGATTGCGTTAACCGACGCGAATAATATTTCCTCAAGTATACTTGAGGTCAATAAGGAATTTTACATCATGGATAACACCGGAGCTTTGTCTGTGGGTGAAGTAGCCAAACGCAGCGGTGTCGCCGTATCTGCGCTGCATTTTTATGAAACCAAAGGGTTGATCACTAGTACACGTAATGGTGGAAATCAGCGTCGCTATGAGCGAAGTGTCCTACGCCGAATTGCTATTATCCGTGTTGCACAGCAGGCTGGACTCCCTCTACACGAAATTAAAGCGCACCTCGACACCTTGCCTAATAGCGCTATTTCAGCAAAGGAATGGAGTGAACTCAGCAAAGAGTGGCACGCGATGCTCACTAAACGTATACAAACATTGATAATGCTTCGAGATAAAATGGAAGGTTGTATCGGCTGTGGCTGTTTATCACTCAGTGACTGTCCGCTTAGAAACCCTGACGATGAGTTGGCAAAAGAAGGCCCGGGTGCACACCTACTCGATGATCTTTGATTCAAAGGCTCATGCTTGGTTAAATGGTGATTGTCGCGAGTATCAGCACAATGGATTAAAAGAAACGACCCTAATGGGTCGTTTCTTTTGGTTTTTATTGGTTAATCGGTTGCAGTAATAGCTGCAGACGATAGTCTTGCTGTTGTTCTGGCAATAAACGGTAGTTATCGTACGGTGTTGCTCCCCAGCTATTATCGCCACCGGCACCACGTTGGCGTAAATCAAGGATCAACTCGGTCATCGGTCGTGGCTGAATATCGTTGATATGACGCTGTGCTTCTTTTGGATAATCAAAATCAGCAATGGTGTTGTGGTGCGCAGTGAAATCAAACTGTGGATCGCCAATCACTTTCAAACCCACACCAGCTTTATTGGTGATGGTCAGCCAACGGGTATCGCTGCGGTTACCGTTTTCCTGTGGGCGAATGTACGGGGTGTACAGTTCACTGACGTTAGCATGGTAAATCCCTAAATCAGCGGCATATTTGCGGTCTTGATAGTTTTCCCACGGTCCACGGCCATACCAACTGACGTGATTAAATCCATCGGGCAGCTGCATTTTAAGGCCAAAACGCGGCATTTCTGGCAGATCTTTAGCAAGCCTAGCTTGGTAATCCACTAACACTTCGCCTTTGGCTCCTACTTGATAGCTGATGCTGGCATCGCTATGTAGGGTAGGGAAGTTAATAGAGAAAGTAACCTTTGCTTTACCATTCGTTTGCTGCACATCCACATTGGTGATTTTGGCGGTCTCTACGGCGGCTTTAAAAACGACTGATTGTTCACCGAGGCGGTTGCCATAGTCTTTATCGGTCAGGGCACGCCAAAAGTTCGGGAATAACCCTTCGCCCACGTTCACCAGCTCAACTCCCTTAACTCGATAGCTTTGCAGGCGGCCAGTTTGTTTGTTAAAGGTCACTTTAACTGCATCGCTAATGACGCTCACTTCATCTGCAGTTTGTTGTAGTTCGAGCTGTTTGGCGCTAGCTAAAACCGGTGCTGCCATCGGCGTTTTGAGGAGGAACTGATCGGCGGCCATAACATGGCCTGCTGGGATCACCCCTTGTTTCGCTTTGCTGACAAACTTAAAGTCCAACAGATACTCTTTATCATCTTGATACGGATACGCTTTCAGCGCATCGACACTAATAGTGCTCGTGGTTTGAGGTTTAGTGAGCAGCGTTGGCAGTTCACCTTGCTGTACCGCGACACCGTTTTCTCGCAATGTCCATTTGCCTGTTACATTGCTTAAATCGTTGAAGAAGTTACGGTTAAGCACTTCATATTGGCCGTTATCTTTTGGGGTCACCACAATGTTTTGATAGAGCTTTTTCAGCTCATATAACGATGGGTGAGGCTCGCGATCGGAACCTACTAAACCGTTTGCTAGATAGTTGTTGGCGTTGCGGGTACCTTTGGGTTCAAAGTCACCGCCGTAGGCGTAGTAGACATTGCCGTTGGCATCGGTTTGCTCTAGCCCTTGGTCTACCCAATCCCACACGCTACCACCTTGCACTTGCGGATGTTCGTAGACAAAGTCCCATAGCTCCTTGAGATTGCCGCCAGCGTTGCCCATAGTGTGGGCATATTCCACCCAGATAAACGGTTGCTCAGGATATTTGCCCAAGTATTGAGTGCTGATTTCATTTCGGTCGGCGTACATCCAACCAATCACATCGGTCATCTTCTCTTTGAACCAAGTTTCGCGAGTTTCAAATTGCACGATGCGATTGTCTTCAATGGATTTCACGTACTGATAGGCCGCAGACATATTCGGGCCGGGGCCAATCTCATTCCCCAGTGACCAAGAGATAATGGATGGATGGTTCTTATCGCGGGCAATCATGCCGTGCACGCGGTCAAGAATCGCCGCTTTAAATTGCGGATCGTTGCCGATATTGCCCTCCGGGGTGAAGCCGTATCCGTGAGATTCGATATTAGCTTCGTCCACCACATACAATCCATATTGGTCGCACAGTTGGTACCAGTAAGGATCGTTGGGGTAATGCGAGTTACGCACTGTGTTGACGTTAAATTGCTTCATCAACTCGATGTCACGCAGCATGCTTTCACGACTAACCACTTGGCCGTGTTTCGCCTCAATCTCGTGACGATTAACTCCTTTGATTATGATGGGTTGGCCGTTAACTAACAGCTGGCCTTTTTCGATTTTTACATTGCGAAAGCCCAAACCTTGGCGCACGACTTGGTCCGCTTCGCCTTTACGGCTAAGGGTTAATACTAAGTCATAGAGCTTGGGCGCTTCGGCCGACCACGCAGCCACTTTGGCAAACTCGTGAGTCTTGTCGATGGTCTCGGTTTTCCCCGCCGCGATGGTGACATCGGTTTTGTTTTGCCACAGCAATTTATCACCGTCGTATACCGCAGCGTGCAGTGACACATCTTGGGCTTTGTTATCGCTGTTTTGCAGTTGGACGCTAAGATCAAGCAAACCATCTTGATAGCTGTTTTTCAGCGAAGTATCGGCATGGAAATCCCACAACTGTACTTTGGGGACAACTTGCAGGAACACATTGCGCTGAATACCACTCATGCGCCACATGTCTTGGTCTTCTAAGTAACTGCCATCGCTCCAGCGAAAGACTTGCAATGACAGGCTATTTTGACCTTTTTTGACGAAATCTGTGATATCAAATTCTGCGGGCAATTTGCCATCTTGGCTGTAGCCGACTTTTTTGCCGTTTACCCAGACATAGAAGGCGGACTTGACCGATCCAAAGTGCAAAATGATGCGTTTGTCCTGCCAATCATCGGCAACCGTAAAATCACGGCGATAAGAGCCCACAGGATCATATTCTGGTGCTAAAGGTTTGTTTTTGGGAAAGCCGTAACCGTGATTAACATAGATAGGATAATCATAGCCTTGCAGTTGCCAGTTGGATGGCACTTTGATTAATGGCCACTGAGACACATCGAAATCTTCTTTGAAGAAGTCCAATGGCCGCTCGGCGGGAGTTTTGACAAAGTTAAAGTGCCATTCCCCGTTGAGAGAATGGTATTGATCTGAGGCTTGCTCCTCCCCAGCCATGGCTAATGACTTACTAGGGTAGGAGATAAAATAAGCCCTGTCGGGCAATGAGTTAATGGCAAATACCGCTGGGTTTTCCCAGTCATTAAGATTTTTTGCTTGTAGTTGCTGGTACGGCACACATGACAATAAGCCGAGCACCACAGTGCACGCTCTACTGCGCTTGAAAAGATGGCTAATCATAAAGTTTCCCTAATATTAAGCGTTCACTAGTGTGTAACTATGAGGTCAGGTTTTGTGCCTGTATTATTATTTGAAGTTATACACTTGCTTTACTATTCCGTAAGCCAACTTGTAAGCCAGTATTTTGGCTTCCACTCACTTGATCTGAGCCAGTTATAGTGGATTTTTTGTCAAAGATGATTGTTGAATTTTCCCCTTGTTAGATCGAATAACCGCAAACACTATGCCGTCTGGTTTACTAGGAATCAACTTCAATATACTTAAATGTCCTTATCTTATCGGTCAGCAGGCATTGATCAGTGAATGCTTTACGCTGACAAAATAGGTGGGATTGAAAGCCTAATGTGATTGTCGTTTCAGCTTAAAATTGCAACAGCAGATGGTGTCGAGATGTTTGGCACGAAATGGGCACAAATTTAGAAAAACGGCGAATTGTGGGGGAACAGCGGTAAATGTGGACCAAACAATAAAGGCAAAATCAGGCTGAGCCGAAGGGTGGGGCATGTTTGAATGTTTTTGCAAAAAAACTAAAACAGGCTCGAAGATTTTATCTCAGGCACAAATAAAAATTAAGAATCTTGATGGAAGATTATATAAAATTGAGGTTTTAAAGGGAGTTAAAGCTAGAAATGGTACACCCGAGTGGACTCGAACCACCGACCCCTACCATGTCAAGGTAGTGCTCTAACCAACTGAGCTACGGGTGCACTGTTTACTTTTTAATAAGTAATTCACTTTTTAGACTCTGTGAAGAGAGTGGTACACCCGAGTGGACTCGAACCACCGACCCCTACCATGTCAAGGTAGTGCTCTAACCAACTGAGCTACGGGTGCATTGTTTTAATCGTTGCCTCAACACAACTTTGCGTTGTGCTTCGGAACGAGCGCTATATTAGGGGGATAGCGAAAGGCTGGCAAGCAAAAAAATGAATTTTATTGCCAAATGGTGAATTGCTGTGCAACTTGTCCAGTGTTTCAGCAAAGTTGTTGATAAAACGGCAAGTTAGACTGTGATGCGGGCCAAAATCACCCCGCGCGAGATAAAACGACGAGCCAAATGCTCGCCGTTTTATCTTTCAATCTGCTTAATGATGCACGCTGTCGCCTTCAATCAAACTTAAATGCACACCATGCTTTTGAATATAACGAAGGCGGATGAAAAACAACAGCGCCGCCGAGGTGAGGCCGGCAATTAATCCTGTCCAAAAACCATGGGCGCCCATGGCGGGTACGATAAAGTCGGTATACGCCAAGGTATAACCTAATGTCATGCCTATGCCCCAGTAGGAAAACAGCGTAATATAAAACGCACTGCGGGTATCTTTATATCCACGCAAGGCGCCGGCGGCGACCACTTGGACTGAGTCTGATAATTGATACAGCGCGGCCATCAGCATCAAACTGCCCGCAAGCACCACCACTTCTGGGTCGCTGTTATACAACTCGGCGATTTGGAAGCGGAATAACACCGTTAAGATTGCCGTCGACAAGGCCAATGAAAGCGCCAACCACAATCCGACCTTTGCCACCACGGCAGAAATATCCGCGCGATCGCGGCCAAGGTAGTAGCCAATACGAATCGAGACGGCAATACCAATCGAGAGTGGCAACATAAATACTATGGCGGAGAAGTTCAGCGCAATCTGATGACTGGCCACCACAGTCGCTCCTAATGGCGCCAACAGCAGGGCAATAATTGCAAATAGGCTCACCTCAAAGAAGAGCGCCATCGCAATCGGCATCCCAAGCTTAGTCATCTTCTTCATGGTGGCAAAATCAGGGCGATGGAACTGGCTAAAGGGCGCCAATGCGGCAAACTTTTTATGTAGCTGCATATAAATCGTCATGGCAATCAACATGGCCCAAAACACTAGAGCTGTCGCGACACCACAACCGGCGCCGCCCATGGCAGGCATGCCGAAATGACCATAGATAAAGATATAGTTCGCCGGAATATTCACCGCTAATCCCACGAATCCGATGATCATGGTCGGTAATGTGTAAGATATTCCTTCGCTGCAACCGCGTAATACCTGATAGAGCACAAATGCGGGCGCGCCCCATAAAATACCGTCGATATATCCTATGGTTAAGTTGTACAATTGGGGCTCTAAATTCATATGGCTGAGCACGAGTGGGGCGGATGCAAGAAACGCCATCACGCCAATGCCACCAATTAAGGCCAGATAAGCGCCTTGAAACGCCAGCGGTTGAATCGCTTTCTGATTATTTGCGCCATTATGATGGGCAAATAACGGCGTAAACGCCATCAGCAACCCTTGGACGAATAAGATGGCGGGTAACCAAAGACTGGTTCCTACGGCCACGGCAGCCATATCGACAGCACTGACGCGGCCCGCCATGACAGTATCGATAAACCCCATCATGGTTTGGGTTACTTGGGCGATCAACACAGGGAGTGCGAGTTGAATTAAGCGTTTGGCCTGAAAGCCTGAATGATTCATAAATACAGCCTTTAACGAATAAGCGAGCAAAAAATGTTTACTGGTATAGTTCAAGCCACCTGTGAGGTGGTTGCAATACATAAGAAAGATGGCCTAAATACCCTTGAGGTAGCGTTTAAACCTGATTTGCATGAGGGACTTGCGATTGGCGCAAGTGTGGCAAATAACGGGGTATGTCTGACGGTGACTCAGGTCGTTGATGATAGGGTATTTTTCGATGTAGTGGAAGAGACCTTAAGGTTGACAAACCTTGCCAATTTGACCGTTGGTCAGCGGGTGAACATTGAGCGTTCTTTGACGTTCGGTAGTGAAATCGGCGGTCATATCCTCTCGGGACACATTCATACCAAGGCGAAAGTGAGCCATATTAGTCACACCGAGCAGCATTATGATCTGACCTTAAGTGTCGAGCCTAAATGGATGAACTATATCCTTTATAAAGGCTTTGTCGGGGTAAACGGTTGCAGCTTAACGGTAGGCGAGGTGACCGAGAGCACTTTTATGCTGCACTTGATCCCAGAAACCCTCAAATTGACCAACTTAGGCCAGTGTCAGCTTGGAGATGAGCTAAATATCGAAATTGACAGCCAAACCCAAGCCATCGTCGACACCGTCGAGCGTGTGCTGGCCAAACGTTTTAGCGGCCAATCTTAATTAACATGCCTAGTAAATTTGCTCGTCGTCCGAGTCAATATATAACTCTATGGTTCGGCGGGCATCATCCACATGTAAACGCAGGTGGATGGGATTACAACAAATTCGGCAGTCATCGTAATAATCCTGATCGCCGCTGCTGGCATCAATACTAATATGTTGATGGTGTCCGCAGTGGGGGCAGGCAATCACTTTATTCATGATCCTCATGGCGCAACTCCTCTCTAACGAATGCTAGGGATGACACTTGTCGCTAAGCCTTCACACTGGCTTTAGTTGAGTATACAAGAATGTGCCGTGGCAACTTAGATAAAGTCGGTATCAAAATCTCTGTAACTAGATTTTTCCGTTCCGCTCAGCGCTGGATACTTTTCATTGAGATTTACCTCGCGTAAGAATCGTCGAGCAATGCGTACCGGCTAAGCTAACTCAATCCTTTACTGTCATCAGTTCGACAGGCGCCGTCGGTAGTATGCCTTCCTCTATATTGTCACTAATGGCTTGCGATAGTTGCTCTATCTGCTGCAAAAGCTCTGCGTGGATATCGGCCTGTAAGCCTATGGCGTCGAATTGTACGGCTTGGCGTTGAACCGCTCGAGGTTCAGGTTGAGTGAGTGGCGTGGGGCTAACTGCGATTGGGTTCTGGGCGACTTGGCTAAGTGCAACCGTCAATAGGATACTCGTGAACATACCAACTCCTTTGGCTTCATTATTTACAGCAATGTGACTGCTCGATAGATATGGTGGAATCTTCCAACCCACCCGCAATCATTTAACGCGCATAGCGTAGGGGCTTTAAATGACTGCCACATGAATGATTGACTGCAAAATGATGAATTCACGGTAAACTTTGTGTATTGGTATTAATAAAGAAGCTGATTTGAGTACTAAGCCTCGCAATTGGGCCATTTAACTTGCGCGCCTTAAAGACTATCCCGTAGAATAACTGTCTGCTACGCAAGGCGGCTAAGACTCCTGTACTGTCTTAACCTCGCGAGCATTCTCTTTTTACTTAATCACCATGTGGCCCTACGTGTGGGTCACCACTGGACAAGGATATTTCATGCCTGTAATTACACTTCCTGATGGTAGCAAGCGCGAGTTTGCACATCCCGTATCGACTCTCGATGTTGCCGCTGATATCGGCCCTGGTCTTGCTAAAGCCTGTATCGCTGGTCGCGTGAATGGCGAGCTCAAAGACGCTTGCGATCTTATCGAAACCGATGCTGAACTTTCTATTATTACCGCTAAAGACGAAGAAGGTATTGAAATCCTTCGCCATTCTTGCGCGCATTTATTAGGCCATGCAATCAAGCAATTATGGCCACAAACCAAGATGGCGATCGGTCCTGTGATCGATAACGGCTTCTACTACGACATCGATCTTGAGCACAAGCTAACTCAAGAAGATATCGAAGCCCTCGAAAAACGTATGCTGGAACTGGCGAAAACCAATTACGACGTAGTGAAACGCGTTGTGAGCTGGCAAGAAGCCCGTGATACCTTCGCCGCCCGCGGTGAAGAATACAAGATCGCGATTCTGGATGAAAACATCAGCAAAGATGCAACTCCAGCGCTGTATCATCACGAAGAATACACCGACATGTGTCGTGGTCCACACGTGCCAAACATGCGTTTCTGTCACCATTTCAAATTGATGAGTATTGCCGGCGCTTACTGGCGCGGTAACTCTGAAAACAAGATGCTGCAACGTATTTACGGTACTGCATGGGCGGATAAAAAAGCCCTGAGCACCCATTTAGCCCGCCTCGAAGAAGCGGCTAAACGTGACCACCGTAAGATTGGTAAGCAACTCGACCTCTACCATATGCAAGAAGAAGCACCAGGCATGGTGTTCTGGCATAACGATGGTTGGAGCATCTTCCTCGAATTAGAACGCTTTATTCGCCGTAAGTTAAATCAATACACTTACCAAGAAGTGAAAGGTCCGTTGATGATGGACCGCGTACTGTGGGAACGTTCTGGTCACTGGGATAAATACTCAGAAGCCATGTTCACAACCAGCAGTGAAAACCGTGAATACGCGGTTAAGCCAATGAACTGCCCAGGCCACGTACAGATCTTCAACCAAGGGTTGAAATCTTACCGTGATCTACCATTGCGTATGGCGGAATTTGGTTGCTGTCACCGCAATGAGCCATCAGGTTCACTGCACGGTTTGATGCGCGTACGTGGTTTTACTCAAGACGATGCCCATATCTTCTGTACTGAAGATCAAGTTCAAGCAGAAGTTAGCTCTTGTATCCAAATGGTATACGACACTTACTCGACATTTGGCTTTGAGAACATCGTTGTAAAACTGTCGACTCGCCCAGAAAAACGTATCGGTGACGATGCAATGTGGGACAGAGCCGAAGAAGCACTCAAGCAAGCCTTACGTGCGAACAATATCGAATTCACCATTTTACCGGGTGAAGGTGCCTTCTACGGTCCTAAGATTGAATTCACGCTGCACGACTGTTTAGACCGTGCATGGCAATGCGGTACTGTACAATTAGACTACGCATTACCGAGCCGTTTAGGTGCAACTTATGTCGCCGAAGATAACAGCCGTCAAACGCCTGTGATGATCCATCGTGCGATTTTAGGCTCGTTGGAGCGTTTCTTAGGTATTTTGATCGAAGAATACGCAGGTCGTTTCCCAACTTGGTTGGCTCCAATGCAAGTTGTCGTGATGAATATCACCGACAAACAGGCTGATTATGTTGAAGAAGTGGTCAAATTCTTCAAAGAACAAGGTATTCGCGCCTCATTTGACTTGAGGAATGAGAAAATAGGCTTTAAAATACGCGAGCACACCTTAAGGCGTGTTCCTTATTTATTGGTCGTTGGCGATCAGGAAATGGAAAATAAGGAAGTTGCGGTGCGTACACGTGATGGCGTTGACTTAGGTAAGATGCGAATTGAAGATTTCGCCGCTAAGATCCATCAACAAATTTCGCTCCGTAGTCTCAAATTGTTGGAGGAATAGGTCATAAAGATCAAGAAAACAGCAGGGCGTCAGCTGGCCCCTAATAGAATCAATGAAGAAATCACAGGTGTACCAGAAGTACGCTTAACCGGCATTGATGGTGAAGCTATTGGTGTGGTGAGCATCAGAGATGCTCAGAATTTGGCAGATGAAGCGGGTGTAGACCTAGTCGAAATTAGTCCAAACGCTGAACCTCCAGTATGTCGCATTATGGACTACGGTAAGTTCCTATTTGATAAAGCGAAAGCTCAAAAGGAACAAAAGAAGAAGCAAAAACAGGTTCAGGTTAAGGAAATCAAATTCCGTCCTGGAACTGACGAAAACGACTATCAGGTAAAACTACGCAACCTGATACGTTTTCTGGAAGACGGGGACAAAGCGAAAATTACGCTGCGTTTCCGAGGCCGCGAAATGGCTCACCAAAACTTAGGTATGGATCTTCTGAACCGTATCAAAACAGATTTGGATGAGTATGCAATTGTTGAATCCTTCCCGAAAATGGAAGGCAGACAAGCCATTATGGTGCTCGCGCCTAAAAAGAAATAAGTAGGGCAACCGATAAAGTAGCGAAGGCTATATGCCTTCGCTCGCCTTGCTTTTTATTTAACATCCCAATGCGGAGTTTTAGTAATGCCTAAAATGAAAACCGACAGAGGTGTAGCGAAGCGTTTTAAGAAAACCGCTAATGGTTTCAAGCGCAAGCAAGCCCATTTACGTCACATTCTGACCAAAAAGAGCACTAAGCGTAAGCGTCACTTACGTAACAAGTGTTTAGTTGCTAAAGTTGACGTTCCAGCAATCGCGCGTCAATTACCATACGCTTAATTTAGGAGATTAGAAAATGCCAAGAGTTAAGCGTGGTGTAACCGCACGTGCTCGTCACAAGAAAGTTTTAAAATTAGCTAAAGGTTATTATGGCGCTCGTAGCCGTACTTACCGCGTTGCTGTTCAAGCAGTAACTAAAGCTGGTCAATATGCTTACCGTGACCGTCGTCAGAAAAAACGTCAATTCCGTCAACTGTGGATTGCACGTATTAATGCTGCAGCTCGTCAAAATGGTCTGTCTTACAGCCGTTTCATCAACGGTCTGAAAAAGGCGTCTATCGAAATCGATCGTAAGATTTTGGCTGACATCGCTGTATTCGACAAAGTTGTATTCGCAACTTTAGTTGAAAAAGCAAAAGAAGCGTTAAACTAAGCAATTAGTTTTTCGCACTTAAGAGGGGACCATTTGGTCCCTTTTTTTGTTGCTGTGACCCGTCCCAAATAGCGTTGAGGCTTGCTTCAGGCGAGTCACAAAATACAGATAAAAAAATAGCAGGCTGATGCCTGCTATTTCTATTTGAATCACGCTAAAACTAAGAACCAGATCCGATGGTTTCTGCGCGTGATTACTTTTTAGCGTCTAAGTAACGCTCGGCATCTAATGCCGCCATACAGCCTGTACCCGCAGAGGTAATCGCTTGACGGTAATGTTGGTCCATAACGTCACCCGCGGCAAACACACCTTCGATGCTGGTTTGGGTCGCATTACCTTGAAGGCCGCTTTGCACCTTCAGATAGCCGTTGTTCATCTCTAACTGGCCTTCGAAAATCCCAGTATTTGGGCTGTGACCAATGGCCACGAACACACCGGCAACTGCTAGATCTGTGATCACGCCATCTTTGGTGCTCTTCATTTTCAGGCCCGTTACACCCATAGCATCACCAACCACTTCTTCCATGGTTTGGTCTAGGTGCAGGATAATGTTGCCGTTAGCCACTTTATCCATTAAACGATCGATAAGGATTTTCTCTGAGCGGAAAGTGTCGCGGCGGTGAATTAAGTGCACTTCCGCGGCGATGTTACTTAAATAAAGCGCTTCTTCAACGGCTGTGTTACCACCACCAATGACTGCAACTTTCTGATTGCGATAGAAGAAACCATCACAGGTCGCACAAGCCGATACGCCGCGTCCTTTGAACGCTTCTTCAGACTCCAGACCTAAGTAACGAGCTGAGGCGCCTGTCGCAATGATCAGCGCATCACAAGTGTATTCCCCGTTATCGCCTTTTAGACGGAAAGGGCGCTCAGTCAGCGTCACTTCATTGATATGGTCGAAAAGGATTTCAGTATCAAACTTTTCTGCATGCTTTTGCATACGTTCCATCAATGCAGGACCCGTTAAGTCTTCTGCATCACCTGGCCAGTTTTCAACTTCAGTCGTGGTGGTTAACTGACCACCTTGCTGCATACCTGTGATCATCACAGGCTTTAAGTTTGCGCGCGCAGCATAAACTGCGGCCGTGTATCCTGCGGGACCTGAACCTAAAATCAATAGGTTACTGTGTCTGACTTGGCTCATTTTTCTCTCCGTGCCTTTAGCAAATTGCATGGATTGTAGGGAATTTACCTGTAGGGGTAAAGCGCTGTTTGGTGATTCTTTTAGATTATGCTAATCGAATCCTAAGGCAAATTGTCAGCCTGAGTTTACTAAGGCTTTGGCTTAAACCAATTACATTAAATATCTAATCAGTTCAGAGCCTCGCAGGCATTTCAATCCAAGGCGCATTGACGCAGAAATGGTCATTCCCTTTTAAGTCAATGTAACACCGGAGTGGGATGCCTGTGTGGCTCCCAAAGGGCAGGTTTCAACGCGCTTTATACTGCGTTTAAGGCTTTCGACAGAGCGCCACTATGCCTTCAAGCCTTCGCCTTGTCTAAAGCGCGTTGAATTCCCGCTGAATGAACAGATATTTAATACGGTTGGTATTAAACCCTGCACGGGTGAAGATATTTGTGATCAGCATAAAAAATCGGCCTCAACAGAGTGAGGCCGAACAAAGCAGAGTAGGTCAGAAGGACCTAGGCTCTCATATGATTAGGCTAATAAACTTGCTGGCGCTGTGTACTCAAGATTTAATGCTTGCGCCACTTCTTTACAAACCAGTTTGCCGTGCATCACGTTCAAACCGTTCAGTAAGTGTTTGTCTTGTAACAGGGCAGCTTTATAACCTAAGTTAGCTAACTTAAGGATATAAGGCAGAGTCGCGTTATTCAGGGCGAAGGTTGAAGTGCGGGCAACAGCACCTGGCATGTTCGCGACACAGTAATGCACTACGTCATCAACGATGTAAGTTGGGTCTTGGTGAGTCGTTGCATGTGAAGTTTCCACACAACCACCTTGGTCGATTGCTACGTCAACGATAGCACTGCCTGGCTTCATGCGAGCGATCATGCTACGTGTCACAAGCTTAGGCGCCGCAGCACCTGGAATTAATACGCCACCAATCACGAGATCAGCTTCTAATACATGGCGCTCGATCGCATCGGCAGTTGAGTAAACAGCCTTAACTGCAGAACCAAATTGTACGTTTAAGCGACGCAGTGCATCGATGCTACGGTCAAGCACTACAACATCAGCACCCATGCCCACAGCCATTTGTGCAGCATTGGTACCAACCATACCACCGCCGATGATCACAACTTTTGCAGGCTCGACACCTGGTACACCGCCTAAAAGCATGCCACGGCCACCAGAAGATTTTTCCAGCGCCATCGCACCCGCTTGAATAGACATGCGACCAGCCACTTCTGACATTGGGGCTAACAGAGGTAAGCCACCACGGTCATCGGTTACTGTTTCGTAAGCGATACATACAGCACCACTTTTAATTAAATCTTCAGTTTGTGGTAAATCCGGCGCTAAATGCAGATAAGTGAATAAAATCTGGTCATGACGTAGCATAGCGCGTTCGACTGCTTGAGGCTCTTTTACCTTTACGATCATCTCTGCTTTAGCAAAGACTTCAGCAGCAGTTGCTAATATTTCGGCACCTGCATCAACATAATCCTGATCTGAAAAACCAATTCCCGTGCCGGCATTCGTTTCGACAAACACTTCATGACCTTTGATGGTCAATTCGCGAACGCTTGAAGGAACCATACCGACACGATACTCGTGGTTTTTAATTTCCTTTGGTACACCAATAATCATTTTTGAGCCTCAATTGCCTGAAAAACCCACTTTTAATGGGCATAATTGTTATTTTATCGTGACCTGAACGTGATTAATTCAGGGATATCTAGTATAGTATCGGCGACGCAGTTTATGCTGCTGAACTTTAGACATACGTAGAATAAAATGTTGTTTTAGTGATAAAGCAAGGTTAAATAAATGGCATATAATAAAAAGAGTCCTGTAAAAGACTTGGATCGCATCGATCGCAACATTCTTAATGAATTACAAATTGATGGACGCATTTCAAATGTGGAACTGTCTAAAAGAGTAGGATTAAGTCCCACTCCGTGTTTAGAAAGAGTGAAACGACTCGAAAAGCAAGGATATATCAACGGCTATACCGCCTTGGTAAATCCTCATTTCTTGGGTGCATCCCTACTGGTATTCGTGGAAATCACCTTGAGCCGTGATACTCCCGAAGTATTTGATAAGTTTAATCGCGCTGTGCAACTGTTAGATGATATTCAAGAGTGTCATCTGGTTTCTGGTGACTTTGACTACTTATTGAAGACACGTGTTTCTGATATGTCAGCTTATCGCCGTTTACTCGGTGAGACGCTGCTGAAATTACCTTCAGTGTCCGATACCCGTACTTACGTGGTGATGGAAGAAGTGAAACACACGAGTCGTGTCGCGATAAACCATCTGCTCTCCGATATTTAATACCCTGAACGTTTACAATAAGGGGCCTAGGCCCCTTATTTATTCCTACGCTCGCCGTTTCGAACTCAAAAATGACCTTGCTTAGCCCTTAGGTTTGCCAGCTTAAGGGCGAATTTTTATCTGGTTTTTATCTTCTGTTTAGCTGGTAAATTGGTTGCATAATAGTCAGTTAATGCTGAAAACCTGTGCTTTAGGTCATTAGCGCCGATTTTTTGCCTTGTACCAGTAATTCTTAGGATAAAAACGCCCTTAGATGCTCCACATTTACTGGGATTCTGGTATCGTTAGCCCACCTGTTTTCATTTTTATGGATTAAGTCGTTTGTCTCAAGGAAATAGTGTACGCACGCTCTCAGGCCTGCAGCGTCTGCTCGAAGGCGGACTCATCATTTGCTGTGTTTTAGCCACCTATATTTTGCTTGCCTTAACCAGTTTTAGTCCGTCGGATCCGGGCTGGAGCCAGTCTCATTTTCAAGGCGATATCAAAAACTGGACGGGGGCAGTAGGGGCGTGGATTGCCGACATTCTGCTGTACTTTTTTGGCGTCACCGCCTACATCATGCCGATTATTGTGGCCTCGACAGGTTGGCTGCTTTTCAAACGCGCCCATGATTTATTGGAAATTGACTACTTTTCAGTCGCACTGCGCATCATAGGTTTTCTACTGCTTATTCTTGGTTTTTCAGCATTAGCCAGCATGAATGCCAATAATATCTATGAGTTTTCCGCAGGCGGCGTGGCAGGGGATGTTATCGGCCAAGCCATGTTGCCGTATTTTAATAAGCTCGGCACAACCTTGTTGCTACTGTGCTTTTTAGGCTCGGGATTTACGCTGTTAACCGGGATCAGCTTGTTGACTGTGGTCGAGAAGGTCGGCTTTGTCTCCATTTGGTGCTTCAGAAAGCTCAAACGTCTGCCACAGGCACTAAAACGTGAGCGTGAAACCGAAGATACCCGTGGTTTTATGACGGTCGTTGATAAGTTTAAGCAGCGCCGCGATTCACAGCACCAGCTTGAAAAAGCCAGAGTGCGCGAGCCAAACGTCGCACCAAATCGCATCTTTACCACTCGCCCAGTGAAGGAAGAAAAGGAAGAAGAAGTCAGCGACGAAATCATCACCGAAGCGAGTACAGGGAAGGGCAAGCTGTCAGCTCTCGCAAAAATCTTGAGCTTAAACAGCAATAAAGCCAAGGCTGAGCCTAAAGGCCAACAACGAGTTGAGCCACAATTGGATCAAGCCAGCGCCGTGGCTGAACATGGTCATTTTGAGGCGCCGCCTTGGGTGGCTAAGCCCAAAGAAGCCGAATTAGATTTAGAGGATGAAACTGAGTTCAAGGCGCACGTTTTCGAAGATGAAGATGACGACGAACCCGTATTCCATCGTGAAACCATGCTGGATGATGAGGATGAAGACGAGTTAGGTTTCAACGATGAAGATGTCATCGATTTTGATACTAAAGCCTCAACGGGCGCGGTGACTCAGGCACAACGTAAAAAAGAAGCGCCAAAGGCGAAGATTGTCGATGGTATTGTGGTTTTACCGGGACAAGAAGATAAACCTGTTCCAGCAAAACCTATGGATCCGCTGCCAAGCATCAGCTTGCTGGATGTGCCTAATCGTAAAAAGAATCCGATAAGCCCTGAGGAATTAGAGCAAGTTGCCCGCTTAGTCGAGGCCAAGCTTGCCGACTTTAACATTGTGGCAACTGTAGTGGGGGTTTATCCCGGTCCTGTGATCACCCGTTTTGAGCTGGATTTAGCGCCAGGCATTAAAGCCTCGAAGATTTCAAACCTCGCCAATGATCTAGCACGTTCACTGCTGGCCGAGCGTGTGCGTGTGGTTGAGGTGATCCCGGGGAAATCCTATGTGGGTCTCGAACTGCCGAACAAGTTCCGCGAAACCGTGTACATGCGTGATGTACTCGATTGCGAAGCCTTTACCGAGAGCAAATCAAACCTGACCATGGTACTTGGCCAAGACATTTCCGGCGAGCCTGTGGTGGTTGATTTAGGCAAAATGCCGCACTTACTGGTTGCCGGTACCACGGGTTCGGGTAAATCTGTCGGGGTGAACGTGATGATCACCAGCTTATTGTATAAGTCTGGCCCTGAAGATGTTCGCTTTATCATGATCGACCCGAAAATGCTGGAATTATCGGTTTATGAAGGCATCCCACATCTACTCTGTGAAGTGGTTACCGACATGAAAGAAGCGGCCAATGCGCTGCGCTGGTGTGTGGGTGAGATGGAGCGCCGCTATAAGCTAATGTCTATGATGGGCGTTCGTAACATCAAGGGATATAACGCGAAGATTGCCGAAGCGAAAGCCAATGGCGAAGTGATTTTAGACCCTATGTGGAAGTCATCTGACAGCATGGAGCCTGAGGCACCAGCCTTAGATAAACTGCCATCGATTGTGGTTGTCGTCGACGAATTTGCTGACATGATGATGATTGTCGGTAAAAAAGTGGAAGAGTTGATCGCCCGTATCGCCCAAAAGGCCCGTGCTGCGGGTATCCATTTAATCCTTGCGACCCAACGTCCATCGGTGGATGTGATCACAGGTTTAATTAAAGCCAACATCCCGACACGGATGGCGTTCCAAGTGTCTTCCCGTATCGACTCCCGTACAATTTTGGATCAGCAAGGCGCTGAAACCTTATTGGGTATGGGTGACATGTTGTATTTACCGCCCGGCACCGCTGTGCCAAACCGTGTCCATGGTGCCTTTATCGATGACCATGAGGTTCACCGTGTGGTGGCTGATTGGTGCGCCCGTGGTAAACCACAATACATTGATGAGATCCTCAATGGCGTGAGTGAGGGCGAACAAGTGCTCTTGCCGGGTGAAACCGCCGAATCCGATGAAGAATACGATCCGCTTTATGATGAGGCCGTCGCTTTCGTGACCGAAACCCGCCGCGGTTCGATTTCGAGCGTGCAGCGTAAATTTAAGATTGGTTATAACCGCGCAGCACGTATTATCGAACAAATGGAAATGCAGGGCGTGGTCTCGGCGCAGGGCCATAATGGTAACCGCGAAGTGCTGGCACCGCCAGCCCCGAAACACTATTAATGTTAAGCTAGATGTCAGTTTGAACTCGCCATAATGCGGCGAGTTCAACTTTTAGTCCAAAGGATACCTATGAAAAAACTGTTGTGTGCTGTGTTGTTATCACCATTGTTATACAGCAATGCAGTATTGGCCGATGACGCAACGCAATTACGCGAAACCTTAAGCGGCACTGAGTCACTCAAGGCTGATTTCAAGCAAACCGTTACCGATATCAATAAAAAGGTTATCCAAACGGGCGCGGGGGTATTCGCACTGGCCCATCCAAACCAGTTCTATTGGCATTTAACCGCGCCCGATGAATCCCAGATTGTCGCCGACGGTAAAGATTTATGGATCTATAATCCCTTCGCCGAAGAAGTGGTGATCATGGATTTTGCCGAAGCCATTAATGCTTCGCCCGTCGCCTTATTGGTTCACCGCGATGACGCCACTTGGTCGCAATATAGCGTGGCCAAAAAGCAAGACTGTTATGAAATCAAACCTAAGGCCACGGATGCCGGGATCTTCTCGGTCAATGTCTGTTTTAACAAAGGCATACTGAATAAATTCAATGTGCTCGATGATAAAGGCAACCTAAGCCAGTTTGATTTGAGCAATCAACACAGCATTAGCGCCGCGGATAAAGCGCTGTTTAAGTTTGTGTTACCAGAAAACGTTGATGTGGATGATCAACGTCTTAAAACCCAATAGGTTTACGCGTGAGCAGTTTATCGTTTAATTTTGCGCCTGATTTTCGTCCCTTAGCCGCGCGTATGCGGCCAAGGACGATTGCCGAGTATATAGGTCAAGCCCATTTGTTGGGGGAAGGCCAACCACTGCGCCAAGCATTAGAAGCGGGCCGTGCCCATTCGATGATGTTATGGGGACCGCCGGGCACAGGTAAAACGACACTTGCCGAACTTATCGCCCATTATTCCAATGCCCATGTTGAACGCATCTCGGCGGTCACCTCGGGTGTAAAAGACATTCGCGCCGCCATCGAGCAGGCCCAAGCCGTTGCCCAATCCCGTGGCCAACGCACCTTGCTGTTTGTTGATGAAGTGCATCGCTTTAATAAGAGTCAGCAGGACGCTTTTTTGCCCTTCATTGAAGATGGCACTGTGATTTTTATTGGGGCGACCACTGAAAACCCTTCATTTGAAATCAATAACGCCTTGCTGTCACGGGCGCGTGTCTATCTTATCAAGCGCTTAAGCCAAGACGAGATAGTGCATATCATCACCCAAGCCTTAACGGATCCCGAGCGTGGGTTAGGGCAACGCCAGTTAGTCATGCCAACGGATGTGCTCAATAAGCTGGCGCAGCTCTGTGACGGCGATGCGCGCAAAGCGCTAAACCTGCTTGAGCTGATGAGCGATATGGTGGCCGATGGCGGCAGTTTTACCACTGAAATGCTGGTACAAGTCGCCGGCCATCAAGTGGCGGGGTTCGATAAAAATGGCGATCAGTTTTACGATTTAATTTCGGCAGTACACAAATCGATTCGTGGCTCGGCGCCCGATGCCGCACTGTATTGGTTTTGCCGTATTTTAGAAGGCGGCGGCGATCCGCTATATGTCGCCAGACGCTTATTAGCCATTGCCTCAGAAGATGTGGGCAATGCCGATCCTAATGCCATGACAGTCGCGCTCAATGCCTGGGATTGTTTCCACCGCGTTGGGCCTGCCGAAGGTGAGCGGGCGATTGCCCAGGCTATTGTGTATTTAGCCAGTGCGCCTAAGAGTAATGCCGTTTACACCGCCTTCAAAGCGGCGAGGGCGCTGGCCCGCGAAACGGGCCAAGAGGCCGTGCCCTATCATCTGCGCAATGCGCCGACCAAACTCATGGCGGAAATGGGTTTTGGCGCCGAATATCGCTATGCCCACGATGAACCCAATGCCTATGCTAGCGGCGAGAATTATTTCCCCGAATCCTTACAAGCATCGCAATTTTATTTCCCGACTGAACGCGGATTTGAAAAGCGGATTAAGGACAAATTGGCGCAATTAGCGCAATTAGATCAAGCCAGTGGAAGAAAAAGGTATGAATAATCTCTTACTTGTGGCCTTGGGTGGTTCCATTGGTGCGGTTTTTCGCTATCTTATTTCAATATTCATGATCCAAGTATTTGGCAGCAGTTTTCCTTTTGGTACACTGTTAGTCAATGTCCTCGGTTCATTTTTAATGGGCGTCATTTACGCACTGGGACAAATGAGTCATATCAGCCCAGAACTCAAAGCCCTGATCGGCGTTGGCCTGTTAGGCGCTTTGACAACGTTTTCAACTTTCTCAAACGAAACTTTATTGCTGATGCAAGAAGGAGATTGGTTGAAGGCGGCTTTGAATGTGGTGTTGAACCTAAGTCTATGTTTGTTTATGGTTTACTTAGGCCAACAACTGGTTTTTTCTCGCATTTAACTATTAAGAATATATCACATGTTAGATCCTAAATTTTTGCGCAACGAATTAGCAGTTACCGCTGAGCGATTAGCTACCCGTGGTTTTATTTTAGATGTCGCTCATCTCACTCAATTAGAAGAAAAACGTAAGTCACTGCAAGTGGCGACTGAAGAGTTACAAGCTTCGCGTAATGCTATTTCCAAGTCCATCGGGCAAGCAAAATCCCGCGGCGAAGATGTGGATGCCATCATGGCGCAGGTTGGCGATTTAGGTGCGCAATTAGATGCGAAGAAAGTCGAGCTGGCCGCGGTACTTGAAGAAGTGAACGCGATTGCTATGTCGATGCCAAACCTGCCAGATGAGTCTGCGCCTATCGGTGCTGATGAGACTGAGAACGTCGAAATCCGTCGTTGGGGCACACCACGCAGCTTCGATTTCCCAGTTAAAGACCATATCGATTTAGGTGAAGGCCTAAACGGTTTAGATTTTAAGAGCGCAGTGAAAATCACTGGCTCACGCTTTATCGTCATGAAAGGCCAAATCGCCCGTTTAAACCGTGCATTAGGTCAGTTCATGTTAGATCTGCATACCACTGAGCACGGTTACACCGAAGCTTACGTGCCATTACTGGTTAACGAAGCAAGCTTACTGGGTACTGGCCAATTGCCTAAGTTTGGTGAAGATTTATTCCACACCAAACCTGCGACCGAAGAAGGCCAAGGTTTAAGCCTGATCCCAACCGCAGAAGTGCCATTAACAAACCTAGTGCGTGACAGCATTGTCGATGAAGATGAATTGCCGATTAAGTTAACCGCGCATACTGCCTGTTTCCGCAGTGAAGCGGGCTCATACGGTAAAGATACCCGTGGTCTTATCCGTCAGCACCAATTTGATAAAGTGGAATTAGTGCAACTGGTTAAGCCTGAAGACTCAATGGCGGCGCTCGAAGCGCTAACTGGCCACGCTGAAACCGTACTGCAACGCCTAGGTCTGCCATACCGCACAGTGATCCTGTGTACCGGTGACATGGGCTTTGGTTCAAGCAAAACCTACGACATCGAAGTGTGGTTACCAGGCCAAAACACTTATCGCGAGATCTCTTCATGTTCAAACATGAAGGACTTCCAAGCCCGTCGTATGCAAGCCCGTTACCGTGTTAAGGCAGATAACAAGCCTGCATTGCTGCACACCTTAAACGGCTCAGGCCTAGCGGTAGGTCGTACTTTAGTCGCGATTTTAGAGAACTATCAAAATGCCGATGGTAGCGTGACGATTCCTGAAGCACTGCGCCCATACATGGGCGGAATGACTCAGATCGGTTAATTGGCGTAACACAACACCATGGATAAAGGTCAACGTTATCTTCGTTGGCTTTCCTACACCGCTGTCATCGCCGTGTTTTGCGCTGTGATGTTGGCAACCCTAGGTAAAGCCGTCTGGGTTGTGTTAGAAAACGTGAAATAGCACGACTCAAATAAAAAGGTATATTCCTGTGGAATATACCTTTTTTGTTAGCTGAAGTGATTAAAGCTTAAATACACTTGGCAGGTTTAGGCAGACCCGCAATCTTTGTCGCCTGTTTGGCAGGACCCACCGGAAAGAGGGTATAGAGGTACTTAGAGTTACCTTTATCCGGCCCTAAGGCTTGACCAATCGCTTTGACTAGCACGCGAATTGCAGGGCTGGTTTTATATTCCAGATAAAAGTCCCGAACAAAATTAACCACTTCCCAGTGCGCACTGGTCAGTTCAATCTGTTCTTCTTGGGCTAATAGCGGCGCCATATCCGGCTGCCAGTCGGCGATATTCTTTAAATAGCCTTGATGGTCGCGTTCAATTTCGACGCCATTGAATATAAGCGGATTTACCACGTGATCACCTTATCGTGCTGCAAAGATTGAGCGACAAACTCGCTGTAATCAATCTGACTAATGTTTTTAAGACGTTCCGTTAAGCCACGGGCGATGACATCGTCTTTGAGCACCATCACCTTAAAGGGCGATAGCGCCATGGCCCATTGGCGCAGTAATAATGCGTTAACGCCATCGCTCGAGAGTAAAATTGCATCCTCTTTGCAAGCATAACGCAGGCAAAGTTTGAGGGCATTGTCTCGGCTGGGCGAGGTTTGAATATGATGTAAAATCATTAGAATACTAAGACCTCATCAACGGCTTTTAAGTGAGCTGAGATGGCTTCATCGTTTAAGATAGTCACCGGAATCGACAACAAGCTATGGCTTAAACCGTAGTCACCTAAGGACTGTTTGCAGGCGAACACTGATTCGATGTCGTACAGCGGGAGCGCTTTTAGCGCCGCAAGGTAATCTTTACCGCCGATAAGTTCGGGCTGTTGGTCTTTAAGCAGATGCAACACGCCTTCATCGACAAACACTAAACTCACTTCTTGCTCAAAACTGGCGCTTAATAGGGCAAAGTCTAAGGCTTCGCGGCCTTTAGTAGTGCCATGGGGCGCGCTTCGGAACAATATACAGATTTTTTTCATAGCATTTCCGAAGCTTAAAAGCAGATCAAACGATCGGCAGATTCAATTCCCGTGACCAGTTCACCCAGTCCGCCCATAATAAAAGAATGTTCCACATTCCAGTGGTTTAGCCCGTTCTCCTGCGCCTCTTGCTGCGAGACTATGCCGCGTCTTAATGCAGCAGAAACACAGTTCACGAGGGAGACTTGATGCTCGGCCGCCAGTTGTTTCCAGCCTTTAACCACATCATATTCATCGGATGCAGGTAAGTTAAAGTCCGTCGAGTTATACACGCCATCCTGATAGAAAAACACGCAGACAATCTCATGTCCGCTTTGCAGGGAGGCTTGGGTGAAACGTAGGGCATTCACGCTTGCCGACGTGCCATAAGCTGGCCCGTTTACTTGGATAATAAATTTGCTCATCATAAAAAAAATGGCCCTAAAAGTAGGGCCATTTTAGCGTAAGTTTCCCGAAAAGGGGATTAATCATCGTTACCAATGCCAAGCAAATGCAAAATGGCAATAAACAGGTTTAAAAAGTCCAGATACAAGGAGATAGTGGCGCGGATATAGTTAGTCTCGCCGCCATTCACGATACGGCTAGTATCGAACAGGATAAAGCCGGTCATTAACAGCGCAAGACCCGCGTTAATCGCCATAAAGGCCACACTGTTACCCACGAAAATGTTGATCAGCGCAGCGGCGATCACCACAATCAATCCGGCGAACAGGAAACCACGTAGGAAAGAGAAATCTTTCTTCGTTGTGACTGCATAGGCCGAGAGTGCAATAAAGATAACCGAGGTTAATCCTAAAGCTTGCATGATAAGCTCAGAGCCATTGGTCATGCCGGCATAGTGGTTAAGCATGTAACCTAATGAGGCGCCTTCCATACCAGTAAAGGCAAATACCCAGAAGATGCCTGCAGCCGAATCGGCTTTGCGTAGGGTAACGAACAGCAGCACTAAACCACCGATAGATAAACCGAGTGACATCAGGGGGCTGATATTGAGTGCCATCGCTAAGCCTGCACACAACGCCGAGAAGGCGAGGGTCATGGCCAACAATAAATAGGTATTTTTAAGAAGTTTATTCACTTCTAAGGTGGATGCACTCGCTGAGTACAAGGTTTGCTGAGTCATATCTTTCTCCATTAGCTTTTAAATCCAAACTGATCATTTTGATTTTTAACGGGGACAAGAGTTCCCATTAATATCGTAAATCCAGTAAAACTGGGTGAATACTACCGAAAACAGTGCTGGGCTTAAAGGATTCACGCCACAAATAACAAGTTGTAATGACTGATTTTTCTGTGCGGCCTAACGATTCAGTCGTATTTCGTTACACCAGTGCAACACAAAGACTTTAAAACAAGCTTAATCCTGCGGTAAGGCAGGAATATTACGCCAGCCATTCACGGTGTAATTTATCGGTATCCCCTAGGTAGTCGAGCACCCAAGCAAGGGCGGGCGACATCTTGTCGGCGTTCCAAGCTAAGCAACAGGGGCTGGTTAATTTAGGATTTTCAAGCTGCTTTTCAACCAAGGCGCCCGCTTTAATAAATACGCTGGCTAAATGTACTGGCATATAGCCGATGCCTAATCCCTCTCTAAAGCAGTTAATCGCGCGGATCCAATCCGGCACCACGAGTCTGCGTTGATTCTCCAATAACCAGGTCATACGCTTAGGAATTTCCCGCGAGGTATCTTCCAAACAAATGGAGGGGAAGGGACGCAGTTCATCATCGGTCAAGGGACGGTCAATACTGGCTAAGGGATGGTTTTTACTCACCAAAAACGCCCATTGGATATCGCCCATGTCCTTATACTGGTATACACCCCCCACGGGAATGGCGGTTGTTGCGCCAATGGCGATATCACTGCGCCCGGTTGCAAGCGCCTCCCACACCCCGTTAAAGACCTCAATGCGGATGATAAGCTCAATATCATGGAAATGACGGTAAAAGTCGGCGATTAATACGCTAATTCTGTCGGCTCGCACTATGTTATCTAAGGCGATAGACAATGTGGGTTGCCAGCCGTTGGCAACACGTTGGGTACCGCGTTTCATCTCATCCATTTGAGTCAGCAAGTTTCTGGCTTGCTTAACAAAATGCTCTCCCGCCGGGGTCAAGGTCACGCTGCGGTGGTGGCGCTCAAATAATACTACGCCAAGTTCTTCTTCGATTTGTTTAACGGCATAACTGACCGCAGAAGGGACCTTGTGCAGTCGATTGGCTGCCGCCGTAAAACTCCCAACCCGGGCCACGATATCAATGAGTTCTAACGCTTGTTCCGAGAGCATAGCTGACATCCATTGTGATGAAAATAATTGATAGCATCTGTCAAAAATAAACGTTTCCAATCAAATTAACAAGTATTTAGACTGCACGCCTTAAGTCTTTTGACACGATTATTTTATGAAAACGTCTAGTAATATCTTTGTAAATCTGAAGTTTTTTATATTCTTATTCTATTTAGCCCTATTAAGCATGCTAGGCTTTATTGCCACTGACATGTATTTACCTGCTTTCAAAGCAATTGAAAGTTCGTTCAATTCTTCACCGTCTCAAGTGGCGATGTCGCTCACCTGTTTTCTGGCCGGTTTAGCCTTAGGGCAGCTGATTTATGGCCCTTTGGTGAGTAAACTCGGCAAACGTTATGCTCTGATCCTCGGCCTTGGCATTTTTGCGATCGCCAGTGTGGCCATCGCCAATAGCGACTCGATACTGATGCTGAACATCGCTCGCTTCTTCCAAGCCGTAGGCGCCTGTAGTGCAGGGGTCATCTGGCAAGCGATTGTGGTCGAGCAATATGATGCCGAAAAAGCGCAGGGGATTTTCAGTAACATTATGCCGTTAGTGGCATTATCTCCCGCATTAGCCCCCATCCTTGGCGCTTATATTCTGAACGATTTTGGATGGCGTGCAATCTTTATCTCATTGTGTGTGATTGCCTTTTTGTTGCTATTGATGACCTTATACTTTGTGCCGAGCCATGCAGAGCATCAGGATGCTAAGCCAAGCGCGGTTTCCTACGGCAAGATTTTGAAAAATACCCGTTACCTTGGCAATGTGGTGATTTTTGGTGCCTGTTCGGGGGCGTTTTTCGCATACCTTACTGTGTGGCCGATTGTGATGGAGCAACACGGCTATCAGGCAACTGAGATTGGGCTGAGCTTTATTCCGCAAACTATCATGTTTATTGTGGGCGGATACGCGAGTAAGTTATTGATAAAACGCATTGGTGCCGACCGTACACTCAACGTATTGCTGGCCATTTTTGGACTCTGCGTTATCTCGATTGTGTTTTTCACCTTATTAATGAAGGCGGAAACCATTTTCCCACTGCTGATTTCCTTCTCGATACTCGCAGCGGCGAACGGGGCGATTTATCCTATTGTGGTGAACAGTGCTTTACAACAATTCACTCAAAATGCGGCTAAGGCGGCAGGATTACAGAACTTTTTGCAAATCACCATCGCCTTTGGCGCCTCGAGTTTAGTCGCACTCTGGGCAAGTTCTGGAGAAGTCGCCATAGGTTGGGGCATTCTGAGCTGTTCATTAGTAGTGATCTTGGGTTACCTGTTAAAAACCGAGCAAACTTGGGCTGATTTTGCTAAACACTTTACTGCGCCGGATCCTGCTCGTCTTGGGATCAATGCAGATACGAAGCAAAATCAAGCAGATTGAATGTAATACGAGCAGTTAGCGCAGAATTATCAGTTAGTGCTTTACAGTCAGTAAACTAACTTATATTATGCGCATCGTTCGGAGGGGTGGCAGAGTGGTTTAATGCACCGGTCTTGAAAACCGGCGTGGGTTTATAGCTCACCCAGGGTTCAAATCCCTGCTCCTCCGCCATATTCTACTGAAAAGCCATCAGCAATGATGGCTTTTTTGTTTTTTGCCATTTGAACCCTAGGGTTCCTAATTCTAAGCGCAGCTCCTCCGCAATATTCCACAAATAAACCATCAGTAATCATGACATTTTGTTTTGGAGTTACGGAAGCTGAACCTAGGGTTCCTCATGCTAACCACAGCACCTCCACTAAATTCAGATAAAAAGGCCGCTAATGACTTAGCGGCCTTTTTCTTTCGCAATGGATTTAATTCCCATTAGCCCTAGTTTTTCAAATAGCAAAGCAGCTTAGGTGAAGTAAGGCTAGGTTAAGTGAGCTTATGCCTAATGAGGGTTAGCGCAAAAGCTTCATAGCCAGGAACCGTTTCACTCCCCAACCATGTGCAATAAATGCCGTCGGGATCGTTCAATACAAGTCCTAGAGCGTCAAGATAGTCGGGGCCATTGACCACGAAGAACTGCTTTTTATAGGGCAACAACACCATCTGAGGTGCTTGCTTTAAAAAAGCCTGCGCCTCATCAAAACTGCTGAACCAGTGATTAAGCAAGGTATCACAGCGCCTGTTATGGAATAGGGTACCTAAGTCTTCACCAATTAACGCTTGCCCCGATAACACTCTTTGGCAGTGATTAAAATCAGTAAAACCGAGCTCTCTGGCCAAGACGGCTTGGCAATGCTTGAGTTGGATATCCAGCTGGGTTAAACCTTGCTTATTCATCAAGGAGGCAAGTTTATCTAGCGCCACTGCATCGCCAGCTTGGCAGGCTTTAAGGTGCTTTTTAGCGAGGATTTTAACTTCGGTTAAGGCGCGTGGTGCTGGGGTAATTTGTTGTATCACAAACAATTCTCCTAAGTTTTATTGGCATCTCCGCTAAGCCAAACCTAATCAATTGTTGTGTCATACATGTGATGCGTACATCGAGATATGAGTCAGAGTGATGTCATCTTCTGCGGATAGGCGTCTCTGCAACCTGGCGCCATTATTCGACTTCTTCATGCTCGAGTCAAGCTCAGCACTGCTTCTACCTTCCTTACGCTCATCCCCTGAATCGTTACATGCTCAGCCTTAATGTTAAAAATTTTATCACTTAACAACTAAAATCATATTGTATTACTATTGAGCTGTAGTAATATTGTAGTACTAAATAATATTCACTCTACCTGCGTAAACCGGATCGGACGCAGACAAAATGTACGGGGATGCAAATGTCGAATGTTTTAGGGGCTTACGCGTTAGGGCTTGATTACGGCTCTGATTCAGTTCGCGCGTTATTGGTGGATACCCAAACGGGCGCAGAAGTAGCAACAAATGTGGTGTACTACCCACGATGGAAGAATGGGCTTTTTTGCGATCCCGCGAAGAATCAATTTAGACAACATCCCCTCGATTACATTGAAAGCCTTATCGAGGTAGTGCAAGGGCTATGGGCAAAAGCCCCGAGTGGCGCCGCGCAAAGAGTCTGCGGTTTGAGTGTTGATACCACAGGCTCAACCCCAATTGCGGTCGATGAATCGGGTGTTGCTTTAGCCTTAAAACCAGAGTTTGCGAATAACCCCAATGCCATGTTTTTGCTTTGGAAAGATCACAGCGCCATTCTCGAAGCTCAGCAAATTACCGCTGCGGCAAATAATTCAAGCGAAAATTACCTGAAATATGAAGGGGGAATCTACTCCTCCGAATGGTTTTGGGCGAAAGCGCTATTTGTACTGCGCCACGACACAGAAGTCAGACAAGCGGCCTATAGCTGGGTCGAGCACTGTGATTGGATCACCGCATTAATGACGGGCACCACACATCCTAAAGTCTTTAAAGCCGGGCGCTGCGCTGCTGGTCACAAAGTGATGTGGCACGAGTCATGGAATGGTTATCCGCCGAATGACTTTTTCGTTGGCATCGACCCCTTACTCGATGGCTTGAGAGACAAGTTACCGCTTGAAACCTGCACATCTGACAAGGTTTGCGGCCAGCTAACCCCTGAGTGGGCACAGCATTTAGGGCTATCGACTGAGGTTATCGTGTCTTTTGGCTCATTCGACTGCCACGCAGGTGCCGTTGGGGCCAATGTTAAACCCGGCGTCTTAACCAAGGTGATGGGCACCTCTACCTGCGATATCACGGTCGCCAGTTATGAAGATATAGGTGAGCGTTGTATCAAAGGCATTTGCGGTCAAGTCGATGGCTCAGTATTGCCCGGCATGATAGGGCTAGAAGCGGGTCAGTCTGCCTTTGGCGATCTCTACGCTTGGTTTAGGGATCTCACCGCATGGCCGATGCAACAGCTTGACACTTCAGCCTTATTTGATGACAACACCAAAGCCAAACTCATTCAGCAACTCGAAGCTGAAACCCTGACAATGTTAGGCAATGCGGCCGCGAAAATCCCGGTTGGCGAGACGGGCATTGTCGCGCTCGATTGGATTAACGGACGTCGCACCCCCGATGCCGATCAATCCGTTGCCATGGCGATCACAGGCTTAACCATGGGCAGCCAAGCTCCGCAAGTCTTCAAAGCTTTAGTGGAAGCCAGCGCCTATGGCGCACGGGCCATTATCGAGCGCTTCAAGCAGGAAGGTGTTTGCATTGACCATGTGGTCACCATTGGTGGGATCTCGAAAAAATCCGACTTCATTATGCAAACCTGCGCCGATGTGTGGAATTGCAACATAGACGTCCTCGAGAGCGAGCAAAGCTGCGCACTGGGCGCCGCCATTTATGCCGCAACCGCAGCCGGGGTTTATCCCGATGTGCTAAGTGCCCAAGCCGCCATGGCCTCAAACGTTGCGAAAACCTATCAGCCAAATCCTGAAAATGCAGAGAAATATCAAGCGCTTTACCAAGGGTACTTAGCTCTTGGCCACTATGTTGATGGAGCGAAATAAGATGTCTTTTTTAGAGCTAAAACGCGAAGTATACGAAGCCAACATGGAACTTGAGAAGCGCAAACTGGTGACTTACACCTTTGGCAACGTTTCACAAATTGACCGCCAACTCGGCGTCATTGGTATCAAGCCCAGCGGCGTGCCCTATGAAGATTTGAAGGTTGAAGACATTGTGATTGTGGACCTTGAGAATCAAATCGTAGAAGGGCGCATGCGTCCTTCATCCGATACCAAGACACATACCTATTTGTATCGCCAGTGGCAGAGTATTGGTGGCATTACCCATACCCATTCAACCTATGCCACCGCCTGGGCGCAGGCACAGATAGCGATTCCCTGCCTAGGCACGACACAGGCCGATTATGTGTACGGTGAAATCCCATGCACAGCGGTGATGCGCAACGATCAGATCAGCCGCGACTACGAAGAAGAAACCGGCGTGCAGATCCTCGATTGCTTCGCCGACCGAGATCCCAACGAGTCGCCCATGGTAATCGTTGCAGGCCATGCACCGTTCACTTGGGGCGCGAATGCGGCTAAATCCGTATATCACGCCGTGTTGCTCGAAGAAATCGCTCGGATGGCGTATCTCACCAAAACATTATCACCAGGTATCAGTCAGTTAAAACAAGAGCTTATTGATAAGCACTATTTGCGTAAGCATGGAAAAGACGCTTATTACGGCCAAAGCAAGTAATTGCCAGTCGGGTCTCATTTCAAACTAGAGAGAGTAATATGAAAGCCTTCAAACAAAAACAAGTGTGGTTTATCACGGGTTCGCAGGATTTATACGGCCCGAAAGTATTAGAGCAAGTCGCTAAAAACAGTGAGCAAATTGTTCATGGCTTTAATGAATCATCCGCCATTTCCATCGAAGTGGTGTATAAACCAACTGTAAAATCCCCACGGGAAATTCACGCCGTATGCCAAGCAGCCAACAGCGATGAAAACTGTGTTGGTGTGATCCTGTGGATGCACACTTTCTCTCCTGCCAAGATGTGGATTGCTGGCCTTAATGAATTAAGCAAGCCATTCATGCACTTACACACTCAGTTCAATGCCGAGCTCCCTTGGAGCGAAATCAACATGAACTACATGAACACCCACCAAAGTGCTCACGGTTGCCGCGAATTTGGTTTTATCGGCACTCGTATGCGTAAAGAGCGCAAAGTGGTTGTGGGTCACTGGCAATCGAGCGATGTACAAGCACAAATCGATGATTGGTGCCGCGCCGCGGCGGGTTGGCACGAGAGCCAAAACCTGCGTATCGCCCGCTTTGGCGACAACATGCGTCAAGTGGCCGTGACCGAAGGCGACAAAGTTGCCGCACAAATTCAATTCGGTTATGAAGTGCACGCCTACAGCTTAGGTGAACTCAATGAAGCGATTGCAGCCATTGCCGAAGGCGATGTAACCGCACAGCTCGACCGTTACGCCAGCGAATACCAAGTGGGTAACGAGCTATTTGGCGATGAATACCAATTAGACCGTTTAAGAAAAGAAGCCAAGATTGAACTCGGCTTAACCCAATTCTTAACCCAAGGTGGATTTGGTGCCTTTACCAACTGCTTCGAAAACCTCACCGGTATGACAGGATTACCGGGACTGGCTACCCAACGTCTGATGGCGAACGGTTTCGGTTACGGCGGCGAAGGCGACTGGAAAACGGCTGCCATGGTGCGCATCATGAAAGTGATGGGCCAAGGCCGTGCCGGTGGTACTTCATTTATGGAAGACTACACCTATAACTTTGGTGCGACTGACCAAGTTCTTGGTGCCCACATGTTAGAAGTGTGCCCATCGATTGCCGCTGCAAAACCACGTTTAGAAGTTCACCGCCATACCATTGGTGTGCGTTGTGACGTGCCACGTCTGTTATTCACTGGTAAAGCAGGCCCAGCAATCAACGTATCGACTATCGATTTAGGCAACCGTTTCCGTATCATTCTTAATGAATTAGATACAGTGACACCACCACAGGATCTGCCAAATCTGCCTGTCGCGTCTGCGCTGTGGGAGCCTCGTCCGAATTTAGCGGTTGCCGCCGCAGCTTGGATCCACGCCGGTGGTGCTCACCACTCGGCTTACAGCCAAGCCATCACGACGGATCAGATTGTCGACTTTGCTGAAATGGCCGGTGCTGAACTGGTTATCATCGATGCCGACACTAAGATCCGCGAGTTTAAGAATGAGCTTCGCCAAAATTCCGTTTATTACGGTTTAGCAAGAGGTTTATAATCCTCGCGCAGCAATAAAGCCGCCTTCGGGCGGCTTTCATTTTTCTGGCACCATTCATTTCATAGGGTTAACACAGATGTATACAGAATTTGACGGCATTATCTTCGATATGGATGGCACCTTAGTCGACAGCGGTCAGTTGCATGAGCAGGCATGGCGACAAACCTTGAATCACTTTGGGATCCCCGTAGAGCCTGCACTGATGCGCTCGTTAGCGGGCGTGCCCACCATTGGCACCTTAGAGATCCTGATCGCCCATTTTGGCGTCACGCCAACGGCCAGTTGTGAGGCCATGAACGAGTATAAAGAAGCCCTAGTGCGCGACACTATGCATTTATATGTGAAACCGACGGCATTAGCCGAATTTGCCAAGCAGAATCAGGGCAAACGCCCAATGGTGGTCGGCACAGGCGCCTACACAGAGGAAGCAATTCAAATCTTAACTCTGTGTGGATTGTTGGAATTAGTCGATTATGTGGTGGGTGCCGATCAGGTCGCGTCACCCAAACCCGCGCCAGATACCTTTTTACGCTGCGCCGAACTGATGGGCATCGCGCCTGAGCGCTGTATCGTATTTGAAGATGCAAAGACGGGCATCCAAGCCGCCGAAGCTGCGGGGATGTTTGTGGTCGATGTGCATGCCGAATTACAGATTGAAAATGACTATTTCCTAAGCACTCAGTAGCCCTTGCGAGATTGTCCAATCACTGGTCAAAACGCAAAATTAGGCTTTACAATGTAAAAGTTTGGGGTAAGGTAGGGACAGTATGTTTGAGGAAATTCCCATAAATTCTTAGCGTTAACAAAATTTTTATTACCTTTATTAGGAAAGGTAGTATCATAACATTTGTTTATTAGCGTTAGGCACCTTATCCAGCCGATTGGATTGAGCACAGAGATAGAGAGTTAAAGAGGGCACTATGGCAAATCAGGCAAATAACCGTCCGCAGAATATCCATAACTGGGTGGCAAGCGAATTAGGTTCTCGCATTGTGGGCGGCTTTTATACGCCAGGTGAATATATCCCTAATGAAAATGCTATCTGTGAAGAGCTGGAAGTGTCACGCACCTCCTTAAGGGAAGCCTTTAAGGTACTCACGGCAAAGGGGCTTATTGAATCTCGCCCTAAGCTGGGCACCCGTATTCGTGAGCGTCGCCACTGGAATATGTTTGATCCGGTGATCTTAGACTGGTTTTCCCAATCTAAGCCTTCACCCGAGTTTTACACTTCTCTCTATGAAATCCGTGAAGTGTTTGAACCCGCATCGGCGGAACTGGCCGCGAAAAAACGCACCCCTGAGCAGCTTGAGGTGATTGCGGCAGCCTATGCAAAGATGGAAGCGGCCGAATTAGGTACGGATGAAGTCTATACCTCGGATATCGATTTCCACATGGCGATTTTAGATGCGACCAATAACGAGTTTATGGTATCCCTCGGCGTGTCAATTCAATCTGCGCTGCTCGAAATCTTCAGACTCAGTAGCACAATTCAGGATGACTTTATCCAATCACTCCCAGGCCACAAGGCCATTTATACTGCGATTGCAGCAGGGGACAGTGAAGGCGCGAAAGCCGAGATGAATAAATTACTCTCGACATCTCAAGATACTGTACATAAAAATATCGAGCGTAAATAACAAAATATAGAGCATAATTAACGAGTTACATATCTTTGACGCCACTCTATCCATAAAAAAGGTGAACTTAGGTTCACCTTTTTTATTCTTTTATTTTGGAGCAAGCAAATGGATAGGGTTACTGCGGCTCGCTGATACCTTCGCTCGTCATATGAATGCGTTGTAGGGTGCCATCGGCATTGTAATGCAGCGGGTCAATGGCAACTGAACGTCTAAACTCACCGCCGCCATCCTGCGATGCGCCGGTATGGTAGATAAAGTAGGATTTACCTTTAAATTCAATAATCGCTTGATGGTTTGTCGGTGAGTTGCCGGCCACTTCATTTAAGATGCCTTGGTACTTCCACGGGCCAAGAATGCTATCACTGGTGGCATAGGCAATTTTTTCAGGGAAGCCTGAAGCATATGAAAGATAATAGGTTTTATCTTTTTTATGTACCCAAAGCGCTTCGGTAAAGTTAGGCACATCAATGGCATGAATTGGGCCATCAAGTTCAATCATATTGTCTTTAAGTTTTGCATATCGCGGTTTAGTGTTACCCCAGAAAATATAAGCTTGCTTGTCATCATCGATAAAGACCGCAGGATCGATATCATCCCAATCAATCTCTGTATCTGTGGTCATGTCATTGGTGATAAGGGCGCTGCCGCGGGCATCCTTGAAGGGGCCAAGTGGACTGTCAGCAACCGCGACACCAATGGCAAAGCCATTGATTTTGTTGTGTCTTGCCGTTACATACCAGTAAAACTTACCTTCTTTTTCGATCACATGGCTAGCCCATGCATCTCCTTTAGCCCAGCTGAAATCTTTCACCGATAACTTGCTGCCATGGGCCGTCCAATTGTGCATATCCTTAGAGCTAAAAACGAGCCAATCATGCATTTCGAAGAAGGTGCGATTGTCCTTTGCAACGTCATGGCCAGTATAAAGATAGACAGTATCTTGGTGCACTATGGCGGCTGGATCGGCGGTAAATACATCCGTAAACAGAGGGTTAGCAGCAATCGCTGCAGTGCTGACACTCGTACTCAATGCCAAACACACACTCAAAAATGCCTTTTTCATACTTCCTCTATTGTTTTTTGATATTTTGGTATTATAGTAATACCAATACTTTTACGTGCTAGCAATATTAAAGTACAAATTGTTAACTCAGGGCATTAGGTTCGTCCGTTTGTTTTATGTTGAGTGTTACTCAATAGTTCGGGCAGGGCATGTGCCTTGGAAGACGAAGGTGTCATATGAATAATAAAAAACCGAAAACACTTCGTTCGGCTAGTTGGTTTGGTAGTGATGACAAAAATGGCTTTATGTATCGTAGTTGGATGAAAAACCAAGGCATACCTGAGCATCACTTTCAAAATAAGCCTGTGATTGGTATTTGCAATACCTGGTCAGAATTGACGCCCTGTAATGGTCATCTACGGGAATTGGCGCAAAGGGTAAAGAATGGCATTCGGGAAGCGGGTGGCATTCCAGTGGAGTTTCCAGTGTTTTCGAATGGCGAGTCCAACTTGCGTCCGAGTGCCATGCTCACCCGTAACCTTGCGGCCATGGACACGGAAGAAGCCATTCGAGGCAACCCCATCGACGGTGTTGTGCTGTTAGTGGGCTGCGATAAAACGACTCCGGCTTTATTAATGGGCGCGGCTAGTTGTGATTTACCGACAATCGTTGTTACCGGTGGTCCCATGCTCAATGGTAAGCATAAGGGCAAGGATGTTGGTTCGGGCACACTCGTATGGGAACTGCATCAAGAATATAAAGCGGGCAACATCAGTCTCTCCGCATTTATGAATGCCGAAGCGGATATGTCACGCTCGACGGGCACCTGTAACACTATGGGCACGGCATCGACCATGGCCTGTATGGTGGAAACCCTTGGGGTGAGTTTGCCACACAATGCCGCCATTCCTGCGGTGGATTCCCGCCGCCAAGTATTGGCGCATATGTCGGGAATGCGAATTGTGGACATGGTCAAAGAGGATTTGACCTTAAGTAAAATTTTAAGTCGTGATGCTTTTATCAATGCCATCAAAGTGAATGCCGCCATTGGGGGTTCTACCAACGCCGTTATCCATCTAAAGGCCATTGCTGGCAGGATAGGGGTCGAGCTGTCACTCGATGACTGGCGCCATGGTTACACAGTACCGACCATAGTGAATCTCAAGCCTTCGGGTCAGTACTTAATGGAAGACTTTTACTACGCAGGTGGCCTGCCAGCAGTATTAAGGCAACTGTTTGAGCATGATTTACTGAGCAAAAATACGCTTACAGTCAATGCCGCTAGCCTCTGGGACAATGTCAAAGAGGCGCCTTGTTATAACCAAGAGGTGATCATGTCACTTGAAAAACCTTTGGTCGAAAATGGCGGCATTCGCGTACTGCGCGGCAATCTCGCGCCCCGAGGTGCAGTGATCAAAACTTCAGCCGCCAGCGCGCACCTGATGCAGCACCGCGGTAAAGCCGTGGTGTTTGAAAGCTTCGACGATTACAACGCTCGCATCGGCGATCCTGAATTGGATATCGATGAAAACAGTATTATGGTGCTTAAAAACTGTGGCCCGAAGGGATATCCGGGCATGGCTGAGGTCGGCAATATGGGACTGCCACCGAAGTTGTTAAAAAAAGGAATTAAGGACATGGTGAGGATTTCTGATGCACGCATGAGTGGCACCGCCTTTGGCACAGTTGTGCTGCACGTTGCCCCAGAAGCACAAGCCCTTGGGCCTCTAGCCGCCGTCCAAAATGGTGACATGATAGCGCTAGATACCTATGCCGGGACGTTACAGCTGGAGATCAGTGACCAAGAGTTACAAGCTCGTCTTGCCAAACTGGCGACGGTGAAATCCATTCCTGTGAATGGTGGCTATCTCTCGCTCTTTAAGGAGCATGTACTCCAGGCGGATGAGGGCTGTGATTTTGATTTTCTCGTGGGATGCCGAGGTGCAGAGATACCAGCACATTCCCATTAAATATGAACTCGTTTTCTTTTATAATAAAACCAGATAATTATTTTAATAAAAGGTTGAGTTATGAAGTTGACTAATCAATACCCGAGTTTACAAGGGAAAACCATTTTTATCAGTGGTGGCGCAACGGGTATTGGAGCTTGCTTGGTTAACGCTTTTTTAGAGCAGGGCGCTAAGGTGGCATTTGTCGATATTTTAGTTGAGGAGTCGACTCAACTCGTCGCAGATCTTAAGCAGACTCAACCAGAGGCCAGCGTAAAATTTTATCACTGCGATCTTGTCGATATCGCCGCCCTCAAGCGTGTGATTGCTCAGGTTGAGGACGATTTAGGTCCAATCTCGGTATTGATTAACAATGCCGCGTGCGATCAACGCCATAGTATCGACGAAGTGACCCCAGAATATTGGGACCAATGCTTAAACACCAATTTGCGGCATTACTTTTTCGCCGTACAAGCGGTCAGGCCGCAAATGCAGCGCCTCGGTGGAGGCTCAGTGATCAACTTAGGTTCAATGAGTTGGCACAATCGGCAGGCAGGCATGGCAGGGTACACCGCATCTAAGGCCGGCGCCATGGGCTTAACCCGTGGATTAGCTGCCGATTTAGGCAAAGATAAAATTCGGATTAATACCTTAACGCCGGGTTGGGTGATGACAAAACGTCAACTTACACACTGGGTAGATAAAGATACGGCAAAACATATCGAAAATAACCAATGTATTAAAGAATATGTGATGCCCGAAGATATTGCTGCTATGGCGTTATTTTTAGCAGCAGATGATAGCAAACTCTGCACCGCACAAAATTTTATTGTCGATGGTGGTTGGATTTAAATATCACAATAAAATTTCAGTTCATTGAATAATGAGGTGAGTGCTGAGTTTATTTTAAATAAAAGGTAAAGCACTCACCATGCAACTCTCTGTTACTCAAAAAAGCCTACAACACGCCGCATTTGCGGATGAATTACAATTAGTCACGCTCACCAATAGCCACGGGCTTGAAGTAGTTCTGTCAAATTACGGCGCCAGTATTTGGTCAGTCAAACTTTATGGCCGAGCGCAAGAACCTATTTCATTAAGTCTTGGCTATCAAGATATTAAAGATTGGGCAACTAATCCGTATTATTTTGGTATTACCGCCGGCCGTGTCGCCAATCGCATTGGTAAAGCACAATTCTCCTTAGCAGGTAAAACAATTCAATTAGTCGCCAATGAAGGCAATAATCAACTTCACGGCGGACCTAAAGGATTAAGCCATTGCACTTGGCAGGTTGAGACGCTGCAGGACAGTGACAGTGTGGCAGCTGTTTTCAGCATTATCAGCCCCGATGGCGATCAAGGATTTCCGGGTAATCTTGCCATTAAGCTAGAATACCGCCTCAATGAAAACAATGAATTAACCCTGAGTTATCACGCCGTTTGCGATCAAACCACCCCTGTCTGTTTAACCAATCATGCTTACTGGAATCTTGCCTCCAACAAACAGCAAGGCATTTTAGGGCACGAACTCTCCATTCAAGCCAGTCATTTCCTGGCGCTCGATAATGAACAGATCCCAACGGGCGAATTAATCTTAGTCGACGATGGCGCATACGATTTCAAACAACCGAAGCTAATTGCCACGGATATTAAGCAATTAACCAATGGTTATGATCATTATTTTGTGATGGATAGAAACCCAGACAATAAAAACAGTTTGCAGACTATTGCGGTGTTAAAAGATCCGCTTTCAGGCCGAGAACTCGAAATTAGTACCACAGAAGTCGGCGTGCAATTTTACAGCGGCAACTTTCTCGATGGCATCCATATTGATGATGAAGGTTATAGCATTAATCAATTCCATGGCCTGTGTTTAGAAACCCACGGTTATCCGAACTCGGTAAACATTGACCATTTCCCGAGTGTCATGCTTGAGGCAAATACTCAATATCAACAAATTACGGTACATAAGTTTAAGAATATTTAATTCAATCAAGGCGAAATAACATTTATTTGTACGAGTTAGCCTGCTGTTAACAGCAGGCTAGGGGATCTCTGTTACCTAAAATTATAAAGGGAATAATAATGAAACATAATAAAATCATTACCGCATTGGGATTATGGGCTGTCAGTGCAACTTGTGCCTACGCCACCACGGTGGGCTTTTCACAGGTTGGCTCCGAGAGTGGTTGGCGCACCAGCTTTAGCGAAGCGGTCAAGGCCGAAGCTAAACAGCGTGGCATCGATTTAAAATTTGCCGACGCTCAGCAAAAACAAGAGAACCAAATCAAAGCCGTGCGTAGCTTTATCGCCCAAGGCGTGGATGCCATTATTATCGCGCCCGTGGTAGAAACAGGCTGGAAACCCGTACTGAAAGAAGCCAAGCGCGCCAAAATCCCAGTCGTGATTGTCGACCGTAATATCAAGGTCGATGATGACTCCTTATTCCTTACCCGTATCGCCTCCGACTTTAGCGAAGAAGGCCGCAAGATTGGCCAATGGCTAATGGATAAAACCCAAGGCAACTGCGATATCGCCGAGTTACAGGGCACGGTAGGTGCAACCGCAGCGATTGATCGCGCCGCCGGTTTTAACCAAGTGATAGCCAATTATCCCAATGCCAAGATTGTTCGTAGCCAAACAGGCGAATTTACCCGTGCTAAGGGTAAAGAAGTGATGGAAGGTTTCCTCAAGGCACAAAACGGTCAGCCACTGTGCGCCGTGTGGTCGCATAACGATGAAATGGCCCTTGGCGCTGTACAAGCCATTAAAGAAGCGGGTTTAAAACCGGGCACAGATATTCTGATTGTCTCCGTGGACGGCGTTCCCGATTACTTTAAGGCGATGGCCGATGGCGATGTCAATGCCACGGTTGAGCTGAGCCCATACTTAGGCGGCCCAGCGTTTGATGCTATCGATGCGTACCTGAAGGGCAATAAGGATCAAGCCAAGCTTATCAGCACCACGGGTGATGTATTTACCCAAGAAACCGCTGCCGCAGAGTACGAAAAGCGCCGCCAGCAATAATCCCATTGACGCTTTCTTGGGGAATAGCGCTATGAGCCTTATTTTAGAACTCAAGCAGATCAGTAAGCATTATCCGGGCGTCAAAGCCCTTGAGGATGTGAGCTTACGGTTATTTGCAGGGGAAGTTCACGCCCTATTGGGCGAAAACGGTGCGGGTAAATCGACGCTGGTGAAAGTGATGACAGGCGCCCAGTCGAAAGACATGGGCGACATCCTCTTTCTAGGCGAGCCGCAACACTTCAACACGCCGATGGATGCGCAAAAGGCGGGGATCAGCACGGTTTATCAGGAGGTGAACTTAGTACCTAACCTGACCGTGGCCCAAAACCTGTTCCTCGGTTACGAACCGCGCCGCCTTGGGCTGATCCATTTTAAAAAAATGTATGCCGACGCGCGGGCCGTGTTAACCCAGTTCAAGTTGGATATCGATGTTAGCGCGCCGCTGTCGGATTATTCCATCGCGGTGCAGCAACTGATCGCCATCGCCCGCGGTGTTGCCATGTCGGCCAAGGTATTAGTGCTCGATGAGCCTACCGCGAGCTTAGATGCCAAAGAAGTGCAAGTGCTGTTTGGGATCTTAAACCAGCTCAAAGCCAAGGGCGTGGCTATCGTGTTTATCACTCACTTCCTCGATCAGGTTTATCAGATAAGCGATCGCATTACCGTGTTACGTAACGGGCAGTTTATCGGCGAATATCTGACGGCAGAACTGCCACAACCTAAGTTGATTGAAGCCATGCTCGGCCGGTATCTGCAGGAGCAATTGGTCGATAAACAGGAAAAGGAGCGCACCATCACCCGCGCTGAGGCCGTGCTCTTGTCCCTCGAAGATGTGTCGGTGAAAGGTTCAATCCAATCGATGAATCTCACCGTGCCAAAGGGGCAGGCGGTTGGGCTTGCGGGACTGCTAGGTTCGGGGCGCAGCGAAGTCTGCAACGCCGTGTTTGGGCTGGACTTAGTCGATAGCGGCAGTATCCATTTGGCTGGGCAGAAACTGAATCTGTCACAACCCGTGGATGCGATCAGCGCCGGGATCGCCCTGTGCCCCGAAGATCGCAAGATTGACGGCATCATCGGCCCTCTATCGATTCGTGAAAACATCATACTCGCGTTGCAGGCGCGTATCGGGTGGTGGCGGTATTTATCCAACACGCGGCAGCAGGAAATTGCCCAGTTCTTTATCGATAAATTACAGATTGCGACCCCAGATGCGGATAAACCCATAGAGCAATTGAGTGGCGGTAATCAGCAGAAGGTAATTCTCGCGCGTTGGTTAGCCATCGAACCCATCCTGCTCGTGCTGGATGAGCCAACCCGCGGCATCGATATTGGTGCCCACGCCGAAATCGTCAAGCTTATCAGAACCCTGTGTGATGAAGGCATGTCGCTACTGGTTGCATCGTCTGAGCTCGATGAGCTCGTGGCCTTTTCAAATAAAGTCGTGGTATTACGCGACAGATATGCAGTACGTGAACTTTCAGGAGCGGAATTAACCTCGCAACACGTAATGCAAGCGATTGCGGAGGGATAAATGAAAAGCTCAGCCGAAACCCTATCATCCACACGCATGTCCGCCGAGTTGATATCCCCCCAGATGAACGAATCTGAGGCGCACTCATCTGAGCGGCAACCGCGGATGCAGGAAAGCCACAAGACCATGGTTCAAGAAAAAAACGCCCGTTACCAAGCGGGTAAGTCGACCTCCATAGGTCGATACCTCTGGCCACTATTGGCCTTAAGTATTCTGTTACTGGCCAATCTGTTTATTGACAGCAATTTCTTCAATATCAGCTATCAAGACGACAGGCTCTATGGCTCCTTGATTGATATCCTAAATCGCAGTGCACCCGTGGCGCTGCTCTCCATTGGTATGAGTCTCGTGATTGCCACTGGCGGAATTGACCTGTCGGTTGGTGCTGTGATGGCGATTGCGGGCGCGGTTTGCGCGAATCTACTGTTAGTGCCGGATATCAGCTTAGTCACCGTTATCGCAGCAGGCCTTATCGTCGGGCTCTTAGCCGGCTGTATTAATGGCGGTCTGGTGAGCTTCTTAGGTATTCAACCAATTGTCGCGACCTTGCTGCTCATGGTGGCAGGGCGCGGTGTCGCTCAGCTTATCAACCAAGGACAAATTATCACCTTTCAGCACCCAGGCTTTGCCGCCATTGGGGTGGGTCAGTTTTTAGGCCTGCCGATGCCAGTGTGGATTGTGATTGGGATGCTAACCTTCAGCCAATTACTGCTGCGTAAAACCGCTTTAGGGCTTTTTATCGAAGCGGTTGGCTGTAATGCCAAGGCGAGTCGTTACCTTGGGATCAACGATAAATCCATCAAACTGTTCGCCTATGGCATTGCGGGTTTGTGCGCGGCGTTGGCTGGCATGATCAGCACCGCCGATATCCAAGGTTCAGATGCGAATAACGCTGGGCTTTGGCTTGAGCTGGATGCCGTGCTCGCAGTAGTCATTGGCGGCGCTGCGCTCACGGGCGGGCGTTTCTCGTTAATTCTGTCGGTCGTCGGCGCGCTGATCATCCAGACCTTAGCGACCACGATTATTGTCAGTGGTTTACCCGCTAAGTTTAACTTGCTGATCAAGGCCATCGTTATCCTGACCGTGCTGCTGTTGCAATCGGCTAAATTTAGGCGCCAATTGTCGGCGCTGTTCACATCCAAGCGCCAAACGGATGCCAAACCAGCAGAAAAGGGCACAAGTGCAAAAGCCAGTACAGCAACAGGAGAAAAACTATGATAGCAAGACGTTTTATCCCGCTGTGGATCACCGCCTCATTGCTGCTGACCATGTTTCTGGTTGGCACCTTTCAGTTTGACGGTTTTGCCAGTGGCCGAGTAGTCACCAACCTGTTGCGTGACAATGCATTCCTATTGATCACCGCATTAGGCATGACCTTAGTGATTATCTCTGGGGGGATAGATCTTTCGGTTGGCGCCGTCATCGCCTTAAGCGGGGTCGTCACCAGTTTATTGATCACCGAGTACCAGTGGCATCCATTGTTGGCCTTTGCGGTTATCTTACCCCTAGGCACTCTGTTTGGCGCACTCATGGGCACTATTATCCATGTGTATAAATTGCAGCCTTTTATCGTGACGCTTGCGGGCATGTTCCTAGCGCGGGGCTTAGCGACGACGCTCAGCGAAGAGTCGATTGCCATTGACCATCCATTTTACGATGCGGTGGCCGAAATGAGCATTGCACTACCAGGCAATGGCGCGCTCGATTTAAGCTCGCTGATCTTTATCCTGTTTTTTGTGATTATCGCCGTGGTTATGCATTACACCCGTTTTGGTACGAATGTGTATGCCATTGGTGGCAATCAACATTCCGCCGAACTAATGGGGATTTCCATCGCGAAAACCACCATCAGTATTTACGCCATCAGCAGCTTTCTGGCGACACTGGCGGGCATTGTCTTTACCTTTTACACCTTCTCTGGCTATGCACTTGGCGCCATTGGCGTCGAACTGGATGCCATTGCGGCCGTGGTCATTGGCGGCACCTTGTTAACTGGCGGCAGTGGTTTTGTGCTCGGCACTGTGCTTGGGGTGATTTTGATGGGGGTGATCCAAACCTATATCACCTTCGATGGTAGCTTAAGCAGTTGGTGGACCAAGATAGTCATTGGCCTGTTACTGTTCTTCTTCATCCTGTTACAGAAACTCTTAAATGGACGCAAAGCACAACATGGATAATCGTCAATCTAACGTATCTGTCTTTAGGCGCTTTCCTTTGGTCTCTGGCTTACTCGCCGCATTGGCGCTGCCATTAGCGCAAGCCGTGCCTGTGCTCGAAATTAGCCGCGCACAACCCCACAGCGCCCCAGCGCACACCCTCGATGCGAATTCGCCCTTTATTGAGAGAAGGGCGGATCCTTGGATTATTCGTGACGATGACGGCAGTTACTACTTTATTGCCTCAGTGCCAGAGTTTGACCGCATCGAACTTCGCCACGCGAAAACTATCGACGGTTTACGCCAAGCAACGCCCAAAACCCTATGGCACAAGCATGAAACCGGCCCCATGAGTATCGATATTTGGGCACCTGAGCTGCACAAAATCGATGGTCGCTGGTATATCTATTTTGCGGCCAGCAATAAGGATGTGCGTTTTCATAACCGCATGTTTGTCTTAGGACTCGAGGGCGACTCGCCGATGACGGGCCAATGGCAAGAACTTGGCAAGTTACAATCGGCGCAGGATGCTTTCTCCCTCGATGCGACCAGCTTTAGCCTCAAGGGCGAGCGTTATTTTATTTGGGCGCAGCAGGACAAAGCCAAGCGTTACAACACCGGCTTAGTGATTGCCAAAATGCTATCGCCAACTCAACTCTCTGATAACGAAACCATTATCAGCGAGCCCTTATTGGATTGGGAACGTTTAGGCTTTAAAGTCAACGAAGGCGCCGCTGTGTTGGTTAAAAACGGTAAAGTCTTTGTAACCTATTCTGCCAGCGCCACGGATGACCGTTATGCCATGGGGCTGTTATGGGCCGATGAAAATGCCGATTTACTCGATCCCAAGAGTTGGCATAAATCGGCAAGCCCAGTCTTTACCACTGAGCCGAGCTTGAATCGTTTTGGTCCTGGCCATAATAGTTTTGTGCTGGCAGAGGATGGTAAAACCGAGCTGATGTTTTACCATGCACGTAATTACCTTGAGCTGCAGGGGACACCATTGACCGACGGTAATAGACACACTTACTACCGTGCCATTCGCTGGTCGGCGGACGGTTTTCCCGTATTTGATAATCAGCAGAGCGATAGCCAAACCCTGCATCGGCAAGACACGCAAGCCCGCTAACAAGCGAAATGCGTTTAATAGACACGAAAAATAGCACACTTAAGTAATCGAAATAGACAGGTTTTCCATGATAAGAGCAACAAACAGCCCCCTAGTCGAGCAACGCGCCGATCCCTTTGTGTACCGACATAGCGACGGTTATTACTACTTTACGGGCTCTGTTCCGACCTACGATCGGATCGAACTGCGTAAATCCAAGACCTTAGATGGCTTGAAAGACGCCCAAACCTTCGACATCTGGTTTAAACACCCAAGCGGCCCGATGAGCCGCCACGTATGGGCGCCCGAGATCCATTATCTCGACGGCAAATGGTACATCTACTTTGCGGCCAGCGAAGAGGAAAATATTTGGGCCCTGCGCCCCTATGTGCTTGAGTGCCAAGGGCAAGATCCCTTGAATGATGAATGGATTGAACTTGGTATGATGCAGGCGGCCGATGGTGATAATAAGTCATTTATCGACTTTTCCTTAGATGCGACCATTTTCGAAAACAACGGTAAGCGTTACTTCTGCTGGGCGGAGAAAACCGGTGGACAATTTGCGGCATCCAACCTGTATCTTGCGGAAATGGCATCGCCCATCAAGTTAAAGACGGCGCAATTTATGCTCACCACCCCAGATTACGATTGGGAGCGCGTCGATTTTTGGGTTAACGAAGGGCCTGCAGTGCTAAAACACCAGGGTAAAATCTTCATTACTTTCTCGGCCAGTGCGACAGGTGCTTGTTATTGCATGGGTTATATGGAGGCCGATGAGCATGCTGATCTGCTCGATCGTAACTCTTGGAAGAAAACCCGCCAGCCAGTGCTGTGCACTGATGTCGACAAGCAAATCTTCGGCCCAGGCCATAACAGTTTCACCGTGGCAGAAGATGGCGTAACGCCCATCTGTGTTTACCATGCCCGTGATTATGAACATGCGGTGGGCGATCCTAGCGTGGTGCCAAAGACAGATACCCGTCCATTAGCGCAAATTATTAAAGATCCACTCTATGATCCCAATCGCCATGCGCGAACGTTAGCGGTGTCATTTGATGAGAGCGGGCGACCCTTGTTTAACCTCTACTAATTCATTTACCGCCACAAATGATTCTACAGAGGAAGGCCTAACGGCCGTCGCAGTGAAATATCGATCATCGCGGGGCATTCTTTAGCAGCCCCGCTTTTTTATGCCCGATTGAAGCGTTATTGCTTAGGTAAAGCGCTATTGTTTAGGCTCGCACGCACAACAAGCTATTCCGGTAGCTATTTCAATCACTTAACTGATTCAACCTTTGAGCCTAATGATGCTATATTGCCGCCCGAGCATTCACATGGAGAGCAGAAGTACTGCCAGCGTGTGAAAGTGAATGTCAGTGATGATGATTTTGCCAAGATCGAGGAGTAGGAATATGGCGATAAACAAGGAGAGGCTGAGTGCGAATATTGAAGCAAGAATGGAAGAGCTTGCTCAGGAACTCACTCTGGCGCTTGCGGAATATTACGATTGGTGGCTGTCAGAATATCCAGCGGAAACTGTTTACGGTTTTTGCCTATACAGCTCGCCCTTAGTGGAATATTTAGGTGTCACCCTTTTCACCGAGGAAGGCCTGACGGCCGTCGCACAGAAATATCAAAACGATAAAAGTTTTCGGCATAAATCCCTCACACAACTTAAGCAAACGCTGCGCTGGTCAGCCTGCGACTCTCCACATCACGATGAAAATGAAGATATTTTTGAGGCGATTAACGACAAACTGCAATTGCTGCACGAAGACGCTGAGGCGCTCGAATCCGAAGCGGCATTCGATGCTTACCTTAAAGCCTTGTACGCCATATTAGTCAGGGCGCTCAATGAGGTTAAAGCCATGCGCGGGCTAAACCCGCAGGCAATATTGTTCACCGTCTGGTTTGGCGATCAAAGCGATGAAGATATCGAATATTTTGTTCGAAGTTGCAACGATGAAGATAAGGTCGCACAGTTTTATCAGCAATGGCGATAGATATTGCCTACAAAAATTTTCAACTCAATTGACTTATTTCGTCTATTACCAACAACATCCCACTCAATATTGACTGAAATGGTGACTGATATATTGACGGCTAGTGACTGTAATTTACGGCGAATCGCATAGGGCCACCAGCAAACATTAGGTAGTGCCAAGCGCAGAATCTATGGGTAAGTGGATAAAAACAAGGGAAAGCGTTTCACTTTCCCTTATCTGAATCAGTGTTTTAAGCCCGAGTAACTACATGCGCTCGGGATGCTCGCTTACTGAGTCGAGGTTGGCTCACTTTTTAGCAGCCGCACCTCATATAAACCGCCGGCAATCGAGCCCGGTTTTGCCACAAATTTCACCCTGAAGGGCACTGTGCTATCCAACAGCATGTCGGCGGGAATAGGGTAATCGACGCTGTAAAATATCGGCCCCTTATCGGCAGGCAGAGTGACCTCGGCAAGGCGTTTATCGTTAATCAAAATGTCGAAACGTCGCCCAGCATCCAAGCCAAAGTAAGTTAAGCGCAATATGGGTCGCGGTTCACCTTTAGCATCGAGTTGATAGCTAAACCAATCCTGGGCATGGCGCCAATGGCGATTACCATTAAGGCCCGCTTCACTCTTTGATGCCTTAAAGAAATGATCCGACTCAGGTTGCTGCTCACCTGGCTGCACACTATCTAAGGTTTGCGCCATCAGCTTGGCTTCCATTTGGGCTTTTTGAGCTAGCTTTTGCTGTTTCTGTTGCCATTCATCGGGCGCACTCTGGCCAAAATACAAGGTATAACGGCTGTCATGCAGGCGGAAGAAGGGGATCAGCGTGATGGGGCTCGCTTGATTTGTACGGGCTTTCCCCGTGGTAAATTGCAACTGACTCATGGGCTCACGGCGAATATCGGTTAAAAAGCGGGTGCCGTCGCTGATAAAAATCGGCGCCTGACTGGGTTCGCACATAGGGCCGCTGGCAATATGCCCCATGCGACTGGCATCGCCGATAAAGTTTAAGGCTTCGTTAGCAATAGGCGCCGTTTTTGTCGCTAACACAATTGGCCCATAAAGCACTGAGTAATAGGCGGTTTTATCTGGCAGCTGCTCAAGGCTAATGTCCATAGGTAAGGTGATGGTCACGCTATCGCCCTTGCGCCAGTGCCGCGTTAAGGGAATATATTGCCCTTGAGTCGGTTTAAACCTTTGCGGCTCGCCATTAATACTCACGGTCACGTCACCCTTAGCCCATGTGGGATAGCGCAGATTGAGGGTAAAGTCCGCCTCCTGATGGATAATCATCTGCGAAGTATTGTCATCGGGGAACTGAGTTTTTTGGCTAAGGCTGATGCCTTTGGCTTTCCAGTGGACCTCAGAATCAACAAACAGGTTCACAAACAGATTGTCGTCCTCCTCGGCATAGATGAGCTCGCCGTATTTAGCATGGTTTTCGATGCCTGAGCCGACACAACACCACATACTTTCCTGCGCCGAGGAATAGACGCGGTAATGGTCTGGGCGCATTGGCGTAAAATACACTAGGCCGCCAGTTTGCGGATGCTGGGACGAGAGGATATGGTTGTAGAGTGCACGCTCGTAGTAATCGATATAGCGTAAATCACGTTTGTTTTCATACAGTAATTTTGACAGCTTCAACATGTTGTAGGTATTGCAAGTCTCAGGCCCTTCTACCGAATCGAGCATACTGCTGAAGTCTTCACTGGGATGAAAATGCTCACGCACACTGTTGCCACCGATGGATACGGTGCGCTGGTGAACCACTTGCTGCCAAAAATAATCGGCGCTTTCTAACCATTCCTTGTTATGACTCAGCTCGGCAATACGTGCCACACCGACAATTTTAGGAATTTGTGTATTGGCATGTAGGCCCGTCAGTTTATCTTGATGCTGCAACAGCGGTTGTAACAGGCTCTGATCCGTATAGCGATTCGCAAGATTTAAGTATTTGTTTTGACCTGTAATGCTGTACACATCCGCTAAGGTTTCATTTAAGCCACCGTATTCGGTGCGCAGCATGAGCTGCAGCTGCTCATCACTTAGATTGCGACTTAAATCCAGCATCCAATCGGCAAAACCGACGAGCATTTTCTTCGCCGTGGGATTTTGAGTGTAAAGATAGGCATCCCGCAGGCCCGCGAATACCTTATGCACGTTATACCAAGGCACCCATGATTGGTTGAGCGTAAACAGATCCGCTTCGATATGGCCAGCGGCGACCTGCTGCCATAGTTTGTCTCCATGGGGGACACCACCCACATAACCATTGCCATGGGCCTGTTGGCACTTTTCCAACTCGGCCACCACGTAGTTGAGTCGCTCAAGCACCGCCTGATCGCCCGTGGCGGCATACATTAGGGCCAATGCCGATAGATAATGGCCACCGATA